>NZ_SZQA01000025.1 GCF_005233835.1 Herbidospora galbida | reverse complement strand
GGGAACGTGACAACGGCCCCCGTGCGGCCTGACGGGCCGGCCCGGCCGGGCCGACCGCTCGTGGATCGCCCGCCTGCGCGCCATCGTGCGCGCGGGCGGGCCCTCCGCCGCGGCCGAACTGGGCGACCTGCTCGCCAGCGCCCGCGCCCACCTGGGCGCCTCCCACGCGATCGCGCTGCGCATCGCCGCCGCGACCGAACGGGAACTGAGCCGCACCCGCCAGGTCGACGAGACGGTCGAGGCCTGGGCGGCCGTCCACGCCGAGGCGGGCGTCTCCCTCGGCCCCGACGACCCGGTCACCATGGAGATCGCCAGCGGCCACCTGCGCTGGCTGGCCCGCCGGGCCCGCCCCGACGACCTGCGCCGGGCCCTGACCGCCCAGCACGCCGAACTCGCCCGCCGCCGCGAGACCCTCGACCGCCACGACCACTGGACCGGCGTGGCCCGCGCCGACCTGGTCGTCACCCTCCTGACGCTGCCGCTGATCGAACCGGACGACCGCCGGCTCACCGCGGAGGCCGCCGACCTGGCGGCGGAGGAGTCGGCCCGCCGAGCCGCCGTCCTGGGCGACGACCACATGCTGACCTGGGAGGCCCGAGCCCTGGAGGCCTCCGCCCGCCTGGCCGCGCTCCGCTCCGGGACGGGCGGCGGCTTGGGCACGGCGGCCAAAGCGCCGCAGGAGAACGGACCCGGGCCGGCGGCGGGGGCCGGCCCGGGTACGGCGGCGGAGGTCGCGGAGCGCGCGCTGGCCGTGGCCGAGGCGTGCATGACGCTCGGCGGGCCGCTCGACGCCGGGCGGCAGATCAGGGCGGCGCTGCTGACGGCCGAGGCGCATCTGGCCGCCGACCGGCCGGGAGACGCGGAGCGGGCGGCGCGGCTGGCGGCCGGGCTGTTCTCGGTGCGGCCCCGGCCGTGGTGGGGCGGGGCCGATCCGGGGCGGCCGTGGGTGGTGATCGCCCGGACAGGGGCCCGGGCGGACGCCGCCGGCCATGCCGCCCGCGCACTGTCGGAACGGTCCAGGTGGTTCCCCGCCGACAGCGTGTGGCGCGTCGAAGTGACCAGACTTCTCCACGCTCTCGATGGGCGGTGATGACAGGAGAGCGCATTCCCGCAGCTCGTGGGCTTTCGAAGGCCATCGGCGGGTGAATTAATTCGGAAACTTTCCTATTGACAAGGGTCAATGGGAGGGTGTTCCATCCGAGTTAATTTAAGAGGAGAAGCAACGGCCGGGCTCTCCTCTGCCCGTACTCGCTCGTCGGAAAGAGACCCCCCATGCGCCTCCGCTTACTGTTGCGCGCCGGAGCCGTGCTGAGCGCCGCCGCGCTCGTGCTCACCGGTGTCGTCGCGGCCCCCGCCCAGGCGGCGGTCGGGCAGATCACCGGGTTCGGCGGCAAGTGTGTCGACGTCGCCGCCGCCAGCTCCGCCAACGGCACCGCCATCCAGCTCTACACCTGCAACGGCACCAACGCCCAGCAGTGGACGACCGGCCAGGGCCAGACCATCCGCGCCCTCGGCAAGTGCCTCGACGTGGCCGCGGCCAGTACGGCCAACGGCACCCGCGTGCAGCTCTACGACTGCAACGGCAGCGCCGCCCAGAACTGGACCCCCCAGTCCGACGGCACCCTGCGCGCCCTGGGCAAGTGCCTGGACGCCACCGGCAACTCCTCGGCCGACGGCACCCCGCTCCAGATCTGGGACTGCTTCGCCGGCGCCAACCAGCGCTGGACCCTCCCGACCGGTGGCGGCAACCCCGACCCCGGCAACCCGTCGAAGTTCCCCGGCACGCCCTACCTCTACCTCGGCTGGGGCAGCCCGCCCAGCGCCACCTCGATCATGAGCCAGACCGGCGTGCGCTCCTTCACCATGGCGTTCATCCTGTCCGGCGGCGGCTGCGTGCCACGCTGGGACGGCTCCCGCCCGCTGACCGGCGGCACCGACCAGTCGACCATCAACGCCATCAAGGCCGCGGGCGGCCAGGTCCAGATCTCCTTCGGCGGCTGGTCCGGCAACAAGCTCGGCCCGAACTGCTCCACTCCGGCGGCCTTCGCCGGCGCCGTGCAGCAGGTCATCAACGCCCACGGCCCCAACGTGGTCGACTTCGACGTCGAGAACACCGACGAGATGGGCAACTACACCGTCCAGGACCGCATCCTCAACGGCCTCAAGATCGTCAAGCAGAACAACCCGAACATCAAGATCGTCGTCACCATCGGCACCAGCCAGTCCGGCCCCGCCGGCGCCGAGGCCCGCTTCCTCCAGCAGGCCCGCGCGCTGAACGTGCCGATCGACAACTACACCCTCATGCCGTTCAACTTCGGCGCCTCCAGCATCTACAACGCGACGGTGAGCGCGTCCGAGGGCCTGAAGAACCAGCTCAAGTCCCTGTGGGGCTACACCGACGCGCAGGCCTACGCCCGCATGGGCATCTCGGGCATGAACGGCTACTCCGACAACAGCGAGGTCACCACCGTGGCCACCTGGACCCAGATCCGCGACTGGGCCAAGGCCCGCGGCCTCGGCCGGCTCGCCTTCTGGTCGGTCAACCGCGACCGTCCGTGCTCGGGCGGCCTGAACGACACCTGCTCGGGCGTGGCCCAGGCCAACTGGGACTTCACCCGCATCACCGCCGGCTTCTAACGGCATGACGACGAACGGCCCCTCCCGCCCGCACGGGCGAGAGGGGCCGTGTCGTTCAGGGCCCCCTCGCCCGCAAGACGAGGGGGCGGCTTCGGGGCTAGGAGCCGTAGACGTCGAACTCCCAGAGGGAGTAGCCCCAGGCGGTGGCCCGCTGGGTGCCGTAGATCCGCACGTAGCGGCCGGTGCCGTTGACCGTCAGGTCGTCGACGCCGCCGTCACCGGCGGTCTGGGTGCTCACGGTCGTCCAGGTGCTGTTGTTCGTGGAGGTCTCCACGCGGTACTGCCGTCCGTAGGCGGCCTCCCACTGGAGCCGCACCCGGTTGACGGTGCGGGTCTGGCCGAGGTCGACCGTGATCCACTGCGGGTCGGCGTAGGCCGAGCCCCAGCGGGTGGCGGTGTTGCCGTCGACCGCGTTGGCGCCCGCGTGGGCGCTGTTCGGCTCGACGCTGGAGACCGTCACCGGGCGGTTGCGGGAGAGCAGCGTCGGCCCGCCGGAGGCGGGGGTGCCGTAGACGCTGAGGTCCCAGAGGGAGTAGCCGTAGGCGGTGAGGGCGCGCTGAGTGCCGTAGATCCGGACATATCTACCGACGCCGGAGACCGTGAGGTCGTCCACGCCGCCGTCCGAGGCGGTCTGGGTGGTGACGGTCGTCCAGGTCGCGTTGTCGGGGGAGACCTCGACCCGGTACTGCCGCCCGTAGGCCGCCTCCCAGTTCAGCCGCACCCGGTTGACGTTGTAGGACGCCCCCAGGTCGACGGTGATCCACTGTGGGTCGGCGTAGGCCGAGCCCCAGCGGGTGGCGGTGTTGCCGTCGACCGCGTTGGCGGCCGCGTGGGCGCTGCCGGGCTCCACGCTGGAGGCCGTCACGGTCTTGCCCCTGGCGAGGTCGGTCGCCGGCGGCTGGGTCGTCTCGCCCTTGACGCGGATGTTGCGGTAGTTGATGTCCAGGCCCGCGCCGTCGTTCTGGACGCCGATGTGGCCGTTCTGGATGGCCCGGGTGCTGGTGTAGTCGTTGATCTTGACGCCGTTGAGCCAGATCTCGACCCGCTGGCCGGTCACCCTGATCTCGTAGGCGTTCCACGAGCCGGGCGGGTTCAGCGCGGCGTCCCGCAGGGCGGTGTCGGGGGCCCGGAAGCTGTAGACGCTGCCGGTGGTCCGGGTCGGGTCGGCGTCGGTGGCGTCGATCTGGATCTCGTGACCGGTGTCGACCGGCCCCCACGGATCGCCGTTCGGGTCGGGGAAGCCGATGAAGACGCCGCCGTTGTCGTCGCCCGGCATCATCCAGTCGAGCTTGAGCGAGTAGTCGGCGAACGGGGTCACCGGATACCAGAGCAGGCCCATGCCGCCGAACGAGGTCAGGGTGCCGTTCGCCAGGGTGAAGCCGCCCGGTCCCGCCTGCCGCCACTGGTTGAGGCTGGTCTGGGTGCCGTCGAAGAGGGGGGTGTAGCCGGTCTCAGGACGGCAGTCGGCCGCCCGCGACCCGGCCGCGATCTGGATGCCGCCGAGGAGCATCTGCCGGAAGTCGGCGTCGGAGAAGGTCTCCTGGGTGTGCCCCATGCCGGTGTACCAGCTCCGGCCGCCGCCGTAGTTCTGGCACCAGGTGATCGGGTGGTCGCCGCCCATCGAACCGCCGCTGTACGTCGACTCGTCGAGCGAGGCCAGCACGCGCGCCACCGACCGGGGGTTGGTGCGGTAGTTGTACCACTCGTCGAGCCGCGTCCAGGTCTGCGGCAGGTGCGAGGTCGACACGTTCGACCGGTCCTCGACCTTGACCACGGCGTTCTGGTTGGCCGGGTGGCTGGCGAAGTAGGCGCCGACGAGGCCGCCATACCAGGACCAGTCGTATTCGGTGTCGGCCGCGGCGTGCACGCCGACGTAGCCTCCGCCGCCGGCGACGTACGACTGGAACGCGGTCTGCTGGGTCGCGTTCAGCACGTCACCGGTGGTGGAGAGCCAGATGACCGCCTGGTACTGCGCCAGGTTGGCCGTGGTGAACTGGGCCGCGTCCTCGGTGGCCGTCACGGTGAAGCCGTTGGCGGCGCCCAGTTGCCGGATCGCGGTGATCCCCGCCGGGATCGAGTCGTGCCGGAACCCGGCGGTCTTGCTGAAGACGAGGACCTTCGTGAGCGGTGCCGCGTTCGCGGCCGTCGGAACGGCAGAGAGCGCGCTCCCTAACAGAACCGCCCCGAGCAGCGCCATGAGCAGTCGGCGCATCGGTGACTCCTTACTGTGCTCGCAGGAGCGCGCGCCGACCGCTACCCGAATGGTGGATTCGACAGGCACGCGGAGCCACTCGCGTGCGGGGTGTTCCGAAAGGCTCGCACACCTGACAGGACACCGTCAACGGACGATAACGATCTCAAGACATCGGAGGTATTTGGGACCGGTCCTATGGAGTTTCTTCTTGTGTGCGACATAAAAAGCAGCTGATCGACGGTCTGCCCGCGGATTCTTGATCGGTTTTCAGGAAGAGGCGAAGCAGGAGTGGGCTATTGACGCCCGAAGACATCCAATGTTAACTGCGCCTGACAGTTCCGACTTGGTAACAGTGCGAGTCGGGCCTGTGCCTGCGCAGAGGGGCCGTCGGGCTGTCCCACTCCGGTCGCCGATCACCGGTCAGGGGGCCCGGCGGCTCCCCTGTCAGAGGTGCGCACCCCCTGAATCTGCTGTGGTGACCAGGAGATCGATGACATGAGATTTCTGAGAGCGCTCCCCGCATTAGCGCTCGTCGGCGGGCTGGCGGCCGGGGGAGTGGTGACGTCGCCCGCGCTGGCGTCGACGACCGACCACGCCTTCGACCAGTCGGCCGGGGCCCTGAACGTCAACTACGCGGGCTATCTGTCCAAGCACGACATCGTGTACAACCGGCCGAACACCAACCCGAACTACGGCCTGACGGTCGGCAACGGCAAGACCGGCGCCATGGTCTGGAGCCAGAACGGCATGACCATGCAGGTCTCCGGCGCCGACCTGGCCCAGCAGTCGACCTACGCGGCCGGCACGCTGACCCTGAACACCAGCCCGGGGCTGGACACCGGCTACACGACCTACCAGCAGCGCCTCAACCTGTACGACGGCACGCTGACCACCAAGTACGACAACAACCGCACCGTGACGATCCTGGGCCAGCCCGGCTCGGAGGTCATGGGCATCCGCGTCGAGGACACCCGCGGCGGGCTCGGCACCACCACGGTCGACCTCGGCCTGTGGGACCCGAACACCGTCCAGAACATCGCCGACACGCCCGACCTGAACACCTGGCGGACCGTCCAGACGTTCAACGACTCCTCGGTCGCCGGGTTCAGCCGGGGCCAGACCGACGCCAACGGGTTCGGCTACACCTTCGCCGCCACCGTCGAGGGCGCCGCCTACTCCACCTCGACCGTCAACGGGCGGACCGTCCGGCTGAGCATCACCGCCGACAGCGACTACACGATCTGGTTCACCGCGGCCTCGCGGAAGAACGCTCCCTCGGCGAACTCGGTGCAGCAGGCGCGCAACCAGCTCACCAATGTGAAGTCGGCCGGAATCGGCACCACGCTCACCAACTTCAAGAACTGGTGGCACAACTTCTGGGGTAAGTCGTTCGTCCAGTACGGCGGCACCGCCGACAACGACTATCTGGAGAACTTCTACTACCTGAGCACGTACATCATCGCGGCGGGCGGGTACGGCAACTACCCGTTCCACTTCATCAACGGGGTCTTCCGTGCCACCGGAGACCAGTCGAAGTGGTCCAATGCCTATTGGTACTGGAACATGCGCCACGTCTACTACTCGTTCTACGCCTCGAACCACGTCGACCTGATGGACGTGTTCAACAATCTCCATTCGAGGAACTACAACGCGCTGAAGTCGTACACCCAGACCAGATACGGCATCGACGGGATCTGGCTGCCCGAGACCTACGGCTGGGACGGCAACGCGCGCGGCACCATCAACTCCGACTTCACCAAGAACACGATGTCGACCGCCGCCGAGGCCGCGTACAACATGTACCTGCGCTACCGGTACACCAACGACGCGACCTACCTGGCGAACACGGCCTACCCGTTCATGCGCGAGGCGGCGAAGTTCTACCGGAGCTTCGTGTCGCGCGACGCCTCGACCGGCCAGTACTACATCGCCAACTCCAACGCCCATGAGACGTACTGGAACGTGCGGAACGCCCTTACCGACCTGACCGCGATCCGCAGCCTGTTCCCCGTGACCATCCAGGTGGCGCAGCAGCTCGGCGTCGACGCGACGCTGCGCACCGAGCTGCAGAACATCCTGAACAACCTGGTGCCCTACTCGGTGGTCAACAACGCCTACCAGCCGCACCAGCCGCCGATCTCGCAGACCCGCAACAACGAGAACGTCTCGGCGGAGATGATCTGGCCGTACAACCTGACCGGCATCGGCTTCCCCGACTACTCGACGGCGCTGAACACCTGGAACGTGCGTCCGCACCCCTACGGCAACGTGTGGGCCAACGACGCGGTCCAGGCCGCCCGCCTCGGGCTGGGCGACCAGGCCTTCCAGGGCATGAAGACCATGGCGCAGCGCTACCAGAACTACCCGAACAGCTTCACCAGCAACACCAACGGCGTGTTCGAGTACCACGGCGTGCACCTGTCGGCGATGAACGAGTCGCTGATGCAGTCGTACAACGACAAGATCCGGGTCTTCCCGGCCGCGCCGAGCAGCTCCTCGTTCATCGGGAAGTTCTCGCTGCTGGCCAAGGACGGCTTCATCGTGTCCTCCGAGCGGGAGGGCAACGAGACCAAGTACGTCGGCATCAAGTCCCTCCACGGCAAGCAGGCCACCGTGGTGAACCCGTGGGGCACCCAGCAGGTCCGCGTGCGCCGCACCTCCGACAACGCGATCATCACCACCAGCTCGGCCGGCGAGATCAGCTTCGCGACCGCCGCCAACGCGGTCTACGTGGTGGAGCGCACCGGCAAGCTGCTGTCGGCCTACAGCCAGACCCAGCTCACCGGCACCGCCAACCAGGCGGCCAAGTCGCTGAGCGGCACCGCCTCCACCCTCGGCATCAACGGCGGCGGCACCCCCGGTCTGATCAACAACACCGAGCTGACCTACGACTCGAACTGGCACCTGACCACCGGCCGGGGCTACGGCGACTACAACGACGACACGCACCACAGCACCACCGTCAACGCCGCCGCGACCTACACGTTCACCGGCACCGGCATCGAGATCCTCTCGGAACGGTTCTCCGACATGGGCAACGTCGACGTCTACATCGACAACGTCTTCCAGCAGAACGTGAACCTCTACCAGAGCGGCGCCCGGCAGGCGCAGCAGGTCGTCTACGGCAAGACCGGCCTGTCCAGCGGCCAGCACACGCTCCGGGTGGTCAACAAGACCACGTCGGTCGGCATGATCGACGCGGTCCGGGTGATCACGGGCTCGACCCCGGCGAACACCTACACGCTGCGGTCGCGGGCCAACAACCTGTTCGTGTCGGCCGCCAACGCGACCACCCCGCTCATCGCCGACAAGACGACGGCGGGGGCGACCGAGCAGTTCGTCCGGGTCGACCTGGGCGGCGGCAACATCGCGCTGCGCTCGGTGGCCAACAACCTCTATGTGACCAACCAGGGCGGCGGCAACGTGCCGCTCTTGGCGGACCGGCCCTCGGCCGGGTCGTGGGAGACCTTCACGGTGGTGACCAACGGCGACGGCTCGATCAGCCTGCGGGCCACGGTGAACAGCCAATACGTGTGCGCGGAGGGCGGCGGGGCGCAGAACCTCGTCACCAACCGGCCCGCGATCGGACCATGGGAGCAGTTTGATCTAGTTCCTGTGTGATTCCAGAGCGTGAGCCACGGTCGCCCTTCGGCCGCCCGCGTCTCACGCCGGGGCAGTAAGCGCGCCGGTGACCGCTTGTGGCGGGTGGTCATCGGTGCGTTCTCTATCGGCGGCTCTCGGTGACCACGGGCCGTCGTCTCGTCCCCCTTTCCCTCCTGCACTGGAGACCCCATGTCAGGTATCCCGCGCCTGCGCGCGATCCTGGGCGTGTTGGCCCTGATCGTCGTCGCACTGGTGCCCGCCGCACCCGCACACGCGGCGCCGCCACCCACAAGTGGTTTCGAGAAGGTCCGGCTCGACAGCGGCCTGTCGATGGGCGAGCCCATCGAACTGTCCGTGCTGCCCGACGGCAAGGTGCTGTACATCAACCGCGGCACCAGCGCGGGCGGCGGCCAGGTCCGCCTGTACAACCCGGCCACCCAGGCGACGACGGTCGCCCTCACCCTCCAGCTCGACGCCCGCTTCGAGGACGGCCTGATCGGCATCACCCTCGACCCGGGCTTCGCGACCAACCGCTGGGTCTACCTCTTCTACTCGCCCAAGGTGACCCCGCTGGTGAACCGGATCTCCCGGTTCACCTTCAACCCGTCGACGAACACGATCCCGGCCGCCACCGAAGACATGATCATCGAATGGCCGACCGAGCGTGACCTGTGCTGTCACTCCGCCGGGTCGATGACCTGGGACGGCAACGGCAACCTCTACTTCGCCGTCGGCGACAACACCAACTCGGGCGGTGACTCGGCGGGGATGGCACCCATCGACGAGCGCACCGGCCGCAACCAGCAGTACGACGCGCAGCGCACGTCGGGCAACACCAACGACCTCCGGGGCAAGATCAACCGCATCCACCCGGAGGCCGACGGCACCTACACGATCCCCGCCGGCAACCTGTTCCCGCCGGGCACGGCGCAGACCCGGCCCGAGATCTACGTCATGGGGACGCGCAACCCGTACCGGATCTGGGTCGACAAGCAGGGCGGCAACACCCTTTATTGGGGTGAGGTCGGGCCGGACGCCGGCGCGACCATCGCCAACCGCGGACCGGCTGCCTACGACGAGTGGAACCGCGCCACCAGCGCGGGCAACTACGGCTGGCCCTACTGCGGCGGCCCGAACGTGGCCTACAACGACTGGGACTTCGCGGCCAACGCGCCCCGGGGCTGGTTCCCCTGCGGCGGCAGCACCGGCCCGGTCAACAACTCGCCGCGCAACACCGGTCTCCAGCAGCTCCCGCCCACGCGGGGCGCGCTGGTGTGGGAGCAGCACGGCGGCAGCAAGGAGTGGCCGGCCCTCGACCAGCCCGGCGGCTGCGGCTCGCCGAACCACGCCGAGGTCTACCACTACAACCCGAACCTCAACAGCGCGGTGAAGTGGCCGCAGTACTACGACAACAAGCTGATCATCACGGAGTACTGCCGTAACTGGATCAAGGAGGTCCAGTTCAGCAACGGGAACCCCGCGACCGGCAACCCGACGATCATCGAACCTGTCCTCGCCGGGATGCCGTTCGTCCACCCGATCGACATGGAGTTCGGCCCCGACGGGTCGCTCTACCTGCTCGAATACGGCAGCGGGTACTTCTCCGGGGCGGCCGACGCGGCCCTGGTGAAGATCAACTACGTGCAGGGCGGCCGGTCGCCGGTCGCGGTGGCCACGGCCAGCGTGGACAACGGGCTCACCCCGCTGACCGTGCAGTTCTCCAGCGCGGGCAGCAACGACCCCGACGGCAACCCGCTCACCTACGCGTGGGACTTCGACGGCAACGGCACCACCGACTCGACGGCGGCGAACCCGTCGTACACGTACACGACCAACGGCGACAAGAGAGCAAGGCTCACCGTCAACGACGGCACCATGACGGGGACCACCCTGATCCCGGTCGTGGTGGGCAACAACCGGCCGGTGGTCAACGTCGGCGGGCTGCCCAACGGCGGCCTGTTCTCGTGGGACGAGCGCCTGACGGCATCCGCGTCGGCCACCGACGCGCAGGACGGCACGATCCCGTGCGCCAACGTGGTCGTGCGGGCCGCGCTCGGGCACCAGGAACACGCCCACGAGGAGGGTGAGGGCACCGGCTGCGGCGCCTCCTTCGACGTCGGCCCGGTGCACGCCGGTCCCGACTCGGTGCTGTTCTGGGTGATCAGGGCCTCCTACACCGACCGCGGCGCCACCGGCACGGTGCCGCTGACGGGCGAGCGGGAGATCACCCTGTGGCCCAAGCAGTGGCAGGCCGAGCACTACGTCACCCTCAACGGGCCGCGCGTCGTCGACCAGGCCCAGGCCGAGGGCGGCAAGCGGCTCGGCGACATCCAGAACGGCGAGTGGGTCCGCCACCACGCGGTGAACCTCCAGGGGATCACCGGGGTCAAGGCCCGCGTCTCCACCGCCAACGCCGGGGGAGTGCTCTCCTTCCGGTACGACTCCCCGACCGGCCCCGTCGTGGCCAGCGTCAACGTGACGAACACCGGCGGCTGGGACGACTACGTGGAGCTGACCGCTCCCGTGAGCGCCCCGGCCGGCACGCACGACCTGTACCTGACCTTCTCGGGAGCGGCCGGCACGGCCGTGTTCGACGTCGACAGCTACACCTTCACCGGCCCCGGCGTCTCGACGCCGGTCGGCGGGGGAGGCGGCGACCTCGCCCAGGGCAAGCCGGTCACGGTGTCGAGCACGGAGGCCGGGGCGAACGTCGCGGCCAACGCGGTCGACGGCAACGGCGCCACCCGCTGGTCCAGCCTGTACGCCGACCCGCAGTGGATCACGGTGGACCTGGGGGCGTCCTACGACGTCAACCGGGTCAGGCTGAACTGGGAGGCGGCCTACGGCCGCCAGTACCGGGTGGAGATCTCCCCGAACAACAGCACCTGGACGGTCCTGTCGAACCAGACCGCCTCGGACGGGGGAGTGGACGATCTCTCCGTCAGTGGCACGGGGCGGTATGTCCGTATATATGGAACCCAGCGCGCGCTGACGCAGTACGGCTACTCGCTCTGGGACCTCAACGTGTACGGCACCCCGGCCGGCGGGACCGCCCAGTTGCTGTCACGGAGCAGACCGGTGACGGTGTCGAGCACGGAGGCCGGGGCGAACGTCGCGGCCAACGCGGTCGACGGCAACGCCACCACCCGCTGGTCCAGCCTCTACGCCGACCCGCAGTGGATCACCGTCGACCTGGGCCAGACCCGGTCGATCTCGCGGGTCCGGCTCCAGTGGGAGGCGGCCCACGGCCGGCAGTACCGGGTGGAGACCTCCAATGACAACAGCTCCTGGACGGTCGTGAACACCCAGACGGCCGGCGACGGCGGCGTCGACGACCTCGCGGTCACCGCGTCTGGGCGATACGTCCGGATCTACGGCACCCAGCGAGCCACCGCATGGGGCTATTCGCTCTGGGAGTTCGACGTCTACGGCGTCTAGGCAGGTCAGCCCGAGGGCCGCGACGGACCACCAGGTCGGTCGCGGCCCTTCGGAATCATCGGATCTCTTTCCGGTTGCGGCTATTGACACGCCTGTAACACGCGGGGCATTCTTCTTGAGAACCAAACATCGGATGTCTGGAGAGTAACCGAGAAGATGGCCGCGGGGCCTTCCGCCCGGCGGCGACCTGCGGAATTCTGATCCCACCTGGGATCGGTCCACGACGCCGCGACGTGTCGTGTCCGCAAATTAATCGGATCTTTATCTCGAAAGGCTTTCGAAGACGACCGCCCGGCGGTAGCGCCGGTCTCTAACATTAATCGGATGTGTCTGGAGCTCGCATGAGGGTCATCTCCCTGGAGACGCATGACATCCGGTTCCCGACCTCGGCGGAGCTCGACGGTTCCGACGCGATGAACCCCGACCCCGACTACTCGGCGGCGTACGTGGTGCTGCGGACCGACGAGGACGAGAAGGGACACGGATTCGCGTTCACGATCGGACGCGGCAACGACGTGCAGACCGCCGCCATCAGGGCGCTCGAAGGTCACATCGTCGACCGTGACTGCTCCGACCTGGGCGCCGTCTACCAGGACCTCATCGGCGACTCGCAGTTGCGCTGGCTGGGGCCGGAGAAGGGCGTCATGCACATGGCGATCTCCGCCGTCATGAACGCCCTGTGGGACCTGCGGGCCCGCCGCGAGGGCAAGCCGCTCTGGCTGCTGCTCGCAGAGATGAGCCCCGAGGAGATCGTCTCCCTCGTCGACTTCCGCTACATCACCGACGCCCTGACCCCCGCCGAGGCGCTGGAGATCCTCCGCGCCGCCGAGCCGGGCCGGGCCGGCCGCATCGCGGCCCTGCGGGAGCACGGCTATCCCGCGTACACGACGTCGCCGGGCTGGCTCGGCTACGACGACGACAAGCTTCGGCGCCTCTGCAAGGAGGCCCTCGACGAGGGCTTCTCGCAGATCAAGCTGAAGGTCGGCGCCGACCTCGACGACGACATCCGCCGCATGCGGATCGCCCGCGAGGTCTGTGGCGACGGTTACCCGATCGCGATCGACGCCAACCAGAGATGGGATGTCTCCGACGCGATCCGCTGGGTGCAGGCACTGGCCGAGTTCGGCCCCTGGTGGGTGGAGGAACCCACCAGCCCGGACGACGTCCTCGGCCACGCCGCGATCGCGCGCGCGGTCGCGCCCGTCCCGGTCGCCACCGGGGAGCACGTGCAGAACCGGATCGTGTTCAAGCAGCTCCTCCAGTCGGAGGCCATCTCCTACCTGCAGCTCGACGCGGCGCGCGTCGGGGGCGTCAACGAGAACATCGCCATCCTGCTGCTGGCCGCCAAGTTCGGCGTCCCCGTCTGCCCGCACGCGGGCGGGGTCGGGCTGTGCGAGCTGGTCCAGCATCTGGCCATGTTCGACTTCGTCTCCGTCAGCGGGTCGAAGGAGGGCCGGGTGATCGAGTACATCGACCACCTGCACGAGCACTTCGTCGATCCGGTGGTCATCCGGGACGGCGGCTACGTGGCGCCCGAAGCAGCCGGATTCAGCTCGGCGATGCGACCCGCGTCGCTCGCCGCGTTCACCTATCCATGGGGTCAGTACTGGACCAGCGCAGTGGCCCAGAGCTCCCCGGCGGCGGAGGCGCGCAGAACCTCCGCCGTCACTCACCCCCCCGTCCTGAAAGGCCGATCGGCATGAAACTTCTGTCCGTCGCCGCCAGTGCCGCCGTGCTCGCCCTGGGCCTGGCGGCCTGCGGGTCGTCCGACACCCCCGACTCCGCAGCGAGCGCCGCCCCCGGTGAGTCGGCCCCCGCGGCCGCCGCCGGCGGTGGCAAGGTCGGCGTGGACTTCCCGCGCGCCGACTCCGACTTCTGGAACTCGTACAACAAGTACGTGCCCGAGATCGCCAGCAAGGACGGCGTCGAGCTGATGCCGCCGACCAACTCGCAGAACGACGTCGCCAAGCTGGTCGCCAACACCCAGGCGCTGGTCAGCCAGGGCGCCAAGGCGATCATCATGGCCCCGCAGGACACCGGCGCCATCGCCTCGACGCTCGACTCGCTCGCGGGCAAGAAGATCCCGGTCGTCACGGTGGACACCCGCCCCGACAAGGGCAACGTCTACATGGTCGTGCGCGCCGACAACCGCGCCTACGGCACCAAGGCCTGCGAGTTCCTCGGCGAGAAGCTCGGCGGCAAGGGCAAGGTCGTGCAGCTCATGGGCGCCCTGGCCTCCATCAACGGCCGTGACCGCGCCGAGGCCTTCCGCGACTGCATGAAGGAGAAGTTCCCCGGGATCACCGTCTTCGAGGAGCCGACGGAGTGGGAGGGCAGCAAGGCCGCGTCCATGCTGCAGACCCGCCTGGAGCAGAACCCCGACATCAAGGGCATCTACATGCACGCCGGCGGTGTGCACCTGGCCCCGACCCTCCAGGTCCTGAAGGCCAAGGGCCTGCTGGTCAAGCCGGACGACCCCAAGCACATCTTCGTCGTGTCCAACGACGGCATCCCGGCCGAGTTCGAGGCCATCCGCGCGGGCGAGATCGACGCGACCGTCTCGCAGCCGGCCGACCTCTACGCCAAGTACGCCGTCTTCTACGCGAAGGCCGCTCTGGAGGGCAAGACCTTCCAGCCCGGCCCGACCGACCACGACAGCAACATCATCCAGCTCCCCAACGGCCTGGAGGACCAGCTGCCCGCGCCGCTGGTCACCGCGGAGAACGTGGATGACCCCAACCTCTGGGGCAACCAGGTCAGCTAGATGAGCACCTCATCGAACGCGGCGGCGGTCGAAGCGCGCGGGATCACCAAGCGCTTCGGCCCCACCGTCGCACTCAACGACGCGGGCCTCACCATCAAGCAGGGCGAGACGCACGCCCTGATCGGGCGCAACGGCGCCGGCAAGTCGACCCTCGTGTCGATCCTGACCGGCCTGCAGCGCCCCGACGCCGGCGAGGTCCGGTTCGCGGGCGAGGCGGCCCCGCCGCTCGCCGACCGCGACGCGTGGAAGGCCCGCGTGGCCTGCGTCTACCAGAAGTCCACGATCATCCCCGCGCTGACCGTGGCCGAGAACCTCTTCATCAACCGCCAGACCGAGGGCAAGGTCATCAACTGGCGCGCCATGCGCGCCCGCGCGGCCGCCCTCCTCGACCAGTACCACGTCGACGTCGACCCCTCGGGGCTCGCCGGCGACTTGGGCGTCGAGCAGCGGCAGCTGGTCGAGATCGCCCGCGCTCTCTCCTTCGGCGCGCGGTTCATCATCCTCGACGAGCCGACCGCCCAGCTCGACGGCCCGGCCATCGGACGCCTCTTCGACCGCATGCGCGACCTGCGGGAGCAGGGCGTCACGATGATGTTCATCTCGCACCACCTCGAAGAGGTGTACGAGGTCTGCCAGAGCGTCACCGTCTTCCGCGACGCCCGCCACATCGTCACCAGCACCGTCGCGGACCTCCCGCACGACGCGCTGGTGGCCGCGATGACCGGCGAGCACGCCGTCACCTACGAGGCCAAGGCCCGGACGATCGACGCGAAGGCCAAGGTCGTGCTGGAGGTGCGCGGCCTCAACTCCGCGGGCCGCTACCACGACATCGACCTGACCGTGAAGGCCGGCGAGATCGTGGGCCTCGCCGGATCGGGCAGCAGCGGCAAGGTCGGCCTGGCCGAGAGCATCGTCGGGCTGCGCCGCGCCGACAGCGGCGTCATCACGATCAACGGGAAGCGGCCCAAGCCGGGCGACGTCCCGTCGGCGCTGGCCGCCGGCGTCGGCTTCGTCCCGCAGGACCGCCACCACGAGGGCTTCGTGCCCCTGCTGTCGGTCGGCGAGAACGCGACCATGCCGATCGCCGGGAAGCTCGGCCGCTTCGGGATGATCTCGCCCGAGAGACGCCGGGCCCGCGCCCGGACCATGATCCAGGAGCTCGACATCAAGACCGAGGGTCCCGACCAGCCGGTCGGCGACCTGTCGGGCGGCAACGCCCAGAAGGTCGTGATGGCCCGCGCCCTGGTCGACGACCCGGCCGCGCTGGTCGTCATCAACCCCACCGCCGGCGTCGACGTCAAGGCCAAGCAGTCGCTGCTCGGCTCGGTCGAGGACGCCGCGCAGCGGGGGGCGGGAGCCGTGCTGGTCAGCGACGAACTCGACGACCTGCGAATCTGTGACCGGGTCCTGGTGATGTTCCACGGCCGGGTGATCAAGGACGTGCCACGCGGATGGTCGGACAACGACCTCGTGGCCGCTATGGAGGGTGTCAGTCATGAGTGATCGGCAGGGGCGCCGCGCCCCGACACTGCCGAAGACCCCGGCGGCGTCGGCGAACGGCTCCGGCCCCGCTCCGGCGCTCGCCGCCCGGCCGGGCTTCCGGCTGAGCCGGTTCCGCGACCTGACGCTGGTGCCGGTCATCGTGGTGCTGCTGATCGTCGGGTCGTTCATCGACCCGGTGTTCCTCACCCCCGGCAACCTGACGAACGTGCTTCAGCAGCAGTCGGCGCTGGCCCTGGTCGTGCTGGCCGAGGCGCTCATCCTGATCGCCGGCAAGTTCGACCTGTCGCTGGAGTCGATCGTCGGCATGGCCCCCGCCGTGGCGGTCATGCTCGTCATCGCGACCGGTGACGGCGGGTTCGGCCTCGGTCTGCCCCCGGGCCTGGCCGTGCCGCTGTGCCTGGTCGTCGGCGCCCTGATCGGAGCCTTCAACGGCTTCCTCATCCTGCGCTTCCAGCTCTCGGCGTTCGTCGTGACGCTCGCCATGCTGATCGTCGTGCACGGCCTGCACCTCGGCCTGACCGGCGGCAAGAGCCTCTTCGCCCTGCCCGAGTCGTTCATGTACCTCGGCAGCGCGGTCTGGTTCGGCCTGCCCGCCGCCATCTGGATCACCGGCGTCCTGTTCGCCGTCGGCATGGCCGCCCTCGGCTACTTCCGCTCCGGCCGCTCCCTCTACGCCATCGGCGGCAACGCCGACGCGGCCAGGGCGGCGGGCATCCGCGTGGAGCGGGTCGTGCTGGCGGTCTTCGTCGTCGGCGGCGCCCTCGCGGCGCTGGCCGGGATCCTGGAGACCGGCCGCCTCGGCAGCATCAGCGCCAACCAGGGCGTCGGCTGGATCTTCATGGTCTTCGCCGCGGCCGTCATCGGCGGCGTCAGCATGGACGGCGGCAAGGGCACCATCCTCGGCGCCCTCACCGGTGTCCTGGTCATCGGCCTGGTCGAGAACATTTTGACGCTCCAGGGTGTGCCCGGCGAGTGGAAGCAGCTCGTGTACGGCGGCATCATCCTGATCGCCCTGATGATCAGCCGGCTGACCGGCGGGAGGGCCCAGGACTAGCGTGACGACCGGCCGCGCCACCCTGCGCAGGGACAACCTGTCCCGTGTGCTCCGGCACCTGCGTGACCACGGGACCTGCTCCCGCGCGGACGTGGCGGAGGCGACCGGTCTGCACCGGGCCACCGTCTCCTCCCTGATGACCGAGCTCATGTCGCTCGGCCTGGTGCGGGAGGCGGGCACCTCCTCTGCGGGAGCCATCGGGCGGCCACGGCGTGACGTGGCCCTCGACGGCTCCCACGTGGGGGCCCTAGGCCTGGAGATCAACGTCGACTATGTGGCCGCCCACGGCTCCGACCTGGGCGGCCGCGTCCTGTTCTCCTGCCGCGAGGGCTTCGACGCGGCCGGCGCCGGCCTCTCGGCGTGCCTGACCGAACTGGTCCGCGTGGCCCGCCGGGCGGCGGGCGAGATGGGCTCCCTGGCCGGCGTCGTGGTGGCCGTGCCGGGGCTGGTCTCCGACGGCGTGGTGACCTTTGCCCCGAACCTGGGCTGGCGGCAGGTGCCCCTGGCCGACCTGCTCCGCGCCGAACTGGGCGTGACCGTGGGGGTCGGCAACGACGCGAACCTGGCCGCCCTGGCCGAATACGCGTGCGGCGTGGCCGCCGGCACCCCCGACATGGTCTACCTGACGGGCGAGGTCGGGGTGGGCGGCGGCATCATCGTCGACGGCCGATTACTGCGCGGCGCCGACGGCTTCTCCGGGGAGACGGGCCACCTGCTCGTTGACCCGGGAGGCGCGAGGTGCGGCTGCGGCCGTACCGGATGCTGGGAGACGAAGGTCGGACTGGCGGCACTCGGCCCCGCCGGAGCGACCTCGCCCGGCCCGGACGCGCGGGTGAACTCGATCGCCTCGGCCGCCGCGGCCGGCGACGCCCGCACCCTCGACGCGCTCGCCGAGGTGGGCCGCTGGCTGGGCCTGGGCGGCTCGATCCTGGTGAACCTCTTCAACCCGCGCGCGATCGTGGTCGGCGGCTACTTCGCCCGCCTGGCCGAACGGCTCATCCCCCCGGCCCAGGCCGAACTCGAACGACGGGTCGTGGCCGGCGGGCGGTGCAAGATCATGGCCTCGGAGCTGGGCTTCGAGGCGGCCTCGCGGGGCGCGGCCGGGACGGTGGTCGACCGCGTCCTCGACGACCCGCTCATTCTCGAATCGAACGGAACTCGGCCCGCCGGCTGAGGATCATTGGGTGGTGGCCCGGCGGGCGCGGACGATCGCTTCGATCTTGTCTGCGGCCGCTTCGAGATCCTGATGGCCCCACACCCGAATGACTCTCCAGTCGATGGACCGGAGCCTTCGGAAGCTGTTGATGTCCCGCGTCCGGTTGGTCCGGATCTTCTTGAGCCACCAATCGTTGTTGTTCGCCGGGGCCGTGTAGTGCCGGGGGCATCCGTGCCAGAAGCAGCCGTCGACGAAGACGGCGACCTTGGCCCCCGGAAAGACGAGATCGACCTTCCGGCGGGTGCCCGGGATGACCTGCGCGTGAATCCGATAGCGAAGGCCGCGTGCCCACAGAAGTTTGCGCAACTCGACTTCAATGCCGGTGTCGAATTCGCGCTGTGAGCGCATCCGGCGTGACACCCCTGCGTCGCGAGGAACGGGTCCGGTGGCCACCATGATCGTCGACGATATCCGAACGATTGGTTGATCTCGGAAGAATCGCTTTCTTGCCCTTCATTGTAACGTGACCGATAGACGTGGGTCCGGACCGTCCGGTGATATTCGATCATCAAGCGGGACGATGACACGGTCACGACGAGGGAGGGCTGACGTGCTCGGCGGTGTCACATTGGTCGGTCGCTACCGTCTGGACAGGAAGCTGGGTGCCGGGGCCATGGGCGAGGTGTGGCACGGCATCGACACGCGGCTCAACCGAGATGTGGCGGTGAAGGTTTTCCCCGAGCACTCGAGTGTCGACACCCGCCGCGCGGCGAGGTTCCGTGCCGAGGCCCAACTCTGCGGTCAGATTCAGCACCCGGGGGTTGTCGTCGTCCACGACGCCAACGACGACGAAGGACGGCTCTTCTTCGTCATGGAGATGCTGGACGGCCGGGATCTGAGGGCAGTCATGGACGACGCGAGGAATGGTCTCCCCTTCGACCGGATCATCCGCATCGGGATCGGGCTGGCCGACGCCCTCGCGGCCGCCCACGCGAAGAAGGTCATCCACCGCGACATCAAGCCCGCCAACATCATGCTTCTCCCCGGAGACCGGCCGAAGCTCCTTGACTTCGGCATCGCCAAAGTCCTCGATGCGGGCGGGGCGACCGCCCCGATCGGCACTCCGGCCTACACGGCCCCCGAACAGAACGAGGGCAGACCCGACGAGCGGAGCGACCTGTACTCGCTCGGCTGTGTGTTATACGAGATGACGACGGGCGACCGCCCCTTCGAAGGGGGCGCGATGGAAGTGCTGTACAAGCACGCGACGAAGCAGCCTCCGCGTCCGGGAGACTTCCGTGGGGACGTTCCCTCGTTGCTGGAAGAGCTGATCCTCGACCTCTTGGCCAAGAAACCGGAGGATCGGCCGCAGTCGGCCGATGAAGTGACGACCCGGCTCCGGGCGATCCACCAGACCGACCCGGGGCCCGCCAAGGCGACGGTTCTGCTCCCCGATGATCGGCTTCTGCGGTCCGGTGCGTCCGAGCGACTGCACTCCGACGTCGACGAAGCAATGGCCAGAGCGATCGACCAGGTGCTGCGACGGTCCCGGATCGACGCCAGGGTGGCCGACTACGTCCGTACTCCCCAGCTCACCCGATTCGAGGTCAGGCTGGGCCCCAACGTCCACGAGAACGCGGTCATGGCCCTGGTTGGAGAGTTCGTCCGGGTGACGGGCCAGGATGGCCTCCGGGCCCTGCCGATGCGGCGGTCGACATCCCCGCTGCCGGGCGTGCCCGCGATCGGTGTCGAGGTGCCGCACCGGGTCCCCGACGCGCTCGGCCTCGGTGACATCCTGCGCGAGGCTCCCGATGCGCACGCACAGTTGGCCGGACTGGGCCGCGCCGCAGATGGTACGGCTGTCTTTTTTGAGCCGGCGGACACACCGCATCTGCTCATCGGTGGCAGGGGCGGCCAGGTCGACCCGCTCCGTGTCATTGTCGCGTCATTCGCGATGCGCCATTCGCCCCATGACCTGCGGCTGGTGTTCGCCGCCCCCGGAAGTCCGTTCGCCACCCTTCCTCATGTGGTCAGGCAGGCCGATGGAGACCCGCTCACCTGGGCGGTCGCCGAGGTCGCCTGCCGCTACGACGACCTGAGGGCCCACGGGTGCCGAACGACCGCGCAGCTCAACGACAGGGTGCGGGAGACGGGTGGGCCGGTTCCCGCCGGCGCGCTCGGAGACTCCGACCTGGCACACCCCGACGTGGTCGTCGTCATCGACGAAATCGACGACGTGTCCCCCGACTCGGTCGTCGAACTGACCATGGAAGGGCGGGCGGTCGGCTTCCACGTCGTGGCCCGCATGGGGAGACCATCGGAGCACGCCGACGTTTCCCGGGTGAAGGGCTACTTCCCCGCGCGGCTCGCCCTTCCGTTGACATCCGTCGAAGAGAGCATTGCGGTCATCGACCGCGCCGGAGCCGAAACACTGCGCACGGGGACCGGCCTGTTCTCGGTCCATGGCGGCCAACCCGGACAGATCGGGTTGGCCGCGATCTCGGATCAGGAGGTCGCGGCCATCATCGGCCACTGGATAACTTGAGGAACGGGCTCGGCTCTCCGTGCCAAGAGATGTGCAGACGCTCGCGGGCCCGGGTGCCGGCGACGAAGAGCAGACACCGTTCGCGCTGGAGGTCGTTCCGGTGCGTGGTGGCGTCCTCCGTCAACGGGGTGACGGCGTTGTCGGCGGGGATTTGACCTGCGCTCACGCCGATCACCGCGACGCAGCGGAACTCCAGCCCCTTCATGCGGTGCATCGTGGTGACCGAGACGTGGTCGGTCGTGCCGTCCCGGTCGCGGGACAGGAACAGAGCTCCGATTCCCGCCAGCGCCAGGGCCTCCGCCGCCGACTGCCCGAGGGTTTCCGACCGGGCGGCCACGCCGATCTCCTCGGGGCGGACCCCGGCATCGATCCATCCGTTGACCGTTTCGACGAGCCGGGCAAGTTCGGCGTGGCGGGTCGCCGCCCCGAACATCTCGGGCTCGCTGCCCCGCATCTCGGAGCGGCAACCCGCCAGATCGGTTCGCCTGCCGTCGAGGTCGTCGATCTTTTCGTCCGCCAACATGGCGCAACTCCAGGTGAGAATCTCGCCGGTGGTGCGGTAGTTGATCCGCAGCGTGGTCGACCTGCCGCCGAGCCGGATCCCGACCGCGGCCAGGGAGACCCGGTTGTCGTAGATGCGTTGGTGTGTGTCGGCGGTGATAAACAGATCGTCGGGACCTTCCGGGACTGCCGCCCGCAGGACCCGCCACCGCACCGGATGGAGATCCTGGGCCTCGTCCACGATCACGTGGTCGTAAGGGAAGGTGGCGAGCCCGCCGAGCACCCGCGTCGCTTCCCTGCAGATCGTTTCGAACGTGCGATAGCGGCGCTCGGCCAGTTCCTGTTCGAATTCGGTGACGGCCCGCCAGATCTTCGTACGTTGCAGGGAACCGAGTCGCCGCCCGCGCCCAACCCGACGGGCTTTGAGGTAGTCATCCAGCGTGCCGATCTCCTGGGCGAGAACCACCTGCCTCCACTCCTCCTGGAGGAACTTTTCCGGTAGGTCCAGGTCCCGACGCCGCCGGATCCGCCGCCAGATCTGTTTCTCCTCCTCGTTGCCCAGCAGGGCGAAAGAACCGACATGGTCGTTGACCAACTTGCGCGCCACCTGGTCGACGGTCAGCACGTCGATCCGTGAGAGCACCTCCTCGTCCGTCTCCAACAGCCGCAGCCATTCCGACAACGACCTGGTGAGTGTGGCAGTGAAGGTGGTCAGCAGCACACGGCCGCCCCGGCGCGCGAGGTGGCGGGCCCGATGCAGGGCGACCACGGTCTTGCCGGTGCCCGGGCCGCCGGTGACCTGGATCGACCCGGCGTAGGATCGGAAGGCCACCTCACGCTGGACCGGGTGCAGGTAGACGCGCCACCGGTCGAAGGGCTTGGCGAACAGTTCCATCAGCTCTTCCGGGCCGTCCACCAGCGCGACCTTGTGAAGGGTGCGCTCGGTGGCGGCGGACACGTCTCCGGGGTCGATGTCCGGCACGTCCACCGACCCCACGAGGTCGGTCCAGACCTCCTCGGGAGACATCCCCGCCGCCAGTCCGAACAGCACGTCGAACTGGGTTTGGGGAAGTTTGCCGTCCAGTGCCTCCAGCATCCCGACGTCAGTGAGCATCCGGGCGAATCGCAGCATCTGCTCGTCGATGCCAAGTCGCGTGAGTTCCCCGTCGGAGACGTGGTCGAAGAGCTTGTCCACAGTGGTCTCGGGCGTACGTGTCAGGCCGTCCATCGTCTCCGCGATGATCGCGTCATCGCGGATCTCCATGTGCCCGGTTGCCATGTTCACGGAGACCCGACGGTTGCGCACCCAGGCGTACGCCTCGTCGTGGGTGTCCACGTGCAGGAGCGTCAAAAGGTCGCCGGAATCCGGAACCAGCACGATTCCGCGGTACTGTCGGTCGATTCTGATGCTCTTGAATCTCGGGTCACGAATATCCTGAAGTTTCTCCAGATGTGCTCCGGCGTGCGCCGTCTGTCCGAACTTGCCGAGGGTGTCGAGAACTTTCTGGGCGACGGGGCGTTCCAGCCGGATCAGGTCTCGCAGGAAATCCTGGTGGATGGCCAGGCGTGGCACCGTTTACCTCCCGCGTTCGTATGGATCAGTGGGCTTCGTTGAAGAAGCCGGTCAGGGGGTCGTCCGGTGTTCCGATGAGCATCGCCCGGTCGAGAAAGACGTTGTTGGTCTCGCAACTCGTCTCCGGCAGCAGCACGCAGGCGTAGCAGGCGGCCAGGTTGAGACTGTCGATGCCGGCGGCCTCCGCTTCCATGCAAGGCGGGTCCTGCGAACACCACTCGGTACGGGCGAGTGCCGCCTCGAGAGAGGTATGGAGCGCGCGATGCTCACCCTGGGCCACCACACCCCCGAGGGAGCCGGCCGAGTCGCTGGTGGCGGTGTAGATGAGAATGCCCGCCATGTCCTTGTCCACATAGAGCCGCTCGCGCAGCGCGGCCGCCGGATAGCCGCAGTCCAGGCTCCACTCGTTTATCAACACGTGCGCGAGCGTGTGCAGAAACACGTATCGAGGAGTGACGGGTGAGGTGATTTCGCCGGTCGGCTTCGAAGGGCGGGCCTTTTCGGCGCGTTCGCGAAGATTCGCGGTGTGCCGGAGCCTTATCTGACGGGCACGGTCCCTCGGGCCTTCCCGTCTTTCCCATGTCTGGAGTCGCTCCTCGTCCACCGCCAGGAATACACCCTCGCCGCTGACCTCGATCGCGGGTAGCCACTTCGGTGGAGTGCCGGCCATCGCCGCCCTGCGCGTGTCGCCACCCACCGGGTCGGGCATGGTGACCCGCGTGAACGACTCCAGTGCCCGCACTTCGCGCAGCCGCTTGACCAGCATGGAACGCTTGATCCCGAAAGGAAGCGGGATGAGGTCGTCTCCGGCCCGAACGCACTCGAAGTTCTCTTCGCGGGACACGGTGCCGGTGCCGTCGTAGAGCTGGGCGTACTCCTCACGGCGCAGCGTGCTTGCCGATTCGAAGATCAGAGTCTCGTCGGGGTCGGGCAGTGGTGCGGAGTCCAGCAACTCCATTCGCCGACGGACCGCCGCCAAGATCGCCTCCGGAGTGAAGCGTCCGTTGTCGGTCAGTGTCGAATCGGCCTCGATGTCCTCGAGCAGGTCCTCTTCCCGATCTCCTCGCTCGACTCGTCGGCGCAGGGCCGGATAGGCGCGGTTCAGCCGTTGCTGAAGGGTCTCCGACCACGGGGGAATGGCCAGCGCGGACCGGGTGATTCCGAACCAGGCCGCCGATGCGCCTCGCTGGAGCGTCCGGGGCGCGGCGTCGCAGGACGTCTCCGCGGCGCCACGGCCGAGCCACGGCCGTTTCGCCCGACACTTGATGCCCAGGTCGGGCATCGCGCCTTTGTCGAAAGCGCCCTCCAGCGACGCGGGACGCACACCGCAGGAGCACTTGATGACGATGGACCTGAGCGATGCGGTCTGACCGCTGCTCTCCAACGAGAGCCGGTGACCACCGGAGGTGTCCGCGGAGCCGGCAGCGTTCTTCTTGTGCAGCCACGCGAAGTAGGGAAAGTCGTCCAGGTGGCCATTCTCACAGGCGATCACGAACCGCGACGGGGTCAGCGTCTTTTCGCAGGTGTCGCATTTGGCCGTACCGGTGGAGGAATCGAAATCCCGGAACTCGCGGAGGCTGCCGCAGTCGCCGCACGAGTACCACTCGGGAAAGCGTCGCGTCCGGATGCCGTCTCCAGAAGAGGGCTCGTCGGCCGGCGGGAGCTGGAACCTCTCGACACCGAGCCATCTCTGGAGGCGGGGTTCGAAGATCTCGTCCGAGGGCCATACGCGCCAGCTGTCGAGCCCGCTCACGATGTATGACTGATCCTCAATAGCGATCATTGAGCCCACGCCGTAGGTCGTGATCGTCTGGGCGCGCCGAACGGCGCCCAGGGGCTTTTTGGTCGTCTCCGCCTCACCGGTCCGACCCGCCCGCTGGTTTTTTCCGCCACGAAGTGCCATTTCATCGCTCCAGGTAAAGGTCGGACTCGGCGTCGACGTCGCGCAGGCTCCAGAGGGTGTCCCAGGCATAATCGAGGTCGTCGTCGGTGAATGACCGCAGCAGCGCCTCGTGGGGGTTTCGCCTCTCGCTGCGCTTGAATCGGGCTTTGGCCTGATAGACCAGCTTGTCGTTCTCGTCGGCGAGTGTGATCCAGTCGGCGATGAGCTCGTCGAGGTCCTTCTCAACGCCGGCGAGTTCGACCTCGTCGACGGTGCCGTCCTTCTCCAGCGCGGCCCTCGCCCGCGCCACGATGAGGTCTTTCAACTCCTCTATGCGGTGCTCGTGAGCGAGTACGCTCGCCGCCGCGTGGTTGAAGCGGAGTTCTGGTTGAAGCAGTCGGGCCATGCCGACCAGTACGGCGTGCAGGGCCCGGTCCCTGGCGCGGGGTGAGAACGGGGTGACGCTCGTCGACTCGACCTGCCGGTAGAGCGCGGAGTGGTAGGAGACGAAGCTTTCGTAATGGGAGCGGTCACGGGAGCGGTTGGCGTTGTAGAGCATGACGACCAGACCCGGATGCTCACGGCCGACCCGGCTGCTCGACTGGATGTACTCGGCGGTCGTCTGCGGCTGTCCCGTGATCGCCATCAGACCGAGCCGGCTGACGTCGACACCGACGGAGATCATGTTGGTGGCCAGCACCGCGTCGAACACCTCGGGGTCCGGATGTCTGCGCTCGAGATCCTTGAGCCGCTTCGGGATCTCGCTCGACTTCACCCGACTCGTCAACTCGGTGAGGTGGTCTCGCGGACGTACGGTGATGCCGTGCCGTTCGGCCAGGACCTTGAGCCGGTCCTGGACGTCGTCGAGCACCTGCAGTTCCGCTGCGGCCAGCAGGCGCAGGCTGTTGAAGTATCCGACGAGAGTCCAGTAGGCGTCGCGGACGCTGTCCTCGCCCTCGATATGGGTCGCGTGATGCAGCAGTGCCCCGTACGCGCGAACCAGGAGGGTCGCCTGACTGGTGTTGGGGGCGAGCAGGCCGACGTACAGGCGTGACGCTTTGTCCTTCGCCGGGGTCTCTACCGCGAACCAGGAGTCACGGGCGTCCAGGCCTGCGGGCGGGAACTGGGCGACCTCCCGGTTGAAAAGGCGTTTGACCTGGTCTTTCGCGCGGCGGATGGTCGCCGTTGATGCGACGATCTTGGGTCGCTCGGCGGCCTCGTCGATCGCCGTCTCGTAGAGCCCGGTGAGGCTGCCCAGCGGGCCCGAGATGAGATGGAGTTCGTCCTGGACGATCAACTCCGGCGGCGCGGTGCCCGGCCGGTCCCGGTTGAACAGCGCCGCGACCTCCGGCTTCCAGGCGATCTGCGCGAATTTGTCGACCGTCGCGATGATCAGGGTGGGACGGACCGCGTAGATCTTCTCGTCCACCACGTAGACGGGGAGCTCGTGGTGGAAGGCGCAGTCGCCGTTGGCGCAGAAGATGCGCATGTTCGAGGCGGCGACGTCCACCACGTACTCGTCGGGCCCCATCGGCGTGCCGCACCACGGACAGAACCTCAGCTGGACCGGATCCTCCTTGTGGAGTTCCTTGCCGCTGCGGAGCTTTTCGAGGCTGGCGGCCGCGTCCTTCAGCTTGTTGGGAGTGGCCGCCGCGCCGACCCACATGCCGATGGAGATGGTCTCCTTGCCCAGTTCGCGCGGGTTCCCGCTCCTAATGATCTCCATGGCGCAGATCAGGGCGGCGGCCCGCTCGAACTGCTGAAGGGTCAGTAGGCGAAGGGTGTACCGCATGATCGCGGTGACCCCTCCTCCCTCCTCGCCCTTGCGCAGCCGGCGGAGAAAGACCGTGAAAGCGATGATGCCCAGGTATGCCTCGGTCTTTCCGCCGCCCGTGGGGAACCAGAGCAGGTCGGCAATGCCCCTGTCGTCGTGTTCGGGATCGTCGATGCCGTTGAGACAGAGCAGGAGGAAGGCGATCTGGAAGGGACGCCATCGGCCTTCCCTGTTGTCGGGGGCGCCTGCTCTTCCGTTCCTGATCCACCCGGTTTGGGCTCTCTGATTGGCCATGGCCTCGTTGGCGAGCCGGAAGGCCCGCATGACCATCGGGTTGTCGCGCAGCGTGGTAATGCCGGCGTCCATTCGGGCGCACGCGGTGTTGCACTGCCGGACCTGCTCCCTGGCCGCTTCGGCGAAGTCGACGTCGCCGAGCAGACGGGACTCCTCGGCCCGTTCGGCGATCCAGGCGCGGTAACCGCTTACGAGGGCGCGGAGCGCGGTAAGGATCTCCTCATCGGATCCCTTGGCGAGATCGATCATGCGAAGCGCCGAGTTGTCGATATCGGGGTTGGAGTCGGTGAGCAGGACCTCCTTGGCCGGGACGAACTCGCTCCGGATCTCGCCGACGGCCGCCGGCTCCATTCTGAGCAGCGCCTCGTCCCGCGGAGCGGGCGGGGTCCAGTCCCAGTCGGCCGCGCAGCCGTGGCCGACGGCGAAGTTGGGGGCGTACCGGTAGAGCAGCCGGTTCGTCCGCATCTCCGACTCGTCGGCGCCCACCGGCACGCGGCGCTCCACGAAGGGCAGTGTGCCCTCGGCGCCGCTGACCCGGATCTCCGGCTGGAATACGCAGGAAGCGTCCCTGATGTCGAACTTCTCGACTTCCGTCACGTTGAGCAGCGCCACCGTGACGGAGACTGCGCGGTCCTTCACGGGGCGTACGCGCACGCGGAGCTCAAGTCCCGGACCCAGCTCCACGGTGTGCTGCCGGGGTGACAGCACGTCCACGTGATACGGCGCGAGGTCCAAAGAACGCCGGTGCCACCGCAGATCTTGCTCCTCGGTGGTGCGACGTTCGGCGCGTTGGGCCCGGACCGGCCGACCGGCGGTGTCGAACGGCGCGTACATCGCGGCCGTCGCGGTCACGGTGATGGTGGGGGAGACCGTCGGATCGACGCCGAAAGTCAGGCCCATGGAGGACGGTGCCTGGTCGTTCGCCAACGACACGCCGGTGTCGGGCGGATCTTCCCTCACCCGGGTCTCGGGTGCGAGGTCCCCATCACGTTCGCCGATCTCGTCGGCCACCTCGACCGTGTCACGCCGTCGCGGGTACAGAACCCCCGCCGCGTACGTGGTGACGGGCGAGTCCTTGAGGATCTCCTCCGGCCCACCGACCGGTCCAATCGCGTCCAGCCGAAGCTGCTCGGCGAGCGCGGAGCGGAAGGCATAGTGCTCACTGTGATTGGGCATCGGATTCCCCCTTGTCCCAGATGAATGTGGACAGACCAACCAGTCGGGGCGAGAGCCAGACGCCATGGTCGTTGAGCCCCGCGCGCAGCCCGGTGGCCACGTCCCCCGCGACCGTTTCGACGGCGTCCACCCGGACGCCGGAGATCAGGGCGGGGAAGTGTTGGGGTTCATAACTCGGCCCCAACTTAAGAAAGGTGTGGAGATCGGCCCGGAAGCGCTCCGACGCCGTCGCGATCGGGCGATCCCCATGAATGACCAGGTAGGGCGGGCTCTCCCGGAGTCCGATCGGGTCGGGGTGGAGGCGCCGCAGCTCGACTTCGTCGCCCGGCCGGACCGAGGTGGCCAGGTAGTCCTGCAACTCGGCGGGGTCGGCCGCGAAATCCACGGTGCCGCCGGGGTGGTTGGTGGTGACATCGCCGGCCGCCACTTCCAGCCCCAAGCGGTGCCACCGCTTGAAGAAGTAGCGGCCCCACCGCTTCGTGGACGGGTCGGTTCGCACGAACCGCGTCTCGATCGTGGGGACTCGATAGAGCTCGTCCCGGGGTCTGGTCATGGCCACGTACAGAGATCTGGCTTCCTCGGCCGGATCGAAGTCACGCTGCCCTTCGCCCGATCCCGGATCGACGATCAGCACCCGGTCGAATTCCAGTCCCTTCGCCCGGTGGAAGGACGAGACCACCACCCGCGCGGGCGGCTGGGCGGTCAGTTCGTCCGGCAGACGCCCCCCGGCCAGCGCGGACCGCACGCGGGCCAGATCCAGCCGACGGTCCGTTCCCCGGCCCGATCCCGTCCGCCTCAGCAGCCGCCACGCCAGGTCGGCGTTGACCCCTTCGGGAACCGGCAGCCCGTTCAGCACCTCGTCAAACCTTTCGCGGGGCAGCGACGAGGCGTCGATCCGCGCCATCAACATGCCCAGCCACGCGGGAACCGCCCGGTCGCGCGCGGACCGCTGCAACCGGTGGGGGACGCCGATGGCCTGCAACTGTTCGTCGACCAGCAACGCCTGACCGTTCGTGCGGCACAGGATCGCCGTCGTTCCGGGGTGGGAGTTGAGCGCCTCGGCGGCGAGTCCGTCGAAGTCACCGAAGCTCATGACACCCGCCAGAGCGTCCCGCAGCTCCTTGAGGAGAACCTCGCCACCGTTGTGCCCGGTCTCCGATAAAACCCGCAGCCGCGGCCCGAAGCCGAGGGCGATGCGCGCTTCGTCGGTCCGGGCCCGGAAATTGTGGGTGAGCCGCAACTCCGTCAGGTCCTCGCCGAAGGTGCCTCGAAGCCATTCGAAGAAGCGGTTGGTTTCCCCCTTCCGCTCGGCCGGGTCCTTGACCGTGAAACCGTAGATCGCCTGGGCCGGGTCGCCCACGATCGTGAAGCCACACTCAAACCGATCCAGCAGCGCCTCCACCAGCTCCCGGCGGGCGCCGACCAGGTCCTGGACCTCATCGATGACGACATGGCGGAGGTTGTGCTCGTACAAGTCGTCGACGAGCTCGTCGTCGATCGCCTGCCGGGCGCCGTCGATGCGCGCCTCGAAGGAGCGTTCCACCCACTCGCCCCGGGCGTCCACGCGGTTGAGCATGTCGAGCGCCCATGAGTCGAAGGTCTGGGCCCGTACGTGACGCGCGGCGTCCCCGTGGAGGGAGAGGCGCTCCCGCAGCTCCCGGACCGCGGCCCGGGAGAAGGTGAGAACGAGGATCTCTTCGGCGCCGAGGCCGGCCTCTCCGACCAACCTGTCGAGGCGCCGCGCGAGGGTGTACGTCTTACCCGCCCCCGCCTCCGCGGTCACCAGGGTCAGGGCGTCTGCCGGAAGATCCACGACGGCCCACTGTTCCTCTGTGAGCGCGAACGGTTCGCTCATTTCTCACCCCAGAGGTGCTCGAAGTCGCGGAAGGCTAATTTGCGGTCATAGTTAATGATGTTGTCAGCGACGTCGAGGATCAGGCAGGTGTCCTTGCCGCCGTTCTTGGGACCGCGCAGGCCGCGTCCGATCATCTGCTGGTAGACGTTGGGGCTGAAGGTGGGGCGGGACACGATGACCACTTCGGTGGCCGGCGCGTCGAAGCCCTGGGCGAGCACCGAGTAGTTGGCGATCACCCGGATCTGCCGACTCCGGAACTTCTCGATCAGGTTGCGCCGATCGGCCATGGGAGTGGCGGAATCGATCGACGCCGCGCTGATGTTCATGTCGTTGAGCTGCGCGGCCATGAGCTTGGCATGGTTGACCGAGGTCGCGAACAGCAGGATCGGGCTGTCTTCGGGCAGTGCCTTGATCTCCCGTATGAGCATCTCGTTGCGTTCGATGTCCCGCCCGAGCTTCTCCTCCACGGAGGACGGAAGCCGGGCGCCGTCGAAGGCGGTCACCTGCCGGAGATCCTCCTCGGAGAGGGTGATGGTCATGCCCGTGAGCTGCCGGTGGTCGACCTGGGCCAGGACGCCCAACTCCTGCAGTTCCGCGTACGGGTCGTCGCTCTCGAACACGCCCATGTCGAGTCGGTTGCCGCCGTAGCGCTCCACGAGCCGGTTGGTCTCGGCCTCGTTCTTCCCCCGGAACGGTGTGGCAGTGAGCCCCAGCAGGGGGCGGGAGGTCTCCCGGGCGGTCAGCCCGAGCGACCTGAGGATCTGGGTGTACTCCTTGGTGATGGAGACGTGCGCCTCGTCGACGATCACCAGGGCCGGGTCGCGCAGCCAGGAGTATTCGTCCTTGTCCAGGCACGCGGCGAGCTTCGCGTCGGTGGCCACGACGAGTTGCGCCGTGTCCCTGCTGGGCGCCGCCTCATGGGAGGCCCACAGACGGTTGATGACGAGCTGTTCGCCCGGTCCGACCTTGCCCCAGACGAAGGACCAGCTCTGGACGGCCTGTTCGCAGAGCTCCCAGTTCTGGGCGATCCAGAGCACGGGCCGACCGCCGAGACCGCGCTCCCGGATCACGCGAATGACCGCCTCGGCGGCGACCCGCGTCTTGCCGGCGCCTGTGGGCAGACACAGCATGGCCCTCGGCGCGTCGTACTTCGTCAGCAGGTCGACCGTTTTCCGCGCCAGTCGCTCCTGATAGTCGTGGAGCCGGGGAAAAGCGGTCGGGCCGGGTATCTTCTCCAGCGGCGGCAGGGTCTCCTGCCTGCTGCCGGCGTAGTCGCCCGGGAAGCCGAGATCGTTGACGATGCGCACCGACGTGGCGTCGCCCCGGAAGCCGGCCGCGAGCTGGGGGAAGTTCACCTCGATGTCCTTGCGGTAGACGCGGAGGACTTCGGTTCGGTGAGAGTTGTGGGCCAGCTCGGCGATCCGGAGGTCCGACGGGTCGGCGTCGCTTCGCGCCCGATCGCTCTCCAGAAGGCCGTCGGGCAGGCCGTTCTTCAGGGCCTCGACACCGATGAGGAGCAGCAGCTTCTCCGCCATACTCTCGGTCTGCCGGATGCGCAGCACCCGCTCGTTGTTGCGTTCCTGCTCGCGCCTTTCCAGCACGGCCCTGCAGCTGGCCTGCCCCAGCCCGAGCTTCAACACCCGGTCGACGATGGTGAGGATCTGCAGGTCGTCGGCCGGCATCCGGACCAGAACCTTGCGTTCGCTCAGCAACACTGCAAATGGAACCGAGCTGGTGCGCATGCCGCCGGGTGTTCGGGTGATCTCCTCGACCTCTTCGCACCGGATGGTGGACCATCCTTCCACCTGGGCGCGCCGAAGTGTCTTGAGGTACGGGAACTCCTCGATGAGCGGCACCGGATCGGCCACTTCGACGTGGCGGTATTCGGTCTGGATCGCTTCGGCGGGGGAGAGCATGTGCCACGCCTCCCGCATCGTCCGCGCGAGGGAGTCGGTCGGGACGAGCAGCGCCGGCACCCGCTCCTTCAGCAGGGCGTCGTACTCGGTGCGAAGGTGGGTGACCGCGATCTCCGTGTCGGGGACGTCACTGCGCCATTCGTCGCCGACGCGGCACCGGGTCATGGCGCCTTCGGGGAAGTCCGCCTCCACCTCGAACATCAGGGCGTAGACGCGGCCGGGGAAGCGGTCGTCGGTTGACGCCGAAGCCTCGGCGACCAACTTGTCCCACATGGGCTGACGCAAGTCGCCCAGGGACGAAGGCAGGTTGAGCATCGACGCCACACCGGTGGACACGTCGGCGACCGGAAGCACGTCGCGGTACTCGGACAGTTCCGGGGAGACGCAGTCTCCGATCTTGAGGAGGCCGCGGGAGGTGCGGAGGTGGCCGTACCGAAGAGAGAGCCACTTGATCGGAGATGAAACCGAGACCCTACTCGAGAGGCCCTTGTTCCCCGGCTGCATGGTCCACTGGGTCACCGCGCCGCCCGAGGGAATGGCCTTGAGGAAAGCCGCCCTACCCTCTTTCGACAGTGAGATGAACAGATGCAGGGGCCCTGCCGGGTTGGTGCCGTCGAAGTGCATCTTGGCCAGCGACGGGCGGGCTTCCGCTTTCGGCAGTTTGTCGAGGTAAAGTTCCCAATAGGCCTTTTTATAGGCCTGGAACCATTCCTCGTCCCCCGGGCTGACGTTGAGGATGGGGCCCGAGAGAAGCCCCAACTCGGCGAGATACGCGCGATCGTTCGAGTGGAAGTCCAGGTCCACAGCGATGCCGGCGTCTCTCGAACCGTCGGCGGGCACCACCGGACCGGGGAGCAGACAGTCGCGGATTCGCCGGAAATCTCCGGCCAGCGTTTTGACCTTCAGCTCCTTGGCGGTGTCGATCTCTTTTCCCCGGAAAGCCGAGCGGACGCCCTCGGGACCCGCGAGCCGCGCCAAGTCCCAGAACGCGGTCCAGTCACGCGTGTTGTAGCCCTGGAAGCCGCGCTCCACCACGGAGGCGAACCTGCCCCGGTGGTTGGCCTCGTGAATATTGAGCGTTTCCAACGCCCGCGCGATGATGTCGTTGCCCTCGTAGACGCGTTCGTCCACGTAGACCGTGTTGTCTGCCAGCCTGTCGGCCTTGGAGCGGCGGAAGACCCGGGAGGAGGGGGCGACCATGCCGCCCCCCTCGATGAGTACGATCCTGGCCCGCGACGCCTCCTCGAAGAACGGGTGGCCCTTCATGCTCGCGGCGATCAGCACGGCCCGCGACGACGCCTCGGCGCTGCCGTCGGAGACGAGCGCCTCCAGCCATTCCTTGACGGTGGCGATGGGGATGACCGCATTGGACAGAATGTGCTTGACGCTGTCACGACGGTGCTTGTTCCTGCCCGAGTCGGCGGAGTGATGGATCCACTCGACCGGCCGACCCGAATATCCCGCCCACCAGTCGAGCCATTCCTGCTGGAGGCCATCCGGGTGCACACGGATCCGGGCGGGGGTGTCGAACCGACCGTTCTGGTCGGGGAAGACAGATCGTCCGGCCGCGATCTCCCAGACCCTCTTGACGAGCTTCTTGGCGGCCCACTGCGGCTCTTCCCGCCCACGGGCGGGCACGAAGTCAAGGTAGGAGCAGGGGTCGTCCGGCTGGGACAGCGCGGGTAGGGACGAGACCACCAGGTCCGCGACCTGGTCGATGAGTTCCTCGTTGAACTGGTTGCCGGCGTAGAGGTTCTGCCGATCCTCGCTGGTCTTCCAAGGTGCGTTGACGATGCCGCGCAGCGTCAGCTCGTAGTTCGTCGGAAAGTACGCCCAGAACTGGCCACGCCCGGCGGCCCGCCCCTCGGAGTGCGGCACCGCCCACGAGATATCGATCTCGGGCCGGTCGTGCAGTTCGCCGGCCTCGGTCAGCGCCCGGGCGGACGGACGATGGACACGGGTGAAGACCCGCCACTCCTCGGTCTCATCGCGCTCGTCGCCGCCGTTGACGGAGACGACCCGCTGGAGCGTCCGGCGGTCGCCGTCGAGGTGCTGGAAGATCTGCCGTCGGGAGACCCGGCCCGACAGCCTCTTCTCCAGGGTGATCGTGCCTACGTGGGGTGAGAACAACGTGAACTCGGCGGGGAACTCGTCGATGTCCTTGACCAGATCCGGCACGGCGGCGGGCTTGAGTGGGAGGCGGACCACCGTCGTCGCCCAGGTCAGCAGCTCGGCGAGGATCGGGTCGGCGGCCATGGCCCGGTCACGGTCGAGTGGGCGGGCCATCCGGAGCACGGGGGTCTCGACCGTGTCCGGCCGCACGCGCCGGATCTCCATCTCGGCCCACTCCCGGTCGAACCCGAAGCTCTTGTCGTCCTCCTTGCTGAAGAACTCGGGCACATCGGTGACGCTGAGGACAGACTTCACCCCCACACCGAACCGGCCGATCTGGCCGCCGCGCTTGCGGGAGACCCCCATGCGCAGAATGGTGTCGGCGCCCGCGGGGGACATGGCGGTCCCCTGGTTCGCGCAATAAAGGTGGGTGTCCGTGAGCACGACCGCGATTTCCCCGCCGGGCTCGTTTCTCAGCTCGTCGGCACCGTTCTGGACGAGTTCATAGATCTGGCGGTCGCCGTACCCGCCTTCCTTGATGCGACGCTCGCCGTTCGCGTGTTCCTGGATGAGGCCGGGGTCGATTCTGTAGGTTTCGAGCACGCGCATCGTCTGTTCGAGGATTACCTCGATAACAGAGGCATCTTCGCTGTTCACGGCACTATCTCCCGCAATGGAAAAGCCAATTGGAAAGGTGGGGCGCGGGTATGGGGCCGATTTGGGAATGCCGAAGGTGACCCCGGTGGCGCGTGTTCGCAGCCCTTGCCCGGGCACCCCAAAGGGGGCTCTATACCAGTAGTGCGGTCCGGTGGAGTGAACGGGTTTGGGTAAACCCCACCCCTGGGAAAGTCATTGTGCGTCGACCCGCTTTGGCGAGTGCGTTGATGCTTGCATAAGCCTGATGCTTCGCGCAAGAGGGACGAAAATAGGACTTGTGGCACAAAAATGCATTATGCGTACATCTATCAGCCTTTCGAGGCTGGTGATGCGCTCGCCTCATAGGACAAGCTCCGCCGGGTGGTGTCAACTTTCGTTTGACGCTAGCCTGGCTGTCAAACAGTGCTCGATCAGACCCACGGAGCGACCCGCCGATGACGTTGGACGGTGACCACCTCCCCCCGGACCCCGAAGCCTTCGGTCCCTGGCTCGGCAGGCAGTTGCGCCGCAAGGGCGTGAGCCAGTCGGAGCTCGCCGCCGCCCTGGATGTGACCAGGGCGGCGGTGTCGGCCTGGATCACCGGGAGGGCGACCCCCCGGGTCGACAAGATCCAGGCGATCGAAGAGTTCCTCAACCTGGCCGCCGGAGCCTCGGCAACCAGGGATGAGACGCCCGAGTCCAGCGGCTACATCGCCTGGCATCACCGCGAGGCCCACCGCGACGGCGGGAGGGAACTGGGGAACGCCGCCGCCTTCGCGTTCGACTCCTCTCTGGAGATCACCGCGCGCGAGGCGACCCAGAATAGCTTGGACGAATGCCACGATCCGACGCGTCCGGTCCGGGTGCGGTTCATCCTGCACGAGATCAGCGGCGAGCGTCTTCGCCGCCTTCAGGAGGCGATCCGGTGGGACGAACTCGCCCCGCACATCGAGGCGGCGAGCGATCCCAATGAGAAGGTCGGCAAGCAGAAGGTCGGCCGGAAACTGGCCGAAGGTCTGCGGGAGCTCCAGGAAACCGGCAAGTTGTTGCTCCTGCGGATCGACGACTACAACGCGAATGGCCTGACGGGAGACGATTACGACGACGGGCGGTTCGCCGCAGTCGTGCGTCGCCAGCTCGACAGCCACAAACTCGGAACGGCCGGCGGCTCGTTCGGCTTGGGCAAGGCGACGATCTGGGGGGCCAGCCGCTTCGGCCTCGTCATCGTGAACAGCACCCTTTCCGAGCCTCACGAAGGGCTGCGGGAGCGCCGGGTGATCGGTCGCATCGATCTGCCGTGGCACCAGCTCAACGGTGCGCAGTACGCCGGTCCCGCCTGGCTGGGCAACCGCGATCCGAGCCGGGAGACCGCGGCGCGTTCGTGGTGGGCGGGCGAACGCGCCCTCGACGAGCTCTACCTCCGCCGAGCCAGCGGCGACCCGGGAACGAGCTTCCTCATCGTCGGCGCCCACGACCCATCGGGCGAAGCGAACTCGCTTGAAGAAATGCACGGCGCGCTCGTCCGGGGCCTGGCGACGAACTTCTGGGCCTCCATGGTCGCCGGCGACGGCAAGCCGCCGATGCTCGAAGCGTCGGTCGAAGCGTTGTGCGACGGGCAGGTCGTGGTGGCCGAAGAGCGGGTCGACCCCTATCGATACGAACCGGGGAGGGCGCGGGCTATCCGGGCGTTCCTCGACGGGACGACGGTCTCCCGGCTCACCAAGTCCGATGACGTCGTCGAACTGGCTGTTCCCTTGACCGTGCCGCCCCGGAAGTCGGAAAAGGGCCAGGCTCCGGTGGAGCACACCGCCGTACTCCTGGTCACACCGGCGGTCGAGGGCGATCCGAAGCCCAATCGCCTGGTCGGCATGCGCGGCACCCGAATGACCGTGGTGAATCGGCCCGTCACGGCGCTCTCCCTCGGTTCGACGCCGTTCCAGGCCGTTCTGTTGGCCGGGATCGTCGGTGACAGGAAGCTGCCGGCCGACACGTCGGCCGAGGCGTTCCTCCGCGCCGCGGAACCGCCAGAGCACAACGACTGGAAGGCCACGGAAGACCTGGTCGCCACCTATGCCCGGGGCGCGGCGACGCGGCTGCGGGAGTTTCGGCAGACCGCGTTCGCCCTGGTCCGGGCAACGGTGAAACCGGCCGAGAGCGTTGAGTCCGGGGGGACCCCCACCATCTTGCGCGACATCGTCGATTTGGAACCCACGCCCCCTGCCCGCACACGTGGCTACCCGACGGTCAAGAGCGCGACCGGAGACGTCGATGAGACCGGCGCGTGGCGGATCAGGGTCGAGATCAAGTTGCCGGAACGAGACGACCCCTGGGTGCTCCGGCCAGTGCTGCGATTCGCCACGCGTTCCGGCCCCAAACCCGAGGGCCGATGGGCCGAGTTGGTCGCCGAGTCGAACTGCGATGTCAACGGCGACATCCTGAGCTGTGCGCCCCGCGAGCGCTCCGCCGTGTTCACCGGCGTGAGTGATGTGGCGAGCCATCCGGTGGCCGGTCGCATGACGATCGTCGAAGTGGATCTCATCAGGGCCAAGGAGGGCGGCCGATGAAGCGGATCATGCCCTACCCGGTGTTGACCGGCGAGGTCACGATGACCATCCGGGAAGCGCGTCTCGACGACGTGCAGCTCCCCTACTCGGTGATCTCCGAACAGGATCGCACGGTCGTCCCGCGTCCGTTGGAGCGCGATGACTGGGAGGTCATCCGGTTGGGGGTGCAGGTCCGGGCCCAGCGATACGAGTTGGACGCGGGGCCCTGGTTGAGTCTCTCGTTCCTCGCGACAGCGTCCGAGCGCCGTACGAACGCTCACTCGGCGGTCAAGCTCATGATGGGCCAGCCCGGTGAGTGGACCGGGGAGGTGGAAATCCATCGAGATGATCATGTCGGCCGCGTACAGGTCTCCGGACAGCTCGTCGCGACGGTCGACGGCGTGCCCGGCAGAGTGATCGCGACCGTCAATCGGCCCTGGACGGTGGATCTGCGACCGGGAACGACGGCCCATCGGGAGTCCATCGACACCCAGTGGGCCAACTTCGCCGAAGACTCCCGGTTCTCGTGGTGCAAGACCGACCCGTGGACCGTCACGACTACCGACGAGACGGCCACGCTGGTCCTCAACAGTGGCTTCGATGGCCTGCGCGCCGTGCTGGAGAGCCCCACTGCCGCCGACCGCGCGACGCGCGAGGCGCTGGCGGCGCAGATCGCCGTCGATCTGTGGAGCACCCTCTTCAACGAGGCGGTCTACCACGTCGAAGGCCATGATTGGCCCGAAGGATGGCGGGGACAGGTGCTCCGCCGGATGTTGCCCGACATCTTCCCCGACTACTCTCCGGATGACGCGCTGCATGAGATCGTCAACGGTGGCACCGGAGCCATCCAGGCCCGCGTGCTCCATGCCGCGGCGAAGCAGGCGCGCATGCCACGGAGCCTGGGCGGCTTCATCCGCTCCCTGCGTAAGGTCGGACCGGAGGACGAGTGAACGCCACACTGGGATCGCTGCCGGACGCGGCCGCCGCGAAGTTCCTCACCACGGGTGTGCTGGAGAACAGCGAGCCGCTGCCCCGCGCCGCGATCGACAAGATCTCGGAGACGACCCAACGGGAGGCCGAGCCCGTACGCCAACTCTTCGATGAGGCCATGAAGCGCCATACGCCGGCCGAGCGGACGTCGGCCGACGCCTGGCTGGCGCCGGTGCTGCACGCCACCCTTCGACTGACTCGGCGTGAGGCCTCCGATCCCGGTCTCTGGAACTATCTGGCGATCGGGTTGGCGCCCGAGTACGTCTACTGGCGCCACATGAGCCGAGGCAATCCGCCGACGGTTTCCCGAACCAGGTTCTCGGGTCCCTTCTACTCGCAGGCCTTCGCCCGCCTGTGGTGGGCGGCCGAGCTGTTCCGCGACGGACCCGACTACGGCCCGGTCGCGGTGGCCTGCGCGAACCAAGATGTCATGAACACGGTGTTGCGGCTCGAAATGATCCTGCACCGACCCACCGCCCAGGCGATCATAAGATTGCTCGCCACGAACGTGATCCGAACCGGGCGTCAGGTGAACGCGTTGGCCGGGGCCGTGAACACCGCGGGCGGAACACTGTCCTACGAAGCCCTCGCGCCTGATGCCGCACGAGACGGTGACGCCTACCGCGATTGGATCGAGGAACTGGCGGGAGAGTTGGTTCCCTACGACACGCTCCCGTCCGGCCCCGCCGACGGACGGGCGAGGCCGGCTTCGGTGGACGTCCTGTCGACCCTGTTCAAGCAGCTCTACACGGAAATTCCGGCCGGAAGGGAAACCCCCGACTAGTTCGGGACGGTACCGCGGAAGGGGTTCACCCATGGAACGGCGATTCACTGGACTCGAGATGGGCGCCGGCGTCGGAGGACAGGCGCTCGGACTGGAAAGGGCCGGGTTCGACCCAGTCATCGCCATCGACAATGATCCACACGCGTGCCGGACCCTCCGGGCGAACCGCCCGGAGTGGGACGTGCTGGAGATCGACTTCAAGGAGTTCGTGGGAGCCGACTTCGGGCTCCGCACCGTTGATCTTCTGTCCGGCGGCCTGCCGTCCACGCCCTATTCCATCGCCGGTAAGCAGGACGGCCCACGGGATGAACGGGATCTGCTGGTCGCCGCGATCTGTCTAGCGATCGAGCTGCAGCCCCGGGCGATCCTCTTGGAGACCACCCCGTCCTTATTGGCGCCCAAGTTCGTCAACGTCCGCGCGGACGTCGAAGCCGAGCTCAAACACCTCGAGTACTCCTGGCAGTGGAAGGTTCTGGACGCGCAGGACTACGGTGTGCCCCAAACCCGGCGAAGCTGTCTGTTGGTCGCGATGCGGGCCGATGACTTCGATCACTTTTCATGGCCCGAACCCACCGCCTCCGTCGCCGCGACGGTGGGGGAGGTCCTGCGCGACTCGATGGCCGCGAACGGCTGGCGCGACGTGGATGCCTGGGCCGCTCTCGCCAATCGGGTCGCCCCCACGATCGTGGGCGGCTCGAAGAAGCACGGTGGCGCGGATCTCGGCCCGACCCGCACCAAACGCCAGTGGATGGAACTGGCCGTGAACGCCCACAGCCTCGGCGACGACGTGCCCGACCGGGATTTCGTGCTGGATCCCGGGCTCGGCCGGGATGGCGTGCCCAAATTGACGGTCGGTCAGGTGATGACCCTGCAGGGGTTCCCCGCCGACTGGATCGTGACGGGAAAGAAGACCGCCCGCTACAAGCAGGTCGCCCAAGCCGTCCCGCCCCCACTGGCGGAGGCCGTTGGTCACCAGATCGCGAAGGCACTGGCGCCCGGCTCTCGATAAGGTGACGCCCATGACCGCCACTTCCACCAACCCCATACGCATCGTTGACCTCTTCGCGGGGTGTGGCGGACTGACCCAGGGCTTTCATTCACTCGAGAGGGGGCATTTCCGAACGGTCGGGGCAGTCGAACTGGACGTCGCAGCCGCTTCCACGTATGCGGCGAACTTCGCCGCGGAGGCCGGCGGATCCGACCACGTCTACGCGGGAGACATCGCCGAGTGGGATCCCGCCGGCCTCGGATCCGAGGTGGAGGTGATTCTCGGCGGCCCGCCCTGCCAGGGGTTCTCCGGCCTGGGCAAGGAAGATCCCAACGATCCGCGCAACAAACTGTGGACCGAATACGTGCGGGTCGTCCGCGCGTTGCAGCCCAAGGTGTTCGTCATTGAGAATGTCGATCGGTTCCTCAAGTCGCGGGAGTTCGAGCTCCTCGACGCCTCGACCCGCGAGGGCGAGCTGCGCGACTACGTTCTGCGGACCAAACTGCTCAACGCCGCCGACTACGGGGTTCCCCAGACCCGCAGACGCGTGATCGTCCTGGCCACGCACCGGGATGTGATCGCTTCCCATCCGTCTCGCATGCCTCTGGGACACCCTGCGGCGACGCATCGAAAGCCCGACAAAAAGGGCGATGATGGCACGCTTTTCGCTCCGATGGAGTCATGGTTGCCCTCAAGCGTTGTTTTCAGCACGACACCGCCGGAGACGGAGACCACCGAACTCCCGGATCGCAGATGCGACTTTCTCGGGAAGGAGCTGCCCGGCAGCTTCCGGACCGTCGAACTGCACATAGGCCGTAACCCGACACCCCACTCTCTTCGTCGTTACCGGGCCATCCCCGAGGGGGGCAACCGGCACTCGCTTCCGGACGAACTCTCGACCGAGAACTGGATCAGACACCGCAGCGGTTCCGGGGACGTCATGGGCAGGCTGTGGTGGGACCGGCCGTCCGTGACCATCCGGACCGAGTTCTACAAGCCGGAGAAGGGGCGCTACCTGCACCCGAAGGCGGACCGTCCGATCACGCACCTGGAAGCCGCGTTGTTACAGGGCTTCCCGCTCGATTACCGCTGGGTCGGTACGAAGGTGCAGATCGCCCGCCAGATCGGCAATGCTGTGCCCGTGGGTCTCGCGAGGGCGATCGCCGGGGAGCTTCATGACTACCTGTCCGAGGCCGGATCCTGAAGCGCTTCCGTAGTCGGCTGCGGTTCGACGCGATCGGGTAGAGATCGCCCCTGGGCGGTGAGCCCAGAGCCGGGTGGCCTCCGCGACCAGGAAGGCCCGGTAGAAAATGCGTACCGGTCGAAACCGGTCATGTGCCGTCGGCCGTGCCGGGCCGGGTCAGCCGTTCCGGGACGACCACCCGGTCGAACAACTTCTCGTCGACGCCCGACTTCAGCGCCGCCTCCTTGAGCGTCAGGTCCTCGTCGAGCGCCCGGTGGGCGATCTTGGCCGCGCTGTCGTAGCCGATCACCGGGCTCAGCGCCGTCACCATCATGATCGAGCGCTCCACGTTCTCGGTCAGCCTCTCGGTGTCGAGGCGGGCGTCGGCGACGAGGAACTTGCGGAAGTGGTCGATCATGTCGGTCAGGATGCGGGCCGAGTGGAGCACGTTGTTGATGATCAGCGGGCGGAAGGCGTTGAGCTCGAAATTGCCCTCTGCGCCCGCCGCCGAGACCGCCGAGTCGTCGGCCATCACCTGGATGCAGACCATCAGCATGGCCTCGGCCTGGGTCGGGTTGACCTTGCCCGGCATGATCGAGGAGCCCGGCTCGTTCGACGGCAGGATCAGCTCGTGCAGGCCGCTGCGCGGGCCCGAGCCGAGCCAGCGCATGTCGTTGGCGAACTTGAACAGCGGCACGGCCAGCGCCTTGATCGCGGCCGAGACCCTGACCAGCGTGTCGCACGACGCCTGGGCGGCGAACGGGTTGGTCGCGCCCGTGAACGGGTGGCCGGTCAGCTCGGCGATCTCGGCGGCGACCTCCTCGGCGAAGCCGGGCGGCGCGTTCAGGCCGGTGCCGACCGCGGTGCCCCCGATGGCCAGGCGGTAGAGGCCCTTGGCGGTGGCCGCCAGGTGGTCGGCGGCGTCGTCGAGCTGGGCGGCGTAGCCGGACCACTCCTGGCCGACCGTCAGCGGGGTGGCGTCCTCCAGGTGGGTCCGGCCGATCTTGACCACGTCGGCCCACTGCCGGCTCTTCTCGGCGGCGGCGTCGCGCAGGCGGCGGGCCGCCGGGAGCAGGCCGCCCTCGACGGCCTCCACGGCGGCCAGGTGCATCGCGGTGACGAAGGTGTCGTTGGACGACTGGCCCATGTTGACGTGGTCGTTCGGATGGATCGGGTCCTTGGTGCCCAGCCTGCCCCCGAGCATCTGGATGGCCCGGTTGGAGATCACCTCGTTGACGTTCATGTTCGACTGGGTGCCGGAGCCGGTCTGCCAGACGTACAGGGGGAACTCGTCGTCGAGTCTCCCGGCGATCACCTCGTCGGCGACCTCCACGATGGCGTCGGCCTTCCACTGGGGCAGCCGCCCCGCGCGGGCGTTGACGATCGCGGCGGCCTTCTTGACGTAGCCGTAGGCGTGGTAGACGGCCTTGGGCATCCGGTCGTCGCCGATGTCGAAGTGGATCAGCGACCGCTGGGTCTGCGCCCCCCAGAGCCGGTCGGCCGGCACCTGGATCTCGCCGAGCGAGTCGCTCTCGGTGCGGGTCTCCTTGTACGTCGTCATCACCGCTCCCTCGCCCGGACCGGCCGGTAACGCGGGTGCCACATGGCGTCCTGGACCTGCTGGACGGGGTCGCGCAGGGTGGTGCGGGCCAGCTGCTCCCGGTCGGCCTGCTCGGCGACGGCGACGGCGACCGTGGCGGAGATCTCGCGCAGGTTGTCGACCTGCGGCAGCAGCGACGCCCCCGGCAGGGTCGGGTCGACCAGCCCGGCGACCGCCTCGGCGGCGGCCTGGAGCATGCCCCGGCTGACCCTCCGGGCCCGCGACACGATCACGCCGAGCCCCAGGCCCGGGTAGAGCAGCGCGTTGTTGGCCTGGCCGATGACGAACGTGATGCTGTTGTGGGTGATCGGGTCGATGGGCACGCCGGTCGCGACCAGGGCCCGGCCGTCGGTCCACCGGATCAGGTCGCCCGGCATCGCCTCGATCCGCTCGGTCGGGTTGGAGATCGGGAAGATGACCGGCCGTTCCACGTTCGAGGCCATCGTCCGGACGATCTTCTCGGTGAAGGCCCCGTGCGAGGTGGACGTGCCCAGCAGCATGGTCGGCTTGACCCGCGCCACCACCTCCTCCAGCCCGCCGCCGCCCTCGCCGGCCGGGCGGGCGTAGGGGACCTGGAAGTCCCGCAGGCCGGACATGTCGTCGGTGAGCAGGCCCTGCCGGTCGATCGGCCAGATCCGGCGGGTGGCCTCCTCGTGGTCGAGGCCGTCGCGGATCATCGCGTCGCGGAGCTGGTCGGCGATGCCGATGCCGGCCGTGCCCGCGCCGAAGACGACGATCCGCTGGTCGCGCATCGGCAGCCCCGACACCTTCACCGCGCTCAGCATGGCGGCCAGCACGATCGCGCCGGTGCCCTGCATGTCGTCGTTGAAGGTGGAGATCCGGCCGGTGTACTTCTCCAGGATCCGCCGCGCGTTGGAGGGCCCGAAGTCCTCCCAGTGCAGCATCGCGCCGGGGAACATCTTGGTCGCCGCGGTCACGTAGGCGTCGATGAAGTCGTCGTAGCGCTTCCCGCGTACCCGCGAATGCCGGTTGCCCACGTAGGCCGGGTCGTTGAGCAGCGCCTCGTTGTCGGTGCCGACGTCGAGCGCGACCGGGATGACGCGGTCGGGGTCGACCCCCGCCGCCGCCGTGTAGACGGCCAGCTTGCCGGCCGCGATGCCCGCGCCGCCGCCCACGCCCCAGTCGCCGATGCCGAGGATCTCCTCGGCGTCCGAGGCGACGATCAGGTCGACGTCGTCGGGCCCCAAACCGAGGTTGGCGAAGGCGCGCTCGATGCCGCCGGGGTCGTCGACGGACAGGAACACCCCTCGGGGCCGGCGGTATTCGTGGCTGTAGGTCTCGATCGCCTGCGCGACCGTCGGATCGTAGACGATGGGGAGCATCTCGCGCAGGTGGTCGCCGAGCAGCCGGTAGTAGAGGGTCTCGTTCCGGTCTCGCAGCGCCTCCAGGTAGACGTTCTTGAGCAGGTCGGTCGGCTGCGCCCGGTATTGGGCGTACACGCGATGGACCTGCTGGTCGAGCGACTCGGTCACCGGCGGCAGCAGGCCGTCGAGCAGCAGTTCCTCCCGCTCCTCCGGCGTGAACGCCGTCCCCTTGTTCAGCAGCGGCTCGCGCAGCAGTTCGAGACCCCGCAGGGACGTCGCGTACGAGCCGTCCTCCTGCTCGGAGAACGCCCGGCGGGCCGTGTCCGGCTTCCTGTTCCCAGGTGACATCGTCACCATCCCCCCGTCTCGCCCACGAAAGTGGCTGTCCGACGGGCCGTGCCCCCGCGACACGCAGGGCAAAGCCAGGTTTTCGCCAGGAATCACCCATGATCCGGTTCGGCCGACCGGGCGGCCAGGTTTTTCCGCACCGCCGTTATAAAGGCTGGGCTGCCGTGATACTGTCTTTATCAGTTGCAGTTGTGGTTCCCGAAGACTTCAAGTGCCTCACCGATGAAATGAATCGGTGGTGGCACTTTCGTATTTCCGGATCATTTTTCCGGTCGGGGTAATCATCGCGGCGACGCGAGGCGCGCACAGTGCACGTCTCACGGGGCTCAACCCCGAAGGAGAAATATTATGGCTACCGGTACCGTGAAGTGGTTCAACTCGGAAAAGGGCTTCGGCTTCATCCAGCAGGACGGCGGCGGCGCCGACGTCTTCGCCCACTACTCGAACATCGCCGCCCAGGGCTTCCGGGAGCTCCAGGAGGGGCAGCGCGTGAGCTTCGACGTCACGCAGGGCCAGAAGGGCCCGCAGGCCGAGAACATCGTTCCCGCCTGACCCCGAGCACGACCTGACCGGGCCCGCGCCACACGGCGCGGGCCCGGTTTTCTCGTCCGGCGATCAGTGCGCGAACACCTCGAAGTGGTCGACGGTGGTCTCCCGGTCGACGAGATAGCGGTCGTCCTGCGGGTAGAAGACGGCCGTGCCCGGCTCGTCGCCGGCGAAGGCGCGGACGGCCTCCCACGACTCCCAGAGCGTGACGAGGAAGAACTCGGTCCGGTCGCCGTCGTCGCGGCGGGTGAAGGTGACGCCCTGGTTGCCGGGGGTGGAGACGTAGCCGGGGTGCCCGGTCTCCATGAGGTAGTCCGCATAGGCGTCGGCGTCTTCCCGCCGGGTCCAGCCGCGCCAGGTCCGCATAATCATCACACCAGTAAAGTCGCTATGACGGTGTCGGGGCAAGATCCCGGCCGGGGATGGGCCGCGCGGACGCGCTCAGCCGGACCGGCCCGCCGGTCGTCACGTCGAGCACCCCCCGAGCCTCAAGCGGCCGGTCGAGGGTCACGTCCACCATCCGTTCGTAGCCGACGGCGGTGCAGGTCCGCTCTCCGAACCGGAACCCCGTCGTGGTGACGACGGCGACCACCACGAACCGGGCCGATTCGACGGCCCGGCCCGCGTAGGTCTCCGCGCAGTCGCCCTGCGACGCCCCGCCGGTGAACACGAGCCGGAGCGTCCGCCCGTCGGGCAGCAGCACGGCCGTCTCGACGCGGAGGGCGCCGACGTCCTCGCCTTTCACCGGCCCGCCGCCCCGCAGGACGTGCTCCATGCGGCCGTCCAGCCGCCGATCGTCCGCGCCGGCCAGCCACCACACGGCGGCGGCGAGCAGGAGAACAAGCCCGGCGATCACTCCACCTCTCACCACGATCACTCCTCAAGTTCGGCGCTGATGGTCCGAGGTGAACGTTTCACCTCGGTTCCGAGGTGACCAGGGGCGATGGCACCCGCCGGAAAACGCCCGCTGGTCGGCGGCGGCCGGAGCTCGCATGCTGCCTGCACGTTCCCGAGCAGCAGGAGGCAGCATGCTGCGCACATGGCGTCAGAAGGCGCTACTCGTCCTGACGGCCGCAGTGGCCGTCACACCCCTGACAGGGGTCGCGGCGCAGGCGGCGGTCGCCTGCCGGGTGACCTACGCCGTCCAGTCGCAGTGGCCCGGCGGGTTCACCGCCGGCGTCACCCTCACCAACACCGGCGACCCCCTCTCGACCTGGCGGGTGACGTGGTCGTACGCCGCCGGCCAGACCGTCTCGCAGGCGTGGAACGCCACCGTGACCCAGAGCGGGAGCGCGGTGACCGCGGCAAGCCTGAGCTACAACGGCGCCCTCGCCACCGGTGCCTCCGTCCAGTTCGGCTTCAACGCGAACTGGAACGGCGGCAACCCGGCCCCGACCACCTTCGCCGTCAACGGCGTGACCTGCGGCGGAGGCACCCCAAGCCCGACCCCCACCCCGACGCCCACACCGACCCCGACGCCCACACCGACCCCGACCCCGACTCCGACGCCGCAACCCACGACGTGGCCGACGCCGACTGGCCAGGTCGGCGTCAACGGGACCATCTCCGTCTCCGGCACCTTCGACGGCGGGATGCGGCGCTACTGCTGCATCGGCGACGGCGGGCAGGAGGAGAGCCAGGACCCGGTCTTCCAGCTGGCCAACGGCGCCACCCTGCAGAACGTCATCATCGGCGCCCCCGCCGGTGACGGCGTGCACTGCTCCGGGTCGTGCACGCTGCGGAACGTCTGGTGGGAGGACGTCGGCGAGGACGCCGCGACCTTCCGGGGCAGCGGCGACCCCAGCTTCCTCGTCGACGGCGGCGGCGCCCGCTACGCGAGCGACAAGGTGTTCCAGCACAACGGCGCGGGGACCCTCACGGTCCAGAACTTCCAGGCGACCAACTTCGGGACGTTCTACCGCTCGTGCGGCAACTGCTCCACGCAGCACCAGCGGGACGTCGTCGTCAGGAACGTCACGCTGACCCGGCCGGGCAACACCGTCGCGGGCGTCAACGTCAACTACGGCGACACGGCCCGCTTCTCCGGGGTGACGATCGTCAACGACTCCGGCCGGTCGATGGTGATCTGCCGCAAGTACAACGGCAACAACAGCGGCAACGAACCGACCCAGGTCGGGACGGGGGCCGATTCGACCAACTGCTTCTACTCGTCCTCGGATCTCACGTACCGATGAGAGGGCGGCTCACCGCGCCGGCAGGCCCCTCCTGAGCTGGGCCCTGGTTCGCGGGCGGGGCTTGGGGTCGCGGCCGCAGCCGCAGGTCTCGAAGCCCTCGTAGCGCAGGCCGGCGGCCAGGACCGCGGCGACGGCCGCCCACTCGCCGCTTCTGCGGCGGCGGGGGGCGGCGAAGTCGTGGCCGGCGTACGTCATCGGTGTGCGGCAGCGGGTGCACAGGTGCTCGGCGCCGTCCCAGGGCAGCTTGTGGCTCTGGCGGCAGGGCACGCAGACATAGTGCACTTTGTACGTCACTTCGGCGTATGTGCACATAGGAAAAAATCATAGAGGGGCCGGTCCGATTTCGCCGGACCGGCCCCTCGTGAAACAGGGACTACGAGGCGTACGCCTCCAGTTCGTAGATGCGTGCCGCCGTGTCCGAGTTACTCGTCGGCGCCAGCACGTTCACCCTGATATACCGAACATCCCGCTGCGTAAAGGTGTGCGTCGTGATGTTGGCCGTGTTCCCGCGCGGCTGGGCCACGTTGGTCCACGAGGTTCCGTTCGTGCTCACCTGGACGTCGAAGTCCCGCGTGTTCCAGATCGCCTGCTCCCCGCCCGCCGCGGAGTGCTTCAGCACGATCTTGGCCACCCGCTGGTTGGACCCCATGTCGACCTGGAGCCACTTGTTCGACCCGAGCGAGCACCACTTGTCGGCGTTGCCGCCCGACACCGAGCCGTTCACGGCCTTGGCCGGGCCCTCGTTCGCGGCGCACGAGGAGTCGGCGGTGGCGGTCTTGTTCAGCGCCAGGTTCGGGTTGCCGGTGGTCTGCGGCACGTACAGCCGGACGTCCGTCAGCGAGGCGCTGCCCTCGTACACGTTGGTGTAGAGGTCGCCGATCACGAAGTAGTCGGGGTAGGCCGAACCGGCCGGCCACTGGTTCGACCAGGTGGTCGAGCCGTTGTTGTCGTTCTGGACCAGGTTGCCGTTGAACTGCCCGTTGTACTCGCCGGCCTTCACGTTGTAGTGCCAGATCGGGTTGTTGTTGACGACGAACGGGCGGTGCATGCGGATGGTCCGCTGGCCCGAGCGGGCGAAGTTGCCGGTCACCTCCAGGACGTAACCGGTCTGGTCGCGCTCGATGGCGAAGGTGTAGAACTCGTTCGGCATGAGCTCCGGCTGGAGTTCGGCCGCCGACGAGAGCTGCTGTTCGGCGACGCCGCCCGAGCACGGGGTCATGAACCACTGCGAGTTGCCCGCCAGTCCGCCGGGGCCGGGGTTCCAGTTGGGCATGCCGCTGATCCACATGTTGACGGTGTTGAAGTTGCCGTCGCGGTAGTTGTAGTAGGTGTTGTTCGCGGCGTTGCAGACCCGGCCGCCGGTGCCGCTCCCCACCCGGTCGGGGTGCTGGGAGAAGGCGTCCATCAGGACCTTGCGGCGGTAGTGCCAGAAGTGGTTGTTGCGCGGGGCCGGGTCGGCGAAGTCGACGATCGACAGGAAGTGGAAGCCGTTGTAGCCGTAGGTGCCGCGCCGGACGTCCTGCCACTCGCAGTAGGGGGCCGAGGGGTTGCCCGACCAGCCGGGGGAGTTCTCGCCCTCGCCCCACGGGTGCTGGGTCTTGCAGCCGGTGTTGCTGTAGCCGTTGGTGCGCCCGTTGTACTCGATCGACCCGTTGCGCTTGCCGCCGAAGTCGAGCGTCTTGAGCTTGTACTCGATGCGGTAGTAGTCGGGGAGCTTCTGGGTGGGCCGCAGGATGACGCCGCCGGTGTGGTCGGGGACGTTCATGACGGCGACCTTCTCGCTGCCGAGCGTCTGGGTCGTCAGGGTCGGCGGCGCCTCGATGTTGCCGTCCTTGTTCCAGTCACGGGCCGACAGCGAGGCGGTCAGCCAGCCGTTCTGCCCGACGGGGAACTCCTTCCGGTACGTGGAGAAGGAGTTCAGCGCGGTCGTCCAGGCCGGGCCGTAGTCGTTGCGGTACCACTGGCCCGGGTCGTCCATGATGGTGTCGAACGGCTGGGAGTAGTCGTCGCGCACCCACGGCGCGTTGCCGGTGTTGATCGGGTTGACGAAGTTCTCGTTGTAGAGCAGCGTCCAGCCAGGCCGGGTCGGGTCGTCGGCCTGGGCGGGCGCGCTCGTCAGCGTCAGCGCCGAGCTGGTCAGCAGCAACGCCATCGCCGCTCGGCGTGCGGCGCTGCCTCTTCGTGTACGCATGGACAACCTCTCTGGGTGAGAAGGGGTGGCGTCGCCGCCCGCCACCCCGGCGGGGGATGGGAGGGGCTTAGAAGCTGCCGTCCGGGTTCTGGAACTGGGCGGCGTTGTCCTTGGTGACCATCGGAGAGGGCACGACCGTGTCCTTCTCGACGTTGGCCGCGCCGCCGAGGATCTCCACCGCGCGGTCCAGGCCCTTGGCGCCGATGATGTCGGCGTCGTTCAGGCCGGTCACCTTGTAGTTGGTGCCGTCGAGGATCGCCTTCAGCGCCTCGGCCTGGCCGTCGACGCCGGCGATGATGATGCCGTCGGCGAGGCCCGCGTCCGCGATGGCGCGCTGGGCGCCCAGGCACATGGCGTCGTTCTCGCAGAACACCGCCTTGATGTCCTTGTTGGTGGCGAGCAGGCTCTCCATGACGGTCAGGCCGCCGTCGGAGCCCCAGTTGCCGAAGTCGGGCGCCTCGACCAGCGTGAACTTGGAGTCGGCCGACAGGACCGACTTGACGCCGTTGGTGCGGGCCAGGCCGATGCTGTTGTCGGCCGGGCCGCCCTTGATGATGGCGACCTTGCCGCCGTCGGGCAGCGCGGTCGACAGGTACTCGCCGTTCTGGCGGCCGATGGCCTCGTTGTCGGGGCCGATCCAGCTGGTGTACTCACCGGTCTGGAACTTGCGGTCGACCAGGACGACCGGCTTGCCGGCCGCCTTGATGCTGTTCAGCACGGCGGGGGCCGACTCGAGCGGGCCGCCCGAGATGATGACGGCGTCGACGTTCTTGGTCAGCAGGTCTTCGACGTTGCTGGCCAGCTTGGCGGCGTCGCCGTTGGCGTCGGTGCTGATGATCTCGACGTTGCCCTTCTTCTGGGCCTGGGCGGCGATCGCCTTGTCCATGCCGCTGAAGTAGGGACCGCTCAGCATGAAGTTGGCGACGCCGATCGTGTAGCCGGCGTCGCCCGACGCGGCGGCGCCGGTCGCCGGTTCCTCCGAACCCGAGGAGCAGGCGGTCAGCATCGCAAGGCAGAGGCCGGCGCCGGCCAGGATCTTCTTGGAAATCACGGTGTTTCTCCTGGGGGGTTACGCGCGCACGCGGTTGGTGCGCTGGGCGAGGATGACGGCGATGATGATCAACCCCTTGAGAACCTGCTGCCAGAAGCTCTGCACGCCGTACAGGTTCAGCAGGTTGTTGATCAGGACCAGGACGAGCACGCCACCGAACGTGGCGCGGACGGAGCCCTTGCCGCCGGCGAGGCTGGCGCCGCCGATGACGCAGGCGGCGATGGCGTCGAGTTCGAACGCCACGCCCACGCTGGGCTGGGCGATGCCGACCCGGCTGGCGAGGATCACCCCGGCCAGCCCGGCGCACAGGCCCGAGACGGTGTACGCCAGCACGACGTGCCGGCGCACGTTGATGCCGGCCAGCCGGACCGTCTCGGCGTTGCCGCCGATCGCGATGATCGACCGCCCCGCCGGGGTGCGGGTGAGGAAGACGCCGCCGACGAGGAAGACGGCGAACATGATGAGCGTGGAGACCGGGATCGGCCCGGCCATGGCCGACCCGAGCGTGAAGAACGCCGGGTCCTCCGGCGCGATCGGCACCTCGGAGTAGACGAACGCCAGACCCCTGATGGTGGTCAGCGACGCCAGCGTCACCACGAACGGCGCCAGCCCGAACCGGGCCACCAGCACGCCGTTGACCAGGCCGAACCCGATGCCGGAGACGACGCCGACGGCCATCGCGGCGGGGATCGGCAGGCTGGAGACCATCCCGGCGGTGAGGATGCCGGAGAACGCCACCACCGAGCCGACCGACAGGTCGATGCCGCCGGTGAGGATGACGACCAGCATCCCGTAGGCCAGCAGGCCGATGGTGACCATCTGCTTGAGCAGGTTGGTCAGGTTGGCCTGGGTGAGGAACGACTCGGTCGTCACCGCGGCCACCACGACCATCACCACGATGAGCAGGCCGAACGCCACCGTGACGAGCAGGTCGCGGGAGATCTTGGGCAGGGCGTTCACGCTCACGCGGCCACCCCGATCGCGTGCGCGAGCACCTCGTCCTCGGTCGTCCCCTCGGACCGCAGCTCGCCGGCGAGCCGGCCCTCGCGCATGACCAGCACGCGGTCGGTGGCGCCGAGCACCTCGGTCAGGTCGGAGGAGATGAGCAGCACGGCCAGGCCCTCGCGGGCCAGCGCGTCGATCATCCGGTAGATGTCGACCCGGGTGGCCATGTCGACGCCCCGGGTCGGCTCGTCGAGGATGAGCACGCGCGGCTCGGCCAGCAGCCACTTGGCGAGCACGGCCTTCTGCTGGTTGCCGCCGCTGAGCGCGGCCACCGGCATGGTGGCGCACCGGGCGGGCTGGATGCTGAGCCGGTCGATCATCCCGGCGACCCTTTCCTTCCGCCCCGGCATGTCGATCAGCGGGCCCTTCGTGGTGGCCCGCATGGTCGCCAGGGCGATGTTGTCGGTCACGGTCATCCCGCCCACGAGGCCGGTGCGCTTCCGGTCCTCGGTGACGAACGCCAGACCGTGGGAGATGGCGTCGGCCGGGGAGCGGAAGGCCCCCGTGCCGGAGGTCGGGGGCTCGGCGCCGAACACGCACCGGGCCATCTCGCTGCGCCCCGAGCCGACCAGCCCGAACAGGCCGACGATCTCGCCCGCGCGCAGCTCGAAGGAGACGTCGGAGAACTCCCCGCGCCGCGACAGGCCGGTCACGGAGAGGCGGGTCTCGCCGGGGGAGTCCCGCCGGTCGGGGTAGATCTGTTCGAGCTTGCGCCCGGCCATCAGCCGGATCAGCTCGTCTTCGGACGTGCGGGCGGGCTCGGTGGTCTCGATGATCACGCCGTCCTTGATGACGACGATCGAGTCGGCCAGCTCCATCACCTCGGCGAGGCGGTGGGAGACGTACACGACCAGGACCCCGCGGGCCTTCAGCCGCCGGATCAGGTCGAACAACGCGTCGAGGTCGCTGCCGGCCAGGACCGCCGAGGGCTCGTCCAGGACCAGCACCCGGACCTCCCCGGCCAGCGCCTTGGCGATCTCCACCATCTGCTGGCGGGCCACCGTCAGGCGGCCCGCGATCGTGCGCGGCTCGATGGCGCCGAAGCCGGCGGCGTCGAGCAGTTCCTTCGCCTTGCGGTGCGCGGCCGGCCAGTCGATGAGGCCGGACCTGCGCTTCGGGAACCGGCCCATCAGCAGGTTCTCGGTGACCGACAGGCCCGGCACGATCGACAGCTCCTGGTAGACCGTGCGGATACCGCGCTCGTGGGCGTCGTGCGGCGAGCGCAGATGCACCGGCTCGCCGTCGATGCGCATCTCGCCGGACGACATCTCGTGCGCCCCGGAGAAGATCCGGATCAGGGTGGACTTGCCCGCGCCGTTGGCCCCGACGACGGCGAGGACCTCGCCGTCGCGCCCGACGAGGTCGACGCCGTGGAGCACCTCCACGTCGCCGTAGCTCTTCCGGACGTCCCGGAGCGAAAGGCTCATCCGAACGCCTCCATGACCAGCACGGTCTTCTGCCGGGTGAAGTCGAGCACGGTCTCGTGCAGGCCCTCGCGGTAGCCGCCGGTGTCCTTGGTGCCGCCGAACGGCAGGTTCTCGGCCCGGATCGCGGTCGACCCGTTGACGATCACGCCGCCGACGTCGAGCAGCTTGGCCAGGGTGAACGCGCGCGAGACGTCCCGGGTGAACACCGAGGCGTGCAGCCCGTACGGGGAGTCGGAGACCAGGGCGGCGGCCTCGCGCGGGTCGGAGAACCGGGCGATCGGCGCGACCGGCCCGAAGATCTCCTCGGCGAACGTCGGGCTCTCGACCGGCACGTCGACGAGCACGACGGGGTCGACGAACGAGCCCCGGCGGCCGCCGCCGACGACCAGCCGCGCGCCCTCGCCGACCAGCTTCCCGACGGCCTTCTCGACCTCCTCGGCGGCCTGCTCGGTGATCAGCGGCCCGACGTCGGTGCCGTCGTCGAGCTGGTCGCCCACGACCAGCTTGGCCGCCTGGGCCGACAGCTCCGCGACGAAGGCGTCGTGGACGCCGTCCTGGACGTACACCCGCTTGACCGCGCAGCAGATCTGGCCGTTGCCCCGGGCCAGCCGCCCGAGGGTGACGGCGGTGGCGGCGGCCGCCACGTCGGCGTCGTCGCAGACGATCATCGCGTCGTTGCCGCCGAGTTCGAGGAAGACCTTCTTCAGGGTGCCCGAGGCCAGCTTGGCGATCGCGCGGCCGGCGTTGGTACTGCCGGTGAGCGTGATCGCGGCGACGCCCGGGGCCTCGGCCAGCGTGGTCGAGACCTCGACGCCGCCGGTGACGATCTGGTGGGCGAACTCCGGAGCGCCCGCCTCCTCGACCAGCTCGGCGACCCGCAGCAGCGCCAGCGGACACTTCGCGGGCGGCTGGACGATCACCGCGTTCCCGGCGGCCAGCGCGGCGGCGGCCTTGTGGGAGTACAGCTCCACCGGGTAGTTGAACGGCACCAGCGCGGCCACCACGCCGAGCGGCTCGCGGATCGTCACCGCGAGGTGGCGCTCCATGCCGGGCACCGCGTCCATCGGCGTCTGCCGGCCGAACAACCGGGTCGCCTCGGCGGAGTAGCCGCGCCAGATGCGGATCGCGGCCTCGACCTCACCCCGGCACTGCATCAAGGGCTTGCCGTTCTCGGTCGCCAGCAGGTTCGCCAGCGACTCGATCTCGCCCTCGATCAGGTCGGCCACCCGGCGTAACAGGGCCGCCCGTTCGTGGCCGGGCATGGCCGCCATCGCGCGCTGCCCCTTCTGCGCGTCCGCGATGGCGGCCACGACTGCGTCGGCGCTCAGGTCGGGGACCTCGCCGAGAGGCTCACCGGTCCCCGGGTTCCGCACCACGATGCTCATTTGCTGCTCCTTCGATAGGGGGTTCGCCCGCCGATCCGTTTGCTGATGTCGGCGGCCATCGCGCGGGCCTTGGGGGCGAGGCGGTGGCAGTCGTCGCGGCTGAACCGCGCGGCCGGGGCCGACACGCTGAACGCGCCGACCGGCTCGCCGGAGGCGTTCATGATCGCCAGCCCGACGCAGCGCACCCCTTCCTCGTTCTCCTCGTCGTCGATCGCGAAGCCCTGGTCCGCCACCACGCCCAGCTCGGCGAGCAGGGCGTTCCCGGTGAGGGTCTTGGGTGTACGCACCTCAAGGGGCCCCGAAAGGATCTCGTCGCGACGGGCGGAGCCGAGCAGGGCGAGCATGGCCTTGCCCATGGCCGTGCAGTGGAGCGGCGCACGCTTGCCGATGTGGGAGACGAGCCGGATCGACTTGGCGCTCTCGACCTTGTCGACGTACACGATCTGTTCGCCGACCAGGACCCCGAGGTGCACGGTCTCCCCGCTCAGCTCCACCAGTTCGGCCAGGTAGGGCCGGGCGGCGGCGCGCAGGCCGTCCTCGTCGAGGTACTGCCCGGCCAGCACGATCAGGGTGACCCCGAGCCGGTAGGACCCGGCCGCGTCACGGTCGAGCACTCCGAGTTCGAGCAGGGACGTCACGTACCGGTGGGCGGTGCTGACGGCGATCCCGGCGCGGTTCGCGAGCGCGCCCAGGGTGATCCCGTCGCGCCCGGCGTCGGAGACGGCGTGCACCAGCTCGAAGGCTTTGTCGACGCTTGCTGATTTACGACCACTCTGCATTCGAGTTACTCGAATCTATTTTCATATTCTTGTAACATGCTTGCGAGAGTTGCATTGCCCTCAAATCCTGTCAAGCCCCTGTTGTTTGGGGCTTTTGTCGTGTATGGAGGGTTATGAGTTCGGAGTCGTCGTCTTCTTGCGTGTTAGTTTGTCGTTTTTGCAAACACAAAAGGCCGGCCACGCGTGGTGACCGGCCTTCCGGGTGATCTAGTTGGGCGTGATCGAGTAGGTCGCCCCCGCAACGGTGGAGAAAGTGATGACATCGTTGCTCACCGACGGCGTCACCGACCCGCCGCCGACCCGGACGACGGTCACGCCGCGCCCCGGCCACGGGTTCAGCAGCCGCAGCTGCGCCCCCACGGTGCTGGTGACGTCGACGTAGCTCGCCTGCCCGTTCTCACGCGCGGCCGACACGACGAAGCCGTCCTTGGCGCGGAGCTTCACGAACGAGCCGTTCTTGCCCGACGGCCAGACCGGGAAGACCCGCAGGATCCCGAGGTCGCTCTGCAGCAGCAGGCTGTTGATCGCCTCGACGGTGCCCGACTTCTCCAGGCCGTGGTGCGGGTCGGTGACCCGCAGGTTGGCCGCCGACCGGTTGGTGATCTGGGTCTTCAGCCGGTCGATGAGCGACTGGGCCGGGTAGCCGACCCTCGCCGCCTGGGTGAAGACCTTCGGGAAGGAGTTGTCCTGGCCCCAGGAGTTCATCGCGTCGAGCGTCTGGATCGCGACCTGGCGGTCGGCTGCCGGCCCGTTGATGCCCAGCGCCTCACCCGGGTGGACGAACTCCAGGTTGACGGTGTTGTCGCCGGGACGGATGGCCCGGCCGTCGCTCAGGGTGCCGGGGTCGCCGAGGGCGTACACCTGCTGGCCGTTGTACGTCGTCCGGGGGATCGGCGCCAGCCGGTTCAGCATGTCCTGCCAGGTGGCGCGCAGGCCCGAGTCGACGTTCAGCCGGGTGCTCGCGTCGATCGTGGTGGACAGCAGCGTCTTCAGCATGCCGAGGTCGGCGCTGGAGTTGCGGGCCCAGGTGCCCTCGTGCGGGCCGGAGTAGAGGTTGAACCGGTTGTTCTCCAGCTGCAGCCAGTGCTGGAAGAACGTGACGACCTCCTTCATGAACGGGTAGCCGCGCTGCGACAGCCACGTCTGGTCGCGGGTGTACTGCCAGTAGGCGACGTACTGGGTCGCGGTGAACAGGCTGTTGCCGACCTGCTGGTGGTAGTTGTCGTCGGCGGTCGAGCCGTTGGGCGCGATGCCGACCGGGAACAGTACGCCCGACGGCACGCCGCCACTGGGGAAGCGGCCGTTCACGTAGCCGGAGTTGACCCTGCGCAGGTCCTGGGTGGCCCGGCGCCTGGCCTCCGGCAGATAGGCGCTGACCAGGTCGAACATCGGAAGGGCCAGCTCGGGGCGGTTGGAGGAGTAGACGCCGTAGAAGTTGGCGATCCAGTTGTAGTTCAGGTGCATGTCGCCGCCCCACAACGGATAGTCCGTGGTGGCCCAGATGCCGAACAGGCCCGGCGCGGTCTTCCCTGCGCGGCTGGAGGAGCCGATGAAGTACTGGGCGGCGTAGTAGTAGCGCTCCAGCACGTCGTCGTTGAGGTCGACGTAGGACTTCAGCCAGTACTGCTTCCACCATTCGAGGTGCGTGGCGTACTGCGCGTCGAGGCTCCCGGCCGACTGGGCGTCGGCGAGGCTCCGCGCGGCCGGGGCCGGGTCGCCGGTGCTCGTGCCGCCGCCGGCGACGCCCGTGACGACGCTGACCACGCCGCCGGCCGGGATGGCGACGGTGATCTGGTTGTTCGCGACCGACTGGGTGCCGCCGATCACGCGGGTGGCGATCGCCGCGCGTGAGGTCCACTGGCCCGAGGACGTCTGGCGGGCCGCCCAGACCGTGCCGCCCGAGGTGCCCGACGTGCTGGTGAAGCCCGGCCGGCCGTTCTGGATCTGGGTCGTGTTCGAGACCCTGATCGTCGTGGCGGCGCTGGCCTGGATGCGGGTGACGACCAGGTTGTCGGTGGCGCCGACCCACGTCCGCATGGTGACGGGCCCGCCGCCGAGGCTCATCGTGGTGTCGACGTCGCCCTTGAGGATGTTCTGCTCCTCCAGGAACGAGGTGCTCCCGCCTCCGCCGCCGGTCCCGTTGTAGAGCTCGAACTGGCCGATGCGGGCCCGGGGGTTGTTGAGGCTGTCGGAGGTGGTGCCCTGGGTGGGCTCGCTGATGTTCAGCCGCACGTACCGGGCGGTGACGCCGCCGACGGTCCGGTCGGTGGTGGCGGCGGTGTTGCCGGTGACGGTGTCGCGGGTCGTCCAGGTCGCGTTGTCGCCGCTGGTCTGGAGCGTCCAGTTCCTCGTGGTGTTGGCCGTCTCGGCGGGGCGGGCGGCGGCGTCGTGGCGCAGGACGTACCGGGTGAAGGTCTTCGCCGAGCCCAGGTCGAGGGTGATCGTCTGCGGCTTGCCGATGTTGGAGACCCAGCCCTCGTAGCCGGCGCCCCAGCCGCCGTTGACGGCCCGGCCGGGCGGGAACGACGAGTGCGAACTGGACGCCGTCGCCGTCGACCCGAGCGCCAGGTTCGGCGACCCGCCGCTGCTCACCGGGTTGATCGAGACCGACCCCAGCGCGACGAGCGAGCGGTTGGCGCTGGCGGTCCAGAAGTCGCCCTTGGCGATCCGGAACGTCTTGAACCCGTCGCCGCCGCCCGAGACGACGCCGATGTCGCCGTTCCCGAGGAGCGCGGTGTCCGGCATCGTGTCGGTGACCGAGCCGGTGTAGGCCTGGTTGGTCCAGCGGCCCTTGACCGCCCCGACCAGCGACTGGACGGCGCTCCACTGCTGGTCGGGGGTGGGGGTGGCGGCCTGCGCGGACGTCGCCGTGGTCAGGCCGGCGAGCAGGGCGAGCGCGGCGGCTATGGCTGAGCCACGCGTTCTGATCATGGAGGTGCCTTTCCGTGGTGGCCCGGATGGCGAGAGTGGGATAACGTTATCCCGCACCGTAGATTGTTACCCGGAGGTTTCAAAGAGCGCCGAAAGTCACAAGTCGATAACGGCATTTCCGGTTCCGGTCGTCATGGATCCGTGTGCACGAGCATGGTCGGCGGCGGTGACCTGCGCGGCGATGGGGCGGGCCATGGGTGTGGACGTGATCGTGATGCGCGTGACCCAGACGGGCACCAGTCCCAAGGGCCGCCGCTTCGAGGTGGCCGAGTCCTTCCCCGACGTGCGAGACGTCTTCGCGACCCTCTGCGGCCAGAGCCGACTGCCGATGCTGCGGCGCGTGGACCCCTACGGATCGCTGGTCCTGACGCCGGAGGAGATGCCGCAGCTCATCGCCGAACTGACCGAGACGCTCGCGCTGGCCGGGGACGATCCGGCCCGGCGCGCGGTCGAGGAGGTCAGGAGGCTGGCCGAGCGCTGCGCGACGGAGCCCGGCCTCGAACTCCATCTGGAAGGCGACTAGGGCCTGGTCCGGATGCGCCGCCCGCCGCGCGGTGGAGCCTCGTCGCGAGGCGGGTGAACGCCGTCGCGAGTTCGGCTCCGTCGAGCACCTCGACGTCGAGGTCGAGCTGGATCAGCCACAGCGCGAGCCGGTTCGGGTCGTCGGAGCCCAGCTCGACATGGCACGTGGACTCGTCGACCGCCTCGATGTCGAGCGGGATGGGGATCTTCGCAGTGACCTCGGCGGCGGGCGCGTGCACGAGGACCCGGGCGCGGTAGGTCCAGGCCGCCTTGCTGACGCGTTTGACGACGTACTCGACGGCGCTGTCCTCCGGGATCGCGCGCGGCCGGAACCGGGCGCCCGTCGGTGGATGGGGAACCATGCGGTCGACCCGGAAGACCCGCCAGTCGTCGCGGTCGAGGTCCCACGCGAGCAGGTACCAGAGCGCCCCCCAGGTCACCAGCCGTTGCGGTTCGGTGTGGCGGGCCTCCTCGCTGCCTCCGGGCTTGGTGTAGCCGAACCGGAGCCGTTCGCGGCCGCGGACCGCGGCGGCGACCGCGCCGAGGACCGAGAGGTCGAGCGGAGGCCGAGTTCCCGGCACGACGCTCGTCGCCTCGCGTACCGCCTCGACGCGCCGGCGCAGGCGTGCGGGCAGCACCTGCTCCAGCTTCGCGAGCGCGGTGAGCGAGGTCTCCTCGACTCCGAGCCGCTGGGTCGCGACCGCGCCCAGTCCGACCGCGACGGCGACGGCCTCGTCGTCGTCGAGCAGGAGCGGGGGCATCGCCGTCCCGGCGGCCAGCCGGTAGCCGCCCGCGACGCCGGGGCGCGCGTCCACGGGATAGCCGATCGACCGCAGCTTGCCGATGTCGGCCCGCACGGTCCGCGTGCTCACGCCGAGCCGGGCGGCCAGTTCGGAGCTGGTCCAGTCGCGCTTGAGCTGGAGCAACGACAGCAGTTCGAGCAGGCGGACCGAGGTCTCCAACATGGTCCCGATCATTCCACCCGATTGCGGAAGCTTGTCTGCCGCATTGGCTGGGAGCGTCGGCGTCGTGAATCAGAACACCGCACTCACCCCGTTCCGCGTCGACATCCCCCAGGCCGACATGGACGACCTGCGTGACCGGCTGGCCCGCACGCGCTGGCCGATCCCCGTGCCGGGCCGGGACGACCGCGCCGACTTCAGCCGCGGCATCCCGCCGGTCTACCTGAAGGAGCTCGCCGAGTACTGGCGCGACGCATTCGACTGGCGGGCGCAGGAGGCGAAGCTCAACGCGTACGACCAGGTCACGACGGTCGTCGACGGCCAGACGTTCCACGTCGTCCACGTTCGGTCGGCGAATCCGGAGGCCACCCCGCTGATGCTGAACCACGGCTGGCCGGGCTCGTTCGTCGAGTACCAGCGGCTCATCCCGCTGCTGACCGACGAGTTCCACGTGGTCATCCCGTCGCCGCCCGGCTTCGGGTTCTCCACCCCGCTGTCGGCGACCGGCTGGGAGCTGGCGCGGACGACGGACGCCTACGCCGAGATCATGACGCGGCTCGGCTACGAGAGGTTCGGGGCCCACGGCAGCGACGTCGGCGCGGGCACCGTCGGCCGCCTCGCGGCGGTCCATCCGGAGCGCGTCATCGGCACGCACTTCGGCAGCGACGCCAAGTGGCTCGCGCTGGTCGGCGACACGTTCCCCTACCCCGACGGCCTGTCCGACGACGAGATCGCCCAGATCGAGGCGGTGCGCGCCGAGGACGCCCCCGAGCGCGGGTATCTGGAGATGCAGAACCACCGTCCCGACACGATCGGCGCGGCGCTCACCGACTCACCGGTCGGTCAGCTCGCGTGGATCGCCGAGAAGTTCAAGACCAGGGCCGGGGGCGCCTACCGGACGCCGGACGAGTCGGTCGACCGCGACCAGCTCCTCACCAACATCAGCCTGTACTGGTTCACCCGCAGCGGCGCGTCGAGCGCGCAGTTCTACTACGAGAACGCGCACTCCGGTCTCGACGTGCTCATGGGCGCCGGCGTGCCGTCCGGATTCGCCGTGTTCGACGCCCACCCGCTCATGCGCCGCGCGATGGACCCGTGGAAGGCGATCGGCCACTGGAGCGAGTTCACCGAGGGCGGTCACTTCCCCGCGATGGAGGAGCCGGAGCTGCTCGCGGCCGACATCCGCGCCTTCTTCCGCGCCCCGGGAATATCCCGAGATTGAAAACGGTTTTCGATCCCGTGAAGCGAAGCGACCTCCGCCCGCTGGTCCGGCTCCGGTCCACCGCAGGTACCGGTGCGACCTATGTGACCAGGAAGAACCGCCGCAACGACCCCGACCGGATGGAGTTGCGCAAGTACGACCCCGTCATCCGGCAGCACGTGACCTTCCGAGAGGAGCGATAGCGCATGAAGAAGGGCATTCACCCCGAGTACCGTCCCGTGGTCTTCCGCGACCCGAGCGCGGGGTTCGCGATCCTGACCAGGTCGACGGTGCGGTCGAACAAGACGGTGGAGTGGGAGGACGGCCAGACCTACCCGGTCGTCGACGTCGACGTCAGCTCCGCCAGCCACCCGTTCTACACGGGCAAGAGCCGCGTGGTGGACTCCGCCGGACGCGTCGAGCGCTTCCGCCGCCGCTACGCCAAGTAGGCCTCAGACCGGGAGCCGGCCACCGTTGGTGGCCGGCTCTCGCTGTTCGCAGAGCTTCTCGCCGCCGGTGATCTCGCCGAGGACCTGCTGCAGGTGGCGGATCCGCCGCTGCGCCGCGCACGCCGCCATGGAGGGCCGGGCGGTCTTCGGCAAGACACTGCTCACTGGCACACTGGGCGGGTGATCTTTCTCTTCTCGTACGGCACCCTTCAGCTCGAACGGGTGCAGCTCGCCCAGTTCGGCCGCCGCCTGGAAGGTCGCCCCGACGCCCTGCCGAACCACCGCCTGACCACGATCAAGATCACCGGCGGCACGTTCCCCATCGTCCAGCGGTCGCCCGGTGAAGAGGTGCTCGGCGTGATCTACCAGCTCAGCGCCGAGGAGCTGGCCGCCGCCGACGCCTACGAGGGCGTCGAGTACGCCCGCCGTCTCGTCACCCTCAAGTCGGGCATCACCGCGTGGGTCTACCTGTCGAACGAGGCCCAGCCCGCCTGACCCGTCACCGGGTCGACTCGCGGACCACCAGTTCGGGCTGGAACATGATCTGCTGGTGGGCGTGGGTGGCCGGGTTGTCGCACTCGTCGAGCAGCAGTTCGGTCGCCACCCGGCCGAGCTGGTGGGTCGGCTGGCGGATCGAGGTCAGCGACACCGCCGAGGCCGCCGCGAAGTCGATGTCGTCGTAACCGATCAGGGCGACGTCGTCGGGCACTCTGACGCCCGCGTGGGTGAGGCCGCGCATCAGGCCGAGGGCGAGTAAGTCGTTGGCGCAGAACACGGCGTCGGGCAGGTCGCCCTCGGCGAGCAGCTTCTCGGCGGCCTGCTGGCCGGCGCGCGGGGTCATCGCGCCCATCTCGATCACCCGCAGCGGGCGGCCGAAGGCGCGCTCGGCGCCCGCCCTGCGGTCGAGGCACTGGCGGATGGTGAGGGGGCCCGTGACGTACACGATGGATCTCGCCCCCGTGTCCATCAGGTGGCGCACCGCCGTCATGCCCCCGCCGACGTCGTTGACCGCGACCGAGCACTGGTCGGGGCAGTGGGCCGGATGGTCGACCAGGACGACGCTGATGCCGCGCTTGCGCAGCCGGTCGAGCCGCGCCGGGTCTTCGTCGGACGGGGTGATCAGCACCCCGCGCACCCGCTGTTCGGCCAGCACGAGCAGGTTGCGCTCCTCCTTGGCCCGGGATCCGGCCGAGTTGCTGAGGATGACGGCGTAACCGAGGCTGCTGGCGACCTCCTCCACGCCGGCCGTGACGTCGGTGAAGAACGGGTTGCCGATGTCGATCACCGACAGGCCGATGGTCTTGCTGTGCCCGGCCCGCAGCGTGGACGCCGACCCGTGGCGCACGAACCCCAGCTCCCGGACGGCCGCCTCGACCCTCTCGCGGGTCGCCGGCGACACCTTCTCGGGCCGGTTGAGCACGTTGGACACGGTGCCCGGCGACACTCCGGCTCGCGCGGCGACATCCTTGATGCCCACGTCGCTCATGGACGTTGATTAAAACGTAATAAGCGCCAAGAGGCAACGTGAGGTGCTCCATTACACGAAATGGCTTGGAAACCCGCTATTGACGAGGCAGTAACGCTCATCTACTGTCCGGACAAATTTGAAACGTTTTTCTGGCCCGGGAGGTCGCATGCTCGCGCTGCGGGAGGTGAGCAAGTCCTTCGGCGCCGTCCGCGCCCTGCGCGGGGTGTCACTCGACCTGACCCCCGGCGAGGCGCACGCCCTGGCCGGGGAGAACGGGGCGGGCAAGTCGACCCTCGTCAAGATCCTGTCCGGCGTCCACCGCCCGGACGAGGGCACCCTGCTCCTCGACGGTGAGCCGGTCGAGTTCCACGGCCCCGCCGACGCGCAGGCGGCCGGAGTGGCGGTCATCTACCAGGAACCGACCCTCTTCCCCGACCTCTCGGTCACCGAGAACATCTTCATGGGCCGCCAGCCCCGGCGCTCGCTCGGGCGCGTCGACCGCCGGGCGATGCGGGCCCGCGCCCTCGACCTGTTCGCCCGGCTGGGCGTGCCGCTCGACCCCGACCGGCCCGCGCGCGGCCTGTCGATCGCCGACCAGCAGCTCGTGGAGATCGCCAAGGCGCTGTCCCGTGACGCCCGCGTCCTCGTCATGGACGAACCGACCGCCGCCCTCTCAGGACCTGAGGTGGAGCGCCTGTTCGGGGTGGCCCGGTCGCTGCGCGACCAGGGGTGCGCGGTCCTGTTCGTCTCGCACCGCCTCGACGAGATGTTCGCGCTGTGCCGGCGGGTGACGACCCTGCGGGACGGCGCCCTCGTCGCCACCGACGTGCTCGCCGACCTCACCCCCGACGACCTGGTCCGCCGCATGGTCGGCCGCGACCTGGCGGCCCTGTTCCCCAAACAGGACACGGCGCCCGGCGAGGTGGCCCTGAAGGTCGACCGCCTGACCCGGGAGGGCGTCTTCACCGACGTCTCCTTCGAGGTCCGCTCGGGCGAGATCGTGGCGCTGGCCGGGCTGGTCGGCGCTGGCCGGAGCGAGGTCGCCCGCGCCGTGTTCGGCGTCGACCGCCGGGACGCCGGCTCCGTCCACGTCGGCGGACGCCCGTTACGCCCCGGCAGCCCGACCGCGGCCATGGCCGCGGGGCTGGCGCTGGTCCCGGAGGACCGGCGGCAGCAGGGCCTCGTCATGGACCTGTCGATCGAGCGCAACATCGGCCTGACGGGCTTGAAGTGGGGCCTGCTCTCCCGCGCCGCCGAGCGGGCCCGCGCGACCGACTGGGCGATCCGCCTCCAGGTGAAGTACGCCAATCTGACCGACGCCGTGACGGTGCTGTCGGGCGGCAACCAGCAGAAGGTCGTGCTGGCCAAGTGGCTGGCCCGCCGGCCTCGCGTGCTGATCGTCGACGAACCCACGCGGGGGATCGACGTCGGCACCAAGGCCGAGGTCCACCGCCTGCTGTCGGAACTGGCGGCCGAGGGCCTCGCGGTCCTGATGATCTCCTCCGAGCTGCCCGAGGTGCTCGGCATGGCCGACCGGGTGCTCGTCATGCACGAGGGACGGCTGGTCGCCGACGTCCCCCGGGCGGAGGCGACGGAGGAGCGGATCGTGGCCGCCGCGACGGGGAGGCCCGCGTGACCGGGCTGGTCGACCGCGTCGGGCGGGTCAGGGAGCTCGGGATCGTCGTCGCGCTGGCCGCGCTGTTCGGCGTCACCGGGGTGGTCAACCCGGCGTTCCTGTCCCCGGCCAGCATCCGCGACATCCTGCTCAACTCGGCCATCATCGCCACGCTCGCCGTCGGCCAGACGCTCGTCGTCGTCACCCGGAACGTCGACCTGTCGGTCAGCTCGGTCGTCGGGATCAGCGCGTTCGGGGGCGCGCTGATCCTGGCCGACCACCCGGGCGTCCCGATCCCGGTCGTCGTCGCCGGATGCGTCCTGCTCGGCGCGGCGTGCGGCGCGGTCAACGGCCTGCTCGTCGGGGTGGCCAAGGTCCCGGCGCTGGTCGCCACCCTCGGCACGCTCTACGCCTTCCGCGGCGTCGACTACGCCTGGGCCGGCGGACGCCAGGTCAACGCCGCCGACATGCCGGAGGGCTTCCTGCGTTTGGGCTCCGCAGACGTGCTCGGCGTCCCACTCCCGGCGCTGGTCGCGCTCACCGTCGTGCTCGCCGTCGGCTGGGTGCTGCGCAACCTGCCGCAGGGCCGCGAGCTCTACGCCATCGGCTCCAGCCCCGACGCCGCCGTGCTGGCCGGCATCGCGGTGAAGCGGCGCGTCGTGTCGGCGTTCGTGGTCAGCGGCGCGCTGGCCGGGCTGGCCGGCGTCATCTGGGCGGCCAGGTTCGGCACCGTCGACGCCACGGTCGCCACCGGCAAGGAGCTCGACGTCATCGCCGCCGTGGTCGTCGGCGGGGTCGCCATCTTCGGCGGCTCGGGGACCGTCTACGGCGCCGCGCTCGGCGCGCTGCTGCTCTCGGGCATCACCAGCGCCCTGGCCGTCCTGCGCGTGGACGCCCTGGCCCAGACCGCCGTCAACGGCGCGCTGATCCTCGCCGCCATCATGCTCGACCGCCTGCTCGCGTTACGGATGGCCCGGGCTCTGAGGAAGCGGAGGTACCGCGATGCGCGTTGACCGCTGGGAGACCCTCGTCGTCGCCCTGCTCGCCGCGGTCACCGTCGCCGCCTCGCTGGGGGTCGACGGGTTCGCCAACGGCTCCAACGTCGGTTTCCTGCTCCTGGACGTCACCGAGATCGCCCTCATGGCGCTGACCATGACCCTCGTCATCGTCGCCGCCGAGATCGACCTGTCGGTCGCGTCCACACTGGGGCTCTGCTGCGCGGTGCTCGGCCGGCTGTGGACCGCCGGCCTCCCCATCGAGACGATCATGCCGATCTGCCTCGTAGTCGGCGCGCTCGCGGGCGCGCTCAACGGGCTCCTCGTCACCCGGCTCGGGCTGCCGTCGCTGGCCGTCACCATCGGCACCTTCGCCCTCTACCGGGGCCTGGCCTACGTCATCCTCGGCGACCAGGCGGTGGCCGACCTGCCGCCCGCGTACACGAGCCTGGCCACCCAGTCCGTCGGCCCGATCCCGCTCATGACCCTGCTGGTCGCGGCGCTCGCCGTCGCCGCCGGGATCCTGCTGCACGCGACCGGCCTCGGCCGGGCGATCACCGCGCTGGGCGCCAACGAGGAGGCCGCCTACTTCGCCGGGATCAGGGTCAAGCGCATCAAGTTCTGGCTCTTCGTCGCCTCGGGCGCGATGGCCGGCCTCGCCTCGCTCGTGTTCACCTTCCGGTACGCCAGCGCCCGCGCCGACAACGGCGTCGGACTGGAACTGGCCGTCGTGGCCGCCGTCCTGCTGGGCGGGGTGTCGATCTTCGGCGGACGCGGCACCCTCCCGGGCGTCGTGGCCGCCGTGCTGCTGCTGGCCGTCGTCCGCAACGCGCTCATCCTCGCCGACGTCGCCAACGAGGTCCTCAACTTCGTGACGGGCCTGCTGCTCGTCGCCTCGGTGCTCGCACCGAACCTGAAAGTCCGTCTGGAAAGGAAACCGGTCCAATGAAGCGTCCGATCGCCCTCCTGGCGGGGCTCGCGCTGCTGGCCACGGCCTGCGGCGGCACGACCAGGTCCGACGTCGCCGCCCAGCAGAGCGCCGCACCGGCGGCCTCCTCGGCCCCCGCCGCCGCCGACCCGAACGCCCCCATCAAACCGGGCCTGAAGATCGCCTTCCTGCCCAAACAGGTCAACAACCCCTACTTCACGATCGCCGACCGCGACGGCGTCGCCGCCACCAAGGAGTTCGGGGGCGAGGGCAAGGAGGTCGGCCCGTCGGAGGCGAGCGCCTCGTCGCAGGTCTCCTACATCAACACGCTGATCCAGCAGAAGCAGGACGCCATCGTCATCTCCGCCAACGACCCCAACGCGGTCGTCCCGGCGCTCAAGCAGGCCATGGCGGCGGGCATCAAGGTCGTCTCGTACGACTCCGACACCGCCAAGGACGGCCGGCACGTCTTCGTCAACCAGGCGAGCGCCGAAGACCTCGGCCGCACCCAGGTCCAGCTCCTCGCCGAGCAGATCGGCCACCAGGGCAGGATCGCCGTCCTGTCGGCCACCCCGAACGCGACCAACCAGAACACCTGGATCGAGTTCATGAAGGACGAGCTGACCAAGCCCGAATACGAGGACATGGAACTGGTGAAGGTCGCCTACGGCAACGACGACGACCAGAAGTCCTTCACCGAGACCCAGGGCCTGCTCCGCAGCTACCCCGACCTGGCCGGCATCATCTCCCCGACCACCGTCGGCATCGCCGCCGCCGCCCGCTACCTGTCGGACTCCGACTTCAAGGGCAAGGTCAAGCTGACCGGCCTCGGCACCCCCAACCAGCTCCGCGCCTTCGTCAAGGACGGCACCATCGAGGGCTTCGAACTCTGGAACCCGGGCGACCTCGGCTACCTCGCCGGCTGGGCCGCCGCGGCCCTGGCCTCCGGCCAGATCACCGGGGCGGAGGGGGAGAGGTTCAAGGCCGGGAAGCTCGGCGAGTACACCGTGGGGGCGGGCGGCGAGGTCCTGCTGGGCAAGCCGACCGTGTTCGACGCGAAGAACATCGACGACTTCGACTTCTGAGGGCCGGAACCGGCCCCCGGACGATCTCCGGGGGCCGGCCGGTCACGCTAGCTGATCCGGGTCAGCGACCACTGCTGGGTGCTGGACGAGGAACAGGTGTTCTGGCGGAGCTGGGTCAGGTTGGCCGAGTCAGGCAATTCGAGGCACAGGTTGCTGTGCCCCGCCTGGATCCGCCAGTTCGACCCCTGCGCCGTGAACCGGTACGACTGGTTCGCGTTCGTGTGGCAGGTCCACTGGACCAGGAGCCCGCCCGCGGAGGTCGAGGCGCCCGACACGTCCAGGCACTTGCTGGAGTGCATCGCCTGGAGCCGGAACGCGCCGCTGCCCGCGTCCACGAACCGGAACCGCTGGTTCGTCCCGCTGCCGACCGTCCACTGGACGGCCCTGGCACCGTCGGCCGTCGACTGGCTTTCGATGTCCACCGCCTTGCCGGAGCCGACGTTGACGATCTGGTAGACGCCGTTCGCGACCGGTCCGGTGGTCGACGAACCGCCGCCGACGCCCTGACCCTGGAGGGTGAAGGAGTCGAGGTCGAACTGGTTGGCCGTCGAGTGCTTGAACACCAGGTAGAACGTCTGGCTGCCGCTCACCCCTGTCACGGTGCTCGCCGACAGCGACTGGTAGGTGTCCCAGCCGCCGGTGGAGGGCACCGACGTGGTCGCGAGCAGGGTGCCGGTCGCCGAGCCCGCCCGCAGTTCGATCGAGCCGCCCGAGGAGATCGAGGAGACCCGGTAGGAGATCCCGGTGATGCCCTGCGTCGCCATGGGCGCGAACGCGATCCAGTCGTTGTTGGAGATGTCGCCGACCCGGTTGCCGTTCTCCGCGCCCGACACCGCCACGACCCGGACTCCGGAGGAGTTCGTGAAGTGCTCGGCCTGCTTCTGCTTGGGCTGGAGGATCAGCTCGGCGCCCTTGGTGAGGCCGCCGCTGTCGGTGTACGTCGCCGAGAGCACGTAGAACACGTTCTGGGTCGGCTCGTGGCCCGACTGGCCGGTCGTGATGGTCGCCGAACAGCCGGTGCGCTGCTCGACGTCGTGGCTGTGCGTGTCGTGTCCGAGGGCGACGATGACCTGCACGCGCGAACAGTCGATCGACCCGTCCTCGGGGTCACTGCCGGTGATCGTGTACGAGATCGTGTCCCCGAAGTTGAACGCGCCTCCGTTCGGCGGAGCGGAGAACTGCAGGGTCGGCGCCGTGTTGCCCACGACGACCGGCACGGTGGCGGTGCCGGTCTTGCCGCCTGCGTCCCGGACGGTCAGGCGCGCGGTGTAGTTGCCGTTGGAGGTGTAGGTGAAGCTCGGGTTGGCCGACGTCGAGTCGACCGAGCCGTTGTCGGTGAAGTCCCACGCGTAGGTGATGGCGTCACCGTCGGGGTCGGCCGAGCCCGACGACGAGAACTGCACCGTCAGCGGGGCCTGGCCGGAGGTCGGCGTGCCCGACGCCCTGGCGAGCGGGGCCCGGGAGCCGTTGATGTAGTCGATGCGGTAGACGCCGTCGTCGGTGTTGGCGCCGCCGAAACCGCTGCCCCAGTCGATCATGTAGAGCGACCCGTCGGGGCCGAACTTCATGTCCATCGGCGACCGGAACTGCATCGACGACAGGAACCGGTTGATCTTCAGCAGGTTGCCGGAGTTGTCGAGCCGCATCTCGGCGACGAAGTTCCGGCTCCACTCGTAGAAGAACGGGGTGTCGTCGAAGTACTGCGGGAACTTGGTCTCGGAGGTGTTGTTCGGGTCGAAGTGGTAGAACGGGCCGCCCATCGGGGCCGCGCCGCCGCTGTTGCCCATTTCGGGCCACTGGACCGCGCCGCTGTAGGTGTACCAGACGTTCGCCGCCCGCGCGGCCGGCAGCGTCTGGAGACCCGTGTTGTTGGGCGAGGTGTTGGTCGGGGAGGAGCAGTTGAACAGCGACCCCGACGTGTTGGTCGCGAAGTTGAAGTCGTTGTACGGGGTGTTGTTGCCGGTGCAGTAGGGCCAGCCGTAGAAGCCGGGCGACTTGATCAGGTTGTACTCGACCGTGCCCGCCGGGCCCCGGCTGGAGTTGGGCGAACCCGCGTCGGGGCCGTAGTCGGCCATCGAGATCCAGCCGTTCTCCTTGTTCACCGCGAACCGGAACGGGTTCCGGAAGCCCATGGCGTAGATCTCCGGCCGGGTCTGCGCGGTTCCCTGCGGGAACATGTTGCCGCTCGGGATCGTGTACGTCCCGTTGGCCTCCGGGTGGATGCGCAGGATCTTGCCGCGCAGGTCGTTGGTGTTGGCCGCCGTACGCTGCGCGTCGAAGTGGGCGCGGCCCGAGCGCTCGTCGATCGGCGCGTAGCCGGACGAGGCGTTCGGGTTCACGTCGTCGCCGACGCCGATGTACAGGTTGCCGTTCGGGCCGAACGTCAGGTAACCGCCCGTGTGGCCCGGCTCGTCGATGCGCTCGGCCGGGATGGTGAGCAGGACGCGCTCGTCGCTCAGGGCGCTGGGCGCGGCCGAGGCGGTGTACGTGAACCGCGACACCCGCACGATCGACTGGCTGCCGGTCGGCGAATAGTAGAGATACAGATAGCGGTTCGAGGCGAAGTTCGGGTCGAGGGCCAGGCCGACCAGGCCGTCCTCGCCGCCGGTGTAGACGCTGAGGGTGTGCGCGGTCGCGATCTGGCCGTTGGACGGGTTGATCGTCTTCAGCTGACCGGCCCGGCTGACGTAGAACACCGTCTTGTCGGGCGCGATGTCGAGCTGCATCGGCTGGTTGGGCGCCGAGTCGAGGGTCACCTTCTGGAACCGGTTCCAGACGGTGCCGCCGCAGCCGCCGGGCAGTTCGCCGCCGGCCCAGCGGATGCCGCCCAGCACGTGCTGCTGGAACAGCGGTTCGCTGTAGGTCGAGGCGGTGTGGCCCATGGCCGTCGCCCAGACCTTGGCCGCCCCGACCTCACGGCACCACGAGATCGGGTGGTCGTGTCCCATGGCGTTGCCGCCGGGGGAGTAGGTCGTCTCGTCGGCCGTCACCAGGATGTGCGCGTCGCCCCGGATGCTGCGGTCGAAGTTGTACCACTCCTCGGTCCGCGTCCAGCGGTCAGGCAACCCGGACGTGGAGGGGTGAACGTCGTCGGCCACCTTGGCGGTGCCCTGGACGATGTTGGAGTGGGCGGGCATGTGCGCGCCGGCCTGGATCAGGTTGTCCCAGTAGGGGAACGTCGACTCGATCCCCATGTCGGTGGCGTTGTGGATGGCGACGATGCCGCCGCCGCCCTCGACGTAGCTCTGCAGGGCCTGGCGCTGGGAGTCGTTGTCCCAGACCATGCCGGAGTTCTGCAGCATGATGATCACGTCGAAGGTGGCCAGGTTGGAGGTGGTGAACGAACTGGAGTTGTTGCTCTGGACGACCTCGAAGTTGTTCGCGGCCGCCATGTTGTTGACCATCGTGACGCCCGCGGAGATCGAGTCGTGCACGTAGCCCGCCGTCTCGGTGAACAGCAGCGCCCGGAAGACGGGCGCCGCCGCGGCGGGGGCTGGTAGCGCTAACAACAGGAGAAGCGGGGTCAAGAGGGCGATGAGGTACCTACGCATGGCGCTCCCTGGGAGGGTGCGGGATGTGTCAGAGAGCCCGGAGGAACGCGAGCCCGTCGGTTGCCAGGGCGTCCTGGCTCCGGGCGAGTGGCCGCCAGATGGAGGCGGCCGTGGCTATCGTGCGGTTCTCCGCGGTGAAGGACTCGATCACGAGCGGTCCTGAATATCCGATGTCGGTCACCGCGTCGATGAAGGATTTCCAGTCGAAGTGGTCGTCTCCGGGCGCCCCCCTGTCCGTCCCGCACACCTGGATGTGCGCGACCCTCTCACCGGCGAGGCGGACGGCCTCGGCGGGACTCTTCTCCTCGATGTTCATGTGGTACGAGTCGAGCATGATCCCGCAGTGCTCCGGGATGGCCTCAAGGGCCTGCTCGACCGTGTTGACCAGGCTGGTCTCGTACCGGTTCAGCGCCTCGACCCCGACCCGCACGCCGCGTTCGGCGGCGTAGTCGACGACGGGCGCGAGGTTCTCGCGCAGTTCCGCGTACGCGGCCCGGCGCTCCTCGGCGGACAGCAGCCAGGTCCGGCCGACGGAGGAGTAGGCGGGGCCGCCGATCGCCGGAGCGCCCACCCGGACGGCGACGTCGACGACGTGCCGCAGGTAGTCCTGGGTCTCGCGGACGACGTCGGCCGAGGCGGCCACGAGCTCGCGGCCCGGCGGCATCACCAGCGCCACCGACGCCCGCAGGCCGTGCTCGGCCAGCACGTCGGCGGCCCGGCCGGCATCCCAGTCACCGGGGTTCTCGACGGGGAGTTCGAGCACGTCGAACCCCCAGCCGGCGACCCGGGGCGCGAGCGCCGCCAGGTCGCCGTCGGTCAGCGGCGACACCCAGACCCAGGTGTTGACGCCGATGGGGAGCATCTACTTCCCGCCCCACTTCCCGGGGAAGCCGGGCATGGACTCGCAGCCGCACAGCGCGTAGTGCAGCAGCGGCATGTTGGGCTGCAGGTAGGTGCCGAGGGACTCCTGGGTGATCTTCGGCTGCGGCAGGTTCCACATCTTCGGCACCTCCTCGCCCTTGAGGATCTTCAGCGCCGCGATGATCGGGGTCCGCCACTGGTAGGTGGGGTAGGTGGGCGCGACGGCGGTCAGGTTGCCGTCCTTCCACTTCTGCAGGAAGTCCTGCTGGTCCTCGCCGACGAAGGCCGGAACGGGCACCCCGGCGTCCTCGAACGCCTCGATGGCGGCCACGGCGGTCGCGCCCGCGTCCATCCAGACGCCGTCGATCTTGCCGTGCCGGGCGATGTAGTCGGACACGATGCTCTTGGTCTTGGCGGCGTCGCCGTCGGTGAACTCCACGCCGACCACCTGGAGCTGGGACTTGTCGAAGGCGACCTTGGCGGCCGACCAGCGGGTCTCCAGCACGTCGACGCCCGGGAGGATGCGCAGAGCCAGGATCTTGCCGCCGGCCGGCACCTTCTCGATCAGGAACTCGGCGCCGTCGGCGCCGAAGGCGTAGCCGCCGATGGGCTTGATGAAGGTGACCGGGCAGTCGGTCTCGACGCCGCGGTCGAAGACGATGACCGGGACCTCGGGGCAGGCGCCCGAGACGGCCGGGGTCAGCGTCGCGGTCGTGTTCGGGGAGATGATCAGCGCGTCGCAGCCCTTGGCCTGGAGCTCGGCGATGTCGGAGATCTGCTTGTCGTCCTTGCCCTCGGCGTCGAGAGCGGTGAACTCCTTGATCTCCTTGTGCAGGGCCACCTCCTCCTGCATGGTCGTCCAGCCGACCTGCCGCCACGGGTTGTTGACCGCGGCGTTGGAGAAGCACAGGTGGTAGGGGCCGTCCTTCTTGTACTTGGCCGTGTCCACCATCTGCGGCGCGATCGCCTGCTCCCACGGCTTGTCGGCCGGCCCCTCGGCCGTCTGCGACCGCATCGCGAGCTGGGCGTCGTAGTCTGCCTGGACGAAGAAGTCCGACTGCGCGCCGGTCCCGGCCGAGGCCGGCGCGGAAGCGGCCGCCGACGTCGCCGGCGCGGCGCTCGGCTGGGCGCTCGCCCCGGTCGGCGGCAGGTCACTGGCGCATCCCGCGGCGGCCAGGGCCAAGGCGGCGACCGCCACCAATAAACGACGCATGGACGTCACTCCTTACACTTTCGAAGGTGATAACCGCAGGGACGGGAGCCGGAGGCCCCCGACCGCCACGGCGGCAATGATGATCACTCCCTGCACGGCGTATTCCAGCGCGCCGGAGATGCCGTGCAGGTTGAGCAGGGTGAAGAGGGCTTCGAGGGTGAACGCCCCCGCGATGGCGGCGACGACGTGACCGCGTCCACCGCCGAGCACGACCCCGCCGAGCACGACGGCGGTGATCGCCTGGAACTCAAGACTCTGGCCGACCTGCGCCGACACCCCGGCGAACCCGCCGAGCAGGATCCCGGCGACCGCGGCCGACAGGCCCGAGAGCACGAACGCGAAGACCCGCACCCGGTCGACCCGGACCCCGCTCAGCCGCGCGGCCTTCTCGTTGTCGCCGGCGGCGACGAGGGTCCGCCCGAAGTCGGCCCGCATCAGCAGCACGGCGGCGATCACGACGACGACCAGGATCGCCACGGCCCAGACGCCCTCGCGGCCGAACACCCGGAACCCCTGCGACAGCGCGCCGCGCGGGGCGCCGCCCGTCCACAGGAAGACCGCGCCCGACAGGATGAGCATCGCGCCCAGCGTGGTGATGAAGGACGGCACCCGCAGCTTGGTGGTGACCAGCCCGTTGACCAGGCCGACCAGCAGCCCGATCACGACGAGCAGGATCAGCACGGGCCAGGTCATCGCCTCGTCGCCGTCGATCAGCCGCGCCGCGACCACCACCTCGACGGTGACCAGCGACCCGACCGACAGGTCGAACTCCCCGGAGACGATCACGAAGTACTGCCCGGCGGCCAGGATGGCCAGCGGCGCGACCCGCTTGAGGAACGCCAGGAATCCGGCCGGTTCGAGGAAGAACGGGTTGGCGACCGCGATGGCCACCAGCAGCCCGGCCAGCACGACGAAGATCGGGATGGCCCGTTTCACGACGCCCTCCTGCCGGTCCGGCGGGCGTAGACGGCGACCGCGACGACGATGACGACGCCGCGCACGACGTCCTTGAAGAAGGAGTTCACTTCGAGCTGGTTGAAGACGCTGTCGAGCACCGCCAGCAGCAACACCCCGCCGACGGTCCCGGCCACCCCGCCCCGGCCGCCGGCCAGCGCGGTGCCGCCGAGCACCACCGCGGCGATCGACTCCAGGTCGTAGCCGCCGTCGGTGCCGACCGTGGGGGCCCCGGCGCCGAGACGGCTGGCCAGCAGCAGCCCGGCCACGCCCGCGCAGAGCGAGCACAATACATGCGCCGCGATCACCACCCGGTCGGTCCGCACCCCCGACAGCCGCGCCACCTCGACGTCGCCGCCGACGGCGTAGACGCGGTGCCCGAACCGGGTGCGCCGCAGCAGGAACCAGACCCCGACCGCGACCGCCGCCCACAGGATCGCCGCGACCGGGATCGGGCCGATGCGGGCGTACCCGAGTTGCTGGAAGTCGACCGGCACCCGCCCGGCGGGCCCGTCGTAGAGGTGGTCGAGCACGCCCCGGATCACGAGGGCGACCCCGAGGGTGGCGATGAAGGCGTGCACCTTCAGCTTGGTGATGACGACGCCGTTGACCAGTCCGACCAGCGCGCTCACGCCGAGCGCGACGACGACGGCGGTCAGGATGTTGGACGTCTGCCCGGCCATCGTCTCGGCCGCGATGAGCGAGACCAGACTGATCAGGTAGGCCACCGACAGGTCCAGCGACCCGGCCAGGATGGCCAGCGTCTGGCCGACCGCGACGATGCCCAGGGCGGCCGACCGCTGCTGGATGCCGACGAGGTCGTTGAGGGTGAAGGTGCCGCCGTCGAAGGCGACCAGGGCCCAGCCGATGGCGAGGGTGGCGATGAGGGCGGCGTACACCGCCCGGGTGGGGTTGGCGACCAGGGCGATCACGCGGCGACCCCGTCGGCCGCGGCCAGCGCCATGACGGCCTCCTCGGACGACCCGGCGGGCAGCTGCCCGGCCACGCGGCCGTCGCGGAGCACGACGATGCGATCGCTCATGCCGATGAGCTCGGGTAACTCCGAGGAGATCATCAAGATCGCGGTCCCCGCATTGGCCAGCTCCCGCATGAGGTCGTGGATGGCGGCCTTGGCCCCCACGTCGACGCCGCGCGTGGGCTCGTCGAACAGCAGCACCTTGGGGGAGACGGTCAGCCACTTGGCCAGCACGACCTTCTGCTGGTTGCCCCCGGACAGGTACTTGACCTCGGTCTCCTGGCGGGGCGGCGCGAGCTGCACGCGCCGCAGCAGGTCGGAGACGGTGGTGCGCGAGCGGTGGCCGATCGCGCGGGCCACCAGGAGGGCGTTGTCGCGGACCGACTGGTTGAGGGCCAGGCCCTCGGCCTTGCGGTCTTCGGTGACCAGCCCGATCCCGGCGGCGACGCCGGCGCGGACGCTGGCGGGCCGGGCCGGCGTCATCTCGCCGCGGGTGAACGGCTCGGCCCCGAAGATGGCCTTGACCAGGGACGACCGCCCCGACCCCTGGAGACCCGCGACGCCGACGATCTCTCCGGCGCGGAGTTCGAGGTCGATGCCGTCGAGCTTGCCGTTCCCGCCGCCGCGTACGGTCAGCCGCACCTCCCCGATGGCCGACTCCTCGGCCTTGGCCGGGAAGTAGGCGTCGAGCTCCCGCCCGACCATCATCTTCACCAGCTCGCCGGTGGTGACGTCCTTGGCGGGTACGGTCGCCACGTGCGCGCCGTCCTTGAGAACCGTCACCCGGTCGGCCAGGTCGAACACCTCGCGGAGCCGGTGGGAGATGTAGAGGACCGCGATCCCGCGTCCCTGCAGGCGGCGGATGAGCCGGTAGAGCAGCTCGACCTCGTGTTCGGCGAGGGCGGCGGTGGGTTCGTCCATGACGACGATGCGGGCGTCCACGCTGAGGGCCTTGACGATCTCGACGACCTGCTGCTGCGCCACCGACAGGTCCTTGACCAGGGCGCGCGGGCCGAACGAGTGCTCGTCGAGTTCGTCGAGCAGCCGGGAGGTCGCCTCGTCCATCGCGGCCCGGTCGACCAGCCCGCGCCGGGTGGGCTCGCGGCCGAGGAAGACGTTGTCGGCCACGCTGCGCTCGGGCAGCAGGTTGAACTCCTGGTAGATGATCGCGACCCCGGCGCGCTGCGCCTCGACGGGATGCGCGAACGACCGCGTCTCACCGCCGATCTCGACGGTGCCCTCGTCGGGCTGGTGCACCCCGGCGAGGATCTTCATCAAGGTGGATTTGCCGGCGCCGTTCTCCCCGACGACGGCGTGCACCTCTCCGGCCGTCGCCGACAGGTCTATCCCGCGTAGGACGCGGATCCCCAGAAAACTCTTGCCGATGCCAGTCATACGCAGGATGACCTGCGCTGACTCAGCTCGTTTCTGGTTTATGTCCTCCATATTGCCGGATGTTAAGCGGGACTTTTGACGGCCGCAAGGCAAAAGTCCGCAGGTAAATAACCTAATTAGGGGTGCTTTCGAGTGCCCACCGGCACGAGGCGTGCGGTTCGGGCCGACTTTTGTGGGTTGACAATCGAAACTGACGTGGGCGATCGGTTTCGGGTGGAACGGGCCATGGATTCGGAGGTTAGTTCAAGGCCAAAACGATCTATCGGCAGCCGCATTTGGGTGTGGCCCAAATCGCGATTTAGGGCTCGATAACGATTTTGAGACCCTGCCGTGACTGCGCCTCGCCGAACGCCTTGGCCGCGTCCTGGAGCGCGAACCGCCCCGACACCAGCGAGACCAGGTCGACGCGGCCCTGGGCCACCAGGTTGATCGCCCGCGGGTAGACGTCGTTCATCCGCCGCGCCATCGCGATCGTCAGCCCCTTGCGCCGCGCGGTCGAGGCCCGGAAGACGGTGCGGTCCTCGTCTGGAATGCCCGCCAGCACGACCCGCCCGCCCGGCCGCGCCATCTCGAAGGCCGTGTCGACGGCCTGGTCGGTGCCCGCCACCTCGAACACGACGTCGAGGTCGCCGTGGGGGTCGGTGTCGGCCCCCAGCTCCCGCGCCTTGGCGGCCCGGTGGGGCAGCGGCTCCACCGCCGCGACCATCGAGGCCCCTGCGATCTGCAGCAACTGGATCAGCATCAGCCCGATGGGCCCGCACCCGACGACGCCGGCGGTCCCGCCGAGGGGGAGATGCCCCAGGTCGTACGCGTGGATGGCCACCCCCAGCGGCTCCAGCAGCGCCCCCTCGAGATCGGACACCGAGTCGGGCAGCGGGTGGAGGTAGGCGTCCGGCCAGGCCAGATATTCGCGCAGCCCGCCGTCGGTCTGCCCGTGCCCGGCGAACCGCACGTAAGGGCACAGGTTCCGGTAGCCGCGCAGGCATGAGGGGCACTCCTCGCAGGGCACGGCGGGATCGACCGCCACCCGCCGCCCGTCGAGGGTCACCCCCGCGAACTCGTGCCCGACGACGAGCGGCTGCGTCAGCTGGGCGTCGCCGATGCCGCCCTCGCCGAACCAGTGCAGATCCGACCCGCACACCCCGACCGAGGTCACCTTGACGACGGTCTCCCCGGCCTGGGGCACCGGATCGGCCTCTTCGTGGATCCGCAGATCCGCCGCCCCATGGAGTCGTGCCACCAACATGGGAATCTCCCCTTGAATCGGACGTTACGGCAGGTCGTACGGTTGCCGCATGTGGACGATCGGCCAGCTCGCGCAGGCGACCAGAACGACCGTACGCGCGCTGCGCCACTACGACGAAATCGGTCTCCTGCGCCCGACGGGGCGAACCCCCAACGGCCACCGCCGTTACGGCCCGGAAGATCTGCGGCGACTCTATCGCATCCGGTCATTGCGGACATTTGGCATGTCCTTGGAGGAAATCGCCACGTCTCTGGAAGCCCCCGGGGCCATGGAGACGCTCCTGCACGCGCAACTGGCCCTGCTGTCGCAGCGCGCCGCGGAACTCGACGCCCTGAGGGCCCAGCTGACCCGCCTGCTCGACCACGACGACCCCGACGACTACCTGAAAGCCCTGGAGATGACGGCCATGCTCGACGCCTACTTCACCCCCGAACAGCAGGACTCCCTCACCGCCCGCCGCGAGGCCCTCGGCCCCGAGGCCGTCGAATCGGCCAAGGGGGAATTCCGGACCCTGGTCGAAGCGCTGCTCGCCTGTGTACGGAACGACGTCGCCCCCGACTCGCCCGAGGCCCGCGACGTGGTCGCGAAATGGGACGCCCTGGGCGCCGGTTTCCATGCGGCGGGCACCGGCACCGAGACCGCCACCCGGCGGATGTGGGACGAGAACAGCGAGGAGATCAGCGCCCGCCTGCCGTGGAGCACGGAGGAACTGCGCGCCATCGTGTCCTTCGCCGACACGGTCCGGGCGAACCGCCCCTGACCGCCCATGAGGTCCCGGCACGCGGAGGGCTCGCCGGATGCGGGCCCCACCGCGTCTCGGGCGCCGGCTAGCCGGCGGCTCTGGGGGCGAGAGCGAACAGGAGCACCATGTTGTCGACCCTCGGAGCTCCGAGCATGCTCCACTGCGACGCGGAGCAGTCCGGGTTCTTGTCCGAGTGGTAGTGGCGGACCCTCGTCTCGTCCACGACGTGAATCGAATCGGTTTCGAGGTCGTCGGCCACGGCCGGGGGAAGACGGGTTCCGGGTGACCAGATGAGGCCTTCGAGATGCTCGGGGTCGTCGACGACGGTCTGCGACAGGTCGAGATCGCGGGCGTCCAGGTGCCGCCTCCGGAGCCACAGGGGGAGGCCGATGTGCGCGTCCTTGTGGTGGCAGTCCTCGACGATCTCCAGTGCGATCGCGACCTCCCGGGCGAGCGCGAGGGCGCGGGTCATGTCCTCCCCGAGGCTGACCGCTCGCTCGCGGTCGTGGTCGTCCTCGGCGTCCGGTTCCGAGGCGTCGCCGAATCCGGGGGAGTGGCCGGGGGTCCTCCTCCACGTCGCCGCCAGCTCCTGGGCGTCCGGTGATCCCCGGAAGCACGGACCGCCACCGGTCTCCAGCATCCGTACCGCCTCCAGGACGCGGTGCGCCGGAGGCGGCTCGTCCATGGGCCATGTCAGACCCCTGCGCCGGGTCGCCCCGGCTCGGTCGAGCGTGACGTATCTGGCCCGGCTGAGTGCGGCGACCAGTTGCTTCGCCCGCACGGAGTCCATCGTCTCGGGGTCCCGGCAGCCCAGCTCGTACGCGAGGTCGAGATCCGAGACGAAATTGAGCGACAGATTGCTGGCGAGGGAGTGGGCCAGATGGCTTCCGACGTCGAAGGTCTCGGACGAGGCGCGGAGATGGAAAAGGTCGGGCTTGAGGGCGCGTAGGAGCCGCTGCGCGAAACCCATGACCGATTCGGCCACCCTGTCGGGAACGGGGGTCCTCATGCTGCGGAGCTCGATCAGGTGGTGCAGCCATCGGGTGCGTAAGTCCTGGGCCGCCGCCTGGCGATGGGACAGCGGAGGCCCGATGAGGCCCTGTTCCTCGGCCTCCATGATGCCGAGATAGACCGACGCGTAGCCGGGCTGCCCGGCGAACAGGGCTTCCAGATCGCCGGTTTCGCCGTCGTCGAATCCGTCGTCGTTCTCCTGGCCGCTCATCCGCCCACCTCCCCGGCCGACTGCTTGAGGAAGAAGCGTCTGAGCTGTTTGAGATACCTCTTCCTCAGGTCGCGTACCTTCTGCTCCGAGATGCTGAGACGTTCCGCGATCTCGTGCGAGGTGAATCCGTCCCTGTCCATGGTGGCCACGATCCTGCTCATCGGGTCGAGCGATCGCATCGCCTCCTCGGTGATGAGAGCGGCGATCACCGCTTCGCCGGGATCGTCGGTCGCGAGCGCGTTCTCGTGCGGCGTCAGGGGGAGCTCGCGACGACGGGTCGGTGAGTGCGACCGGGACGCCTGGCGCAGTGCCACCTTCCTGAGCCACGCCCCCGGATTTTCGATGGTGTGCCAGTCGCCGGCCTTCATCTTCCCCCACGACTGGATGAAAGCGTGCTGGCGTGCGTCGTCGACGACCGCCGAGTCATATCCCTTTGCGGCGAGGTACCTCCCGACTGCGCGGAAATGCATGTTCATCACATGCTCCAACTGGTCTGCGAATTCATTTTCCATGGGCGGGTGAACGTCATTCTGAATCGAGGGAGGAGATCTTCATGCACGGTGAGCCGGGACGGGTTCGCGCACGTCGAGGCAGGCTGAGAGGTTTCGCTGACCGGAGCGTGATCGGTTGAGGGGGTCCCGGCTGAGATCATGCTCATCCCTCTAGAGCTCGCGACGGCGGGTTTCCGGGGACGATCTCGGCGACTTTCTCAAATAAGCGCCCGTCTACCCGTGAAATATGCGACTCCGGGTCTTTCAGCCGTCCAATCACGGCAAAGGGCGACAATTGCCTCCATCAACGGGACGGAGACATGATCCGTCGGTTCGGGCGCGAACGGCTCTTGGGAGGAGGGGCGGGATTGTCGTCCGGGCTCGTTAGGGTGTGCGGGTGGCTTCCCCCGACGAACTCGCCCCCTGGCCCGACGCCGAGGCCCCCGACTGGGACGACGAAGACGAGCCGCGGCTCGAGATGGCCCCCTGGGCCGACGAGACCCGGTTCACCGACCCGCACGACGTGCTGAGCCGGGTGTTCGGCTACGACACCTTCCGTGACGGCCAGCAGGAGATCATCGACCACGTCGTCGCGGGTGGTGACGCGCTGGTCCTGATGCCGACCGGGGGCGGGAAGTCGCTCTGCTACCAGATCCCCGCCCTCGTGCGGCCCGGCGTCGGCGTGGTGATCTCACCGCTGATCGCGCTCATGCAGGATCAGGTCGACGCGCTGACCGCGCTCGGGGTGCGGGCCGGGTTCCTCAACTCGACGCAGGACATGGGGGAGCGCCAGGCCATCGAGGCGCTGTTCGTCGCCGGTGAGCTCGACCTGCTCTACCTCGCGCCCGAGCGGCTGCGGTCGGAGCAGACGATGAACCTGCTCGACCGGGCGAAGATCTCGCTGTTCGCGATCGACGAGGCCCACTGCGTGTCCCAGTGGGGGCACGACTTCCGGCCCGACTACCTGGCCCTGTCGGCACTCCACGAGCGGTGGCCCGACGTGCCCCGGGTGGCCCTCACCGCCACGGCCACCCCGGCCACCCACACCGAGATCGCCACCCGGCTCAAGCTCGACGACGCCCGCCACTTCGTCGCCAGCTTCGACCGGCCCAACATCCAATACCGGGTCGTCCCCAAGAACGAGCCGAAGAAGCAGCTGCTCGACCTGCTGCGCAACGAGCACAAGGGCGACGCCGGCATCGTCTACTGCCTGTCGCGCAACTCGGTGGAGCAGGTCGCGGCCTTCCTCGCCCAGAACGGCGTCCCGGCGCTGCCCTACCACGCCGGGCTCGACGCCCGCACACGGGCGGCCCACCAGTCGCGGTTCCTCCGGGAGGAGGGGCTGGTGATGGTGGCGACGATCGCGTTCGGGATGGGGATCGACAAGCCCGACGTCCGGTTCGTCGCCCACCTCGACCTGCCGAAGTCGATCGAGGGCTACTACCAGGAGACCGGCCGCGCCGGGCGCGACGGCCTGCCGTCGACGGCCTGGATGGCCTACGGGCTACAGGACGTCGTCCAGCAGCGCCGCATGATCGACACCTCCGAGGGCGACGACGCCCACCGGCGGCGGCTGTCCCGGCACCTCGACGCGATGCTGGCCCTGTGCGAGTCGGTCGGCTGCCGTCGCGTCGGCCTGCTCGACTACTTCGGCCAGAAGGCCGGGCCGTGCGGCAACTGCGACACCTGCCTGACCCCGCCCGAGTCCTGGGACGGCACGGTCGCCGCCCAGAAGGTCCTGTCGACGATCCTGCGCCTGCACCGCGAACGCCGCCAGAAGTTCGGCGCGGCGCACATCACCGACATCCTGCTCGGCCGCGACAACGAGAAGATCCGCCAATACGGCCACAACACGCTGAGCGTCTACGGCGTCGGCACCGACCTTCGCGAGGCCGAATGGCGGGCGGTCATCCGCCAGCTGCTGGCCCTGGGCATCCTCGATGTCGAGGGCGGCGACTATCCGACCCTGATCCTCACCGACGCCAGCGCCGACGTCCTACGGGGTCAGCGCCCGATCAGCATGCGCAAAGACCCGGAACGCAAGGCCAGGGTCGCCGTGGCGAAGTCCGCTCCCCAGGCGGCCGACCTCTCCGCCGAGGCCAAGCCGCTGTTCGAACGCCTGCGCGCCTGGCGCGGCGCCACCGCGAAGGAACAGGGCGTCCCCGCCTACGTCGTCTTCCACGACGCGACCCTGAAGGAGATCGCCACCCGCCTGCCCGCGACCCTCGCCGAACTCGCCACCATCAGCGGCATCGGCGAGAACAAGCTGGCCAAATACGGCGAATCGGTCCTGGAGGTCGTCACAGGGGAGACGGCCGACACGGCCGAATGACCACCGGAGGCCTGGCGATCACGGGGGAGGCGGGCTCGTCCGCATCCCCGGGCCGTACACGACCCGAGCTCCGGCGCGCCCACAGGCCGGAGCCGTCGTGCCTCTTACTGCTGGGCGAGACGTTCGAAGAGTTCCAGCGCGGCGGCGCGGACTTCTTCGGGCGATACCCCCTCCAGCACCGATCGGGCCTGGTCCTCGTCTCGCGTGGTCGCGCAGGTGATCGCCACGGAGGTGGCGGCCGCGTGTTCCAACGTGCCGGCGGGCTGGTTGTCGGCCAGTTCGCGGGCGCTGAGGGCGAGGTCCAGGATGTCGCGTGAAGTGCCCAAAGTGATCTCCTCGGCCAGTGGGGGGTTTGACGCCATTCTGCGGTATGCGCTCCCTCACGCGACGGAAATCCGTAAGGTCAGCGCGCCGAACTAGCTTACGGCGGGCTCCCGAGACACTGACGACGAGGTGGTGCTGAGCAGGAATTCGTCCACGACGAGGGTGGCCGCGCCCAGGGCCACGGCGTCGGGGCCGAGCCGGCCGAGCACGATCGAGGCGGTCGAATAGGGCTGGGTGAGGCAGTTCTCGGCGGCCTTCTGCTTGATCGTGGTCAGCAGGTGCTGGCCGAGCAGCAGGCCGGCCCAGCCGCCGACGACGATCCGCTCCGGGTTGAACAGGTTGATCAGGTTCGCCAGGCCGGCCCCCAGGTACTCGACCGTCTCGTCGACCACGGGAGACCCCGAGGTCACGAGTTCGGCGAAGGCCGCCTGCTCGGTCGAGGTGTCGACGTCGATTCCGGCACGTTCCAGCACGGCCTCGGCGCCGATGTAGGCCTCCAGGCACCCGCGCCCGCCGCACCGGCAGTCGCGGCCGCCGATGGCGATCTTCGTGTGGCCCCACTCGCCGGCGGAGCTGTTGGCGCCCCGGTAGGTCATGCCGTCGGCGATGATGCTGGCGCCCACGCCCGATCCGATCAGCGCGATCACCGCGTGCTGTGATCCCCGTCCGGCGCCGAACCACATCTCGGCCTGGCCCATCGTCTTGGCGCCGTTGTCGATGTGCAGGGGGAACGGGGTGCCGGCGCGCAGCAGGGTGCCGAGCGGGACCGAGTCCCACCCGAACGTCTGCGCGTGGATCATCGCCTCGGGGCCGCGTTCGACGATGCCGGGCACGCCGACGCCCACGCCGAGGACCTTCGACGGCGCCACCCCGCTGTCGGCCACGACGGCGTCGATCCCCGACAGCACGTGCCGCACGACGACGTCGACCTCGTGGGCGCCGGGGCGCAGCGCGAACTCGCTCTTGGCCAGTTCGTTCATGTCGAGGTCGAACAGCTCGACGCGCACGTGGGTCTCGCCGACGTCGACGCCGATCGCGAAGCCGTAGGTCGGGTTGACGCGCAGCAGCACGCGCGGGCGCCCGCCGTCGCTGTCGACCAGCCCGGCCTCGACGATGATGTTGTCGGCGAGCAGGTCGCCGGTCACGTTGCTGACGGTGGCCGCGCTGAGCCCGGTCAGGGCGGTCAGCTCGTGACGGCTGGTCGGGCCCGCGAAGTAGAGGGCGCGCAACAGGACCGCCCGGTTCCCCCTTCGGAGATCGCGGACGGTACGTCGCTCGGGCCTCACCATGATCTTCCTTCCCCCATGTCTGGGCCCATGTTAGATCAGAGCCAAAAATAAGTCATCCGACGTGGTCGGAGCGTTACCAATGATCTGTGGGTGACTTTTTTCAAGATATAGACTATGTATTAGAGCAATCGGGTGTATCAGCGAAGGAGTGAGCGTGGCCATCGAGGTCCGCGACGGGGTTACCGTCATCGACGGCGAGCCGCAGGTGCTCGTAACGGCCGACTATCCCTACTACCGGGACGATCCCTCCGTGTGGCGTGACCGGCTCATCGCGATCCGGGACGTGCTGGGCATCCGCGTGATCACGTGCTACCTCCCGTGGCGGCACCACCAGCCGACCCCGGACGGGCCGCCTGACTTCTCGGGGGAGAGCCAGGGCAACCGTGACGTGGTGGGATTCCTGGCGCTCTGCCACGACCTCGGGATCCAGGTGGTCGCCAAACCCGGGCCGTTCATCCACGCCGAGACCAACTACGGCGGTCTGCCCGACTGGGTGTGCCCGAAGAACAACCCGGCGATCGAGGCCGTCCTCGACTCGGCCGGCGAGGCCTCGAACTGGCTCGGCGACCCGCTGCCCGCGCCGCTCGCGCCGCTGTTCGACGGCATGGTCACCCAGTGGCTCAACGCCACCGGAAAAGAGGTCATCGAGCCCGCGACCTGGCCGAACGGGCCGATCATCCTGATGCAGATCGCCAACGAGGGCATCTACACCAGCGGCGCGCTCCCGCTGAGCGCCTATGACTACAGCGCCTCGGCGCTGGCCTTCTACCGCGACCGGCTGAAGGAGTGGTACGGCACCGTCGAGGAGTATGACCGCCTCCACGGCACCGCGATCACCGACTGGTCGGACGTCGAGCCCCCGAGGGAGTGGACCGGGCCTGCGCGATCGGAGGAGTTGCAGTCCTACGCCGACTGGGGACGCTTCCACGCCGAGTACATGGCCGAGGTCTACCACCGCTGGAGCGCCGCCGTCGCCGCGCGCGTCCCGGTCGTGGTCAACCTCAACCCGCCCGCCGAGCACCACCACTCCTTCGACGACTGGCTGGCCCGCGTACGACCCGAGATCTGGGACGGCATCAACTACGGCTTCACCAACTGGATGGGCGTCGTGTCGGCCAACCGCGACTCCCACGCCCGCTACGTGACGGCCGCCAAGCGCGCCCCGGGCCCGAACCTGGAGGAGAACTGGGGCTTCTCCAAGCTCTACGACCCCGCCTACGCCGACGGCACCACCTCCTACCACCAGACGCTGCTCGCCCTGGCGGCCGGCGCGACCGGTTACAACGTCTACACCGGCGTCAACACCTCGGGCTGGACCGCCGACCTCGACGACGTGCACGAGTCGCCCTACCCCGACTGCGCCCCGATCGACGAGAACGGCGAGGCCACCCCGAAGGCCCACACCCTGAAGTCGATGTCCGACTTCCTGACGCTGCACGGCGCCGAGTTCCTGGAGTCCCGCCCCGAGCGGGCCGGCGCCTACGGCCTCTATCTTCCGTACGCCGGGATCGCCGCCTTCTCGCCCGAGGGCTCCGACGCCCCGCAGCTCGGCCGGTCGCTGCGCGCCTACCACGAGCGCTGCCGCGCCGAGGGCGTCGACTACGCGCTGGTCGAACTCCAGAGCGCCACCGTCGCCGACCTCGCCGCCCACGGGAGCGTGACCGTACCGGGCGGGCCGTTCATGCACCGCCACGTGCAGGCGCTGCTGGCCGCGCACCTCGCCGCCGGCGGCTCGGTCGTCGTCGACGGCCCGGCGCCGACCCTGGACGAGGAACTCCGTCCCTGTACGGTCCTCGCCGACGCCCTCCCCTCGGCCCCCGCCGTCGTGGCCTCCCGGGTCCGGATCACGCACGGCCACGCCGACGCCTACCTGCGCGTCCACCCCGACCGCGACGTCGCCTACCTGACCGTGCTGACCCAGAGCGACCACGAGGGGGCCGTCTGCGTCGAACTCGACGGCCGGCCGATCGAGCTGATCACCGCCAAGGGCGGCGCGGCGCTGCTGCGGCTGGTCGACGGCGAGCTCGACGACTTCCTGGTGAAGGGGATCAACACCTACCTCGACTCGGCGGTCCCCGCCGGGGTGAAGCACGGCGACCGCATCCACATCGCCGACCACCCCGCCGACCTCGACCGCGTGGGAGGTCGGTTCCGGGTGTCCTGAAACACCCTGACATGCTGTGCGGATGAACGATTCCGCGCTTGAACTCCACGGGGTGAGCGTCCGCGCCGTCGGCCGCGCGCTGGTCTCCGACGTGGACCTCACCGTCCGGAAGGGCGAGCACTGGGTGGTGCTCGGCCCCAACGGCGCCGGGAAGACCACGATGCTGTCGGTCGCCGCGACCGTCCGCCACCCCACCTCCGGCACCGCCCGCGTGCTGGGGAAGCAGCTCGGCAAGGTCGACCTGCGGGAGCTGCGCCGCCACATCGGCCTGGTGGCGGCCAGCCAGCGGCTCGTCGACGAGTCCCTGCTGGAGGAGGAGGGCGCGACCGCCAAGACGGTCGTCCTGACCGGCCACACCGGCACCAGCGCCCCCCTCTGGGAGCAGTACGGCCCGGCCGAGCACGCCAAGGCCGAGGGCCTGCTGGCCGACCTGGGCTGCAAGGACCTGGCCGACCGGCTCTTCGTCGTCTGCTCCCAGGGCGAGCGGGCCCGCGTCCGGGTGGCCCGCGCCCTCATGGCCGACCCCGAGATCCTGCTCCTCGACGAGCCGTTCGCCGGCCTCGACCTGCCCGCCCGCGAAGACCTGATCGAGGCCCTGGAGGAGCTCGCCGCCCGTCCCGGCCTGGCGACCGTGCTGGTCACCCACCACCTGGAGGAGGTCCCCGCGACCACCACCCACGCGCTGCTGATGCGCGACGCCCGGGTGCTGGCCGGCGGCCCGGTCGACGAGACGCTGACGGGCGAGCTGCTCTCGGAGTGCTTCGGCCGCCCGCTGCGGATCGACCGCCACGACGGCCGCTTCTACGCCCGCAGGGGCTGACCCCGCACGAGCCGCGCCACCAGAGCGGTCCGGGAGGACACCCCCAGCTTCGCGAACACGTTCGACAGGTGATATTCGACCGTTTTCACGCTGAGCATCAGCCGCCGGGCGATCTCCTTGTTGGTCAGCCCCGCCACCACCAGCCCGGCGACCGTGCTCTCCTGGGCCGTCAGCGCGTCGTTCGACCGCCCGCAGGCGGCCAGCTCCTGCTTGGACCGTTCCAGGAACGGCGCGGCCCCGAGCGCCCGGAACCCGTCGCAGGCGGCCCGCAGCCGGGTGGCCGCGTCCGTACGCCGCCCCGACCTGCGCAGGAACGAGCCGTAGGCGAACTCGGCCCGCGCCCACTCGAACGGATCGGGCGAGCGCACCGCCTCCTCGAACAGCCGGACCGCCGCCGCGCCCTCCCCGCGCGCGGCCGCCGTCCCCGCCCGGACCCGTGGCCCGCCGACCCAGACGTCGTCCACCGGCAGCAGGCCCGGAGGAATCGCCCGCCCGGCGTCGGGCGACGTCTCCGGCGCCGCGGGGCCCTCGGACCCGCTTTCGACCTGGTCGGCGAACGCCGCCGCCGACGCGAGGAACGTCCACGCCAGACCGCTCGCCGGGGTGCCGACGTTCCCCCACCTCGTGAGCAGGGCGCGGGCGGTGGTGATGGCCCCCCTGGCCGCGTGGACCATGGCCTGGGCCGCCGCCGTGTAGGGCGCCGTCCAGGTGCCCATGGTGCGGGAGAGCACCTCGTCCCAGGCTCCCGTGCGCACCTCCGCGAGAGCCCGCAACGCCTCGGCCACCTCTCCCGGGACACCCGTCAGGTCGGCCAGGGCCCCGGCCGCGTCGCCCGTCCAGAGCCGGACCGCCGCGCGGCCGGTCAGCAGGTCGAGTTCCCCGAAGGAGGCCACCGCGGGATCCGGCAGGCGAAGGTCCAGAACCTTGTCCAGGCGACCGGCGGCGAACTGGGACACCATCTGGACGAACCCCGCCCCGGGTCCGGATGCCCGGAACGCCCACCGGTGTCCGTCCGAGAGCAGGCCCTCCGCCAAGGAGAGGCGGGCCAGTGCGGTCGCCACCGCGCCTTCGAAGGCCGGTTCCCGGTCGCGCCAGGCGAGTTCGAGCAGGCGCCGGGCCCGTGCGCCGTCCCCGCACGCCTCCTCGACGATCCCCGCCGCGAACGCCCGCGCGCCCGGATGGGCGTTGGGCTCCCGCGCCGATTCGGCGGCCCGCGACAGCTGGCCGTCGAGGACCAGCGCGTGCACCGCCTCCGCGCGCAGCACCCCGCGCTCGCGGGCCGAGGCCGTCAGCCGGGCGGCACGCTCCAGGTGGTCGGCCGCCACGTCCCAGTTCCCGGACGCCCCCTGCTCCCGTGCGAAAGCGGCCACCTCCCCGGCGAACGCGTCGTCGGCCCGCGAGACGGCGCTGATCCGGTGCCGCAGCCGGTCGACCGGGTCGGGGCAGATCGCGGCGGCGTCCAGATGCAGCCGGGCCCGCTCGCACGGCCGCAGCCCCTCGTAGACCGCCGCCCCGGTCAGCGGATCGGGGAACCCCACCAGGAGCTCCCCGCCGACCCGGTGGACCAGCAGCCCGGCCGTCACCGCCTCGTCGAGCAGCAGGATCGCGTCGGGGGTGCCCGCGAGCCGTTCGGCCTGCCAGAGCGGGCACTCCCCGCCGAGCACGCTCGCGGCCCGGACCAGCGCGCGGGTCTTCTCGTCGAGCCGTCCCAGCCGGTCCTGCACGTCCATCGCATGCCCCCGAGGCGCGGGCAGCCGCCCCATGGGGTCGGCCAGCACGTCGGGAGGCGTCTGCCGGAGCAGCGCCTCGGCGTGCAGCGGGAGACCGCCGGTGTGCGCCCGCAACCGGGCCAGCGCCGCGGCCCCGATCGGCTCCGGGCACACCAGCGCCGCGAGTTCCCCCAGTTCGGCCACGCTCAGCCCGGTCAGTGACAGCCGGGTCGCGTCCCGGAACAGCCGCCGCAGCCCGTCGGGCGGTTCGTCGCGGGTGACCACGACGACCAGCGCGGTCCCCGTGTGCAGGCGGCGCAGCGCGAACGCCAGCGCCCGCACCGAGGGGAGGTCGGCCCACTGCGCGTCGTCGGCCACCAGGGCCACGGGCTCCTGCGACGCGGTGAGCAGGCCCAGCAGGCGGGCGCCGACATCGGTCGGGTCGCCGGCGGCGTCGTCGTGGAGCCACTGCTGGGCGAAGCCGTAATCAAAGGAGCTTTCGAGGGGATCGCCGCTCGCGGCGAGCACCCGGAAACCGTCGAGCGCGCTCCGCACCAGTGCGGTCTTGCCCACGCCCGGCGGGCCGTCGACCAGGACCAGCGCCGGGCGGCCCGAACGGGCCCCGGCGGCGCACGCGTGGAGGGCGGCCCGTTCGCGGTCACGTCCGACGAAGGCGGCCCTCAGATCAGACACGATTGTCACGGAAGGTAGGAGCGTGACCGGCCGGTCCTGATACCTAGTCGGGGCCACCGAGTTTCGCGCGCAGCGTCTTCAGGCAGCGGGCACGGGTCGGCCCGATGCTGCCGACCGGCATGTCGAGGGTGGCCGCGATCTCCAGATAGCTGGGCGGCGGGGTGGCCGACAGGATCCTCAGAAGATCACGGCAGCGCTGCCCGAGCTGCTCGAACGCCGCCAGCAGCCGGGTCGCCCGCGCGGCGTCGAGCATCGCCTGCTCGGCGTCGAGGAGGACCTGCTCGGGGGTGCGGTCGGGCGAGCGGACGTCGGCGAGGAAGTCGTCTCCGGCCGGGGTCACCCGGCCCGCCGCCTTGGCCAGCCGCAGCGCCTCGCGCCGGGCGGTCGTGGCCAGCCAGCCGCCGACCTTGTCGGGCTGCTCGATCCGGTCGAGCCGCTCGGCCAGGCGTAACCAGGCCTCCTGTACGACGTCCCGCCGGTCGTCGTCGCCCAGCCCGAACCCGGCGGTCACCGCCCACAACAGCCCGGTGAACCGGGCCACGAGAGCGTTCCAGGCCGCCTCGTCTCCACCGGCGGCCCCTTTGACGAGGTCGGCGACGTCCATGGTGTCCTCCTCCGCCGAGGGCCATCTAACAACGATTCGGGCCGGTTCGGTACCCGATAAGCCTCCCCGCCACAGGAGGCTGGAATCACCGATTTCCCCGCTGTCACAGGGGTTTCGCGCGCGTGGCACGCGACATTCTGGAATGATCGCGTCGTTATACCGTCGGACGTCGAGATTGATGGTTCGTATGCCTGAATTCGAAGAGATTTCCGCCTGGGTCTCCGCGAACCCGGTCGGCGCGGCGATCATCGCCGTCTTCGCCCTGGTGGCGCTCGTCATCCTGCTCTATGTCCTGCGCGCCGTCTGGCGCGGAGCCGGCCGCGTCTTCACCAAGTACATCGCCCCGCGGCCCACCGAAGACATCCTGACCATCGTCGCCGCGAGCATCGCGACCGGTGTGTCGGCCCAGGGCATGTGGCAGTTCGCCGGAGACGTCCTCGGGTTCGACGGCCCGCTGCGGCTGCTGCTCTTCGCGTTCATCGAGGTCGCCGTCATCACGAGCGCCGTGCGGGCCCGCCGCAACATGCGCGAGAACTACGCCGCCGGCATCGACGGCCTGGCCGTCTGGGTGCTCACCGGCCTGTCGGCCGTGCTGTCGGCGATGGACGCCGCCAGCGTCGCCGAGGCGATCTTCCGCCTGGCCGCCCCGCTGGTCGCCGCCTGGCTCTGGGAGCGCGGCATGGCCATCGAGCGGGTCCGCCTCACCGGCCGTCACCGCATCCACTGGCGGCTCACCCCCGAGCGCGCGATGGTCCGCCTCGGCCTGGCCGAGTCGAGCGACCGCACCGCCAGCGACGTCGACGCCCACCGCCGCCTGACCCGGGTGGCCCTGGCCGCCAAGCGCGCCCGCCACCTGCGCGAGACCGGCGCCTCCGAGCGCCGCATGCGCGCCGCGCTGGCCCGCCTCGACCGCGCCATGGACCAGGCCGTCGAGCACACCGGCCTGGCCAACGACGCCGAGCGCCAGGAGGCGCTGCTGTCGCAGATCGGCGCGCTGTTCAACACCAGCGCTCTGCTCGACCTGCACCCGCCGGTGCCGTGGGAGCCCGAGCCCCCGCAGCCGAGCATCGCGGTGCGCGCGCTGATGGCCCCGGCCGACGAGGAAGACGAGCAGCGCCAGCCCGCCGCCTCCCCGGTCGACATCATGCAGCGCTCGTCGTGGATCAAGGCCGCCCGCGCGTACTGGGACCAGGCCATCGAGGAGCGCTTCGTGCCCCGCGCGGTCGACATCGCCCGCGAGACCGGCGTCCCGATCGACATGGCCAAGGAGTTCCGCTCCCTCTGGAAGCTCGAGGCCAAGGCCCACGCGCTGATCGAGGCGGCCTACCTGGAGCACGGCATCGTCGACACCGGCCAGTTCCCGGCCATCCCGGCCGAGCGCGTCCTGTCGGTGAACGGCGCCCACGCCGGCTGATCACCTTTCCCGATGGCCCCGCTCGTCGCGAGCGGGGCCTTCGTCTTCTTCCGTACGGGTGTCGGCGTAGATTCCGGTACATGAGCAACCTCGAAAGCGACCCCCGGGAGGCCGTCTGCGGCGGCGAGGGCGCGGGCGAACCGGAGCTGCTGCCCGGCCGCGACGTCGTGCTGGGCGGGACACGCGGGATGAAGGTGACCCGCACGCTGCCCACCGCCGGGCGGCGGATGGTCGGGGCGTGGTGTTTCGCCGACGCCTACGGTCCCGAACCGGCCGCGATGACGGTGCCGCCCCACCCCCACACGGGGTTGCAGACGGTCAGCTGGCTCGTCGAGGGCGAGGTGCTGCACCGCGACACGCTCGGCAGCGAGCAGGTGATCAAGCCGGGCCAGCTCAACCTGATGACCGCCGGACGGGGCATCGCCCACTCCGAGGAGTCCGAGTACGGGCGGCTGCACGGCGCGCAGCTGTGGGTCGCGCTGCCCGAGAGCGCCCGGCACACCGCTCCCGCCTTCGAGCACCACCCCGACCTGCCCGAGCTGACCGAGCCCGGCTGCTCGGTGACCGTGCTCCTGGGGGAGCTGGCCGGGCTCACCTCGCCCGCCACCGCGCACACGCCCATCGCAGGCGCCGAGATCGTGGTGTCCGCGCCGTCGCGGCTGCCGCTCAAGCCCGCCTGGGAGTACGCGGCGCTCGTGCTGTCGGGGACCGCCGAGGTCGCCGGGACGACGCTGGAGCCGGGTCCGCTGCTCTACCTGGGCGCGGGCCGCTCGTCGGTGGATCTCGGCGGGGACGCCCGCCTGCTGCTGCTCGGTGGCGAGCCCTTCGAGGAGCGGATCGTCATGTGGTGGAACTTCGTCGGACGCTCCCACGACGAGATCGTCGAGTTCCGGCGCGCCTGGGGGGAGGGCGCCCTCGGCCCGGTGCCCGGCTACGACGGCGACCCCCTGCGCGCCCCCGAGCTGCCCTCTCTGCGGCTGAAGCCGCGAGGGCGTGTGCGCTGAGCTGGGTAGGTCCACCCATATGGGGGAGATTGTCGGAAAGCTGCTGTCGGTGAACGTGGGCCTGCCCAAGGACGTGCCCTGGGAGGGACGCACCGTCCACACGGGCATCTGGAAGAGCAGCGTCCGGGGGCCGCGGCGGGTGCGGCGGCTCAACGTCGACGGCGACGGGCAGGGTGACCTCGCGGGGCACGGCGGCGAGCAGCGCGCCGTGCTGGTCTACCAGATCGACTCCTACGCCTACTGGAGCCGTCACTTCGGGCGCGACGACTTCGTCCACGGCCAGTTCGGCGAGAACTTCACCGTCGACGGGCTGCCCGACGACGAGGTGAACATCGGCGACCGCTACCGGATCGGCACGGCCGTCTTCGAGGTCACCCAGCCCCGGGTCACCTGTTTCCGGGTGGGGATGCGGATGGGCGTGCCCGAGATGGCCTCGCTGCTCGTCGGGCACCGGCGGCCCGGGTTCTACCTCCGGGTGATCACCGAGGGCGTCGTGGAGGCCGGAGACGACATCGAGCGGCTGTCGGTCGGCGCGGGGGAGGTCTCGGTCACCGAGGCCGACGGGCTGCTCTACCTCCCCGGCCGGCGCGACCCCGCGCGGCTGCGGGCGGCGCTGGACAATCCGGCGCTGAGCCCCGGCTGGCAGGGCTCGTTCCGCGACCTGCTCGCCGCCCGGACCGTCGCGCAGCCGGCCTGGCCGGGGTTCCGGCCGCTGGCCGTCACGCGGGTGCGCCGGGAGACCGAGGACACCGTCTCCTTCTATCTCGCGCCCGCCGACGGCTCGGCCCTGCCCGTGGCCCTGCCGGGCCAGTACCTGACGGTACGGGTGCCCGACGGGTCGGTCCGCAGCTACTCGCTGTCACTTGGATCGTCCGGCTATCGGATCACGGTCAAGCACGAGCCCGGCGGCGAGGTCAGTGGATACCTGCACTCCCGGGTCGCCGAGGGCGACTCGCTGGAGGTGGCCGCGCCCCGGGGCGAGTTCACCATGGCCGACGGCTCGTCGCCGGTCGCGTTGATCTCGGCCGGGATCGGCATCACCCCCGTGCTGGCGATGCTCCACGCGCTGGCCGAGACGGGCGCCGAACGGGGCGTCTGGTGGCTGCACGTTACACGTACTGTCAGGACGCAGGTGTTCGCCGACGAGGTACGCGCGCTGCTCGACCGCATCCCCGGCGCCCATCAGAAGGTGTTCCTCACCGCCCAGAAAGCCGGCGAACCGCTGCCGCCGCACGCCGAGATCGGCCGCCCGACCGCCGCCGGCCTGGCTGAACTCGGGCTCCCGGCCGACACCGACGCCTATATATGCGGACCCACCGGTTTCATGAGCGCCATGTCCGACGCGCTGGCCGGCGCCGGGCTCCCGGCCGGCCGGGTGCACACCGAACTGTTCGGGACGCTGGCGGCTGTCAACCCCGGTGTGGTGGGGGCCAGGCACGTCCGGCCGCACCCGCCGGCGTCGCAGGGGACCGGGCCGGAGGTCACCTTCGCGCGCAGCGGGCTGACCGTGCGGTGGGGCGAGGAGTACGGCAGTCTCCTCGAACTCGCCGAGGCGTGCGACGTGCCGGTGCGGTGGTCGTGCCGGACGGGGGTGTGCCACACGTGCGTGACCGGGCTGCTGGCCGGTGACGTCCGCTACCGGACCGAACCGCTGGAGCCGCCGGCGGTGGGCGACGTCCTCATCTGCTGCTCGGTGCCGGTGCGGGAGAGCCTCGTCCTGGATCTCTAGTTACGTGCTGAGAGCAACGTGCCACGATTGGTGAAATTTCGGCATTTGGGAGGACGGGAATCTTCTCTTCTGCCCTTCCCGTCACACAGTTAAAACCCGTGGGCTCTATCAATTGGCTAAGTAAGGTCCGTGTCACCTTCAGGTTATGGTCATCAGGGTTCCTCTGTGACTACTTTCGGTGGGCGATATACCACGGAAAGTAAGGGGGAGCCGTGCCAGACCTGACTCTCACTCGACGTGTCGAGGGCGCGATGGAGGGGGCCGCAGTGCGGTTGCGCGCCTTCGCCGACCGTCACGAGACGCCCAGTCCCTGCCTGCTCATCGATCTGCCGACCCTCGAGTCGACCTACCGGACCATGAGCCACGCGTTCATCGGCGCCGAGATCCTCTACGCGGTCAAGGCCAACGCCGCACCCGGGGTCATCACCACGCTCGCCCGGTTAGGCGCCGGCTTCGACGTCGCCAGCCTCGCCGAGATCGAGCTCTGCCTGGCGCGCGGGGTGCCCGCGTCCCGGCTGTCGTTCAGCAACCCGGTGAAGAAGCGCTCCGACGTGGCCGCCGCCTACGAGCGCGGAGTGCGCACCTTCGCCTTCGACAACCCCGGCGACCTGCGCAACATCATCGTCGAGGCGCCCGGGTCGAAGGTCTTCTGTCGCATCCAGGTGACCCCGCCGGCCGCCGCGATGCCGTTCGGGGCCAAGTTCGGCTGCCCCGAGGAGGCGGCACCAGAGATGCTCGCGGAAGCCGCCGACCGCGGTCTGCGGCCCCAGGGTGTCACGTTCCACGTCGGCTCGCAGCAGCGCAACCTGGCGGCCTGGGACGCCGGCATCGCCGCCGCCGCGAAGATCGCCCAGATGCTCGAACCCGAGGGCGTGCGGCTGCCGGTCATCGACATCGGCGGCGGGTTCCCGATCTCCTACCGCGAGCGGTCGGCCACCCCCGACGAGTTCGCCCGCGCGATCGACCTGTCGCTCGCCCGCCACTTCGAACCCCGCGACCGTCCGCGACTGGTCATCGAGCCGGGCCGATCCCTCGTCGGCCCGTCTGGCATGATCCGCGCCGAGGTCGTGGCGGTCCGCGGCGGCGTCCCCGCCGACCCGCGCCGCTGGGTGTTCCTCGACGTCGGCCGCTACAACGGCCTGGTCGAGACCGAGAACGACACCATCGCCTACCGCATCCACGCCCCCGCCGGGTTCGGCCCCGAAGGGCCCGTCGTGCTGGCCGGGCCGACCAGCGACGGCGACGACGTGCTCTACAAGCACACCGACTACGCCATGCCGCTCTCGCTCGCCCCCGGCGACCCCATCGAGGTCATGGACGCCGGGGCGTACACCTCCAGCTACTCCTGCGCGGCGGTCAACGGCCTGCCCGCGCTGCCGACCTTCTGCGTGCCGGGCTGATGACCGCGCAGATCGGCCGGTTCAGCGGCATCCACGTCATCGTCGAGTTCGAGGACGCCGACCCGGCGCTCCTCGACGACGAATCACTCCTGCGCACCCTGCTGCCCAGGGCCATGAAGGAGGCCGGGGCGACCGTCATGGAGGTCGTCTCCCACCGGTTCGTCCCCCAGGGGGTCACCGTCCTGACCCTGCTGGCCGAGTCGCACGCCTCGCTGCACACCTACCCCCAGCACCGCGCCGCGTTCGTCGACGTCTTCACCTGCGGCGACCGCGCCGACCCCCGCAAGGCCGTGAGCGTGCTCGCCGCGGAGCTGACACCGGGCCGGGTGACGACGAGGATCATCGGCAGAGGCGGTCAGCGAGTGGAGGCGACACTTTGATCGAACACGACGGTCACCTGTGGATCGACGAGCCGACGACCCGCGGCATGCGCCGCCTGTGGCGGGTCGACGCCGTGCTCCACGAGGAGACGACCCCGTTCCAAGACGTCCTGGTCGCCGTCACAGAGCAGGGCGCGAGCCTGTTCTGCGGCGGCGAGCGCCAGTCGACCGAGTTCAGCCAGCTCGTCTACCACGAGGCCCTGGTCATCCCCCCGGCGCTGCTCGCCGACCGGCTCGACCGCTGCCTGGTCATCGGGTCGAGCGAGGGGGTGGCCTGCCAGATCCTGGTCGCGGCGGGCGCCCAGGCCGTCGACCACGTCGACATCGACCGGCGGGCGGTCCGGATCTGCGCCGACCACCTGCCCTACGGCTACACCGTCACCGAGCTCACCGCCGCCGAGCGGGGCGCCGGCCCGATCAGGATGCGCTACGAAGACGGCTACGCCTTCCTCGAGTCGGCCGCCGGCTACGACGTCATCGTGGTCGACCTGCCCGACGAGAGCCCCGAGGGCGACGCGCAGCACGACCGCCTCTACGGAACGGCGTTCCTGGAGATGTGCCGCAAGGCATTGGCACCTGGGGGAGTGGTGTCAACGCAGGCCGGGTGCATGACGATGTGGCGCAACGACACGCTGCGCCGCTCCTGGGACCGTTTCACCCGGGCGTTCCCGTCGGTCGTCTACTACGGCTCCGACGAGCACGAGTGGGCGTTCGTCAGCGCCCGCGCCGACGACCTGGCCGACCCGGTGGGCTTCATGCGCGAACGGCTGGCCCGCCTGCCCTACCGCCCCGTCTCGATCGACGACGCGGCGCTGACCGGCAACACCGTGCCGCCCCGATCGGTGCGGAACTAGCAGAGCGCCCTACGAGGAGATCTCGGCCGTCCGTTCGCGGAGCCGGTCGCGGATCTCCTCGGGGGTGTAGGCCCGGCGGCGGCGCTCGGCGCGCACCGCGATGACTCCGCTCGCCGCGACCCCGGCGAAGGCGGCCAGGCCCAGGATTTTCCACCAGCGCATGTGCTTAGGTTACCGATATGAGCGGCATCACCCTCGACGAAGCGCTGACCCAGACCCGTACCGGAGACGTGTGGGTCTTCCGCGGCCGGTCCGTGCCCGACCGGGCGATCCAGATGACGACCAACAGCCCGGTGAACCACGTCGGCATGTCGGTCGTGATCGAGGACCTGCCGCCGCTGATGTGGCACGCCGAGCTCGGCAAGTCCCTGGTCGACATGTGGACGGGCACCCGCCAGCGCGGCGTGCAGCTCCACGACCTGCGCGAGGCCGTGGTGACGTGGTCGAACCGCTACGGCCAGCGCGGCTGGCTGCGCCAGCTCCAGCCCGACGTGACGCGCGAGATGGAAGACGGCGTCCTGAAGACCATCGCCCGCCTCGACGGCACCCCCTTCCCGTCCACGGCACGGCTGGCCGGGCGGTGGCTGAAGGGCCGCCTGCCCTCGCGGCGCGCGCGCGACATGGCCCTGGAGTCGGCCTACTGCGCCGAGGTGGTGGCGGTGACCTACGAGGCGATGGGCCTGCTGACCAACCGCAAGGCGGCCAACTGGTACGACCCGGGGCGCTTCTGGAGCGGCGACCGGCTCGACCTGGCCGCCGGATACCGGCTGGGCGACGAGATCGCGGTCGACATCCCGAAGGTGTAGGTTCGGCGGTGGCGGGCTCCACCGCCCAACCTCCTTCAGCGGGTCTCCACGCGGCCCGTCGCACGCGGAGGCAAAGGGGACCTCATCGCCTCTGGAGCGCGGCTGGTCCGACACGGCGACAACCGATGCGGCCGAACCGAACACCGCGGGCGTGGACCGGGCGTTCGCGTGTGCCGCGATGGAGTCGTCATGACCGGCAAGAAGCAGCTGAAGGCGCGCATCCGGGCGCGCATGGCCAAGACGGGCGAGAGCTACACCACCGCCCGCATGCACGTCGCGGGCGCGGCGGGGCCGCAGACGAACCACGGCTGGACCCTCCACGGCGGCCGTCACTCCGCCTCGGCGGCGGTGGCCAACGTCCTGCGCAACGGCGGGTTCCCCGTCAGCGAGCCGCTCGTCTACCTCGCCGGAGGAGGGCTCGGCGCGGGCTACATCCTCTGGGAGTTCAAGCGCGACCAGTCGGCCACCGTCGTGCTGGGGTTCCGCAACCGCTGGCAGTATCCGCAGAAGTGGATGGACACCACGCTGACCCGGCTCGGGGTGCCGTTCGACGTCCACACCACCGGCGGGGCCAAGGGCGCGTCGGCGCGGCTGTCGGCCGAGCTCGCGGCGGGGCGGGCGTGCGTGGTGCTGCCCGATCTCTACCACATCGGCTACTGGCACGCCCCGGCCGTCCTCGACGGCCACGGCGGGCATCCGGTCGTGGTCTACCGGGAGGACGGCGACGGGGTCTGGGTCGACGACCGCAACCTCGCGCCGCTGCGCGTCGACCGGGCCCGGCTCGACGCGGCCCGGGGGCGGGTGGGGTCGTACAAGAACATGCTGCACGCCCTCACGCCCGGCCCGCTCCGGCTGGAGGAGGCGGTGCTGGAAGGGCTCCGCGACTGCGCCGAGCACCTCAGCGGGTCGTCCGACTCGTTCTCGCTGCCGGCCTGGCGCAAGTGGAGCCGGACCGTCGTCGACGGGTCGGCGGCCAAGGGCTGGCCGAAGGTGTTCGCCGATGGGCGCGGGCTGGCCGGCGCGATGCTGTCGATCTGGGAGGCCGTCGAGCCGGTCGGCACCGACGGCGGCAACCACCGCGACCTGTTCGCCGACGGCCTCGACGAGGCGGCCGACCTGCTCGGCCTGCCGCTGCGCGACCTCGCGGCCGAGTTCCGGCGCATCCACGGCCTGTGGCACGACTTCGCCGAGACGGCGCTGCCGGAGACGGAGAACCGGCGGCTGCGCGAACTCACCGCGGCCGTCCGGGCCGCCGTGGCCGAGGGTTCCGCCGGAGCGGCCGACGCGGAGTCGGCGGCGGCGGAACTGTGGGCGCTGAAGGCGGAGGCGACGCCGCCGGAGCCCGGATTCTTCCCGGCGCTGGGTGAGCGACTGGCGACCATCCACCGCGCGGAGACCGCCGCCGTCGCGGCGCTGCGTGCGGCACTTCCGGCGCAGTAGGGAAGGTGTGCCGGGCCCGCCATGGTGGGCCCGGCAGTCGGGGGACCGGCGCGGCTCATCTCATCGGCAGGAGTTCCGATCGAACACGATGAACGTCCTGGTTTTCCGGCAGCCCGGTGGGTCCGACGATTCCCAGTACCCTCCGCCCGCCGACGCTTCCTCGCCGCGTGCCCGGCGCCGACGGCACCACCCACGAGCTGGTCTTTGTCGTGCTCGCCTGTGCGGTCGTGGCCTGGCGGGTCAGGGCCGCTTCGGCGTCGTCTCGCCCGAGCCCCGGGCCCGCAGCGTCACCGGGACGGTGACCTTACGCACCGGGGTCGCCGGTTCGGCGATGCGGGTGCGGAGCATCGTGATGGCCGTGTCTCCGATGGCCGCGTCGTCTTGGGCGACCACGGTCAGGTCGGGGCGCAGCAGCGTCGCGAGCTCCGAGTCGTCGAAGCCGACGATCGCCACGTCGTCGGCGTGGTCGCGGAACCAGCGGACCGTCTCGACGCTGAGCGTCGCGTTCCCGGTGATGACGGCGGTCGCGGGGGAGGGGCCCGACAGCGCGCTCTCCAGGGCCCGGTGGATGCGTTCACGCTGTATCGGGCCGGTGTGGATCATGGCGTCGGCGGCGCCGCCCTGGGCGCGCAGGCAGGCGCGGAAGGCGGTGGCGCGTTCCTGGGCGGTGTAGATCCGCTCGTCGTCGCCGATGTAGGCGATCCGGCGGTGACCGTGGGCGACCAGGTGGGCGAAGGCGGTCTCGATGCCCGCGACGTTGTCGGACAGGACGCAGTCGACCTCCAGCCCGAGCACCGGGCGGTCGACCGCGACGAGCGACAGGCCGGCCGCCAGCTCGGGGACCAGGTAGCCGTGGTCGGCGCCGATGGGTTCGAGCAGGATGCCGTCGAAGCGGCGGCGGCACATCGACTCGACGACGTGGCGTTCGATCTTCTCGTCGTCTTCGGTGGAGGCGGCGAGGACCATGAGGCCGGCGGCGCGGGCGGCGCGTTCGACCGCGCGCAGCACCGGGTTCACGTGGGACAGCTGCCGGACGGCCGCCCCGAGGGTGCCGGTCACGCCCAGGCGCAGGTGGCGGGCCCGTTCGTCGGGGCGGTAGTCGAGGGCCGCGATGGCGCTCCTGACCCGTTCGACCAGTTCGGCCCCGACGGTCGCGTCGTCGTTGACGACCCGGCTGACCGTCCGCAGCGCCACGCCCGCCTCGCGGGCGACGTCGACCATCGTCGGCCTGCGGCCCTTCCGCGCCCTCGGCTTCTCCTGCATCCGCCTATCATCCGCATGATCGCCCGTTGACGCCATTCGGCCCGTGACCAATTCGTTGCCCGCCTCGCTCTTGAAACCTCCGCGCAACACTCTACGGTATCGGGATAACGTTATCTCAATCGGCTTCGGGGAGCCGGATCGGCAACGAGGAGGGCTGTGCTGATGCGCAGAACTTTGATATTCGGCCTGGCCGCGGTGCTGGCGGCGGCCGGTTGTGGCGTGGGCGAGACCCCCCAGGCGGAGGGTGGCGCGAGCGCGTCGGCCGGCGGCAAGGTGGAGCTGAGCTTCCTGGTCTTCGAGACGCCCAACCTGAACGCGGCCTTCTGGGACGCCGCCATCGCGCGGGCGTCGGCGAAGGTCCCCGAGGTGACCATCAAGAAGCTCGTGACGCCCAACATCGACCGCACGGCGTACGCCAAGCAGCTGGACGCCGCGGGCAACCTGCCCGACATCCTGCAGTCGGTCAACCCCGCCGGGTTCGCCCAGGCGGGGAAGCTGGCGCCGTTCACGGATGAGGAGCTCAAGAACTTCATCGCGCCGAAGGCGGGGGCCATCGGGGGCAAGGTCTACCAGCTCCCGTACAACACGCAGGTCATCCCGGTTGTCTACTACAACAAGGACATGTTCGCCAAAGCGGGCATCACCGCGACACCGACGACGTACCAGGAGCTTCTGGACATCTCCAAGAAGCTGAAGGACGGCGGCACCACCCCGTTCATCGTGGGCGGCGGCGGCGCCGACACGTGGGCGGACATGTACCCGCTGACCGGCACGGTCGCCACCGACGTCTACAAGACAACGCCCGACTGGCTGCTCCAGCGGGCCCAGGGCAAGGTCAAGTTCACCGACCCCGACTTCGTGGCCGCCGCCAAGAAGATCGAGGACCTCGCCAAGAACGAGTACATCGACCCGGCCGGCCTGAGCAGGTCGTACGCCGACACCGAGCAGGCCTTCCGCGACGGCAAGGGCGCCATGTACCCCATGGGCTCCTGGTTCGCCACCTCGGCCGACGCCAACAAGCCGTCGTTCGAGGTCGGCGCCTTCCCGTGGCCGACCGACGACGGCTCCCCGGTCACCCCGACCTTCACCGGCGGCGGCACCCTCGTGAGCGCGACCGCCAAGAACGTCGAGCTGGCCAAGAAGTGGGCCCTGGCCTTCGACGAGGACAAGGAGAACAACGACGCGTTCGTGAAGGCCGACGGCTCGATCCCGGCGATCAAGGGCTACACCCCGCCCGCCGACATGGGCCCGGTCTACAACGCGACCGTCGAGATCTACCAGAAGGGCATGCAGGAGGGCTCGATCTTCGACGCCTTCTCGCAGGAGGCCGGCGACGGCGCGCTGCCCCCGGGCCTGGCCGACAAGGCCGCCCTCGGCGTCCAGGACCTGATCACCGGCAAGAAGAACGCCCAGCAGTTCGCCGAGTTCCTCGACGACGAGTACGCCAAGGCGACCCAGTAACCCCCATGCTCCAGACCAGGCTCAGCGGGGCGCGCGGACGCGCGCCCCGCGCCCAGACGGTGACCCCATGACCCAGACGACGCACCGCGAGACGCGGGTGACGCCGCGCCCCGCGCGGCCTCCCAGGAGGAACGGCAGGTTTCTGCCGGCCCTGGGCAGATTCTCCCTGTTCGCCCTGCCCGGACTGCTGGCGTACACGCTGTTCGTGCTCGTCCCGATCGGGATGACCGGCTACAACAGCCTGACGAACCTCAACCCGTTCAACCCGCCCACCCAATTCGTGGGCCTGCGCAACTACGTCAACCTGCTGAGCGACGCCGAGTTCCACCAGGCGCTGCTCAACACGGTGATCATCACGGCCATCATCACGGTGCTGGCCAACGCCGGCGGCCTGCTGATCGCCATGCTGCTCGACCGGCCGACCAAGCTCTACGTGCTGCTGCGCGGGGTGTTCTTCACCCCGGTCGTGCTCAGCTCGGTCGTCATCAGCGTCATCTGGCAGGCCATCCTCACCGACGACGGCCTGCTCAACTCGGCCCTGCGCGGCCTCGGGGTCGACGAGCCGCCCGGCTGGCTGTCCGACCCCGGCCTGGCCATCTACTCGATCGCCTGGATCATGGCCTGGCAGATGCTCGGCTTCTGCGTCGTGGTCTACCTGGCCGGGCTGCAGGGCGTGCCCCGCGAGCTCAACGAGGCCGCCTCGATCGACGGCGCGAGCGCGCTCCAGCGCTTCCGCAACGTTACCTGGCCGATGCTCGCCCCGGCGCTGACCATCAACGTGGTCATGCTGCTGATCACCGGCTTCAAGGCCTACGACCAGGTGCGCGTCATCACCAACGGCGGGCCCGGCAACGGCACCACGGTGACCATGGCCTTCCAGGTCGTGCAGACGGCCTTCGTGAGCAACCGGATCGGCTACTCCTCGGCCCTGGCCGCGGTGATGCTCGCGATCGTCGCGTTCATCTCGGTGGTCGTGCTGCGGTTCCTGCAGAAGAGAGAGGTGTCCCAGTGAACGCGCGGCCGATCGTCGCCACGTTCGTGGGCGTGGTGTTCTTCCTGCCCCTCTACCTGGTGCTGGTGAACATCTTCAAACCGAGCGCGGCGGTGGTGGCCGACCCGGCCGGGCTGCCGTTCCCGCCCACCTTCGACAACCTGGCGGCGGTGCTGAACCGGCCCGACCACCTGTTCACCTTCGGCCTGATCAACTCGATCGCCGTCACCGCCCTGTCGGTGACCGTGCTGACCGTCTTCTCGGCGATGCTGGGCCACTACCTGGCCCGCTCGCGGCACTGGGCCGCCAAGGTCGTCATGGGCACGCTGCTGTGCGGGCTCATGATCCCGGTGCCGGTCATCATGGCCCCGATCACGACCGTGCTGAAGTGGTTCGACCTGATGACGACCCTGCAGGGGCTCGTACTGGTGAACGTCGGCTACTACGTGCCGTTCGGGGTGCTGCTGTTCATGGGGTTCGTCCGCGGCGTCCCGCTGGAGCTCGAAGAGGCCGCGGCGCTCGACGGCGCGAACCGGTTCCGGGTGTTCTGGCAGGTGGTCTTCCCGCTGCTGCGGCCCGCGTCGGCCAGCGTGATGATCTTCCTGGGCGTGTGGATCTGGAACGACTTCCTGACCCCGCTCATCGTCCTCGGCCCCGACAGCGGCACGACCGTGACGGTCGGCGTCTACCGGGCCATCGGGCAGTACCAATCGGACTTCGGATCGGTCTTCGCCTTCATGTTCCTGGCGACGCTGCCGATCCTGATCTTCTACCTCGCCCTGCAGAAGAACTTCGTGAAGGGCCTTACCGGCGGAGCGGTCAAAGGATGAATCTGACGATCGAGGCGACCGAGCTGTTCGCCGGACCGGCCGACGCCCCACGCCAGATCCTGCGGGTCACCACGGCCTTCGCCGGCCTCGTCGACATCGAGGTCACGGGCGGGGCGCGAGGGGAACTCCGGGGTGTCTCCGGTACGGGGACCCACGAGGTCCCCTTCTCGACCGACGCCCGCCCGGGGGACCGGATCACCGTCGAGGTGTCGGCCGGAGACGCCTCCGCGACCGCCCTGATCACCGTCGCGGAGCCCGGCTGGACCGTCCACCTCGTCTCCCACTTCCACTACGACCCCGTCTGGTGGAACACCCAGGCCGGGTACGCCAGCGAGTGGGAGGACCAGCCGGACGCCCAAGAGATCCGGATGAGCTTCCAGTTCACCGCGTTCCAGTTGATCGACGCCCACCTGGAGCTGGCCCGCCGGGACCCCGACTACAAGTTCGTGCTGGCCGAGGTCGACTACCTCAAGCCCTACTGGGACAGCTTCCCGGAGCAGCGCGCGATCATCCTCGACCTGGTGGGGCAGGGCCGCCTGGAGATCATGGGCGGGACCTACAACGAGCCCAACACCAACCTCACCGGCGCCGAGACGACGATCCGCAACGCCGTCTACGGGATCGGCTTCCAGCGCGACGTCCTGGGCGGGGAGCCCGCGACGGCCTGGCAGCTCGACGCGTTCGGGCACGACCCGCAGTTCCCCGGCATGATGGCCGACGTCGGGCTCACCTCGTCGGCGTGGGCGCGCGGGCCGTTCCACCAGTGGGGGCCGATCCTGGAGGTCGGCACCTACGACACGCCGCACGGCGACCCCTCCGACATGCAGTTCCGCACCGAGTTCGAGTGGATCTCCCCGTCGGGGCGCGGCCTGCTCACCCACTACATGGCCGCCCACTACGGCGCGGGCTGGTCGATGGACTCCGCGCAGACCCTGGAGGCGGCCGAGGAGTCGGTGTACGGGCTGTTCCTCGACCTCAAGAAGGTCGCCGCGACCAGGAACGTGCTGGTCCCGGTCGGCACCGACTACAGCCCGCCGAACAAGTGGCTGACCGACATCCACCGCGACTGGAACGCCCGCTATGCCTGGCCGCGGTTCCGGTGCGCGATCCCGCGTGAGTTCTTCTCGGCGGTCACCGCCGAACTGGCCGCCGAGGGCCGCCGCCTGTCGCCGCAGACCCGGGACATGAACCCGATCTACACCGGCAAGGACGTGTCGTACATCGACACCAAGCAGGCCCAGCGGGCGGCCGAGAACGAACTGCTCGACGCCGAGCGGTTCGCCGCGCTGGCCTGCCTGGCCGGGGGCGCGGAGTATCCGGAGGCCGCGCTCGACAAGGCCTGGCGGCAGCTCGTGTTCGGCGCCCACCACGACGCCATCACCGGCACCGAGTCCGACCAGGTCTACCTCGACCTGCTGGCGGGGTGGCGGGAGGCGTACGACCTCGCGGCGGAGGTGCACACGGCGGCGCTGCGGCAGCTGGCCGCGCGGACCGAGGTGCGGAGCGACAGCGTGATCGTCTACAACGCCAACGCCTGGCCGCGCACCGACGTCGTGCGCGCCACCGTGCCCGCGCCGTTCACCGGGCTGACCGACGAGACCGGGACCGAGGTCCCGTGCCTGGTCGAGCACGCCGACGACACCCGCGCCGAGATCGTCTTCCTGGCCGCCGACGTGCCGTCGGTCGGCTACCGCTCCTACCGCCTCGCCGCATCGGGTGCCGGCGGGGAATGGGCCGTGGAGGACGCGTACACGATCGAGAACGAGTTCCACCGGCTCACCGTCGACCCGGCGCGGGGCGGCGGCGTGGTCTCCCTGGTCGACCTGGCCACGGGCGACGAGCTGATCACGCCCGGCGAGGTAGGCAACGAGCTGGTGGTGTACGAGGAGTACCACGAACACCCGGTCTTCCGTGAGGGCCCGTGGCACCTGCTGCCGACGGGCGTCTCCACGGGGAGCGCCGCACTCCCCGCGCGCTCGGTGACGACCGAGCGGTCGCGGCTCGGCCGGCGGATCACCGTCACCGGTTCCCTCGGTCCCATCACGTACACGCAGACGGTCACTCTGTGGTACGGCCTCGCGCGGGTGGACTGCGCCACCCACGTCGACGGTTTCGATGGCGCCGACCAGCTGGTGCGGCTCCGCTGGCCGTGCGCGGTGCCGGGCGCGGTGCCGGTCTCCGAGGTCGGCCACGCCGTCGTCGGGCGGCCGTTCGCGCACCCCGACGTCGACGCGGCCGAGCATCCGTGGACGCTGGACAACCCGGCCTACCAGTGGTTCGGGCTGAGCGCCCCGGCCCGGATCGCCTTCGCCAACGGGACCGGCGTGCCGATCGCGGTCGCCGAGATCGTCGTGCCGCACGAGGAGGACACCGCCGACGCGCGCGACCTGGCGGTGAAGCTGGCCCAGTCGGGGGTCACCTCGACGACGGCGTACGCCCACGGCACCCGCTACGGCCTGCTGGCCTTCGACTCCAACCTGCCCGACGTGCGGTTCGCCGTCGGCGGGCCGGAGGAGAACGCCTTCACCGCCGAGGCCCTGCGCGCCGCCGGGCCCGCCTACACGGAGGAGCTGAACCGGCAGCTCGCGGAGAAGGGGTCGGCGGTCGTCTGGCTGCCCGGCCGGCACACCCGCGAGCAGGCCTTCCACCCGGAGTCGGACCTGCGCGGCGCGCTCGACATCCCGGTCGTGGTGCTCGCCGGGTCGCCGGACAACGTTATCGAGGATCACGTGATCACGGTCGACCAGACGGCCGACCACGCCGAGGAGCGCCGGACCGTCGCCGTGCTGAACCGGGGCGTGCCCGGGTTCGCCGTCGACACCCGGGGGCGGCTGCACCTGTCGCTCATGCGGTCGTCGACCGGCTGGCCGTCGGGCATGTGGATCGACCCGCCGCGCCGGACCGCCCCCGACGGCACCGGCTTCGGCCTCCAGCACTGGAGCCACACCTTCGACTACGCCATCGCCTCCGGCGGCGGCGACTGGCGCGCGGCCGGGATCGTCGCCAAGGCGCACGACTACGGCCACCCGCTGCGCCCGGTCGTCGAACCGGCCCATCCGGGCCCCCTGCCCGCGACCGCGTCGCTGGTGACCGTCGAACCCGCCGGAGCGGCCGTGCTGGCCGCCTTCAAGGCGGCCGGGAACCCGACGGCGGGCGGCCGGTCGGTCCCGGCCGATCCGCGCGCCGGGGTCGCCGCGCGGTTCTACGAGCCGCACGGCACGCCCGTCTCGCTGCGGGTGACCTCACCGTTCCCGCTGGTCGAGGCGGCGGTGGCCGACCTGCTGGAGACCGCGACGAGCGAGGCCAAGGTGCGCGACGGCGCACTGGTCGCCGACCTCGGGCCGAGCGAGATCGCCACGTTCGTGCTGAAGACCGACGCCCGCGACCCCGAAGGGCCGGGCGACCGCCTCGGGCGGGCCGCCGAACCCGCGCAGCCGGTGTTCTCGCGCTACTGGCTGCACAACCGGGGTTCGGCGCCGCTCGGCTACCAGCCGTTGAGCGTGCACGCGCGGGCGGTCTCCGGCGGGGTCCGGGTCTCCCTGGCCTCCGACCTCGTCGACGCCGCCGCCGAGGGCGAGGTCCGCGTGGTCGTGCCGCCCGGCTGGGCCGCCGCGCCGTCCGATCGTCCGGTACGGCTCCCGCCGCGCGGCTGGACCGCCTTCGACGTCGCGGTGACGCCGCCGCCCGGCGCGGGGGAGGGCCCCTTCCCGGTGGCGGTCACGCTGGCGCACGGCGGCCAGACCCACGAGGACGTCGTGTTCCTCGACGGTTCGGGGCGGCCGGTCAGCCCCGGTCCGGCGTCGCTGCTCGCGGTGGACGTACCGGAGGAGGGCCTCGAGGCGGCTCCCGGGCGGACGGCCCTGCTGCCGGTCACGTTGACCAATCGCGCCGTCTTCGCCCTCAGGGGGGAGGTCCAGGTGCTGGGTCCGTGGGGGACCTGGGGGGTCACCGGGCCGCTCATCCGTCCGCTGGAGATCGCGCCGGGCGAGCAGGTCGTGCTCGACGTGGTCGCCGACGTGCCGCTCGGCATGCGGCCGGGGGACTGGTGGGTGCTGGTCAAGGCCATGTGGTTCGGCCGGGTGAGCTACTCGCCCGCCGTGCCGCTCAGGGTGAGGGGGGACCGGTGATCACCGCTCTCGTCGAGGGCGCCCCCGTCACGCTGGAGCAGGTCGCCGGCCGGATGGCCGCACTGCGCCGCGGTCCCCGCGGCGACCTGCTCCCGGCCGACGGCACCACCGAGGGCCGCCAGCTCCGCCGCTGGGTGGTGCAGCTCCTGGTCGCCGAACGGGTGATCGCCGCCGAGGCCGCGCGCCGGGGGCTCGCGCCCTGGGCCGGGCCGCCGATGGAGCTGTCGGCCACCGCCCGGCTGGAGCTCGGCAGCGTGATGGCCGCCGTGCTCACCGGCGACCGGCTGGCCCAGGCCGTCTACCGCGACCTCACGGCCGGGGTCACGGTCTCCGAGGAGGACGTGCGCCGCTACTACGCCGCCAACCCCGACCGCTACCGGCCGGGGCCGGCCCGCGCCGTCACCCATTGGCGGAACGGGGTCGCGGCCGACTACGTGGTGACCCGCGCCGAGCTGGTGCCCGAGGTGGTGTTCGGGGCGGCCGAGGGCGATCACGTGGCACACGGCGACGAGGTGTTCGTCGTGGGGGCGTACACGAGACGGGATCTGAGCCTGGCCGAGGCGGCGCCGCGCATCCGCGCGACGCTCCTCGACGCCGCCCGGCGGCGGCGGTTCGCGCTCTGGGCGGACGCCCGCTGCGCGGCCGCGGTGTTGACGCCCGGTTACGAGCACCCGGGCGACATCAGTCATCCTGATCACACGCACCGCCATTGATGTGCCAACCTACGGGCAGTTCCAGGTAATTCTCAGGGAAAGTCCGTAAGGTCCACACATGAACTGGAAACAACGAGTGAACGTTGCGCTGGGCGAGTTCACCGGGTTTCATCTGACGAAGATGGGCGAGTCCGCATCGGCGAACTCGCCCAAATCCGGCAAGGTGGGGAAAGCGGCGAAGGCGGCCAAGCCCGCCCCCGCGCCCGCCTCGGAGGTGCGGCCCCCGGCCGACGCCCGGACTGACCGGTTGCTGCGCGCCCCCATCTTCGTGATGTCGCCGGTGCGGTCGGGTTCGACCCTCCTGCGCTCGATCCTGAACGCCCACTCGCTGCTGCACGCCCCGCACGAACTGCACGTCCGCCGCCTCACCGTCGGCTTCGGCACCGGGCTGGCCGAACGGGCGATGCACGCCCTCGGTCACAACCAGGCCGACCTTGAGCACCTGCTGTGGGACCGGGTGCTGCACCGCGAGCTGCTGCGCAGCGGCAAGAGCCACATCGTCGACAAGACCCCGGCCAACGCCTTCGCCTTCGAGCGCCTGGCGGCCTGCTGGCCCGACGCCCGGTTCGTCTTCCTGCTGCGCCACCCCGTCTCGATCGCGCGGTCGTGGCACGAGGCCGACCCGGAGAAGCGCGACTTCGCCGGGGCGGCGGCCGACGCGCTGCGCTACATGAAGGCCGTCGAGCGCGCCCGCAAGGGCCTCACGGGTCACACGATCCACTACGAGGAGCTCACGGCCGACCCCGAGGGCGAGATCCGCGCGGTCTGCGACTTCCTCGGCATCCCCTTCGAGCCCGGCATGCTGCGCTACGGCTCCGCGCAGACGGTCGTGCAGAAGGGTCTGGGCGACTGGAAGGACAAGATCCGTTCCGGCGAGGTCCAGAAGGGGCGCGACCTGCCCGACGAGTCCGAGATTCCCGACGTGCTCCGCCCGATGAGCGTTAGCTGGGGGTACCTGTCCAAGTGAAGATCCGCTATATGCTCCTCCACGCGTACGGCATGGGTGGAACAATTCGGACCGTCATCACCCAGGCCAACGCGATGGCCCAGCGCGGCCACGACGTCGAGATCGTCAGCACCGTCCAGCGCCGCGACCGCCCCCAGTTCGAGGTCGACCCGCGCGTCAAGATCACCGCCATCGTCGACGAACGCGGCGGGATCGAGCCCGTCACCTTCACCGACCGCGTGATGCGGCGGCTGCGCGGCAAGGCGGTGCCCGAGGGCGAGTTCGCCGCCCACTGGTTCACCGCCCACGTCGAGAAGGCCGTCACCGAATACGTGGCCGGCCTCGACGACGGCATCCTGGTCACCACCCGGCCGGCGCTGAACCTGATCGCCGCCCGGCACGGCCGCAAGAGCGTCGTGCGGGTCGGCCAGGAGCACATGAACCTGCGCACCCACAAGGAGCCGGTGCGCCAGGACATCGCCCGCCACTACAGCCGCCTCGACCTGGTCACCGTGCTGACCCGGACCGACAAGAACGAGTACGAACGCCTCGCCCCCGGCGTGAAGACCCGGCTGATGCCCAACTCCGTGCACATCGCCGGGCGCCGCCAGTCGCAGCTGACGAACCGCCGGGTGATCGCGGCCGGCCGGTTGAAGGCCCAGAAGGGCTTCGACCTGCTGATCCCCGCCTTCGAGCAGGTCCCGCACAAGGACTGGACCCTCGACGTGTACGGCGAGGGCTCCTCGCTCCCCAAGCTGCTGAACAAGATCACCGAGGCGGAGCGGGTCCGGTTCCGGGGCCGCACCGAGAAGCTCTGGGACGAGCTGGCCGACTCCTCCATCTACGTGCTGAGCTCCCGGTTCGAGGGCCTGCCGATGGTGATGCTGGAGGCCATGGCCCACGGCCTGGCCGTGGTCAGCTTCGACTGCCCGACGGGCCCCGGCGACGTGATCGTCGACAACGTCAACGGCCTGCTGGTGCCGCCCAAGGACGTCACCGCGCTGGCCGAGGGCATCACCCGCCTCATCGAGGACGACACGCTGCGCAAGCGGCTCGGCGCGGCGGCGCTGGAGACGGCCAGGAACTACACGGCCGACTCGATTATGCCGCGCTGGGAGGCCCTGTTCACCGAGCTGCTGGAGCGCCGCTGACCTGCTGTCGTTCCAGAGCGGCCACGAGACGGTGGCGCTCCACGGCGTGGTCGAAGCCGGGCACGGTCCGGGTGCCCTCGCGCAGGTCGCGGGCGAGCGCCGCGTAGACCTGGGCGACGTTCTGCGCCGGGCCCTCCAGAGTGCGCGGCACCGGGTCGAAGTAGGAGCCGGGCACGGCGATCTCGTGGACGGAGTCGTCGTCGCCCCGGCCGCCTTCGAGCACCAGGTCGCGCGTCTGGAGGTTGCCGTTGGGGCCGTCCGCGCGCAGCACCAGGTCGCCCTCGGTGCCGTTGATCTCCCAGCGCAGGTTCTCGCCCCGGGACCACCCGCCGCGGTAGAACAGCGAGACCGCCGCGCCGCTCTCCAGACGTCCCACGACCGACACCTGGTCGGGGACGGTGAACGGGATCGTGGTGTCGTCGTCGGTGACCCGCGTCCGCGACCGCGCCGTGGTCAGCTGGCCCGACACGGTGGCGAAGCCGCCCAGCACGTGGGTGACCGCCTCCAGCGCGTGCGCGGCCGAGACCGTCAGCGGGGACAGGCCGACGGCGGCGTCGAAGAGGTGGACGTGGGCGCGGTCGGTCTCGCCGCCCCACGACATGCCCGAGCCGATCAGCGTGGTGCCGAGCACCTCGCCGACGTAGCCGCCGGCCACCAGGTCGCGGGCGTGCCGCACCGCCGGGGCGTACCGGGCCTGCAGCCCGATCACGGTACGCCGGCCCGCCGCCCGCGCGGCCAGGTCTTCGGCGTCGGCGAGCCGGCCGGCCAGCGGCCACTCGCAGTAGACCATCTTGCCCGCCGCCAGCGCCGCGGCGGCGTGCTCGTGGTGGCGGGTCACCGTCGAGGCCACCACCACCAGGTCGACGCCGGGGTGGGCGATGAGCGCCTCGTGGTCGTCGAAGGCCGCCGCGACCCCGAACCGGGCCGCCGCCGCGTCGGCGGAGGCCCTCCGGGAGGTGCCGACCGCCCGCAGCTCGTAGCAGGGCAGCGCCTTGAGGGCCGGGACGTGGCTGAACGCGGCCCAGCCGTCCGGGCTGGCTCCGATGATGCCGACGCCGATCGTGTCCATCGACGGCTCCTTTTCTTGACTGTTCGTTACAGAATTCGGGCGTGAAAAAACTAGGCCAGGCAGCCCAGGGCGACCTCCGCGATCGCCGTGAGGGCCGCCCGGTCGGGGTTGATGGCGGCCATGACGCGCATTCCGTGAATGGTCGTCATCAGGAAGCGGGCCAGGTCGCGCGGGTCGCGGTCGCCCGAGAGGCCCTGGGCGCCGATCAGGTCGGCGAACGCGTCCTCCAGGGAGGCCGTGGTCGCCCGGATGCGCACCCGCACCTCGGGGTCGTGGGGCGCCCGCTCGACCGCTGCGCTCACCATCAGGCAGGCGTGCCGGTTGCCGTCGGCCGCGATCTCGTCGACGAGGTCGAGCAGGATCCCGTGGACCAGGTCGCGGACCGGCAGTCCGCGCCGCAGCTCCTCGATCAGCGGGAGGGCGTACCTGTCGCGGTAGCGGTCGACCGCCGCCAGGTAGAGGCCCTCCTTGCTGCCGAAGGCGGCGTAGAGCGACCCCCGGCCGACGCCGGTGGCCTCGACCAGGTCCTGGATCGAGGTGCCCTCGAAACCGGTGCGCCGGAAGGCCCACATGGCCGCCTCGACGGCGGCCTCGGTGTCGAACTCCCTGGCCCGTGCCATGGGAGGACCGTACGCCTATGTGGAACGAGCGGTCAAATATGGGAACCGGTCGCGACCCGATGACGCCGGTATTACCCTTCAGCGGTGATCCACGGCATCGACGTGTCCGACTGGCAGGGCCCCGTCGACTGGTCGGCCCAGGCCGAGACCGACGCGGTGTTCGCCTTCGCGCGCGCCACCGAGAGCGACCGGCTCGCCGACACCCGTTTCGCCGAGAACTGGACGGCCATGGGCCGGGCCGGGTTCGTCCGCGGCGCCTACCACGTGGCCCGGCCGCTGGGCGACGCCCGCGCCCAGGCCAGGCACTTCCTGGAGACCGTCCGGCTCGCCCCCGGCGACCTGGCCGCGCTGGAGTTCAAGGCCACCGACGGGCTGCCCGCCGCCGAGGTCGCCGAGTTCGGCCGCCGCTGGTGCGCCGAGGTCACCCGCCGCTGCGGGCTGCTCCCGTTCGTCTGGACGCACCTCCACTTCGCCGCCGAGGGCAACTGCGAGGGCCTGTCCGACTACCCCCTGTGGATCGCCGACCCGGGCCGGCCGATCGGGGAGCCGCGGGTGCCCGCGCCGTGGTCCGGCTGGGCCATCCAGCAGTACGCCGCCAGCCCGCTCGATCTCGACGTCTTCGCGGGCACCGTGGCCGAGCTGATCGCGCTGGGCGCACCGGACCGGCGCGGGAAATAGGACGCGTCTTCAGGTAGATCCACAACGCGAGCCACAGCCGGCCTTCGGCCGTCCGCGTCTCGCTTCAATCCCGGTAGAGTCGGCCTGACATCCACGCTCGTTCGTTTGAGGAGAACCATCGTGTCCGCTATCACCGTCACCGTCGCAGGGGTCGAGCGTTCGGTAACGGAGGGCACGACGTACGGCGAGCTGCTGGAGGCCGACGGCCGGACCGTGATCGCGGCCCGGGTCGGCGGCGAGCTGAAAGACCTCGCGGCCGTGGCCGGCGCGGGCGACGTCGTCGAGCCGGTGGAGATCGGCAGCGACGACGGCCGGGCGATCATGCGCCACTCCACCGCCCACGTGATGGCCCAGGCCGTCCAGGAGCTGTTCCCCGAGGCCAAGCTCGGCATCGGCCCGCCCGTGGAGAACGGCTTCTACTACGACTTCGACGTCAAGGCGCCCTTCACCCCCGACGACCTCAAGCGCATCGAGAAGCGCATGCGCGAGATCGTCAAGCAGGGCCAGACCTTCGCCCGCCGGCCCGTCTCCGACGACGCCGCCCGCGAGGAACTGGCGGCCGAGCCCTACAAGCTGGAGCTGATCGGTCTCAAGGGCGGCGCGGCCGACGGCGACTCGGGCGAGAGCGTCGAGGTCGGCGGGGCCGAGCTGACGATCTACGACAACCTCGACCCCAAGAGCGGCGACCTCGTCTGGAAGGACCTCTGCCGGGGTCCCCACCTGCCCACCACCCGCGTCATCCCCGCCTTCAAGCTGATGCGGTCGGGCGGCGCCTACTGGCGCGGCAGCGAGAAGAACCCGCAGCTCCAGCGCATCTACGGCACCGCCTGGGAGTCCCGCGAGAAGCAGGACGAATACCTCGCCTTCCTCGAAGAGGCCGAGAAGCGCGACCACCGCAAGCTGGGCGCCGAGCTCGACCTGTTCTCCTTCCCCGACGAACTGGGCTCCGGCCTGCCGGTCTTCCACCCCAAGGGCGGCGTCATCCGCAAGGTGATGGAGGACTACTCGCGCAAGAAGCACGAGGAGGCCGGCTACTCCTTCGTGAACACCCCCCACATCACCAAAGACAACCTCTACAAGGTCTCCGGCCACCTCGACTGGTACGCCGACGGCATGTTCCCGCCCATGGAGCTCGAGGGCGCGCGCTACTACCTCAAGCCGATGAACTGCCCGATGCACAACCTGATCTTCCGGGCCCGTGGCCGGTCCTACCGTGAGCTGCCGCTGCGCACCTTCGAGTTCGGCACCGTCTACCGCTACGAGAAGTCGGGCGTCGTCCACGGCCTGACCCGCGTGCGCGGCCTCACCCAGGACGACGCGCACATCTACTGCACCCGCGAGCAGATGCGCGGCGAGCTCGTCTCGCTGCTGCGCTTCGTGCTCGACCTGCTGCGCGACTACGGCCTCAACGACTTCTACCTCGAGCTGTCGACCAAAGACCCGGTGAAGTTCGTCGGCGACGACCAGACCTGGGAAGAGGCGACGGCGGTCCTGCGCGAGGTCGCCGAGGGCGAGAACCTCGAACTGGTCCTCGACCCGGGCGGCGCGGCCTTCTACGGCCCCAAGATCTCCGTCCAGGCCCGCGACGCCATCGGCCGCACCTGGCAGATGTCGACCATCCAGCTCGACTTCAACCTGCCCGAGCGCTTCGAGCTCGAATACACCGCCGCCGACGGCTCCCGCCAGCGCCCGGTCATGATCCACCGCGCCCTGTTCGGCTCGATCGAGCGCTTCTTCGGCGTGCTGACCGAGCACTACGCGGGCGCGTTCCCGGCCTGGCTCGCGCCGGTCCAGGTGATCGGCATCCCGATCTCCGACGACCATGTGGCCTACCTGCAGGACGTCGCCAAGAAGCTCAAGGCCCACGGCATCCGCATCGAGGTCGACGCCTCCTCCGACCGCATGCAGAAGAAGATCCGCAACGCCCAGAAGTCGAAGGTGCCCTACATGCTGCTCGCCGGCGACGACGACGTGGCGGCCGGGGCGGTGTCCTTCCGCTACCGCAACGGCGAGCAGAAGAACGGCGTCTCCGTCGACCAGGCGGTGGCCGAGATCGTCGACGCGGTGGAGCGCCGCCTCGCCTAGTTGACGTCAAGTCGGCTTGAGGTCCTAGCGTCGTCGTCATGACGATCAAGGAGTATCCGCCGGAGGTCCTGAACGGCCAGCCCCTCGGGGCCTGGACGGGCGAGGCCTACCGGCGGGTGGTGGGCGCGATCCGCGCCGAGCTGGCGGTCGAGGGCCTGACCCAGCCTCATTGGTGGACGATCAACCACGCGGCGGGGTCGCCGGGCCGCTGGACCCGGGCCGAACTGGCCGAGCGACTGTCGACGTGGGAGGACCTCGGCCTCGACTTCGACGAGGTCTTCGACGACCTGGTCCGCTGGGGCTGGCTGACCGAGGACGACGGGGTGATGGCCCTGACCCCGGGAGGAGAGGCCGGGCGGCAGCGGGCGTGGGAGCGGCTGGGTCCGGTCCTGGAGAAGACCCGCGCCGGCGTCGACCCCGACGACTACGTGACGGCCATCAACGTGCTGCGCCGGGTGGTCGCCAACCTGGGCGGCGACGGCGACCTGCCCACCTGAGGTTCGGTACGAGGGGCCGCATGGTGACCGCCCACCTTGCGGCCGTCCTCGTCGCTGCCATCGACGAGTGTCTGATCAGCGACTCCACAGACGTCCTATGCGACCCTGACCACGTACTTGCCCTGGACGCCGCCCGCCTCCAGCGCCTGGTGTGCCGCCGCCGTCTCCTCCAGGGGGAAGACCGTGTCCACCGCAGGACTCAGCTTGCCCTCGGCCACATGGCGGGCGAGGTCGTCCAAGTCCGCCCGCTTGGGATTGCCGCTGAAGAAGCGCACCCGGCCGCGTCCGTGGACCGTGCTGGCCGCGAGGTAGCCGAGCGACGCGGCGGCCCGTTTCGGTTCGAAGGCGATGGCGACCATGCGGCCTCCGGGATTCAGAAGGCGCCGGAAGGCCCGCAGATCGGTCCCCGCGGTGTCCAGGACCACGTCGAAGCGGCCCAGTTCCGCTGGCCGTACGGTCCGGTGGTCGACGGCCTCGTGCGCGCCCAGCCCGCGGACGAAGTCGAGGTTGGCCGCGCGGGCCAGAGCCGTGACCTCTGCGCCGTACGCCCGTCCGAGTTGGACGGCGGCGTTGCCGACACCGCCCGCCGCGCCCCGAACGAGGAGTCGTTCGCCGGGGCGCAGCCCGGCTTTGTCCCGCAGCGCGGTGATGGCCGTGGTGGCCACCGGCAGCGCGGCGGCGCCCACCAGGTCAAGGCCGTCGGGGAGCCGGCCGACCCGTTCGGCGGGCACGGTCACGTACTCGGCGGCGCTGCCGAACCCGGAAGCGCGGCCCAAGACCCCCCATACGCGGTCACCGGCCGCGAAGTGTGGGACTCCGGCACCCAGCGCGGCGACCTCACCTGTGAAGTCCAAGCCGACGCGCTTGGGGAATTTCCGGCCGGTCAGGAGGCGGAGACGGCCGGCCCGGACTGCCAGCTCGCCGCCGTTGACGCTGAACGCGCGCACCTTCACCAGGACCTCGCCGGGGGACGGATCGGGGCGTGGCACGAGACCGGTGTAAAGCACCTCGGGGCCGCCGTAGTGGTCGTAGAGCACTGCCTTCATCATGCGGTCGTTCATCGTTCTGCCTTCGCCGCCGGGGGTCGTACGGGGATCTGGCATCGACCCTAAGCTCTTAAGTGGACGCGATCGTCCGCTTAGACCGGAAGAGAGAGACAGTGATGGCGGAATCCTCTCGGATCACAGCCCATGACGGGGTGCGGGCGGATGCCCGGCGCAACCGGGAGCGTGTCCTCGTCGCCGCCCGTGCGGTCTTTGCGGAGCACGGGATCGACGCCCCGATGGCGACCGTGGCCCGAAGGGCCGGGGTCGGCGTAGCGACGCTGTACCGGCATTTCCCGACCCGGGACGCCCTGTTGAGAGGCGCGTTCGCGCAGCAGATGGAGACCTGCGGGCGGGCGCTCACCGAGGCTCTGGCCGCCCCTGACCCGTGGCAAGGTTTCCAGCAGCTGGTCGAGACGGTCTGCGCTCTACAACGAGAGGAACGTGGATTCCCGGCCGCGTTCGTCGCAGCCTTCCCGGAAAGCATGTCGGAAGAGGCGCAGTCCTGGCAGCGAGCCGAGCGGGACTTCGCGACCCTGGTACGCAGGGCCCAGGCGTCGGGCGCGCTGCGGGCCGATTTCCACCCGTCCGACCTCGCCGTGGTCCTGTTGGCACACTGCGGTCTGGTGGCCGCCCTGCCGGATGACGGTGCAGCGTCCCGGCGCCTGGTGGCCTATCTGCTCCAGTCGTTCCGCGCCGGCCCGGCCAACAGGCCGCTGCCTCCGCCGACTGCGCTGACAGTGAGCAGCCTCCCGATCGCTGACAGTTCCCAGGGTCGGCGATCTCTCAAAGCCTGACCTGAACTGGCCGGCGCCATCGGCCGTCATGGTGTCGACGGGCCGGTGGCATGGATGTCCCGCCGGCCTCGCCGCTGCTGGGTCGCCGACGCACTGAACGTCAGCGAGATCGCTCACGTCGCAGAGCGATAGCGGGTGTTAGCCATAAGCCCGGGAGGGTAGGCCCGTCACCGGTGGCGCCGTTTCGGGGGGCCGCGGCGCCTGCGTGAGCGGGCTACGCCATGGGCGCCGCTCTATGGGGTCCCGTCGGCGACACCGGCGAATGTGGCTGTGATCGGCGCCGTCTGCGCGCCTCGAAAGCACGCCGAAGAACAAACCGGGGCAGCGATGAAAGCGTCGGCCGGCTGCGCATGGAACGGCTGCTGCGCGTCCAAGCACATGCCCACCCACCCGTTCCGCCTCGACGGGATGGAGGGCGGCTTCGAGGTCTCGGACAAGAACGTCGAGGACATGGTGGTCGAGGACATGGTGAAGGTGCTGATCACCGTCTCGTGACGGAAGCTACGTCCGCCCGCCCGGAGCTTCCCTCCGCCGGCGGACGTCAGTACGGAGGAGAACCAGGCATGCTCGATCTCGATCCACCCTTCCGCCCGGTGCACCGCCGGGAGGGCTACCTGCCCCTAGAGGACCTGGGCCTCATCGGCGACGGCACGACGGCGGCGCTGGTCGGCGTGGACGGTTCGATCCCATGGCTGTGCCTGCCCCGCTTCGACAGCGACCCTCTGCTGTGCGGCCTGCTGGATCACGAACGCGGCGGTCACTTCACGCTCACCGTGGACGACCTGCGCGAGGCCCGGCAGTTCTACGAGCCGGACACCGCGGTGCTGGTGACCGAGCTGCGCGGTCCGACCGGCCTGGTCCGGATCACCGACGGGCTGGCCCTGCGTGCCGGCGCCGACCTCAGCGACGACGCGGGCGGCGGCCGGGACGAGCTGATCCGGTCCGCGGTCGTGCAAGCCGGGACCGTGCGCTTGCGGGCGGAGCTGGAGCCGCGCGGCGGCGGGCAGGCCAGGGCCCTGTGCAGCGGTCTGGAGGTGCTCGTCTCCCGGCGGCCCGACCTGCGGCTACATCTGCGTTCCAGCCGCCCGCTGACCGGCCTGCGCACCGCGCACGACCTTCAGGAGGGCGACCGCCTCGATCTAGTGCTGTCCTGGGGCCGCCTCCACCGCCATCACCGGTTCGACCCCGAGGCGATGCTGCGGCAGACCACCGAGGCCTGGCGGCGCTGGATGCGCAAGTGCAGCTACCGCGGCCCGCAGGAAGCGCTGGTCCGGCGCTCGGTGATCACGTTGAAGCTGTGCGACGACTGGGGCAACGGCTCGCTGGTCGCGGCGCCCACCTCGTCCTTGCCCGCGCCGATCGGCGGGGTGCGCAACTGGGACTACCGCTACACCTGGATCCGCGACGCCGCGTACGCCGTGTTCGCGTTCCGCCGCGTGGGCTTCGAGGAGGAGGCCGACGCCTTCCTCGGCTGGGTCCTGGACGCCTTCGAGCAGAGCCGCCATCCGCGGATCATGTACACCCTTCGCGGCGACCCCGTACCCCAGGAGATCCATGACGGCGGCCTGGAAGGCTACCGGCGGTCGGCGCCGGTGCGGTGGGGCAACGGCGCCGCCGACCAGCGCCAGCACGACGTCTACGGCGAGGTGCTGGACTGCGCCGATCAGTGGCTGCTCCGCGGCCGCGAACTCCAGCCGGCGCTGTGGTCCGGTCTGGCGGAGCTGGCCGAGGCCGCCGCGCAGACGTGGCGGCAGCCGGATCAGGGCATCTGGGAGGTACGCAGCGAAGGCCGGGTCTTCACCTATTCGGCCGGGATGTGTCAGGTGGCCCTGGACCGGGCCGCGGCCATCGGCGAGCGGCTCGGCCTGTCCGGGCCGAACACCGGCTGGCGGGCCACCGCCGAGAAGCTGCGCCGGCTCATCCTCGAGCAGTCCTGGGACGAGGAGGCTCAATGCCTGAGCGAGCACCTCGACGGCGGCGGCGGTCTGGACGCCAGCTTGCTCGCGCTGCCGCTGCGCAAGGTCATCCCGGCCGGCCATCCACGCATGGCCGCCACCACTGCGGCCATCGCCGAACGTCTGTCGGCCGGTGACGGCCTGCTCTACCGGTACCTGCACGAAGAATCCCCCGACGGCCTGCCCGGCGACGAGGGTGCCTTCCTGTTGTGCAGCTTCTGGCTGGTCGACAACCTGATCCTGCAGGGCCATCGAGAACGGGCTGAGGATCTGTACACGTCGCTGTGCGCCCGCGCGAGCCCGGTCGGGCTGATGCCCGAGCAGATCGACCCGTCCACGGGAGCATTCACCGGCAACTTCCCGCAGGCGTTCAGCCACATCGGGATCATCGCCAGCGGCGTCAATCTCGCCAGGGCGGAAGCAGGAACCACGGCCTGATCAAGGCCGCCTGGCCGGTCTGGAGGTCGTGCCGGATCGCGGCGGGGGTGAGGCGGATCCTTCGCCGCTGATCAGTGGCAGGAGCCCCGAACCCAGCGAAAGGTGGTCGACAACGGCTGGCGGTGGTCATGCGGTCAGCTGCCGGAGCATCTCGGCGGAGTCGTGCAGGTTTGTCATCTGGGTGAACCGGCCGTCCTGGACCTTGTAGATGGCGTACTCGACGATCTCGAACGAGGCGCCGGTGGGCGGGACGCCGAGCCATTCCTTCGCCGGGGTGCCGGTGTTGATGGCGCGGACGGCGATGCCGTCCCGGTCGAACAGCAGTTCATCGACGTCCCAGCGGATGTCCGGGACGGCGTCGGCGATCCCCTTCAGGACCGTGACGACGTCCTCGCGGGTGGCGGGCTGACCGCCGAGCAGTACCTGGTCGTTGATGAACTCGTCCATGCGGTCGAACTCGTGGGCGTTGAGCGCCTCGGCGTAGCGCATGTACCAGTCACGCAGATCACTCTCGGACATGGCGATTCTCTTCTCTCGTGCCGCAAGAAGCGGTGAAGTGCAGAAATATACGCACCAATCGGTGCCGAACAGGACAGTACCAGTTCGGCACCGAACGGTGTCAAACCGGTAGGATGGCGACATGCGCGCGTCACAGATCGGCCGCCCCCGGGCATTCGACGCCGAGGCGGCGCTCGAGAAGGCGATGACGGTCTTCTGGGCGCAGGGCTACGAAGGTGCCAGCCTCACCGACCTGACCGAAGCCATGGGCATCTCCCGCAAGAGCCTGTACGCGGCCTACGGCAACAAGGAGGACCTCTTCCGCAAGGCATTGCGGCGCTACGAAGAAGGCCCCGGCGCCTACGTCGCCGAAGCGCTGCGGGAACCCACTGCCCGCGAGGTCGCCGCGGCCTTCCTCGCCGGCGCCGCCCGCTCCGGCACCATGCCCGGACTCCCCGCCGGCTGCCTGGGCGTCCAGGGCGCACTGGCCGCCGGCGGGACCGGACGGACCGCCCGCGACATCCTGGCCGAGTGGCGCGCCCACGGCCAGGCACTGCTCCGGGACAGGTTCCGGCAGGCCGTCCAGACGGGCGATCTGCCCGACAGCGCCGACCCGGAGAAAATCGCTCGCTATGTCATGACGATCGCGAACGGCATCGCCGTACAGGCAGCCGGCGGCGCGGCATGCGAGGACCTGCAACAGGTGGCCGACGCAACGTTGCGGAACTGGCCACCCGCCTGACGCCACAGGCCGCGAAGCACGTCCTGCCCCGCGAGCCGGCTTTGGTGACGTTCACCTGTGCGAGTTCCGCGAGAGCCTCGGCGGATCACGTTTCCGCCTGCAGCGACCCAGCGCACGGACCGTCGAAGGCGTCGCTGTCCGCGTCGCACGACGGGTCCGGGTACTCGCTGCCGTGATCTGGCGCACTTCCGGACCGGCCAGGCGGCCTTACCGCTCACTGACCGCCCATGACCACTGACAGTGTCCGGAAAAGACTCGTCCAGGTTCCCCGGACACGCGAGACCGGGCCCCGCGGGGAGCCCGGTCGGGGTGAGTTCCGTTCAGGCGGCGGCTTCGTCGGCCTTGCCCTCGCCCGGGAGGCGCACGTCGTCGACTGTCACGTTGACCTCGACGACCTCCATGCCGAGCATCTGGGCGACCGACGTGGCCACGCTCGACTGGACCTCGGCGGCGACCTCCATCACGACGTGGCCGTAGAGGATGACGATCGTGATGTCGATGGCGACCATGCCGTCCTGGATCTCGGCCCGCACGCCCTGGTTGGCGCGCTTGGAGCCGAACCCGATGCGGTCGCGGACCGACTCGAACGCGCGGGCCAGGTCGCCGCCCAGGTCGGCCACGCCGGGGACCTGCATGGCGGCCAGGGCGGTCACCTTCTCGACGACCTCGTCGGCGACGGTGATCTTGCCTTTCAGGCCCGCGACGGAGATCTGGGGAGCGGGGGAGCTCTCCTCGGCGGCGGGGGCTTCTTCCTCGGAGGGGGTCTCGTTCTGGTGCTCGTACGCGACGTCGGTCACACGATCATCTCCTCAGGTCAGCAGGATTCTGCCGGAAGATCGAAGGGTTTGTCCGGCGTTAGGCCCGGTCGGCGGGGGTCGCGTGAGCCGGCCCCCCTATGCTGGCCGACATGACAGACGTGCCCGACGCATTCGGACGGCTCTGGACGCCGCACCGGATGGCGTACATCAAGGGGGAGAACAAGCCGACCGGGCCGGGCGCCGGTGACGGGTGCCCGTTCTGCGAGATCCCGAAGATGGACGACGCCGACGGGCTCATCGTGGCCCGGGGCGAGGTCGTGTACGCCGTACTGAACCTCTATCCGTACAACTCCGGCCATCTGATGGTCTGTCCCTACCGGCACGTGCCCGACTACACCGACCTCGACGCCGCCGAGACGGCCGAACTGGCCGAGTTCACCCAGAAGGCGCTCGTCACGCTGCGGGAGGCGAGCGGGGCGCAGGGGTTCAACGTCGGGATGAACCTCGGGCACGTCGCGGGGGCCGGCATCGCCGCCCATCTCCACCAGCACGTCGTGCCCCGCTGGGGCGGCGACACCAACTTCATGCCGATCGTCGGGCAGACGCGCGTCCTACCACAGTTGCTCCGAGACACCCGCGAGTTGCTCGCGCGGGCATGGCCCGAGAAAACGTCGTAAGGCTGCACTACCCTGCCTCGGGTGACGGATGGGTTCGCTGGTGCCCCTGCCGGGGAGGCCGTCGGCCGTGTGCTGGGCACACAGTCGGCCTCGCCCCTGTCGTTCTGGATCGGCCTGGAGCCGGGGAAGGTCGTGCAGCTCGACGAAGTGGTGGTGACGCGGCGCGAGGTGCCGGGCCACGGGCCGGTGCTGGTCGCCGGGGTGGTCACCCACGTCGAGGCCCGGCACGAGGGGGCCGCCTACGACTCCGACGTGTTCCTGATCTCCGAGGGGTCGCTGCCGGCGGCCGTCGTCGAGGTCGCTGAGGTGCGGGTCACCCGGGTCGAGCCCGAGGTGTTCGTGCCGCCGCTGCCGGGGGCGCCGGCGTTCCGGGCCAAGGGGGCCGACCGCGACCAGGCGCTCTACTTCGACGTGATGGAGCGCCGGGTGCCCATGGGCCTCGGCCGCGACGGCGAACCGGCCTACCTCAACTTCGACTTCCTCGACGGCACCCGCGGCGCGCACGTGTCGATCTCCGGGGTGTCCGGCGTGGCGACCAAGACCTCGTTCGCGACGTTCCTGCTCTATTCGGTGTTCAACTCCGGCGTGCTGGGGCCCGAGGCGGCCAACACCAAGGCGCTGATCTTCTCCGTCAAGGGTGAGGACCTGCTGTTCCTCGACCACGCCAACACCCGCGTCGACGACACCGCCCGCGCCGCCTACGCCACGCTCGGGCTGCCCGCCCAGCCGTTCAGGAGCGTCCACGTGTTCGCGCCGCCGAGGCCCGGCGACGTCCACGGCGTGCCCCACGTCACGGCCCGCACCAAGGGCGTCAGCTCCTTCTACTGGACGCTGGCCGAGTTCTGCGACGCCGAGCTCCTCCGCTACGTCTTCGCCGACGCCGACGACGAGAAGGCGCAGTACAGCCTGCTGATCGGCCAGGTGGCGGCGAAGCTGAAGGTGCTGGCCGAGCCGCTGGGCGACTCGGGCGCGGTCAAGGTCGACGACGTCGAGTGCCGCACCTACCCCCAGCTGGTCGACCTGATCGACGAACGGCTGGCCGACGAGTCGAGCCGGGCCTCCTGGACCGGCTTCCCGGCGTCGCTGGGCACGGTCAACGCGTTCCTGCGGCGGCTGCGCAGCTCGATAAGGTCGCTCACCCCGATCGTGCGGGGCGACCTGCCGGCCGGGCGGGCCCACTCGATCGGCGTCTCCGACGCCCAGGTCACCATCGTCGACCTGCACAACCTGCCCGAACGCGCCCAGCGGTTCGTGGTGGGCGTGGTGCTGCGCGGCGAGTTCGCCCGCAAGGAGCTGTCGGGTTCGGCCCGGCCGCTGCTGTTCGTGGTCCTGGACGAGCTCAACAAGTACGCCCCCCGCGACGGCGACTCCCCGATCAAGGAGATCCTGCTCGACGTCGCCGAGCGCGGCCGCTCGCTCGGCGTCATCCTCATCGGGGCCCAGCAGACCGCCTCCGAGGTGGAGCGGCGCATCGTCGCCAACTGCGCCGTCCGCATCGCCGGGCGGCTCGACCCCGCCGAGGCCACCCGCTCGGAATACGGCTGGCTGACCGGCACCGCCCGCGACCGCGCCACCATCGCCAAACCGGGCACCATGTTCGCGGTCCAGCCGGAGATCCCCGTACCGCTGGCCGTGAACTTCCCGTTCCCCGCCTGGGCCACCCGGCCGTCGGAGGCCGGCGCGGCCCCCGCGTCCCCGGCCCTTCAGAGAGATCCGTTCGCGGGGCTGCCCGCGCCTGAAGACGACATTCCCCCGTTCTGAAGCGAATCTGCCTGCAAGAAGAAGGGCGCGATGAAGATCCTGCACACGGCCGACTGGCACGTCGGCAAGGTCCTCAAGGGCCGGGGGCGGCACGACGAGCACCGCGCCGTGCTCTGGGAGCTGGTCGGCGTGGCCCGGCGCGAAGACGTCGACCTGGTGCTGGTCGCCGGTGACCTGTTCGACACCTCCGCGCCCACGCCCGAGTCGCAGGGCCTGGTCGTCAACGCGCTGATGCAGTTGCGCGAGGGCGGCCGCGAGGTGGTCGTGCTGGCCGGCAACCACGACAACGCGCAGCTCCTGGAGGTCTACCGGCCGGTGCTGGGGGCGCTGGGCATCCACGTCTCAGGGCTGTTCCGGCGGCCCGACCAGGGCGGGCTGATCGAGTTCACCGCCCGGACCGGCGAACCGGTGAAGTGCGCGGTGCTGCCGTTCCTGTCCCACCGCCACGTGGTGCGGGCCGCCGAGCTGATCACCGAGACCGCCGCCGAGCACAACCGCAGCTACGCCGACCGCTTCGGCCGCCTGGCCGAGGCGCTGACCTCCGGCTTCACCGGCGACACCGTCAACCTGGTGACCACCCACGGCACCCTCCCCGGCGGGAAGATGGGCGGCGGCGAACGCCAGGCCCAGACGATCTTCTCCTACTACTTCGAGTCGACCGCGTTCCCCCCCACCGCCCAGTACGCCGCGCTGGGCCACCTCCACCGGCGGCAGCAGATGCCGGGGGCGTGCCCGATCTGGTACAGCGGCTCGCCCATCGCCGTCGACTTCGGCGAGGAGAAGAACCAGCCGGGCGTGCTGATCGTCGAGGTCGAGCCCGGCGTACCGGCGAAGGTGCGCGAGGTGGCCCTGGAGAAGGCCAAGACGCTGACCACGGTCACCGGCAGTCTCGACCGGCTGGAGGCGATGGCCGCCGACCTGGGCGACGCCTGGCTCCGGGTGGTCGTGGCCGAGAAGCCCCGGGCGGGGCTGGCCGACACGGTCAGGGAACTCCTCCCGGGCGCCCTCCAGGTCGACCTGCATCCCGACTTCCGGCCCGCGAGCGTGCGCAGACGCCAGGCGACCGGCGCGGGGAGGGGCCCGCGCGACCTGGTCCGCGAATACCTGGCCGCGTCGGGCAAGGACGTCGAAGCACTGGGGGCCCTGTTCGACCGGCTGCACGACGAGGTGACCGGCTGATGCGCCCCCTCCGGCTGCACATGGAGAACTTCGGCAGCTTCCGGGCCGCCACCGACGTCGACTTCGCCGAGGTCGACTACTTCGCGCTGGTCGGCGCGACCGGGGCCGGCAAGAGCACCGTCATCGACGCCATCTGCTTCGCCCTCTACGGCAGCGTGCCCCGGTGGGGCAAGGAGAACGTCGTCGCCTACGCGCTGGCCCCCTCCGCCGCCTCCGGCAAGGTCGCCCTGGTCTTCGAGGTCTCCGGCCGCCGCTACGCCGCCGTCCGCACCCTGCTGCGCGACGCCAAGGGGACGGTCCGCACCAAGGAGGCCCGGCTCGACCTGCTCGACCCGTCGGTCCCGGCCGACTCCGACCTGGTCGAGCTGACCGCGACCTCCCGGCCGGTGGCCGAAGGCGAACAGGTCGCCGCCGAGGTCGCCCAGGTCACCGGCCTGGAATACAAGTTCTTCACCCAGTGCGTGGTGCTGCCCCAGGGCCGCTTCGCCGAGTTCCTGCACGCCACCCCGAGCGACCGCCAGGACCTGCTCGTGCAGCTCCTCGACGCCGACGTCTACGAGCAGGTCCGCAAGGCCGCCGTCGCCGAGGAGACCAAGCAGAACCAGGCCGCCGAGTTCGCCAGGGGCGAGCTGTCCCGCCTGCACGACGCCGACGAGCAGGCCGAGGAGACCGCCCGCGAGCGCGCCGCCGCCCTGCGCGCGCTGTCGGAGCGGGTAGGCGCCGACCTGGAGGAACTCCGGGCCCTCGACGAGGCGGCCAAGACGGCCGACGCCGAACGGGTGACGGTGCTCCGCGCGCTGGCCCAGCTGGGCGCCCTCGCGCTGCCCGGTGAGGTGCCCGGCCTGGCCGAATCGGCCCGCCGCGCCACCGAACGGGCCGAGGCGGCGGTGCTCGAACAGGCCCGCCTCGACGCGTTGGAGGAAGAGGCGGAGACCGACCTGGAGGCCCTGGGCAACCAGACCGCCCTGAGGCGAGAGCTCGCCGACCTCGCCGACCGCACCCGCCGCACCGCCGAAGCCGAAGCGGCCCGGAAGGAGGCCGACACCGTCACCGTCCAGCTGGCGGAGGCCGCCGAGTCGCTGGCCGCGGCCTTCCGCGACTACGAGGAGGCCGACCGCCACCTCACGAAGACCAGGATCGCCCACACGGCCGCCGACCTGGCGCGCACGCTCACCCCGGGCGACCCCTGCCCGGTCTGCCACCAGCTCGTCACCGTCCTCCCCATCGGCCCGAGACCGACCGACGTGCCCGCGAGTCAGCAGGCCCGCGCCGGCGGGTCCGACCCGCACGGCGCTGACGTGCCCGCCGGCTCTGGCGGGCCCGAGCCGCGCGGCCCCCACGGCCATGTCGTCTCCGCGGCCGAGGAGCTGGCCGCTGCGGAACGCCGGTTGGCCGCGATTCGGGAGAAGGGGCAGCAGGCCCGCACCCGGCACGACGGTCTCGCCGCCAAGGCCGAGCTCCTCACCGCCCGGGCCCGTGAGCTGGCCACGGCCGCTCCGCCCGACCTCGAGAGGGTCGCCGCTATCGAGGAGCTCCTTGTCGCGATCGACCGGGCCGCCGGGAAGGTGGGAGACATCCGGCGCGACGCCCGGGAGGCCCGCCGCCACGCCGCACAGGCCGCCCGCGCGGTCGACGAGGCCCGACGCAAGGCAGAGCAGGCCTGGCGGGATCTCAACGCGGCCCGTGACACCGTCGCCGCCTTCGGGCCGCCGCCACTCGACCCCGGTGACGTCCACGCCGCCTGGACCGCCCTGCTGGCCTGGCGTGACGGCGCCGCCGAGGTCCGTCGGCGGGAGGCCGAGGCCGCCGAAGCCGGGTTCGAGAGGGCCCGGGGGAGCGCGCAGGAGGCCCGCCGGGTGCTGGCCGAGCGCATCGCCGAGCACGGCGTCGCGGTGAAGGCGGGCGACCGGATGGCCGAGCAGGTCGCCCGCGCCGCCGCGCAGGCCGACGAGAGGCTCGCCCGGGTCAGGGAGGCGCGGGAGCGCGCCGCCGACCTGGCCGAGCGCGTCGCCGGTCACGAGGGGGAGGCCAGGGTCGCCCACGAGCTGGCTCTGCTGCTGCGGGCCAACCAGTTCGAGCGCTGGCTCTGCGCCGAGGCGCTCGAACTGCTCGTCGCGGCCGCCTCGGAGACCCTGAAGGATCTGTCCGACGGTCAGTACGAGCTCGTGCTCGGCAGCAGGGGCGACATCGAGGTCGTCGACTACGCCGAGGCGGGGCTGCGCCGCAGCGCCCGCACCCTGTCGGGCGGAGAGACCTTCCAGGCCTCCCTCGCCCTCGCGCTGGCGCTGTCCGACCAGGTCGCGGGGCTCGCGGCGGCCGCCGCCCGGAGCCTCGACTCGATCTTCCTGGACGAGGGGTTCGGCACCCTCGACCCCGCCACGCTCGACACGGTGGCCGCGACCCTCGAGAAGCTCGCCTCCGGCCACGAACGCATGATCGGCGTCGTCACCCACGTTCCGGCCCTGGCCGACCGGGTTCCGGTCCGGTACGAGGTCGCCCGCGACGCCTCCGGCTCCCACGTCAGAAAGGTGGTTCGGTGACCACCACGTACCACGCCCCCGGGTTCAGCGTCGATCCCTGGGACCCCGGCTACGGCGCGAGCCTGGCCTTCGAGGCCGAGATGGAGGGCAGCAGCGCCGCCCTCACCCTCGACGTCGAGATCCCCGTCCTGCAGTGGCGGCCGATCACCCCCGGCGCGACGACGAAACGGCCCGAGACGCTGCTGATCGCCGACGGCGTGCGCCGGATCGACGCCCGGGTCTGGGTCGACGACCCCGAGGGCGGCATGCCCGCGCCCGGCATCGCGGCCTCCTACGCCGCCGGGATCGTGCGGTGCGGCGAGGGGGCCGAACCCGTCGCGGTCGAGGTCAAGAGAGGGGTGTTCAGCCCGGCCAAGGGCGTGGCCGACCTGGTGGCGGGGCCGGTGACGTACACCTCCCACGAGGTGACCGGCGACGACGACGGGTCACTGGCGCTCCAGCAGAAACTGACCGAGCTCGAAGTCGACCTGGCCCTGAGATACCGCGCGCAGACCGGGCACGACGAGCTGCTGGTGGTCGACGGGCCGCTGCGGGGGCGCACCCACCTGCCCAACGCGGTCGGCTACGTGAAGACCCACCACACGTCCTACCTGCCGCCGGCCCAGTCGGCCGTGGTGTCCGACCTGAAGCCGGGCCAGCGGACCCCGGTCTTCTTCATGGGCACGAACTGGAGCCGCTACGCCTGGTACCTGCGGCTGCCCACGATCTCGACGGCCCCGTGGGCCGGGATCGCCCGCTGCGAGGCGGGCGCCGACCTGTCGGCCGAAGACGCCGCCGAGCTCGCCGACCGGGTCACGGTCGCGCTGCCGCCGATGGCGGGGGTCGACTACAAAGACCCGAGGGCGCCGCAGAACCTGGTCCCGATCGGCGGGCTGGAGAAGCTGCTGCGCCACCGGCTAGGCGACGCGCGGCTGCTTTACCGCGCCCTCCGCACGGCTGCCGTCGCCGGGTGAGGCCCCGTCGAGCTGGATGGCCCTGATCCCGGCGCTCAGCACCAGCGGCACCGCCAGGGCCAGCGCCATCGACAGCACGGCCGCGCCCGAGTCGTTCACCAGCATGCCGACGCCGCCGCTGACCAGCGCGCCGAGCAGGCCCGCCTTCAGCATGGGCGCCCGCTCGAACGCCACCGGCAGCACCCCGGCCGTCGCCGCGCCCGGCCGCAGCACCGCGAACACCAGGAACGCCACGGCGGCGATGACGACGGGCATCAGGTTGGGGCTGAGCAGGGTGCCCAGCATGGCGTCGAGCTTGCGCGCGATGACCGGCCAGAACGTGCCGTCGAAGATCTGCCCGACGAACCGCCCGAGGTGGGTCTGCGACCCGGGCGGGCGCCGGTAGTCGAGGTAGGCGATCGACAGCACGATCACGCCGCCGGCCACGCAGAACAGGCCGAGCTTCCAGATCGACACCCGCCGCCCCGCGACGATGAGCGCGGCGACCGCGATGCCGGGCACGAACGCGATCACGCCGCCGAAGTCGCTGCCGACCCCCGGCCAGCCGCCGAGGATCATCGCGAACACCCCCAGCGCGGCGATCAGGCCGACCGCGAGGGGCCGGCGGCCGTGCCGGACCAGCGTGTCGGCGACCGCCGTGGCGACCAGCAGCACCGCCGTGGCCAGCAGCGCGAACGGGATGTTGCCCAGGCCGTAGTAGCGGGCCCCGACCACGCCCGTGTAGCCCATGACGCTGTTGAGCTGCAGGTGCGTACCGGAGAGAAGGTCGCCGAGCAGCGCGGCGGCGGTGACGCCCGCCACGACGATGAGCGGCGCGAGGATGTTCTCCGGCTTGGTGAGCCGGGCCGCCCGCAGGGCGAGCACGGTGAGCACGACGTCGCAGGCGACCAGCCCGCCGATCAGGGTGAGCGTCGGGGCGGGGCCGGCCTCCCAGGGCGTGAGGTTGATCAGGTAGGTCGACACCGGGATCGAGGCCAGCGCGACGGCGGCCACCCTGACCAGGCCCAGTGCCGACCGGCGGCGCAGCAGCAGGAACGCCGCCCCGTAGAAGAGCACCTGCAGCACGGCCAGCGTGGTGAAGAAGATCCCGCCCATGTTCCGGATCGTCTGCCCGGCCGTGTCGGCGTTCCTGAGCCGGTCGACGGCCTCGTCGAGCGGGATCGGCGCACCCGCCTTCAGCGGCTGCCCGATGACGGTCGGCGGGATGGCGGCGGCCTGCCCTGCGGCGCTGAACAGGGTCGCGGTCAGGTCGGGCAGGATGATCATGTCGTCGCGGTGGGTCGAGCCCGAGCCGAGCAGGCTGGTGCCGGTCGTGCCGGGCGCGCGCATCATCGCCACCCGCAGGTGGGGCACCGACCCGTGGTCGGCCAGCCCCGCGACCAGCACGGTCGCCGTGGCGGGCAGCTGGGCCAGCACCGCGCCCACCTGGGCGTCGGCCTGCCGGACCGCCGCCGTCCGATCGGCCGCGGCGACCGCCTCGGGCTCGGGGGAGACCTTGCCGTCGGCGCCGACGTAGGGCCGGATCAGCGTGTCGACGTCGACCGCGATCACCGGCGCCGACCAGTCGGCGACCTCCTCGACCGTGGCGTGGTAGCGGCCGACGGCGCCCTGCCGGTCGGACAGCGCCAGCACCCCGCCGGGACCGACCGCCATCGTGCCGGGCAGCGTGCCGACCGAGCCCGCGGTGGGCACCCCGGCGACCGAGGCGAACCAGCCGAACTCGTGGAGCCGGTTGGTGCCCTCGACCGGCAGGGGCGGCAGCCCGCACCGGCGGCCGACGGCCGACCTGACCCCGGCCGAGACCGTCAGCCATCCGTCGTAGGGACAGGTGATCGTGCCGACCGCCTTGACCGACAGCGACCCGACGGCGCTCTCACCGGCCAGCCGCCACAGGTTGGGGGTGTCACTTTCGGTGACGTCGCTCCACATCAGGCCGGGCACCCCGATGAGCGCCACCTGCCCGGGGCCTTCGGCGCGGGCCGCCGCCGGCGCCCCCCACACGATCGCGACCAGCATGGCCGTGACCATCCCCGCAGCCCACCGCCGCACGGTGTCCCCCTCTGTCGACGCCACCAGGCACACGGCACCGTAGGGGGTCGGCGTGCGCCGCGTCCAGCGTCAACGGCGAGTGATCGTGGAAGGTTCTCGATATGCGACTAGGACTCGGACTGCCGACTCTCGGACACCTCGCCTCACCCGGCTTCATCGCCTCGGCAGCCCGGCGGGCCGAGGAGCTCGGCTATCACTCTCTGTGGGCGGGCGAGCGCCTGCTCGACCCGGTCAAGCCGCGCAGCCGCTATCCGGGGACGCGCGACGGCGGCCTTCCGCAGACCATGAAGATCGCCTACGACCCCCTCACGACGCTGGCCTTCGCCGCCGCCGTGACCACGCGGATCACCCTGGGCACGAGCGTGCTGTGCATGCTGCTGCACAACCCGGTCGTGCTGGCCAAGCAACTGGCCACGCTCGACGCGCTGAGCGGCGGCCGGTTGCGCCCCGGCCTGGGCCAGGGCTGGTCGCTCGACGAGATCGAGGCGGCCGGGAACACCCCCGACGGCCAGGGGCGGCGCAGCGAGGAGTTCGTCACGGTGCTCCGGGGGTTGTGGGGCGCGGGGACGACGGCGTACACGGGGGAGTTCTTCACCGTCCCCGAGACGGCCTTCGAACCGAAGCCGGCCGCCCCGCGCATCTATCTGGGCGTGTACGCCCCCCGCGCGGTCGAACGGGCCGGCCGGCTGGCCGACGGGTGGCTGCCGGGCGGGTTGCCGCTCGACATGCTGCTGCCCCTGCGGGAGACCCTGTTCACGAGCGCCCGCGAGGCGGGCCGGCCGGAGCCGGAGGTGGTGGTGCGGGCCAACGTCCGCTTCACCGAGCACCGGCGGCGGCCCTTCCAGGGCACCTGGGAGCAGATCGGGGCCGACCTGGCGGCCTACCGCGACGCGGGGATCGACGAGGTCTTCCTCGACTTCGTCCTCGACGACGCGACCCTCACGGAGGAGGGGTTCGTCGAGCGGATGGAGATCGCGGCGCGGCTGTGGGACGTCACCGGAAACTCCCTCGGCTGAGCCAGGGCGCCGACCGGCTTGAACCGCGCCGTCACCAAGCAGCCGGTTCTGAGACGATTCATTACTCGGTGGCGTCGTCGAGGAGGCGGCGCAGGAGTTGTTCGTCCTCGGCGGCCAGGTCGTCGACGAAGCGCCGGAGCACGCCCGAGCGGTCGGGCTCGGCCTGCAGCAGGGCGGTCATCCGCTGGGCGACCAGGTCGGCCGGGTCGACCAGAGCGCCGTAGCGGTGGGAGCGGCCCTCGCGGCGGCGGGTCACGGCCTGTTTCTTGTGCAGGCGGATCAGGGTGGTGACCACGGCGCTGTAGGACAGGCCGCCGTCCGGGGCGACCAGGTCCCTGACCTGGCCGGGGGTGAGCGAGCGGCCCGCCTCGCGCAGGGCCGTCAGGATCGCGGCCTCCAGCCCGCCGGGCGGGCGGCGCCCGTCGCGGTCACCGGGGTCCGTGTTCATCGGGGCACACCCTATATCGGGACGTTCCGGATCTCGTGGCAGGCTGATGGCCGGGAGGTGCCCGGATGTTCGATCACTTCGTGGTCTCGGTGGTGGTCGTGCCGCCGCTGGCGGTGCTCGTCGCCGCGCTCGTGGCGGGCCGGCTCGCCCCGGCGCTGGCCGCGCGGGTGCTGGCCTGGTCGGCCGTGGCGGTCGCGGTGGCCGGGACGGCGAACCTGCTGGTGTTCGCCCTCCACGCGCTCGCCGAGGTCCCGTCGGTGGCCCACCTGATGGGGTGGTCCGAGCGCGTCGTCCGGGCCGACGTCGCCGAGGTGCCGTGGGTGTCGTGGGGGTCGGCGCCGCTGCTGGCGGCGGTGGTCGCCGCGGTGGCGTGGACGCACCGGCGGCACCGCCGTGACCTGCGCGCCGGGCGGCTGTTCCCGCGTCCCCACGGTGACGTCCTGCTGGTCGACGACCCCGCCGTGACGGCCTTCGCGGTCCCCGGCCGGCCGGGCTGGGTGGTGGTCACCAGCGGCATGCGCGCCGCGCTGACCGACCGGCAGTACGCCGCCCTGCTGGCCCACGAACGCGCCCATCTCGACGGCGCGCACCACCGCCTGGTGCGGCTCGCGGAACTGGCCGGAGCCGCGCATCCGGCGCTGCGCTGGGTGAGCGCCCAGGTCGGCTTCCTGGTGGAGCGGGCGGCCGACGAGCGGGCGGCGGCCGAGGTGGGCGACCGGCGGCTGGTGGCGCAGGCGGTCGGCCAGGCCGCGCTGGTGGCGGCGGGCCGGCCGGGGCT
>NZ_SZQA01000024.1 GCF_005233835.1 Herbidospora galbida | reverse complement strand
AGCGGGCGCGGGACGGCGCGACCCCCGCACCGGTGCCACAGCGCGGGATCGGCCGCCGGGTTCCCGACGGTGCGCCCCAGACGGGTGGCGGCGTGCCCGCCGCGCTTCCGCTGGGCGGGGTCCTTCTCGTGGCGGGGGCCGCGACGGGCTTCGTCGCCCTGCGGCGTCGTAGCGCGGCGTGACCCGCAGGGTCCTCGGCCTGGCGGCCGCCACCCTCACCGCGACCGGGGCCCTGCTCGCGGGCGTCGCCTTCCTCCCGAGGGAGGCGCCGCCCGCACCGCCGCCCGCCGAGGCCGTGGCGCTGGCCCTGCCCGCCGCCGCGTCGCCGTCGTCGCCGGTCAGGGAGCTGCCCAGGTCACGGCCGGTACGACTCGACGTCGGCCGCATCGGCGTCCACACCGACCTGATCATGCTCGGCCTCAACCCCGACGGGACCGTGCAGGTCCCGGAGGAGCCCGAGGACGCGGGCTGGTACGCCCCCGGCTACGCCCCCGGGGAACCCGGCGGGGCGGTGATCCTCGGGCACGTCGACGGGAAGGGCCGCGACGGCGTCTTCCACGACCTCGGCCGGATGCGGCGCGGCGACGTCATCGACGTCACCCGCGCCGACGGGAAGCCGGCCCGGTTCACGGTCACGTCGGTGGAACGGGTGGCCAAGAGCCGGTTCCCCGCCCAGCGCGTGTACGGCCCCCTCGACCACCCCGCCTTGAGACTGGTGACCTGCGGTGGGTCCTTCGACGCCGCGACGGGCCACTACCGCGACAACGTCATCGTCTACGCCGATCTGGAGTAGCGGGTCACTCCAGGTGGGCCCGCAGTTTCGCCAGCGGGCCGTCCCAGTCGCGCGCGAGCACGGCGAGAAACCGCTGCGCCACCCGCATGGGCTCGGTCTGCACGCGGTAGCGCACCCGCCGCCGTTCGCCCGGCTCGGCCACCACCAGGCCCGCGTCGGCGAGGAGCGCGAGGTGCTTGGCGATGCCCTGCCGGGTGATCGGCAGCCAGGCGGCCAGGTCGGTCGCGGTGGCCGGCCCCCGCTCGGCCAGCGCGGCCAGGATGGCCCGCCGGTTGGGGTCGGCCAGGGCCGTGAAGACCGCCTCGGCTACCGTCTCGGGCGACTCGTCAGCCATGGACGTAGGCGACCAGCTCGTCGAGTTCGTGCTTCCAGCCGCGGGTGTTGCCGTCGAAGGCCTTGGCGTGCTCGTCGTGGTCGAGCTGGGCGAAGCCGGTCTCGACGACGGTCAGGCTGGTGCCCTCGGCGTCGGGCGTGAGGGTGAACTCGACGTAGGTCCGGCGCGGGTCGCTCTCGGGCAGGCCGTAGATGTGCCACGAGTAGGCGAAGACCGACTGCGGGTCGAGCCGTTCGACGCGCAGGCGGGCGGTGTCGCCGCTCTGCCAGCTCAGCTCGACCGTGCCGCCGACCTTGACCTCGCCTTCGGCGGCCTCGCCGAACCAGGTGCCGAGCCCCTCGGCGGTGGTGATGGCGGCCCAGACCTGCTCCTGCGGGCGGCCGATGTGGACGGTGCGTTCGATCCGATCGGGAAATGCCATCGGAACCCCTCCATGTATCGCAACCATTTGGTTGCCATTAATGTATGGCAACCGAACGGTTGCGTCAACCGTGAAGGCGACCAGCACCACGACGGAGATCACGGTCGCCCCGGCGAACGCGGCCCGCACGCCCCAGATCTCGGCCGCGCCGCCGGCCAGGGCCGCGCTCATGCGTCCGAGCAGGTCGGGCGGGGAGAGGTTCTGCCGGATCGTGGCGACGAGGATGCGCCAGACGCTCGACCCCGCGCCCGCCACGATCGCCCCGGCGGCGACCGCCCAGACCGGGGCGTCGAGCGCGACCGGGGCGACCAGCAGCACGGTGCCGACGGCGTCGGCGATGAGCAGCCGGGTCACGCCGAAGCGCAGGCGCAGCGCTCGACCACGGCCGAGGCGATCAGGCCCCCGACGGCCATGCCGGTGAGGATCAGCCCGTATTGGGCGCAGCCGCGACAAGTCCCGCCGCTACTACGCGGGCGTCAGGCCCGCCGGAACCGCGACCCCCACTCCTTGAGCTGTTCGACCAGCTCAGGGGGGTGGACGACCTGGAAGTCGGCCCCAACGACCCCCAGGGCCATCGTCGGCCAGTCGAGGGTGTTGCTCGTCATCACCATCCGGCAGCGCCGCTCGCCGACCGCCTCGACCGTGCACCACCGCCCGATCCGCTCCCGCACGACGTCGGCCGGGGCCTCGATCAGCGCCTCCACCGCGTAGGGCACGGGCTGGTTCTCCAGGCCTTCCTGGACGAAGGCGGCGGCGTCGGCGGCGGGCAGGTCTCTGGGGCGGAACCGGGTGCCGGTCTTCTCCGGCCCGGTCATCCGGTCGACGCGGAAGCTCCGCCAGTCGTGCCTGGTCAGGTCGTAGGCCACGAGATACCACCGGAAGCCGGTGCAGACGAGCCGGTGCGGCTCGGTCAGCCGGTCGGACTCCCGGCCGTCGGCCGCCGTGTAGGAGAAGCGGATCTGCTCCTGGTCGCGGCAGGCCAGCGCCACGGCCGTGAGCACGTCGGGGTCGATGCCGGCCCCGGGCGAGGCGCTCCAGCCGCTCGGCACGGTCATCGTGCGCAGCGCCTCGACCCGGTGCCGCAGCCGGGCCGGCATGACCTGGACGACCTTCGCGAGCACCCGTACCGACGACTCGGCGATGCCCTCGACGGCGCCCTGCGCGGCGGCCTGGAGGCCCACGGCCAGGGCGACCGCCTCCTCGTCGTCGATCACCAGCGGCGGCAGGGCCGCCCCGGCGGCCAGCTGGTAGCCGCCGTCGACCCCGCGCTGCGACTCGACCGGGTAGCCCAGCTCGCGCAGCCGGTCGACGTCGCGGCGCAGCGTCCGGACCGAGACGCCGAGCCGCTCGGCCAGCTCGCCGCCCAGCCAGTAGCGACGGGTCTGGAGCAGGGAGAGCAGCCGCAGGGTCCGGTTGCTGGTGTTCGCCATACGTCGATTCTGGCCGTCATACAGGACAAGAAGTGGCCGCTATTGGCGTCAAGCTGGATTCATGAGCGAACGAGACGACCTCCTCTCGACCCTGGCCAAGCACCGGGGCTTCCTGCGCCACACCCTTCAGGGCCTCACCGACGAGCAGGCCGGCCTGCGGACCACCGCGAGCGAGCTGTGTGTCGGCGGCCTGGTCAAGCACGTCACGTCGGTCGAGCGCGGCTGGGCCGAGTTCATCGTGCAGGGGCCCTCGGCGATGGGCGACTTCACCCAGATGACCGAGGAAGACTGGCAGCGCCGGGCCGACGAGTTCCGCATGCTGCCCGGCGACACCGTCTCCGGGGTGCTGGCCGGATACGAGAAGACGGCCCACGCGACCGACGAGTTGGTGAGGAACCTTCCCTCACTCGACGCGGTCCAGCTTCTTCCGAAGGCCCCGTGGAACCAGGAGGAGAGCTGGACGGCCCGGCGCGTGTTCCTGCACATCATCGCCGAGACCGCCCAGCACGCCGGTCACGCGGACATCATCCGTGAGTCCATCGACGGTCAGAAGACCATGGGCTAGAAGTCGTCTGCGGTGCGGATCCGGTCGCGCACCCAGACACCGGCCTCCTTCAACCTCGTCGTGCCCGTGTACGGGCCGCTGGAGCAGGTCCCGGTGGTGAAGACGGCTCCCGTGCGGAAGTCGTCGGAGAAGTTCCAGTTGACCCAGCTGATCTTCTTCTGGGCCATCAGGTCGATGTACTGCTGCGACCTGCTGAAGTTGTTCGGCCCGTCACCCGAGGCCTCCTGGGTGCCGAACTCCGAGACGAACATCGGCAGCAGGTCGGCGGCCCTCGACAGGGCGTTCAGGTACTGGGTGCCGTGCGAGGCGGCGTAGAAGTGGAACGTGTACATGATGTTGGTGCCGGAGACCGGGTTGGCGCGGATCGTGTCGGTCTGGTCGCCGGGGCCGGAGACGCCGAGCGACGACCAGGCCGGCGTGCCCACCAGCACGGGGGCGTCGGGGTCGTACTGGCGGATCGTCGGGACCAGCGAGTTGGCGTAGTTGCGGATGACCGACCACGTCACGCTGTCGCCGTTGGGCTCGTTGGCGATCTCGTACAGGACGTTCTTCTTGGCGTTGTGGCGCTGGGCGATCTCGGTGAAGAAGGTCCGGGCCCTGGTCAGGTTGTAGTTGGGGTCGCCCGGGGTGAGCATGTGCCAGTCGACGATGGCGTACATGCCGCGTGCGGTGGCCATCTCGATCAGGTTGTGCACCCGGTCGGTGTAGAGCCGCGGGTTGGTCTCGTAGCCGCCCTCCTGGATGTACATGGAGATGCGCAGGACGTCGGCCTTCCAGTCGGTGGCCAGGGCGTCGAGCGAGGCGGTGTTGAGGCACTGGTTGTACCACTGGATGCCGTGGCTGCTCATGCCCCTGAGCTGGATCTGCTTGCCCGCCTCATTGCACAGCTTGACGCCGCAGACGCGGAGCTGGCCGTTGGCGGCCACAGGGGTGCCGCCGCCGGTCGACGACTCGGTGTAGACCTCGAACTCCCAGAGGGAGTAGCCCCACTGGGTGGCGCGGGCGGTGCCGTACATGCGGACGTAGCGGCCGGTGCCGGAGACCGTGAGGTCGTCGGTCGCGCCGTTGCCCGTGGTCGTGGAATAGAGGCTCGACCACGTTGCGCCGTCAGGCGAAACTTCGATCCGGTACGCCGACGCGTAGGCCGTCTCCCAGGTCAGCTTGACGCGGGAGATCGGATACGAGGCGCCGAGGTCGATCCTGATCCACTGCGGATCGCTGCCCTCGGCCGACGCCCAGCGCGTGGCGGTGTTGCCGTCGACCGCCTTGCCCGCCTCCAGGCCGGCGCCCTCGATCGACGACGACGTGGCGGGCTTGCCGGTGGAGATGAGGACGGGGGCGGCGGCGGCCGGCGCACTGACCGTGGTCAAGCCGGTCAGTATGAGCAGGGCGACGAGCGTGCTACGTAACATAGGCGCTCCTTGGATGAGTAGTTAGGAAGGTTTCCTAATTTGACGTGGAGCGTAAAACAACGTCAACCATCACGCAAGCGCTTCGAGTAGTTGATCAGTCAACGGATCGCGGTCACCTGGTCGCTGTCCGCTTTCTGGCACGAACTGCGGCTTGTCCATGCCTACCGGCACACATGTTGGCAATCAGTGACAGACATGATCACGGGAGATGTGTTCAGGTCCTGAATGCGATAAATGTTCTGCATGAAAACGAGGCTGCTTCGCTTCTTAAGCGCTCCCCTCCTCGCCATCTCCCTCGTGCTTTCGGTCTTCGGCGCGCCGGCGCGTGCCGCGACCGACCTCGAACTCGCACAGGAGTGGCTGACCACTTGGAACACCTACAAGTTCACCCAGGTCGCCGACCCGCTGCCGGAAGGCCGGTCACGCGCCTCCCAGAGCATCTCCATCGTGATCGATGCTCCGCGGAGCCAGGTCTTCTGGGCCTACTCGAACTTCAACAACCACATCGGCGCCAACCCGGTGCTTGAGCGGGTCGTCACCCATAGCGACACCACGCAGTACGGCGTCGAGGCCAGGAGGCTCACGGCCATCGAGGTCATCCCGATGGAGCCGGCCCCGCTGACGCTGAACACGCACGCCTGCCAGAAGCTGTACCTGGCGGACTACTACTACACGGTCGACTCGTGGTCCACGGGGAACATCGTGACCCACCAGAAGATCACCTTCGAGAAGGTCACCGGGAACAAGACCAAGGTGACCGAGAACCTGACGTTCGAGACGCCCACGGAGCTGATCGACCTCGCGCTGACCTCCGGCGTGCAGGCGCACCAGGGCATCCAGACGGTCCTCAAGCAGCGCATCGAGAGCGGCGCCCTCTAAGTCATCCTCCGGCGACCGCCACCTGGCAGCGGTCGCCGTGCTCCGTTTTCGGCCGACCTGGGTGGAGAAGATCCAGGTCATGGACGGTATGGGGCGTAGGACACTATTCGCGGGCGCCGCGTCACTCGCGCTCGGCGGCTGCGCCGCGACCGACACGACGCTCCGGGCGGTGCCCGTGGCGACCGCGTCCCAGGCCTACCCCGACACCCCGAAGGCCGCCTTCGACCGGCTGATGACGGGCAACCGGCGCTGGGTGACCGGCGCGCTGCAGCACCCCGACCGCGATCCCACCCGCCGCGAACTGCTGGCCGCCACGCAGAAGCCCTATGGGGTGGTGCTGTCGTGCATCGACTCCCGGGTGCCTCCTGAGCTGGTCTTCGACACCGGGCTCGGCGACCTGTTCGTGATGCGCACCGGCGGGCAGGCCATCGGGCCCGTGGTGACCGGTTCGATCGAGTACGGCCCGATGACCGGCGGGACCCCGTTGATCATGGTGCTCGGGCATCAGCGGTGCGGGGCGGTGGCGGCGGCGTACCAGGCACTGAAAGACGGCAAACCGCTCCCCGGAAACCTGCAGGCGATCGCCGAGGCGCTGCGGCCCGCCTACGAGCAGACCACGCGCGGGGGCAGCGCCGACCCGATCGAGACGATGACCAAGAACCAGGTCACGCTGACCGCCGACGCGCTGCGCGGGAACGGCGACCTGGGGCCGCTGGTGATCGAGAGGAAGCTGGCGGTGGTCGCCGCCTACTACTCCCTGGACACGGGCCAGGTCGAGGTGCTCAACGGGGCGCCTGACTGATCGTCTCCAGGAGGACGCGGGCTCCCAGGGTCACCTGGCTGCCTCCCTTGCGCGCCGCGACCTCCGCCAGCCCCGGGAGCTCGGCGCGGGCCCCGGCGATGACGGCGGCCTTGACCGCGACCTTCAGCAGGTCGGCCAGGCCGGTGGGCGCGCGTTCTCCCTCCTTCGGAAGCAGCGCGGGGATCGCCTCGGCCAGCAGGGCCCACGTCTCACGGTGGGCTCCGGAGAAGGCGAGATCCTCCAGGAGGGGAGTCACCCGGGCCAGCTTCAGGGCGTCCGCCCGGACCAGCTCGGCCAGCGCCCAGCCGAAGTCGGTCGCGGTGAACTCCCCTCGAACCATGAGGATCTTCATCGCGTCGACGGCCGATGCGCGCCCTTCGGATCTCCTGTCGGAGAAGGCCGTCAGAATGGCGCTCGCCGTCGCACGGCCCACCGGCCCTTCTCCCTGTACGAGCGCCGTCAGCACCCCCACCAGGGTTCGGCTGGACAGGACGACGCCCACGGCGAAGCACTCCAGCACGTGAGCGGCGATCACCTCTCGGTGCGACGGCATGATCGACGGCCACCACGTCATGTCGTCGGAGAGCCCGGCCCAGTGCTCCTTCGGTTCCAGCGAGCACAGTTCGGCGATCGGCGCGGGCAGGCCGGGTCGGGCCGGCCTCATGCGCGCGTGCATGGCCGGGACGCGCCGGTAGGTCTCGTAGGCGACGACGCGGGTCATCGCCTCGATGCCGCACTCCGTGATCGGGTCGGCCAGGCCGCCGTCTCGCAACCACGCGGCCAGCCGTCGGCCCGCCGGTGAGGTCAGCCTTCCGGCGCGGGCGACCGCCTCGGGGTCGGCCGAGCGGGGCAGGCGCAGCAGTGCCTGGCTGAAGTCGAGCGGCGGCGGTTCGTGGTCACCCAGAAGTTCGAGGCGGGTGACCAGCGTCGCGGCGTCGACCTGGCCGGTGGGCGTCGTCGGGGTGGCGAGCAGGACCGGAAGCGTCCGGCCCGACTCCAGCAGGGCGATGACCTCGCGCATCCGGTCGCCGAACATGCGACCGGGCAGCGTGCGGCGACCACCGCTTCTCTCCAGGTAGTGGGCGTTCAGCCGGGACGCCTCGACGCTCTGCTCCGGGGACACGATCGCGCTCACGCAGTGTCGCAGCAGGAAATAGGGGTTGTGGGTGGTGTAGCTGTCGGCGTGGGGATGGAGGCGGTCGCCGTATCCCTTGCAGTTGCTCTCCCACCACGGCCGCAAAGCTTCGACGGTCGCCGCGCGGTCGCGATGGGTCAGGTCGACGAGCGCGGCCACGACCTGCTCGACGTCGATCGACCAGAACGTGGGCGGGGAGCCGAGTGCGGCGATCAGCTGGGCCGCCGAGACGATCGGCGGCGGCATCTCGGGCCGCGAGAAACCGATCTCCAGGGTGCCGGCCACCGGCTGCTCCGCCGGGGGCGGGGCCGCGACCCCGCCGAAGACGGCGGCGATCTGGGTGCGCAGGTCCCACGGGAGGACGCTCGCGGCCTCGCGGATCGGGTCGAAGGCGGCCGGGGTGGCGTGGGGGGCCAGTTTGCGCGCGAGCCGTACCGAACGGGCTTGGAGCGCGTGGTCCTCGTTGCCGAAGACCAGCGCGAGCGCGGCGAGCGCGCCGTCGGCCCGCTCGGGGGTGGCGGTGGCGATCCACTGGAGCGCGGTCGTGACGTGCTTGCGCTCCGGCCGGAACGCCAGCGCGCCGACGGTCTCGGCGAACAGTTCGGTGCTCAGGCCCACCGCGTCGTCGTAGCGGCGCAGGTCGTCGGCGGCCAGCCGGGCCAGCGGGGCGGCGGCGACCGGCAGGGCGCGGGCCAGGTCGACCACCGGCGTCTCGGCGGGGGTCGGCGCGAGCCGGATCCACAGGTGGACGAAGGGTTCGATGTCGCGGTTCTGCCCGTGGGTGAGGAACCGGGCCGCGCAGCCGTCGATCAGTGCCTGCCGCTTCAGGCGGCCCTCGGACGCCAGGTCGGCCAGCGCGCCGATGACGAAGCGCCCGTGCTGGTTCAGCGGGGCGGCGACGCCTTCGGCCTGGAAGAGCCGGGCGACCATGACGTCGAGGAGGGGGTGGTCGCGGACCACGTCGATCTCGGCGCCCCAGCGGAGCTCATTCTGCAGGCGCCAGAGCCAGCCGGCGACGAAGGCGTCGTTCTCGGGCGGTTCGACGCCCGTCTCGATCGCCAGAGAAGCGGCCAGGTCGAAACCGGGACGGCCGTCGAAAATCTGCCGACGGCTGACCCGGCCCGCCCGCAGGCCGTCGACCAGCCGGTGGGCGAGATCGCGCCGCCATTCGTCCGGGCGGTCGCGCAGGACGGCGAGGACGCGCTCGGCGTCGATCTGCGGCTCGGTGGGTTCGCGTAACTCGCGGCGGTCGAGCCAGGCGGCGACCTGGGCCGCCCCGGACAGGCAGGCCGCGCCGGCGACGCGGAACGCCTGGGCGTTCTCGGCGATCCGCCAGCGGCCCTCCTCCCGCAGCCGCCCGGCCAGGTAGCCGGGTAGTTGGGCCGCGGCGGCCTTGCGGTCGACGTCGCTCATCGGGAACGCGTCGCCGCCGCCGAGTTCGATCCATTCCCGGACCAACTGCCAAGTCATGCGCCGCACGTTATAGATCACCACCGACAAAGCGCCCCACGCGACCGTAAATTGACCCCATGGACCTTGAAGCCCGCGCCTCCGACCAGGACCGGGAGGCGACCGTCAGCCGCCTCCAGCAGGCCTTCACCGACGGACGGCTGGCCGCGGACGAGATGGAACAGCGCGTCGAGCGCGCCCTGACGGCCGTCTCCCACGGCGACCTGGCCGCCCTGGTGGCCGACCTGCCCGAACGGCCCGGTGAGGTGGTCACCGTGACCACGAAGGCGGGCAAGATCCTGCGTACCGGGCAGTGGCGGGTGCCGAGGACGCTGCGCATCGAGTCCGTCTACGGCAACCCGCACCTCGACCTGAGCGAAGCGGTGATCGAGCACGCGGAGGTCACCTTCGACCTCAACCTGAAGTACGGCTCCGCCGAGATCCTCCTGCCGCCGGGCGCGACGGCCGACACCAACGGCGTCCACTGCGAGTGGGGCAGCGTGGTCTCCGACGTCCCGGGCGCTCCCCGGCCGGGGATGCCGCACGTGCGGGTGATCGGGGAGGTCGGCTACGGGAAGGTGCGGGTGCGTTATCGAGGCGCCCGCAGGCGGCGGTGGTTCACGCGGGGCGGCGGGTCATGAACACGTCGACGTCGTCTTCGGCGTCGAGGGTGAATCCGTGCCGTTCGTAGAGGCGGCGGGCCGGGCTGCCCCGGAGCACGTTCAGCCTGACCACCACGCCGTCGTGGTCGCACTGTTCCAGTAGCCGGTCGAGGACGGCCGTACCGATGCCGCGCCCCTGCAGGCCCGGGTCGAGATAGAAGTGTTCGAGCCAGACGACGTCGCCGTCGGGCCGCAGCGCCACGCAGCCCGCGAAGGCGCCGCTCACCTCGATCGTCCAAGTGTGCTCAGGGGCGAAACCGTCGCGTAGCCGCTGCCGCACCCGTCGTTCGTCGTAGCGGCCGAGCCGCTCGAGATCGGCGCGCAGCACGACGGCCCGCAGTTCGGCCACCGCCTCGACGTCGTGCGGCGAAGCCGCCCGGATCACCCAGTCATCGGCCAGGATGCGGCCGAGGTGGTAGTCGATGGTTCGCCGTACGTCGGCCTTGGTGCGACGGCGGTGGAGCAGGTCGAGGCCGAGGCCGCTCACGCCGCCGACGAGCAGGTCGGCCTCGCGGGCCGCGTCGATCGAGGGCCGCGGCCCGGCGGCCGTGATCAGGGCGGCGACCAGGTCTTCGAGCGGGCCGCCGTCGTGCAGGAAGACCTCGGCCAGGGCGGGATCGGTGAGGCTGCGCGCGTAGTAGGCGGTCAGCACGCGCAGGCTCGTCTGCCGCTGGTCGTCGAGCGGCAGCAGCTCGTCGAGGGTGGCCCGCAGCACCGCGCGCGGGTCGGCGGGGTCGCGCAACGCCGCGATCCGCTCGCGGGCCCGGCTCTCGTTCTCGCGATGCAGCATCCGCAGCGCGGTCACCAGCAGGTGGTGCTTGTCGGCGAAGTGATACTGCACCACGCGGGGAGACACCCCCGCCTCGGCGGCGATCTCCCGCACGGTGGCCATCTGGAGCCCGCGTTCGGCCGCGATCCGCCAGACCGCCTCGACGATCTGCCGCCGCCGCCCGGCCGGCTCGGGCTCGGCGGGCGCCGGTACGGGCGGATCGCGCCGCGACCGGTAAGCGCGGGCCTGACACGCGCGGGAGCAGTAGACCGGACGACGCCCCCGGGCGGGCGGCCGCAGCACGCCGCGACAGACCCGGCACGTCATTTCGTCACGCACCTGACCAGCTTAAATTGCGTGACGTATTCATTGCTACTACGACTTTCCGGCTGTTGTCATTGATACGACCGTATCAGTGGGAGGGAACTGTGAACGAGGCCTGGTATCGGCTGGCGATGCTGCTCACGCTCGTCGCGGGGGTTTGGGAGGGCCCGATCGCGATCATTTTCCGGGTGTTCACCGACAAGGGCCCGAGCTGGCTCGTGGCGGCCAACTACCTGCCCGAGCCGTGGTGCTACGTCGCCGCCGTCGCGGCGGCGGTCGTCGCGTTCGCGGTGATCGCCGTGCTGGACGTCCGACACAGGAGAGCAATTAGTCACTAATTTTGACTGTCATTATTAGTGACTATATGGTTGGATCCATGACGACAGTGGAAATCACCAGGTTCCGGGTCGCTCCCGAGCGCGCGGCCGAACTGCTGGCCACCCGCGCCGGGATGGTCGCCGACTTCGAGGTCGACCGCGAGGGGTTCCTGGGCGCCAAGCTCATCCAGCTGCCCGACGGCGAGTGGCTCGACATCGTCGAGTGGCGCTCCCCGGCCGACTTCGCCGCCTCCCGGGCCAAGGGCGGCAACCTGCCGGGCGTCCAGGCCTTCTTCGCCGTGATCGACGAACTCGTCTCCTCGGAAGAGGGCACGCTGCGCTAGCCGCCGACGAGCTGCTCCGACCGTTCCCACAGCCGGCGGCCGAGCTCGGGGTCCCGGGCCGCCGCCGACAGCGGCACCAGTGTGGGATGCCCGGATCGCCCGCCCCGGCCGTCAGGCCCGACGTACGACCCGGCGGCGAGGCCGGGCTCGGTCGCCGCGAAGAGCTGGGGCAGCGCGCCCATCTCGGGGCTCTGGGCGAAGAGCCGGCCGGCGACGCGCATGAGAATCCCCGTCAGCCCGCTTCCCTTGCTCTGCATCGGCGTGTTGCTGTAGCCCGGGTGCGCGAGCACGCTGGTGATCGGCGTCGGCGACGACTCCTCGCGCCGGGCGAGCTCCACCGCGAAGACCGCGTTGGCCAGCTTCGAGGCCGAGTAGGCCGCCAGTGGGGTGTACTTGCGCGTCCAGGCGACGTCGTCCAGATCGAGTTCGCCCTTCTCGTGCAGGTACGACGTCACGGTGACCACCCTCGGGGCCGGCGACCGGCGCAGCGCGGGCGCCAGCAGCGCCGTGAGGGCGAAGTGGCCGAGGTGGTTGGCGGCGAAGTGGCGCTCCGTGCCCAGCGCGGTCACGGAGTGCCCGACCATGGAGATCCCGGCGTTGTTGACCAGCACGTCCACCGGCTCCGAGCCGATCTCGGCCGCCGCCCGGCGGATCGAGCCGAGGTCCAGCAGGTCGACCCGGCGCACCGCCACGTCGGCCCCCGGATGGGCCCGCCGCAGCAAGGCCGCCACGTCTTCGCCGCGTGCGGCGTCCCGGACGGCGAGCAGCACCCGCCCGCCGCGCGCCGCGAGCTCGCGGGCCGTCACCAGCCCGAGGCCGCTCGTCGCCCCGGTCACGACGAAGGTGCGGCCCTTCTGGTCGCCTATCCGTTCCGCGGTCCAGTTCATCTCTTGATCTTCCTCTCTCCGCAGGTCAGGAACGCGGAAAAGCTAAACCTTTCCATTAATGTGAAGGTCAAGCGCCTGTGTGAGGAGAGCGATGAAGATCGGTGATCTGGCCGCGAAGACGGGGGTCGCGCCGCGGCTGCTGCGCTACTACGAAGAGGTCGGCATCCTGCATCCGTTCCGGAGCGGCAACGGATACCGCACCTACGGTGAGGCCGCCGTCGACCGGGTCCTGCAGATCCGCGAACTGCTCGACGCCGGGTTCACGACCGAGATGATCCGCCAGGTCCTCCCCTGCCTCGGCGACCCGCGGCCCTCGACGTGCACCGCGGAGGTCGACCTCGACGTGGTGCGCCGCCAGCTCGGCAACGTCGAACGGCGCATCGACGTGCTCCAGCGCAACCGGGACGCGATCAAGACGTACCTCCGCGCCTGGGAGGAGGGCACCGGCGTAACGTCGGATGCATGAGCGAAGTGCGGGTACGCCGGGTCTACGAAGATCCGGCCGACGACGACGGCACCCGGGTGCTGGTCGACCGGCTCTGGCCTCGCGGGCTGGCCAAGGCCACTGCCGACCTCGACGAATGGTGCAAGGAGATCGCCCCCTCGGCGGAGCTGCGCACCTGGTACCACCACGACCCCGACCGGTTCGCGGAGTTCGGCCGCCGCTACCGGACCGAGTTGACCACTCCCGAGCGGGCGGCGGCGATGACGCACCTGCGGGAACTCGCCCACGACGGCGTGCTGACCCTGCTCACCGCGACGAAGAAGGCCGAGGTCAGCGAGGCGGCAGTGCTCGCCGACCTGCTCCGGTCCTCCGCCTAGACCACCCCGTCGTCGAGGTACCAGCCGTAAGGGCTCGGCGCCGCGCCGGGGCCTGTTCGAGGTCACGATGCAGGCAGGCGGCGAGCGGCCCTGCACGACCTCACGGGTCAGGCGTCATGGGGCGCGCGGGATCCGGCCCGCCGTTGACTTTGTCGCAAGTATTGACGCAGTATGTTGATACAACGATTGCGACAAAGGAGCGTCTCATGACCCGTGAACCGTTACCGGACGCCCGTGGCGCCGATCTGCGCATCGCGGAAGCATGGCTGGCGCTGCGCGACCTGGCCGGCGTCCGGCCGACCCCGCTGCTGGCCAGCCGGCTGGCCGCCCGCAATCTCGCCCGCATCGTCGGCGCGGTCATCCTGGCCGTGCTGATCATCGCGAGCGCCCTCGCCGCGACGTACAACCGGTTCGGCGATCCCACCCTCCGCCCGCTGCCGCTGGTGGCCCTGACCGCGCTGGTGGTCGGGCTGCTGCTGGCGCAGTCGCAGCTCGACTCGTGGGTCCGCCGCGTCGACCGGCGGGCGGGCGCGACGCTGTCCCGCAGGGCCGCCCACCTGATCCAGCCCGGCTGGCGGACCGTGGTCGGCCGGCCCTACGCCGTCTTCGCCGCCGCCGTCTTCGTCGGTTCGATGCTGCTGGTCGGCAGCGCCCTGGCCGTCCCCGACGAGACCGTGCGGCAACTGGCCGTCGTCCTGCTGATCGGTCTGCTGGGCGCGACCGGCATCAACTTCCTGCAGATGCGCCACCTGCTCCGCCACCCGGTCGTCGCGGAGGACGAGGAGTCGCTGACCGTCGACGTCATCATGCGCGTGGAGGACGCCCGCGACCTCACCACGCCGAACGTGCAGTGGACCCTGCCCATGATCCTGCTGTTCGGCACCGCTCCCGGCTGGTGGAGCGCCGCCGCGATGGCGTACCTGCTGGTGAGCCTGGCCGCCTTCATCGCGATCCGGGCCAAGACTCCGTCGAGCGTGACGGTGGCCCGGCAGTCCGTGGGCACCCGATGATCGTCATCGACGCCACCTCGCCGGTACCGCCCTTCGAACAACTGCGGGCACAGCTGGCGAAGCAGATCCAGGAGCGAACCCTGGCCGTGGGCACCCGCCTCCCGACCATCCGCCACCTCGCGGCCGACCTGGGCCTGGCCGTGAACACGGTCGGCCGGGCCTATCGGGAACTGGAGGAGGCCGGCCTGATCGAGACCCGCGGCCGCGCCGGCTCGTTCGTGTCGGCCTCCGGCGAGGAGGGCCGGGAGCGCGCCCGCCAGGCCGCCGCCGACTACGCGGCTGTGATCGCCAGCGTCGGCATCGACCCTGGTGAGGCGATCAGGATCGTCCAGGCGGCGCTGCGGTCCGGGACGACGGCGCCGAGCTCGCCCTAGCAGCCTGAGGCGGCTCTCAGCGCTCCTCAGCGAAATCAACGGGTCCACGTGAGGAGACACTTCGATGCGCAAGCGGACAGATGGTGGCAGCGGTGGGCCTCATGGGCAGGCTACGCGGCGAGCGGAGGAGCCGCCTTGTACGGCTGCGTCCTGATGCTGACCGCACTCTGGGGGTATCGCTCGTTCCTCGGCGTCCCAGCTCTGAGCTGGTCGGATGCGACCTGGCTGGGCGTGGTGGTGCTGCTGATCGGATCCGTGACGGCGGCGGCCACCGTGCGTCCGTGGGGGTGACCGCATCCCGGTCCGCGCCTTGTCGGCGGCTCCGGCGTGGAGCTGCATGGTGCTGCTCAACCTGGTTCAGCTCGCCCGACCGGCAGGGTCACCGGCTGGACGACCTTCGTCGAGCGAGTGTGTCTGGCCGCCCTCGGGACCGTGAGCGTTCAGCATCGGCGGAGCGGAGTCGCCGGCGTTCGGCGGATACGGGTGGGCGCTGACCATCGCGGCAGTGTCTTGCCGGCTCCGAACCCGGCCTCTGCGCATCCCGGCGGAGATGGCTGCTCTCTGATCACGATCAAGCCGTCTGGTCCGCTGCCGTAAGGGCCGACTGGACACGACGTGCAACGATCGACCCATGGCGGATTCCCCTTCCCACCTTCGGCTGATCGGCTACTGGTGGAGCCCCGACGATCCGGAACTGCCTCGGCCGCACGACTGGGTCGACCCTGGCTGGAGTCCCGAAGAACGCGACCTGCTCGCCCTGTACCTCGAAAGTGGTCTGCGCGCTCCCTACGCCGCAGCCGGCTTCTCGCTATGCCGGATGTGCGAAAAGACCAACGGCAACTCGGAATTCACAGATGGCGTGTTCCTGTGGCCACAGGGGTTGGCCCACTACGTGAGAGAACATTCGGTACGTCTTCCCGACGAGATCATCAGGCGCGCTCGGCAGTGGGCCGAACCGACGAACTGGGAGACGGATCTGACGTGGTGGAAGGAGCAGAAGGCCCGGGAGTGACGTCGTAGGCGCGCTTCACTCGGCGGGACCGGCCGGCTGTAGCGGATGATCTGGGGACCGTGGGTGTCGTACCGCCTCTCGAAATGCCTTTACAGGTAGTCACGCCAGAACGAGACAGTCGCGTGCGGCTTCGATATGAGCGGGAGCCTCTGGCGGGCCGGGGTATCCGCTCCTGGATCAAAGATCCTTCAAACCGGCCGCCGCATTGACAGTCCGCCCCCATGACTCACCTGCCTGATCATCTCCGTCCGTCGTGACGCCCGAACCCGATCACTGACAGGCGTCCCCGGACGCGAAGGGCTTACGCACGTGAAGCGCTTCGGCGGAGTTCGGCGCAGGGAAAGCCATCGGGCACACAACGGGCACGAGAGCGACCGCCCCTTCTTTAGTCCAGCGTGGGCATCCCCTCTCTGGAATCCCGTTGAGAAGGGCATCCGCGACACGCTTTCATGAGATAGACGAGCAGGAAGGAAAGACAGTGGTGAACCGTGCCGGAGCATAGGCATTCAAGGCCATCCAACACGCGCCAGGTCGGAGACCGCCTCAAGCTTCATCGGCACGTTCTCAGGGCCGATGGCCGCGACTACACGGTGATCACTCTTCGGCCCGGCACCCGGGCCCGGTTCTCCACGAACTTCTACCACCAGACCTGGCATATCCTCTCCGATCCGCACGGCGCACTCTTACTCAGCCGCCTGCTGTGGGGCCTGTCCTTCCAACGACAACCCGACACCGTTGTGATCATTGATCGGCGATTCATCGACCCCAACCCATTCGACGCCAAGCAGGGCGACCCCATCGCTCTCGTTCCCGCCGACCTGACGCATCTACGGGCGCGGACCGCCCGGCATCTCAGCAGGCGCTCGGCCACGCCCGGAACCACGTCCGGAACCGTCCGTTGGCATACCTGGGGCCTCGACGCGGCAGTCGACGAGTGGCGCACTCAGCGAGCCGCCGGCACCTGGTGGCGCGTGTGGCGTCCCGAGGAAGATGTTCGAGCCGCCGAAGTGACACAGCTGGGTGGCCTTCTCAACGTGCGGGCCTCGTCTTCCTTGCTCCGCCGCTGGGCCGTCCATGTGGCGACGATGCGTGATCATGCGTACAAGGGCATGTCATACACCGAGTTGGACGGCTCGAAGTGGGAACCCTGCCGCAGTGACGGCGAAGTGCAGACCTTCCGCGACTACCGCCAGCGAGTGTCCGTCGCCACGATTTCCCGCAGAGAGGTGCTTGCCGCCGAGAACGAACTCGGCACACCCGCGGAACTCCGTCCCCTCGTCTGGAGCATGAACGACACGGTCCGAAGCCGTCGTCGATAGAGGCGGCAGATCATTCACCTCTTCGACCTCCTCATCTCGCCGGGCGCTCAGCCCTTGAGTGAGCAACCGACCGAGATCGCGGGCGGAAGGCCGCCGAAAGGGACCCGTCCCGCAGATCCCCGCTTGGCTCGAAACCAGTAAACGAGCGAAGCGAGCAGCCTGGCTCCGCATCCACCAAACGGGCGGCTGGAGTTGATCTCGGCCGATGCGAATCCCGGCTCGCAACATCCGGCACCATGCCCGCTTAGGAGCGGGGAGCCAGGTCCTGGAAGCCGACGACGCGCAGTAGTTCGAGCCGCTGATATGTCTCGGTGCCCGGCCGCGCCGAGTGCACGACGAGTTGCTGGCTGTGGCCGTCGCTGACCAGCACCTCGCAGTCGAGGTCGAGGACACCGACCACGGGATGCAGGAAACGCTTCGGCGACGGGCGGCGCACCACGACGTCATGCGACTTCCAGAGTTCCTCGAACTCATGTGAGGCGGCGCGGAGTTCGGTCACGAGGGCGGCCGGACCCGGGTCGTGGGGGCGTGCCGCAGTGACTGCACGCAGGCTCGCCACGTGCGCGCGGGCATACTCCTCGTGGTTCTCGGGTGGGGCCAGGTCCCGTGCGCCCGGCACTGTGAACCAGCGGCGGATCATGTTCGTCCCTACATGGTCGCCGGTCACGGCCACTGACATGGTGTTCTGTGCGAGCATCTGGCCCCAGTCGCTCAGTACCGACGCCGGGATGTCGTGCAGCCGGTCAAGGACCAGCAGCAGCCCCGGGCGGACGTGGTCTGAGGAGCCGCCGGGGCGGGGCGGCTCCTGGCCCGCCAGGTGGAACAGGTGGTCGCGCTCCACGTCCGTGAGCCGCAGGGCGCGGGCGAGAGCGGTGAGCATCTGCCGCGACGGGTGGGAGCCGCGGCGCTGTTCCAGCCGCGTGTAGTAGTCCGTGGACATCCCGGTGAGCTGCGCCACCTCCTCGCGGCGCAGGCCCGGGGTGCGGCGCCGCGGACCCGTGCTCAGGCCCACGTCGGAGGGGGCCAGGCGGATGCGGGCGCGGCGCAGGAAGTCGGCGAGCTCGATACGGTCCACTGTTCGAGGATGCCCTGCTCACGGGCTTGTATCCAGGGTGCGCCGGTCCCTGGATGACCGCGTCTCTCCCGCCGCTCCCCGTCCTTCCCGCACGCTTCGAAGGTGGCTACGACGATGAGGAGGCGGCCATGCTGACTTTGGTGACAGGAGCGACGGGCCAGGTCGGGCGGCGGTTCGTGCCGCGGCTGTTGCAGAACGCGGCGCCCGGCGACGAGGTACGGGTCCTGGTGCGGGACGCGGCGCGCGGCGAGCGGTTCGCGGAACTCGGCGCCCAGGTGCTGGTCGGCGATCTGCGGGACGCGGAGGTGCTCGGCAAAGCGACGGCCGGCGTGGACGCGGTGGTGAACGTCGCCGCCGCGTTCCGCGGGGTGCCGGATGAGGAGGCGTGGGCGGTCAACCGGGACGCGGCCATCGAGCTCGGCCGGGCTGCGGTGGCTTCAGGCGTGCGGCGGTTCGTGCAGGTCAGCACCGGTCTCGTGTACGGCGCCGGGCGGGGCAGGGCTCTGATCGAGAGCGACGAGACGGTGCCGGGCGATCATCTGTGGGGCGCCTACCCCGAATCCAAGTGGGAGGCCGAGCGTGCGCTCAGGACGATGAACGGCCTCGATGACCTCCGCATCGGACGGTTGCCGTTCGTGTACGGCGACGGGGACCCGCATCTGGCCGACGTGATGAAGTGGGCGCCGAACTGGCCCGCCATGCAGCGCCTGCACATGGGCCACCACCTGGATGTGGCGCAAGGCCTGCGGCGACTGCTGTACGCGCCCGGGGCACACGGCGTCTACAACATCGCCGACGAGGCCCCGGTCACCATGGTCGACCTCTTCCAGTTCCATGGGCTGCCGGTGCCGCAGGACGCCTACGACAGGGATGCCCCGGATCCGTGGCACAGTGTGATGTCGACGACTCGCATCCGCCACGAACTGGGCTACCGCCCTCTGGTCCCCTCGGTATGGACGGCGCGGGACGCGGGAGTGCTGTAACCGGCCCGCGGCCGGGCACGGGAACGGAAATCAGCCGGGAGAGACACCGAAGCCCAGGCAGAGGAATAACCTCTGACCTGGGCTTTTACATGGGTGGAGCCTAGGAGATTCGAACTCCTGACATCCTGCTTGCAAAGCAGGCGCTCTGCCAGCTGAGCTAAGGCCCCGATTGCGCCCGCACCAAGCAGACGTCGCTACACCGTAGCAAGGATCTCGACGTGCCCGCCACTCACCGGACGGCAGCCACGTCGCTCCCCATCACGACGGCGGGGAAATCGGCAATCGACTCCAGAATGTGAGTGGCCCCGCCGGCGGTCAGCCGATCACGGCTGTGCACCCCCGTCAGCACTCCGGCCACCACGGAGGCCCCCGCGCGCCGCGCGGACTGCATGTCGCTCTCGGTGTCACCGGCGACGGCGACCTCGCGGACGTCCTCGATTCCCAGCTTCATGAGGGCGGTGAGGATCATGTCGGGGTAGGGGCGTCCGCGGCCGCAGTCTTCCGGTGAAAGGGCGAGGTCGACCTTGTCGTACCAGCCCAGGGCGCCCAGGACGCGGCCCATCGTCCCGCGGGAGAATCCCGTCACCAGGGCGATCTTGATCCCGGCGCCGCGCAGCTTCTCGAGCGCCTCGACGGTCCCGGGGAGCGGCGTGACGCCGGCACGCTCGATGGACCCCTCGTAGGAGCGCTCGAAGGTCAGGTTGGCGGCCTGAGCCTGCGCCTCGTTGTCGGGGAAGATCCCCCGGAAAACGTCGATCTTGGGGCATCCCCGGGACCGGTGCACATGCACCATCGCGCGTGCATATGCACTGGTCCCGGGCACGATTCCCTGCGTCGCGATCGACTCGGCGAACGCCCGTTCGACCAAGGCGACGTCACCGATCGTGGTGCCCGCCAGGTCGAGGCAGGCCAGCTTGATCACGAAGATCAGTTCTCGCTGCCGGTCGCCTCGGTCCAGAGGTCGAGCTCGGCCCGATCGGCCTGGACCTTGCGCCAGAAGAGCAGACCAACGACGGCAACGATGGCAAGAAGGAGCAGCTTCTTCATAGTGATGACCCCATTTCCCGGGTGAGACAAACGCCCGGTTCCGCCCCCGGGCCGCGCGCCGAATACAACACTTTATCCCCCCGAGGATTTCAGTCGCGAAAGCCGTACCGAGGAGGGCTCTGCTATCAGCGAAAGAGACGAGACCCCAGGTGAGCCACGAGCTTAGCCCCGCAGCAACCCCTGCGTCAGCCGCACTCCGGTCCCTCCGGAGGCCCCACGAATCCCGCCGATACCGGCTCCCACACTCCCACAGTCGACCACCCGATCGACACCGAACCGGCCCTTCCGGGACATCCGACGGGACGACCGTGACCCCATGCAGGACCCCGGGCCCTGGCGCGGCTCCCGCCCCGCGCTCTCGCCCTCGCAGCAGCGCCGGGTCATCCTTCTGCCATATGGACGTCCGCGACCCGAACCTCAGCCGGTTGCCGCTACAGGCCGAGGCCTCATCGCCCTGTAGTCAGGTCCCGCGATAACCCCAGACCCACCATGGCGTGCCGGCACGGCTCTCGTGACCCCCTGACTTTCGGTGCACCTCTCAGCTTTAGAGCAGCACACCCCACAGCCTTTTGTCACACCTCAGCCTTTAGAGGTAACACGGGCACAAACCTCGCTTCGTCCGAGTTACCAGCAGAAACGTCGCCCGGCGGAAACCCGGGGGTGACAAATTCCGCCCCAGACCAACGCAGGTAGACGCGTCAGCGCCGCAGCCCCGGCCCAATCCAGCACTCAGAGCACCCCTCGGCACGCTCTGACCGCTAGAACCATCACGGCTGCAGACCAGCGTCACCGCGACGCCCGCCACCGCTCAGCCCTGTGACAGCCCCGCCGTCAGCCGAACCGTAGTCCCCTCAGGCGCCGTACTTACCACGATCGTCGTCAGGCGGTGCATCAGCCACAGCCCCCGCCCACCAGTAGGAGTCCGCGACGGCCCGCGCGCGATCCCCGGCCCCCCGTCCGACACCTCGCACAGCACCCGGTCGCCCTTGCGCCACAACCGCAGCACCCTCGGTGACTGCGCATAACGCACCGCGTTGGTCACCGCCTCATGCACGGCGAGGACGAAATCGTCGAGCCCGTTCCCCGACAGTCCCACCGCCCCCGCGCAGTCGTGCACCCTCCGCCGGACCTCGGGCACGCCCATGTGGTCAAGGTCGAGAGACAGAAGGAGGTCGTCGGCCACTGGCATCGCCTCCCCGGGTTCCGTCTGCCGCCAACCCTAGGCCAGTTGACGCCCGATCTCCGCGAGCATCTCCTCTTGATCATTGACCAGTCGGCGGGCCAGGTCGGCCGTCGGGGAGTGGTCGCCGACCGCGAGCACGATCCGGCCGATCGTCATGCCCGCTTCCAGGTGCCGCGACATCAGGCCGTACCAGGCGCTGTCGAAGGCCTGCCCGGTGAGGCTCTGGAGTTTCGCGAACTCCGCGTCGGTGACGTTGCCGGGGCCGATCGGCCGGGCGCCGCCGGGGGGTTCGGCGACCTCCCATGTGGAGAGCCAGTTCGCCATCATCTGCAGGTCCGCCGGGCCCTGCGCCCTGATCTCGGCCGAGGCCGCCTTGACCCAGTCGCTGTACGCCCGCCCCTTGGCCATCTCGGCGAGCTGCAGCGTCTGCCGGTGGTGGGGGATCATCTCCAGCGAGAACCGCACGTCTGGATCCGCCGGATCCGTACCGGAGCAGGCGACGACCAGCATCAGTACGAGGCCGGTCGCCCATAACCGAATCGCGCTCATCAGCCGGAGGTACGTGTGATGACCCGGCCTGGTTCAGGTTCTACGGTGGAAAGGCCAAATGAGGGTCGGAACGATGGAGCGGGTGTGGACACGATCAAGCGTGAACGGGAACTCGACCTCCGTCAGTTGCTCGCCGGCCTGACGGCGGTCCGGGACGGCGACTTCGGCACCCGGCTGCCGACCGACGACGGCGACGGCCTGCTGAAGGAGATCGCGACCGTCTTCAACGGCATGGTCGACCAGCTCTCCCTGTTCACCAGCGAGGTCACCCGCGTCGCGCGTGAGGTGGGCACCGAGGGCCAACTGGGCGGTCAGGCCGACGTGCCGGGCGTCTCCGGCACCTGGAAGGACCTGACCGACTCGGTGAACGCGATGGCCGGCAACCTGACCGACCAGGTGCGTGACATCGCGCAGGTCGCGACGGCGGTGGCGAAGGGCGACCTGAGCCGGAAGATCACCGTGGACGTCCGGGGCGAGATCCTGGAGCTGAAGAACACCCTCAACACGATGGTCGACCAACTTTCCAGCTTCGCCGACGAGGTCACGCGCGTCGCCCGAGAGGTCGGCACCGACGGCCGGTTGGGCGGCCAGGCCGACGTGAAGGGCGTGTCGGGCACCTGGCGCGACCTCACCGACTCGGTGAACTTCATGGCCGGCAACCTGACCGACCAGGTGCGTTCGATCGCGCAGGTCACCACGGCCGTGGCGAAGGGCGACCTGTCGCAGAAGATCACCGTCGACGCCCGGGGCGAGATCCTGGAGCTGAAGAACACCATCAACACCATGGTCGACCAGCTCAGTTCGTTCGCCGACGAGGTGACGCGCGTCGCGCGAGAGGTCGGCACCGACGGCCGGCTCGGCGGCCAGGCCGACGTGAAGGGCGTCTCGGGCACCTGGCGCGACCTCACCGACTCGGTCAACTACATGGCTGGCAACCTCACCGACCAGGTCCGCAACATCTCCCAGGTGGCCACCGCGGTGGCCCGGGGCGACCTGTCGCAGAAGATCACCGTCTCGGCGCGCGGCGAGATCCTCGAACTCAAGAACACCCTGAACACGATGGTCGACCAGCTCTCCAGCTTCGCCGACGAGGTCACCCGAGTGGCCCGCGAGGTCGGCACCGAGGGGCGGCTGGGCGGTCAGGCCGACGTGAAGGGCGTCTCCGGCACCTGGAAGGCCCTCACCGAGTCGGTCAACGTCATGGCCGACAACCTCACCGCCCAGGTCCGCTCCATCGCCGAGGTCACCACGGCGGTCGCCAAGGGCGACCTGACCCAGAAGATCCGCGTGGACGCCCGAGGCGAGATCATGGAGCTCAAGGAGACCATCAACACGATGGTCGACCAGCTCAGCGCCTTCGCCGACGAGGTCACCCGAGTCGCCCGCGAGGTCGGCACCGAAGGGAACCTGGGCGGCCAGGCCACCGTGCGGGGCGTGTCGGGCACCTGGAAGGACCTGACCGACAACGTCAACGTCATGGCGTCCAACCTGACGAGCCAGGTGCGGTCGATCGCCCAGGTCGCCACGGCGGTCGCCCGGGGCGACCTGAGCCAGAAGATCACCATCGAGGCCCGGGGCGAGGTCGAGGCGCTGGCCGCGACCCTGAACCGGATGGTCGACACGCTGAGCGCCTTCGCCGACGAGGTCACCCGAGTGGCCCGCGAGGTCGGCACCGAGGGGCAGCTGGGCGGCCAGGCCCGCGTCCCCAACGTGGCCGGCACCTGGAAGGACCTCACCGACAACGTCAACTCGATGGCCAACAACCTCACCAACCAGGTGCGGAACATCGCCCAGGTCACCACGGCGGTGGCGCAGGGCGACCTGACCAGGAAGATCGACGTCGACGCCCGTGGCGAGATCCTCGAACTGAAGACCACCATCAACACGATGGTCGACCAGCTCTCCAGCTTCGCCGCCGAGGTCACCCGCGTCGCCCGCGAGGTCGGCTCGGAGGGCCGGCTCGGCGGCCAGGCCGAGGTCGAGGGCGTCTCCGGTACGTGGAAGCGCCTCACCGAGAACGTCAACGAGCTGGCCGGGAACCTGACCCGCCAGGTGCGCGCCATCGCCGAGGTGACCAGCGCCGTGACCTCGGGCGACCTCACCCGGTCGATCACCGTCGACGCCTCCGGCGAGGTCGCCGAGCTGAAAGACAACATCAACTCGATGGTGAAGTCGCTCCGCGAGACGACGCTCGCCAACAAGCAGCAAGACTGGCTGAAGACCAACCTGGCCGGCATCTCGGGTCTGACCCAGGGCCACCGCGACCTCGCGGTGGTGGCCGAACTGGTGATGAACGAACTGGCCCCGCTGGTCAACGCCCAATACGGCACCTTCCTCCTGGTCGAGGAGACCGGCACCCTCCAGGTGGTCGGCAGCTACGGCCACAGCGACCACGACCGCCGCTTCGAGTTCGGCGAGTCCCTCGTCGGCCAGGCCGCCGTGGCGAAGCAGCCGATCCTGGTCGAGGACATCGCCCCCGGCTACCTGACGATCTCCTCCAGCCTCGGCGCGGCCGGCCCGGTCAACCTGATCGTGCTGCCGATCGTGGTGGAAGACCAGGTCCTCGGCGTGATCGAGCTGGCCAGCCTCAACCGCTTCACCGCGATCCACCGCACCTTCCTGAGCCAGCTCGTCGAGACGATCGGCGTGAACGTCAACACGATCGTCGCCAACGCCAGAACCGACACCCTGCTGGTCGAGTCGCAGCGCCTGGCCACCGAGCTCCAGGTCCGGCAGGAGGAACTCCAGCGCTCCAACGCCGAGCTTGAGGAGAAGGCCGAGCTGCTGGCCCAGCAGAACCGGGACATCGAGACGAAGAACAGCGAGATCGAGCAGGCCCGCCAGGAGCTCGAAGACCGGGCCCAGCAGCTGGCGCTGGCGTCCAAGTACAAGAGCGAGTTCCTCGCCAACATGAGCCACGAGCTGCGTACACCTTTGAACTCGCTGCTCATCCTGGCCCAGCTGCTCGCGCAGAACCCGGCCCGCAACCTCACCGCCAAGCAGGTCGAGTACGCCAACGTCATCCACTCGGCCGGCACCGACCTGCTGCAGCTCATCAACGACATCCTCGACCTGTCGAAGATCGAGGCCGGGAAGATGAACATCACGCTGGAGGCCATGCCGCTGCGGCAGCTCCTCGACTACGTCGAGGCGACCTTCCGGCCGCTGACCACGGAGAAGGGCCTGCGCTTCGACGTCGTCGTGGCGCCCGACGTGCCGGCTCAGCTGCTCATGGACGAGCAGCGGCTCCGCCAGGTGCTCAGGAACCTGCTGTCGAACGCGATCAAGTTCACCGAGCGCGGTTCGGTGGAGCTGCGGATCGAGCGCTCGCAGAACGACATGCTGGCCTTCCACGTCGTCGACACCGGCATCGGCATCGCCGAGGGCAACCTGTCGCAGATCTTCGACGCCTTCCAGCAGGCCGACGGCACCACGAGCCGCCGCTACGGCGGCACCGGGCTGGGCCTGTCGATCAGCCGCGAGATCGCGGCGCTGCTCGACGGCGAGATCAAGGCGGTGAGCAACCTCGGCGAAGGGTCCACGTTCAGCCTGTTCATCCCGCTGGCGGAGGCGATCCCGATGAGCCAGCCGCCGCGCCTCGACCCGCCGCGGCGGATCGCGCGGATCCCGCTGACCCGTGAGGGCCGCCACCTGCTCGTGGTCGAGTCGCGCCCGAACGGCCTGCTGGCCCAGCTCGCCGAGTCAGTGGTCGCCGACCTCGGCGAGTCACACGGCCCGGTCTGGGTGTCGACGGCCAACGACCCCGACAGCGCGATGACCGCGCTGCTGCAGGGCGGCTACCAGTGCATCGTGCTCGACCTGGGCATGCCGCAGGACGCCGCCGCCGAGTTCCTGCGCCGCCTCGACGAGCACCACGCGCTGCGGGAGCTCCCGATCCTGGCGCACCACACCCGCACCCTCACCCGCCCGCAGGAGAACCTGCTCCAGGGCCGGTCGAACACCCAGCCGCTGGAGCGCCTGCCCAGCCTCGACGAGCTGCGCGAACGCATCACCCTGCACCTGACCGCCCAGGACCCGGGCGCGGTGCTGCCGCTCGTGGAGGCGAGCCCCGACGAGCGTCCACAGGCTGTGGAAAACGTCGACACCGGCCTGGTCGGCCGGAAGGTCCTGGTAGTGGACGACGACGTCCGCAACGTCTTCGCGCTGACCAACATCCTGGAACTGCACGGAATGCAGGTGTTGTACGCCGAGAACGGCCGCAAGGGCATCGAGGTGCTGGCCCGCCACGAAGACGTCGACCTCGTCCTGATGGACATCATGATGCCCGAGATGGACGGTTACGCCGCCACGACCGCCATCCGCAAGATGCCCCGCTTCGCCAACCTGCCGATCATCGCGGTCACCGCCAAGGCCATGCACGGCGACCGCGAGAAGACCCTGTCGGCGGGCGCCAGCGACTACGTCACCAAGCCCGTCGACGCCGAAGAACTGATCACCCGCATGCAGCAGTGGCTGGAGTTCTAGGGGAGGGTCAGCCGGAACAGCGCGCCGCGCGGGCTGTCCTCGATCGTCAGCGTGCCGCCGTGGGCGACGACGATCTCCCGCGCGATGGCGAGCCCGAGCCCGGCCCCGCCGGCGTCGCGGTCGCGGGCTTCGTCGAGCCGGGTGAACCGGTGGAAGACGGTCTCCCGGTGCTCCTCCGGGATGCCCGGCCCGTCGTCGAGCACTTCGAGGACGGGGCCGGGCGCGACGCGAACCGAAACGCTCGATGAGCGGTGCCGCACGGCGTTGGCGATCAGGTTCGTGATCACCCGGGTGAGCTGCGCGGGGGAGCCCTGCACCACGACGCCGGGTGCGATGTCCAGATCAATCGGCACGGGGCCGCGCAGCGCCTCCTCCGTCGCGAGTTGCCCCAGATCGACCTCCTGGAGGCGCAGCGGTTCCCCGGCGTCGAGCCGCGCCAGCACCAGCAGGTCGGCGGCGAGCGACTGGAGCCGGGTGACGTCGGTCAGCGACTCCTTGGCCAGCGCGGGCGCGTCGCGTTCGCCGATCTCCAGCCGGGTGCGCAGGGTGGCGATCGGGCTGCGCAGCTCGTGGGCGGCGTCGGCGACGAAGCGTTTGTGCAGGCCGACGGCGGTTTCGAGGCGGTCGAGCGTGCCGTTGACGGTCTTGGCCAGGGCGGCGATCTCGTCACGGGCGTGCGGTTCCGGCACCCGCTGGTGCAGATCGCGGGCGGTGATGTCGGCCAGCTTGGCGCGGATCGCCGACACCGGCGCGAGCGCCCGGCCTACCGAGAACCAGGTCAGCGCGGCCACCATCGCCAGCAGCAGCGGAATCCCGACGACGAGCACCCAGGTCAGCGTCTGCAGGGCCGCCTGGGTGGGGGCCAGCGAGGCGCGGACCGAGACGGTGGTGGTCGCGTCGAGCGCCCGGGTGGCCGTGACGTAGCCGTCTCCGGCGGCGACGGAACCCACCGGCAGTCCCGGATCGGTGTGCCCGAAGATCACGTTCGGGTCGGTGATCGCGATCGCACCCGCGGCCGGCAGCGCCTTGGCCGAGGCCACCGGCTGCCGAGGTCCGGTGACGACGACCCCTCCGGCGTCCGGCGCGGCCGCACCGGAGATCACGAGCGGCCCGAGGGGCTGGGCGAGCTGGGCGTCCAGAACCGGTACGGCCGGGGCGGCGACCAGCGTGGCGACCTGGTCGGCCCGGCGGCCCGCCTCGTCGGCGGTGCCGGTGACCAGGGCGGTGCGCAGCACCCCGATCAGCACGGCGGCGGCGATCCCCAGGGCGGCGGCCACGATGACGGTGACCGTCACGGTGGCGCGCAGGCGGACCGACCAGCCGCTCATGATTCCAGCCGGTAGCCGGCGCCCCGGACGGTGACCAGGGACGTCCGGCCGAAGGGCGCGTCGATCTTCCGGCGCAGGGCGCTGATGTAGACCTCGATGATGCTCGGGTCGCCGTCGTACGCGAAATCCCACGCCTGGGCCAGCAGGTCGGCCTTGGAGACCACCTCCCCCGGGCGTCTGGCCAGCGCGTGCAGCACGGCGAACTCCTTGGGCGTGAGCGCGATCCCGACCTCACCCCTCCGGCAGCGCAGCCCGGCCGGGTCGACCACCAGGTCTCCCACGGTCAGCGCGACCGGCCGGGCCGCCTTGCCGCGCCGGACCAGCGCGCGGAGCCGGGCCAGCAGGACCACATAGGAGAACGGTTTCGACAGGAAGTCGTCGGCGCCGGTGTCGAGGGCCTCCGCCTCGTCGTACTCGCCGTCCTTGGCGGTGAGGATCATGATCGGGGTCCAGTTGCCGTCGTCGCGGAGGCGGCGGCAGACGGCGTAGCCGTTGAGCCGGGGGAGCATCACGTCGAGCACGATCGCGTCGTAGTCGTGCTCCCCCGCCAGCCACAGGCCTTCGGCCCCGTCGTGCGCGACGTCGACCGCGAATCCCTCGTCGGCCAGCCCCGACTTCACCAGGTCGGCCAGACGCCGTTCGTCCTCCACCAGCAGCACGCGCATCTCGCCAGCCTGGCAAAGAGCACCTAAAGCCAACCTGAAGAGCCGGTCTTCAGCCTGGCTTCAGGTATGCGCCGCCAGTGTGGCTGATCAACCGAACGAAGGAGATGTTCCACGTGAAACACCGCCGCCTGGCCGTATCGGGCCTGCTCGCCCTGGCCGTGACCTTCGGCGTGACCGGCGCCGCCAACGCCACCGACGACGTTCCGACCCTCAAGCCGGTCAGCGGCACCATCGCCTGCACGGCCGGGGGCGAGGGCGTCGAGATCAAGGAAGGCGTCGTCACCATCAACGGCAAGGAGGTCACCAGCATCTCCGTCACCAAGGCGATCCCCGCGATCCCCGCCGTGCCCGGCGCGCAGGCCGGAGGGGAGGACGTCGCCTCGGCGGTCCCGGTCCGGCCCGGCGAGGCGGGCGAGCCGACCGACGTGGTGATCGCCGCTCCCGATGAGCCCGGTGGGACCGGGGAGAACGGCGGACCGGTGACCCTGCCCGCGCGACCGTTCGACGGCAAGCCGGGCGAGCCCGTCGAGTTCGGCAAGGTCATCGCGGCGATCCCGGCGGGCGAGGCCGGGGTCAAGGCAGGCGTCGACGCGGCCCAGCCGGCCGCCCCCGAAGGCCCGACGCACACCACCGCCGACGGACCGGGTCCCTCTTTCTCCAGTGACGGCTCGGAAGCGCCGGAGGGCGCCAAGGTCGTCTGCTTCGCCTCTGCGGTCCCGGCCGGCTCGGCGGCTCCCGCGGCTCCCGAGGCCCCCGAGGGGGACTGACCCGGCTAGAGCTTCGGGACGAACCGGCCCGTCCGGGCCGTGTAGGCGGTGAAGGCCGCCCCGTGCACCCGGGCGAGGTAGGGCTCCTCGACCACCCGGACCTGGATCTCGACCGCCGCGACCAGCGACAGGAGAGCGGCGACCGACACCCAGGTCGGCACCAGGAGGGGGAGCCCGGCCAGGGCGACGACCATGGCCGTGAAGATCGGGTTACGCACCAGCCCGAAGACGCCGGTGGTCACCAGGTCGGTGCGTTCGTCCGCGTCGACGCCGACGCGCCATGAGGCGCCCATGGCGTGCTGCGCGGCCAGGGTCAGGATCAGCCCGGCGACCGCGAACACGAGCCCTACGGCCATAGGCTCCAGCGTCGCCGGGGTGATCCCGGCCAGTTCCAGGACCGGCGCGGCCACCGTGAGCGCGATGCTCAGGACGAAGAGCATCCCGCCCCACCAGCCCAGGCTGAGGACCGGCTCTCGGATGCCGACGAAGCCGGTGCTCCCGGTGGCCCGCCATTGGGCCCAGCTCCGATAGCCGAGGGCCAGGGCCAGCCCCAGGCCGTAGATCACTAACGCGGGGAGGCTCATTCCTCGCTCCGGTGGACGGGGCCGTGGGGGTCGGCGCAGTGGCCGTCGCCGATGGACAGCATGTCGGGGTGGGCGTGGTCGACCTGGAGGGTGGTGTGCTCGATCCCGTACGCGTCGTGGACCAGCTTCTCGGCCGCCAGCCGGGCGGCGTGGCAGTCGGCGCCGGGGGTGACGAGAATGTGCGCCGAGAGGGCGGCGTACCCGGAGGTGACCTCCCAGATGTGCAGGTCGTGCACCTCGACGACGTCGGGGATACCGGCCAGGCGGCGGCCGGTCTCGGCGGGGTTGAGGCCCACGGGGGCGGCCTCCATGAAGACCCGGCCGGCGTCGCGGACGAGTCCCCATCCGGCCTTGACCATCAGCAGGGCGACGACCAGGGCGGCCACGGCGTCGGCGCGGGCCCAGCCGGTGTAGTAGACGACGAGACCGGCGATCGTGGTCGCGATGAACGCGAACAGGTCGTTGAGGATGTGCTGGTAGGCGCCTTCGACGTTGAGCCGCGACCGGTCGGCCCGGCGCAGCAGCCAGGTCGCGATCAGGTTGATCGCGATGCCCGCGAGGCCGGTGAAGACGACGAAGAGCCCTTCGACCTCGGGAGGGAAGATGAGGCGCCGCACGCCCTCGTACACGAAGAAGGCGGCGAGCAGCAGCAGGGTGATGCCGTTGAGTTGCGCCGAGATGATCTCCGCGCGCTTCAGGCCGTAGGTGAAGCCGCCGCGCGGCGGCCGGGCCGCGATCCGCATGGCGACGAGGGCGAAGAAGATGGCGAACGCGTCGGTCAGCATGTGGCCGGCGTCGGTGATCAGCGCCAGCGACCCGGCGATGAAGCCGATGACCACCTCGACGGCCATGAAGGCGACGATGAGCGCCAGCGCCGCGCTCAGGTAGCGCCGGTCGGCGTCCTGCGAGACGGCGTGCCCGTGCCCGTGCCCGTGGTCACTCACCGGTCTTCCCGTCGTGTCGCATGTGGGTGATGGCCAGGTCGAACAGCAGCCGCACGTGGGAGTCGGCCAGTTGGTAGTAGGCCATCCGGCCGGCCCGCCGCACCTTGACCACCCGGTGGCTTCGCAGCAGCCGCAACGCGTGGGAGGCCGCCGACATGCTCTGGCCGGTGGCCGCCGCCAGGTCGCACACGCACATCTCGCCGCCTTCGAGCAGGGCGGCCAGCAATCGGAGCCGTCCGGGGTCGGCGAGCAGCCCGAACACCTCGGAAAGGTCGCCGACCAGGTCGTCGTCGGGCATCACGGAACGCACGTGGGCCACCCGCTCGGCGTCGACGCACGCGTCGGGGGCGATGGCCACTGCGACATTTGAACGATTATTCATACGTCGATGCTAAAACAACGGACCGCCCCCCGGAAGGGGGACGGCCCGCGGTTGGTTGTGGACTACCCGTCAGAAGCGGTTGTAGTAACCGCCCAGCTGGTCCCGGTAGAGCGGGTCCTTGAAGGTCGTCTCGTCGTACTCGGGAGCGTTCTTGATCTCTTCCTTCGTACGCGCGATGAACACCTTCTGCGCCTGCGGGTCGATCTCGGTGACCGTGCCGGCGGGAAGGACGACCTTCTTACCGAAGATCCACGGGCCGGTGTCGACGACGAGGTAGCTTTCGCCCACCTCGTAGTTCGACTCGTCCACTGAGCCGATCTTTCCGTCTGTCGCCTCGACCGTGAAGCCGGTCACGTCCAGGGTCGTGGTGGGATCCTGTACGCCCTGACGGTAGGTCCAGAGGTTGTCGTTCGGCTGCATATGCCTTCGCTCTCCTTTGTGGGGGTTGCGGTTGTGGCACTCCCCCTACTGCCCGGCCGCGCCGGGCTAAACATGCCGTTTCGCAGCGATCGTCCCGGGCAACCCCTGACTGAAGGAGGCGAACAACCATGACAGAACCCGATGACCAGGGCATTCAGGATGTCGATCTCGACGCGGAAGACGAAGTGGAAGACGCCGACCACCCGATCGGTCTCGACGAGGATCCCGACGACGACTCCCTCGACCGGCGGCTGGCCGCCGAGGAGCCGGAGGCCCATCTGCACCACGCCCGCGAAGAGCGCGAGGAGGTCGGCCGGCTGGTCGCCCCGGACGAAGGCGCACGTGAGGACGTGGACAACGAACTCGTCGGCGACGACGCCGGAGAGGACGGCGGGCGCTATTCGGCCGAGGAAGCGGCGATGCGGGTGGAACGAGATATGTGATCTAAGCCACAAATCCGGAAATGTCGGGTCATGATCCGCGTGGGTGAGCCTCGTCCCATACCATCCGTTTACAACCGAGGCTGCAGCCGCGAAGGAGAAGGACGTGACGTCCGAGGAGCAGGCCCCTGCGGGAATCGACCCATCGGTTCCGAGTGTGGCCCGGATCTACGACTACTGGCTCGGCGGCAAGGACAACTTCGCGTCCGACCGCGCGGCGGCCGACAAGTTACTCCAGTACGTGCCCGACGCCCGCGAGATGTGCCGGGAGAATCGGGCCTTCCTCACCAGGACCGTCTCACTGATCGCCGGCGAGGGCGTCGATCAGTTCGTCGACATCGGCAGCGGGCTGCCCACCCAGGACAACACCCACCAGGTGGCGCAGCGGGTCAATCCCGAAGCCCGGGTCGTCTACGTCGACAACGACCCCATCGTGCTCGTGCACGGCCGGGCGCTGCTCGAGGAGAACACGCACACCCGGGTCGTCAACGGAGACCTGCGGAAACCCGCGGCCCTGCTCGCCGACCCCGAGGTGACGGAGCTCGTCGATTTCAGCCGGCCGGTGGCCGTGCTGCTGCTGTCGATCCTGCACTTCGTCCACGACGACGACGAAGCGACGGCGATCATGGCGGAGATCCGGTCGAAGCTCGCGCCGGGCAGCTACGTGGTGATGACACACGGCTTCCCCGGCGAGATGAGCGACGAGAAACTCGAGTCGGTGCGGGAGGTCTATGCGAAGACCGCTCCCGGCGGCGTGACCGGACGCACTCGCGCGCAGATCGCGAGTTACTTCGAGGGCATGGACGTCATCGAGCCCGGAATCGTGCCCAGCGAGGCCTGGCGCCCCGACGTTCCGTGGGACGTTCCGGTCGACTTCGCCAAACACAGCGTGCTCGGAGTGGTCGCGCGGGTGCGCTAGGCCATGACCAGGTGCTCGGGGGCGCGGTGCGGGGTCGCGACCGTGCAGTCGGGCATCAGCAGACCGGTGTCCTCGAACAGCACGACGCCGTTGCACAGCAGGCTCCAGCCCTGTTCGGGGTGGGCCGCCACGACGTGGGCGGAGGAGCGGTCGGAAGCGTAAGCGGACGGACAGTGCGGCTGGTGCTGGCACATGATGGGCACCTTCTCCCCAGGTGGTGCGACTTGTTGTTTGAGTGGCTCAGTAGGGCAGGAGACGACCTGACGGAGTGCGAAGGTCGAGGCTCGGCTTGGGCGCCTTCGGCGGCTTCGGCCGGATGCGGATCTGCTTCATCCTCATCACGATCCTTTAGCTGTAGGTCGGACCGACTCGGACGTGCACCCCTTCATCATCTCAACCGCGACCGACAGTTTCCTCGTCTTTTTGCGGGTTCGGGATGCTTCTCCGGGCTGACATGCGGCCCACGGACTTATCGCTTCAATCGTGCTAACGGATGACCTTCAGGTCGTAAAGGTTCAACTCTCTTGTCGATCAAAGCCAGGCGACTCGCGGCGGTGGCCGCGTCCCTCGTGATCGTCGCTTCCGGTCTTGCCGTTCGGGCGGTCTTCGAGGGACCTTTCGCCAAATACTGCGGCACTTCGTTGTACTCATCCTTTATAACCACTTTTGCCCTTGCATGGTTCCCACGGACGCGACCTTTTGTTGCCGCCGGGGCCTCGGTGATCTTCTGCTGGGCCGTCGAGTTCACGCAGCTCACCCCCCTTCTGGCGGAGCTCGCGGCCCGATTCCCCTTGTCCGCAGTGGTTTTCGGAACCACCTTCAATTTTCCTGATCTTTTTTGGTACGTCGTCGGCGCCCTCGCGGCGGCCGGATTTTTTACCTGGCTGGAGCAGATGAATTCGAGGGCAAAGGATGACGATCCTCGACGATCTTTGACCCAAGCCTCGAAGGCCACCAGATCCGGTCTCCGACGTCGATCGTGAGTGCCGTCAGGAGCACCGACCTGACCACGAACGTGTCGAGCAGAACGCCGAAGGCGACGATGAATCCGATTTCGGCCAGCACCACCAGAGGCAGCACGCCGAGGACGGCGAACGTCGCGGCTAGCACCACTCCGGCCGAGGAGATGACCCCGCCCGTGGCGGACAGCGCGATGAGCGCGGCCTTCCTGGTGCCGTGTTCGGCGGTCTCCTCGCGGACGCGGGTGATGAGGAAGATGTTGTAGTCGACCCCCACGGCCACAAGGAAGACGAACGCCAGCAGGGGCACGCCTGTTTCCGTCGCGGCGAACCCGAAGACGTGGGTGAAGATCAGGCCCGACACCCCCAGCGTGGCCGCGAACGAGAGCACGACCGTGGCGATGACCAGCAGCGGCGCCACCACGGCCCGGAGCAGGATGCCGAGGATGACCACGATCACGGCCAGGATGAGCGGGATGATCAGCCGGGCGTCGTGTTCCGAGGCGAGTTCGGCGTCGAGGGCCTCGGCGACGGTGCCGCCGACCTGCGCGCCGGGGATCTCCCGGAGCCGTTCGACGGTCGCCGGGTCCTTGACCGAGCCGTTGATGAGCGCGTTCGGGCCGGCCACGACCGGCTCGGCGACAGACAGCACGCCGGGGTCGGCGTCCAGGGCGGTCCTCACCTGCGCGGCCTGTCCGGCGGGGGCGATGACGACCAGGGAGCCGTCCTGGGTGGCGGGGAAGTTCTTCGCGAGCAGTTCGGCCCCGACGACGGAGTCGGGGCGGCCCCGGTAGGTGTCGGCGTCGGCCAGGGGGCCGATGGTGATCACGCTCAGCGTGGCCGCCATCCCGGCCAGCACGACGGTGGTGATGATCCAGGTCCGACGGGGGCGGCGCTCGACCGCCGAGCCGATGCGGGTCCAGACGCCGGCCGAGGTCTCCGCGGTGCCGTACCGGGGGATCCGGGGCCAGAAGACCCCGCGCGGGACCAGCACCAGCAGGGCGGGCAGCAGCGTCAGCATGGCGACCAAGGCGCAGACCACACCGGCGGCGCAGACCGGGCCGAGGCCTCGGGTGGCGCTCTGGTCGGCGGCCAGCAGGCAGAGCAGGGCCGCGACGACGGTCGCGGCGCTGGCCACGATCGCGGGGGCGGCGCGCTTCCAGGCCACGGTCATGGCCGTCACCCGGTTCTCGTGCCTGGTGAGCTCCTCGCGGTAGCGGGCCACGAGCAGCAGGGCGTAGTCGGTGGCGATGCCGAAGACCAGCACGAGCAGGATGCCGCCGCTCTGCCCGCTCACCGTGAAGTCGGCGTATTTCGCCAGGAGGTAGGCCCCCGCCTGCGCGCTGACCAGGGCGGCTCCCGCCGAGAAGAACGGGATGAGCCAGAGCAGCGGGCCCCGGTAGGTCAGCAGCAGCACGATGATCACCACGATCGAGGTCGCGATGAGCAGCGTCAGGTCGATCGAGCCGAACACCTCGATGGCGTCGGCGCTCTGCCCGGCCGGACCGGTCACGTAGGCGCCGGGCCCGGCGAGTTCCCTGAGCCGGTCGACCTCGGCGGTCAGCGACTCGAGGTCACCGCCCTCCAGCGGCACCACCGCCCGCACGACGTTCCCGGACGCCTCCGCCCGGGGGAAGCGCTCCCGGACCTCCTCGACCGCCTTGTCCTCCCATACGATGATCGCCGGGATCTGGCCGCCCTGGGCGAAGGCCCGTCGCGCCTGCTCGACCTGGGTCGACTCGGCGCTCGCGGGCAGGTAGGCCGAGGGGTCGTTGTTCCTGACCTCGTCGAGCTTCCCGCTCAGCATTCCTGCTCCGGCCAGTGACACCAGCCAGATCGCCAACGTCAGCCATGCCCGTTTCATGGTGCTCTCCTCTGCAAAGCTAAGGGACCTTAGCATCAACTTCGCGGGACGGACCGCTGCGGTTGCATCGGAGAATCGTTGTCATGGACGACCTGCCCACCTGGCCCACCGGACGCCTGCTGCTGGTCGCCGCCCGGCTGGTCGAACGCGAGTGGAACCACATCCTGGCCGGCCACGGCCTCACCCACGCCGGGTTCCTGGTGCTGCACAGCCTGGACGAAGGGCCCCTGGCCCAGCGCGAACTCGCCGTCCGCACCTACGTCGAGGAGCAGACCATCGGCCCGGTGCTCGAACGCCTCGAACGCGCCGGGCACGTGACCAGGGAGCGCGACCGGACCGACCGCCGCCGCATCGTGGTCACCAGAACCGAGTCGGGCGCCGAGGTGTACGCCGCCCTCACCGCCGCCGACGCCGCCGAATCGATCATCTCGGTCCGCGACCTCGGGGCCTTCCGCGACGACCTGATCAGGATCATCACGCAGATCCGCCCCATGGAGGGCGGTCGCCCGGCCTGAGGTGCCGCCGGGCGACCGCGACGGGGGACGGGTCAGCTCACCTGAAGTAGAGCGAGATCGCGAACGGGCGGTCGGTGTCCTCGACGACCTGTTCGGCGGCCAGTTCGAGACTGGCGTCGAAGAACCGGTGCAGCCTGCGGGCCTCCGGCCACGGGTGCACGCTGAGCAGCGTGGCCTCCGGCCCGAGCAGCCCGCAGAGCCGCTCCGACGCGTCCTCCAACCGGCTTCCGAGGTAGTAGAGGGTCTCCGAGCAGACGACGAGGTCGTAGCGCCCGGTCAGCGAGAACAGATCGGCCTGGAGGAAGCGCACCGACGGCGCGTGACGACGAGCCCGAGTCAGGGCGGTCTCGGAGATGTCGACGCCGGTGATCTCGGCGTCGGGACGGGCGTTGGCCAGCATGCGGGTGAAGACGCCCTCGCTGCACCCCACGTCGATGATCGTGCGGTAGCTCCGGTCGGGCAGTGCCTTCAGGGTCTCCTCGTACTTGCGCTGCTCATAGGGGCTCGTCGCGAGGAGCCAGGGGTCGGGGCTGCGGTGCCACCAGTCGAAGTAGCGCCGGAGGACGAGCGACTGCCGATGGGGCGTCAGCAGGGAGATCGTCCGGAAGAGGGTGCGGTGGAGCAGGTCGGAGAACTGGGCCAATGCGCTTCCTCTCGAAGGGGATGTAAAGAAAACTAGACACGATGTACAAGTTGCTTTACCTTCAGGCTATGACAATGCTGGAAAAACGGGCATGGGTCTACCTGCTCGTCACCCTCGTCATCTACGGGGGCTACGTCGTGGTGATCCTCGGCCGGAGCGGGGCCGGGCCGCTGACCGAAGTCGACTATGTACCCGTCCTGCTGTGGTCTCTCGGGATCTCCATCGGCGCGTCGATCGTGGTCGGCATCGTCGCCGGCATGATCGGCGACCAGAGCACCAGGACCGACGTCCGCGACAAGGAGATCGACCAGCTCGGCGACCGGATCGGCCAGGCGTTCACCGTCATCGGGGCGCTCGGCGCGTTCGTGCTCGCGCTCGTCGAGGCGCCCTACTTCTGGATCGCGAACGCGATCTACCTCGGGTTCGCCCTGTCGATGATCGTCGGTTCGCTGGCCAAGGTCGTCGCCTACCGCCGAGGTGGATTCCAGCAGTGGTGAAACCCACGAAGGTCACCAACACGATCCGCGCGCTGCGCTTCGCCAACGGGGAGATGACCCAGGCGGAGCTCGCCGACCGGCTCGGTGTCACCCGTCAGACCGTCATCGCCATCGAGGCCGGCCGCTATTCGCCCTCGCTGGAGATGGCCTTCCAGATCGCCCGTGTTTTCGACGTCTCCTTGGAAGAGGTGTTCCAGTACCCGTGAAAGCCATGGTGCACAGAACCTACGGCCACCTTGAGCTGGCCGAACTGCCCGTCCCCGCCGTCAAGGACGACGAGGTGCTGATCCGCGTCAAGGCCGCCGGGGTCGACCCCGGCGCCTACTACCGGATGGTCGGGATCCCCTATTTAGTCAGGTTCATGGGCTTCGGGGTCTCCCGGCCCAACCAGCCCGTCGCCGGCGGCGACGTCGCGGGGGTGGTCGAGAAGATCGGCGCGAAGGTCACCCGCCTGAAGGTCGGCGACGAGGTCTTCGGCGCCTCCGAGGGCAGCTTCGCCGAGTTCGTCGTCGCCAAGGAGGGCCTGCTGGCCCACAAACCGGCCAACGTGAGCTGGGCACAGGCCGCGGTCGTGGCCACCTCCGGGGCCACCGCGCTGCGGGCCGTCAAGGCCGCGGGCCCCGGCAAGAAGGCGCTGGTCGTCGGCGCCGCCGGGGGCGTGGGAACGTTCCTGGTCCAGCTCCACGAGGGCGAGGTCACCGCCGTGTGCAGCGGGGGCAAAGCCGATCTGGTACGCCGGCTCGGCGCCGCCCATGTCGTCGACTACACCAAGGACGACCTCGGCACCGGCCGTTACGACGTGGTCTACGACGTCTACGGCGGCCGTGACATCAACGTGCTGCGCCGCCGCCTCACCCCGAACGGGAAGCTGATCCTGCTGGGCGGAAAGCCGAAGGGAAAGGTGATCGGCATCGGCCGCACCTTACGCGCGATGCTGCTCAACCCGTTCATCCGGCACCAGATCCAGATGCTGTTCGTCTTCCCGACCACCGAGGAGTTCGAGGAGTTGGGCGAACGTCTCGCGAACGGCACGTTGGTCCCCGCGCTCGACCGGACCTTCCCGCTGAGCGAGACGAAGGAGGCCATCGCCCACGTGATGGCCGGCCGAGCGAAGGGGAAGAGCGTCATCACCCTGTGAAAGTCGCCACCTCCCTGATCAGTTCGTGCACGCGGGAGGCCTGATGCTCCAGGCCCGACCCGACCTCTCCCAGCAGTTCCGCCGCGGCCCGCAGCAGCTCCTCGGCCCGCCGCTCCCGGCTCTCCGCCGCCGCCATCACCTTGGCGGGATCGACCGTCACCATCGCGGACAGCCGCTCGTTCTCCTGGTGCAGCCAGCGCAGGCTGCTCTCCACCTCGTTGAGGAACACGTCGACCTCGGCCAGGTCGTATCCCTCACGTAGTCGTCCGGTCGTGAACACCTTGGTCCGTACGTCCTCCGGTGTCAGCACCATGTCGGGTCAACCCTTTCTCGCTACCGCGTCTACCAGATAGTCACGTTGGGGCAGGGTCAGGTCGCCCACGGTGGACGACTCGGGGATGCCGTGGGCGTCCAGATCCCGCCCGGTCAGCCGGCCCCGCAGCAACCACCAGATCGAGGTGTGCCTGGTCAGCCGGTCGGTGCGGGCGAGGATCTCGGCCAGGCTGAGGCGTCCGGTGGTCAGCGCCCAGCGCAGCTGGGAGCGGTCTTTCGGGGTGAACGCCGGGGCGGGCTCGGGGAGCGGCAGCGGGATCGCGACCGGACGCCGGATCATGGCGGCCACGGGACCGGCCGTCTCTCCGGCGGAGACGGGCATCCACTGGGCGACGGCCAGGGTGGTGGCCAGGGCCGCGGCGACGCCCCCGGCGGCCAGCGCCGCCCGCCGGGGCATGCGTCCGGACTCGCCGCCCGCCAGGCGGAAGCCGACGATGGCGGTGCGCAGCAGCACCCCCGCGATCGTGCCCAGCAGGATCGGCGTGGCCTGCGGCGGGATCGGGCTCATCTCGGCGACGAGGATGCCGGCGACCGGGCTCACGCAGGCCAGCAGCATCCAGAAGGCGATCTTGCGCCCGGCCAGGTCGAGCATCGCGGTCAGCGCCAGGCCTTCGCTGAGCGAGTGGATGAGCAACGCCAGCAGCACCACCAGCGAGGCGCCCGACAACGTGAGGCTGGCGCCCTCGATCGCCCGGTGGATGGCCAGCGCGATGGCCGTGCCGGTGCCGCCGAACAGGGCCGCCGTGGCGACGGCCTTCACTCTGCGGTGCACCCCGGCGGCGTGCCGGGCGGCCTCCTTCGGGTGTTCGTGGGCGCAGCCCTCACGTGTGAAATAGGTGATCACCGAGAAACCCAGGACGATCGACAGCCCGATCGTCCACAGGGGCACGTTCTGCTCGATCGCGTCGTCGATCGCGTCGGGCAGGATCTCGCCCAGCGCCGTGACGAGCATCAGCGCCGACGCGATCGCCAGGCCGACGCTCACCTTGGTGGAACTCCGCCGGGCCAACCACGACCCGGCGAGCGTGGCCACCGCGATCAACACCGCCTCGAGCCATACGGACATGACCATTCAACACCTCTCCGCAGCACAAATGACCTGCGATGATTACGGAGAGTAGATAGCCCTGTGACGCTCGGTTTACACATGTGATCAAGTCTTCAAACGATCAGCCGCAGTGCGCGGGGGCACACTGCGGCTGATCGTCACTCGTGGCGGGGCGATCCGGGCGCGGCCCGTTGGCGCCGGTTACGGCGGCGGCCGGGAACGACGGCCGGTGCCGGCTGGGCGGAGCCGTAACGGAAGAAAGAGTTACGGGTGCAGCTGGGTGCAGACCGCCTTGACCTCGGTGTAGGCCTCCAGGACCTCGTGGCCCATCTCGCGGCCCCAGCCGCTCTGCTTGTAGCCGCCGAACGGCAGCGCGGCGTCGAACACGTTGTAGCAGTTGATCCAGACCGTGCCGGCGCGCAGGCGCTTGGCCAGCGCGTGGGCCTTGTTCACGTCGCGGGTCCAGATGCCGGCGCCGAGACCGTAGGCGGTGTCGTTGGCCTGGGCGGCGAGCTCGTCGAGCGAGGAGAACGGCGAGGCGACCACGACCGGCCCGAAGATCTCCTCACGCACGATCGACATGTCGGGCGTGGTGTCGGTGATCACGGTCGGCTGCACGAAGTAGCCCTTGTCGCCGTGGCGCTGACCGCCCGCGACGGTCCGGGCGCCCTCGGCGCGGCCCGACTCCAGGTAGCCGGTGACCCGGCGGAACTGCTCGTCGGAGACGAGCGGGCCCATCTGGGTGTCGGGGTCGAGGCCCGAGCCGAGCTTGATGCCGCGGGCGATGTCGGCGACCCCGCCGACCACCTCGTCGAAGCGGCTCTCGTGGACGAACAGCCGCGACCCGGCGACGCAGCACTGACCGTGGTTGAAGAAGATCGCGTTGGCCGCGCCGGGGATGGCCAGGGCCGGATCGACGTCGTCGAAGACGACGTTGGGGCTCTTGCCGCCGAGTTCGAGGCTGACCTTCTTCAGGTTGCCCGCGGCGGCCTGCACGATCAGCTTGCCGACCTCGGTCGAGCCGGTGAAGGCGACCTTGTCGACCCCGTCGTGGGCAGCCAGCGCGGCCCCGGCGGTCTCGCCGTAGCCGGGCAGCACGTTGACCACGCCGTCGGGCAGGCCCGCCTCGGCCATGATCTCGGCCAGCCGGAGAGCGGACAGCGGCGTCTGCTCGGCGGGCTTGAGGATGACCGTGTTGCCGGTGGTGAGCGCGGGCCCGAGCTTCCAGGCCGCCATCAGCAGCGGGAAGTTCCACGGGATGATCTGCGCCACCACGCCGATCGGCTCTCTGAGGGTGTACGCGTGGAACTCCGACCCCGGCATGTAGGGCACGGAGAGGCTGATCGTGTTGCCCTCGATCTTGGTGGCCCACCCGGCCATGTAGCGGAACAGCTCGGCCGCGAGGGGGATGTCGGCGGCGCGGGCGACCGCGTAGGGCTTGCCGTTGTCGAGCGACTCGAGCTGGGCGAGCTCGTCGCCGTACTGCTCGATCAGGTCGCCGATGCGCCAGATGACGCGGCCTCGCTCGGAGGCGGTCATCCGGGACCAGGGGCCCTCTTCGAAGGCGGCCCGGGCGGCGCGCACGGCCCGGTCGACGTCTTCCCTGTCGGCTTCGGCGATGTGGGCGAGCGTGTCGCCGGTGGCGGGGTTGGGTGTCGCGAAGGTGCGTCCGGAGGCGGCGTCGACCCACTGGCCGCCGATGAACAACTGGCGTGGAGTCGAGATGAAGTCCTGAACGCTCTTTTCCAGGGCGACCGTCATCAGCGTCGGTTCCCTTCCTGCTAGACGTAGTCACCATCTGACTACTCGGCAGTGGACTCCGCAAGTTTCAGGGCTGCTACGGCCGTCTCATATCGCCACGCCGCTACGGCCTGTTCCAGGCCCTGGGCGGATTCCCGCAGGCCAAGGAGGTGTGCCACGATGGGCCGCAATGTTTCGGCCTGGGCGTCGAGTAGGTTCCGGGGGTCCGTTCCGGCCCACTGGAGCAACGCGAGCTTCACCAGGAACTCGGTTCTGATCTCCCTGATCCGGCTCACCGGCGTGACCAGCCACTCGGCGGCGCGGGCCGCCCCGGCGGGGGTGACGCGGAACGGCCGGCGGGCCGGCCCCCTGCCGGGCTCGACGCCGGCCTGTTCGGCCAGGCCGCGGGCCACCAGCCCGTCGAGGGCGCGGTAGACGAGAGGCCGCGGGATGGGCAGCACCCGGCCGATCGGTCCCTCGGGCGCGGTGAGGCGGGCGAGGGCGAAACCGTGGGCGGGTTCGTGCGCGAGGAGGCAGAGGACCACCCACTCGGAGTTGTTCACAGAGGACAGCGTAGTCTCAATGTGACTATGAAACCCCAGCCCAACGCGATCTGCATCGGTGGCCCGTGTCACGGGCTGCTGCTGACGATCACGCAGGAGATCGGGATCCTCGACGTCGAGGAGTCGCGCTACCGCGTGACGACCAGGCGTCTCCATCATCCCTCGTGCCGCGAGCCGTTCGTCGTCCTGGCCTGGGCCGAAGAGCCGGCCTGAGCGCTCACCCGCACGTCGGCCGGTAGTCCAGCGCAGGGATGTGCCTGTCCCACTCCTCCCGGGTGAGGTCGCGGCCGATCTCCCGGCACAGCGTCGCGGCCAGCGCCTCGGGGCGCAGCGACCATCGGACGATCCGCCCGTCCTCTCCCCCGGAGACGAGCTCGCCCGTGGCGGTGAAGGCCAGGCCCCGGATCGGGGCGGTGTGGCCGGTCAGGCGGGTGGTCACCGTCCTCGAGGCCACGTCCCACACGATCACCGTGTGGTCGTCGCCGGCCGAGGCGAGGGTCCTCCCTTCGCGGCCGAAGGCGAGGACCTGGACGGGGGCGGTGTGGCCGATCAGGGCGGCGCCCCTCTCCCGGCCGGTCGCGCTGTCCCACAGCCTGATCGTGTGGTCGGCGCCGGCCGTGGCGATGGTCGTCCCGTCGGGGCTGAAGGCGACGTCCAGGATCGAGCCCTGATGAGTGCGGAGGCTGCGCACCTCCCTGTCGGCGGCGAGGTCCCAGACCAGCAGGTCACCGGCCGGGCCGGAGGAGGCCAGCAGGGGAGCAGCCGGGCTGAAGGCCAGGGCCGAGGCCAGCTGGCCCGGGAGCGGCGCCTCTTCCAGGCCGTCGACCTGCCACCGGAAGCGGCCCAGGGCGGTGGCGGCGACGTGCCGGCCGCCGGGCTGGAAGGCGACGTCGGTGGAGGCGCCGAGGCCCGGGTAGGTCGTGGTGGCGGTCTTCTTGCGGCTCTTCAGGTCCCACAGGGTCAGGGTGTGGCTGCGGGTGACCGAGGCCAGCGACCGGCCGTCGGGGCTGAAGGCGACGGCCCTCACGTGGTCGGGGTGGTCGGCCAGGGTGGCGATCGGGGCGCCGGCGGCGTCCCACAGGCGGACCGTGGCGTCGCTGCTCACGGAGGCGATCAGGCGGCCGTCGGGGCTCGCCTCGATGTCGTTGACCGCCGCGCTGTGGCCGGTGAACGGGGGGATCGGGTGCTGCCTGACCACGATCGTGCGGCCCAGGCCGGCGGACGCCAGGAGGGCGCCGTCGGCGCTCATCGCCATGGAGAGCGCTTCGGTGCGGCTGCGGTCCTGGTAGGTGGCGACGGCCTCGTGGCGGGTCAGGTCCCAGACGGTGATCAGGCCGTCTTCGTCGGCGACGGCGATCCGGCCCTTCGCGGGGGCCGACATGTCCCAGGTGTAGGGCGAGCGTTTCGGCAGGCTCGCCAGGGGAGTGATCCCGGTGGCGCCGACCCGCCAGAGGCTCACCCCCGAGTGGGCGGAGCCGCTCGCGAGGACGCCGGTCTCGGCGTCGAAGCCCAGGCGGTGGACGTTCTCGACGTCGAGCCTGCCGACCCGCTCCCCCGACGCGACGTCCCAGACGATCGGGTGGTCGGCGCCGCTGACCAGCACCTTGCCGTCGGGGCTGAACGCCAGGGCGGCGATCTCGGTCTGGTGGCCCTTGAGGATCCGAGGCGTGTCCCCGGCCAGCTCCACGCCGGTTCCGTCGGCGAAGGCGAGCCGGTCGCCGTCGAAGGCGAGCGCGTCGGTCAGGTGGGCGCGTTCGAGGCGGCGGACCTCCGCGCCGGTCGTCAGGTCGCGCACCACGACGACGCCCGGTGAGGCCCCCAGGGCGGGGGAGCGCACGATCGAGGCGAGGAACCGTCCGTCGCGGCTGAACGCGACCGCCCGGCCGTGGCCGCCGCCGGGTTCGGCGAACCGGGCGATCCGCGCCTTGGTGCGCGGGTTCCACAGGGTGATCGAGCCGTCCTCCCCCGCCGCCGCCAGCCGGGAACCGTCGGGGCTGAAGGCGACCCCGAAGATCGCCGGGCCTTCGGCGTTCAGCTCGATCCGCCGCCGGGCCGCCGCCGCCACGCTCTCCAGGCCGCCCCTGGTCTCGGCCTCGGGATTCAGCCGGTACGCCGCCACCGCCAGCAGCCCCGCGAGGTCGGGATCGGTGGCCAGCAGCGACCGGGCCAGCAGCGAGACCTGGCGGGCGGTCGCGGTGAGCTGCTGGAACCCGGCTTCGGCGGCCTCTTCGAGCGCCACCACGCCGCCGGTCACCGCGAGCAGGAAGAGCACCGCCAGCGCCGCGAGCAGGCGGTGCAGCCGTCTGGTCCCGCGCCGCTCCTGGTCGTGGCTGGCGGTCAGGAACGCCGTCTCGACGTCGTTGAGCTCCTGCGGGTGATCGCCCGCCCAGGCGCGGGCGGCGAGGAGGCGTACGCCTCGGTAGAGAGCCCCCGGGTCGCGGCCGAGGTCGGCCCAGGTCTGGGCGGCGTCGGTGAGGCGGCGGTGGACGAACAGGCTCTCGCGGTCGTCGGTGAGCCAGCCGTGTAATCGGGGCCAGGCGCGGATCAGGGCCTCGTGGGCGACGTCCACGCTCCCCTCGGACAGCACGACCAGCCGGGCGGCGGCCAGCCGGTCGAGCACCCGGGCGACCACCTCGGGCCCGGCCACCCCGGTCAGCTCCTCCCGGACGATCGGCCGCCGGGTGTCCTCGGTGCCGTCGCCGAGGGCGGTCAGCCGCAGGAAGATGCGGCGGGCGGCGTCCTGTTCGGCGGGGGAGAGCTCGCCGAAGACGCGTTCGGCGCTCTGCGCGATGGCCCCCCGCACCCCGCCCGCCGCCTGATATCCGGCCAGCGTGAGCCGGGCGCCCTCGCGGTTGCGCCAAGTCTCCATCAGGGCGTGCGAGACGAGGGGCAGGCTGCCGGGTTCCCCCGCCGCGTCGGCGACCAGCGTGGCCGGGAGGTCGGGGTCGACCGACAGCCCGGCGAGCTCGGCCGGGCCGGTGACGATCTCGCGCAGTCCTGAGGGCGGCAGCGGGCCGACGAGGAGCTGGGCCGTGCCGATCGCGTCGGCCAGGCCGGGGAACCGGGTCAGGTGGGCGAGGAAGTCGGCCCGCACCCCCAGCACCAGGCGCGCGTCGAGGTCGAGCAGGGCGGCCACGAACGCGCGGCGCTCCTCCTCGTCGGCGCAGAGGGTGAAGACCTCCTCGAACTGGTCGACCACGACCAGCTCCTCGTCGCCGATCTTCTCCAGGCTCTCCATCGGGAAGGCCCCCGGCGTCATGATCAGCGCCTCCCCCGGCCAGCTCCCGAGCAGCCCGGCCCGCAGCAGCGACGACTTGCCGCTCCCCGACGCGCCGTAGACGCCCACCACCGGCCGGGTCTCGACGAGCTCGCGCAGGCGGGCGGCCGGCTCCGACCGTCCGAAGAACCACTGCCGGTCTTCCGGCTGGAAGGCCGTCAGTCCCCGGTACGGGCACACGTCCGACACCGGACGGTGGACCCCCGCCTGGGGCAGCAGGTCGTCGTCGCCCCGGAGCATGGCCTCGTGCAGCCGCCGCAACGCCGGACCCGGCTCGATGCCGAGCTGGCCGTCGAGCTGCTCGCGGGTCTCCCGGAACACCTCCAGCGCCTCGGCCTGCCGCCCCGACCGGTAGAGGGCCAGCATGAGCTGCCCGCGCAGGCTCTCCCGGAACGGGTGTTCCCTGGTCAGCGCGGTCAGCTCGGCGACGACCTCGGCGGGTCGGCCCAGCCCGAGCTCCGCCTCGGCCAGCTGCTCGGCCGCCGCCAGGCGGGCCTCCTCCAGCCGCCGGGCCTCCTCGGCGACCGGCGGCGCGTCGAGGAACTCGGCGTACGCGGGCCCCCGCCACCGCCCGAGCGCCTCTTTCAGCAGGTCGCGGGCGCGTTCCAGCTCGCCCGCCCGCAGCGCCTCGGCGCCCTGCCCGGCCAGCCCGTCGAACCTGGCCGCGTCGAGGTCGGCCGGGAGGATCATGTAGCCGCCGCCGGGCCGCCCGGCCACGAGGTCGGCGCCGAACGCGCGGCGCAGCTGATGGACGTAGAGCTGGACGTTGCGCCGGGCCGAGGCCGGGGGACGGTCGCCCCAGACGGCCGCGATGAGCCAGTCGACCGTGACCGGACGGCCCGCCTTCGACAGCAGCGCGGCCAGCAGCAGCAGATATTTCGGCGCACCGGTGACGGGCGTGGTCGCACCGTCACGAGTCACCGAAAGCGGCCCGAGCACCCTGAATTCCACGCGACATGCATCCTTGTCGGGCCGATGATGATCTGTCAATCGCAACGTAAAGATCCCCGGCGAACCGCCTCTGACGTCGCAGAATGCGCCATATGACCAGCATCCTGCGGTGGATCAGAGAGCGGGACCCGGAGCTGAACACGGTCCGCAAGGGCGCCCGCGCGGCGGTGATCATGCCGGCCGCGTTCGCGTTCTCCGACCTCGTCGTCGGCAACCCGGTGATGTCGATGTACGCCTCGTTCGGCTCGTTCGCCCTGCTGCTGATGGTCGACTTCAGCGGTTCCACCCGCGACCGGCTGACCGCGCAGTTCTGGCTGGTGCTGGCCGGCACCGTGCTGATCGCCGTCGGCACCCTCGCCTCCCACGCGGTGGTGACGGCCGTGCTGACGACGGTGGCGGTGACGTTCCTGATCCTGTTCTCCGGGGTGGTCAGCTCGGTGCTGGCCGGGGCGTCGACGGCGCTGCTGGTCTCCTTCGTGCTGCCGGTGACGATCCCGGCCCCGCTGTCCTCTCTGGACGACCGCCTCTACGGCTGGTGGCTGGTCGGAGCGGCGTCGATGGCGGCGATCGTGCTGCTGTGGCCCGCGCCCACCCGCGACCCGCTGCGGCCGAAGATCGCCCGCGCCCTCACGCTGCTGGCCGAACGGATCAAGCTGGAGGTGGAGTGCGTCTCCGGCGGGCTCCCGCTGAGCCGCAACCCGCCGCTGCGCGCCCTCGCCGAGGAGGGCGACGAGGCCGTACAGGAGATGAAGTCCACCTTCTGGGACACGCCCTACCGCCCGGCCGGGCTGACCACGACGGGCCGGGCCGAGGTGCGCCTGGCCGGTCAGGTGGTCTGGCTGCACTCGGTGCTGCGGCGGGAGCCCTTCGAGAGCGGGCCCGGTCCGATCGACCCGGCGGTCTGCGCGGTCGAGACGGCCGCCGCCGAGGTGCTCGAACGGGCCGCCGAACTGCTCGACTCGACCGGCCGCGCCGAGCGGCTCGACAGCGAGACCCGGCGCCTGCTGGAGGCCCGGCAGGCGATGGAGCGCGAGGTCACCGGCGCGCAGGTGACCGGCGACGCGGCCGCGTTCGTGGCCTCGCTCGAACCCTCGTTCCGGGCCCAGGAGATCAGCTTCGCGATCTCCGCCATCGCGGCGAACGTGGAGATCGCGACGGCCGCCGAGGCCCGGTCGTGGCGCGACCGGTTCCTCGGCCGGCAGCCCGCCGGGTTCTCGACCCGACTGTCGTCGGCCCGCGCCCGGGTCTCCGCGCACGCCGAACGCCACTCGGTGTGGCTGCGCAACAGCATCAGGGGCGCCGTCGCGCTCAGCCTCTCGGTGCTGGTCGCGACCGTGATCGGGGTGGAGCACTCGTTCTGGGTGGTGCTCGGCACGCTGGTCGTGCTGCGCTCGAACGCGGTGACGACCGGGCAGAGCGCCCTGCACGCGCTGGCCGGGACGGCCATCGGGTTCGCCATCGGGGCCTTCGTCCTGTGGGCCGTGCACGGGCACACGATCTTCCTGTGGATCCTGCTGCCGATCACGATCCTGATCGCCGGGCTCGCGCCGACCGTGCTCTCCTTCATGTCCGGTCAGGCGGGGTTCACCGTGCTCCTGCTGATCCTGTTCGAGATCGCCGCGCCCACCGGCTGGCGGACCGGCCTGATCCGCCTGGAGGACATCGCGGTCGGCTGTTCGGTCAGCCTGCTCGCCGGGGCGCTGTTCTGGCCGCGCGGCGCGCGGGCGGCCCTGGGCCGGTCTCTGGACGAGGCCTTCGCCGACAACGCGCGCTACTTCCGCGACGCCGTCGAGTTCGGGGTCACCCGCTGCGACGTGTCGGCGGCCTCGCCCTTTCCGAACGAAGCGCGATCGCAGGCGCTGGCGGCGATGCAGCGGCTCGACGACGCGTTCCGCGGCTACCTGGCCGAACGCGGCACCAAGCGGCTGCACCTGTCGGACGCGTCATCGCTGGTCGCGAGCGTGACCGTGCTCCAGTACAGCGCGGAGGCCATCGTCGACCTGTGGAGCCGCGACGACGGCGTCGTCGACCGCGACCGCAGCGCGGCCCAGACGGAGATCGTCACGGCCGCCGACCCGGTGGCCACCTGGTTCGAACGGGCCGGCCAGGCCCTCGGCCGCGAGGCGCCGGCCCCCGGACGCCTGCCCTACGACCAGGCCGCCGAGGCCCGCCTGATCGCCGCCGTGAGCCGCGACCTCAGCGACGACGACGGCAGGGCGACGGCGACCGGGGTCAGAATCGTGTGGACCGCCCACCACGTCGACGCCGCCCGCCGGCTGGCCGACGGGGTCGCCGAGGTGGTGGAGAAGATCCGCTAGACCGGACGGCCGACGTTCTGGGCGTACTGGCCGCCCCAGTTGCCCGGCGGGGTGTAGCGGGCGACGACGTACTTCGACGCCCTCGGGAAGATCGTGTTGGCCGGGCACGACCCGACCGCCACGGCCAGGCCCGTCGACGACTTCCAGACCACCTGCGTGAAGTGACCGGTCGCCGCCGAGAAGCCGGGCTTGTTGTAGTCGTAGTACCTGGCCTCGTCCATCCAGGCCTTCACCGCGTCCCGGACGATCGTCGCGTCGTCGGCGACCTTGGTGGAGGCGTAGAGGTTCTCGCCGTACTGGCCGGCCGGGTTCGAGTGCTGGAACCGGCAGGCGTTCGCCCAGGTCTGGGTGGCGGGCAGGATGCTCGCGTTCCAGACCAGCGGGCGGGCGCCGTACTGCGCGCGGGCCGTGTTGTGGCTGGCCAGGGCGGCGTCCTTGACGGTCTCCGCGAAGGCCGGGGCCGGGATGGCGGCCAGGGCCGCCGCGACCACGAAGTATTTGATCATGGGATCAAGTCGTAGTCGCGGCGCATCCGGCGATCAATCATCAGGAGGCGGAGTTGACCGCACCCTGGTAGCGGGCCACCACGAACTTGGTCGGCGCGCCGAAGATCGTGCCCGCCGGGCAGTCGGCGATGGCGATCCCCAGCCGTCCGGTCTTCGCCCCGATGGCCTGGATGTAGTGGCCGATGTCCTGGGCGTAGCGGTGGTTCCGCACGTCGAACTTGGCGGCCTCGGACGCCCACGACACGACGGCGTCGCGCAGGACGGTCGCGTCGTCGGCCTGGCGGGTGGTGACGTAGAGGTTCTCGCCGTAGCGGCCGTCGTGGTCGGAGGGCGCGAACGAGCAGGTCCGGGCATGCCACCTGGCGTCCTCGCGGAGGGCGGCGTCCCATTCGACCGGGCCGGTGCCGTGGAAGGCGCGGGCCTCGTTGTGGAAGCTGAGCGCGTGGCCGGGAATGGGGTCGGCCGAAGCCGGGAGGGCCGGGGCGAGGGCGGCGAGGGTCGCGATGACGAGGTGTTTGATCACGACTCAATGTGCTCGCTGTGACTGTCCGTGATCAACCTAGACAACGTCAAAGTCCGCCATCATGGCCATGTCCTCGTGTTCCAGGTTGTGACAGTGCAGCATGTATCGCCCACGGTAACCGTCGAACCGGACGGCCACCTCGACGGTCTCGTAGGGCCGCACGTCGACCGTGTCCTTCCAGCCCTGCTCCTCGCGGCCGAGCACCTTGAAGCGGCCCAGGTGCACATGGACGGGATGGTGGAAGTCGCTCGCGAACCGCCAGATCTCGGTCGTGCCCAGCCGTGGCGCGGCGATGGACCGTCCGGGCAGGTAGGGGCTGCCGTTGATCGTCCAGGTCGACTCCTTGACGCGGAAGTCGAACGTCCGGCGGGCGACGGGGTTGTCCACAGGCTGTGGACGCGCGAGCTTCGACGGCACGCGGCTGTCGTCGCGGGCCCTGCGCGTCACGACGAACCGCATCACGTCGCCGCCGAGCAGGTCGGTCAGCGTGACGTGCGAACCGACGGGATAGCGGGCGAAGTCGACGATCACGTCATAGCGCTCACCCGGAGCGATGGTGATCGTCTCCCGGGTCAGCGGCCGTTCCAGCAGCCCTTGGTCGCTGCCGATCTGGGTGAACGAACCGCCGGGCCGCAGGGCCAGCCGATAGCGCCGGGCGTTGGAGGCGTTCAGCAGCCGCAGCCGACAGCTGACCGCCGCCACCTCCACGTACGGCCACGGCACCCCGTTGACCAGCACGACATCCCCCTCGACGCCCTCCATGAACTCCCGCCGCACCCCGTGGCGGAACAGCAGCGTGGGGTCGAGCGCCGGATAGCGGAACGAGCCGTCGGCCTCGAACGACCGGTCGCAGATCATCAGCGGCAGTTCCCGGTCGCCCCTCGGCAGCGGCAGGGCGTCCTCCTCGTCGTCCCTGATCAGGAAGAACCCCGCCAGCCCCCGGTAGACCTGCGGGCCGGTGAAGTCCATCCGGTGATCGTGGTACCAGAGCGTGGCGGCCTGCTGGTCGAGCGGGTACACGTAGTCCCTGGTCCGGTGGTGCAGCGTCGATCCGCCGTGGTGCGGCCGGGTGGTGCCCACGACCAGGTCCAGGGGATGGCCGTCGGAGTCGGCCGGGGTGACGCCGCCGTGCAGGTGCGTGGAGGTGGGCACGGTCAGGTCGTTGTTGATCGTCACCACGGCCTGCTCACCCCGCCTGAGGTCGAAGGTCGGGCCGGGGAAGGCGCCGTCGTAGCCCCAGATCTCCGTGGTGGTCCCGGGGATGATCTCCATGCGGGCGGGGCGCTGGGTGACGACGTACCGGCCGGGGCTCGTGGGCCGCGCCGTCTTCGGCAGCACCAGCGGCCGGGTGAACTTCGGGGGCAGTGGGAGCCTGCTCGTCAGCCGTTCGCCGGAGACCTCCGCACCGCAGCCGGCCGCCAGCAGCAGGCCGAGGAATCCGCGCCGGGAGATCATCGGGTCACCTTCCACAGGGCCAGCGTCACGACCGCCGATCCGCCGAAGATCGCCATCCCGAGCGGGAAGTGCACGCCCAGGTTGCGCTCGATGCCCGCCCAGATCTGCAGCGTCTCGGCCGCCACCAGCCCGGCCGTCGCCCACAGCGGCCACGCCACCCGGCGCCGCCGCCAGAAGAGGAAAGCCACCACGAGCTGCACGTACAGCAGCGAGTGGGTGACTCCGGCGTTGCCCTCGTGCGAGCTCAGCAGGTCGGCGTCGCCGGTCACGAACAGCCCGGCCAGCAGCGCCTGGCCGAGCACCCCCGCCAGGTGCAGCGCCGAGGTGATCCTCAGTGTCCATCTCATGGACGCCGATGCTGGCCGCTCCCCGAGCGCGTCTCGTCAGACCGTGGATGGGCATGCGAAGTACATCCCGGGATGTACGCCCGCCTCCCGGTTCTGACCTACCGTGACAGACGTGGTGCCCTGGAAGAACGACACCGTCCTCGCCCTGCTCGTGCTGACGCTGGGCGTGGCCGGGACCTACGGCCGGCTGTCCAGCTCGGGGCTGGTCGAGCGGCCGATCGACCCGCTCGGCCTGACGCTGATCCTGGTCTCGTCGGCGGCGCTGGTCTGGCGGCGGACCGCTCCCCTGGCGGCCGGATGGACGGCCGTGGCGTGCGCGGTCGTCTACTACGGCTTCCAGTATCCGGGGGTGTTCGCCGCCGCGCCCGCCCTGATCGTCGTCTACACCGCCGCCAGTGTCGGCCGCCGCAGGCTGGCCGCCGCGCTGGTCGTGGCGCTGGCCGCCGGGATCGGCGTGGTCGTCGGGCTGTCGGCCACCGACCCCGAGCCGGGCGGGCTGAGCCTGCTGAGCGGCTGGCTGGTGGCCGTGTTCGTGCTCGGTGAGGTCACCCGCGGTCGCCGCGCCTATCTCGACGAGGTGGAGCACCGGGCGGCCGAGGCCGAACGCACCAAGGAGGAGGCGGCGTTGCGCCGGGCCGGCGAGGAACGCCTGTGGATCGCCCAGGAACTCCACGACGCGCTGACGCACACGATCTCAGTGATCAGCGTGCAGACCTCGGTGGCGCTGGAGATGCTCGACCGCGATCCCGCGCAGACGCGCGCCAGCCTGCTGGCGATCAAGGAGTCGGGCCACGACGCGATGCGGGAACTGCGGTCGACCCTGGGGGTGCTGCGGCAGCCCGGGAGCCCGTCGTCCGGGCTGGCCCAGCTGCCCCGGCTGGTCGAGCGGGCCGAGGCGGTCGGCCTGTCGGTGGAGTCGACGGTGACGGGAGAGCCGGTGGACCTACGGCCGGAAGCCGACCGGGCGGCGTACCGGATCGCGCAGGAGGCCTTCACCAACGTGCTGCGGCACGCGGGGCCCGCCACGATCACTCTCACGGTTTCACATGAAACCAGCCGCGTCGTGCTGACGATCGCCGACGACGGCACCCCGGGCGACACCGAACCGGGCATGGGCCTGATCGGCATGCGCGAACGGGCCGTGGCCGTCGGCGGCTCGCTGGAGGCCGGGCCCCGGGCGTCCGGCGGGTTTCTCGTACGGGCGGAGCTCCCCCGATGATCCGGGTCCTGCTGGCCGACGACCAGCCGCTGATCAGAGCCGGTTTCCGCGCCCTGCTGGAACTGGCCGACGACATCACGGTCGTGGGGGAGGCGGGCAACGGCGGCGAGGCCGTGCAGCTGTGCCGGGCGCTGAAGCCCGATGTGGCGCTGCTCGACGTGCGGATGCCCCTGATGGACGGCATCCAGGCGACCCGCAGAATCGGCGCCGACGCCGAGCTGGCCGACCTGAAGGTCGTGATCCTGACCAACTACGCCCTCGACGAGTACGTCTTCGCCGCCCTCCGCGCCGGGGCCAGCGGCTTCCTGGTGAAGGACATCGAACCCGCCGACCTGCTCCAGTCGGTCAGGGTGGCCGCCAGGGGAGACGCCCTGCTCTCCCCCGCCGTGACGAAACGCCTCATCGAGGAGTACGTCGCCACCCCGCCCCGTCCTACCCCCGCCCCCGGCCTGGCCAGGCTGACCGACCGGGAGCGAGAGGTGTTGCGGCTGGTGGCGACCGGGATGTCCAACGAGGAGATCGCGGGTGACCTCGTCATCTCCCACGCCACCGTGAAGACCCACGTGAGCCGGATCATGGCCAAGCTGCTGGCCAGGGACCGCGCCCAGTTGGTCGTACAGGCCTATGAGAGCGGCCTGGTCACACCGGGGTGACCTCGCGCTCGACCGGCTTGGCCAGGTGGTGGCGCAGCTTCTCGCCCTCGACGTCGAGGTCGGGCAGGATCTTGTCGAGCCAGCGGGGGAGCCACCAGGCGGCCCGGCCCAGCATCGACATGACGGCTGGCACCAGCGTCATCCGCACCACGAACGCGTCGATCAGCACGCCGATCGCGAGGGCGAAGCCCATCGACTTGATGATCGGGTCGTCCATGAACACGAATCCGCCGAACACCGAGGTCATGATCAGCGCGGCGGCGGTGACGACGCGGGCGTTGTGGCCCATGCCGTTGATGGTCGCCTGGCGCGGGGTGTCGCCGTGCACGAAGTCCTCCCGCATGCGGGAGACGAGGAACACCTCGTAGTCCATGGCGAGCCCGAACAGGATGCCGATCAGCAGGATCGGCAGGAAGCTGACCAGCGGGCCGGGCTGCTCGACGCCGAGCAGGTCGGCGAGGTGGCCCTCCTGGAAGATCGCCACGGTGATGCCGAACGTCGACCCGACCGTCAGCAGGAAGCCGAGCGCGGCCTTGATCGGCACCAGGATCGAGCGGAAGACCAGCATCAGCAGCAGCACCGACAGGCCCACGACGAGCAGCAGGTAGGTCGGCATGGCCTCGCCGAGCTTGTCGGAGACGTCGATGCCGAGGGCGGTCGCGCCGGTCACCGCGATCTCCGCGCCGGAGATGGTGGCGAGCTTGGCCCGGATGTCGTGCACGGCCTGCTCGGTCTCGGCCGAGGTCGGGCCGTTCTTGGGGATGATCGCGACCAGGGCGGTGGTGCCGTCGGCGTTCGGCTGCGGCGGGGTGGCCGCCAGCACGCCGGGCACCTGCATGATCATCTGAGCGGCCTGCCCCGCCAGGGCGGTGGTGGTCGCGGCGTCCTTGGTGGTGACCACGGCGATCAGCCGCGAGTTGAAGCCCTCGCCGAACCCTTCGCTGGTCAGGTCGTAGGCGTCGCGCGCCGGGCTGCCGGGGGCGGCGGAACCGGTGTCGGGCAGGGCCAGCCGCAGGTCCTGGGCGGGCAGGGCGAGTGCGCCGAGGCCGGCGATGCCGACCAGCAGGATCGGGATGCCGAGCTTGGTGACGAAGCGGCCCCAGGTGTAGCCGAAGCCCTCCTTGGCGACGGCCTCGCCGGTCCGCTGCCTGCGCGGCAGCACCTTCTCGCCGGCGAACGCGAGGATCGCGGGCAGCAGGGTGATCGCGACGAGCACGGCCACGGCGACGGTCCCGGCGGCGGCCAGACCCATGACGGTCAGGAACGGGATGCCGGCCACGAACAGGCCCGCCAGCGCGATGACGACGGTCGCCCCGGCGAACACGACGGCCGAACCGGCGGTGCCGGTGGCGCGGCCCGCGGCCTCCTCGCGGTCGAGCCCCTCGGTGAGGAACTGGCGGTAGCGGGAGGTGATGAAGAGCGAGTAGTCGATGCCGACGGCCAGGCCCAGCATGAGGGCGAGGACGGGGGTGACCGAGGTCAGTTCGACGACGCCGCTGAGGGCGTACAGGCCGCCCATGCCGACGCCCACTCCGACGAGCGCGTTGAGCAGCGTCATCCCGGCCGCGACCAGCGAACCCAGCGTGATGATCAGCACGACGGCGGCGATCAGCACGCCGATCGCCTCCGACCCGCCGACCTCGGGGGCGGCCCGCAGCACGTCCCCGCCGTGCTCGATCCGCATGCCGGTGACGCCGTCGCCGACCTTCAGGTAGGCGTCGCGCGACTCGTCGCTCAGGTCTTCGGCCGTGCCGGAGAACTGCACGGTGATCAGGGCGTAGCGGCCGTCGGGGGAGACCGACCGCGCCTGGAAGGGGTCGACGGCGGCGACCACGCCGGGCACCGACGCGGCCTCCTTGACCACGGGCGCCACGGCGGCCGGGTCGAGCTTGGCGCCCTCGGGCGCCGCGATCACGATCGTGCCGGTGGCCCCGCTGGCCTGGGGGAAGTCGCGGGCCAGGGCGTCGAGGGCGCGCTGGGACTCGGTGCCCGGCATGCTGAACTTGTCACTCGACGGCCCGAGGAACAGGGCCGCGCCGGCCCCCATCAGGGCGAGCAGCAGCACCCAGACGGCCACCACCCGCCCCCGGTTGCGGAAGGAGAACCGGCCGAGCCGGTAGAGCAAGGTCGCCATGAAAGCTCTCTTCTAAGAGGACAGGCCGAGCGTGCGGAACGCTCCATCGGTGAGCTCCGCGCGCATGGTCTCGTCGGGGATCGCGACCCCCCGGGCCGTCGTCAGGAAGATCCCCAGCAGCGCCATCCAGCCCGCCACCCTGGGCTCCTGCTCGGGCGCCCGCCCGACCATCGCGTCGACCAGCGCCTCGGTCACGTCGTCGACGCAGGGGAGTTCGGGATGGTCGAGCAGGGCGTCGACGTCGAGCAACAGGATCTTGACCTGGCGGCGGAAGCGCAGCGACATGTCCACCACACCGGCGACGGCGGCCCGAGCGGCCTCCTCGCCCTGGAGGGGGGCCAGCCGCTGGAGCAGCGTCTCGAACTCCTGCCCGATGGGGGCGAAGAGCTCGCTGAGGATCGCGTCCTTGTTCGTGAAGTGGTAGAGCAAGGACGCCTTTGAGCAGCCCACATCCGACGCGATGTCCTGCAGCGACGTGCCCCGGAAGCCGTGCGCGGCGAACAGGCGCAGGGCGGATTCCAGGATGTCGGCACGCATCGAGGTCGCGGATCGGGTCATGTCACCACGATAACTGACCGATCGGACAGAACTGTCCGATCGGTCAGCTGTTTACACGAAGCGCTGCACGAAGTTCAACGCGGTGTCACAAACCTCACGCCAGCCGGAGTCGATGGTGAGCGAGTGCCCCCGGTTCGGGATCTCGACGATCTCGGTGACGTGGTGCTCGTTCCGCTCCTGGATCTTGTACGACGCGTACGCGATCGCCCACGGAGCCGTGTGGTCCTGCTCGCCCGAAATGATCAGCAGCGGCCCCCGGTCGTCGGCCAGGCTGTCGACCTTGACCTCGCTGCGCGGATTCACGTTGGCCACCGCCGCCTGGAACAGCGGCGCGCCCGGGGCCGCGACGGCGAACTCCTCGAACAGCTCCCTTGCCTCCTCTTCCGTGACGGCGTTCGCGAAGGCGTACTGGAACTGCTCGAAGGTCAGCGGCACGGCCCGGTGCCGGTTCGCCGGGTTCCCCAGCACCGGCGCGGCGGCCCGCAGCGTCGAGAACGGCAGCGGCAGCACACCCTGGAACGGCGCCGGGTCGATCGCCACCGATGCGACGGAGAGCCCGCGTCCGGCCAGGATCTGGGTGAGCAGCCCGCCGAACGAGTGCCCGACGACCACGGGCCTGCGGTCGAGCCGGCCGATCAGATCGGCGTAGTGTTCGGCGACCTGTCCGACGGTCTTGTCGGCGAAGACCTCCGGGTGCTCGCGGGCCTCCTCGACGGTGTCCGGGTCGTCCGGCCAGCCCGCGGTGACCGGCGCGAACCCGGCGCCGGCGAACACCCCCGCCCACCGGTCCCAGCTGCTCGGCAACAGCCACAGTCCGTGGACGAACACGACGGGGATCCCGCCGGAGGCGTTGGCCCGCTTCACGAGTTCGAGATCATGGCTCATACGGGTGCTCCTCAGGCCCTTCATCGACGGGTGGCGAGGAGGGCGCGGCGACCGCCCGCCACGCCCTCCGCCTCGACCTCTAGCTGCCCGGATGCAAGACCACCTTCGTCCAGCCCTCGTCGCGGGCGTCGAAGTGGCGGTAGCCCTCGGGCCCCTCGCTGAGCGGCAGTTCGTGCGAGACGATGAACGACGGCCGCGCCCTGCCGGTGTGGATGAGGTTGCGCAACCGCCGGTTGTACGCCTTCACGTTCGCCTGGCCGGTCCCCATCGTCTGGCCCTTGAACCAGAAGTGGCCCATGTCGAACGGGATCTTCCCGGTCCGTGCGGCCTCGTCGGCGTTGCCCGGGTCGTCCGGCAGGAACAGCCCGACGACGCCGATGCCACCGGTGGGCCGTACCGACCTGACGACGCTGTTCAGCGCCGCGTCGGAGTGCTCGTCGCCCTGCGGGTCGTGCGCCTGGTAGCCCACGCACTCGCAGCCCCGGTCGGCCCCCTCGCCCGCGGTGAGGTCGAGCACCTGGTCCACCGCCGAACCCTGGGAGTCGTCGATCGGGATGCAGCCGATCTTCTCGGCCACCTTGAGCCGGTCGGCCTGCCGGTCGACGATCATGACCTTGCTCGCGCCCTTGAGCAGGGCGGAGTAGGCCGCCATCTGCCCGACGGGCCCCGCGCCGTACACGACCACGGACTCGCCCGGACGCAACCCCGCCAGTTCGGTGGCGTGCCACCCGGTGGGGAAGATGTCCGACAACATCACGTAGTCGTTCTCCTTCTCCCGCGCGTCGTCGGGCAGCCGCAGGCAGTTGAAGTCGCCGTACGGCACCCGCAGCAGCTCGGCCTGCCCGCCCGCGAAGGGCCCCATGCCGGCGTAGCCGTAGGCGGCCCCCGCCACGCCGGGGTTGACGGTGAGGCAGAAGCCGGTGAACCCGGTCTCGCAGTTCTTGCAGTGCCCGCAGGCGATGTTGAACGGCAGGCACACCATGTCGCCCACCGTGATCCGGTCGACCGCCGACCCGATCTCGATGACCTCTCCGAGGTTCTCGTGGCCCAGCACCCGGCCGGTCTCCATGCTGGTACGGCCCTCGTACATGTGCAGGTCGGAGCCGCAGATGTTGGCGGTGGTGACGCGCACCAAGACATCGGTCGGGCGTTCGATGCGAGCGTCTGGAACTTCCTGGACGACGACCTCCCGGGGGCCCTCGTACACCAGTGCCTGCATGATCACACCTCCGAATTTGTCGATGATCAGCCCAACTGGACCTTTTGCTCCATTGCGCCATGTTGCCCAGAGTGGATGGACAAGTACCCCTCCCGACAGCAAAAGTCCTTTTAGCACCCCGGGGGAAAACGCAGCAAAAAAATCGGGAGGAGTTCCACATGCCCAAAGTGACCTGGCGTACGGGAGCCGTCATCGTCGCCGCCTTCACGGCAATCCCCATAATCACCGTCTCCGGCCCCGCCGCCGCCGACACCAACTGCGGCAGCTGGCCCGGAAACGGCATCGCGCACCACGACATCGCCAGCCGGACCGCCACCGTCAGCGGCCGCACCGTCAAGGTCGCGCTGGTCAACCACCGCATCAGCGATCACTCGTTCGCCGCGATCCGCTCCGGCTACCGCTCCGGCGACCAGACCTGGATCGACCGCTCGAAGGACAAGGTGAACTGGACCCAGTGCGGCCCGTTCAGCTCCCAGTTCTCCAACGACCAGTTGCACAAGGGCTACTGGATGCGCGCCTGCGCGCGTTTCAACGGCTACAGCTTCTGCACCGACTGGAAACAGGACAGCTGATCTGAACAAATGAAAACGGCCCGGACCTATTCAGGTCCGGGCCGTTTATCGGAGATTAACGGAAGTGCCAGCCGCCCCAGCCGAACTTGTTCCCGTGGCCGTAACCCCCGCGGACACGGAAATCGTCGACGTGCTTACCGAAGACGATGTGCTTGCTCAGGAAGCTCTTGGAGCTGTAGCGCTTGTAGAAGAACCACTTGCCGTCGTTCTTGTAGTAGACGTCGAAGAAGCTGTAGTCACGGTCGTCGCGGTCGCGGTCCCAGATCTTGAAGTCGAGCCAGTAGCGGCCACCGCTCTTGCCCCAGCGGTAGTCGAAACGCCCGTCCCCACGCTCGAAGCGGTCCCAGCTCGACCCGGCCTGAGCAGCCGAAACCGTAGTAGCGGCCGACGCCGAAGCGGCCGGCGCGACGGCAACCCCCGTCGCCACGACGCCGGCGAGAATGGTGCCAGCGAGCAGCTTGCCAATGGTACGCACGAGTTTCCTCCGTTGAGTCGGTGCCCGGCGTTTCTCTTCGTTCTCCGGACACCGCAGACGTTATGAGCGCCCCCCACCCCCGTTCTGCGCATAACGTCACACAAGCCGCCGAGCGTGCATTACTCCACACAAGCCGCCAGCCGCCGCCCCGAGCGCCTCCGCGAGCAGCCCCCGCTCGGCCTCGCCCAAGCCCCCGAGATCCTCGGCGAACCCGGCCTGCGTCACCTTCAGCACCGGCCGCGCCCCCGTACGGCGGTGTCCCACGACCCGGCGGGCTTCACCACATAGCCCTCGGCCCGATTCCCGGCCAGCTCGGGCAGCCCCAGCGTCCGCGGCACCAGGGAGTCGAAGTCCACCGGCAGTTCGAGCACCTCCGTCCGCCGCCCCCGCCCGACCAGGGGCACGAGGGAGAGCCCGACCGACTCGACCAGCGCCCCCAGTTCGTCCCGCCCCAGCCACCGCACCCCCGAACCACTGCGCACCGCCCCGTCGAAGGTCAGCCAGACGAGGTCAGGGCTGTACCAGACCCCGGTCTGCACCGGCCCCACGCCGTCGACCGAGGCGACGTCAGGATGCGGATAGCCCCCGCCGGCGAGTTCGCCGTACAGCACCGACTCGCCCTGCACCGCCCGAGCGGCGGCCGCGGCGGCGGTGGCGAGCACGGGCCACAGCCGCGTCACCCCGAAGAACGCCTCGAAGCGCTCCTCTTCCAGCACTCCCCGCCGCCCGGCGGGCCGAGTGGTGCCGCCATCGCTCACGAGCGCGAAGTGCGCCCGTGCACCTTCTCCTCCGCCACCCAGACCCCACCGGGCAGCATCCCCGCACCGAACCGCTGCGCGATCTTCGGATACCCCATCCCCGTAGCCTCCCGGCGGCGGAGAAGCAGATCAGCGCGGTTTGTGCAGTAGTACGCACTCAGCGGCTTGTGTGGCTTTATGCGCAGAGGAGCCCCTGGTGTCGCTCATAGCGTGAGCGTCGTCCGAAACACGGACGACGATCCAACGGAGGAAACAGTGCACACGATCGGCAAGCTGCTCGCCGGAACCGTTCTCGCCGGCGTCGTGGCCACGGGGGTTGCTATCGCACCGGCCGCCTCGGCGTCCGCCACCACCGCCTCGGTCGCCCAGGCGGGTTCGAGCTGGGACCGCTTCGAGCGGGGCGACGGCCGCTTCGACTACCGCTGGGGCAAGAGCGGCGGCCGCTACTGGCTCGACTTCAAGATCTGGGACCGCGACCGCGACGACCGTGACTACAGCTTCTTCGACGTCTACTACAAGAACGACGGCAAGTGGTTCTTCTACAAGCGCTACAGCTCCAAGAGCTTCCTGAGCAAGCACATCGTCTTCGGTAAGCACGTCGACGATTTCCGTGTCCGCGGGGGTTACGGCCACGGGAACAAGTTCGGCTGGGGCGGCTGGCACTACCGGTAACCGCTGACGGGGGGCGCTGATCGAAAGGCCCGGACCACCATGGTCCGGGCCTTCGTCATGCAAGGCGCACCGACGAACACCCGAGGCTGTGGCTTGGCGCCCTCAGAGGGTCATGACCGTGTCTCATAGCGGAGTGCGCCGTGCAGCAGAGGCCGCGCCGCCAGGGCGACGAGCACGGCCGCGAGGACTCCGAAGCCCGCCATGGCCACGGCCCTCGCCGCGGCCCAGCCGAGCCACTGAACCTGGTAGACGTCCACGATGTTCACGACCACCACCGCGACCCCCGAGACAGCGGCCACCGCGCAGACCGGCAACGCGGCGATGACCGCCTGCCGCACGAGCACCCCGCCCAGCGCCCGCTCCGGCACCCCGAAGGCGGCCAGCGCCGAGAACGAGCGGCGAAGGTCGATCAGTTCCTCCGCCTGGTGCACCACCAGAGCGACCGCCGAGGTCACCAGGGCCATCAGAAGGGCGACGTCCACCAGCGCGTGAGCTGAGAAGTAGCCGACACCGGCCTGCTGCGCCCCGGCCCCCGCGCCGAAGAACACCGTCAGGCTCACCACGGACAGAGCCCGAGCCCACGCCCCAGGGTCCGCCTCGACCAGCCGCGCGGCCGGCAGCGCCTCTGCCGACCGCGCCCGCCGACCGGCCCGGCGGGCGTACACCCTGATCACCCAGGTCGCCCCCAAGGTCACCCCGAACAGCAGCAGCACCAGCCCAGCCGCCATGGCCACCGCGGCCCCGTACTTCCCGACGACCGGAAACCGCCCCTTCACCACGGCCCCGAGGACGAACAAGCCGACGCCCGCCGCGACCAGGAGCAGGTCGCGCACGCGCGGCCCCCGCACACGCGCGCGTCGGGTCACTCCCAGCGAAAAGGCGACGACGTGCCGACCGGCGCGCGCCCCCGACAGAACCCCGCCGAGCGTCACCACAGCCAAGACCACCGGCACCTGCGTCAGCGGCCCGGAGAGATGCGTGACCATGTAGAGCACGCCACCGCCCAGCGACCCGCCCAGCGCCAGTGCGCCTCCTTCCAAGGCGCCCAGCCGCCGCACGTCACCCGGCGTCGCCCCCGCCAGCCGCAGAGCGGCCAACCGCCGCTCCCGAGTGGCCGAGGCCAGCCGATTGGCCTGGTGAACCAGCCCGGCGACCGGCACGGCGAGCAAGGCCAGGCCGAGCCCCGTCAGCGAACTCCCCTCGTCCTGGTAGTCCGCCAGACTGACAGCCAGGCAGACCAGGAACGTCGCCACCGCCGCGCCCGAGGCGACCAGCCGGGCGCGCACCCGTTCGGCTTGCCCAGACCTCTGGCCTCAAGCATCGTTGTGCTCCTTCATCCGCGCGAGCGCGGTCTCGATCCAGCGCAGGTCGGCGTCAAGGTGCTGAAGCGCATAGTCGGCCGCCAGAACTTGAGCCGGCGCCCCAGACGCCTTCTCGGCGGTCAACTCCCGCATGCGGGCCAGATGCGCCTCACGCTGCCGCAGGAGATAGCCGTCAGCGGCCTTCCCGGCAACGGCAACCCGAGCGAACAAGGGGCTGGCGACATACGGCGCCGACGGCTCAACGGCGTTCAACCACCGCTCCAGCTCGGCTCTGCCGCTGTCGGTGATCGCGTAGAGGACGCGCTCAGGCCCACCCTCCTGCTGCGTCTCAGCCACCTCCGCCAGCCCGTCACGGAACAAGACCGGCCCGCGAGAGGCTGGGGCCGGACACCACTGAAGACTTCCCGTAGCCCGGTCCCGTTCGGCTACAGCCGGATGTAGAGGCGGCGGCCCGCCGCGCGGAAGCCGATCCGCTCGTAGACCCGCCACGAGTCGTCACCAGACGCTTCGAGCCAGGCCAGGTCGGCGCCCGACTCGAAGATCAGCCGGCTGAGCGCGGCCGTGATGGCCCCGCCGAGACCGCGACGCCGGTAGGGCGCCCGCACCGCAATGCCCGCGATCTCGCTGACCCCGCCGCCGGGTGGGACTGCCTGGCCTGCACCGGCGCAGGTGCCGTCCGAGGCGAACGCCGCCATCTCGAAGCCGCCCCGCTGCCGCAGCGTTTCGAGGCGGTCGACGTCGGCGTCGCTCACCTCGAACGCGTCACCGAATGCCTCTCCCTGGGCGGCGACCATCGCCGCCCGCTCGGCTCGGTTCTCCGGTTGTCGCACGACGAAGCCGTCGACCACCGGCGGCGAGACGAAGGATTCGGGCGAGCAGGTCAGGAACTCGTGCCGCTCCTCGACCGTGAAACCGGCCGCGAGCAGCAGCTCCTCAAGGCCGGGGGCGCAGTTCACGACGTACTCCAAGCGGGGCTGTCGTGACGCGGAGTGGAACGCGCTCACCAAGCTCCCGACGTCGGAGGCGGTGATCTCCGTGCCAGGGCGTGGTGTCGCGTAGTTAATGTTGGGACTGTCGGTCGCGGGGTCGAAACCCAGGATGAACGGCCCCGATTCGACGGCGGCCGGACGGCGGGAGAGGTTGGTGACGACAGACTGCTGGATGCGAAGATCCACAGACAAGGTGGGAAGTCCTTTACGGCATGAGGAATGGAATCACGACAAGACGTCGGACCGCCGCGACAGGCGGCCGCTTGGCACACCCGTGATCACTGGCTTCATTCCCTCATGCAGAAGACGCCCGCACGCGCTGCGCGAGCGCCCAAAAGATTACCAGGATCAGACGCAACTTGACCTTCGCGGTGTGTCATCGCGGTCCTGCCCCCTGTGACGAAACCCCTGCTGCGGCCCGATTTGCATGGTGTGCCCCGACCCGTCGCCGTGGCCACGACCGGGCGGCCCCGCACGGACTGCTCGCGATCCTGCCAGCAGAGCGCCTATCAGACCCGGACCGCGTCACCACGCTTCAAGAAGCGTCTCGCATGCGTCCGTTGGGCTAGTCGACTCCACGAACCACGTCAATCCCGAGGTACTCGGGTGGCCACAGGAAGTCGAGTGGCCGCCCAGGCGGAGCCGTAACAGAAGAAGGAAGAAGTTCAACCCGAGCGAAGCGAGGCTCTCCAGGGAGCGAGAGCGACCCGGAGCGACAGCGACGCAGGGACGCGAAGCGTCCGGGGGAAGCGCGAGGGGGCGAAGCCCTCTCGCATCGGGGGGGTCGGGGGGTCGTCCCCCCGTGTAAACGACGAAGGAGACCGTGGGGCAGGTGGCCAAAGGCCACCAACCACAGGTCTCCTACTCTCCGAGTGGGGCTACCAGGACTTGAACCTGGGACCTCTTCCTTATCAGGGAAGCGCTCTAACCGTCTGAGCTATAGCCCCTCGTCAGCCAGCTAGTGCGTGGCGACGAGGTAAAGCTTACCGTGTTCCGCGGTGTGGTCGCACCGCGGAATCACGACTGCGACTACTCGGCTTCGGAGAAGGTCACCTCGACGCCGCCCACCAGGTCGGCGCTCAGGTTGTAGATCACGGCCCCAAGGGTGGAGAGCGCCGTGATCAGCACGACGTTCACCGCCCCCAGCAGCGCCGTGTATCCCAGAATCCGTACGGGCTCGAACCACGTGGCGATGTTGAACGAGGCCGCGGCCCCGCCCTCGCCCTGGGTCAGCTGGTTGACCGCCTGGACGAACGCGTCGAACACGCCCATGGCCGACAGCACCCCGTAGAGCACCGCCACGGCCACGAACAGGACGACGAAACAGACCAGGGAGACCACGAAGCTGAACTTCATGGCCGACCACGGCTCGACCCGGCGCAGCACCAGGTGGGCCTTGCGCGGCGCTCGCCCGGAGGAGTCCTTCGGGGCGGCGGAGGTGCCGATGACGGGCCGTTCGGCCGTCACGGGCTCCACGGGAGCCGGGCGGGACGCGGTCAGAATCGGCTCGGGGGCCGAGACCGGCGTGGGCAGACGGGGCGCCTTGTAGGCGGCCGTCGGCTCGTCGCCGGCCGGGTGCTTCTGGTTGCCGTTGGGCGACTGGGGCCGCGACCACGGCTTGTTGTCGTTGCCCGCCGGGCGGATGCGGACGGTGGAGTCGTCGGTCTTGGGCTCGTCCTTGGGAAGGTCACGGCCGGTCTGAGGCGCCTTGGGCGTCTCCCGCTTCGGAGCCTGGGCAGGCCCCTGAGCCGGTGCCGGCGGCCCCGCGGGTTTGGGGGTCTCGGCCGTGTCGTTGTTCTGCTCGTCGTCGATCCGGGCGGATACCCCGTCGCGCATCGACGACGAGGCAGCCGAGGTAGACGCGGGTTTCTTGGCCGCCCCGGTGTTCTTCGTCTTGCCCGAGTTGGTCATTGCTCGTCTCCTGCCCCGTTCTCAGTCTCCACCGCTTCGGCAGTCTCCAACGCTTCGGCGTTCCGGGCTAGGGCCACCACGCTGTCGCCTTCCGCGAGATTCATCAGTCTGACCCCCATCGTCTGGCGGCCGGACTGCTTGATCTCGGCGGCGCTGGTCCTGATCACTCCGCCGGCTGAGGTGATCGCGAAGACTTCGTCTTCGGGTTTCACCATGACCGCTCCGACCAGCTTGCCACGGGCACTGACTATTTTCGCCGTCAGTACGCCCTTTCCGCCCCGGCCTTGCAGCGGATAGTGCTCAACCGGTGTGCGCTTCGCATACCCGCCCTCAGTGGCGATAAGCACATCGTCGCCATGGCTCATGACATTCATGGCGAGAAGTTCATCGCCGTCGACGAAACGCATACCGATCACGCCGCTGGTGGCCCGGCCCATGGGACGGAGGGCCTCGTCGGAGGCGGTGAAGCGGATCGCCTGGGCGTTGCGGGAGACCAGCAGGAGATCGTCTTCCTCGGAGATCAGCCGGGCCGCGATGACCTCGTCGTCGTCTCGGAGGTTGATGGCGATCAGGCCGCCGGACCTCGGGGAGTCGTACTCGGAGAGCCTGGTCTTCTTCACCAGGCCGCTGCGGGTGGCCAGGACGAGGTAGGGGGACACCTCGTAGTCACGCAGGTCGAGGACCTCCATGACCCGCTCGTCGGGCTGCATCGCCAGCAGGTTGGCGAGGTGCTGGCCGCGGGCGTCGCGGCCCGAGTCGGGCAGCTCGTAGGCCTTGACCCGGTAGACGCGGCCCTTGTTGGTGAAGAACAGGAGCCAGTGGTGGGTTGTCGTGACGAAGAAGTGCTCGACGATGTCGTCCTGGCGGAGCTGGGCGCCGCGAACGCCCTTGCCCCCGCGCTTCTGCGCCCGGTAGAGGTCGGTGTTGGTGCGCTTGGCGTAGCCGCCGCGGGTGATCGTGACGACCATCTCGTCTTCGGCGATCAAGTCCTCGATGGACATGTCGCCTTCGTACGCGATGATCTCGGTCTTCCGCTCGTCGCCGTAGCGGGCGACGATCTCCCCGAGCTCCTCGCCGACGATCTGGCGCTGCCGCAGCGGGCTGGCCAGGATCTCGTTGTACTCGTTGATCTGGACCATCAGGTTCTCGTACTCGTCCTGGATCTGCTGGCGCTCCAGGGCGGCGAGCTTGCGGAGCTGCATGTCCAGGATCGCCTGGGCCTGCGTCTCGTCGATCTCCAGCAGGTCCATGAGGCCCTGCTGGGCGGCCGAGGCCGAGGCCGACTGGCGGATCAGGGCGATCACGTCGTCGAGGCGGTCGAGGGCCTTGAGCAGGCCGCGCAGGATGTGGGCCCGCTCCTCGGCCTTGCGCAGCAGGTAGCGGGTCCGGCGGACCACGACCTCGATCTGGTGGCCGATGTAGAACTTGACGAACTGGTCGAGGCGCAGCGTACGCGGCACGCCGTCGACCAGGGCGAGCATGTTGGCGCCGAACGTGGTCTGCAGCTGGGTGTGCTTGTAGAGGTTGTTCAGCACGACCTTGGCGACCGCGTCACGCTTGAGCACGACCACGAGGCGCTGGCCGACCCGCGACGACGACTCGTCGCGCACGTCGGCGATGCCGTTGATCTTGCCTTCCTTGACCAGTTCGGCGATCGACAGCGCCAGGTTGTCGGGGTTGACCTGGTAGGGCAGCTCGGTGATCACCAGGCACTGGCGGCCCTTGTTGTCCTCTTCGACCTCGACGACCGCGCGCATCGTGATCGAGCCGCGGCCCGTGCGGTAGGCGTCGTCGATACCGCGCTTGCCGACGATGAGCGCCCCGGTCGGGAAGTCGGGGCCCTTGACCCGCGCGATCAGCCCTTCGAGGAGGTCTTCGTCATTGGCCTCGTAGTTCTCCAGCGCCCACCTGACGGCCTCGCCGATCTCCCGCAGGTTGTGCGGCGGGATGTTGGTGGCCATGCCGACCGCGATGCCGGCGGCGCCGTTGACCAACAGGTTGGGGAACCGCGACGGCAGGACGACGGGCTCCTGCGAGCGCCCGTCGTAGTTGGGCTGGAAGTCGACGGTCTCCTTGTCGATGTCCCGCAGCAGCTCCATCGCGATGGGCGCGAGCTTGCACTCGGTGTAGCGCATCGCGGCGGGCATGTCGTTGCCGGGCGACCCGAAGTTGCCCTGGCCGTCGACCAGCGGGTAGCGCAGCGACCACGGCTGGGCCAGGCGGACCAGGGTGTCGTAGATCGAGCTGTCGCCGTGAGGGTGGTAGGAACCCATGACGTCACCGACGACACGGGAGCACTTGAAGTAGCCGCGGTCGGGGCGGTAGCCGCCGTCGAACATGGCGTAGAGCACCCGGCGGTGCACCGGCTTGAGACCGTCGCGCACGTCGGGCAGGGCACGCGAGACGATGACCGACATCGCGTAGTCCATATAGCTGCGCTGCATCTCGGACTGGATGTCCACCGGTTCGATGCGGTCAGCCGGCGGCGGGCCCGGAGGCAGGTTAACTTCCGTCACGTCAATCCTTCACAGGGTGGGGTTCGGCTGCCGCGGTCTAGACGTCGAGGAAGCGCACGTCGCGCGCGTTCCTGATGATGAACTCCCGCCGGGGGGCGACGTCCTCGCCCATGAGAACGCTGAACATCTCGTCGGCCTGGGCGGCGTCGTCGAGGGTGACCTGGAGCAGAATGCGCGTCTCCGGGTTCATCGTGGTCTCCCACAGCTGGTTGGCGTTCATCTCGCCGAGACCCTTGAACCGCTGGATGCCGTCGTGGGCGCGCGGGTCGCGCTTGCCGCGGGCGATGCCCTCTTCGATGATCGCGTCGCGCTCCCGGTCGGAGTAGGCGTAGGACGCGTCCTCGCCCTTCCGGTCCCACTTGATCTTGTAGAGCGGCGGCTGCGAGAGGTAGACGTGACCGGCCTCGATCAGCGGCCGCATGAACCGGAACAGCAGGGTCAGCAGCAGCGTGGTGATGTGCTGACCGTCGACGTCGGCGTCGGCCATCAGGATCAGCTTGTGGTAGCGGAGCTTCGAGATGTCGAACTCGTCGTGTACGCCGGTGCCGAGCGCCGTGATGAGCGACTGGACCTCGGTGTTCTTCAGCACGCGGTCGATGCGCGCCTTCTCGACGTTCAGGATCTTGCCGCGGATGGGCAGGATCGCCTGGAAGCGCGAGTCGCGGCCGCCCTTGGCCGAGCCGCCGGCCGAGTTGCCCTCGACGATGAACAGCTCACACTTCTCGGGCTCGCTCCACTGGCAGTCGGCCAGCTTGCCCGGCAGCCCCGAGCCGCTTTCGAGCAGGGACTTGCGGCGGGTCAGGTCACGGGCCTGACGTGCGGCGATGCGGGCGCGGGAGGCCTGCAGCGACTTGCTGATGATCTCCTTGGCCTCGCCCGGGTTGCGCTCGAACCAGTCGCGCAGGTGGTCGTTGCAGGCCTTCTGGACGAACGACTTGGCCTCGGTGTTGCCCAGCTTGGTCTTGGTCTGACCCTCGAACTGGGGCTCGGCCAGCTTGACCGAGATGATCGCGGTCAGGCCCTCGCGGACGTCGTCACCGGTGAGGTTGTCGTCCTTGCCCTCCTTGAGGAACTTCTGCTCGCGCGCGTACCTGTTGACGATGGTCGTCAGCGCGGCGCGGAAGCCCTCTTCGTGGGTGCCGCCCTCGGCGGTGTTGATCGTGTTCGCGAAGGTGTAGACCGACTCGGAGTAGGAGGCGTTCCACTGCATGGCGATCTCGACCGAGATGCCCTCGCCGTGCTCCTCGAAGTCGATCACCGAGTTGTGCACCGACTCCTTCTTGGAGTTCAGGTGGGTGACGAAGTCGGACAGGCCGCCCTCGTAGTAGTAGGTGATCTCGGTCGGCTCTTCCTCGGCGCCGTGGTCGGGACGCTCGTCGCGGATGACGATCGTCAGGCCCTTGTTGAGGAAGGCCATCTCCTGGAACCGGCGCGAGAGCGTCTCGAAGTTCCAGGTGGTGGTCTCGAAGATGTCGCCGTCGGCCCAGAAGGTGATCGAGGTGCCGGTCTCCTCGGTGGGCTCGCCCTGGATCAGCTCGGTGACGGGCTTGGAGGCGACGTAGGACTGCCGCCACTCGAAGCCGTCGCGCTTGATCACGGCTTCGAGCCGGGACGACAGCGCGTTGACGACCGAGAGGCCCACGCCGTGGAGGCCGCCGGAGACGGCGTACGACTTGCCGTCGAACTTGCCGCCGGCGTGGAGGACGGTCAGCACGACCTCGAGGGTCGGCTTCTTCTCGGTGGGGTGAAGCGCGACCGGGATGCCCCGGCCGTTGTCCACGACCCGCACGCCGTTGTCGGCGAGCAGGGTGACCTCGATGGTGTCGCAGTGACCGGCCAGGGCCTCGTCGACGGAGTTGTCCACAACCTCGTACACAAGGTGGTGGAGCCCGCGCTCTCCGGTCGAGCCGATGTACATACCCGGGCGCTTGCGAACCGCCTCAAGACCCTCGAGAACAGTGATTGAGCCTGCGTCGTAGGACAAGTGCGAAATCCTCCTGCCGCGGACACGCGGCAGGAAACATAGGATGGCTGCCTGCCGTGCCCGTCACCGTCGTGAGTGCCCCGATGCGTTCACCCTGGGGAATCGGCTCGCCACGGCCGGGGTGACACGCAAACGGACGTGTCCTTAAGTCCACTTTCATTCTACCGGCTCTCGGAGCCTCAGGTGGCATTGACGGGGGCTGTGATGCCCTCTAATACGATGATCTTGGTTTTGGTGTGACACCCCGGACCCTGGGGTTCAGCGCGCCAGACGCGATTTCGGGCCGGTGCAAGACTTTTCCACAAGAGTCATGCCGATCTTGTGGAAGCTCGCGTCAGCCGAAAGTGTCACCCGGTCCTCGACTCCCCTTCACGCGGATGTGGCCCGCCTGTCGCGGCGGTGCGAGGTTGGGCCCGCGGACCTTCACGGCCGTCACCGTTCCGTCCCCGAGTTCCTCGTTCAGCCTTCTGACCAGGGTCGGAGCGAGCAAACGTACCTGCGTGGCCCAGGCCGTCGAGTCGGCCGAGACGATGACCTCGCCGTCTTCGAACGCCTCCGGACGGGTGTGCAGCCCGAGCTCGGCCCCGACGATCTCCCGCCAGCGGCCGAAAACCCCGCCGATCGCGACCGGCTCCTCCCACCCGCGGGCGGCCAAAAGGTCTTGGATCGCCGCCCCGAAGAGCATCGGATCACCGGAATCGCGCTTGGGGCCGCCCTTCTTCTTCCTCGGCTCGGTACGCGGAAGCTGACCCCGCCGCTGCGCGTCGGCCTTCGCCTGGGCGAGCTTCTCGCGAGCCAGGGCGGCGCCTTTGGCGTTGGACGCCCGCTGCTCGGAGGAGGGCCTGTCCACACCCTGTGGATCGTCACCCGACATGGGTCACACTCCCCTCGGTGACGTCGAAACGGGCGCCGCTCAGTTCCCTCGGTACGTCCTCCGCCACCGCCGCCGTGATCAGAACCTGCTCCGCCGGGGCGACGATCTCGGCCAGCCGCCGGCGGCGCTGGGCGTCGAGTTCGGCGAACACGTCGTCGAGGATCAGCACCGGATCGCCCCCTTCCGAACGCAGCAGGTCGTAGGCGGCCAGCCGCAGCGCCAGCGCGAACGACCACGACTCCCCGTGGCTGGCGTAACCACGCGCCGGCAGCTCGCCGAGCCGGAGCAGCAGATCGTCGCGGTGCGGCCCCACGAGGGTGACCCCCCGTTCGATCTCCTGCGCCCGCGCCTCGGCCAGCGCCTGCCCCAACCGTACGGCGAGTTCCGCGCGATCCGTCCCCAGGTCGGCCTCGTCTGTGGAAAACCACCGGTAGTCGATCTGCGCGGGCACCGAACCGGGCGCCAGTTCCGCATACGCCTTGGCCACCAGAGGCCGCAGGTTCTCCACAAGGTCGAGCCGGGCCGCGAGCAGCTCGGCGCCGTGGCGGACCAGGTGGGCGTCCCAGACCTCCAATGTGGACAACACGTCACCGGCTCCGGCCGAGGCGAACGCCGCGTCGTCCATCTGCCGCCGGGGGCTCCTGCGGCGGGCCTGCGAGGCCGTGCGGAGCAGGGCGTTGCGCTGTTTGAGCGCCCGGTCGTAGTCGGCCCGGACGCCGGCGAAGCGGGGGTGGCGGGCCACGAGGAGGTCGTCCATGAACTTGCGGCGCTCGGACGGGTCGCCCTTCGACAGGGCCAGGTCCTCGGGGGCGAACAGCACGGTCCGCAGCACGCCGAGGGCGTCTCTGGCCCGGGACACGGGCGCGCGGTTGACGCGGGCGCGGTTGGCCTTGCCCGGGTTGATCTCCAGTTCGACCAGCGCCCGTCTCTGGTCGCGCTCGATCACGGCCCGGATGACGGCCCGGGGGGCGCCGTGGCGTACCAGAGGAGCGTCGGTCGCCACCCGGTGCGAGGCGTGCGAGGCGACGTAACCGATCGCCTCGACCAGATTGGTCTTGCCCTGCCCGTTGGGCCCGACGAAGGCGGTCACCCCGGGTTCGAGCGCCAGCTCGGCGGTGGGGTAGGACCGGAAGTCCGTCAGCGACAGGTGGGCGGTGAACATGCCGGTAACGGTAACGGGCTCCCGCCGTGGAGCGGGAGCCCGGCCGAGATCAGGAGCCGTTGGCCTCGGGCATGGTGCTGTCGGCCGCGCCGGGCGCGTCGGCGCCCTTCTCGTAGGAGCCCTCGGCGGCGGTGACGGCGTGGCCGCCGAACTGGTTGCGCAGCGCCGCGACCATCTTCATCGCCGGGGAGTCCTCCTGGCGCGAGGCGAAGCGGGCGTAGAGGGCGGCCGTGATGACCGGCAGCGGCACGGTGTGGTCGACCGCCGCCTGGACGGTCCAGCGGCCCTCACCCGAGTCCTGGGCGTAGCCCTTGAGGTCTTCCAGCCCGGGGTCCTCGTCGAGCGCGCGGGTGAGCAGGTCGAGCAGCCAGGAGCGGATGACCGTTCCATGACGCCAGCTCTTGAACGCTCCAGGGACGTCGGTGACGATGTCGGTCGCCTCGAGCAGCTCCCAGCCTTCGGCGAAGGCCTGCATCATGCCGTATTCGATGCCGTTGTGGACCATCTTCGCGAAGTGGCCGGCGCCGATCGACCCGGCGTGGACGAAGCCGTCTTCGCCCTCGGGCTTGAGTGTGTCGAAGATCGGCTTGAGCGTCGCGATGTCGGCCTTGTCGCCACCGGCCATGAGCGCGTAGCCGTTCTCCAGGCCCCACACGCCGCCGGAGACGCCGACGTCGACGAACTTGATGCCCTTCTCGGCGAGCTCCTTGCCGTGCTTCTGGTCGTCGAGGTAGTGGGAGTTGCCACCATCGATGATCACATCACCGGTGGAGAGCGCGTCGCCCAGGGACGCGATGGTCGCCCTGGTGGGCTCACCGGCCGGAACCATCACCCAGACGGCGCGCGGCGCCTCCAGGCGGTCGACGAGCTCTTTCAGGCTGCCGACGTCGCTGACGTCGGGGTCGCGGTCGTAACCGACGACCTCATGGCCACCGCGGCGCAGCCGCTCGGCCATGTTGCCGCCCATCTTGCCCAGGCCGATCATGCCGATCTGCATGAGAGCACCCCCTCAGGGTTCCATCTACGGTCACGCGATTCGCCTACCCGACCCGAGGGTTGATCATACGGATTCGATCAGCTTGAGAGGCGAATGGGCATGATCAGGTAGCGGTAGTCAGGTATGCCCCCATCTTCCACAGGCTTTCCACCGGTGAGGATGGCGGGCTTCGTCGAGGTGGTGAACTGCAGGCGAGCGACGTCCGAATCGATCGCGCCCAGGCCTTCGAGCAGGAACTGGTGGTTGAAGGCGATGTTGATCTCACCGCCGTCGAAGTCGACCGGCAGGACTTCCACAGCCTGTGCCTCGTCGCCGCTGCCCGCCTCGAGCACGACCTCGTCGCCCCGGAAGGCCAGCCGGACCGGGGTGTTGCGCTCGGCGACCAGGGCCACGCGCTTGACGGCTTCGACGAAGGAGCTGGTGACCAGCTCGGCGCGGGCCGAGAACTCGGTCGGCAGCAGCGAGCGGTATTTGGGGAACTCGGGGTCGAGCAGCCGCGTGGTGGTGCGCCGGCCGGAGCTGCTGAAGCCGATCATGCCCTCGCCGGTGCCGCCCACGGAGCTCAGGGCGATCTCGACCTCGGCGCCGGTGACCAGCGACTTGGCGGTGTCGGCGAGGGTCCGGCCCGGGATCATCGCGATGGCCTGGAAGTCGGGCTGGTCGGGCTGCCACTTGAGCTCACGGACGGCCAGCCGGTAGCGGTCGGTCGCGGCCAGCGTGACCGTGTCGCCGTCGATCTCCATGCGGACGCCGGTCAGCATCGGCAGGGTGTCGTCCTTGCCGGCGGCGGTGGCCACCTGGGCGACGGCCGAGGCGAAGATGTCGCTGCCGACCCGGCCCGCGGCCGGCGGCATGGCCGGGAGCGAGGGATAGTCCTCCACCGGCATCGTCAGCAGGGTGAACCGGGCGGTGCCACAGGTCACGACCGCCTTGGCGCCTTCCACCACGAAATCCACAGGCTGTGCAGGAAGCGCCCGGGTGATCTCGGCGAGCAGGCGGCCCGAGACCAGCACCACGCCGGACTCGCCGGTCTGCAGGTCGAGGGTCACCTCGGCGGAGACCTCGTAGTCGAACCCCGAGAGCTTGAGCTGCTGGTCGTCGGTGACCTCGAGGCGCATGCCGGCGAGAACGGGCACCGAAGGCCGGGCGGGGAGGCTGCGTGCCGTCCACGCGACGGCTTCGGCGAGCACGTCTCGGTCGACCCGGAACATCACGTGGATCAGCCTCCTGTGGTGGGTAGGGACGGCGTCGGGCGGTGATGGCTGGGGGCGGCGACGCGGTGGCGCGAGGTGTGACTGCCCATCTTCGTCGCTTGCCGGGAGGTGTCAACTCCAGGATTTTTTGCTCCGGCCCGAGCTCGAAGGTTGCTCTTGACTTTCCTCTAGGTAGAGATATCGGTCGTCTTAATAGGCGCTGTGGAAATGTGGAAGAACCCCTATAGCCGCAGGTCAGAGGCCCTTTTTCTGTCCACAGCACCTGTGGACAGCCTGGGGATTACTCAGCGCGTGCTGGGGATAACTTTTAGTTACCCACAGGCCGTCCACAGGTTTGCACCCAGTTATCCACTGGTTACCCACAGCTTTTCCACAGGTTCTCCACATGAGACACGCCCGACACGGAGTGTGTTTTTTCCACTACCCACAGGTCATCCACAGCGCGTCCACAGGTTATCCACCGCTGGAGGGGGTCTTCTCCACAGGTTGTCCACACACCTGTCCACAGCCCGGTGGGGCCTGTTGATCTATGAGTTTCCAGCGCGCGACGAATTACACCTGTGTTCCGTGATCCACAGAGTTATCCACAGCCTGTGAATCAAGAGGTGCGCGCGCGCTGCTTGATCCGGGTCGTCAGCTCGTTGACCTGGTTGTACATCGAGCGCCGCTCGGCCATCAGGGAGCGGATCTTCCGCTCGCTGTGCATAACAGTGGTGTGGTCACGGCCGCCGAACTGGGCGCCGATCTTCGGCAGCGAGAGGTCGGTGAGCTCCCGGGCCAGGTACATGGCGATCTGACGGGCCACCACGAGGGCCCGCGAGCGCGATCCGCCGCACAGGTCGTCGAGCGAGACGCCGAAGTACTCCGCGGTCGTGGACATGATGAGCGCGATCGTGATCTCGGTGCTGGAGCTGTCCTCGGTGATGAGGTCCTTCAGCACGATCTCGGTCAGCCCGATGTCGACCGACTGCCGGTTGAGCGACGCGAAGGCCGTCACCCTTATTAGTGCGCCTTCGAGCTCGCGGATGTTGGTGGCGATCCGGCTGGCGATGTACTCCAGCACGTCGGGCGGCGCGGCCAGGCCCTCCTGGATCGCCTTCTTCCGCAGGATCGCGATGCGCGTCTCGAGCTCGGGCGGCTGCACGTCGGTGATCAGCCCCCACTCGAAGCGGTTGCGGAGCCGGTCCTCCAGCGTGACGAGCTGCTTCGGCGCCCGGTCACTGCTGATCACGATCTGCTTGCTGCTGTTGTGGAGGGTGTTGAAGGTGTGGAAGAACTCCTCCTGCGTCTGCTCCTTGCCCTCAAGGAACTGGATGTCGTCCACGAGGAGGATGTCCACAGCCCGGAAGCGCGCCCGGAACCCGTCGGCCTTGTGGTCGCGGATGCTGTTGATGAAGTCGTTGGTGAACTCCTCGGAGCTCACGTACCGCACCCGCGCACCTTCATACAGGCTCTGCGCGTAGTGACCGATCGCATGGAGAAGGTGCGTCTTCCCCAGCCCTGAGTCCCCATAGATGAAGAGTGGGTTGTACGCCTTCGCCGGCGCCTCGGCCACCGCGACCGCCGCCGCGTGGGCGAACCGGTTGCTGGCACCGATGACGAACGTCTCAAAGGTGTACTTGGCGTTCAGCCGCGCGGGCTCCCCCTGCTTGCCGCCGGAGGGCCGGGGCGGCGCCTTGTCGTTCTTCTCCTCAGCCTGTGGATATTGCGTGTACGGCTGCTCGGCGGGCGGCGGCGCACCTGGGACTCCCTGTGGGCGACCCTGTGGAAAATCAGCCTGCTGCTCTGGGGACTCCTGATGAAACCCCTGGCCGAAGCCCTGCGGAGATTGCACAGGCTGTTGAAAGCCATGATCCCCAGCCTGGGGAAAACCACCGGATCCGGTGTTCTGGGGATAACCGCCGGGAGCGCCGCCCTGGGGAAAACCACCCGACGGGGTGCTCTGGGGAAAGCCGGGCGTACCGGTCTGGGGAAAAGCCGGACCGCCACTCTGGGGAAAACCACCCGGACGGCCGTAGTTCTGCTGCTTGGGCTCCGCCTGGGTCGCGGTCGGATCGACCATCACCGCGATGCGGACCGGCCGGCCGAACTCCTGTGACAGCGCCTGCATGATGAGCGGCCGCAACCGCACCTCGATGACCTCTTTGGCGAAGTCGTTGGGGGCGGCCAGCAGAATCGTGTCGTTGATCAGCCCGGACGGCTGCGTCATCTGCAGGAACGCACGCTGCTGACCCGAAACTCCCTGATCGAGGAGTGTGGTGAGCGCTCTCGCCCACAGCTGGTTGAGGTCGACGCCGTCCACCGTTCGGCACTCCTCCCTGACGCGGTTCCATTGGTCGCTCGCCGCGTGTCGTTATCCACACCCGCCTCGCCCGGTCTGGTCCCGGTGGCGCCGGCCCCCGCTGTGAGTTTCCACAGAAGATCCACAGGAGATCCACAGGTGCTCTGGGTGTGGAGGGAAGGCCTGGACGCCTGACAGTAGCGGTGTGCGCGACCTGCGTTCAAGACGTTGTCCACAGCCTACTGGCACCCGTTGCCCACAGGATGTGGATGACCAAGGACCGTGTGGATAACCCCACAGCCTGTGGAAAACTGGGGGTGCCGGTTTGACCATTCGGGCGTGTACCCCGTAACGTGACCCGGTCGGCTTTCTCGGGACGGCTCTTTCGCATGCCCTGTGCCCGGTGGGCCGTAAACTTGGTCTAATCGCCCTAACGACAGGGCACATCTAGCCTGGAGCCCATCGTGAGCAAGCGTACTTTCCAGCCGAACAACCGCCGTCGCGCGAAGACCCACGGTTTCCGGCTCCGCATGCGCACCCGCGCCGGCCGCGCCATCCTGGCCGCCCGCCGCCGCAAGGGCCGTCACGACCTCACCGTCTGACCGGCACTTCGTAGCAGCCCCGCCCGCCGTCATCTCTGACGGCGGGCTACTTGTTAAGGAAGTATCCGGTGCTCCCGCCCGCTTCCCGCATGCGCAAAGGCGAGGAGTTCGCCGAGGCGATCCGGCGCGGGCGCCGCGCCGGTAGACCCTCCCTGGTCGTCCACTTCACCGCTGTGGAGGCCGACGAGGCCCCGATCGTCGGGTTCGTCGTCAGTAAGGCCGTGGGTGACGCGGTCACCAGGAACAGGGTCAAGCGGAGACTCAGACACCTGATGCGGGCACGTCTGCACCTCCTTCCGAGAGGTAGCCTGCTGGTGGTACGCGCCAACCCACCGGCCGCGTCCGCGCGCAGCGAGCACCTGGCCGCCGATCTCGATGTCGCGCTCCAGCGATTGATCGGGCGGCCGCGGGATGGACGGTCATGACAACCGAGCAGCCCCAGCCGGTCACGCCGGTGTCGACTGCTGCCCGCGTATTGATCGTCCCGATCAGGTTCTACCGGGCGTTCATCAGTCCTCTCCTGGGGCCTCGATGCCGCTTCTTCCCCTCTTGCAGCGCGTACGGTCTCGAGGCGATCGCCGTGCACGGGGCGCTGCGCGGGGTGTGGTTGACCATCCGTCGCATCGGCCGATGCCATCCCTTCCACCCCGGCGGGTTCGATCCCGTGCCCCCTCGACCCCACGACAAGCAAGGGAGCTAGCTCGGTGGAGCTGTCCTGGCTGAACTGGCTGTATACGGCCATCGCCTGGGTGATCACCCATATTCACAACTTCTACAGCCTCGTCCTCAGCCCCGACAACGGGCTGAACTGGGCGTTGACCATCATCACGTTGACCGTGCTGATGCGAGTGCTGATCTTCCCGCTCTTCTTGAAGCAGATGCGCTCCTCGAAGAAGATGCAGGAGCTCGCGCCCAAGGTTCAGGATCTGCGCAAGCGTTACAAGAACGACAAGCAGCGCATGAACCAGGAGGTCATGCGCGTCTACCAGGAGGCGGGCGCCAACCCCCTCGGTGGCTGTCTGCCGGTCATCGCGCAGTTCCCGATCTTCATCTCGATGTTCACGGTGCTGAACGCGATGGCCCACGGTCAGCCCCGCTTCGGCATGACCCAGGAACTTGTCGACAGCGCCCGCGCCGCCCACATCTTCGGCGCCCCGCTCCCGGCGACGTTCTTCACCAGCGCCGCCGACATCGAGAAGTACGGCGCCGACCCGGTCGTCGCCAAGATCGTCCTGGTCATCTTCGTCGCGATCTCGTCGCTGACGACGTTCCTGACCGTCCGGCAGAGCGTGACCCGCTCGATGGCGCAGATGCCGGACAACCCCATGGCGCAGCAGCAGAAGATCCTGATGTACATCTCGCCGCTGTTCGCCGTGTTCTCCCTGAACTTCCCGCTGGGCCTGATCCTCTACTGGGTCACCACCAACGTGTGGACTCTCGGCCAGCAGCACTGGTTCTACAGCCGCAACCCGATGCCGCAGTTCGACGCCAAGGGCAACCTGATCCCCGTCGAGGTCAAGCCGGGCTTCTTCGCGCGCTTCCGCAAGACCCCGCCCGCGCCCGAGCAGCCGGCGGAGCCAGAGCCTAAGATCGTCCGTCAGCAGCCGACGCGGCAACCACGTAGCAAGCGGACCGGCAGCAAGAAGTCGTGAGAGGGAGTTCCCACGTGACCGAAGCCGAGGAGACCGTCAAGGCGGCTCCGAGCGTCGCCGCCCTGGAGCAGGAGGGCGAGATCGCCGCCGACTACGTCGAAGGGCTGCTCGACATAGCCGACCTCGACGGCGACATCGACATGGACGTCGAAGGCGACCGCGCCCTCGTCTCCGTGATCGGCCTCAAGGGCGGCGACCTGGTCGGCCCCGGCGGGGAAGTCCTGGAGGCGCTACAGGAGCTGACCCGCCTGGCCGTCCACCGGCAGACCGGCGAGCGCTCGCGGCTGATGCTCGACGTCGCCGGTTACCGCGAGCGCCGCCGCGCGGAACTCACCAAGATCGGCATGGCCGCCGTCGACGACGTCAAGGCGTCGGGCGAGCCGAAGGCCCTCAAGCCGATGACGCCGTTCGAGCGCAAGGTCATCCACGACGCCGTCGCCGCCGCCGGCCTGCGCAGCGAGTCAGAGGGGGAGGAGCCCCGGCGTTTCGTCGTGGTCCTGCCCGCCTGATACTCCACCCTGTGGAAACCGCCGCCCCGTCCCGGGTCGGCGGTTTTCTTGTTCTGTACGGCTTACGCCTGCGCTTTTGGCCAGCCGCGCACTGTTGTCCACAGGACACACACCGCAGTATCCACAGGTTTATCCACAGGCTTCCTGGCTGTCGTCCGCCGCCCGATACCCTACGAGGGATGACCGAAGAAATGAGCAACCAGCAGCCCCCCGAAGCCGCCAACGCGGTGTTCGCGGGCGAGGCCTTGGCCCAGGCGGAAACCTACGCCTCCCTGCTGGCCGGGCCGGGGGTGGTGCGTGGGCTGCTCGGCCCTCGGGAAGTTCCCCGGATCTGGGATCGCCACCTGTTGAACTGTGCCGTGATCGCCGAAGCGGTGCCGCCAGACGTGAAACTCGTCGACATCGGCTCGGGCGCGGGCCTGCCGGGCATCGTCCTGGCGATCGTCCGCCCCGATGTGACGGTGACGCTGCTCGAACCGTTGCTCAGGCGCACCGTCTTCCTCGAAGAGTGCGTGGAGACCCTCAAGTTGCAGAACGTCGAGGTGCTCCGCGGCCGGGCCGAGGAGCTGAAGGGCAAACGCACCTTCGACGTCGCCACCGCCAGGGCCGTCGCCCCGCTCGATCGCCTGCTCGCCTGGTCGCTCCCCCTGCTCCGCGAGGGCGGAGAGCTGCTGGCGATGAAGGGTGAACGAGCTGCCGAAGAATTGGCGGGCGCCGACACCCAATTGTCCGCTCACGGGGCAAAGACGGCCGAGCTTGTCACGGTCGGGCGCGGTAAAGTCGATCCGCCTGCAACTCTTGTCCGCGTCATCGCCGGCGCCGGTTCACGAGCTGCACAGCGCCGACGTAAGAGGTAATCGCGGTCGGGCCGGGAACGATCGAACGACCCTGTTGAATCAACCCGGGACGACCCGAAAGACTCGCGGCGACGCGACGAGCGCGGCCTGATGGGGGTGGGGCCGCACTCCCGCTCCGAACCACCGGCCAAGGCCGGTCGAAAGGACGACCAAGGTGTCCCAGCCCCCGCTAAGCCCCGGTGATTCCCCGCTGGTTCGAGAGGCACTGAGTTCTGTGGTTTCACGTGAAACAGCCGCGCCCGGCAAGCCGGCCGCCGACGGCCCCGTCGGATACTCCGCTCGCCGCGACGGCGACTGGCCACGCCCGCCCAAGACCCGAGTGATCTGCATTTGCAACCAGAAGGGCGGGGTGGGCAAGACGACCAGCGCCGTCAACCTGGCCGCGGCCCTCTCGATGCACGGGCTGCGGGTCCTCGTGGTCGACCTCGACCCGCAGGGCAACGCCTCGACGGCTTTGGCCACCGAACACCGAGCCGGGACACCTTCCATTTATCAGGTCCTCGTGGAAGACCTCCCGATGGAGTCGATCGTGACCCAGGTCCCGGACATGCCGGGCCTGTTCTGCGCTCCCGCCACCCTCGACCTGGCCGGCGCGGAGATCGAACTGGTGCCGATGGTGGGCCGTGAGACCCGGTTGCGGCGCGCGTTCGCGGCATACGAGTCGGCGCAGATGGACTACATCCTGATCGACTGCCCGCCGTCGCTGGGCCTGCTGACGGTCAACGCCCTGGCCGCGGCGCAGGAAGTCTTGATCCCCATCCAGTGCGAGTACTACGCCCTGGAAGGCCTGACCCAGCTCCTCCAGAACGTCGAGCTGGTCCGCGTCCACCTGAACCAGACCCTGAACGTGTCGACCATCCTGCTGACGATGTACGACGGCCGCACCCGCCTGGCCTCCCAGGTGGCGGAAGAGGTCCGCTCCCACTTCGGCGCCACCGTGGTCGACGCGGTCATCCCCCGAAGCGTTCGGGTGTCCGAGGCGCCCAGTTATGGCCAGTCGGTCATGACCTACGACCCGGGTTCGAGCGGCGCGATGGCCTACATGGACGCGGCACGAGAGATCGCCTATCGCGGTGCCGCTGTCGCGGAAGCGTGAACCTGTAGCCTCTTACAATCGTGCGCGGCGTTTGAGAAACGACGCGGCGTTTCGGTACGACGGGCTGACGGAGATCAGCCATGCGGCGTTTCGGTGCGGGTGAGGAGCAAGGGTGAGTCAGCAGCGTCGGGGGCTCGGCAAGGGTTTGGGAGCCCTCATCCCCACCGGCCCCATCGTCGACCCATCGGTCGTCGGCGTGCCGGCCCCTACTCCACCGGGTGACCGGGACCTGATCCCGGTGGCCGGGGCCTACTTCCACGAGATCGCCGTCACCCAGATCATCCCGAACCGCCGCCAGCCCCGATCGGTCTTCGACGACGACCGCATCCGCGAACTGGCCGACTCGATCCTGGAAGTCGGCCTCCTCCAGCCGATCGTCGTCCGCGCAGCCGGAGTAGACGAATACGGCAAGGACCAGTTCGAACTGATCATGGGCGAGCGCCGGCTCCGTGCCAGTCGCCTGGCCGCCCTGGAACGCATCCCCGCGATCGTCCGCAGCACGGGCGACGACGAGATGCTGCGCGAGGCCCTGATCGAGAACCTCCAGCGAGAGCAGCTCAACTCCCTCGAAGAAGGCGCCGCCTACCGCCAGCTCCTCGACGACTTCGGCGCCACCCACGAGCAACTGGCCAAGAAGATCGGCCGCTCCCGCTCCCACATCACCAACACCCTGCGCCTGCTGAACCTCCCCCCGAACGTCCAGCGCCGCCTGGCCGCCGGCTCCATCACTCCCGGCCACGCGAGGGCCCTGCTGTCCCTGGACAGCCCGGAGGCGCAGGAGCACCTGGCTACCCGGATCGTGAAGGAAGGCATGACGGTCCGGACGGTAGAGGAGATCGTGTCGCTGGGGGAGGCGACGGCTGGCCCCGCTCCCCGGAAGCCGCGGACGAAGCAGCCGGTGGCGCCGGCGCTGCGGACGCTGGCGGATCGGCTGTCGGACCACTTCGAGACCAAGGTGAAGGTCGATTTAGGGCGTCGGAAAGGGCGGATCGTGGTGGAGTTCTCCACGATCGACGACCTTGAGCGCATCATTGGGACGATGGCACCGGACGCGGCTAACCAGATGCGAGACCAGGAGAACGACTAGGTTTCACGTGAAACACAGGCTCCCTCGGACGTGGATTCGGGGGAGCTTTTGCGTGGTGGGGGTCACCGGGGTGCTTATTCGGGGTTGAGAGCCTGGCCCGTGGAGGGACTCGGTTTCACGTGAAACGAGCTGCTCCCCCGACCTGGGCCCCGGCAGCATGTGGCGGCGGGGACGACTAGGGGCCGGACTTCGTCTCACGTGAACAAGTTCCGTGAGCGTGGGGTCGGGGGAGCTGGCACGGCGGGGACCTCTCAGGGCCTCTTCGGGGATGGGCACCGAGCCGCGGCGGGCCTGGTTTCACGTGAAACGAGTGCCCAGGCCTGGGCCGGGAGCTTGCGGCTGCAGGGACGGCTGTGAGCCCGATTCGGAATGGGAAGCCCGGCCATCAGGGACGGATTCCTTTCACGTCTGCGAGCACGTCGAGCGTGGCCCGGGCAGCTTTGCGTTGCGGGGCCGTCTAAGGGCCTCTCGAAGGTGGGGCGTAGCCGTAGCCCCGGACTCGGTTTCTCCTGAGACGAGCTCCTTCGAAGGTGAGCCCGAGAGCTTGGCGTACGCGCCGACACTTGCAGTCTCTTGGGGTAGGGAGCCCAGCCGTCAGGAGGAGCACATGGTGTCTCCACGAAAGCAGCTCTGTCAGGCATGGGCGCAAAAGTTGTTACGTGGCGAGAACCCCTCGAAGCCTTTCTCAGGGGGTGGGGCCTAGCCAGGGGGAGGGACTTGGTCTCATGTGAGACAGGCTCCTTCAAACCAAGGCCTGGGGGTCATTGCGTATGCGGCGACAATCGAGGGTCCTTGAGATCGGGAGCCCGGCCAGCAGCGACGGACTTCGTCTCACCTGAAGCTCGGCCGTGGGATCCCAGCCCTTTCGTGTGGTGCAGGAGGAGATCAACGCCACCTACCTCCCGCACGGCGCCCCGCCCTACATCACCTACCAGAACGGCGGCAGCTGCACCTACTTCACAACCGGTGCCACCACCGACGGCATGTTCACCCTCTACCAGCTGGGACATGGGCGCCAACCCAGCGGACCCGCCCCGCACTTCCACCGCAGCCTCCCGCTGGGGGGATCTCGGGGTGCTTCGTAGCTTCTTCGCCAAGGGCATGCCGGGCTCAACATCGCCCCGGCGGTGACGCTCGCACAGACATCGGCGCGACTCGTCTGTCCGATGGTGAGGTTCGACCGTGCTGCTGCGGGAAGGGCACGATCGGGCTACGCCTGAGTGTGCGCGAGCGCGGGCAGGACGCTGCTTCTCGGCCGGCCGCCCGCTGGAGACGGCACGTAGGCCCAGGAGATTGAGAGGCAGCGAGGAGAGCAATCGCTAAATCCTGCGTATCGATGAGCGTGGTCGGACTTCCCAAGTCGGCCGGTGGAGCTGATCGTTGTACACGAGGATGTCGGCGTGCTCGGTTGGTCGGGCTGTGGCGAAGTAGAGCTGTTGGGCCGGGATATAGCGATGGCGCCAGGACCGTTCGATCTCGGCGGTGTCAGCAGTGGATTCGGTCAGTGCTGAGCCTCGATCCTGGGCGCGATCTACCGTCTGCTCGAACGGGACGGACACGAAGATGCGTAGGTCCCACCGATCGACGAGTTCTGGGCGCAGGAGGAAGACGCCGTCAAAGAGCAGTACGGCATCTGCCGCGGCGGTCATGGCCGGCGGGGACGATGAGGTGTCGGTGTCTCTGTCGTAGATGGTGTGTTGGAACCTTCGGTCTCCGCCTGGACCCAGCGGATCGAGCAGGACTCGGCACAGCGCGGCGTGGTCGTGGGCGTCGAAGTAACAGCCTTCGGCCGAGTACCGCCCGCGTCGGTAGCGCTGGGCACGGGGAAAGAGGAAGTCGTCGATGGTCGCACGGATGACGTCGCGGTCCTGCCCGCGCAGGACGACGGCGAGTTCGTCGGCCAGCGTGGTCTTGCCGGCGGCAGGCGGCCCATCGATGGCGATTCGCAGCGGGTGCGCCGTGGTGACAGAGCTGATCGCCTCCGCCAGCCGGCTGATGAGCTCGCCGCGGGTGCCTTGGTTCATAGCTGCCTCTCTCACGGTGTCTCTGCACAGCACCACCCGTCAGGCTCCGGTGCCAGTTCGCCTTGACACGGGACGCCTGGTTAGAAACGGGCTCCGGAGCGGACGCGCCCCTGCCCCCTCCTCGGCGACATCGCTGACGCGCCGCCGTTCAGTCGCAGCGTTTCACGTGAAACATCGCGCTGAACCACGCCTCCCTCGACAGGAATCGCGGACGTGCTCGCGACTCGGTGCAGACGTCGGCGAGGACTACTTGACCCTCACCTCTCAGAGCAACGGCATCCGCAGCCAGACGCCAACACCGCTCGACTTGAGGTCACTCATCGACAGTCAACCGGGATAGGCGGTTCTCTCTCCCAGAGAAGCGACCTAATCGCGGTGGCTGGCGGCGGCCATCGGGCTCGCCGTGGTCGTGGTCTGCTGGCCGCTGGCGCCCTAGCTCGTCGCAACCGCACCTCGATCGTGCTCAGCTCACGCGCTAATCAACAGGCTGAGCCGGCAACCTTCTGTTCGCGATCGTTTGCTTGGGGCGTGAGGAGGGCCTGGCCATCAGTACTGCTCACCCACCGGAAAGGACGCCAACGGACGGAACTCTGAGAGGTCCGTTCAGGTCGCGCCTCAAGTGCTCAAGTCGAGGCGCATGCCGCCATCCGAGCATCCATGCTGTGTAGGGCTGGCGGTGAGCCTAGTTGCTCTGTGGCGGGGTGCAACGTTGGGTTCACCGGCCGAGACGCGAGTGCGCTTAGGAAGCTCAGGAAACGGTGTGAGCGCGAGGATCGCCCGGCTACCCATCGGGGAGAAGCCAGCGGATCACGGTGCCATCATCAACCGGGTGCCTAAGCTCTGCGCGACCAAACAACCACCGCGCATAGGCGGGGATGCATCAACCTCTGGCGGGCATCAGATGGGGCCAGCCAGGACTCCAGCCGACCCCATCGCGATGTTTCACGTGAAACTAAGCGCCTCATGCGTAGCCGCGATCAGCGCGTCGACGTCATCCTCGGTCGTGTCGAAGGCGGTCACCCACCGCACGACTCCCCCGGCCCGGTCCCAATGCCCGAAGGTGAACCTCTCCATCAGGTACGCGATCGCCTTCTCCGGCAGCACCGGAAACACCGCGTTCGACTGCACCTCGTACCGGAACTTCACCACCGAAGCCACGCCGTCAGCCAGCCGGTGTGCCATCGCGTTGGCGTGCGAGGCGTTCCGCAGCCACAGGTCGCCACGCAGCAGGGCGGTGATCTGGGGGGAGACGTACCGCATCTTCGAAGCCAGCTGCATGCCCTGCTTGCGGAGGAAGAGCGCCCCAGGCGCGAGTTCCGGCCGCAGGACGATCAGCGCCTCGGCCCCCAGGGCGCCGTTCTTGGTCGCGCCGTAGCTGAGGACGTCCACGCCGACCGCGGTCGTGATGTCGGCCAGGCCGCAGCCGAGCTCGGCGGCCGCGTTGGCCAGTCTGGCTCCGTCCATGTGGAGGAAGAGGCCGTTCTCATGGACGACCTCCGCCAGCGCCGTGATCTCCTCAGGCGTGTAGACCGTCCCGCACTCGGTCACCTGGGAGATGGACACCACCCGGGGCTGCGACAGGTGCTCGTTGCCCACGGCGCCGAGTTGGGCGAGCACGTCGGCCGGGCGGAGCTTCCCGTCATCGGTCGCCACGGTGAGCAGTTTCGTCCCGAGAACGCGCTCGGCGGCGCCGGCCTCGTTGCCGTTGATGTGCGCACTGGCCGGGCAGACCACCCCGTCGTACGGCCGGAGCATCAACCCCAGCCCCACCACGTTGGCACCGGTCCCGTTGAACATGGCGTAACCCTGCGCCTGCTCCCCGAAGACCTCCCTGACGGCGCTCTCCATGTCGGCCGTCCAGGGATCGCTGCCATAGGGGAGCGTGTCACCGTCGTTGGCCGCCACGACCGCTGCCATCACCTCGGGATGAACACCCGCATGATTGTCACTACCAAAGCTTTTCGCATGAACCACCCGCCAAGCCTAGGTCAGCGCTCTCCCACCCCGATCCCCAGGTCAGACCTGGCCGCGACCCCGTGCTCAAAGCCACGCAACGCCCGTGGACCGGCCGGAGCAATCGAAACCGACCGGTTCGGAGGTCCCGGAGTCAGCGCTTCCATCCATTGAGGGGGGAGTAGGCGGTTCCGATGTGGATGTGAGCGAAGGCCCAAGATGATCGGACGCCATGTGGATCGAGTGGCCGTCGGGCGTCGAGCCCGCGACGTCTCCGTGCCGCGACGTCTCTCTGCACGTGATATCTCGTTCTTAGCCCATGCCGGTCTCACCGCGGATCAGGAAGATTGCCTACTCGGTCCGCACGGCCACTTTGTGCTGTCCTTGGCTTCGCGCCATCCTTGCCGGGCCTGGCGCGTAGCTGGGCCGCGCAAGAGCTGGGCCGCGCTACGTAGGCCTATATCGTCGAGCGTGCTCCCGCTTGGCGCAGCAAATCTGCCGAGCTACCTGTCTTCTCACGGCAGCTCCCACCCGCGATCTCGGCAACTCTCTGGAACCCGCTTTCCAAGCCGCGTGTGGATAAGGCCCGGGCAAACCGTTGTCGCCGAGATCCCGGTGCCCCGCAAGCTGCGTAAGAACTGCGGCCGCGCCACAACGTCCCGACAGCGCCCAGCGCGCTCCTACACACACGGGAAACTCACTTTCCCGGCGCAGCCGTGGATAGGCCGCTCAAGCCGCCGCGGCTAAGGCAAGGCCACAGAGGCTCCGCCAGCTCCCCGCTACGAAGCCCCCAACGCGCCCCCAGGCCGCGATCAACCCCGCCCAGCCGCAATCTCCAGCAACCCCCGACAAAGCGCCCCCAGATCCTTCCCAGCCGCCTCAGCAGCCATAGGCAGCAACGACGTCTCCGTCATCCCAGGAGCCACGTTCACCTCAAGGAACCAGGGCTTCCCATCCCCATCCACGATCAGGTCGGTCCGCGACACATCCCGCAACCCCAACGCCGAATGCGCCGCCACAGCCATGGCCTCACAAGCCGCCATGGCCTCATCCCCCAGCCGAGCAGGCGCGAAGAACTCAGTCCGCCCCGCCGTATACCGAGCCGCGTAGTCGTAAGCCCCACCGTCGGGCACGATCTCCACAGGAGGCAACGCCACTGGCCCCTCCCCCAGGTCAACCACCGACACGGCGACCTCGACACCCTCGATGTAGGTCTCGATCAGCGCGGTGTCCCCGTACGCGAAACACCCCACCATCGCCGCCGGCAGTTCCTCGGCCGACCTCACGATCGAGGCCCCCAACGCCGACCCCCCACGAGAAGGCTTGACGAACAGGGGCAACCCAAGTGAGTCGACGATCCGCGAAAGCACCGCGGAAGCGCCCAGGTCGTGAAAAGTCTCCTTCGGCAGCGAAACCGAGTCGGGCGTGTTCAACCCCCACGACCGCACCACGGCCTTCGCCGTCGGCTTGTCGAAGGCCACCCGGCAGGCGTCGGGCGCCGCCCCCACGTAAGGCACCCCGAGAAGCTCCAGGACGGTCCGGATCGCGCCGTCCTCGCCGGCTCCGCCGTGCAGGGTCACGAACACCGCCGTGGGCCGGTCGGCTAGGACCGAGGGAACCAGGGAGGAGTCGGTGTCGCGGGTCTCCACGTCGACACCTTGGGCACGCAGGACTTCGGCCACCCGTCGTCCGGACCGGATGGAGACCTCCCGCTCGTAGGACAGTCCTCCTGCCAGTACGAGCACGTGCCCGAGATCGCTCATAGCCCGGCCTTTCTCCGATTCCTGTACGGCTAGCCCGAACAGGCTAGCCGTACAGAGGATCAGGCGAGGTCTGGACCGGGGGTGTCCACCCCGGAGTGACCACCCCGGGACCTGGTGCCGAACATCTCGACGGTCCGGAGCTCTTCTTCGATGACGCCGGCGAGCCGCCGGACGCCCTCGCGGATGCGGTCGGGCTGCGGGTAGCAGTAGGACAGCCGCATGTGCCTGGAGCCCGACCCGTCGGCGTAGAAGCCTGTGCCGGGGACGAACGCGACGCGCTTGTCCACGGCCTGAGGCAGCATGGCCTTCGAGTTGAGGCCCTCCGGCAGGGTCATCCACACGAAGAAGCCGCCGGCGGGTTTGGTCCAGGTGCAGCCCTCGGGCATCAGTGTCTCGAGTGCGCCGAGCAGGGCGTCGCGGCGTTCGCGGTAGAGCTCGCGGAAGGTCTTGATCTGCTCCCGCCACGGCTGCGTCGCCAGGTATTGCCCGACGGCCAGCTGCGTGAAGGTCGAGTGCGACAGGACCGCGGACTCCATGGCCAGCACGAGCTTCTGGCGGATCGCGTGGGGCGCGAGGGCCCAGCCGACCCGGAAGCCCGGTGCCAGGGTCTTGGAGAACGACCCCAGGTAGACCACCCCGTCGGGGTCGTCGGCGCGCAGGGCGCGGAGCGGCTCTCCGTCGAAGCCCAGCAGGCCGTAGGGGTTGTCTTCCACCACGAGGATCCCGGCCCTCTGGCAGATCTCCAGGACCTGACGGCGGCGGACCAGGTTCAGGGTCACGCCGGCCGGGTTCTGGAAGGTCGGGATCGTGTAGAGGAACTTGATGCGCTGGCCGGAGGCCTGGAGCGCGTAGATCGTCTGGGCCAGGGACTCGGGAATGAGGCCCTGGTCGTCCATGGCGATGTGGACGACCTTGGCCTGGTAGGCCGAGAAGGTGCCCAGGGCGCCGACGTAGGACGGACCTTCGGCGAGGACGATGTCGCCGGGGTCGACGAAGATGCGGGTGATCAGATCGAGCGCCTGCTGCGAGCCCACCGTGACGACGACGTCGTCGGCGCCCGCGTCGATGCCCTCCATGCGCATGACCTCGCAGATCTGCTCGCGCAGTGCGGGGTCACCCTGGCCCGAGCCGTATTGGAGGGCTTCGGGGCCTCGGCGGTTGACGAGGTCGGCGACCAGTTCGCCGACCACGTCGAGGGGGAGCGCCGTGACGTAGGGCATGCCGCCGGCCAGCGAGACCACTTCGGGACGCGAGGCGACGGCGAACAGAGCTCGGATCTCGGAGGCGACCATCCCGGTAGCTCGTGCGGCGTACCGATCGACGTAGGCATCGATGCGTGACCCGTGGGTCGCGGGTGTCCGACCGTGATCCGTCTCATTCGTCACGGTCCACCTCCGTTTCATAGGCGTTAATTCAGAGGGTAAGGCAGCGGGGTGAACGGTCCGCAATCGGTATCAGCATGAGAGAAGCGCCGTGTGCTGCGCGCCGAATTCCTGTTCGGACCGGGAGCACCGGCTACTATTCCAGCAAAACTGCCGGGACCAATGCCGGGAATAGGGGCGTCACGTGTCGCGTCGGCTGGCCAGCATCACGCTCGACAATCTCGATGACCTGCCGCGCAGGTGTCGCAATTGCGTGTTCTGGGAGCTTGACCCCATGGGGGCCGAGCGGGCCGTGCAGGCCGGGGAGCCGAGCCTCGAGAAGGAGGCCTGGGTCTCCGCCACGCTGCTCGAATGGGGTTCCTGCGGCAAGATCGCATATGTCGACGGAGTGGCCGCCGGATTCGTCCTGTACGCGCCGCCGCTCTACGTACCGCGATCAGTCGCTTTTCCCACGTCACCCGTGAGTTCCGACGCGGTGCTGCTGATGACGGCCCACATCATCCCGGAGTTCTCCGGCGGCGGGCTCGGGCGCATGCTCGTGCAGGGCGTGGCGAAAGATCTCACCCGCAGGGGTGTACGCGCGATCGAGGCCTTCGGCGACCTGAAATGGGAGCAGCCGGGGGCGTGCGTGATGCCGGCCGACTACCTGCTGTCGGTGGGGTTCAAGACCGTCCGGCCCCATCTGCGGTTCCCCCGCCTGCGGCTGGAGCTGAAGACCGCCGTCTCGTGGCGTGAGGACGTCGAGGTGGCCCTCGAACGGCTCCTCGGCTCCATGAGCCCCGAAAGGGCCCTTCGGCCCGTCTGAAACGATCTGAGAGCCGTACAGGCAAAAAGAAAGCCCTCCCCGGAGGGAGGGCTTCCGAAACTAAATCACGCCGTCGAGTTCGCGCAGCAGCATGGCCTTCGGCTTGGCGCCGATGATCTGCTTGACGACCTCGCCACCCTTGTAGACGTTCATCGTCGGGATCTGCAGGATGCCGTAGTCACGCGCGATGTCGGGGTTCTCGTCGATGTTGAGCTTCACGACGGTCAGCTTGTCGGCGTGCTCGTTGGCGATCTCCTGGAGGATCGGCGCGACCTGGCGGCACGGCCCGCACCACTCGGCCCAGAAGTCGACGATGACGGGCTTGTCGCTCTGCAGGACCTCGGACGCGAAGTCCTGGGTGGTGACGTTCTTGACGGTGCCCACGATGGCTCTCCTTGTGTTGGGTGGGAACTATTCCTGGTCGGTGAGCCAGCGCTCCGCGTCGAGCGACGCGGCGCAGCCGGTGCCCGCTGCGGTGATGGCCTGGCGGTAGGTGTGGTCGACGACGTCGCCACAGGCGAACACGCCGGGGATGTTGGTCTTGGTGGTGGGCGCCTCGACCTTGATGTAGCCCTCGTCGTCGAGGTCGATCTGGCCCGCCACGATCGTGCTGCGCGGGTCGTGGCCGATCGCCAGGAACAGGCCGGTCGCATCGACGGTCGACTCCTCGCCCGTCTTGACGTTGCGGACCCGCACGCCGGAGACCTTGGCCTCGCCCAGCACGTCGACGACCTCGCTGTCCCAGAGGAAGCGGATCTTCTCGTTGTTGAACGCCCGCTCCTGCATGATCTTGCTGGCGCGCAGCTCGTCGCGGCGGTGCACGACGGTGACCGACCGGGCGAAGCGGGTCAGGAAGGTGGCCTCCTCCATGGCGGTGTCGCCACCGCCGACGACCACGATGTCCTGGTCGCGGAAGAAGAAGCCGTCGCAGGTGGCACACCAGGACACGCCCTTGCCGGACAGCCGCTTCTCGTTGGTCAGGCCGAGCTCGCGGTAGCCGGAGCCGGTCGCCAGGATGACGGACTTGGCGTAGTAGGTGTCGGTGTAGGTCTTGACCACCTTGGGGTTGGCGTTCAGGTCGACCTCGACGACGTCGTCGGCGACCAGTTCGGCGCCGAACCGCTCGGCCTGCTTGCGCAGGTTGTCCATGAGGTCGGGGCCCATGATGCCGTCGGGGAAACCGGGGAAGTTCTCCACGTCGGTGGTGTTCATGAGGGCGCCACCGGCGGTCACCGAGCCCTCGAAGACCAGGGGACGTAGATCGGCTCGGGCGGAATAGACGGCCGCCGTGTAGCCGGCCGGGCCCGACCCGATGATGATCACGTTACGGACGTCGCTCAACGCTCTGCCTCTCCTTCAAGCTCTGCACGGGCGTCAACAGATCCTAGGCGTCGGCGATTCCCGCCACACATGACGAAGGCCCCGCGGTGTTCTACGGGGCCTTGATCAGTTGAAACTCAGTTCCAGGTCGCGAGACCCTCGGGACGCAGACTGTGGCAATTGGGACCGACCACGACCACGCGGACCGCGTTGATCGTCTTGTCCTCCCAGAAGGCCATGATCGTGGCGTCCTGGCCGTTGTAGAAGGCCCGGTCGACGGCTATCGGCTGGCGGTCGAGCTCGTTGGCCTTGCGGGCCACGCACTTGTCGGTCTGCTCGTCGCTGTTGCTGCCGGTGCCGGGCTCGGGACCGAAGTAGCCGAGCAGCGGCCCGTTCAGCTCGCGCGAGGTGTAGTTGTGACCGCTGGCCCGCACGGCCCAGGCCGACTCCGCGGTCTTCAGCGGCGACTTCTCGGGCGAGGCGGCGGGTCCGGCCACGGTGACTCCGCCGTCACCCGATCCGGACGCCACGAACTGCGTGGCCAGGCCGACTCCGCCGAACACCACGGCCGCCGCGGCGGCGGCCGCGATCGGCATGCCCCAGGCGCGGCGCGGCTTCCTCCGCCGGGCGGCCAGCGGCACCACCGGCGCGGGCAGCGGCTCGGGGGCCGGCGCGGCGGTGGGCTGCTCCCAGGGCGAGTCCTTCATGATCTCGTCCCAGTCAGGCGTCTCGACGAGGCGGAGGCCACCCCGCTCCGCCTCTGCCTCAAGGGCGCGGTCGATGCGCATCGCGACGCCCAGCGGCATCGCGGTCACCGGGACCGCCGAGAGGAGTTCGCGAACCGCGGCCAGACCGGCGAGGCTTTCCCCGCAGGCGTCGCAGATCGCGAGATGCGACCGGACCTCCAGGGCCGTCACGTCGTCGAGGAGGCCCTCGGCGAGCTCGGCCAGGATCTCCAGGTCGTAGTGCGTGTCACCCGTCACGAAGTTGTGCTCCCTTCGGGGATGAGACGCGAGTGAGGTCGGATCGGTTCCGCAGATGCGAAAGAATCGGGGCAAGTTTCGCGCGCCCCCGCGCACATCGACTCTTCACCGTTCCGGCCGGAACGTCCAGTACGGCGGCGGCGTCCTCGACCGAGTAGCCCATCATGTCGACGAGCACCAGAGCGGCCCGCTGGTCGGCCGGCAACAGCTTGAGCGCGGCCGTGACCTCGAGAGACACCTCGCGCTCGGCGGTCTGGTCGGGCAGCGGCATGTCGCGCTCGGCGGCCTCGATGAGCTCGTCGTCGGCGACCGGGCGGACCGATTTCCGGCGCATACGGTCAAGACAGGCGTTCACCACGATGCGGTGCAGCCAGGTCGTGACGGCGGCGTCGCCCCGGAAGCTCTCGGCCTTGCGGTAGGCGGACACGAAGGCGTCCTGGACCGCGTCGGCGGCTTCGTCGGGGTCGCCGAGCGTGCGCAGGGCGACGGCCCACATGCGGTCGCGATGGCGCTTGACGATCTCGCTGAACGCCGTGGAGTCGCCCTCGATGTGACGGGTCAGCAAATCGGCATCACTCAGCGCCGTCCGACCGGAGAGGTCGGCCGGTGGGGGAATGTCTGGCGGCGAGGTCACTGGTCTGCCGATCCCGAGGGGTTCACGTGCACGATGGTGCCACCATACTTCCCTCTGCGAACGGCAAAGCGCGTAAACCAGATCAAACCGGCCTGCTTCTATCAGGCGGATTCCCGGCTCGCGTCAATCCTTGGACCCCATCAGCTTGACGTCGCGGATCATGGTCCGGTAGCCGCTGTTGTGCGGGGGCAACTCGGTGAACCAGACGAGCAGGTAGCGGGTGGCCGACGAGCCGTTCAGGTCGAAGGTCACCTTGCCGCTGACGTTCTCGCGAGTGAGGAAGGTCTTCAGGCTGTCAGGCTCGGGAGAGGCGCCGGTACGCAGCTCGACCGTCCCGCCGGAGGCGCCGAAGTCGATCACCGCCTGGGTCAGCCGGGTCTCTTTGCCCAGGTCGAGCAGCAGGCCGACACCGTCTTTCAGGCGGCCGAAGTCGGGGCCGCCGTAGGTCTCGGAGTGCCAGTCGGTGGTGGCCGAGCCGTCGATGGCCAGGGCGGCCAGTTCGTTGCGCTCCTCGCCGTCGCCGAGCGGGTCGAAGCCCGTGGCCCCGGCGATCTTCACCTCGACGGGCTTGCCGGCCGCCTGGCCCTCTTCGGCCGTGGCGCTCGGGGCGGCGCTGGGGACGGCGGGCTCGGTGCCCAGGCTCTTGCCGAGCGTCCAGGCGCCGACGCCGACCACGACCATGGCCAGCAGCACCACCACGGTCAGCACGAAGCGCGACAGCATGGGGGAGCGGCGCGGCGCCGGGCGGTGGATCATCGGCGGCATCGGCACCCGGCCGATCGTGTCGACCGGCTCGGAGCGCAGCTCGACGGACGGGGGCAGGGTCGAGACGGAGGCGGGGGCCGGGCGGGGCACCTCGGCCAGGGCCTCGGCGACCTCCATCGGGGAGTCCATCGGCTCGACCGACTTGCGCAGCCCGAGGATGCGCGAGGCGATCGTGTCGAGGTAGCCCGGCACACCTGCGGTGACCTGGCGCGGGGTGCAGTAGTGGTCGTCGTCGAGCGGGGCCTCGGGCAGGCCGCAGTCGTCGTCGGGCGAAGGCCAGTGGCCGGTGAGGGCGGCGTACAGGAGACGGCCGAGACCCTCGGCGTCGGCCTGGGCCCGTTCTTCTTCGGTCAGGCTGTCGGCGATGTCGAGGATCGCGGCGTCGACGCCGACCCCGAGGACCTTCACGGTGTTGCCGGAGGTCCACATCAGCCGGTTGGGGGTGAGGTTCAGGTGGGCCAGGCCGTGCTCGTGGGCGTGGGCGATGGCCTCGGCGGCCTCGGCGACCAGGGCGGCGCCGCGCTCGGCCTCGAGCGGGCCGGCCGACAGCAGATCGAGCAGCGACTCTCCGGAGACCCACTCGCTGACGACATAGGCGACGCCGTCTTCGTCGGCGGCGTCGAAGACTTGGGTGAGCCGGGGGTCGGTGAGCCGGGAGGCGGCGCGGGCGGCGGTGACCACCTCGTGCTGGCGCTCGAAGTCGGGAGCGAACGTGTGCACGGCCACGGGCCGGGCCAGCACCTCGTCGATGGCCTTCCAGAAGGTGGCCCCGGACGACTCGTTCACCCGGTCTTCCAACCGGAATCGATCAGCGAGGCGGGTTCCGGGTTCGACAGTGGACATACTCACGCCGCCGCTCCCAAGAACGGCAGCCGACTCCGGGTGGATCCGCCCACACCTGCTCGCTTCCGCTCGACCTTGTCTACACCGTCTACACCGCGCCCACTGAGGGCCCTCTGTGGCGCACCATGCTAGTGCCGCGCCGGTCTTGCCCGCCTTCCCCTTCGGAGTCGCATCAACCGGACCTTAAGCCCCGTTGGCACGGAAACCGTTAGCGTCCTACCCGTCTCGTCACCATTCCAATGATGGACCGCACTTCCTGGATGCCCAGCCGGTGCGCGAGCGCGAGGTAGACGCCGAGCGCGAGGCCGCCGCCGACGACGAGCACGACCAGCGAGCTGAGCACGGTCACCTCGGTGATCCGCACGCTCGCCCACAGCACCGCCAGCGCCACGAGGGCGGCCGGGATCGCCGCGAGGTACATGCGCATCAGCCCCGAGGCGACGGCCCGCCCGCCGAGTCCGCCGACCCGCCGCGACGCCAGCACCCACGTGAGGACGCACGCCAGAACGTACGTCACAGTAAACGAACCCGCCAAACCCATGACAACCAGGTCGGGCGGGATAGTGAAGTACAAAGTAAGACCGATCGCCGCGTTGACCAGCACGTTCGCCCCGGCGATCACGGCCGGGGTGCGGGTGTCGCCGAAGCTGTAGAAAACCCGCAGCAGCAGCTGGAAGACCGAGAACGGCACCAGCGCGAGGCCGAACACCTGGAGCACGTTGCCGATGTAGACGGCCTGCTCGACCGTGACCGCCCCACGGCCGAAGATCAGCACGGTCACCGAGGGGCCGAGCACCATCAGCAGCAGCCCGGCGGGCACGATCAGGGCGCTGACGGTCCTGACCCCGCCCGCGAACTCCTCACGGGCCGACGCGAAGTCCTTGTCGTGGACGAACCGGCTCAGCCGGGGGAGCAGCGCCGTGATCACCGAGACCGCGATGATCCCGTACGGCAGCTGGAAGAGCTGGAAGGCGTAGGAGTAGGGCGTCAGGCCCCGGCCGTGCACGCCCTCCTCCGCGGCGGCGGCGCCGGCTCCGACGGCCAGGTTGGTGGTGATCACGAAGCCGATCTGGTTGATCACCGTGAAGGCCAGCGCGCCCGCGCCGAGCCGGGCCATCTCCCCCAGCCCCGCGTTGCGCAGGTCGAACCTCGGCCGGAACCGCACCCCGGCCCGCAGCAGCGAGACGACCAGCACGAACGCCTGGGCCACGATGCCGGCCGTGGTGCCGAGGCCGAGCAGCACCAGGTCGGCATGGGTGACCTGATCGATGTTCGAGGGGCCGTCGCTCAGCAGGTACGCCGCCGCGACGCCGATGACCACGAGGTTGTTCAGCACCGGGGCCCACATGGGGGCGGCGAACCGGTCGCGGGCGTTGAGGATGGCCCCGGCCACGGCGCCCACGCCGAAGAAGGCGATCTGGGGGAGGATGAACTGCGCCATCGTCACGGCCGCCGTGACGCCTTCGGGGGGCAGCTTGTCGGCGTACAGGAGCACGAGGGGGCGGGCCAGCACGACGGCGATGATCGCGACGGCGGTGAGGCCGAGCGCGGCGATGGTCAGGAGCCGTTGTTCGTAGGCGGCTCCCCCGTCGGCGTCGATCTTCTGCCGCCGCACGATCGCCGGCACCACCACGCTGCTCAGCACGCCGGTGATCAGCAGGTCGAGCAGCACGAAGGGGATCGTGTAGGCCACGTTGTAGGCGTCGCCGAGGATCGCCGTGCCGATGGCCGAGGCCAGGATGGCGGTCCGGAGGAAACCGGTCACACGGGACACCAGCGTGCCCGCCGCCATGATCGCGCTCGCGCGCAGCATCCGGCTCATCGATCAGCTCCTTGATCCACCCGGCCTACAGCGAGACGAGGCTACGCCCCCTGGGGCTCCTCCTGCTCCATGGGCATCTGCACGGGCGCCGGGAAGACCGGGTCCTTGCGCTGATGGCGGCGGAGCAGCCGCAGGACGACGGCGGCCAGCATGATCGTCACCGCGACGCCGACGATCACCAGGGCGATGCCGGTGTATCCGGTGGCGGAGATGACGATCTCGGTCGGCTTGCCGTACTTGCGGCCGTCGGCGGTCAGCAGCTGCACGTCGAACTTGGCCTGGCCGTGGTCGGCGGGCACCACGACGGGGATCTCGTAGGTGCCGGCCTTCCCGGCCTGCACCTCGGCCTGCTTCTCGACGAACACGCCGCCGGCCGCGTCGACCTGGAGCTGGTCGGGGTCGCGCGACCGGACCTCGAGGTTGAAGTTCACGTTCTCGCGGAGCGTGTTGCGCACCGTCACCAGGATGCGCCCGTTGGTGCCGGCCACCGCGAACGGGTCGTCGGCGCCGACGATGAAGACCCGGTCCATCTGCTTCACGATCGACGAGTTGACCTGCTTGGCGAACTCGGGGGCCTTCTTGCCGCCCCGCCACGACGCCGAGGTCAGCCGCAGCACCGCCCGGTCGTAGGTCCGCTGCCCGCTCGTCGGCAGCGCCATCGCGACCTCGGCCGTGCGGGCCAGCCGGCGAACCCCGTTCATGTACGACTTGCGCAACTCCTGCTGCCGCGCCTGCGCCGGATAGACCAGGTCGCCCACCGGGGCGTTCTTGGCCGGCCTGATCGAGGCCAGCGGCACGTCGCGCACCCACGGCAGCGGCTTGAGCAGGGCCGTCATGAACGTCGGATCGGGGTTCCACAGGTGGTTCGACGGCATCGCGATCAGCGGCGCCGCCCGGTTGGCGGTGAGCCCGTTCATGGCGGTCTCGGCGATGTAGCGCTGCCGGGCCGCCACGGTCGCACCGGCCGCGCGGCCGTCGGTGCCGAGCAGCCCACTGAGCACCGGATCGGCCGTCTGCACGATCACCGGCCCGCTCACCGTGTCGACCACCCCGGCCGACCCGGCCCGTGCCGCGGTCGCCTCGGGCGGCACCGCGGCCTGGGCCAGCAGCACCGTGTCGACGCCGTTGACGGCCAGCGCGTCGAGGGTGTCGCGGTCGATCACCCCGCCGACCGGCCAGACGGTGGACGTCGTCGCCGACCCCACCTTGAGCAGCTGGTTGGTGGCGAACGAGCCGACGAGGAGCGCCGTGGGGGTGGTCGTGTCGAGCCCGTTGTGGACGATCGCGCCGAGGTCGGCGTCGGCGTAGGGCATCGCCATGACGGGGTTGTCGGCCAGCGCCGACCGCAGGGAGGTCACCCACTCGGCGCCCTGGGCCAGGCCGTCTTTCGCGGTGCCCTCGAGGTAGTAGGGCCGCGACACCCGCTGGGCGTCGTCGAGCACCGAGCCGTCGACGAACCAGGTGGCGGTCTCGTCGGTCGCGGTGGCCAGCGCGAGCAGGTTGTTGAGGCGGCCGTCGCCGAACAGGTCGTCGTCGAGGAACGTCTGGTCGTCGGCCCGCTTCGGCTGCGCGGTCAGCGGGAGGGCCAGCGCCAGCCGGGTCGGCTTCACGGCGGTGCCCTTGGGGACGTACGTGAGGAAGGTGCGCTCGACGCCGACGACCTGGCCGGTGGCGCCGTCGACGGCCTCCACCTCCAGCGGGTAGACGCCGGGCTGGGTGATGCTGAGCTCGGCCGGAGACACCGAGATGGTGAACGGCAGCTTGCCCGTCCCGTCGAGCTGGGTCGACTGCACCTTCGTCCGCCACGAGTTCGTGAAGATCGTCTGGCCGGTGACGTAGGCGGCGATGTCGGCGCGGGAGGCGAAGGGGCGTCCGGCGGCGTATCTCACCTGGACGCGGACGAAGCTCTGCGGGATGCCCGTGACGGCGCCGGCGATGGTGATCGTCTGGTCGGCCCGGGTGGGGGTTTCGGGGCTGAACTCACTCAGCGTGACCGGGTCGGCCGCCCGCGCGGTGGCCGCCGACGCTGTGGGGGCCGCCGGGATCGCCAGGCCCGCACCGGCGAGCAGAAAGGCGAACAAGACGGGACCGAGGCGACGCACGCCCTGAATGCTATAGGCCCCGGCCATATGGCCGATGTCAGCTTGCCAGGCCGTGACCGGCGAGCTCCACCGGCTTTCCCGAGGCCAGAGGGAACAGATGCACAGCGCGTAGTCGCAGCGCTGTCATGCGTTCGCCCGTCGCGGTGTGCACGAACGCGTCGGGATCGGTGGCGTCGACCAGCCGCCGGTCGATCAGCAGGGTGAGCTTCTCGGGCAGCAGCAGCGGGGACACCAGCCCGGCCGCGTAGTCGGTGACCGCGTTGACCGTGTAGGAGGAGGCGGGCCTGACCCGTTCGGCGCCTAACGCGGCGGCGATCACGCTCGGCCGTGGTTTGCGGGCCACCGAGCTGATGACCGCGACGGGTTCGCGGCAGCCGCGGGTGGTCACCTCGAACACGGTGACGGTCACGCAGGTCTCGGGCGGAACTCCCAGCACCTCGGGCAGCTCGTCGGCGGAAGTCAGGACGCGCGGAAGCCGTACGATTTCATGGTGGATTTGACGGGCGAGGAGCCAGCGATGGATCGCGAGGGCGTCCTGCATGTGGTGTGCTCCTTCTCCCGGCCCCCGACAGATCTGCACTGAACGTAGCCTGCTGATCGCCATAGGTGTATTAGCCCAGTGGCACCTGTTCCGTAACCGAAGGACCTACCCAGCTTGTCCCCTACAAACCCGATAGAGAACGCTCTGGCCGACCTGCTCCGCCGGATCGAACCCGTCGCCCACGAACTGGGCGACCTGTTCGCCAAACACGGCCACGAGCTGGCCCTCGTGGGCGGGCCGGTGCGCGACGTGCTGCTCGGCCGGTCGGGGGCCGACCTCGATTTCACCACCGACGCCCATCCCGAACGCGTTCTGGAGATCGTGCGCGATTGGGGCGACGCGATCTGGACGATCGGCATCGACTTCGGCACGGTCGGCGTACGCAAGGGCGACTGGCAGCTCGAGATCACGACCTACCGCAGCGAGTCGTACGACCCCAAGTCGCGCAAGCCCGAGGTCGCCTACGGCGACACGCTCGAAGCCGACCTGGCCCGGCGTGACTTCGCGGTCAACGCGATGGCGGTCCGGCTGCCGGGCCGGGAGTTCGTCGACCCTTACGGCGGCCTGGCCGACCTGGCCCGCAAGGTGCTGCGCACGCCCGGCACGCCGGAGCAGTCGTTCGACGACGACCCGCTGCGCATGCTGCGCGCGGCCCGGTTCGCCTCGCAGCTCGGGTTCACCGTCGACCCCGACGCCGTCAGGGCGATGACCGAGATGGCCGGCCGCATCGAGATCGTCTCGGCCGAGCGCATCCAGGCCGAGCTCGACAAGCTGATCTGCGGCGCCCACCCGCGCGAGGGCCTGACGATCCTGGTCGAGACGGGCCTGGCCGACCACGTCCTGCCCGAGCTGCCCAAGCTGCGGCTGGAGATCGACGAGCACCACCGTCACAAGGACGTCTACGAGCACACGCTGATCGTGCTCGACCAGGCCATCGCGCAGGAGGTCGGCGGCCCCGACCGGGTGCTGCGCTGGGCGGCGCTGCTGCACGACATCGGCAAGCCCAAGACCCGCAGGAACGAGCCCGGCAACCGGGTCTCCTTCCACCACCACGAGGTCGTCGGCGCCCAGATGACCAAGCGTCGCCTGACCGCGCTGCGGTTCCCCAAAGAGGTGACCTCCGACGTCGCCCGCCTGGTCGAACTGCACCTGCGCTTCCACGGCTACGGCACCGGCGAGTGGACCGACAGCGCGGTGCGCCGCTACGTCCGCGACGCCGACCACCTGCTCGACCGGCTCCACAAGCTGACCCGGGCCGACTGCACCACCCGCAACAAGCGCAAGGCCGCCGCCCTGGCCCGCACCTACGACCAGCTCGAAGAGCGCATCGCGAAGCTGGCCGAAGAGGAGGAACTGGCCAAGATCCGGCCCGAGCTCGACGGCAACGAGATCCAGGAGATCCTCGGCATCCCGCCGGGCCCGATGATCGGCCGGGCCTACAAGTTCCTGCTCGACCTGCGGATGGACGAGGGCATTCTCGGCAAGGACGTCGCCCGCGCCCGCCTGCTCGAATGGGCGGCCACCCAGTGAACCTCGCGGAGCTCGACGCGCGGCACGTCTGGCATCCCTACGCGACCGTGCCCCCGGCCGTGCCCACCCACGTGGTGGAGAGCGCGGAAGGTGTGCGGCTCAGGCTCGCCGACGGCCGCGAGGTCATCGACGGCATGTCGTCGTGGTGGGCGGCCATCCACGGCTACCGGGTGCCGGAGATCGACGCCGCGATCACGGGCCAGCTCGGCCGGATGGCCCACGTGATGTTCGGCGGGCTCACCCACGAGCCGGCGATCCTGCTGGCCGAGCGGCTGGCCGCGATGACCGGCTACGAGAAGGTCTTCCTGGCCGACTCGGGCAGCGTCGCGGTCGAGGTCGCGATCAAGATGGCCGTCCAGGCGACCGGGAAGCGGCGGCTGCTGACGGTCCGGGGCGGCTACCACGGTGACACCTTCGGCTGCATGTCGGTCTGCGACCCGGTCAACGGGATGCACCACATCTTCTCCGGCGCGGTGGCCGAGCAGGTCTTCGCGCCGGTGCCGCCGCTGGGCTACGACGCCCCGGTCGACCAGGCCTACGTCGACGAGGTCGACCGGCTGGCGGGCGATCCGGCGGTCGGCGCGGTGATCCTGGAGCCGGTCGTCCAGGGCGCCGGGGGGATGCGGTTCTACAACCCGGCCTACCTGCGGGCCTTCCGCGAGATCTGCGACCGCCACGGGCTGCTGCTGATCGCCGACGAGATCGCCACCGGCTTCGGCCGTTCGGGCGAGCTGTTCGGCTGCGACCACGCCGGGATCAGGGCCGACATCGTCACCCTCGGCAAGGCGATGACCGGCGGCTACATGACCATGGCCGCCACGCTGACCACTCCCGAGATCGCCGAGCGCATCGGGCTGCTGATGCACGGGCCGACGTACATGGGCAACCCGCTGGCCGCCGCCGCGGCCGGCGCGTCACTCGACCTGCTGGCCGGGCGGCCGTGGCGCGCGGAGGTCGGCCTCATCGAGGAGACCCTGCGCAAGGGCCTGGCTCCGGCGCAGGCCTCGGTGGCCGATGTACGCGTCCTCGGCGCCATCGGCGTCATCGAGTGTCACGAGCCGGTCGACATGAAGAAGGCGCAGGACACCGCGCTCGACCACGGTGTCTGGCTGCGCCCCTTCGGAAAGCTCGTCTACGCGATGCCGCCCTATTCCTGCACCGAGGCGGAGGTGGCGACCATCGCCAAGGCGATGGTCGCGGCGGCTACGGCTTGACGGTGAGCGGCTCCGCCTGCCGGACGACCGGAAGCACGGCCAGCCGGTAGGCGCCCGCCGCCACGAAGTAGAGCACGGTGATCAGCGTCAGCACGAAGAACGACCGGCCGTTGGGCGGCAGCAGCAGCGCCGAGATCGAGACGCCGGCCACCATCATGCCGTTGAACAGCAGGTCGTAGATCGAGAAGACCCGCCCCCGGTAGGCGTCGGCGATGCCGCGCTGGACGACGACGTCGGTGCAGATCTTGCCGCTCTGGCCCAGGACGCCGGTCACGAACCCGGTGACCAGGAACCCCCACTGCTGGAACGGCGCGCACAGCACGAACTCCAGCGCGCCGCACAGGCCCAGGCTGATCGGGATCCACGACTCGATCCGAAAGCGCTGGGTGGCCCACGGCGTGAGGAACGCGGCCGCGAAGTAGCCCAGCCCCGAGGTGGCCACCACGCCGCTGAGGGCGGTGAGCCCGACCTCGGCGTCGGTCGTGAAGTAGTAGCGGTAGAGCATCAGCACCATGCCGAGCGACATGCCGTAGAGGACCCGGTGGGCGGCCATGCTCCCGAGGGCCGCAGCGGGACCGCGCCGGTGCGCGATGTAGCGGACGCCGTCGACCAGCCCGCTGAGGACGTGGCGCACGGCGTCGCGGGCCTGGGGCCGGTCGGAGTCGTAGGAGGGGCCGAGCAGTTCCCGTCCCATCCGGCGGGCGATCAGCGCACTGGACGCGAAGATCACACCGGAGATGACCAGGATCGCGGCCGTGTCGGAGGGATCGGGCCCCAAGGCCCACCGGAGCACGAAGCCGAAACCCGCGCCCACGAACGTCAGGACGGTCCCGGACGTCGGCGTGACCGCGTTCGCGATCATGAGCGTGTCCTTGGGCACGACGTGGGGCAGGGAGGCCCCCAGCGCCGAGAGGAAGAACCGGTTGACGCCCAGCACCCCGAAGGCCGTGGCGTAGAAGATCCAGTCGGGCGCCTGCACCGCGACCACGATCGCGGACAGGAACAGGAGGGCGGCTCTGACCAGCGGGCCGATGACCAGGATCTGCCGGCGCGACCATCGGTCGATGAACACCCCGGCGAAGGGGCCGACGATCGAGTAGGGCAGCAGAAGCACCGCGAACGCGGCCGCGACGTCGGCGACCGACGTGTGCTTCTCGGGACTGAAGAAGGCGTATCCGGCGACCGCGAGGGTGAAGATCCCGTCGGAGAACTGCGAGACCAGGCGGGTGCCGAAGAGCCGTCGGAAGTCCCTGCCCCGCAGCACGACGCGAAGATCTGAGACGTAGGACACGCGGCCAGCCTACGCGTGGCCCGAGCCTGGGACATCAGGGTCATCCCGGATAGGGCAGAACCGGAACGGAAGAGACCGTAGTCTCATTGCGTGACGAACGATGAACACGTCGTGCTTGTTGACCCTGCGGGCAACGCGGTGGGCACCGCCCCCAAGTCCACGGTCCACGGCACGGCCACCCCCCTGCACATGGCCTTCTCCAGCTACGTCTTCGACGCGTCGGGCAACGTGCTGCTCACCCGCCGCGCCGACCACAAGATCACCTGGCCAGGGGTGCTGACCAACAGCTGCTGTGGTCACCCCCTGCCCGGTGAGGGCCTCCCGTCGGCTGTGATTCGCCGGCTGTCCCACGAGCTTTCGCTGACCGTTTCCTCGGTCGACCTGCTGCTGCCCCGCTTCTCCTACCGCGCGGTCATGCCCGACGGCACCGTCGAGCACGAACTGTGCCCGGTCTACCGCGCCCTGGTGGGCGAGGAGCCGTCCGCCAACCCCGAAGAGGTCGGCAGCGTCCTGTGGATGCCCTGGAAGGAGTTCTCCGACCGGGTGCTGGCGGGTGAGCTGGCGATCTCCCCGTGGGCCACCGAGCAGCTCCCCCAGCTGGTCGCGCTCGGCCCCGATCCCCTCACGTGGCCGGTGGCCGACCCGGGGGAGCTTCCTCCGGCCGTACGCGATCTGTAGAGAAAGCCGAGGGGCCCCGGGAGATCTCCCGGGGCCCCTCGGCTGTGGTCTAGCGCTCGACCTCGCCGCGGATGAAGGCCTCCACCGCGTCGCGGGCGTCGTCGTCGGAGTACTGCTCCGGCGGCGACTTCATGAAGTAGGAGGACGCCGACAGGATCGGCCCGCCGATGCCCCGGTCGAGGGCGATCTTGGCGGCCCTGACCGCGTCGATGATGACGCCGGCGGAGTTGGGCGAGTCCCACACCTCGAGCTTGTATTCGAGGTTGAGGGGCGTGTCGCCGAACGAGCGGCCCTCGAGGCGGACGTAGGCCCACTTGCGGTCGTCGAGCCACGGCACGTGGTCGGACGGGCCGATGTGGACGTCGGCCTTGGCCATCTCGTGCGGGATCTGCGAGGTCACCGACTGCGTCTTGGAGATCTTCTTCGACTGGAGCCGCTTGCGCTCCAGCATGTTCATGAAGTCCATGTTGCCGCCGAAGTTGAGCTGGTAGGTGCGCAGCAGCTCCACACCGCGGTCTTCGAACAGCTTGGCCATCACCCGGTGGGTGATGGTCGCGCCGACCTGCGACTTGATGTCGTCGCCGACGATCGGGACCCCGGCGTCGGTGAACTTCTGGGCCCACTCGGGGTCGGAGGCGATGAAGACGGGCAGCGCGTTGACGAAGGCGACCTTGGCGTCGATCGCGCACTGCGCGTAGAACCGGTCGGCCTCTTCCGAGCCCACCGGCAGGTAGGAGACGAGCACGTCGACGCGGGCGTCCTTGAGCACCTGGACCACGTCGACCGCGTGGTCGTCGGACTCCTGGATGATCTCGCGGTAGTACTCGCCGAGACCGTCGAGGGTCGGGCCACGCTGAACGTTCACGCCGAGCGGCGGCACGTCGCAGAACTGGATGGTGTTGTTCTCGGAAGCCAGGATCGCCTCGGAGAGGTCGCGCCCGACCTTCTTGGCGTCGACGTCGAACGCCGCCACGAACTCGACATCGCCGACGTGGTAGTCGCCGAACTGGACGTGCATGAGGCCCGGCACACGCATGGCCGGGTCGGCGTCCTTGTAGTAGTGGACGCCCTGCACCAGTGAGGCGGCGCAGTTCCCCACACCTACGATGGCTACGCGCACCGAACCCATCGCACTCGCTCCTTTGGATCGTTATTCACCGGAATCGGGGCGTTCGCCCCGTTCTGATTGGTTTTTATCGGCGGCTTGCGCCCGTTCAGTGTTGATCAACTCGTTGAGCCAGCGGACCTCACGTTCCACCGACTCCAGCCCGTGCCGCTGCAGCTCAAGGGTGTAGCTGTCGAGCCGCTCACGGGTTCGGGCCAGGGCCGTGCGGACGTTTTCCATTCGTTCCTCCAGGCGGCTGCGCCGCCCTTCGAGGATCCGCAGGCGTACTTCGGCTTCCGTGTGGCGGAAGAACGCGAAGTGGATGCCGAAGCTCTCGTCCTCCCAGGAAGAGGGACCCGCCTGGGTCAGCAGCTCCTGGAGTCGTTCCTTGCCCTCGGCGGTGAGTTTGTAGACGATCTTGGACCGGCGGCCGAGGACCACGTCGTCCGGCGGCTCCTCCTCGACGATCAGGCCGTCGGTGAGCAAACCCTTCAAACACGGGTAGAGCGAGCCGTAGGAGAACGCGCGGAACATCCCGAGCAGGGTGTTGAGGCGCTTGCGCAGCTCGTAGCCGTGCAGCGGGTTCTCGTGGAGTGAGCCGAGGACGGCGAGCTCCAAGACCCCGCTTCTGGACCCGGTCACTGCAACCACCTCCCGCGTGCTCCGGACTATTGATGGCTGATGTATCGAGCTGATACATCTGCAGGATACGTCGGCTCGTTATAGCGTGCAACGCGAGATGCGGGCGGCCGAAGGCCGACCGTGGCTCGCGCCCCGGAATCTGCCTGGGGTGAGAGCCAACGGTTGGGCACGATTTGGCAAAGGGACGTAATCTTGCCCACATGTGGTCACAGCGGACGGGAGTGGCAGGAGGGCCGATGCGGCCCGGCGCCATGCCCGCACGCTGGGTAAAAGCCCGGTCAGCAAGGGCCCCGATGGCCCATGAATCCGGCGAATACCCCGACGGGGCGCCGGAGACCTGTCAAGGTTGTGACCGGAACCGTCTGGTGGTCTCGTACGTCCTCGGGACAGACGCCGAGTAGACGTCGACGAGCATTCCCCACGAACTTTGACGAGGACGCGTGAGTAACAGCAGCTATGGCCCGGGACAGACGGGCGGCCCCTCGGAGGGTGCCGGTCGTGGGCCCCGACCTGGGCGGCGCCGTCGCTCGCCCGCAGAATCGGGTCCCCCTCAGGCACCGCAGGCACCGCCGCAACAGCCGGTGACCGGCGGCTGGGGCGCGCCACCCGCGCAGCCCCCCGCCCCGCGGCCCGGCCAGCCGGGCCGCCGCCAGGAGGCCGCATTCGAGGACACCGCCTCCATGGGCGCCGTTCCCCCGCCCGCGGGCCCCGGTCAGCCGGGCCCGGGGCAGCCCACTCGCATAGGCCGCCCACCCGGCGGGCCGGGTGGCCCCGGCGGACCTGGCGGACTTGGCGGACCTGGCGGAAACCTGCCCTTTCCGCAGGGTCCGCGGCCCGTCGCGCCGGCCGGCGCGACCGGTGGCTTCCAGCGCCCTGCCGAGGGTGAGTCGACCCAGATGATGGGCGCCAATGGCGGTCGCCGCCGCCGTGGCGGCCCGCCGCAGCCCCTGCCCGGAGGCGGGCCCGGCGGCCCGAGCGGGCCGAAGGGGCCCGACGACTTCGACGACGACGATGACGAGCCGCGCCGCCGCACCGGCTGGCGCCGCTTCGTGCCGAGCTGGAAGATCGTCGTGGCCGGTGTCACGGTGGTCGTCGCCGGGGTGTTCGGGATGATCGCGATCGCGTACGCGAACACTCCCGTCCCCGACAAGAACGACGCCCAGGCCGAGGCGCTGGCCCAGGGCTCCACCATCTACTACTCCGACGGCAAGACCCCGATCGCCCACCTGGGCACCAAGCGGATCATCGTCGACATCTCCAAGATCCCCGAGGTGTTCCAGGACGCGGTCATCGCGATCGAGAACGACACCTTCCGCGAGGACTCGGGCATCTCCATCCCCGCCATGTTCCGGTCGGTGTGGATGACCGCCACCGGCCAGCAGCTCCAGGGCGCCTCGACGATCACCCAGCAGATGGCCCGTAACTACTACGACGGGCTGAGCCAGGACGTCTCCGTCAAGCGAAAGGTCATGGAGATCTTCGTCGCGGTGAAGATCAACAAGACCATGGAGAAGAACGAGATCCTCGAGCAGTACCTGAACACGATCAACTTCGGCCGGGCCTACGGCATCGAGGCCGCCACGCAGGCCTACTTCGGCAAGCGGATGACCGCCGCCAAGCTCACCCCCGACCAGGCCGCCTACCTGGCCGCCCGCATCCAGACGCCCAGTTGGTCGCCCGACGCCCCCGGCCTGCAGGCGCGCTTCAAGGACGTCCTCAACGCGATGGCCCGGCTCAACCCGGAGAAGTACGGCACCCTCCCGCAGACCGCCAAGTTCCCCAAGACCGTCAAAGACCCCAACCTCGACCAGATGACCGGTCTGCGGGGCTACATGGTCTCGGTGGTCATGCACGAGCTCAGCGAGCGCGGCCTGAAGGAGGAGGAGGTCCAGAGCGGCGGCTACAAGATCGTCTCGACCTTCGACCAGAGGCTGATGAAGACGGCCCAGAAGGTCGTCAAGAACGTCATGTCGAGTGTGCCGAACAACCGTGAGGTGCACGCCAGCCTGGCGGCGGTCGACCCGACCAACGGCCGGGTGATCGCCTTCTACGGCGGCGACGACTACACCAAGGACAACTGGAACGAGCCCTTCGACTCCGCCAAGCAGGCCGCGTCGGCGTTCAAGCCCTACGTGCTGGCCGCCTGGCTGGACGCCGGCTACAGCCTCAACAGCTGGCTGCCGGGCAACGAGACCGTGCCGAAGGTCATCCCCGGCCAGGCCGCGAACGGCTTCAAGAACGACCACGGCGGCCCGGCGGCCGTCAACGCGATCACCGCGACCTCGGCGTCGGTCAACACCGCGTACGTCTCGATGGCCTACAAGCTCGACCAGGACGCCGGGAAGATCGGCGAACTCGACCCCGTCAAGCAGATCGTGCTCGACGCCGGGTTCTCCGAAGACCGGATGACCAAGGACATCGACGAGCACCACTACCAGTTCTCGATCGGTTCGGCCCCGGTCACCGCGGTCGAGCAGGCCGCCGGTTACTCGATCTTCGCCAACGCCGGCAAGCACGTGAACTACCACGTGGTGAAGGGCGTGTACCTCGGCAAGACGCTCAAGCTGCCCGAGCGCAAGCCGGTCAAGCAGGTCATCTCGCCCGAGGCGTCGGCCGACGCGGTCGTCGCCCTCGAAGAGGTCCTCAAGTCCGGTACGGCCGGGGGCCAGGGCATCGGCCGTCCGGCCGGCGGCAAGACCGGCACCAACAACGAGGAGAAGGAGGCCTGGTTCGTCGGGTTCACCCCCCAGGTCTCCACCGCCGTCGGCATGTACCGCGAAGAGTGCCGCACCAAATCCGGCAAGGTCGTGCCCCCGGTGAACGCCCGCTGCCCCTATTGGAAGGGCAAGTCGCCGGAGAAGGGCGACCCCAAGTTCACGATGACCAACCCGTACAGCACCCCCTTCGAGGTGTCGCTCGGCTTCGCCGGTGCCAGCTTCCCCACCCGCATCTGGCGGGAGTTCATGCTGGAGGCCCACAAGAACAAACCGGTCGCGCAGTTCCCGCCGAAGGCCGGGGTCGGCGCTCCGCAGGACATCGTGCCCAGCCCGACCCCGACGCCCAAGCCGGAAGACGAGATCGTCGAGGAGCCGACCCTCCCCTGGGAGGACGACGGCGGCCAGGGCCCCGGCGAGTCCGAGTGCTTCCCCGGGGCGCCCGAGTGTGAGGTCGACATCCCCGACGGCGGCGCCGAGGTGCCGTTCGAAGACCCGTTCAGCTCACCGGCCACACCGGCCAAGCAGTCCTCCACCCAGGCGTCCCAGGGGCGCCGGCCGTAAGTTCGACTCGTCCAGGTCGGGGTGTCGCAGGTACAGTGCGACACCCCGACACCTGATCGAATGGCCTCATGATGACCCGGACGACAGAAGCCCCCGGCCCGCGCGCGGCGGTCGTGAACGGACTCATTCCCTACGTGCCGTTGGGGCTGCTGGCCTCGTTGGGCGCGATCCTGGCCTATTACTGGAAGTCCGCCTGCCGGTTCGGCGGCGCGTGGAACTCCGGCATCGATCAGTACACGAACTTCTGCTACACCGACATCTATCCGCTCTGGTTCGCCCGCGGTCTGAATGAAGGAAAGATCCCTTACATTCAGGGCGAGGTCGAATATCCCGTCGGCATCGGCGGGATCATGGAGCTGGTGCGCCGGCTGTCGTTCGGCGACGCGGTCCGCTTCTACGACATCACCGTGATCATCATGGGCGTGAGCCTGGTGATCGGCGTCCTGTGCATGGCCGCGCTGGCCGGGCCCACCCGCAAGTGGGACGCCCTCTGGTACGCACTGGCGCCGGCGGTCATCCTGTCGGCGTACATCAACTGGGACCTGGCCGCCGGAGCGCTCGCGCTCGGCGGGCTGCTGGCCTGGGCGCGCGAGCGCCACTATCTCGCCGGGGCGCTGCTGGCCCTGGCGGTGGCGACCAAGTTCTACCCGCTGATGTTCCTCGGGGCGCTGTTCCTGCTGACCGTGCGGACCGCCAAGTGGATGCCGTTCCTCAAGATGCTCGGCGCGGCGGTCGGCGTGTGGCTGCTGGCCAACGGGCCGGTCATGCTGGCCAGCTTCGACGGCTGGAAGCGCTTCTACACCTTCAGCAGTGAGCGCGGGGTCGACTGGGGCGGCCTGTGGTTCTTCTTCCAGAAGTACCAATGGGGCGTCCTGGCCGACGGCGAGCACCTGAACCTGATGGCGATGATCGCGGTCGGCGTGCTCCTGCTCGGCATCACGATCCTCACCCTCGCGGCGCCCACCCGCCCCCGGCTGATGCAGATCTGCTTCCTGGCGCTGGCCGCGTTCATGGTGACCAACAAGGTCTGGTCGCCCCAGTACGTGCTGTGGCTGATGCCCTTCGCGGTGCTGGCCCGGCCGAAGTGGCCCTCGCTCGCGGTGTGGCAGGTCACCGAGGTCTGGTACTTCTTCGCCATCTGGCTCTACTTCGTCGGGATGGACCCCAACCACTCGGCGCAGGGCATCGGCGACGGGCCCTACTTCCTGGCCGTCTGGGCGCGGGCGCTGGCGGTCATCGCGCTGATGGTGCTGGTCGTGCTCGACATCCTGATGCCCGACCGCGACGTCGTCAGAGTGGCCGGGATCGACGACCAAGCCGGCGGGGTGTTCGACCGAGCGCCAGATCGGTTCGTGCTCTTCCGCCGGGCCGCCAAGACCGAAGCGAGCTGAGATGCGATACGCCGTGCCGGTGTGGCTGCTGACCCGCGCCCTGCTCTTCATGGCGGCGATGCAAATCATTCCGGTGGGCTTCTCGATGTCGTTCGAGAACGACATCCGCCTCTACTCCGACTGGTCGAACGTGCTGCTCACCGGGCAGTTCCCGGACAACGACGACAAGTGGCAGTATCCGCCGTTCGCGGCGATCCCGATGCTGGCGCCGCACCTGCTGCCGTTCTTCGACTACCTGGTGTCCTTCTTCCTCATCGCGATCCTGTGCGACCTGGGGATCCTGCTGCTGATCTGGCGGTTCTGCCGGCGTACCGGCGGCGGGAACGGGGCCGTCTGGGCCTGGGTGGTCGGGCCGGTCCTGCTCGGGCCGCTGCTGATCGCCCGCTACGACCTGATGGTGGCGATCTTCGCGGTGGCGGCGCTGACGGCGTCCACCGACCCGGCGGTCCGGGGCGCGCTCATCGGCATCGGGTTCTCGATCAAGGTGTGGCCGATCGCGCTGCTGGCCGGGCTGCGCCGCTGGCGCGAACTGCTCACCGGCGGCGCCTCGGCGGTGGCCGCCACCGTGGTCGCCTGCGGCGCGACCGCGCTGGTCATGCCCAACGCGCTCGACTTCCTGACCGCCCAGCAGGAACGCGGCCTCCAGGTGGAGTCGATGGCCGCGACGCCGTTCGTGCTGCTGCGCGCCCTCGGCCTGTGGGACGGCTTCTCCACCTACCAGCACGGCGCGATGGAACTCGCCGGCACGGGGGTCGACACCGCCATCAGGATCGCCGTGCTGGCCACCCCGGTCGCGGCCGTGCTGCTCGTCGTGTGGTGGCTGCGGGCCCACCCGACCGAGGCCACCTTCTACGACGCGGCGCTGACGACCGTGCTGCTGCTCGTGGTGACCAGCCGGGTGCTCTCACCCCAGTACCTGATCTGGCTCATCGGCCTGGCCGCCGTGGTGTTCTCGGTGCCGAGGTCGAGCCAGAAGCCGGTCGCGTGGCTGCTGCTGGCGGCCACGCTGCTGACCGGGATCGCCTATCCGTGGGTCGAGGAGCACTACTCGTGGAAGGGCGAGCTCCCCGGCACCCTGATCTTGGCCGCCCGCAACCTGCTGCTGCTGATGGCCGCGGTGCTGTCGTTCAGAAGGTTGTGGACGAGCACCCGGCGCCCCCCGGCCGAAGACGACGCCGGCGAGCGGGAGCTCCAGACCGTACCCACTTCTTGAGCGCGGGAATCCGCAGACTTTATCCACAGGCTGTGGAAAGCGAGACGCGGACGGCCGAAGGCCGGTCGTGGCTCGCGCCGCTGGAAATCTGCCCTATGACAGGTTCTTCCTGAGGAAGGCGATGTCGTCGGCCTGGCCGCCGCCCGGCGTCTCCACCACGATCGGGGCGCCGGCCTGACGGCAGATCTCCAGGATGATCTCCGGATCGATCTGCCCGTGGCCCAGGTTCGTGTGACGGTCGGCGCCTGAGTCGAACGCGTCGCGCGAGTCGTTGCAGTGGACCAGGTCGATGCGGCCGGTGATCGCCATGACCCGGTCGACGATGCCCTCCAGGTTCTCCCCGGCGGCATGGGCGTGACAGGTGTCGAGGCAGAAGCCGATCTTCTCGGGCTCGCGGGCCTTCGCGGTCACCGCGTCCCAGAGACGGGCGATCGTGTCGAGGTGGCGGGTCATGGCGTTGTCGCCCCCGGCCGTGTTCTCGATCAGGACGGGGATCGGGCAGTCCATCCGCTCGAACACCTTGCCCCAGTTGTCGAACCCCTTCTGCGGATCCTCGCCCTTGTTCAGGTGGCCGCCGTGCACGATCAGCCCGGTCGCGCCGAGCTCGGCGGCGGCCTTGAGCTGGCCCTCCAGCAGCTTGCGGCTGGGGATGCGGATGCGGTTGTTCGTCGTGGCGACGTTGATCAGATAGGGCGCGTGGACGAAGACCTGAACGTCGGACTCGCGGATCGCGTCGGCGCTCGCGGGCATGACCGGCCCCTTGAACCCCTGCGGATCACCGAGGAAGAACTGCACCACCTCGGCCTCGCGAGCGGCGGCGTGGGCCAGCGGGTCGTCCTGGTCGACATGAGCTCCGATTCGCACCATGGACACGAGCCTAACGGGCTTTTCGTGAGCGTTTCAAAGGTGATCGTCCGGGCAGTCGCGATGGCGGTTGACGCGCCCTGCGTCTCGCGCGTCACGACAAAAGGAGATGACATGCGCTACCGGGTCGGGAGTTTCATCCTGCTGATCTACATCCTGGTCGGCATTTATGTGGCGTGGGTCTACGACTACCTCACGCCCGGCATTCTTCGTGACATCGCCGAGGCACTTCTTTCGATCTTCCTGTGGTTCCTCGTCCTTCTCGGCGTTGACCTGCATATCGGCAAGTGATTTCCATGGAAAAGGCCGCAGCGCGTGCTGCGGCCTTTCTCTCTGTACGTGGTGTCTAGACGAATCCGCCGTGGGCGATGCCCAGCCCGGCGCCGACGAACGACCCGACGATGCCCATGATGTTGAACACCCGCTGGGGCGTGGTCACCGAGATGAACTGGGAGAACAACCCAGTGAAGAAGCCGATGGCGCCCAGCCACGACGCGGGCACGTGGAGCACCACGATGAACCCGAAGATGAAGGCGAAGACGCCGATCGTGAACACCGACAGACACAGGGTGTTCTGCAGCCGGTGGGGCCGGCCGTCGGTGTTGAGCGTGAGTTTTCGCGGCTGGCCCCCGACGGGATCCAAGATGTGTGGCATGAGCGCCACCCCTTCTCCTGTCTTTCAGGCAGATTCAGAACGCGAGCCACGACCGGCCTTCGGCCGTCCGCCTCTCGCTTCCACCGTTGATTCCCGGACCGGCCCGGACACAACCGCCGCCCTGGTAGCCTTGACAGGCTGCGTCTGCTAAGGACGCGCGTCCTCCTGTCACGGCAAGGCGTCGTGGCCGCAGAGTCCAGAGGAGGTTGGATTCCGCATGCGTCGATACGAGATGATGGTCATCCTCGACCCGTCCCTCGATGAGCGCACCGTGCAGCCCTCACTCGACCAGTTCCTCGCCGTCGTCCGCAACGACGGTGGCACCGTGGAGAAGGTCGAAGTCTGGGGCCGTCGCCGGCTGTCCTACGACATCGACAAGAAGTCCGAAGGCATCTACGCCGTCGTCGACCTCTCGGCCGAGCCGGCCACGGTCAAGGAGCTGGACCGTCAGCTCAACCTCAATGAGGGCATTCTTCGTACGAAGGTGCTGCGTCCCGAACTTCACTGACGTTTTGTCGGAGCCTGGCTTTACGCTGGGCGACTAATACGTCGGCGGGATACGAAAGGCTACGACCGATGGCAGCAGGCGACACCACAATCACCATCGTCGGCAACCTTGTCGACGACCCCGAGCTCCGCTTCACGCCCACGGGGCAGGCGGTGGCCCGGTTCCGCATCGCGTCCACTCCGCGGTTCCTCGACAAGCAGACCAACGAGTGGAAAGACGGCGAGGGCCTGTTCCTCACCTGCAACGTCTGGCGTCAGGCGGCGGAGAACGTCGCCGAGAGCCTCCAGCGCGGCATGCGGGTGATCGTGCAGGGCCGGCTGCGCCAGCGGTCGTACGAAACCAAGGAAGGCGAGAAGCGCACCGTCTACGAGGTCGAGGTCGACGAAGTCGGCCCCTCGCTGCGCAACGCCACCGCCAAGGTCAACAAGACCGCCCGTCAGGGCGGCGGAGGCGGCGGAGGCGGCTTCGGCGGCCCCGCCAACGACCCGTGGGCCACCGCGTCCCCGGCCCCGTCCGGAGGCGGCGGCTTCCAGGGCGGCGGCAACAGCGGTGGTGGCGGCTTCGGCGGCGGCAGCCCGCAGGGCGGCGGCTTCGGCGGCGACTACAGCGACGAACCGCCTTTCTAATCCATGTAAACACCGAGCGACCATTCCCGCCTCGCGCGGGGCTCTGAAAGGAGCACCACGATGGCCAAGCCGGCACTGCGCAAGCCCAAGAAGAAGGTTTGCCTGTTCTGCCACGACAAGATTTCCTACGTCGACTACAAGGACACGGGCCTGCTGCGGAAGTTCATTTCCGACCGCGGCAAGATCCGCGCCCGCCGGGTGACGGGAAACTGCACCCAGCACCAGCGCGACGTCGCCACCGCGATCAAGAACGCTCGCGAAATGGCGCTGCTGCCCTACACCTCCACCGCGCGCTAAGAAAGGAGCCTTGGGAAAATGAAGCTCATTCTGACCACTGAGGTCTCCGGCCTCGGCGCCCCTGGCGACATCGTCGAGGTCAAGAACGGCTACGGCCGCAACTACCTCATCCCGCGCCAGTACGCGATTCTGTGGACCCGCGGCGCCGAGACCCAGATCGCCTCGATCAAGAAGGCGCGCGACGCCCGCGAGATCCGCGACCTGGGCACCGCCAAGGAGGTCGCCGGCCAGCTCGGCGCCCTCAAGGTCAAGCTGAAGACCAAGGCCGGCGCTTCGGGCCGCCTCTTCGGCTCGATCACCACGGGCGACATCGCCGACGCCGTCAAGGCGGCCGGCGGCCCGACCCTCGACCGTCGTCGCATCGTCATCGACAACGCGATCAAGACCACCGGCACCCACCGGGTCAGCGTCAAGCTGCACCCCGAGGTCGCCGCCCCGGTCGACATCGAGGTCCTGGCCAGCTAGTCCGGCCTGCACGACAAGCCCCTTCCGGCCCGGCCGGAGGGGGCTTCGTTGTGTCATGTGGCTGTTCGGCCGTGGTCATGGGGCGGGCGGTTTGGCCACGGTCGGGCCCGCGACCAGCCACTTCGAACCGTAGGCGCGGGTGCCCAGGGTGATCAGGCGGGCCGCCACCCAGACGCCGATGGCCAGCCACAGCCCGGCCAGGCTGCCGGCCACCAGGGCGAAGGGGAGGAAGGCGATCGTGGTGGCCACCGCCGCCCACGCCAGGTAACGCTGGTCTCCGGCGCCGATCAGCACGCCGTCCAGGACGAAGACCACGCCCGCCGCCGGCTGGAGCACGGCCGCGATCCAGACGATCGACGCGAGCGCGGCCGTGACGGAGGCGTCGGCGTCGAACAGGGCGGGGACGAACGGCCCGGCGGCCAGCAGCCCGAGGCCGAGGACCACGCCCGAGCCGATGCCCCACAGGATCATCCGCCAGGTCGCCCGCCGGGCGGCCGCCAGCGCGCCGGCCCCCAGCTGGCGGCCGATGATGGCCTGGCCGGCGATCGCGATGGCGTCCAGGGCGAAGGCGAGCAGGGTCCAGATCTGGAACATGATCCCGTGCGCGGCCACCTGGGCGGTGCCCATCCGGGCCGCCATCACGGTGGCCACGATGAGCACGACGCGCAGGCAGAGCGTGCGGATGAGGATCGCGACCCCGGCCAGGCCCGAGGCCTTGATGCCCGAGATGTCGGGCCGCAGCGACGCGCCCTCCCGCCGGGCGCCGCGGACCACCATGACCAGATAGGTCACCGCCATGAGGGTCTGCGCGGCGGCCGTGCCGGACGCGGAGCCGGCCAGCCCCCAGTCGAGGCCCAGGACGAACCAGGCGTTCAGCGCCGCGTTCAGGGCGAACCCGCCAACGGAGACGATTAGGGGAGTCAGCGTGTCCTGGAGGCCGCGCAGCACCCCCGTACCGGCGAGCACGAGCAGCATCCCAGGAGCGCCGAGCAGACTGACGCGCAGATAGGTCACCGCGTCGTCGACGATGCCCGGCTCGGCCCCCACGAGGCCGACCAGCCAGGGCGCCAGCGGCCAGCAGACCACGACCACGGCGAGCCCGATGGCCGCCGCCAGCCACAGGCCGTCCATCCCGCCCTGCACGGCCTCCCGCCGCGCCCCCGCCCCGATGCGCCGCGCGACGGCGGCGGTGGTTCCATAGGCGAGGAACACGCACAGGTTGACGATCGTCGCCAGAATCGTGCCCGCGACACTCAGCGCGCCGAGCGCACCGGTGCCCAGACGCCCGACGATGGCGTAGTCGGCCAGCAGAAAGAGAGGCTCGGCGACGAGCGCCGCGAACGCGGGGACGGCGAGCCGGAGGATCTCGCGATCGTCGGGGGACATGGAACTCATTCTGCCGGTGCAGAAAAAACTTCTATCCACAGGGGGTGGATAACATCTCCGCAGCTCAGAGCGTTATCCACAGACATGTGGAAAGGTTATACACAGGCTAATCCCCAAGCTGCCCACACCCTGGAGGCCGTCGTCCACAGGTTGTCCACAGGGTTATCCACAGGCCTACGTTGCTGATGGCGTGAGGTGGCGGGAAACTGTCGGAGGCGTCATCTACAACTGGGGGTGGGTGCGAGCGAGGGGGGAGGGCCAAGTGAGCGTCATCGACTTCTCCGGAGGGCCTTCCGAGCCGTCCTTCGAACGGACCCCGCCGCACAACATCGAAGCCGAGCAGTCCGTCCTCGGCGGCATGATCCTCTCCAAAGACGCGATCGCCGACGTCGTCGAGGTCCTCCGCGCCGACGACTTCTACCGACCGGCCCACCAGATCATCTACGAGATCATCACCGACCTCTACGGCCGGGGCGAACCCGCCGACGCCGTCACGGTCTTCAACGACCTGCAGCGCCGCGGCGAGGTCGGCCGCGTGGGCGGCGGCGCCTATCTCCACACGCTGACCGCCGTCGTCCCCACCGCCGCCAACGCGGGCTACTACGCGAAGATCGTGCGCGAACAGGCGGTGCTCCGCCGCCTGATCGAGGCCGGCACCCGCATCGTCTCCTACGGCTACGGCGGCCAGAACGAAGAGGTCGACGACCTGGTCGACCGCGCCCAGGCCGAGATCTACAAGGTCACCGAGCGCCGCACGTCCGAAGACTATCTGCCGCTCTCCGAGATCATGCCGGGCGCCCTCGACGAGATCGAGGCGATCGGCAGCCGGGGCGGCCAGATGGTCGGCGTCCCCACGGGCTTCCAAGACCTCGACGCGCTGACGAACGGCCTCCACCCGGGCCAGATGATCGTCGTCGCGGCCCGCCCGGCCATCGGCAAGTCGACGTTGGGTCTAGATTTCGCCCGTTCTGCGGCGATTAAGCACGGCATGACCACCGCGATCTTCTCGCTGGAAATGTCGCGCAACGAGATCACCATGCGTCTGCTGTCCGCCGAGGCCAGGGTCGCCCTCCACGCCATGCGCTCCGGCATGATGAACGACGACGACTGGACCCGCATGGCCCGCCGCATGGGCGAGGTCGCCCAGGCCCCGCTGTTCATCGACGACTCCCCCAACATGTCGATGATGGAGATCCGGGCCAAGTGCCGCCGGCTGAAGCAGCGCAACGACCTCAAGTTCGTGATCGTCGACTACCTCCAGCTGATGAGCTCCCCGAAGAAGACCGAGAGCCGCCAGCAGGAAGTGTCGGAGCTGTCACGTGCGCTGAAGCTGCTGGCGAAGGAGCTGGAAGTCCCGGTCATCGCGATCTCCCAGCTCAACCGTGGCCCCGAGCAGCGAACCGACAAGCGGCCGCAGGTCAGCGACCTTCGTGAGTCGGGCTCGATCGAGCAGGACGCCGACATGGTCATCCTGCTCCACCGCGAAGACGCCTACGAGCGCGAGTCCCCCCGCGCCGGTGAGGCCGACCTGATCGTGGCCAAGCACCGAAACGGCCCCACCGCCACGGTCACGGTGGCCTTCCAGGGCCACTACTCCCGCTTCGTCGACATGGCCAGCCACTGACCGGTCGTCACAGGGTCAGCACCCGCGCCCCGGTGACCCCCTGGATGTGGTTGATCTCGACGTACCAGCCGTATTTGTCGCCGGTCCCCGAGCAGCCGACCCTGCTGGCGCTGATGATGCCCTGGGCCTGGCCGTCGGCGGTGTAGACCGGGCCGCCGGAGTCGCCCGGGTCGCTGCACGCCGTGTGGCCGGTCAGGTTGAAGACGGTGCGTCCGGCGTTGAAGATCCAGACCGCCTGGCCGCGTCTGTCGATGACGCCGCAGGTGATTCTGGTCATGAAGCCCGACTTGCAGATCGAGCTGCCCTCGGGTCGCTGCTGGGTGCCCCGGACCTGCAGGAAACGGTCGTCGGGGGTGTGGAGTGCGATGTACGGCCCCTGGATCCACCTCTGCAGGTCGAGGGAACCGATCACGCCCCAGTCGTAGTCGCGGTTGACGAGCCACCAGCGTCCGAGGGGATAGGAGGTTCTGGTCGGCTGGTCGCTGCGGGTGTTGCCGTAGCCGGTGACCGTGGGCAGGTTCGCGCAGTGGCCGGCGGAGAGGACCACCGGGTCGCTGACGCCGGGCAGGTCTGAGTAGGTCAGCCGCGCGTTGAAGCCGAGCGAGCAGTCCTTGCCGGAGTTGATGCCTTCACCGCCGTCGAGGTAGTCGGCGCTGGAGACGGCGGGTTGGGTGGTGGTCTCGAAGCGCACCGCGTCTCCCAAAGCGAGGGCGGTCTCGGCGAGGGCGCCGCGTTCGTCTCCGGCGAGCTCGGTGACGACGACGCGGTTGGCGACGGGGTCGATCGACCAGGAGTGCACGCCCTTGACCGACGACGGGGAGGTCAGGGCCAGCTTGTCGAGCTTGGCCTTGACGGCGGTCAGCCGCGCCATGCTGTAGCCGTTCTTGAGCAGCCTCGGGGTGGCGCCCCGTGCGCTCACCACCGCGGCCTTGGCCTGGTCGGTGATGTTGACGACGAGCTTGCCGGTGCGGGCGTCGAACCACGAGCCGCCGTAGGCGGTGCCGAGGGCCGGCACGAGAGCGGCTTCCGCGGTCGCGGCGGCCTCTTCCTGTACGAGCCGGCGCCGCGCGGTGGCCTCGTCGATGTTCAGGTCGCGGGACATGGCCTTGATGACCTCGGCCAGGCCGTCGGGGCCGGGTGGGCGGGCCGGGTCGGCGCCGGCGTCCTGGGGGAGCCACAGGGTGGTGGCGGCCAGGACCAGGGGGAGGAGTTTTCTGCTCATGGCCATACCGTGCGGTGGTTTTCCGGATTCGGAGAATACGGAGAACTTCGTAGTTCACCATTCAGGTATGGGGGAAATGGCCAAACGAATTCACGATCTTGCCATGGACATCCTGACCGCGAGGGAGCCGGTGCGGGTCTGGCCTCTGCTCATGGAGCGGCTGACCGCCGATCTGCCGGGAGACCTGGCCGTGCTCATCGACCTCGACTGGGAGGCGGGGACGGGCCGTGCGCTCACCGGCGCTCCCGACTGGTTGCACGAGGCCCCGCTCGACGCGCTGATCCACTCCCACATGCGGGTCCACCCATTGCTGCGCCACTACGCGCAGACCGCCGACCGCACGCCCCTGACCTTGGACGATGTCGCCAGCGACGACTGGTGGGACAGCGAGGCCTATTGGGCGGGCAAGGAGGCCATCGGGATCGACCGGCAGATCGCGTTGCCGTTGCGGTCGGAGCCGGGGCGCTTCCGAGGCGTGATCATGAGCCGGGAGGGCGTCGGCTACGCGTCGGCCGATCTGGAGTACGCCGCCCTGGCGCGGTCGCTGCTCGACACGGTCGACGTGCACGCCGCGATGATGCGGACCGTCGATTCCGACATCACGCCGAGGGAGATGGCCGTATTGGTGCTCCTGGCCGAAGGACTGACCGCCCGCGCCATCGGCAGCCGACTGGGCATAAAAGAAAGAACGGTCGTCAAGCACAAAGAGAACGTCTATCGCAAACTATCTGCGAATGACCGGGTCACCGCCATTGGAAAGGCCCGTCGTCTCGGCCTGCTCACGGAACCACCCGATAGTGGGTGACCAGGTGCTCCCCGTCGAACACGTGCAGCGCGAACCCCGGCGGCTGTTCCAGCGACACCGGGGGCCGGGCCTCGCTCTCGTACGGCGTCAGCCCCGTGCTGACCACCCCCGGTCCGACCAGCAGCGGCAGCCCGGCGAACGTCGTGGCGGCCGCCGTGTGGGCGTGGCCCGAGAGCACCGCCACCACGTTGGAGTGCCGTCCCAGCACCTCGGCCAGGTCGCCCGGGTTCCGTAGCCCGATCCCGTCGACATAGGGGCTGTGCAGCGACGACGCCTGGTGGTGCATGCCCACGAACGCCTTGCCGGGCAGGCCCGAGAGCGTCTCGTCGAGCCACGCCAAGGTCGAGGCCTCCAGGCGGCCCTCGGCGCGGCCCGGGATGCTCGAATCGACCAGGACGATGCTGAACGATCCGACCGACAGCACCTGATCGACCGGTTCTGAGCCGGAGGAGCCGAGCAGCACCTCGCGGAACGGGCCTCGCGAGTCGTGGTTGCCGGGGCAGATGAGCGTCGGGTGCCGGGTCGTCAGGAGCTTGCGGGCGATCTCGTATTCGGCCGGCGCGCCGTTGTCGGCGATGTCGCCGGTCACGATCACGGCGTCGACCGCGAGGCCGTCGACGTGGCGCATGACCCGTTCGGTCCGTTCGCCGGCGCGGGGACCGCCGTCGATGTGGGTGTCGCTGACGTGGGCCACGACGATCATCTGGACCTCCTAGGCGAGCCGTTCGACGAGGATACGCGCCCGTGCCAGCTGCACCTTGCGGGCCTCGGAGGCGGCGTACTTGATGATCAGTGAAGGTGCCGACAGGTTGAGGACGTCGTCCATGCGGGTCCCGGTTCCTTCGGCGCTGAGGTCGAATCTGTACGCCATCCGCACCCCGCCCGGGCTCTTCACGTCTCCCCACACCGCGCTGTCGTCGGTGAACAGCTCGACCGCGATGGGGTTGTCCCACTTGATGAACCCGAAGAACCGGAACCGCTCGGTGGCGGTGTAGCGGACGACTCCCGGAGTTGACTTGTCCACATCCTTGACGGCGACCACGATCGGGGAGAGCCCGATGTAGTTCTCCGGGGTCGTCAGATGGTCCAAGACCACCTTGGGCTCGACGCCGATGTGGAACGTGTTCTTCAACACCTGGTCCGGCACGCTGGGCCTCCGGGGTAGAACGTGATCTTATCTCGCGAATTCTGTCATCACCCGGCGAGTGTGATCGTCGGCGGGAAAGAACGATTCGATGGCCAACTCGGCCACGGTCACGTCAAGGGGCGTGCCGAAGGTCGCCATGATGCTGAAGAAGCGGAGTTCGCCCTCGTCGTGGCGCAGCCGCATCGGGACGAAGATGTCGCCGGGCCCGGGGAACTCGATCTCGGGTTCGGGCTGGTCGCAGGGGTAGCCGCGGAGCTCCTCGTACAGGGATGTGAGCTCGGGATCGGCGGTGAAGGCGATCTGGCGGCGCAGGCGGTGGAGCAGGTGGGCCCGCCACTCGCCGTGGTTGACGATGCGCGGGGCCAGGCCCTCCGGGTGGAGGGAGGCGCGCAGCACGTTGGCGGTCAGGTCGGGGTCGATGCCGTCGGCGAGGAGGGCGAGGCCGGCATTGGCGTCCACGAGGTTCCAGCGCTGGTCGACGACGACCGCGGGGTAGGGCTCGTGGCCGGTGAGGACCTGCCGGATGGCCGCCTGAATGGCGGCCATCCGGGGGTTGGACAGGGAGGTCTCGCCGTAGACCGGGGCGAAACCGGCCGAGAGCAGCAGGCGGTTGCGCTCCCGGAGCGGCAGGTCGAGGCAGTCGGCGATGCGCAGGATCATCTCGCGGCTGGGCCGGGCCCGGCCGGTCTCCAGGAAGCTGATGTGCCGGGTGGAGATGTCGGCGGCGACGGACAGGTCGAGCTGGCTGAGCCGGCGGTTCTCCCGCCATCCGCGGAGCAGGGGGCCGACTGAGGTCATCGTCACGTCTCCGAACCTAAGCACTGGCAGGTCATGTGGGCGATTACCCGGCGGGTAATCACGACCAGCGGAAGAACCGGACGGCCACGACCCCGGCGCCCACGGCCCACGCGGCCATCACGCCGATGTGCAGCCACTGCGCGGTGCCGTCGGTCAGCACCTGGACGATCGCGGCGCCGAACGCCCCCGACGGGGTGAAGTCGGCGACGACCCGCACCGCCTCGGGCATCAGGGCCCGGGGCACCCACATGCCGGCGAAGAACAGGTTGGGGAAGAACACCGCCATGCCGAGACCCTGGGCGACCCGCGAGTTACGGCTGAGCGCGGCCAGCAGCAGCCCGATGGCGAACGACGACACCATGCCCAGCAGCAGCACCCCGGTGAAGGCGAGCGGCGCGCGGGGGAACGGGACGTCGTACACGAGATTGCCGATGACGAGCATGAGCAGGGTGGTCACCAGCGTCGTGGCGACGTTGAGGACGAGCTGCACCCCGAGGACGGTGACGGGGCTGACCGGGGTGGTCGACATCCGGCGCAGGATGCCGCGCTCCCGGTAGGTGACCAGCACGGTCGGGAGCAGCGAGAACGCGCAGGTCAGGACACATAGCAGGATCATCATTCCGGGCAGGTGCGTGTCGATGGGGCGTAACCCGCCGAGCTCGGGGTCGGCTTTCATGAAGTCGGGGATGGTCCCGCCGAGGATGAGGAACAGGCCGATCGGCAGGCCGATCGCGAAGAAGATCGCCGCCGGTTCGCGGAGGTAGAGCTTGGTCTCGACGGAGGTGAGCCGGCGGACCTGGGGGGCGGTGATGGCCATGATGGCAGAGCTCCTTGATTCGTTCTGAGGGGTGGTCATTCGCCGGTCAGGGCGAGGAAGGCGTCGTCCATCGTGCTGGTCTCGGTCTTGATGTTGGAGACGGCCGTGCTCGGCAGGGCCGTGACGACGGCGCGCAGGACGTTGTCGTCGCCGGTGACGATCACCTGGCCGGCCTCGACGGTGACCGAGTGGACCTCGGGCAGGTCCTTGAGGCTGTCGACGGGGACCGTCGACTTGAAGGTGACGCGCTGGACGCCGCCCGAGCGCGAGATCAGCCCGGCGGGGGTGTCGACGGTGAGGACGGTGCCCTTGGAGATGACCGCGACCCGGTCGCAGAGCCGCTCGACCTCTTCCATGAAGTGGGTGACCAGCAGCACCGTCACGCCGCGGTCGCGGATCCGGGTGATCAGTTCCCACGTCTCGCGCCGGGCCTGCGGGTCGAGGCCGGTGGTCAGTTCGTCCAGGATCGCGACCTTGGGGTTGCCCACCAGGGCCAGCGCGATCGAGAGCCGCTGGCGCTGACCGCCCGACAGTTTCGCGAAGGCGACGTTCGGGTCGAGCCCCACCTCGTCGAGGAGCGCCTGCACCGGCGCGGGGTTGGCGTAGAAGGACGCGTACAGGTCGAGCGCCTCGCGGACCCGCAGCTTGTCGGGCATCATGCTCTCCTGGAGCTGCACCCCCACCTGCTGCTTGAGGTCGGCGTCGACGCGGATGCTCCCGCCGTCGGGCTTGCGCAGGCCCGCCACACACTCGACGGTCGTGGTCTTGCCGGCGCCGTTGCGGCCGACGATCCCGTAGATCTCGCCCTCCTCCACGGAGAACGAGACATCCTTGACGGCGACCTTGTCGCCGTACTGCTTCCGCAGGTTCTGCACCGTGATGATTGCCATGGCCAGAACGGTAGAAATTCGCGAGGTCGGAGGTAATGCGTCTGGTGACCCATCCGGGGTGGAGGAAACCCCACCCCCCTCGGGCGGCTTCGTGCACTCCCCTCGGAGGCCGCGCGCGGTCAGACTGATGCGCATGAAGCAGATCAGAGCGCTCGGCCACGGCCTCGCGCTGGCGGCGCTGGTGGTCGTCCAGATCCCGGTCGCGCTGGTGGCGATCCTCGGCGTGCTGGTGTCGACGGTCGCGGGCATGGTGTTCCTGCTGGAGCCGTCCGTTCGGCTGATCCGCTTCATGGCCGGCATCGACCGGCGCCTGATGCGGCGCTGGGTGGGGGTGGACATCCCCACCCCCTACCGGCCGCGCCCGCCCGCGCTGGTGCGGGCCCGCGACGGCTACTACCACCACAAGGGCAAGCGCTACCGCACGGCGACCTCGCCGCACATCGACCGGATGCTCGCCTGGGTGATCACCGATCCGGCGACCTGGCGCGAGCTGGTGTGGATCATCCTCGACCCGTGGACCCGGTCGGTGCTCACGTTCGGCCCCACATTCGTCATCGGCTGGGGCGTCTACCTGACGGTGGTCGAGGGCCTGTACTGGGGCCTGGCCCTCTCCGTCGTCGCCTTCTTCCTTGCCCCGGCGGCACTGAAGAACTACGCGCTGTACGCCCTGGCGCTGCTCGGCCCCACCGCGAACACACAGCTCGTCGGGCAGGTCAACAGGCTCAACCAGGTCAGGGCCGACCAGCTCGACCTCCAGGCCGCCGAGCTCCGCCGGATCGAACGCGACCTCCACGACGGCGCCCAGGCCCGCATGGTGGCCGTCGGCATGACGATCGGCGCCGCCGAACAGCTCGTCGACACCGACCCGGCCGCCGCGAAGGCGCTCCTGGCGAAGGCCAGGGAGTCGTCGGCGACCGCCCTCCAGGAGCTCCGGCAGCTCGTCAGGGGCATCCACCCGCCCGTGCTGGCCGAACGTGGTCTCGGCGACGCCATCCGGGCGCTCGCCCTCGACAGCCCGCTCAAGGTCAAGGTCCAGGCCGACCTCCTGGAACGGCCCGAGTCGCCGGTCGAGTCGGCGGTCTACTTCGCCGTCAGCGAGCTGCTGGCCAACGCCTCCCGGTACGCGTCCAAGGTCGCCATCGACATCAGCAGGCGCGGCCGGGCGCTGCGGGTGACGGTGACCGACGACGGGCCGGGCGGGGCGAAGGCCGTACCGGGAGGGGGACTGGCCGGCATCGAGCGGCGGCTGGCGGCCTTCGACGGGGTGCTGGCCCTGTCGAGCCCGCCCGGCGGCGGCACCACCGCGACCATCGAGGTGCTCGACGCGCTTCCCGGCGGCGAGGACGTCGAGCCGGTCAACGCACTGCCGAAGGGCTGGCGCGGCCTGCTCTACGGAGTCTGCTGGAGCCTGTGCTGGCTGCCGCTGTTCCCGCAGGGACTGGTGGCGACGTTCATGCTGATCTTCCAGCCGGAGGAGCGGTCGTGGTTCCTGGCCCTGTACATGCCGCCGCCGTTCCAGTGGCCCACGGTCGCGTTCATGATCGCGCTCGGCGCCATCATGCTGGCCACCGGGATCCGGCTCAACCCGGCGTCCAACCGCGTTCCGGGCGGCGTATGCTGACCGATCATGAGGGTCGTACTGGCCGAAGACCTCCACTTGTTGCGCGAGGGCCTCGTCCACCTGCTCCGCGCCCATGAGTTCGACGTGGTCGCCGCCGTGGAATCGGGCCCCGAACTCCTGAAGGCCCTGGTCACCCACCGCCCCGACGTCGCGGTCGTCGATGTACGGCTCCCGCCCACCTTCACCGACGAAGGGCTCCAGGCCGCGCTGGCCGCCCGCAAACAGGTCCCCGGATTACCGGTGCTGGTCCTCTCGCAGCACGTCCAGCAGCTCTACGCCCGCGAACTGCTCGCCGACGGCACCGGCGGCATCGGCTACCTGCTGAAAGACCGCGTCTTCAACACCGAGCAGTTCATCGACGCGGTCCGGAGGGTGGCGGCCGGCGGCACCGCGATGGACCCCGACGTGATCGCCAAGCTCATGGTCAGCAACGCCCGCAACGAGCCGATCGGCCGCCTGACCCCTCGCGAACGCGAGGTCCTGGAACTGATGGCCGAAGGCCGCTCGAACGCCGCGATCGGCCAGCGCCTCTTCCTCAGCGAGAGCGCCGTGGGCAAACACACGGCCAGCATCTTCGGCAAACTCGACCTGTCCCCGAGTGATGACGACAATCGGCGGGTATTGGCGGTTCTGGCATACCTGAACGGGCGGTGATGGTCGGGTTTTGTCGGTAGTGATGGGTAGCGTGTCGTCACTGCCAGTGGTGAGGTCGGAGGTCAACGGTGAAAGTCCAGGTCAACCGCGATGTGCTGGCTGAGGCCGTGGGCTGGTGCGCCCGCATCCTGCCGACCCGTCCGGCGCTGCCGGTGCTCACGGGCCTGCTCCTCGACGCCTCTGGCGACCTGCGCATCTCCGCTTTCGACTACGACGTGTCGGCCAGGGCCGACGTCGACGCAGCGGTCGCCGAGCCGGGGCAGGTGCTGCTGCCCGGCCGGGTGCTGGCCGAGATCGTCCGCAGCCTGCCGGGCGAGGTGGTCGACATCACCACCAGCGGCACCGAAGCGGTGCTGACCTGCGGCAGCGCCGAGTTCGGCCTGCTGACCATGCCGGCCGACGACTTCCCCACGCTGCCGCCGATGCCCGCCAAGGTCGGCGCGGTCGGCGGCGCCCTGTTCGCCTCGGCGGTGGCCCAGGTGGCGGTGGCCGCCAGCCGCGACAACACACTGCCGATGCTGACCGCGATCCGCGTCGACACCGACGGCGTCAACATGACGATGGCGGCGACCGACCGCTACCGCATGGCCGCCCGCGACTTCCTGTGGCACCCCGAGGGCGAGGCCCAGCAGCAATACGGCGCGATGATCCCGGCGAAGGTGCTGGTCGACGTCGCCAAGTCGCTCCGCGTCGGCGAGGTGAGCATCTGCCTCGGCGGCAACGTCGCCGGCTTCGAGAGCGCCGGCAGGTCGACGACGGTCCGCCTGCTCGACGAGCAGTTCATCGACTACCGCTCACGGCTGAGCGGCGACTGGGGCATCAGGGCCACGGTCAGCGTGCAGCCGTTCCTCGAGGCGATCCGCCGGGTGGCCCTGGTCTCCGGCTCCAATTCGGCCGTACGTCTGTCGTTCTCCCAGGGCCAGGTGCTGATCCAGGCCGCAGGTGACGAGATCGGCCGGGGCGCCGAGATGATGGAGGCCGACCTCGACGGCGACGACATCCTCATCGCCTTCCAGCCGCATTTCCTGCTCGAAGGCCTGGCCGGGGTGGAGACCGAGCAGGCGGTCATCCACCTCGACTCGCCCACCCGCCCGGCGCTGATCACCGACGCGGGCGACGACCCGGCCTTCCGCTACCTCGTGATGTCGCTGCGGATCAACTAGTCGAGCTCGCCCGTCTCGGTGAGGGCGATCAGGATGTGCTCCATGCACGCGTGCCCCGCGTGCTCGGCCGCCGTGGCGTCGCCCGAGGCGATCGCCCGCAGAATGCCGTCGTGGGGGATGTAGTTCTGCTCCAGTGACCCGCCGGCCGCCGCGATGCTCGTGCGCAGCGCCGCCGAGAAGTCGACGTAGAGGTCGATCAGCACCCGGTTGTGGGTGGCCTGCACGACCGCGACGTGGAATGCCAGGTCGGCTTCGACGAACGCGTCGACGTCGCCGGAGGCCCAGGCCTGCTCGCGCTGGGTCAGCGCCGCCTGGATGTTGACGATGTCGCCGTCGCTCCGCCGGGTCGCCGCCAGCCGGGCCGCCTCGACCTCGAGGGCTCGCCTGACTTCCAGGATCTCCAGCTGCTCGGCCGCCCGGAGCCGCCGCGCCATCGCGCCGGACAGCTCACTGATGGCCCTGACATAGGTGCCGTCGCCCTGACGGCAGTCGAGCAGCCCGGCGTGGGTCAGCGCCCGCACGGCTTCACGAACCGTGTTGCGCCCCACTCCGAGCTGCTCGGCCAGAACGGTCTCGGTCGGGATCTTGGCGTTCAGCTTCCACGAGCCCGAAGTGATCTGCTCCTTGAGCTGATCGATCACCTGGTCCACGAGAGACGCCCGCTGCGCCGTACGCAGACTCACAACAGTCCGCCTCCTAAGGGGAAACCAGTCATCCCATGAGTCAATGACTGGTCGACCCTAATTATTCCAGAGCTTCCGGCACAAATCCGGTGCTTGTCTTGAGGCGGATTTCTGAGTACGGGCCCGCGGACGGCCCTCGGCTGCCCGCGTCTCGCGTCGTCCTACCGGGTGAGAACGGCCGGCGCGACGACCCCCGGCATGTTCGCGTGGACGCCCACCGCTTCGAGCGCCCTACGATACGCCTTCGACTGATCTTCACGGGAACCGGCCTGACCCCACAGGTCACCCAGCTCACGCCAGGTGCGGGCCGCCTCGCGGTCGGGCGCGGGCCCGGTCGCGGAGAGCAGGTCCTGCGCCTTGCGCAGCTCGGCGGTCGCGCTTTGGGACCGTGCCAAATGGACTTCCGCGAGCACGAGGTAGGCCGTCGCCGGAATCGTGCCCCGGATGCCGACCAGCTGGTCGAGCGCGCGGTTGGCCAGTTCGGCCGCCCCTTCGGTGTCGCCGGAGCGCAGCCGTACCGACGACATCACGATCAGGCTGCGAGCGTGGTCGAGGTGTTCGGCCGGGAAGGCGCCGAGCACTGAGCCGGCGGACGCCGCGAGGGCGTTGGCGCGGTCCAGATCGGCGTCTTCGGGGTGGGTGGCTGTGATCTTTGCCCAGGTCATCGCGATGCGGGCCATCCGGACCGCCATGCGCGACGGCCGTCCGGCCGCGATCGCGTCCTCCGCGAGCTGCACCGCGAGCGCCGAGTCCTCCCCTTCTGCGGCGGTCACGCTGGCCTGCCAGAGCGCGAGGATCTCGGTCGTTCGGTCTTCGACCTGCGGCAGCCCATTGGCCACAAGGACGCGGTCGACGAACGGAAGTCCGGTCTCGGTCTCGGCGAGCGCCGCGGCGAGCTCGACGGCGAGTTCGCCCTGGGTCACCCCGAGGGCCTCGACGCGGCTCAGCGCGTGTGCACCCAGGTCGCGGGCGCGGGCAAGGTCGCCGGCCCGGTGGTAACACCGGCAGAGGGCGACGGTGAGCGGCAGTGCGGCCAGGCGCTCGGGGTGGGCGCCGGCCTCCCGCCGGAGTCGTTCGTATGCTTCGACGGCCCGGCCGATGCGGCCCTGCGCCTCAAGCGCGCGGGCCCGGCCGAGACGGGCGTGGGCGGCGAGCATGGCGTTGTCCTCGCCGGCCGCCTTGACGATGTCGCTGAATCGGTCGGCCGCCATGGCCGGGTCGCCGTGGTGCAGCTCGAGTTCGGCGTGCCGGAGGCCAAGCTCGGTGTCGATCCGCTGACGCGGCTCGATTCCATGAAGGAGGAACTCCGTCGTGCAGCCGAGTCGCTCGGCGAGAAGGCGGGCGACGACGGGCGTCGGCGTTCGCTTCCCCGATTCGATGAGAGAGACGTAGCTGTCGGACAGATCGGGCCCAGCGAGCTGGGCCTGGGACATGCGCCTGCTCAGTCGCAGCGCTCGGACGCGGTCGCCTATGGTTCCCTGACTCGGCATCTGTTCTCTCAGGGCAGGGGATTGGTCAATGGTCCCGCCATGATGGCACGAAGCTGTCGAATCGGGTAACCCTCCCGTCAAGAATCCCGAGGGCGAACTATGTTCGCGCCTCGGGAATCCTCGCTGGAAAGCGGCATAACGGACGTTAGTCGTCCGAGTCGTCCTTGTTCGGGAAGATCATCTGGCAGACCTCGAGGTATAGCGTCTCGGGATACGGAATGTAAGGGACCGTCCGCAACGCCTGGTCTTGACCGGCCGATTCCATGACGAATTCGCCGTAACCGAGAATCCTGCCCATGAGGTCACGCTGGAAGCTCATGTCGGTGACCTTGCCGAGGGGCATCATCGCCACCTTGCGAGTGATCAGCCCGGTGGCCAGCATCATGCGCTGAGAGGTGACGACGAAGTAGTCGACAGACCACTCCGCCACCTTCCACACGAAGCGGATCAACAGCAGGAGCCAGGCCCACCAGATGATGACAAGGGCCTGGCCACCGCTCGCGGGGCCGAGCCACTGGCTGGCGAGCCCCGCGATGATCAGGCCGCCGAAGATCTCGGCGACCGGTCTGAGCAGCACGGCCGGATGGCGGCGAACCATGATGACCTGATGCTCGTGGGGAAGTAAGTAGCGGTTGACGGAGGACGGGGCGGAGTCCCCGTGGGTGACTAGTCTCATGACAGTCGCGCGAAGAATTGGGCGACTGAGTTGGCGCCGTTGACGACCCCGGTGACCGCGCCGGTCACGGTGTCGGCGGCGTCATGCGGCCGCGACAACAGGTAGAAAGCCACCAGAGCAACAGCTCCCCACTTGAGAATCTTCTTGACCTGCACTGCGGTCACCACTCCCACTGAGTCATAGATTACCCAGGCACCTGGTTCGGTAAAGCGCATAAAGCCGGAACTACCGGCCTCGCTATGACTCCGTCGCGGTAGCGAGAACCTGGAGGTGCCGGCGCGCGATGCGCTCCACCAGCCCGGGATAGGCGTGACCCGTCACTTCCACGGCCCCATGGTGGGCGGCCTGAATACAGCGCGTGACAGTGGAGGCCGGGTGAATTCCGGCGAACTCGTCACGGAGCACGGCCTCGACCTGCTCATACTGACTCATGGCTCTCCCTGGTGCGCGCCCCACGTAACACCGAGTGACGCTAAAGAGACGTCGTCACTACTGTACGTACCCGAGCAGTCACCAAGTGTAACTAATCAGGCGACTCCGTAGAGCCGGTCTCCGGCGTCGCCGAGGCCGGGGAGGATGTAGCCCTGCTCGTTGAGCCGCTCGTCGAGACCCGCGGTGACGAGCTTGATGGGGTGGCCGGAGTCCTTGAAGACCGAGTCGAGGTGGGCGATGCCCTCGGGGGCCGCCAGGAGACAGAGCGCGGTCACGTCGACGGCGCCCCGGGCGAAGAGGAACTGGATCGCGGCGGCCAGGGTGCCGCCGGTCGCGAGCATCGGGTCGAGCACGAAGCACTGCCGGCCCGACAGGTCGTCGGGCAGCCGGGTGGCGTAGGTGGAGGCCTCGAGGGTCTGCTCGTTGCGGATCATCCCGAGGAAGCCGACCTCGGCCGTGGGGAGCAGCCGCATCATCCCGTCGAGCATGCCGAGGCCCGCCCGCAGGATCGGCACTACCAAAGGTGTGGGGCGGGACAGACGTACCCCCTGAGTGGGAGTGAGGGGCGTCTCCACGGTCACCTCGGTGACGCGTACGTCCCGGGTTGCCTCGTAGGCGAGGAGGGTCACCAGTTCGTCGGCCAGCCGCCGGAAGGTCGGCGAGTCGGTCCGCACGTCACGAAGGGTCGTGAGCTTGTGCGAAACGAGCGGGTGGTCAACGACATGGGTCTCCATGGGACAAAAGGTATCGCTAGCGGAACAGACATCCGAACCCGCCCGGCGGTTTTGATCACAATTTGCGCGACAACCGGACGGGGGTGTCGCGCGTCTGAAACCATTACGGCCGTGATGACCGTGTCGGTGGAGATCAGATGACAGACGAAGACGTACTTGACTTCGCCATCGTCGTCTACCGCGAAGACGACCACTGGGAGGCCGAAATGCTCCCGGTGGCCCTCACCTCTGACCTCCGGGGCCTGCTCCAGGCGCTGCGCCAGCAGCCCAGCAACGCCGGAACGATTGGCCTGGTCGCTGTTGGGGATGACTTCTTCGTGGCATTACGGGTCTTCGGCGAGCGGGTGAGTGTCTTCTTGTCAGACATCACCGCGTCGTGGGAGTGGCCGCTGGCGCGGCAGGTGCTCGACTTCATCGACGTCCCGGTCCCCGAGGAGGAGGAGCTCGACAGCGTGTTGCCCGCAGGCGACCTGTCGGTCTTCGCCGACCTCGGCCTCGACGAGATGGAGCTGGGTGCCCTGTCGGGCGACCGCGACCTCTACCCCGACGAGGTGCTGTTCAGCATCGCCGCCCGACTCGGATTCCGCGACCCCTTCGAACGCGCCGTCGACGCCATCATCGGCTGAGAAAACCTCGGGACCTCGCCATGCCCACGCGAACCAATCTCTTCGCCGCCGCTTTCCTGCGCACCAACGGCCGCTGGTCGGGGGCCGAGGTCGACCTGTCCGAGGCCGAGATCGCCGACGACGTCGGCGACGCGGTCGGCGAGGCTCTCGGCCTGTCCGGTGACGAGCTCGTGCTGCTCTGCGTCGAGGTCGAAGACGAATGGTTCGCCCTCGTGCGCTACGAGGGCGACCTCGACCCCAGGGTGTTCCTGTCCGACGCCCAGGCCGGGGTGACCGACCCGCTCGGCGAGCTGTTCGCCGAGCTGGCCGGCATCGCGGTCGACAAGGAGACGCCCGACCTCGGGGTCCGTCCCGGCGGCGACTTCGAGCTGCTGGCCGACTTCGGGCTGCGCGCCGAGGAGCTGCTGGAGCTGAGCGTCGAGGAGGGCATGCTGCCCGCCGACGTCCTGTCGGTCGTCGCCGAGCGCCTCGCGTTCGGCGAAGAACTCGACCGGCTCAGGTGATCTTCTCTGTACGACCAGGTGATGGGCCTGGCCCTCGCCGAGGCGCTGGAGGCGTCGCAGCGGGGTGAGGTGCCCGTGGGCGCCGTCGTCGTGTCCGGTGACCGGATCTTGGCGCGGGCCTCGAACGCGCGGGAGTCCTCCGGCGATCCGACCGCGCACGCCGAGATCCTGGCGCTCCGGGCCGCAGCTGCGGCGCTGGGCGAATGGCGGCTGTCCGGGTGCACCCTCATCGTGACGCTGGAGCCCTGCACGATGTGCGCGGGGGCCGCCGTGCTGTCGCGGGTCGACCGGATCGTCTACGGGGCCGTCGACGAGAAGGGCGGGGCCGTCGGGTCGCTCTGGGACGTGGTGCGTGACCGGCGGCTGAACCATCGGCCGGAGGTGGTCATGGGCGTACGCGAAGAAGAATGTTCTGCACTGCTTTCGGCCTTCTTCGCCGCGAGGCGCGAGCAGTGACCATTCTCCGGTAAGCTGCTCTGCGGTGGTGTCTCCTAGTGGCCGATGGAGCGCGCCTCGAAAGCGCGTGTAGGGCAACCTACCGTGGGTTCAAATCCCACCACCACCGCCACGCATACGAAGACCCGGTGTGATCATCACACCGGGTCTTTCGTTTTTCGTCTCTAGAGTTCGAGCACCCGCGCGTGCAGCACCGAGCGCTGGTGGAGCGCCGCGCGCAGGGCCCGGTGGAGCCCGTCTTCCAGGTAGAGATCGCCCTCCCACTGCACGACGTGTGGGAAGAGGTCACCGTAGAAGGTGGAGTCCTTGGCCAGCAGCGAGTGCAGGTCGAGGTTGGCCTTGGTGGTGATGAGCGCGTCCAGTCTGACCTGGCGGGGCGGAATCTGCGCCCACTCGCGGTGTCCGAGACCGTGCTCGGGATAAGGGCGTTCGTCGCCGACCAACTTAAAGATCACGCTATGTAGTTTATGAGACGAAGGTGGCCCGGGTCAGATCGACCCGGAGAACGTGTCACATCGTGCGGGATCTCCTGATTTATAGCCGTTCGTGAACCAGGTCACCCGCTGCTCCGAGGTGCCGTGGGTGAACGCGTCGGGGTTCACCTGGCCGCCGCTCTTCTGCTGGATCGAGTCGTCGCCGACCGCGGCTGCGGCGTCGAGCGCCTCCTGGATGTCGGCGTCGGTGAAGGGCTTGGCGAAGAAGCCGGTGTCGACGGCGTTCTTGGCCCAGACCCCCGCGTAGCAGTCCGCCTGGAGCTCCACCCGGACCGATCCGCTGTCGGCGCCCTCGCCACCGCTCTGTTCGAGCGTGCCGGTGAGATTCTGGACGTGGTGGCCGTACTCGTGCGCGATCACGTAGGACTGGGCGAACGGGGTGTTCGCCGCGCCCAGCTGGGATTCCAACTGGTTGAAGAAGCTCAGGTCCAGATAGATGTAGCGGTCGACCGGGCAGTAGAAGGGCCCCACGGCCGAGTCGGCCGCGCCGCACTCGGTCTGGACGCCCTGCTCGAAGAGCGCAGTCTTGGCCTTCTGGTAGCCGTCGACCTGCGTGGACCAGTAGTCCTGCAAGCTGTTGACGACACCGACGACCCGGCACTGCTCGTCCTGGTCGGCGTCCGCGCCGGTCTTGCACTTCTCGCCGAGATCACTCGACGGCTGGACGCCGGGGTTCTCCGCGCCTCCCCCTCCGGTGATGTCACCGGGGTTGATGCCGAAGACGAGGGCGACGATCAGCGCGATGATGCCGGCCGCGCCACCGCCGATCGCAAGCCCGCCACCGGGGATCCCGCCCCGGCCACGGTTCTCGACCTGAGACGAGTCGAGTTGCGCTTGGTCATCGAAATCCATGGGCGCGCTACTGCCCTTCTGATGAGCGATCATGCGGGGATGACCCCCTTGGAAGAAGCCGCACGGCTGGCCGAGCTCGTGGCCGAACTCGACCAGTTCCTGACCGCCGCGCTCGCCCATGACGACCCGGAACAGATGCGCGACCCCTTCCTGAGCGCGGCCGGGACGGTCACGGAATACGTGGACGTGGGAGCCGCAGGCGGGCTCTACCGCGTCTGGATGAACATCGACGACATCTTCGACGCCTGGCCCGTCGACTACGGCGACGAGACGGACGCCATCGCGATGCGCGAAGTCCGGCTGGCGGTCGAGGAATGGCTGGCCACGCCGAAGACGGAGGCCGGAATCTCGGCGTATGTGGACCGGTGGGAAGCCCGGCAGGCGCCTGACGACTGGCCGGATCCGGGCGGGGTCTGGATCGCCGGCGGTTGGGGCGGAGGGCCACGGGGGGATCGTCCGGCGCGGTAGTGCGGCTTCGGTCCCGGGTTTCTCGGCGTTCGTCGTTGCCGGCTCGGGCTGCGCGGCCGGTTGGCGCCGGTTGCGGGGCTCGGCCCGGTGCGGCGGAGCCGTAACGGAAAAAAGAAGGGGCAGGTCGGATATGACCTGCCCCTTCTGGTGGCGGAGGATAGGGGATTTGAACCCCTGATCGGTCTCCCGAAACACGATTTCCAATCGTGCGCCCTAGGCCAACTAGGCGAATCCTCCGCCGAGAAGTTTACATGACTTGGCGCATGCGCCGTCCTTCTGTTCGGAGGGCTGGGCACAGGTGGTGCGGGTGGCGGCTAGACTGTCCTCGGACCCCTCGCGCGGCGTCATCCTGTGAACCTCCCCAGGGCCGGAAGGCAGCAAGGATAAGCGGGCTCTGGCGGGTGTGCGGGGGGTTCTTTGCTTCCGGTTCTGCTCTCCCCGAGGAGACCGTTCATGAGTCTCGCGCTCTACCGCAAATACCGTCCTGGGACGTTTGCAGAGGTCAAAGGGCAGGAGCACGTCACCGACCCGCTCCGCCAGGCCCTCAGAAGCGGGCGCGTGAACCATGCCTACCTCTTCAGCGGGCCCCGCGGATGCGGCAAGACGTCGAGCGCGCGGATCCTCGCCCGGAGCCTCAACTGCGAGCAGGGGCCGACGCCCGATCCCTGTGGCGTGTGTGAGTCGTGTGTCGCGCTGGCCCCGACCGGGCCCGGCCACCTCGACGTGATCGAGATCGACGCCGCCTCGCACGGTGGTGTCGACGACGCGCGTGACCTGCGTGAACGGGCCTTCTTCGCGCCCGTGTCGGCGCGGTTCAAGATCTACATCATCGACGAGGCGCACATGGTGACCCGCGAGGGTTTCAACGCGCTGCTGAAACTCGTCGAGGAGCCGCCGCCGCACCTGAAATTCGTCTTCGCGACCACGGAGCCCGAGAAGGTCATCGGGACGATCAAGTCGCGCACGCACCACTACCCGTTCCGGCTGATGCCTCCGGCGACTCTGAAAGCGCTGATGGAGGAGATCCTCGCGTCGGAGTCGGTGCCCTACGAGCCTGCGGCTCTTCCTCTGGTCGTACGCGCCGGGGCCGGCTCGGCTCGCGACTCGCTGTCGATCCTCGACCAGCTCCTGGCCGGCGCCGACGAGAACGGGATCACCTACTCCCGCGCGGTGTCCCTTCTCGGATACACCGACGGCGACCTTCTCGACGAGATCGTCGGCGCCTTCGCCCGGCGTGACGGCGGGCAGGTCTTCCAGGCGGTCAACCGGGTGATCGAGGGCGGCCACGACCCGCGCCGTTTCGCGACCGACCTGCTGGAGCGGTTCCGCGACCTGGTGATCCTGGCGAACGTGCCCGAGGCGGCCGCCAACGGCCTGCTCGACCGGCCCGCCGACGAGCTGGAGCGCCTGCAGGGGCAGGCGGCCGCGATGGGGCCCGCCGAGCTGACGCGGGCGGGGGAGATCTTCAACGCGGGGCTGACGGAGATGCGGGGGGCGGCGTCGCCTCGGCTCCTCCTGGAGCTGATGTGCGCCCGCATCCTGCTGCCGGCGGCCGAGGGCGGCGAGGCGGCGGTGCTGACCCGGCTGGAGCGGCTGGAGCGCGACGGGGTCGCGGCACCTCGTGCGGGTGGGCAGCCCGTGTCTTATGCGCAGGCGGGGAGTTATGCGGGCGGCCCATCAGCAGGTGTCGGCAAGGTTCCGCAGCCGGGCATGAACCAAGGTCAAGCTCCGCAGCTTGGCGTGCAAGGGCAGGCTGCCCAGCCTGGGGCTCTCCGAGGGCAGGCTTCACGGCACGGTGTCCCTCAGGGCCAGGCCACGCCGTCTGGAGTGCAGACTTCACAGCACGGTGCCAACCAGAGCCAAGACCAAGCGCCGCAGGCCGGGGGGCACCAAGGCGCGCCTGGCACGCAGCAGGAGCACGGTTCGGCTCAGCAGCCCGGCTCCCCCGATACCCAGTCCGGTGCCGGGCACGTCGGCGGCCAGCCCGGAGCGGCGCCCTCGGCCACCGGCTCCCAAGCCGACGACTGGCCCGAGACCGTCAAGCCCGGCTCGGGCGGTCAGCCCGCCGCTCCCCCGGCCGATGACTGGCCGGCGGCCGCCAAGCCCGGTTCCGGGGGCCGGCCCGCCGACGTCCCGTCCGCGCCGCAGGCCGAGGCGCCCCAGGCGCCGCAGGCGTCTGCCGGGGCGGGGGCGGTGGCCCAGGTGTGGCCGCAGGTGCTGGAGGCGGTCAAGAACCGGCAGCGGGTCGCCTGGATGATCCTCAACGCCCAGGGCCGCCTTCTCGGCGCCGAGGGCAACGTGGTGACGGTGGGGTTCGAGAAGCCGGGCGACGTCCAGGGCTTCCTGAAGGGCAAGCGGGACGAGGTCGTCGCCGCCGCCCTCGGTGACGTGCTCGGAGGGCGCTGGCGGGTCGACGTCGTCGTGGGCGGCACCGGAGGCGGTCAGGCCGCC
>NZ_SZQA01000023.1 GCF_005233835.1 Herbidospora galbida | reverse complement strand
CCGCCCTCGACCGGGCCGGCCCCGGCCGCGCGGGCTGGCACACCTCCGGCCAGCTGCGCCCCCGGCTGCCCGGACGTCCCCTGGTGACGACCCTGGCCGGGCCGGGCCTGCCGGTGGAGGTCGCGGCCCGCGCCGCCGACGTCGTGTTCGTCACCCCGCACGACCGCAGGGAGGCCGCCTCGGTGGCCGAGCGGGCCCGGCGGGCGGCACCCGGCGTGACGGTGCTGGCCGACCTGGTCGTGTTCCTGGACGGCGCCGGCCTGAAGGACCGCCTCGACGACCTCGACGGCGCCGCCTTCGACAGCGACGCCCACGTCTACTCGGGCTCGGCGACGGGCCTGGCCCACCTGCTGCTCGACTGGCAGGCGGCCGGGGTCGACGGCTTCCGGCTCCGGCCGGGCGTGCTCCCGCACGACCTGCGGGCCATCACCCGGCACCTGGTGCCGGCGCTCCGCGCCCGGGGCGCGTTCCGCTCGGCCTACCCGGTCGGCGACCTGCGGGAACGCTTCACCCGCCGGTACGCGCAGGTGTCCTAGACGAACTCCTGGCGGGGCGGCGCCACCGGCAGCCGCCCCACCTCGGCGGCGACGCCGACGATGCGGGCGCGGGCCTCGGCCCCGGCCGAGACGGGGGCGTCGCCGTCGACCGCGCCCGCGGCCTCCGAGAGCGACAGCCCCGCCTCCCGCAGCCGGGCCCGCAGTTCCCCGCTCTCGCGCCCGAGTGATGCCAGCCGGCCTTCGGCCGTGCCGAGCTCGATGGCGGCCGACAGCACCTGGGCGAGCAGCCCGGCCGACGCGCCACGCCACTCCGCCAGCAGCCGGGTCCTGCGGTTTCGCGCCTCCGCGGGATCGGCGGCGGCGAGGAGGCGCAGCTCGCGCGTCAGGGTCCGGGTCGCGGGGGACATCTCAGGCCTTCACCTCGCGCGGGCGGCCGGGTCGGCGAGGATCCGGCCGGCGTCGCCCTCCGTCAGGCTGAACAGTCCGTAGACGTTGAGGCGGGCGTCCATGCAGGCCGGCACGGCGACGCCCAGCGCGGGAGGCAGCGGGAGCGTGCCCTTGTCGAAGCCGGCGGCGTAGGTCTCGGCGCCGGCCAGGAGTCGGTCGGTGACGGTCATGGCAGCCACATTTACCCATATTTCCTACAGAGTCAATAGGAAATTCCGGCGAAACATGATCAGGAGCCTCCGGTAACAAACCGCTCATACCGTCCAAATCGCAACACCCGGCTCGTACGAGTAAGGCTCCCCCTTGCGTCACACCCTCCGCGGCACGGCCGCGTTAATGTCCCTCGCCTGCGTGGCCACCTTCACCGCCGCTCCCGCCTTGGCCGCCGCCGAGAACGACTGGACGGTCGACCGCGTGGCAGGCGGTTACAGGGTCACCGTGAACCTCGACGAAAAGCTCCCGATGGACTCGAGCGCCCCCTCGCTGCTCGCCGACGGGAAGGTGCTCGGCCCGGCCACCGAGTCGGCCGACGGGAAGTCCCTCTTCCTCGTCACCGCCGACCCGGCCGTCGCCTCCGCCGACGCGATCACCACCGACGTCCTCGACGAGGCCCCGGCCGCCAGGGCGCAGGCGGCGGCCACCCTCGCGGAGGTCCAGAAGACCGTCCTCCCGGACGACCCCTCCACGCCGGGAACGTTCCAGGTCAAAGAGGGTGTTTACGACTTCGGTGACCAGGCCGTCCCGCTGCTCAACATCGGCGGCATCCGCGGCGAGCTCACCGGCAAGATCTATCTGCCGGTCTCCCGCGAGCGGAAGCCGCTCGTGATCTTCCTGCACGGCCGCCACACCTCCTGCTACGGAACCGGGACCGCCAACCCCAACCGCTGGCCCTGCAAGCCGTCTCCCGACAGCACCTCGCAGCGCGCCACGATCCCCAGCTACATCGGCTACGACCTGCCGGCCCGCGCCCTCGCGAGCAACGGCTACGCCGTCGTGTCGATCTCGGCCAACGCGATCAACTCCAACGACAACCAGCTCGCCGCCGACTACGGCGCGCAGGCCCGCGGCCAGCTCGTCCTCGACACGCTGACCATGCTGGAGAACGCCGACGACGGCGACCCGGTCGAGTACCACGACGCCTTCACCGGCCGCGACGTCACGCTGGCCCAGGCGCTGACGGGCGCGGTGACCCCGGCCGACCTGAAGCGGGCCTTCGACTTCCAGAACGTCGGCATCATGGGCCACTCCCGGGGCGGCGAGGGCGTGGTCGCGGCGGCCACGCTGAACGACGCGCTGCCGCTCTACAAGCAGTTCGGCATCAAGGCGGTGCTGCCGCTGGCGCCGGTCGACTACGACCGCATCTCGCTGCCCAACACCGTGACGGCCACGATCCTTCCGTACTGCGACGGCGACGTGGAGAACCTCATGGGCCAGCACATCGTGGACGACTCCCGGCACGGGTTCGACGACAGCGTGCTGCGCTCGGCCGTCCTGGCGCAGGGCGCCAACCACAACTTCTTCAACACGATCTGGACGCCGGGGCTGTTCCCGGCCGCCACCGGCGACGACTGGTCGGTCGGCGGCACCGGCGCCAACGACCCGGTCTGCAACCCGGCCGCGTCCACCACCCTGCGCCTGACCGCGCCGCAGCAGGAGAAGGTCGGCGCCGTCTACATGGCGGGCTTCTTCCGGCTCGTGCTCGGCGACGAGAAGCGGTTCCTGCCGCTGTTCGACGGCTCGTCCGTCTCGGTCCCGTCGATCGGCTTCTCGGACGTGACCAGCGCCGCCACCCAGCCCGCCGCCTCCCGCAGGGACCTGGCGACCTTCGAGAAGCCCGAGGCGAACGTCTCGGTCACCGGTGAGGCCGCGCTCTGCTCCAGCATGGGCGGCTCCGGCGGTCTCCAGATCCCGCAGGACCAGCCGTTCTGCGCGACCGCGACCAACCAGGCGGCGCTCCCCCACTGGTCACCCGCGACGTGGGCGTTCAACATCCCGTCGTCGCCGATGATGCGCCTGAAGTCGGGCACCGTCACCGTGGCCGCCGGCGCCGACCTGTCCGGTTACGAGCAGCTCTCGGTCAAGATCGCCGCCGACGAGACCGTGGCGACCGCCACCGACGTCACCATCACCGTCACCGACGGCGCGGGCAAGACCTGGTCGTCGCCGGTCTCGGCGCTCAACTCCCGGGCCGTCACCCGCCTGCCCGGCTCCACCTCGGCCTGGCTGAAGAAGATCATCCTCCAGCAGGTCACCGTCCCGCTCGGCACGACCGGCCTGAACCTGAAGGACATCAGCCAGGTCTCCTTCACCGGTACGGGCGTCTACCTGTCCGACCTGTCGGCAGAGAACCGGGCGGTCGGCGCCCGGGTCCCCAAGCAGCAGATCGCGGTGGACGTCGCGCCCGCCCGGGTCGACGAAGGTTCCGGCCCGGGCACGGCGTCGATCGCCGTGGCACTCTCGGCTCCCGCCGACCACGAGGTCACCGGCTACGTCAGCGTCTTCGGCTCGGCCACCGGCCGCGCCGGGATCTCGATGAAGAAGGTCGTCTTCGCGCCCGGCCAGACCTGCGTGACCGTCCCGGCGGGCATCCTCGGCGACACGGTCGCGACGAGCACGGCGTCCACGTCGTTCAAGGTCTCGGTCACCAACACCGCCGGCGCGGTCATGGGCGACGGGGGCTTCGGCACCCTCACCGTCCGCGAGGACGACGGCGAGGTCACCACCCCCGCCTACGGCAAGCCCGGCGACGCGTGCGCCGAGTACGCCGCCTCGCTCACGCCGGGCAACCTCATCGTGACGAACGCGGTCGTCGCGGGCGGCTCGAACCCGGTGAAGGCGAGCGGCTACCGGGCCGGGGAGAGCGTGCAGTTCACCCTGGACGGCGCGGTCCTCGGCCGCGCGGTCGCCGACGCGTCCGGCACGGTCGCCTTCACCGCGGCGATCCCGGCGGGCACCCCCGCCGGGAAGGTCACGATCAGCGGCGTCGGCGCCGGTTCGGGCTACACCGCCTCGGCGGTGTCGCGGGTCAGGGCCTCCTGAGGCCGCAGCACCCGGAACGTCACGTTCCGGGTGACGGTGAACCCGAGTGACCCGTACAGCCGGACGGCGTTGACGTTGGCGGTGGCGGCGTGCAGGAACGGCCGCTCGCCCCGGGCGCGAACGCCCGCCACCACCGCCGACACCAGCCGCGACGCCAGACCCCGCCCCCGGTGGGCGGGGTCGGTGCACACGGCGCTGATCTCCGTCCAGCCGGGCACCCGCAGCCGCTCCCCGGCCATCGCGATCAGCCTGCCCTCCTCGCGGAGGCCCAGGTAGACACCCATCTCGATGGTCCGGGGGGCGAACGGCCCCGGCTGCGTCCGGGCCACCAGATCCAGCATCTCCGGTACGTCGCCCGGCCCCAGCACGCTCAGCGAGGGGTCGGCGGCTCCCTTCACGGCGGAGCCCTCCATCTGCACGCCGGGCAGCTCCAGGAACGTCTCCCAGCCCTCGCCCGCCTCGCCCTGGTTGATCGTCAGCACCTGGCCGCCGAGGTCGGCCCAGTCGCCGGGGCCGAAGGCGTCGGGCACCGCCGCGAAGGGCGACACGTCCAGGGGATAACGCCTGGTCCGGCCGCTGACGACGGCGAGGTGGGCGTGCGGCCCGGTCAGCGCGGCCCAGACGGGGTTGGCGAGAATGTCGGTTTCCACCGCTCCATAATGGCCTGATGAGGCCCTACGACCATCTGGCGGGCGACCCCGTGCTCGCGCGCCTGATCGGTGAGGTGGGCGAACCCGACCCGTACGCGTGGTTCAGTCCCGGGCGGTTCGGCCCGACGAACTTCTCCGGCATGGTCCTGCACGTCGTCAGCCAGCAGATCTCCACGGCCGTGGCGTTCACGTTCTTCGACCGGATCAAGGCCGCGGCCGGCGGTTTCCCCACGCCGGAGTCGATTCTGGCCATGGGCGCCGAGCGGCTCAGGGCCTGCGGGCTGTCGGGGGCGAAGACGGCCTACCTGCTCGACTTGGCCCACCGGCAGGCCGACGGCCTGCTCGACCTGGAGAACCTGGCCGGTCTCGGCGACGACGAGGTCGTCAAGACGCTGACCGAGGTGAAGGGGGTGGGCGTGTGGACCGCGCAGTCGTTCCTCATCGCCCAGCTCCACCGGCCCGATGTGCTGCCGGCCGGCGATCAGGGCATCAGGCGGGCCGTCGAGCGGGCTTGGCAGCTGGAGGGGCTGCCCTCCATCGCGGAGGTGCGGGCCAGGGGGCTGCCATGGGCTCCCTATCGGACGTACGCCGCCGCCCTGCTGTGGCGGTTCTTCTACGGCGCGTAGACCAGGTCCCACTCGTGCGACAGGGCCGCGTAGGTGGTCACGTCGTGCCAGCGGCCCTGCGTCCGGAACAGTTGCCGCAGGGTGGCCTCGGGGCGGAGCCCGGCGTCGAGCATGATGCGCTCCATCAACGGCTGGTCGTGGCGGTGGCAGGCCCAGATCCGGTGGATGCCGAGGTGGGCGAAGGCGTACTCGATGAGCAGGCGGCCCGCCTGGGCGCCGCGCCCCTGGATGGGCGAGCCGGGCAGCAGCACGAGACCGGTGATCATGGCGTTGCTGCCGTAGTCCTCCAGCAGCAGCCCGATCAGCCCGTGGACGGCCTCGTCATCGGGTTCGGTGATGGCCAGGGTGATGCGCCGGTCGGAGCGCAGCCCGGCCAGGAAGGTGGCCCGCGCCCGGTCCTCGTCCATGCGGTCGACGCCCAGATAGCGGGTGAGGACGGCGCTCGTGTAGACCTGCGTGTAGACCTTCAGGTCGGCGGGCCGCAGGCTGCGGAGTCGTACGTCGGTTCCGCGCACATCGATCATCGGACGAGTCTTCCCAGGTCACTGAAGTGTGATGTCATGATCACGGAGCGTAGCAAATGACGTGATCATGCTATGGCGATCACCGGGCCGTGGTGGTTCCCTGGGAGGCATGACCTACCTCACCGTCTACGGCGAAGACGCCGAACTCCTCCAGCGGACCGAGAACCCGGCCGAGATCGCCGCCACCCTGGGCGAGATCGGCGTCCGCCTGCGCCACTGGGACGTCGTGGCGACCGGCCCGTCCGCCGACGACGTGCTGGCGGCGTACGCCGAGCAGATCGCCAAGGTCAACGCCGAGGAGAGCTACACCTTCGTCGACGTCGCCCAGCTCGGCCCCGACGCCGACCCGGAGGTCGCCGCCGGCGCGCGCGCCAAGTTCCTCAACGAGCACACCCACGACGACGACGAGGTGCGCTTCTTCGCCCGCGGCGCCGGGATCTTCTACCTGCACGTGAACGGGAGGGTGCACGCCGTGCTGTGCGAGGCGGGCGACCTGCTGAGCGTGCCGGCCAAGACCACCCACTGGTTCGACATGGGCACGCGGCCCGACTTCTGCGCGATCCGCTTCTTCCACGACGACGACGGCTGGATCGGCGATTTCACCGGCGACGCCATCTCGTCGCGGATCCCCGACTTCGACGCGATCACCGCCGGGCGTTAGCGGCCTCCTCCTGGCTCCTGGTCGCGAACTCGAACTCCTCGCGCGGCCGGGCGAGCGCCCCCAGGGCGACGACCTCGCGCTTGAAGAACAGGGCCAGCGTCCAGTCCATCAGGATCCGGGCCTTCCGATTCAAGGTCGGCATCCGGGTCAGATGGTAGGACCGGTGCATGAACCAGGCCGGGAAGCCGCGCACCTGGACGCCGTAGATGTTCGCGACCCCCTTGTGGAGCCCGAGCGAGGCGACCGAACCGGCGTTCTTGTGCCGGTAGGGCCGGCGCTGCCGGCCGCGCATGGTCGCGATCAGGTTGTCGGCGAGCCGTCTGCTCTGCCTGACGGCGTGCTGGGCGTTCGGCGGGCAGTACTCGCCGGGCCGGGTCAGGTCGGGGACCGCTGCGGAGTCCCCCGCCGCGAAGGCGAAGTCGGTGCCGTCGATCAGGAGTTCGGCCGAGGCGGCCACGCGGCCCCGGTCGCCCGTCGGCAGGTGCTCGACCAGGGGGTTGGCCTTCACCCCGGCCGTCCACACCAGCGTCTCGCACGGGATCGACTCGCCGTCGTCGAGGACCACGACGTCGTGCTCGACCGACTTCACGCGGGTGTTCAGCCGTACGTCGATGCCGCGTTTGCGCAGCTCGTCAGTGGTCCATCTGCCCAGCTCCGGGCCGACTTCGGGCAGGATGTGGTCGCTGGCCTCGACCAGGATCCAGCGCATCGAGTCGCGGCTGATGCCGTGGAAGTAGCGGCACGCGTCGGCCGTCATGTCCTCCAGTTCGGCCAGCGCCTCCACCCCGGCGTAGCCCGCCCCGACGAAGACGAAGGTGAGCGCGCGGGCCCGGACCTCCGGGTCGTCGGTCGAGGCGGCCGTGTCGAGCTTGCCGAGGATGTGGTTGCGCAGGTGGGTGGCCTCTTCGACGGTCTTGAAGCCGATGCCGTTCTCGGCCAGGCCGGGGATCGGCAGCGTCTTGGTGATCGACCCCGGGCAGAAGACCAGGTAGTCGTAGCCGAGGACCCGCTCAGGCCCTTCCATCGGCGCGAACCGGGCCGACTTCCCGGCCAGGTCGATGTCGCAGATCCGGCCGCTCAGGATCTTGCACCGGGGCAGCACCCTGCGCAGCGACACCACCACATGCCGGGGCTCCAGGTTGCCCGCCGCCGCCTCGGGGAGGAACGGCTGATAGGTCATGTAGGAGTCGAGATCGGCGATCGTGATGCCGACTCTGCCCTGCTTGAGCTCCTTGCGCAGCCTGCGCTGGAGCCGGAGGGCGACGTACATGCCGACGTTGCCCCCGCCGACCACCAGAATTCTGGATGAAGGGGTCATTCCAGACCCGTACCCCGCCTCAGAGGGGGAAACGCATCACCACGGTCGACCCGGTCTCGCCGGTCACCACGCGCATCTCGCTGCTGAGCCGCCGGGCCACCCACAGGCCCATCCCGCTCGTCGCGTTCTCACGCGGCGGGGTGAAGCCCGGGGGCGACTCGGACGACAGATGCCAGTGCCGGCCCTCGTCGTGGACGTCGGCGATGAGAAAACCGGGTTCGAACGAGACCCTCAGCCGCGCCTTGGTGGCGCCGTGGGTGACGGCGTTGGTGGTGACCTCGTTGAGGGCGACGAGGAAGTCGTTCACCCGGTCTTCCGGCATCCCCCCGCGTCGGGCCAGCGCAGCCGCGAACTCCCGCACGTCGGGCAGATCGGCGAGGGAGAAGGTGATCTCCTTCGCGGCACCCGGTGCGGGAGGCGGCGCGACGCCGTCCTCGTTCACCCGCTAACGCCTTCCAGTAGTGGCGGCACTCCGAAGAAAGATACCCCGGGCCATCACGGCACGTTGCCCGATATCCCGGGGAATCGGGTCGAAAACCGCCATTAGGCGACAAGCTCCGCGCGCAACTGGTCGAGAACCTTCCGCAGAATCCGCGACACATGCATCTGGGAGATGTCGAACTCGGCGGCGATCTCCGCCTGCGTCATGTTGCCATAGAACCGTAGCAGCAGGATGTTCTTCTCCCGCTCCGGCAGTTCGTCGATGAGGGGCTTGACCGCCTCGCGGTCGATGAGGGTGGCCAGGCTGTCGTCGCTGTCGGGGATCACGTCGCCCAGCGCGGCCGCGTCGTCGTCGGCGCCCATCGGCGCGTCGAGCGAGAGCGTGCTGTACGCCGACGAGGCGTCCAGCGTGAGGAGCATGTCCTCCTCGGAGATGCCCATCCTCTCGGCCAGCTCGGCGACCGTGGGGAACCGGCCGTTCTCCTGGGTCATGTCGGCGACCAGGCGGTTGAGCTCCGACCGGCGCTCCTGGTAGATCCGGGGCACCCGGACGGCCCAGGTGCGGTCGCGGAAGTGCCGCTTGACCTCACCGGTCATGGTGACCATCGCGTAGCCGCGGAAGCTGTGGCCGAGGGTGGGGTCGAAACCGTTGATGGCCTTCATCAGCCCGACGTACGCGGCCTGGAGGAGGTCTTCCATCGGCTCGCCCCGGTGGAGGTAACGCCGGGCGATGTCGCGGGCCATGGGGCGGTGCATCTCGACGATGATCTCGCGCAGCCGGGCGGCGCGCTCATCGGTGGTGCCGGGCTCGTTGAGCTCGACCAGCAGGTCTTCGGCGGTGATTTCGGCGGCCATCAGGTCGGCAGACATGTCGCTGTCTCCTAGGGGAAAACGCGAGACCCCCGAAAACGCGGAAAGGTCCGCGCAGACAGACGTCTCGCTCAAGAAAACGAGACGAAGCCCTCTGCTGGACCTCTTCCGCCATAATGCCCCGAATCGGGGCGTTACACAACTCCCGGGAGGACAGTAAGGTTGCGTCGAAGGAGGCGAGGCGGTGGCAACCCTGACGATGCGATCGAGTGCCGTGGCGGATTTCGTGGTGATCCACATCGACGGGATCCTCGACGCCACCACACGTGAGCAGTTCTCCGACCACCTCGACGCGGTCGCCGACGACCACGGGCCCGACATGATCCTCGATCTGGGCGGCGTGACGTTCATGGACTCGCGGGCGCTGGGGCTGATCGTCCACCACTGGCAGCGGGCGACCGCGGCGGGCGGGCACTTCGCGCTGGTCAACGTGCAATACCCGGCCTCGAAGGTGATGTGGGTGACCGGCCTCGCGCAGCGCCTGCCCATGTTCGAGACCGTCGACGAGGCCGTCGCGGCGGTCTAGTTCTTCGCGTTCTTCTGCTGGTGCTCGGTGACCAGCAGCTTCGCCAGGTCGGCGACCTTGACCTGGTGGTGCTGGGAGATCCGGCGCAGCTCGTCGAAGGCCTCTTCGGGGCTGCATCCGCTGGCCTGCATGATGATGCCCTTGGCCTGGTCGATCAGGGCCCGGCCGGCCATCGCCTCCTGCATCTGGGCCGCGCCCGTCAGCACGTCGTCGAACTCCCAGATGTTGGCCAGCGCGACCGTGACCTGCTCGCGCAGCAGCTCGGTCAGCGGCACGTGGTCGGCGAACACGCCCGGCCGCACCCCGTAGAGGCCGATGACCACGATCGCGCCGTCGACCTCGACCGGCAGCACGAGGATCGAGCGCACCCCGTGGCGGACGGCCGCGGCGGCATAGCGGGGCCAGCGCTGGTCGCGCATGACGTCGCCCACCACGATCGGCCGGCCGCTGCGCAGGGCCTCCCGAGAAGGGCCTTCGCGCAGGTCGCGCTCACGGTCGCTGACGGCGATGAGTTCGCTGTGCGAGGACGCCAGCAGCACCCGGTCGTCCATCCAGAGCTCGGCGGTGCCGCCCGCGCAGCCGGGCACGCCCCTGGCGATGGCCTCGGTAACCCCGCGGAGCACGCTCTCGGCGGAGGTTCCCTCGGTGACCCGTCCGAGGGCGGCGAGATCACGGGCGAGAATGGGAATCACAGGGAACACCATTCCCCTAGTTTGAGGTCTAATCATCCGATGACGGATGCGAGAGGGAGCACACACCGGTGACCGACCTGGAGCAGCGGCTGGGCGAGTTCGCGGCGCGGGTCGCCGACCTGCCCCGCAGCCACGAGCTCGAGACCGCCGAAGGGCTCGTCCGCGACGCCCTGGCCGAGCTGGCGAAGGCGAAACGGCGGCGTGACGGCGGCCCTCAGCGCGAGCAGAAACTGCTCCGGCAGATCTTCCGCACCCTTCCGATCCCGGTGATCGTGATGGACACCGGCGGAACCGTCCGCCGGATCAACAACGAGACCACCCGGCTGCTCGGCAGCCCGGCCGGATACCTGATCGGCCGGGCGTTCCCGCTGCTCATCGAGTCGTCCCGGCGGGCCGTCTTCCGAGCGAGGTTCGCCGAGGCGCTGCGCAGCGAAGAGAGCACGACCTTCGAGACGCGGCTGGCCCACCAGGGCCGGGCCCACACGGTCCGGCTGGTGCTGAGCCGCCTGCGGATGCCCGGCGAGCCGCAGGAGATGGTCGCCGCCGTCGCCCTGCCGACCGACGTCCAGCTGACCGGCCCCGACAGCGGCAAGGACACGCCCGACGAGGCGCTGTTCCTGGAGGCGGCCCGCCGCCACGAGCTGTCGGCCCAGCTCACCCGGCTGCTGCTCGACGACGAGAGCCTCCGCGAGCCGGTCGCGCTGATCCGCGCGGCCCGGCTGCTGGGCGCCGAGACGGCCGACTGGGTGATCGCCGACATGGTCCGCGACGGCGGCCTCCACCGCGCCGCCGTGATCGCGCCGTCGACCCAGCCGGTGGCCAAGCTCCAGCGGGCGGTCGAGGCCCGCGACCCGGCCGAGGCGCCGCTGGTCGCCCGCGTGCTGGCCACGCGCAGCGGGGTCGTCCACGAGATGCTCAGCGACGACAGCCTGCTCGGCGCCGACGTGCTGACCCAGATGAAGGCCGGCTCCCTGCTCTCGGTCCCCATCCAGTCCGACGACGAGGTCGCGGGGGTGCTGACCCTCGTACGGCTGCGCGACCGCCCGCCCTTCGGCCTGGCCGACCTGGGGCTGCTGGAGGAGATCGGGGCCCACCTGGGGCTGGCCCTGCGCGCCCAGCGGAGCTTCCAGCGCAGCTCCAACGCCGCCGACGCGCTGCGCAGCGGCGTGCTCCCCCGGTCGCTGCCCGAGGTGGCCGGGTTCGAGACGGCCGCGATCTACCACCCCGGTTCGGCCATGCGGGCGATCGGCGGCGAGTTCTACGACGTCTTCCCGATGAAGGGCGGCTGGGGCTTCGTCATCGGCGGCGCGGCCGGACGCGGCGAGGAGGCCGCCTCGGTGACCTCGCTGGTCCGCAACGGGATCCGGGTGCTCAGCGCCTTCGAACGCGACCCCGGAGAGGCCCTCCGCAAGGTCAACGACGCCCTGCTGGCCCAGCACACCGGCCTGTTCGTGATGGCCGCCGCCGGCTTCGTCCGCGGCCGGAAGGTCCGCCTGGCCTCCGCCGGGCACCACCCGGCCGCGCTGCTCCAGCCCGACGGCGGGGTGCGCTTCACCGAGGGCGGCGGGGTGCCGCTCGGCTTCGAGGAAGGGGCCGTGCCTGCCACCGAGGAACTGACCCTGACCTCGGGAGAGACGCTGGTGCTCTACTCCGACGGCCTGGTCGGCACCCGCAGCTCGGCCGGGGAGAACTACGGCGAGGCCCGGCTGACCGAAGTGCTCGCGCGCTGCGTCAACCAGCCGCCCTCGGCGGTGGTCAAGGCGATCGAGGAGGACCACCGCGCCTTCTGCGACGACGAGGTCGTCGACGAGGTCACGGTTCTCACCCTGCGTCGTTCCCGCTAGCCTTGCCTGGTGCAGCCCGGTGACCACAGGTCCGTCGCCTATTCCGACGAGGCCGAGTTGGAGCCCGTGCTGGCCCCCTTCATCGGCGAAGGGCTGGCCGGCGCGGACAAGGTGCTGTATTTGACCGATGTGACCCATCCGGCCGTCGTCACGGGGCTGCTGCGCGGCTGGGGCGTCGACACCGCCGGGGCCGTGGGCTCCGGGCGGCTCGACATCCGCCGGCTTGAGGCCTTCGACCCGGGCACGCTGGTCGCCGACGTCGCCGCCGAAGCCGAACAGGCCAGGTCAGAGGGCTACCGGGCGCTGCGGGTGACCGGCGAGATGAGCTGGGCCGTCCGCGTCGGCACCGACCGGCTGACCGAGTTCGAGACCGGCATCCAGCGGGTCTACGACACCGGTGCGGCGCTCGGGGTGTGCCAGTTCGACAAGCGGCTGTTCGCGCCCGGCGTGCTGGCCGACCTGCTCCGGCTGCACCGGCCCGACGACGGCGACCTGCTGCTCGAAACGGCCCTGCTGCGCATCCGGCGGACCTTCGGCCCCGACGGCATCCAGGTCGAGGGAGAGGTCGACGCGACCTCCTCGGCCGATCTGGCCCGCCAGCTTTCCCAGGCGACCGGGACGGTTCCCGGAGATCTTCACGTCGACCTCCACGGGGTCACGTTCATCGACCTGGCCGGGCTGCGGGCCCTGGTCGACACCGCCAAGACCCTCGGTGACCAGCGCGAACTCGTGCTCGGCCCGGTGCCGGAACACGTCAGCCACCTGATGCGCCTGATCGGCTGGCACACTTCGCCGGGCCTGCGCATCGACGCCTGATTCATCTGAAAACTTGCGTTTAAAGCTCATCGGTGTACGGTAAAGACCACAACACAGTTCGTGCCTAAGACGCAGGCACACCCCTTTCATCGCGCTTATCGCCATGAGGTGTGCCATGCATATCGCCATTGTCGCCACGAACAACCTTTCCGTCACCGCCCCCGCCGTCGCCCGTGAACTGGGCCGGGGTCACGAGGTCACCGTCTACACGCGGGACGACGCGCAGATCAAGGGCGTACGGGTCGAGCGGGTGCCCGCCGGGCCCGACAAGAACCTTTCCGAGAGCGACCTGCTCCCCTACATCTCCGACTTCAGCGACGGCCTCAAGCAGCGCTGGAACGCCGAGCGCCCCGACGTCATCCACGCCCACTCATGGACCGGCGGCCTCGCGGCCATCGCCGGCTCCGACGGCCTCGACGTCCCGGTGACGCAGACCTTCCACCACGACGACCGGCCCTCGGCCCAGGTCCTGCGCCTGGAGCGGGCGATCGGCCGCCGGGCCCGCGCGGTGATCGCCGCCTGCGCCGGCGAGGAGTCGCAGCTGATCCAGATGGGCGTCCCGCGCCGCAACATCTCGATCGTCCCGGGCAGCGTCGACATCGAGCGGTTCCGCCGCCAGGGCCCGGCCTTCCCGCGTGACGGCCGCCCGCGCCTGCTGCACGTGGGCGCCACCGGCGCCGGCGCCGTGGTGAACTCCCTGACCTCGATCCCCGACGCCGAACTGGTCGTGGCCGGCGGCGACGACCCGGTCCTGGAGCGGCTGCGCATGCTGGCCCGCGCCCGCGGCGTCGAAGACCGGCTGACCCTCCTCGGCGACGTCCCCCACAACGCGATGCCGAAGCTGATCCGCAGCGTCGACGTGGCCCTGTCGCTCCAGCCGACCGTGCCGACCGGCACCGCGGCCCTGGAGATCATGGCCTGCGGCGTCCCGGTGATCGCCTCCGCGTCCGGAGCCCACCTCGACTCGGTCGTCGACGGCGTGACCGGCTTCCTGGTCCGCCGCCCCGCCGAGGTGACCACCCGCATCCGCGACCTCCTCGGCGACCGCACCCTCCGCTCGGCCCTGGGTTACGCCGGCGCCGACCGCGCCCGCTCGCGCTACTCGCTGGAGCGCGTCAGCCAGGAGCTCCTTCGCGTCTACGAAAGCGCCTGCGCCTGAGACCTCTCCCCTGAGGGAAAACCCGAGCGCCCGCGATGCTCCGGCCATCGCGGGCGCTCGGCCCGTTATAAGACTTCTCTGTTACGGCTTCGCCCGGTCGGCACCGACCGCCAACGAGGGCCGGCCCCCGTAACCGGCGGCAGGCAGCCGCTTCGGCGGGCCTGGCGACGAACCGTCTTTGGCCATTCACAACCTTCTCGCCTTGAGCGACAGGTGCAGCAGTAGGCGGTCCTGGCCGTTGGAGAGGTCCTTGCCGGTGAACTCCGCTGCTCGGCCCAGGCGGTAATAGAGGGTCTGGCGGTGGATCCCCAGCGCGGCCGCCGTCTTCTGCACGTGGCCCGCCCGGTCGAGGTAGGTCTCCAGCGTGGCCGCCAGCTCCTCCGGGAGGGCGGACGTCTCGCCCGCGAGTTCCGCGAGCTCGTGGTGGGGCAACCTCACCAGGTAGCGGTAGACGCCCAGCTCCGACCAGTGGGCGACGGGCTCCCCCGTCTTCTCGGCCACCCGCAGCGAGCTCAGGGCCTCCCGCCAGCTCTCCCACGCGTCCTCCGGGTCCTGACGCGGGTCTCCCGCGCCGACGGGGACGCCGTACATGGCGTTCAGGCGGGTGGCCGCCTCGCGGGCGCGGACCGGTGGGGCCAGGAACGCCGGGTGGGCGCCGGCCTGGCCGGTCAGCACGTCGCGCGGCAGCGACCAGGAGACGGGGACCTCGGCCGGGCCGGCCGCCACGGCCAGCGCGACCAGCGGGCCCTCGATCCCCCGGGCCGCCTCCAGGCGGGCCTGCGGGTTCGGGGAGAACAGGTCGTCGAGGGGGGCGCGGCGGATCTGGGCCTCGTGGGCCAGCGCCGCCGCCAGGCGGGCGAACAGGGGCGCGGCGCGGTCGAGCAGGGCGTCGGGGAGCCTGCCGCTGTCGAGGAGCCACAGGTAGCCGTAGGTGACGCCCTTGTGCCGCAGCGGGACGCAGACGCGGGCGAGGAAGCCGGGGGCCTCGGGGATGCGTACGGGATGGTCGGCCGTAGCGATCCCGTAGGCCTCGAAGTGGGCCCTGGTCGCGGCGGTGGCGCGGCGGCGGAGGATGGACTCCTGGCGGACCTCGTCGACCACGCCGCTCTGCACGCCGTAGGCCACCAGCTCGAAGGCGCGGTCTTCGACGGTGACCGACGCGTCGAGCAGGCGGGCGATCTCGTCGACCAGGTCTTGCATGCTGACATTATTGTGCATTTGTCTGAAGAGACTTGGCCGGATGTCCGTGGAAGGGTACTTTCCGGGCGAATTACGCTGTGTGCATGCTCGGTTCCACGCTCCTCGCCGTGTCGAGGAATCCGCTCGCGCGCAAGGCCGTCACGGCCCTGCCGCCAACCCGGCGCGTCGTCGACCGGTTCGTCGCCGGAGAGGCCACCGCCGACGCCGTGGCCACGGTCGAACGGCTGACCCGGTCGGGGCTCATGGTCACCATCGACCACCTGGGCGAGGAGGTGCGCGACACCGACGCCGCCGTGACGACCACGAAGGCGTACGTGGAACTGCTCGACGCCCTCGCCCCGCTGGGGCTGGGGCACCGGGCGGAGGTGTCGGTGAAGCTGTCGGCCGTCGGGCAGGCGCTCGACGACTCGATGGCCCTCGAACACGCCCGGGAGATCTGCGAGGCCGCGCTGGGCGCGGGGGCCACGGTCACCCTCGACATGGAGGACCACACCACGGTCGACTCCACCCTGGGCATCCTGCGCGACTTGCGGGCCGACTTCTCCGACGTCGGGGTGGCCATCCAGGCCTACCTGTTCCGGAGCGAGGCCGACTGCCACGACCTGCGCGACTCGCGGGTCAGGCTGGTGAAGGGCGCCTACCGGGAGCCGGCGTCGGTGGCGCACCAGAAGAAGAACGACGTCGACCTGGCCTACGTGCGCTGCCTGAAGGTGCTGATGGCGGGCACCGGGCACCCCATGGTGGCCACCCACGACGACCGGCTGATCTCGATCGCCGAACTGCTCGCCGACCGGCACGAGCGGGCCCGCGACACCTACGAGTACCAGATGCTCTACGGCATCCGCACCGACAAGCAGCAGGCGCTCGCCAACTCGGGCGCGCTGGTCCGCGTGTACGTGCCCTACGGCGACGACTGGTACGGCTACTTCATGCGCCGCCTGGCCGAACGACCGGCCAACGTGGCCTTCTTCCTGCGTTCCCTAGGGGGTAAGTGATGGACGCCGTCTCCACGGTCCCGGTCCCGGTCAACGAGCCGGTCCGGTCCTACGGCCCCGGCAGCGCCGACCGCGCCATGCTGGAGGGGCGGCTGAAGGAACTGGCCGCCACGAGCATCGACCTGCCGATGACGATCGGCGGCGAGCGCCGCATGGCGGGCGGGGCCCCCATCCCCGTGGTCCAGCCGCACAACCACGCCTCGGTCCTCGGCACCACCAACGACGCCACCCCCGCCGACGTGCGGGCGGCCGTCTCGTCCGCCCTGGCGGCGGCCCCGGCGTGGCGGGCGCTGAGCTTCGACGAGCGGGCGGCGATCTTCCTGCGCGCGGCCGAACTGCTGGCCGGGCCGTGGCGGGCCACCCTGAACGCCGCGACCATCCTCGGCCAGTCGAAGTCGGCCCAGCAGGCCGAGATCGACGCGGCCTGCGAGCTGATCGACTTCCTGCGCTTCAACGTGGCCTTCGCCCGGCAGCTCCTCACCGAGCAGCCGGTCTCCTCCCCCGGCGTGTGGAACCGGATGGAGTACCGCCCGCTTGAGGGCTTCGTCCTGGCGATCACGCCGTTCAACTTCACCGCCATCGCCGGGAACCTGCCCGCATCGGTGGCGCTGATGGGCAACGTGGTGGTCTGGAAGCCGTCTCCCACGCAGCAGTTCGCCGCCCACTTCACGATGGCGCTGCTGGAGGAGGCCGGCCTGCCCCCCGGTGTGATCAACCTGGTGACGGGCAACGGCTCGGCGGTGTCGGAGGTGGCGATGACCCACCCGGCGCTGGCCGGCGTCCACTTCACCGGCTCGACGGCGACCTTCCAGCACCTGTGGGCGACCGTCGGGGCCAACATCGGTCACTACCGGGCCTACCCGCGCCTGGTCGGCGAGACCGGCGGCAAGGACTTCGTGCTCGCCCACCCCTCGGCCGACCCGGCGGCGCTGACGACGGCGCTGATCAGGGGCGCGTTCGAATACCAGGGCCAGAAGTGCTCGGCGGCGTCGCGGGCCTACGTGCCGCGCGCGATGTGGAACACGATGAAGGACGACTTCGTCTCCCTGGCCGAGTCGCTGACCGTGGGCGACGTGGCGGCCGACCTGTCGACGTTCATGGGCGCCGTGATCGACGCCCGCGCGTTCGCCAAGCACAAGGCGGCCATCGATCGGGCGCGGGCGGCCGACAACATCGCGGTCCTGACGGGCTCCTACGACGACACCACCGGCTACTTCGTGCGGCCGACCGTCCTGGAGTGCGGCGACCCGACCGACGAGATCTTCACGACCGAGTACTTCGGCCCGATCCTCGCCGTCCACGTCTATGACGACTTCGAGGCCACGCTCGCCCAGCTGGAGTCGGCCACGCCGTACGCCCTGACCGGCGCCCTCATCGCCCGCGACCGCTACGCCATCGCGTCGGCCTCGGAGAAGCTCCGGTACGCCGCCGGCAACTTCTACGTGAACGACAAGCCGACCGGCGCGGTGGTCGGGCAGCAGCCGTTCGGCGGCGCGCGGGCCTCGGGGACCAACGACAAGGCCGGCTCGATCCTCAACCTGATCCGCTGGGTCAACGCCCGGACGATCAAGGAAACCTTCGTGCCGCCGGTCGTCCTGCCGCCCTACCGGGGCGACATCCCCCAGACCGGCTGGCAGCAGCCGGAGCTCTGACGGCAGACTGTCGGGGTGATCAGGTACGGAGCCGTCGAAGCGGGCGGTACGAAATGGGTGTGCGCGCTCGCCGACACCGACGGAAACATCGTGGCCACCGAGGTGGTCCCGACGACGACCCCCGACGAGACCATCCCGGCCGCCGTCGACTTCTTCCGGCGTCATCCCGCCCCCGCGGCGGTCGGCGTCGCCACGTTCGGCCCGGTCGACCTGTCGACCGGGCACATCACGGCCACGCCCAAGCCGGGCTGGTCGGGCGCCGACGTGGTGACGCCGTTCCGCGAGGGGCTGGGCGTCCCGGTCGGGCTCGACACCGACGTCAACGGGGCGGCGATCGGTGAGTGGCGCTACGGCGCGGGCCGGGGGCTGCACACGCTGGCCTACATGACGGTCGGCACCGGCATCGGGGTCGGCGTCGTGGTCGACGGGCGGCCCCTGCACGGGCGGACCCATCCCGAGGCGGGGCACATGCTGGTCCCCCACGACACGAAGCGCGACCCGTTCCCGGGGGTGTGCCCGTTCCACGGCGACTGTCTCGAAGGGCTGGCGTCGGGGACGTCGATGCGGCAGCGCTGGGGGCGTCCCGGGCAGGAGCTCGGCGACGGCGAGCCGTGGGAGCTGGAGGCCGACTATCTGGCGAAGGCCGTACACAACCTGGCCTCGACCCTCTCCCCCCAGGCCGTGATCATCGGCGGCGGGGTCGGCGGACGGCCGGGGCTGCTCGACCTCGTGCGGGCCCGCGCCGCCGAGCTGGCCGGGGGCTACCCGCTCGACACGCTCATCGCCGCGCCGGGGCTGGGGAACCTGTCGGGGGTGACCGGCGCGGCCGAACTGGCCCGCCAGGCGCTGAACGCTACCTGAGGACCGGCCGAAGCCCCAGGTGTCGCCCGCGTTGTCGGCGGCCGGCCCGATCAGGACGATCGCGTAGACGATGTGGTCGTTCACGAACGGGTTGGCCGCCAGGGGCAGCGCGTCGACCCACCCGTCCGTCAAAGGACCTTCGGCCCGCCTGGGAGGGGCCCATCGGCCATGTCCGGTGGCCCGCGCGGCGTCCACAGTGGAGGCCATGAGCACCCTGCGCACTCTCACCGCCGACGAATGCCTCGCCCTGATCGCCCCCGGCGGCGTCGGCCGGATCGCCTTCAGCGGCTCCCACGGGCCGACCATCCTCCCGGTCAACTACCGCCTCGACGACGGCGTGATCGTCTTCCGCACGCGCACCGGCGGCGCCATGGACGACGATCTGCGCACCCACGTCGACGACCTGGAGATCGTGGTCGCCTTCGAGGTCGACGCGATCGACCCGGAACACCGGGAGGGCTGGAGCGTGCTGGTCCAGGGCCCCTGCCACCACGCGCCCGGCGCGCCGGGCGACTCGTGGGTCGAGGACCGCGACCACCTGATCACCATCAGGCCGCAGCGGATCACCGGGCGGCGGCTGGAGGCCTAGCGCGTGATGCGGATCTTCCGGTACGCGGGCCGGCTTCGCCGATCGTCAGTCGACGGCGCAGGTCTGGTAGCCGCGACTCACCGTCGTGATGACGCCGTTGACGCCGACGACCTCCAGACGCCAGAGGGCCGAGTCGCCCATGCTCGAACTGACCACCTTGTGCACGGGTGCGCGGCCGCCCGCCGAGGAGGTGATCATGACGGTCTTCCACGGCTCACGCGCCCACCCGGCCTCCTCAGTGAAGCGGGACCAGGCATAGGTGAGCTGTCCGGAGGTGTTGCTCTCGGCGTAGCCCTCCAGCCGGTACTTGAACGGGGTCCAAGGAGTGCACGTGCCGGCGGTGCGGGTCAGGGAGGCGAAGTCGGCGCCGATGCGGTGTTCGCCCGCGCACACCGTGCGGTAGGCCCCCCACTCCACCGCGTCGACATGGGTCTCGGGGCTGACGATCCGCACCGCGATCCAGTCGGCCCCCAACGGATTGGCGACCGGCAGGCGATGGAAGGGAGTGCTCACGGTCTTGGCGCCCGGTTCGGTGAAGACCACCTCGTGCACTCCCTGGGCGCCCCGCAGGTCCGCGCCGTCGTTGGTGATCCACCGGTAGCGGACGGTCTGCGCGATCGGCGAGGTGATCTGCGCGGTGGCCGTGTGCACGACACCGGCGCCGCATGGGCCGAGGTGTTCGGCCGCCGGCTGGATTTCCGGCGCGTGCGGCATGGGCTCGTCGCAGGCCAGGGTGTACGGGATGGTCGCCGTGCTCCCGACGCCGGTCAGCCGGATGGTCGTGGACTTCGGCCCGCGCCCCCAGTAGTGCGTCTTCGTGGTGGTCACGGTCATGGATCCGGCCTCGGCGAAGACCACCTGCTCAACGCGGCCGGTGCCCCATTGGTAGGCGACCGCGCGGGGGCCGTCGACCGTGATCGTGGCGCTGAGGGTGATCTGCGCGGGCTCCGGGTAGCAGGAGCCGGTGTGCGAGGACGGCTGTGCTCCCACGGCCGCCACCGTGGCGTTCGGAATCGGGGTTTCCGCGTAGGCGGGAGCTGCGCCGGCCGTCAGCACGGCCGTCAGCGACACCAGGACACTCCATAACCGCATGTCTCGTCCTTCCAGGAGGGATCGAGATCATCCTGAGGAGGCCAGCTTGCGGCCGGATGGTGGATGAGTTGGAGCGATTCTCTAGCGCGGCCGGGCGCGGAGCCCGTCGAGGATGAGCGCCAGCATGCGGGGCGACCGGTCCTCCGGGCCCGGCGCGGCTCGCCAGAGGGCGCCGCTGAGCTGGAGGAAGTCGCCGGGATCGGCGTCGTCGCGGATGCTGCCGTCCTTCTTGCCCGCGTCGAGGATCTCCGCGATCGCGGCGACAACCGGGCCGTAGGTCCGCTCGGTGATCGCCTGGTGGGCGCCGGGGCTGAGGGCGTCGCCGAGGCCGTGCTTCCTCCGCATGGCCTCGACCAGGTCGGTGGTCCAGCGGCGGAGCGCCTCGATCGGCGGATGCGCGGCCAGCAGGTCGGGCACGGTGCCCAGGATGCGGTCGACCTCGTCCTGGTAGACGGCCAGGAGCAGCGCCTCGCGGGTCGGGAAGTTGCGGTAGAGGGTGCCCGCGCCGACGCCGGCGCGCTGGGCGACCTGGTTCATCGACGTGCCGCCGTCTTCGGCGAACGCCTCGCGGGCGGCCGCGAGGATGCGCATCCGGTTCTCACGGGCGTCGGAACGGACCATCGAGCTCCCGCCTTGCTATGTGGAGAACTCTCCACTACGTTATCCGGAGAGTTCTCCACATAGTTTAGAGGTACAGATGCGCTACATCAAACTCGGCACGACCGGCCTCGACGTGTCCCCCATCGCGATCGGCGCGATGACCTACGGCGAGCCCGGCCGGGGCCACCCGGTGTGGTCGAGGGGCGAGGCCGAGGCGCGGCCGCTGATCAGGCACGCGCTGGAGGCGGGGATCAACTTCTTCGACACCGCGAACATGTACTCCGACGGGTCGAGCGAGGAGATCCTCGGCCGGGCCCTGCGCGACTTCGCCGACCGCGACGCCGTGGTGATCGCCACGAAGCTGCGCCACCCGATGCGCCTCGGGCCGAACGGCCGGGGACTGTCACGCAAGGCGATCATGACCGAGGTCGACCACTCGCTGCGGCGGCTCGGGACCGACTACATCGACCTCTACCAGATTCACCGCAACGACCGTTCGACGCCGTGGGAGGAGACCCTCGACGCGCTGAACGACCTCGTGAGGGTCGGCAAGGTGCGCTACCTCGGCGCGTCCTCGATGCACGCCTGGGAGTTCGCCAAAGCCCTCCACCTGCAAAGACAACATGGGTGGGCGCGGTTCGCGTCGATGCAGGACCACTACAACCTGCTCGCCCGGGAAGAGGAGCGGGAGATGATCCCGTTGTGCCTCGACGAGGGCGTCGGCACCGTCGTCTGGTCGCCGCTGGCCCGTGGCCGCCTCGCCCGCGCGTGGGACGACGCCAACGCGACGGCGCGGTCCGCGACCGACGGCGCGTTCGCGGACCTGCTCTACCCACCGGCGGACGAGGCCGCCAACCGCATGATCGTCGACGCCGTCGGGCGGGTCGCCGACGCGCACGGCGTGAGCCGGGCGCAGATCGCTCTCGCCTGGCTGCGCCGCCAGCCGGTCGTCACCGCGCCGTTGGTCGGCGCCGGGTCGACCCGGCAGATCGACGAGGCCGTGGCGTCACTGGACGTCGAGCTCTCCGACGACGAGGCACGGGCGCTGGAAGCCCCCTACACCCCGCGATGGGACTGGCAGGGCGTCTCGGACGAGGCCCAGTTGCAGGCCATCCGTGACCGGATCCCCGGCATGGCGCTGTCTCGTTAACCTGCCGGGGTGGAACGGGTTGTCCTGGGGCTGATCCTGGAGTTCGTCGGCCTTCATCTGCTGGCTCAGGGCCAGGCCGTGGCGCGGGCGGCGCGGGCCTTCCTGGCGGTCGCGGTCCGCGCCGAGGGCGAGGTGATCGCGCTGCGGGTCAGCCGTGAGGGAGTGGCGCAACGGCCCCGGCCGGCCCACGTCTACCTGCCGGTGCTCCGGTTCCGCACCGCCGAAGGCAGGGTGGTGGAGGCCCGCTCGCCCGTCGGCGGCAACCCGGCGCCGGCCGCGAAGGGCGACCGGGTCGGCGTCCTCTACGACCCGGCCGACCCGAGTGACGTCCGCATCGACACCGTCACCGGCCACGGCACGACGGCCGGGCGGTGGCTCACGGGCCTCGGGGCCGGGCTGCTGGTCGTGGCGTTCGGCGTGGTCGTCAGCGCCGCTTGGTGACTCTCGCCACCAGCACCCGGGCGGCGGCCAGGAGGGCCATGCCGACCGCGCCCACGATCGGCTCCCGCTCCTCCTCCTTCGTGGGGCCGGGGTCGGGCATGGCGGGTTCGGTCTGGTGGGTGCGCGAGGCTTCGAGCTGGGCGGCGAAGGCCAGGCCGAGGAACAGGGCGATCGAGGTCAGGAACGACCAGAGCAGCAGCGCCATCACCGCCGTCAGCGGGCCGTAGGTCTCGCCGAAGCTCTCGTTGAGGCTCGTGTAGAGGGCCAGGCCCATGGTGAAGGTCGTCCAGAGCACGAGGGTGACGAGCGCGCCGAAGGCCAGCCACGTGTGGCCGGGCTGCCGGCGGCGGGGCGCGGCGCGGAAGATGACCGAGGTCGCCACCAAGGCGAGCAGGAAGCCCAGCGGCCATCTGACCAGGTCGAAGGCGAAGCGGAGGCCCGGGCCCCAGTCGTACACGCGGGTGAGGGCCTCTTTCAGGGCGTCGCCGCCGACCATGATGACGAACCCGGCCACCATGAAGGAGCCTGCGGTCGTCGCCAGGACGAGCCCGCGCAGGTATTTGCGGTGGAAGGGGCGGTCGCGTTCGATGCCGTAGATGCGGTTGGCCCCGCGTTCGACCTGGGCCATGGTGCTGACCAGGGCGAACACGGCGGTGCCGAGGCCCAGCCACAGCGCGACCGCGTCGGAGCGCGAGCCGCCGTCGAGGATGTCGCGGACGGCCGCGACGCCCTCTCCCGGGCTCAGCCGGCTGAGGGTCAGCGCCAGGACCTGGCCGAGCTCCTCGGTGTGGACCACCGAGGAGAGCCCGACCAGGGCGATCGCGCCGGGGATGACCGACAGGCACATCTGGAACGCCAGAGCCCGCGAATGGCTCATGCCGTCGCCGTAGCGGAAGCGCACGAACGAGTCGCGGGCGAGCCGCCAGGCGCCGTAGGCGCGCAGAGCGGCCCACGCGTCGTCGGCGGAGAGGTCGTCGCCGGTCATGGACTGGGTTTGGGGGACGAGGGTCGCTGAGCCCACGCCGCCAAGTTACCCAATCTCAGATCAGCTGCACGACCGGGACCACCTCTGAGCCGATCTGCTCCAGCGGGGTCAGCTCGTACACCCCCTTGACCTGGCCGATCGCCAGGCTGAAGCCCATCTCGGCGAAGCCGCCGAGGTCGTCGACGATCTTCTGCGTGCCGTGGGTGGTGTCGTAGGCGTAGTAGACCGTCTTCTGGATGTCGTCGTAGTTGCGGCCGACCGCCTCGCAGTGGCCGCGCAGCACGTCGAGCTTGTGCTGGAGCTGGTCGGACGGGAACAGGTTGCAGGCGTCGCCGTACTGGGCGACCAGGCGCAGCGTCTTCTTCTCGCCACCGCCGCCGATCATGATCGGCGGGTGCGGGCGGGTGAGCGGCTGCGGGGAGTTCAGCGGCCGCTCCAGCTGGAAGTGCTTGCCGCGGTACGGGCTCTCGTCGCCGTCCCACATCCGCAGGCAGATCTGCAGCGCCTCTTCGAGCTGCTCGAAGCGCTCGGCCACCGGCGGGAACGGGAAGCCGAGGCCCTTCGACTCGTCCTCGTTCCAGGCGGCGCCGATGCCCAGCCAGGCCCGGCCCCCCGACAGTACGTCGAGGGTGGTCACGATCTTGGCGAGCAGACCCGGCTGCCGGTAGATGACCCCGGTGATCAGGGCCAGCAGCCGCGCCCGCGAGGTGTGCGCGGCGATCCAGCCGAGGGTGGTGTACGCCTCCAGCATCGGCTCCTCGGGCGCGCCCACGCCCCGGATCTGCCAGAAGTGGTCCATCACCGCGATCGTGTCGAATCCGGCCTGGTCGGCGGTGGTGACGATCTGGGCGAGCCGGTCACTGAGCACCGGGTCGCCGGGGTAGGTGAAACTCGGGATCTGAAGTCCAACCTTCATGCTTACATTCTTACCGCGATTACCTCGCAAGCTCCGACAGGGCCGCGAGCTGATCCGTGCGCGCCGCCGTCATGTCGGCCGCCAGATCGAGCGCCTCCTCGGCCGCGCCGGCCTTCTGCTCACTCGCGGTCACCATGGCCGACTGGTCGAGGTGGCCCTTCAGGCTCTTGACCAGGATCCGATCGAACGCCTTCCCCTTCGCCTTCGCCGCCGCCTCGATCACGATCGGGGTCGGCATGCCCGGCATGTCGTGCCCCTCGTGCGGGTTGGGGCCCGCCTTCGCGCTGGTCAGGATCGCGCGAAGACGGGCCAGTTCGGCCCGGTGGCCCTGGCCGACGGACCCCGCCAGGTCGGCGAGCACGGGGTCCGCGGCCCGGCCGGGGGCCAGGTCGAGCACTTTCAGCATCCGCTCGTTCATCGCCGCCATGAGCTGCGCCCACGCCACATCCGTCGGGTTGTACGCCGCCACGGCCACCACCGGCTTCGGCGGGGGCGGAGGCGGCGGCGCCTCGGACGTGCACGCGACCGCGAAGATCAGGGCGGCGAGAACGAGTCTTCTCATGGCCGGCCGTTGGCCCCGCACTTGATCACCGGACGGATGCAGTCACGCACCCGCTGCCACATCTCGGCCTCGGGCCAGGCGTTGAAGAAGTCACCGTGCATGGTGAACCCCCGGCCGGACGAGAGGCGGATCCGCGACGGGTCGCCGCTGACCGGGTAGCGGAGCACCTGGCGCAGCTTCGGCACCGGCACCGGGTGGGTCGACGGGCACGCCTGGTTGACCGGGTAGGCCATGTGGCTCTTGTGGTCGGGCGAGTCGAGGTTCACCCCGTCCCAGCACTGCGGGAAGTCCAGATAGGACTCCAGCATCGTCCCGGCCGGGCAGTTCACGAAGTCCTTGGACGCGCCCGCCTCGTTGGCGTGCAGACACGACCACCGGGCGATCGTCGTGCTGTCGGGCGCGGTGGCCTTGGCGTTTCCGGCGACGATGCGCAGGCCCAGGGGCAGCGGCTGGATCTGCGCGGTGATGTCGGGCCGCACGCCCTCACCGAGGTAGTAGAACGTCGTGATGACCGGTTCGACGGGCTGGTCGTTGACGTAGAGCGTCGGCACCCAGTACGACGACAGGTCGATGCGCGGGTTGCAGTTGGAGTCGCCCGCGAGGAGCGATTCCACGGTCGAGTTGGCGTTCGTCGTCAGGTTGCCGAAGAACGAGTGCATGTGCGAGGCGCCCGGCAGGTTCGGGTAGATGATCGGGTCGTCGGGCAGCCGGTGGGTGAACGGGCAGTCGGCCAGGAACTCCGACACCCGCACGATCGGGCCCTGCGGCTGCGAGGGGGTGGGCGTCGGGGTCGGCGTGGGGCCGCCGCCGGGGCCGTACACCTCGAACTCCCAGAGCGACACGCCGTAGCCGGTGGCGCGCGCGGTCGTGTAGACGCGGATGTAGCGGGCGGACGTCTGGGTGAAGCCGATCGTCTGCACGCCGCCGGTCTGGGCGGTGCGGGTGGCGACCGTGGTCCAGGTCGTGCCGTTGGACGAGGTCTGGAGCTGGTAGGCGGTGGCGTAGGCCGCCTCCCAGCGCAGCACCACCTGGTTCATCGACGTGGCGGCGCCGAAGTCGACACGGAGCCACTGCGGGTCGGAGAACAGGCTGGACCAGCGGCTGCCGGCGTTGCCGTCGACCGCGTTGGCGGCCACGTGGCCGCCCTCGACGGAGGAGGCCGTGGCGGTCTTGCCCTGGGAGATGGGGGCCGCTTCGGCCCGTTGGGTGACGATCGTGAGCATCGCCAGGATCAGCACGCCGACGGCGGCGATCCTGGCCCACGTGATGGTCAGGGACATCGCGTTACTCCAATGGTGGGGGGTGCCCTCCGGGGGGCACGCGCCCCCCGGAGAGGTCGATCACTGGTACACGCGCACGTAGTCGACGAGCATCTGCTTCGGGAAGCCGGTGGAGGCGTCCGGCGGACCCGGCCAGTCGCCGCCGACGGCGAGGTTGAGGATGATGTAGAACGGGTGGTCGTACACCCACGGCCCGCGGGTCGCCTCGACCTGGGCCTTGCTGAGCGCGAAGACCTGGCGGCCGTCGACGCTCCACGTCATGCCCTGGCTGTTCCAGTCGAGCGACCACACGTGGTAGTCGTCGGAGAAGTCGGCGCCGTTCGGCAGGGTGTTCGGCGCCCCGATCCCGCCGCCGCCGTTGTAGGCCGGCGCGTGGATCGTGGTGTACGACGTCTTCACGTCCTTGCCGAGCACCTCGACGATGTCGATCTCACCGTTGTACGGCCACGGACGGCCGGTCAGGAAGTCGGCGCCCATCATCCAGAACGCCGGCCACAGGCCGTTGCCCTTGGGCACCTTGATCCTGGCCTCGACCCGGCCGTAGGTGAAGTGGAACTTCGTGCCGGTGTTCATCCGGTGCGAGGTGTACTGGCAGGTCCCGCCCGGGCACGACGACCCCGGCGTGACCTCCTGGCGGGCCTCCATGACCAGCTGCCCGGCGCCGTTCATGTTGGCGTTGTTGTTGTTGGTGTAGTACTCCAGCTCGTTGTTCGGGCCGGTGCCGGGGTCGGGCCGCCACTTGGCCGCGTCGGGCTTGGTGCCCGCCGCGCCGTTGAACTCGTCGCTCCAGACCAGCTGCGGGGGGTTGCGCGGGTCGGGCGGCGCGGCGGGCGGGGTGTTGGGGGCGCCGCCGGTGCCGTACACCTGGAACTCCCACAGGCTGTAGCCATAGGGGGTGGCGCGCTGGGTGCCGTACATCCGGACGTAACGCCCGCTCCCGGTCACGGGGATCGACTGCTTGAAGCCCGTCCCGGTGGTCGTGGAGTAGATGTTGGTCCAGTTGGTGGCGTCGTTGGAGGTCTGGATGTTGAACGACCGCGCGAACGCCGGGTCCCACTGCAGGACCACCCTGCTGATCTGGGCCGCCGCGCCGAGGTCGACGTAGATCCAGCCGGGGTCGACCCAGCCCGTGGTCGAGCTCGTCGCCCAGCGGCTGGCCGGGTCGAGGTCGAACGCGCGGGCCGGCGTGCACTCCCAGCAGTTCCCGTCGCTCTGCGACGTGGAGGCGACGGCGGGCTTGTTGTACGACAGCAGCCGTTCCCCACCCGGGTCAGGTGATGGAGAGGGACTCGGGCTGGGGCTGGGGCTCGGCGACGGGCTCGGCGACGGAGACGGGGACGGGCTGGTGGTGGTGCCCGTCCTGACGGCGATCTCGAAGAGGCTGACGCCGAAGGGCAGCGCCCGGTTCGACATCACGATCCGCAGGTAGCGGCCGCTGCCGCTCAGCGTGACGTTCTCCGTGCCGCCGGCGCCGGTGGTCGTCGCGTAGATCTGGGTGAACGTGGTGTTGTTCGGCGAGACCTGCACCTGGTACGTCCGCGCGAACGCGGCCTCCCAGACCAGGGTCAGGCCGCAGATCGACGTGGTGGCACCGAGGTCGATCGTCACCGACTGGGGCTCGCCGTAGGCGCTGGCCCACCGCGTGCCGGCGACGCCGTCGACGGCGTTGGCCGCCACGAAGGTCCCCTCGGTGGAGGTCGCGGTGATCGGCTTGCCGAGGGCGGCGTTGCCGCCGCACGTGCCGGTCGGGCCGGTGGACCCGTAGATCTGGAACTCCCAGAGGGAGTAACCCCAGGCGGTGCCCCTCTGGGTGCCGTACATCCGGACGTAGCGCCCGGTGCCGGTCACGTTGAGGGTCTGGACGCCGCCCGTTCCGGCGGTGGTGGTGTGGATCGTCGTCCAGGTGGTGCCGTTGGCGGAGGTCTGGATCTGGAACGCGCGCCCGTAGGCGGCCTCCCAGTTCAGCACGACCTGGCTGATGGTGGCCGAGGCGCCGAGGTCGACCTGGATCCACTGGGGATCGGAGAAGGCGCTGGCCCACCGGGTGCCGGTGCTGCCGTCGACGGCGGCGGACGCCGCGAAGGCCCCCTCGACGGAGGAGGCGGTGGCGGTCTTCCCCTGCGAGATCAGGGCGTCGGCGGCCTGGGCCGGCTGGATGGCGACGTAGGAGGCGAGCAGCGCCAGCGCTGCCGCGATGAGCACGCCCAGGCGTAACCGGCCCGGACTGCGCGATGAACTCAACGTGTCTCCTCGGGAGGGCGGGGGGTGAAGTTCGGGGAGCGCTCCCTGGGCCCTGAGGTTCTCCTTTTGTTCCGATATCTGTCAAGTATCAAATTAACTCTGACGTAACGAATACGAAAGAGTTAACTGAATCGGAGAGCGCTCTCCCGTTGCGATCATGACCCGGACGAGGAGCGTTTGAGCTTTGAATATCCGATGGAACGGTTTCCGGTGACGTCACGGGCCGATTCGCTGACTGGGGCCGGTACGAGCCATTGACGAGCACAGCCAGCCCGGGCCACCCTGGTGAGGGAACGTTCTCTTCATGATCGTTTAACCGCTACCCGGAGCGGTCGCCATAGATTCGTGCACCAGCTTGTACGTCCACTAGACCTATAACGCTTCGATAACACACCGGGTTTTCCCGGTCGCGGTGCGTAATGTCTCAGGCATGCCTCCGACCACCGAGCACGAGATGTGGCTGGACCTGTTCGCCAACAACCCCCGCCTCGCTCCCGACCTTTTGCTGGAGACCTTCGGCATCGACCTCCCCCACTACGAGGAGGCCCGGGTCGAGACGCCGGTCATGAACGAGACCACACCCGTCGAGCTCCGGGCCGACCACGTGATCGTCCTCCGCAATCGGGGGCGGCCGGTTCTCGTCTGCGTCGTCGAGATGCAGCGCGACCACGATTCACGCAAAGAGTGGACCTGGCCGAAATACCTCACGGCCGCCCGGGCCCGCCACAGGTGCCAGACGATCCTGCTGGTGATGTGGCCCCACGCCCATGGAGCCGAACGCGTCTCCACGCCGATCGCCCTGGGGCCTTCGTCCGTGGTGACGCCCCATGTCATCGGACTGTCCGCCATCCCCTTGGTGACAGACGAGGCGCAGGCCATCGCCAACCCCGAGTTGGCGACCCTTTCGGCGCTGGCCCACGCCGAGGGCCCTCACCGCGAAGCGGTCCTGGCCGCGACCAGCGCGGGCGTCCTGGCATTCGGGAAAAAGGACGCCAAAGAAGCCAGAACGTACACTGACTATCTCTCTGAGGCGTTGAGCGAATCGGCCTCCGAGCTGTGGAGGACACTGATGGGTGTGGCATCCAAGGAATACCGGAGCGCATGGGCCCGCGGCTACGTCGCGGAAGGCAGAGCGGAAGGCAGAGCGGAAGGCAGAGCGGAGGCCGTTCTGGCGATTCTCGCGCACCGGCAGCTCGTGGTGACCGACGAGATCCGCGACCGCATTCTCGCCTGCACCGACCCCGACCTCACGCGAACGTGGCTGGATCGCGCCTTCCACGTCGACAGTGCCGAGGAACTCCTCCGGGACGCGTGAACTTCACGACCGGAAGGCCGCCTCCAGCAGCTCCGTGAAGATCGCGATCGGGTCTGACCAGTCGCCGTTCGTGTTGGCCACGAGGATCTTCCGGCCGTCGCGGCTGCCGTACGCGTACGTCCACGACCCGAAGATCGCGCCGCCCATCCCCCACACCGTCTCTCCACCCGACAGCGTGAGCGACGAGATCCCCAGGCCATAGCGGCCGGTCTCCAGCCAGTCGGTCGTCGGGACCGTCGTGAACATCTCGTCCTGGAGGTGCGGGGGAAGCAGGTCGCCCCGCAGCAGTGCGGTGAAGAAGTCGCCCAGGTCGGGGATGGTGGAGATCATCCCGCCCGCCGCCCAGAAGGGGGACGGGTTCAGTTCCGTGAGGTCGTGGGTCTCCGCGTCCGGGGAAGGGTCGTGGAGGCGGCTGTAGTGACGGCCGTGCGGGCCACGGAAGCCCGCGTCGTCTCCGACCGGCAGGTAGGTGCCGGGAAGGGCTTCCGTGATCCGGCCGAGCGCCCGGCTCAGCGGCCGGCCGGTGATCGATTCGATGAGCTGCCCGATGAGGGCGTAGTTGGTCTGGGAGTAGTGCCACCCCTCGCCCGGAGGGAACGCCGGAGGTTTTGCCAGGCCGATGGCGACCAGCTGGGCGGGGGTCGGGCATTCGTACTGGTTGACCTCGTCCTGGAACCGCAGATAGTCGGCCAGGCCGCTGGTGTGTGACAGGAGCTGGCGCAGGGTCGTGCCGCCCGGCTGCGGGTCGTCGAGGCCGGCCAGGCCGTCGGCGACCAGGGTGAGCATCAGGGTGGCGACGAAGGTCTTGGTCGTGCTGCCGATGCGGAACTCGTGGTCGCGCTCGCGGGGTGCGCCGGCCGTGCCGAACCAGCGCTCGTCGCCGTCGCGGAGCTCGGCGGCGATGCCGGGCAGGCCGCCTTCGGCGACGGCGCGGTCGAGGATGTCCTGGATCACGCGGGCTCCCCGGAGAAGCGAGCGAGAAGGGCGGGCCGGTCGAACCCGGCCAGGGCCAGCGCCCGGGGGACGGTGCCGATTTCGGCCTGCAGGATGCCGAGCAGAAGGTGGACCGGGCGCAGGTCCTTCTTCCTGCGCGCCCAGGCGAAGGCGCGGTCGAACGCGAGCTTGGCCGACGCGCCCAGGGTGGTCGGCGGGTCGCCCACGCGGGTCGGCTTCGGCAGGTGGTACGCCGCCGCCGACACCCCGACCGTCTGGAGGCTGTGCTCGAACTCCTCCTGGAGGGCGGCGCGGATCTGGTCGTAGCCGAGCCCGGCCGCGATGAGCTCGGCGTTCTCCCCCACGACGGCGATGCCGAGCAGGAGATGGTGGGCTTCCAGGGTGGCCGAGCCGTCGTCGAAGGCCTCCAGCCGTGCTTGCTGGATGACCGAGTTCAGGTAGTGGTCGATGGCGGCCACGTCAACGCCTCCTCAGTGACACACCGGCTTCGATGAGCCGTTTGGCGTGTTTCTTGTGGACCGCCTGGCGGGTGATCCCCAGCGCCTCGGCCACTTCGGGCCAGCTCCATCCGTCGCGCATGGCCTGCTCGACGGCGGCCTCCTCCAGTTGGTCGGCGAGACGGCGGAGCGCGGCCACGGCGGCCAGGGCGTCGGCGGGATCGCTGAGTTCGGGCGGCATGCGAGCAACCGTAGTTGACTAATTTCGGATTAGTCAACCGGAGTTGCTAGCACCGAACCACTTCTCCAGATGCGCGTTCAGGTCCTGCTGGTCCTCCCCCACCCAGGCCACGTGCCCGTCCGGCCGCAGCAGCGCCGCCGGAACGCCGAGGTCCTCACGGAGGACGTCGACCCGGTCGGCCCACCCCTCCACCGAAAGCCGGCCGGCCAGCAGACCCCGCCCGCCGTGCATCGACGCGTAGAGCGACCCGTGGTTCCGCATCCGGCGGCCGAGCAGGTCGTGGCCGTCGCCGAAGTCGTAGCGCACCCCGATCGCGGTGATCTTCTCCAGCAGGAAGCGGGTCACGTTCTCGAAGTCCATCAGCTGCGACATCAGCGTCCTGACCGCCTGGGGTCCCGGCTCGGTCGACAGCAGGAGCATCTGGGCGGCCGTGTTGACCAGCACGTCGGCCGCCACCGGGTGGCGTTCCGCGTGGTAGGTGTCGAGCAGCCCCTCCGGAGCCCACCCGTTCACCTCGGCCGCGAGCTTCCAGCCGAGGTTGAAAGCGTCCTGCACCCCGAGGTTGAGGCCCTGCCCGCCGGTCGGCGGGTGGATGTGCGCGGCGTCGCCCGCCAGCAGCACCCGGCCGACGCGGTAGCGCTCGGCCAGCCGGGTCGCGTCGCCGAAGCGGGAGAGCCAGCGGGGCGAGTGCGCGCCGAAGTCGGTGCCGGCGTAGGCCACCAGCTGGCGGCGGAAGTCCTCCAGCGTCGGCGGCGCGGTGGAGACCTCCGCGGCCGGGACGCCGACCCGGTAGACGCCGTCGCCCTGCGGGATCGCGCCGAACTTCAGTTCCTTCGTGCGGACCTCGGCCACCACGGCCGCGATCGTCTCCGGCGACGCGGTGAGTTCCATCTCGCCGAGCAGGGTGTCGACCCGGCTGGGCTCGCCGGGGAAGGCGACGCCGAGCAGTTTCCGCACGGTGCTGCGGCCCCCGTCGCAGCCGACCAGGTAGCGCGCCCGAAGCGAGGTGCCGTCGGCCAGTTCGGCGGTGACGCCGTGGTCGTCCTGGGTCAGGCCGGTCAGTTCGGCGCCGCGCCGGATCTCGGCGCCGAGGCCGGTGGCGTGCTCGGTGAGCAGACGTTCGGTGACCACCTGCGGGATGCCCAGCAGGTAGGGGCAGGCGGTGTCGAGCACCACCGGCCACGGTTTGACGATGCCGGCGAAGTGGCTGGTGAGCGGGTACTGCTGACCGTGCGCGAGGAACCGGTCGAGCAGGCCGCGCTGGTCCATGATCTCCAGGCTGCGGACGTGCAGGCCGAGCGCCTTGGAGTGGGTGACCGGTTCGGCGAGCCGCTCCACGAGGACCGTCTCGACGCCGTGCAGGCGGAGTTCGGCGGCCAGCATCACTCCGGTCGGCCCCGCGCCGACGATGATGACGTCAATCATGAGCGGTGATTCTGCAGGACACCCCGGGTCTTGTGGCAAGACCCGGGGTGCGCTATAGCTTGGAAGTGGCGGGGAGGTTCAGTCGCCGCGGTTCTCGCGTTCCTTGCGCTCCGCCTCGTCCAGTGCCGCCGCCTCTTCGGGGGTCGGGGCCGTGCCGCCGAGATGGGCGGGCTGCCACCAGGCGCCGGTTCCGTCGTCGGGGTAGGACCGCTGGGCCTTGTCGACCAGTTCCGACAGGCGGCGGTGGAGTTCGGCGGCCGCGGCGTCCATGTCTTCACGGCGCTGCGGGCGCATCGGCTCGCCGATCGAGATCGTGACCGGGATGTTCCGCTGCGCGATCTTCCGGGGGCGGCCCTTGGTCCAGAGCCGCTGGGTGCCCCACAGCGAGATCGGGACCAGCGGCACGTTGGTGGCGGCGGCCATGCGGATCGCGCCGTTCTTGATGTCTTTGACGGTGAACGACTGGCTGATGGTCGCCTCGGAGAACACGCCCACGACCTCGCCCGCCTTGAGGGCCTTCAGCGCGGCGATGTAGGCCCCGGCGCCCTCGGCGCGGTCGACCGGGATGTGGTGCATCCCCCGCATCAGCGGCCCGGAGATCCGGTGGTCGAAGACCTCCTTCTTGGCCATGAACCGCACCAGGCGCCGCGACGGCCGCGCCGCGAAACCGGCGAAGATGAAGTCGAGATAGCTGATGTGGTTGCTGACGAGGACCGCTCCGCCGGTGGTCGGGACGTTGTCGGCGCCCTCGATGTTGATCTTCATTCCGAGGACCTTGAACATCGTCAGGGCAGCCCCGATCACCGGGGGATACACGATCTCAGCCATGCGAGAACCGTAACCTACGCGCGCCCGGTCAGTGCCCTCTGAACGCCTCCTCCAGCCACCACGAGCCGCGTTCCCGCGTCACCTTCGCGTGGATGAGAAGCGGCAGGTCACGCGGCCCGTCGAGCCACTCACGCACCGCATCCAGATCGGCCGTGGAGGTGACCGTCACGGCCGCGCAGCCGAACCCGCGCCCGATGGAGGCGAGGTCGACCGGCGGGAAGGTGACGGTGTCGTGCGGGGCCCCGCGGAAGTGGTGGACCTCGGCGCCGTAGCCCTCGTCGTCGTACACGACCACGACCATCGGCAGCCCCAGCCGCACGACGGTTTCGAGCTCGGCGACGCCCATGAGCGCGCCGCCGTCGCCGAGGGCAGCGACGGGCAGCCGGTCGGGCCGTGCGAGCGCCGCGCCGATCGCGGTGGCGAGGCCGAGCCCGATCGACTGGAACGACTGGGTGAAGCAGAACCCGTGCTCGTCGGGGACGTCCAGGAACATCGCCGGATATCCCATGAAGTTGCCCGAGTCGACCGACACGATCCGTTCGGCCGGCAGCAGCTCGTCGAGCCGGATCGTCAGGGTGCGGGGGTCGATCCGCCCCGCGCCGCTCTCGTCGTCGTAGGCGACGTCCTGCCAGCGCCGTCCCGCCGCGATGCGTCCGGCCAGCTCATCGCTCCGGTATCCGGCGCGCTGAGCCTCGATCAGCTCCGTTACGGCTGTCGCACACCCTGCCACCTCCCCGACGACCCCGAAGCTCACCGAACGGTGCGCCCCCAGGGCCGAGGCGTCGAGGTCGACCTGCACCACGGTGGCCGTCGGGGAGATGAGCGCGCCGTGCCGCATCGTCCACATGTTCAGCGCGCACCCCCAGCCCACGATGAGGTCGGCGTCGCGGATCAGCTCGGCCGCGAGCGGCGTGGCGAACCCGCCGGAGACGTCCAGGTCCCAGGGGTTGCCCTTGAAGAGGCCGCGCGCGACGGCGGAGGTCGCCAGCAGCGCCCCCACCCGCTCCCCGAGCGCCTCGAGCTCCCGCCGGGCCCGCCGGGCGCCGCGCCCGGCGACGAAGACCGGCCGCTCGGCGGCGGCGAGCGCTTCGGCCAGCCGCTCGAACGACCCGAGGTCGGCGGACACGAGCGGCGCGTCCTCGTGCGCCGCGAAGGGCTCGACCGGCCCGGGGGCGTCGTTTCCGGCCCGCTGGGCCTGCACGTCGAGCGGCAGGTTCAGCAGCACGGCCCGCCGCTCGCGCCGGGCGAGCCGGTAGGCGGCGGTCGCCTCGGCGACGGCCGTGCCGGCCGAGGTGATCCGGCACGACAGGGCCCCGACGGCATGGGCGAGCGCCGCCTGGTCGACCCAGAAGTTGGACAGCGGCGAGGTCACCTCACCGGCGAGCACGAGCAGCGGGGTGCGGCTCTTGGCCGCCTCGGCCAGCCCGGTGATCATGTTGGTCAGCCCCGGCCCCTGGTGCACGGTCACCACGCCGACCTCGCCCGACATGCGGGCGTAGGCGTCGGCCATGGTGGCGGCGCCGCCCTCGTGGCGGGCCGCGACGTAGCGCGCTCCCCCGGCCACGAGGGCGTTGGTGACGTGGAAGTTCCCCGAGCCGACGACCCCGAAGACGGTCCGGACCCCTTCGGCGGCCAGCGCCCGCCCGATCGCCTCGTCGGCGTTGACGTCGGGCGGATTCACGGCGCGAGGCTTCACCGCTCGACCAGGGCCAGCACCCGGACCGGCGACCCCGACCCGCCCGCGATCGGCAGCGGCGGCGCGACCACCACGGCCCCGGTGACCGGCAGCCGGTCGAGGTTGCGGAGCTGGGTCAGGCCGTACTTCCCGGCGCCGAGCAGGAACGAGTGGCACGGGAAGGCCGGGTCGAAGGAGTGGGCCGCGCCCGCGTCGGTGCCGACCGTCTCGACGCCGAGCCCGACGATCGGGGTCTGCTCGGCCAGGTAGCGGGCGCACTCGACCGAGATGCCGGGCGTGTGCGGGCCCGTCTCGTTGGCGTTGAGGAACTCGGCCTGGTCGTGGGCGCGGACGTCCCAGCCGGTCCGGTAGAGGAGCCAGCCGCCTTCGGGCAGCGGGCCGTGCTCGGCCTCCCACGCCTTGACGTGCTCGATCTCCAGCAGGAAGTCGGGGTCGGCGGCGGCCTGCGCGGCGAAGTCGAGCACGACGGCGGGGGCGAGCAGCTTCGAGGGGGCGACCTGCGAGACGTCCTCGCCGTCGCGGGCGGTGACCCAGTGGACCGGCGCGTCGAAGTGGGTGCCGGTGTGCTCGCCGGTCGAGATGTTGTTCCAGTACCACCCGGGGCCGCGGTCGTCGTACCGGCTGATCTCCTGCAGCGTGAACGGCACGGTGTTTCCGAACGGCTCGGGGAGCATCAGGATCGGGGTCGACTCGGCCAGCGGCGCGGTCAGGTCGATCACCTCGATCGAACCGCCCTGGATGCCTTCGACGAGATCACGCAGCACCGACATGAGAGAACCCTTTCCGTGAGCTTCCGGTGATCTTCCTACAGGTTCGGCGGCGCGGGGAAGATGAGAGTCTTCTCATCGTCCTCCCATGATGTTCTCCCGAAACGGCCCGACACTGGGGCCATGGGTCGCAGGGTGTCGGTGCTGTTGCTGATCGCCGGGGCGGTGGTCGCCGCGCTGGCGGTGTCCGGCGTCTTCGCGGCGTTCGGCGACGACGGCCCCCAGCTGGGCGGCCCTGTCGTCGTCACGGTCGAGCCCCCCGAGGCGAAGCCGGTCGAGACGCCCGCACCCCGCCCGTCGACGTCCCCGGCGAAGAAGACTCGTGGCGAACCGGTCAAACCGCCACCCCCGAAGCAGGGCGGGGACGACGACGACGGAGATGACGACGATGACGACGGTGACGACGACTGATCGCGGGGTTCGATGAGCGCCCGTGCCCGGATCGTGGGCTGGATGCTCTTCCTGGTGGCGCTCGCCCTGTCGGTGTCGTTGTCGGCGACGTGGAGCATCCTGCTCAGCCGCCTCGACGCCCGCGTCAGCGCCGAACTGGAGAACGAGACCGAGAAGCTCCGCCGGTACGTCGCCAACGAGACCGCCGCCGGCCCGCCCGCCAGCGTGAAGACGCTGCTCGACGGGTGGCTGTCGGTGAACCCGCCCGACCGGTGGGAGACCTACTTCACGGTCGTCGGCGGCCGCATCGAGTCGATCCCCGGCGGCGACCGTCCCCCGGCCGCGCTCGACGCCGACGAGGACCTCGTGCGGAGCGTCGCGCGGGTCACCGATCGGCCGGTGGCCGGCTGGACCGACAGCGCGGCCGGGCGGGTGCGCTACGCGGCGATCCCCGTCCAGATCACCGGCGACCAGACCATCGGGCAGTTCGTGGTGGCGGTCTTCTACGACCACCATCGCGAGGAGGTCGTCGCGTCGGTCCAGGTCCTGGCGATCACCGGCCTGGCTGCCCTGACGCTCGCGGGCGCGGCCGGATGGTTCGTGGCCGGACGGGTGCTGGCCCCCATCCGCCTGGTGCGCCAGACCGCCGAGGCCATCTCCGACAGCTCCGACCTGACCCGGCGGCTGGAGGTCACCGGCAACGATGACGTGGCGGCGCTGGCGGCGACCTTCAACCACATGCTCGACCGGCTCGACCAGGCCTTCGCCGCGCAGCGCACGTTCGCCGACGACGCCGGCCACGAGCTGCGCACCCCCATCACCGTGATCCGGGGCCACCTGGAGCTGATGGGCGACGACCCGCACGACCAGCGCGACACCCTGGCCCTCGTCAACGACGAGCTGATCCGGATGAACCGCCTGGTCGACGACCTGCTGACGCTCGCCAAGGCGGGCCAGCCGGGCTTCCTCACCCTCGAACCGGTCGAGCTGGCCGAGCTCCCGGTGGCCGTGGTGGCCCGTGCCCGCGGCCTGGCCGACCGCAAGTGGCGCGTCGACGAGGTCGCCGAGGAGTACGCGATCGCCGACCAGCAGCGGCTCACCCAGGCGTTGATGCAGCTCACGGCCAACGCGGTGCGCCACACCCAGGAGGGCGACCTGGTCGCGGTCGGGTCGGCGGTCCGCGACGGGCACGTCGTGCTGTGGGTGCGCGACAGCGGCCCGGGGGTGCCCGTGGAGGACCGCGAACGCATCTTCCGGCGGTTCGAACGCTCCCGCGTCACCGGTGAGGGCTCTGGTCTGGGCCTGTCGATCGTGCGGTCGATCGCCGAGGCGCACGACGGCCGGGTGTTCGTGATGGACGCCCCCGGCGGGGGCGCCCAGTTCGTCCTGACGTTCCCGATGGTGGCGGAGAAAATGGAGATGGCGTGAACAGCATCCTGATCGCCGAAGACGAGGACCGCATCGCCGCGTTCCTGGAGAAAGGCCTGCGGGCCAGCGGTTTCGTCACCACCGTGGTGACCGACGGCCTGGCCGCCTACGAGCACGCCAGGGCCGGCCACTACGACCTGATGATCCTCGACCTCGGCCTGCCGCTGAGCGACGGCTTCACCGTCTTACGCCGCCTGCGCGCGGCCCGCGCCGAGATCCCCGTGATCATCCTGACCGCCCGCGACAGCGTCGGCGACACGGTCGCGGGCCTGGAGGGCGGCGCCGACGACTACATCGCCAAGCCGTTCGCGTTCGAGGAGCTGCTGGCCCGGGTCCGGCTGCGGCTGCGCAGCGAACGCGCCCCCGAGGCCACCGTGCTGCGCGTCGGCGACCTGGCCCTCGACCTGCGCACCCGTCGCGCCCACGCGGGGGAACGCTCCATCGACCTGTCGACCCGGGAGTTCGCGCTGGCCGAGGCGTTCTTCCGGCATCCGGAGCAGGTCCTGTCGCGCGAACAGCTGCTCAGCCAGGTCTGGGGCTTCGACTTCGACCCCGGTTCGAACGTCGTGGACGTCTACGTGCGCTACCTGCGCCGCAAGATCGGCTCCGACCGCATCGAGACCGTGCGCGGCACCGGCTACCGACTCAAGGCCCGATGAGACCGCTCTCACGCGGCTCTCAGAGAAGCCCAACCCCCGCTCACGAGGCTGATCTCAGCACCGGAACACGAACCCGAACAGGGAGCTGAGATGAACCTCGAAGCACGCCGAGCCCTCCTGGCCCTCGCCGCCTTCGCCACCGTGGGCGCCGCCACCGTCGCCCTCCCGTCCGCCGCTCAGGCGGCCCCCATGTGGACGGCCACCACGGCCGACGACGATGACGACCGCGGCGACGACGACGACGACCGCCGCGGCGGCGACGACGACGACGACGACGACCGGCCCAGCGGCGGCGTCGAGACCGGCAAGGGCGGCGCCTCCGACGACGACGATGACGACCGGGCGCGGGGCGGGGTCGACGCGGGCGCCGGCGGGACCCAGGACGACGATGACGACGACCGGCCCAGCGGCGGCGTCGACACCGGCATGGGCGGCACGGCCGACCTGCGATTCGTCTCGGCCGAGGAAGGGACGAACCCGTGGGTGCCGCTCGGCGTCGCCGGGATGGCCGGCGTGGGCGCCGTCACCGGTCTGATCGTGCTGGCCCGGCGGCGTCAGGGCGCCCAGTCGTGAAGACGTACACGATGAGGGCCGGGGCTTTTCTGGCCGGTGCGCTGCTGCTCGCGGCGTGCGCCGGGGAGGGCGCACCGCCGGCGCGGGCGGCCGTGGCTCCCGCGAGTGTGGCGCCCGCCAAGGACGTCGCGAACCCGACCCGGGTCCGCATCCCGGCCATCAAGGTCAATTCCGCGATCATCCCGCTGAGGCTCGACAAGAAGGGCAAGCTCATCGCCCCGAAGCGGTTCGACGTGGCGGGATGGCACAAGTCGGGCCCGGAACCGGGTGAGAAGGGCGTCGCGGTCATCGCCGCGCACGTCGACTCGAAGTCGGGCCCGGCGGTCTTCTACCGGCTGCGCGAGCTGAGGGCCGGGCACAAGATCACCGTCAACCGGGCGGACGGATCGAGCGTGACGTTCACGGTCTACCGGGTCGCCCGCTATCCGAAGAACAACGTCCCGAACAAGCTGGTCTACGCCTCCGGCGGCGGCGCCCAGCTCAGGCTGATCACCTGCGGCGGCACCTTCGACCGCAGCCGGCGCTCCTACCGCGACAACATCGTGGTGTTCGCCCGCTGATCGCCGGGAAGGGGAAGCCGTGAGAACGGCTTCCCCTTTCGCCGTGGAGGCACACGTGAAGAAGCTCATCAACGCCGTCGGCGACGTCGTGCCCGACACGCTCAGGGGCATGGCCGCCGCTCATCCGTCGCTGCGCGTCGACGTCGAGAACCGGATCGTGCTGCGCGCCTCCGGCCCCACCTCGGGCAAGGTCGGCCTGGTCTCGGGCGGCGGCTCGGGCCACGAACCGCTCCACGCGGGCTTCGTCGGCTTCGGCATGCTCGACGCCGCCTGCCCCGGAGAGGTCTTCACCTCCCCCGTCCCCGACCAGATGATCGAGGCCACCAAGGCCGTCGACGGCGGCGCCGGGGTGCTCCACATCGTCAAGAACTACACCGGCGACGTTCTCAACTTCGAGATGGCCGCCGAACTGTGCGCCGACGAGGGGGCCAGGGTGCTGAGCGTCCTGGTCGACGACGACGTCGCCGTACGGGACTCGACCTACACCGCGGGCCGCCGGGGCACCGGCGCGACGGTGTTCGTGGAGAAGATGGCCGGCGCCCTGGCCGAGCAGGGCGCGCCGCTGGAGGCGGTGGCCGCGATGGCCCGCACGGTCGACGACCGCAGCCGCTCGTTCGGGGTGGCGTTCTCGGCGGGCACGGTCCCGGCGGCCGGCAAGCCGACCTTCGACCTGGGCCCCGCCGAGATCGAACTCGGCATCGGCATCCACGGCGAACCGGGCCGCTCACGCGAGCGGTTCCGCGAGGCGCGGGAGCTCGTCCGCCTGGCCATGGACGCCCTCAACACCGACCTCCCCTTCTCCGGCGACGTGCTGGTGATGGTGAACGGCATGGGCGCGACCCCCCTCATGGAGCTCTACGTGGCCTATGGGGAGGTCGACGCGTACCTGCGGGAGAAGGGCGCGACCGCCACCCGGTGCCTGGTCGGCAATTACGTGACCAGCCTCGACATGGCCGGGTTCTCCATCACGACGTGCCTGCTCGACGCGGAGCTGACCTCGCTCTGGGACCACCCGGTGGAGACCCCGGGCCTGCGGTGGGGACGCTGATGGACACGGCCTTCTTCCTGCGCTGGATCGCCGTCGTCACCGAGCGGGTCCGCGCCGACCGCGACCACCTGACCGACCTCGACCGCGCCATCGGCGACGCCGACCACGGCGCCAACCTCGACCGGGGCTTCACCGCCGTCGAGGAGGCCCTGGCCGCCAAGCCCCCCGAGACCCCCGCCGACGTGCTGACGACGACGGGCACCACGCTGATCCGCAAGGTCGGCGGGGCTTCCGGTCCTCTGTACGGCACTCTGTTCCGCACCCTCGGCCGTTCGGTCGGCGACGTGCCCGAGGTGAGCCGGGAAGAGCTGGCCGAGGCGTTCGCGCAGGCCCTGGCCGCCGTGATGAAGCTGGGCTCGGCCCAGGAAGGCGACAAGACGATGATCGACGCGCTGGCTCCGGCCGTCCAGGAGATGAGAACGTCGTTCGACGCCGCGGCACGGGCGGCTCTCGACGGCGCGCGGGCGACGACCCCCCTGCGCGCCCGCAAGGGCCGCGCCAGCTACCTCGGAGACCGCAGCATCGGCCACCAGGATCCGGGCGCGACGTCGATGGCCCTCATGATCGACGCGCTGAGGGCGGCCTGATGGTCGGCATCGTGCTGATCTCGCACAGCGCCGGCCTGGCCGAAGAGGCGGTGGCCCTGGCGGTGGGCATCGCCGGAGAAGACGCCCCGATCCGCCCGGCGGGCGGCACCGACGACGGCGACCTGGGCACCAGCCTGACGAAACTGGAGGAGGCCGTCGCCGAGGTCGACCAGGGCGACGGCGTGGTCGTCATCATGGACCTGGGCAGCGCCGTCCTGACCGCCCGCACCTTCATCGAAGACCGCGCCGATGTGGTCCTGGCCGACGCCCCCTTCGTCGAAGGGGCGATCAACGCCCTGGTCACAGCGGGAACCGGCGCCGCCCTCGACGAGGTGGTCGCCGCCGCCGAGGAGGCCAGGACGATCGGCAAACTCTGCTAACCTCGCCGCTCGTGACAGAACGGGTGTACGTAGGCAACGCGAACGCCGACGCGCTCCTCGACCGAGGCTGGCTGCTCGGCCACTTCCGCCCTGCGGGAGACGCCCGGCACAGCGACGAGGTCGAGATCAAGTGGGGCGTCCACCCGGCCGGCGAGGAACGCGCCCAGTGGGTGAGGGGCGAGTCCCGTACGGCGATGATCGTCCTGATCAGCGGCCGCTTCCGCATGGTGCTGCCCGACCGGGACGTGGTGCTGGAGAAGCAGGGCGACTACCTGGTGTGGGGCCAGGGGGTCGACCATTCGTGGGTGGCCGAGGAGGAGTCGGTGGTCCTGACGGTCAGATGGCCGTCGGTCCCGGGCTACCAGGCCCCGGTCAGGCCGAGATCCTGACGTCGACCGTCCGGCCGTCGGGGTCGGTGACGGTGTGCCGGCCGGGCTCCCGGCCGGGGCCGCCCGGCAGGGAGAAACCGAGGCGGAGCCGGCCCGTGGGCGGTCTGCCACCGGCCGGATAGAGCTCGAAGACGGTGGACCCGAGCGTGGCGGAGAAGTGCTCGGGTCCGGCGCCGTGCTGTTCCTTCCGGAAGGTGAGGCCGATGCCGGTGTAGAAGGCACGGCACTCCTCGACCCGCTCGGTGTAGACGACGACCAGGTCGATCACCCGGGGTTCCATGATCTGCACATCCGTTCGTATAGTCCCTTTCGCCTGACGGTCTCATTCTCCGGGCCCAGTCCGTCGACGTCCTGCTGGACGACCGCCCGAGGTTTTGCGCGTGGTCGTTACCATCACGGCATGATCGAGCTGGACGTCGAGGTGGCCGCGGGCCGCACGCTGCACGTGTACGACACCGGCCCGGCGGGGGGCGAGCTGCCGCCGGTTCTGTGGCATCACGGCACCCCCAACCTGGGGGCGCCTCCCGAGCCGCTCTTCGCCGCGGCCGACCGGCTGGGGTTGCGCTGGGTGTCGTTCGATCGGCCCGGCTACGGCCGGTCCGCCGTCGCGCCGGGGCGCACCATCGCCTCCGTCGCCGCCGACGCGGCAGCCGTCGCGGACGCGCTCGGCATCGGCCGGTTCGCCGTCATGGGGTACTCCGGCGGCGGGACGTACGCTCTGGGGTGCGCCGCCGTCCTGGGCGATCGCGTCCGGGCGGTGGTGAGCCTGGCCGGCATCGCCCCGTACGACGCGGACGGGCTGGACTGGTTCGCCGGGATGCTCCCGTCCGGGGTGGCCGCCCTGGGAACGGCGGCGGCGGGCCGCGAGGTGAGGGCGGTCCTGGATGAGTCGGGTTTCGACTACGACTGCGAGTTCACTGCGGCCGATCTGGCCTTCTTCGAGGGGCCGTGGGGCTGGCTGGGGCAGGTGAGCGAACCGGCTCTGGCCGCCGGCCCCTACGGTCAGATCGACGACGACGTCTCCTACACCCATGCCTGGGGCTGCGACCCCGGCAGCATCAGCGCCCCCGTCCTGCTCCTGCACGGCACCGCGGACCGGGTCATCCCCGCCTCTCACGGGACCTGGCTGGCGGCCCACTGCCCTGGCGCCGAACTGCGGCTCCACGCGGACGACAGCCACTTCACCATCGCCGGCCACGCCGAAGAGGGCCTGGACTGGCTTGGCCGGTGGAGCTGAAGGGATATCTCACCGCGGTGCGGCAGCCTTCTTCGCGAATGTGACTCGTGCCCTGCCGAAGGGTTACTTGTGCCGGAAGTACACGAACAGGCGGCCGTGGTTCTTCGCGTCCTTGTCGATCCGGTGGTAGAGCGCCTTGATCTCCTTCTGGTCGAGGAAGCGCAGCACCTTCTTCTTCAGCTGGCCCGACCCCTTCCCGGGGATGATCTCGACCTCGGTCGCCTTCTTGTCGATGGCCTCCTGGATGATCCCGCGCAGGGCCCGGTCGATCTGGTCGCCCTTGTTGAAGATGTCGTGCAGGTCCAGCTTCAGCTTCATGGTCAGGAGTCTAGGTCGCGGCCACAGGTGGACACTAGGCGTCGCAAATCCCTCTGGTTAGACTCCGGGTCAGATTAGACCGTTCCAAACCACGCCCAGGGGAGCGGTTGACCTCCCCCGCGCGCGGCGTCCCGCAGCATCCATGGGAGGTTACGTGTCAAAGAAGTCACGGTTAGCCGCCGTAGCCGCAGGATTGACCCTGGTGGTCTCGGCCTCACCCCCGGCCACCGCGAGCCCCTCGCCCAGCCCCAAGCTCACCGCCACCCCGCTGACCAACCCCGAGAGGGTCACCGGCGCCAAGTCGCCCACGGGTCAGCTCGCGAAAAGCGACCAGGCCTTGATCCGGTCGCGGTCGGCCAGTCCGGTGAACGTCGTGGTCAAGCTCGACTACGACGCCCTGGCCGCCTATGAGGGCGGCGTCGACGGGCTGGCGGGCACCTCGCCCTCGGTCACCGGCAAGGCGCTCGACCTGCGCAGCACCGCGGCGAAGAACTACCTCAGGCACATCGAGGGGATCGAGAACACCTTCCTCGCCGAGTTACCCAAGCGGGTGGGGGGCGCGAAGGTCGGCCAGCGGCTGCGGACCGTCTACGGCGGGGTCGCGCTGACCGTCCCGGCGAACAAGGCCGCCGAGCTGTTGAAGATCAAGGGGGTGGCGGCCGTCCAGGAGGACAAGGTGGTCCAGCCGCTCACCGACTCCAGCCCGGCCTTCATCGGGGCGCCCGCGGTCTACTCGAAGCTGGGCGGGGCGCCGAACTCCGGCAAGGGGGTCATCGTCGGAATCCTCGACTCGGGCGCGTGGCCCGAGCATCCGCAGTTCGCCGCCTCCGGGAGCATCCCGGCGCCGCCCGCCAAGGCCGACGGCACGGCCCGGACCTGCGACTTCGGCGACAACCCGCGCACGCCGGCGGCCGACGTGTTCGCTTGTAACAACAAGCTGATCTCGGGGCAGCCGTTCCTCGATACCTACAACGCCGTCGTCGGCGGCGAGGTCTACGGCGACAGCGCCCGTGACTCCAACGGGCACGGCACGCACACCGCGACCACCTCGGCCGGTGCGCCGGTGGCCGACGCCGATCCGCTGGGCATCCCACGCGGGCCGATCCACGGCATCGCGCCGGCCGCGCACGTCGCGGTCTACAAGGTGTGCGGGGCCGAGGGGTGCTACCAGTCCGACTCGGCGCAGGCGGTGGCGCAGGCGATCCTCGACGGCGTGCGGGTGATCAACTTTTCGATCGGGGGCGGCGCCGATCCGTACAGCGACCCTGTCGAGCTGGCGTTCCTCGACGCCTACGCGGCGGGCGTGTTCGTGGCGGCCTCCGCCGGGAACGCGGGGCCCGGGGCGGCGACCGCCGAGCACCTGAGCCCGTGGGTGACGACCGTGGCGGCCTCGACGCAGACGCGGACGTTCCAGTCGACGATCTCTTTGTCGGGCGGGACCTCCCTCAAGGGCGCGAGCGTGACCGAGGGGGTGCCCTCGAACCTGCCGGTGGTGCTGGCGTCGGCGCCGCCGTACAACGACGCGCTGTGCCTCACCCCCGCTCCCGCCGGGCTGTTCAGCGGGAAGATCGTGGCCTGTCAGCGCGGCCCGAACCGGGTGCTGAAGGGCTTCTCGGTACGTCAGGGCGGCGCATCCGGCATGATCCTCTACAACGCCGAGCCGCTCGACGTGATGACCGACAATCACTGGCTGCCGACCGTCCACATCGACAAGCCGGCCTCCGACCGGCTGCTCGCGTGGAAGGCGGCCAACCCGGCCGGCACGGCGTCGTTCACCCGGGGCGCCAAGACCACCTGGCAGGGTGACGTGATCACCACGTTCTCCTCGCGCGGGCCGGGCGGCGACTTCCTGAAGCCCGACGTGACCGCGCCGGGCCTGCACATCCTGGCCGGTACGACCCCCACTCCCGAGTCCCCGCTCGAAGGCCCTCCCGGCAACCTCTACATGTCGATCGCGGGCACCTCGATGTCGTCGCCGCACGTCGCCGGCGCGGCGGCGCTGCTGTTCGCGCTGCACCCGACGTGGACGCCCGGCCAGGTCAAGACCGCGCTGGAGACCACGGCCAAGACGAGCGTCGCCAAGCAGAACGGCGCCACCCCGGCCGACGCGTTCGACATGGGCGGCGGCCGCATCGACCTGACCAAGGCCGGCGACACCGGGCTGACGCTCGACGAGTCGGCCGAGAACTTCGCCACCTCGGCGGCCGACCCGCTGAACCGGATCGACCTGAACCTGCCGTCGGTGAACGCCACCACGATGCCGGGCCTCATCACCGCCAAGCGCACCTTCACGAACGTCACGAACGCCACCCTCACCTACACGGCGACCGGCAAGACGGTGAGCGGCGCGTCCATCGTGGTCGTGCCGCCGGTGTTCACGGTCAAGCCGGGCAAGAAGCAGACCGTGCAGATCGTGATCGCCGCGCCCGACCTGCCCGACGGGCAGTACTTCGGCCAGGTCGACCTCAGCCAGGTCGGCGGCGCCCGGCAGCAGCACCTGCCGGTGGCGTTCGTCCGCGGCGAGGGCGCCGTGCCGGTCGAGCAGACCTGCGCGCCCACCACGATTCCGCGCAACACGGGCGAGTCGACCTGCACGGTGACCGTCCGGAACGACACGCTCGAAGACACCGAGGTCACCGCGCTGAGCACGCTCAACTCGCGGCTGCGGCTCAACGCGGTCACCGGGGCCACGAAGGTCGGCACCCAGATCGCCACCGCCAAGAAGACGCTGGCGGGCCGCGAGCCGGACGCCCCGTCGATCGCCCCGGGCGAGCTGTTCGGCTACCTCCCGCTCGACGCCTTCGGCGTCGCGCCGGTCCCGGTCGGCGACGAGGAGGCGCTCAACTTCACCGTCCCGGGCTACCGGTTCGCCGGGCAGACCTTCACCCGCCTGGGCATCACGTCCAACGGATACCTGGTCGCGGGCGGGGCCGACGGGGCGCAGGACGTCAGCTTCGTCCCGCAGGACCTGCCCGACCCCGACCGGCCGAACGGGGTGCTGGCCCCGTTCTGGACCGACCTCGACGGCACGGGCGCGCCCGGCGTCTACGTGGCGACGCTGACCGACGGGGTCGGGACCTGGATCGTCGTCGAGTGGCGGGTCAACCTCTTCGGCACCGGCGACCTGAAGACGTTCCAGGCGTGGATCGGGGTCGACGGGGCGGAGGACGTCACGTTCGCCTACCCGTCGCCGATCGCCTACCCGGGCGACGCCTACGGGCTGACGATCGGCGCGGAGAACGCCGACGGCACCCGGGGCGGCCGGATTCCGGCGGGCGCCGGGGCCGCCTCCGACTACCGGGTCACCAGCGCGCCGGGCGCGCCCGGCGCGTCGCTGACGTACACCCTGAAGGTCAAGGGGGTGTCGGCCGGTGAGGGCACGATCACGACGGCGACCTCCACCGAGCAGGTGAAGGGCGTGACCGTCGAGGTCGACAAGATCACCGTCCAGTAGAACGGCGACGGCCCGGCGGGGATCCCGCCGGGCCGTCTTCCCAGGAGGTCAGCCGTGCAGATAGCCGACGAGGTGGGCGCGCTCGGTCTCCAGTTCCTCGATCGCGCTCTTGACGACGTCGCCGATGCTGACGATGCCGATGAGGCGTCCGTCTTGGACGACCGGAACGTGCCGGAATCGGTGAACGGTCATGGTCTTGCGTAGATCTTCCACGTTCTCGTCGGGGCCGCAGGTGCGGACCTCGACCGTCATGATGCTGGAGACGGGCTCACTCAGCACCGCTCCGCCTCGCATGTGCAGGTGCCGGACGATGTCCCGCTCCGACACGATGCCCGCGATCGCGTGGCCGTCGGCGGAGACGACCACGGCGCCGATGTTGTGCTCGGCCAGCAGGCTGAGCAGGTCGGTCACTGTGGCATCCGGGGGAACGGTCACCACGTGGGCGCCCTTTCCCTGCACGATCGTCCCGATGAGCAATCGACACCACCCTTCTGCTTGTCTCCTCAGGCAACAACCTGTGGTGACGCTGCGTCAAGAGCGGGGCCGGATTTTTCACTTTCCCCGAATTCACTCTTAATGTGCCGGTGGAATGTGAAATACCATGCAAGGTCATGACGACCGAGAACACCGGTTCCCATGACCTTCCGATCACGCCGGAGCTGGCCGCGTTCATGACGACGGGCTGGGCCGACACGCGCCACGACGATCTGCCGCAGCTGCCCGTGGCGGCGTACACGCGGAAGCGGAGGGCCCGGCTGGCCCAGCGGTTCCCCGGTGAGCGGCTGGTGATCCCGGCCGGCGACCTGAAGGTCCGCAGCAACGACAGCGACTACCGGTTCCGGGCGCACAGCGCGTACACCTATCTGACCGGCGCGCAGGAGCCCGCCGACGTGCTGGTGATCGAGCCGTCCGGCGAGGCCGTGCTCTACCTGCGGCCCCGGTCGCCCCGGTTGGAGGGCGAGGAGTTCTACCGCGACCGGCGGTTCGGGGAGTTCTGGGTGGGCCGCCGTCCCGACCTCCGGGAGGCCGGTTCCCTGTACGGCCTGGACACCGCCCACATCGACGACTTCCGCCCCGGCGGCCGGACCCTCGACCAGGACGACGAGCTCACGTCCTACCTGTCGGAGATGCGGCTGGTCAAGGACGAGCACGAGATCGCCGAGCTCCAGCACGCCGTCGACGCGACCGCGCGGGGCTTCGAGGACGTCGTCCGCGCCCTCCCCCAGGCGCTCGCGCACCCCCGGGGCGAGCGCTACGTCGAGGGGATCTTCGGCCTGCGGTCGCGGCTGGAGGGCAACGCGACCGGTTACGACTCGATCGTGGCCTCGGGCGCGCACGCCTGCGTGCTCCACTGGATCCGCAACGACGGGCCCCTCAACCCCGCCGACCTGCTGCTCCTCGACGCGGGGGTGGAGACCGACGGCCTCTACACCGCCGACGTCACCCGCACCTTCCCGCTGTCGGGCCGCTTCTCACCCGTCCAGCGCCAGGTCTACGAGCTCGTGTACGAGGCCCAGAACGCCGCCATCGCCACCCTGCGGCCGGGGGCCCGCTTCCGCGACTTCCACCTGGCCGCGATGCGCGTGATCGCCGACGGGCTGGCCGGGTGGGGCCTCAGGTCCGACTTCGAGACGGGTCTCTACCGCCGCTACACGTTGTGCAGCAGCGGCCACATGCTGGGCCTGGACGTCCACGACTGCGCCAGGGCCCGCGCCGAGACCTACCTCGACGGCGTGCTCGAAGAGGGCATGGTGCTGACCGTCGAACCCGGCCTCTACCTGCAGCCCGACGACCTGACGCTGCCGCCGGAGCTGCGCGGCGTCGGGGTGCGGATCGAGGACGACCTGGTGATCACCGCCGACGGCGCCCGCCTCATGTCCGGCGCGCTCCCCCGATCGCCCGACGACGTCGAGGCGTGGCTGGAGGGGCTTCAGTAGATCCACACCTTCCCGCCGATCGGCAGGCTGCCGGTCTTCCAGAGCCAGTTCATGGCCTCGTACGACACCCGGACGCACCCGTGCGAGGCCGGCTTCGGCGGGACGTACCCCGACCCGTGGATGGCGTAGCCGCCGTGGAAGTACTTGGGCCGGTAGAGCAGGCCCAGCGGCGACTTCTCCATCTTGTCGACCTGCCGCTGCACGGTGAACACGCCCCGGGGCGTGGTGGCGATCTTGCCGCCGCCGTACGGCTTGCCGTTCCCGCTGGAGGTGTTGAAGACCTTCACCACCTTGCCGCCCCTGACGACCATCATCAGCTGCCGCCGCAGGTCGACCTCGACGAGGTTCCCGCTGGTGCTGCGCGCGACCGGCACCCAGCCCCGGCGGATCTTCCGGTCGACCTCCTCGCTCCAGCGGGCGGTCGTCTTCAGCCCGTTGACCTTCTGCACGGCGAACATCGCCTGCGCCAGGTCGGGCCCGTAGTAGCCGTTCCACGGCCCGGTGAAGTACCCCAGAGCGGACAGATCCTTCTGCAGCCGCCGGTTCGCCGCGCTCGTCGTGCCCGGCTTCGGGACGTCGGTCTGGTGACGCTGCGTGACCTTGTACGGCCCCCGATCGGCGTGCGCCGCGACCGCCGGCGCCACACCCACAGCGGCTCCCACCAGCACAACCAGACATTTCGAACGGCTCATTGCTTACCCCCCGTAGTTCACTTGATCGACATATACCTCCAATACGCTGAGGTGATGCGCGCCCCTCTGGCCGTCGCCGGTTACACCGACGAAGTCCTGGACGCCGTCGGCGGGACGCTCACGAAGACCGAGCGGGCCCGCGCCGACCGGTTCACCCGGGAGCAGGACCGGCTCGATTTCGTGGCCGCCCACCTGCTGGTCCGTTACTGCGCGGCGAAGATCCTCGACATGCGCGCCTGCGTGCTCACCCTCGAACAGCGCTGCGACCGCTGCGGCCGCCCGCACGGCCGCCCCTTCATCACCGAGGCGCCCGAGCTGTCGGTCAGCCTCGCCCACACCGCCGGGTACGTCACCGCCGCCGCCGGACCTGGGAAGGTCGGCGTGGACGCCGAGCACGCGACCGGCGGCCAGGCCGACGAGAACCTGGTCTCGCTGGCCCTCACGCCGGCCGAGGCCGGGCTGGTCGGGATGGACAACCGGCGGCTGATCCGCCAGTGGGTGCGCAAGGAGGCGCTGGTCAAGCGGGGCGAGCTGGCCCTCGACCGGCTACGGGACGCCGACCTGTCGAAGCTGCCGTTCGACGGGCGTACACACGAATGGGAAGGCCGTCACCTGGTCGAGTGGACCGCCGGGACCGTGATCGCCACCGCGATCTTCGACGAGCCGGGCGAACTCCAGCTCATCGGCGGCTAGAAGCGGTCTTCGGCCGAGGAGGTCGGGTCGAGGAACACCTCGCGGATCTCCGGGAACTCGCCTCGCAGCCGCCGCTCCACCTCGGCCGACGCCGATTCGAGCGCGGCCCCGGTCGCCTCGTCGACGAAGTCGATGCGCGCCGCGACCAGGATCCGGTTGGGCCCGATGACCACGGTCAGCAGCTCGACCACGCGCTCGACCTCGGGCAGGACCTCCAGGTGGGCGAGGATCCGCCGCTCCAGCGTGACCGACGCCGACCGGTTCAGCAGCAGGCCGGCGTTGGCCCTGATCAGGGTGACCGCCACGAACAGCAGCAGCAGGCCGATCGCGACCGACCCGGCGCCGTCCCACGCGGTGTTCCCGGTCAGCTGGGTCAGGCCGAGGCCGGCGAACGCGATCACGATCCCGGTCAGCGCCGCGCCGTCTTCGAGCACGACGGCCTTCATCATCGTGTCGGAGGTCCGTTTGAGCAGCGCGAACGGCCGCGTCTCCCACCGCGTGGCCGACTGGCGCAGCTGCCGCAGCCCTTGGTACATCGAGACGCTCTCAAGGACGAACGAGACCGCGAGCACGATGTAGGCGAGGGTGAAGTCGGTCAGCTCCTCGCCGTCGAAGATCGTGTGGAACCCGTGGGTGATCGAGAACCCGGCCCCGACCACGAGGGTGAAGCACGCCGCCATCAACGCCCAGAGGAACGCGGCGTTGCCGTAGCCGAGGGGATGAGCCCGGTCGGCGGGCCGCTCGCCGCGCTTGATCGCGGTGAAGAGCAGAACCTCGGTGACCGTGTCGGCGGCGCTGTGCGCGGCCTCCGACAGCATGGACGCCGACCCGCCCACCACCCCCGCCACCAACTTGGCGACCGCGATGGCGAGATTGGCCCCACCTGCGACGACGACGGTCAGGAGGGAGTCACCGCCATCCGTTCTGTCGTTCATGTTCGACATCGTGTCATGCTCCCGTGTACGGCGGTGACAGACGATCTTTAGACTGGAGGGATGGCAGACCCCCGCTGGCTGACGGCCGACGAGCAGAGAGCCTGGAGGGCCCATCTCACGGCCCACCGGCTCCTCACCCACCGCCTCGACCGCGAGTTGCAGGAACACGGGCTGTCGTTCAACGACTACGAGATCCTGGTCAACCTGTCGGAGAGCCCCGACCACCGGATGCGGATGAGCGACCTGGCCGACGCCACGGTCCAGTCGCGCAGCCGCCTGTCGCACCAGATCTCCCGCATGGAGCAGGCGGGCCTGGTGACCAGGGAACTGTGCGAAGACGACCGGCGTGGCACGTTCGCGGTCCTCACCCCTCTTGGCTACCACACGATCGAACGTGTCGCCCCCGACCATGTGGCCGGGGTGCGCGCCCACTTCATCGATCTGCTGAACCCCGACCAGATCCGGGAGGTCGAAGAGATCTACACACCCGTCGTGGCACATCTCCAGGGGCGGTAGCGCCCGGGCGGCTAGCATCCCTGGCGTGAGAAGAATCCTGTGCTTGGCGGCCTTGGTGGCCTTTGTCACGGCCTGCTCCTCCGCGACGACCGAGGGCGGCCTCCCCGCGGCGCCCGACGTCCTGAAGAAGTCGGCGGCGGCGATGGGCGCCGTCAAGACGGTGTCCTTCTCCCTGACGACCGAGGGCAACCCGCCGATCCCCGTGAAGACCGCCGAGGGCGACCTGACCCGCGAGGGCGACGCCAGGGGCAAGCTCCAGATCATGATCGGGGCGCTCCAGGAGCTGGAGTTCGTCCTGGCGGGCGACGCCGTCTACATCAAGGGCCCGACGGGCGGCTTCCAGAAGTCGATGTCCCGGGCCCAGCTGGCGGCGCTCTACGACCCGAGCGCGGTGGTGACGGCGGTCCCGACCCTGCTGTCGTCGGCGAAGGGCGCGACGATCGAGGGCGAGCAGAACGGGGTCTACACGGTCAAGGTGACCCTGCCGGGCGAGCCGCTGAAGAAGATCGTGCCCGGCGTGACGGGCGACCTTCCGGGGACCCTGATGATCGACAAGGCGACGAGCCGCGTGACGGCCATCGACCTGCCCCTGAACGGCGGCACGGTCAAGGTCGCCCTCACCGACTACGACGCCCCGGTGACGATCGAACCCCCGGCGGTCTGATTCAGCGGTTAACCTCGGCCTCGTGGAGTCTGTGGAGGAGCAGTCCCGGGTCGTGACGGCGGCGCGGGCGAACCGGCGCGTCGTCCTCGGGGTCACCGGGGCCGCCGTGCTGCTGGCCGCGCTCGACGCCTATGTCGTGGTCACCGTTCTGGTCGACATCGCGGCGTCGGCGAACGTACCCGTCAACCGGCTCGAGCGGGTCACGCCGGTGGTCACCGGGTTCCTGCTCGGCTACGTCGCCGCGATGCCCCTCCTCGGGCAGTTCTCCGACCGCTTCGGGCGTCGGGCGGTCATCCAGGTCTGCCTGGCCGGGTTCGCCCTCGGGTCGCTGATCACCGCGCTGGCCGCCTCAGTCCCGCTGCTGACCGCCGGGCGGGCCATCCAGGGCATCGCGGGCGGCGCCCTGCTGCCGATCACCATGGCCCTCATCGGCGATCTCTGGGACGCCCGCAGGCGGCCCACCGCCCTGGGCGCGGTCGGGGCGGCGCAGGAGCTCGGGGCGGTCCTGGGGCCCCTCTACGGCGCGGGGCTCGCGGTCGTGCAGGTCGGGTTCCTCGACGGATGGCGCACGATCTTCTGGATCAACCTCCCGCTGACCGCGCTGGCGGCGGTGGCGGTGCATCGCTACGTACCGGCCGGAACCCGGACCGCCACCAAGGTCGACGTGCCGGGCGGGGTGCTGCTGGCCCTGGGGCTCGGGCTGCTCGTGGCCGGGCTCTACAACCCCGAGCCCGGCGAGCGGGTGCTGCCCTCGTGGGGAGTCCCCGCGGTCGTGGCGGGGGCGGTCGTGCTGGTGGTGTTCGTCGCCTGGGAGCTGCGCACCCGCACCCGCATCCTCGACCTCACCGGCATCCGCAAACGGCCGGTGTTCGCCACGCTGGCCGTCAGCTTCCTGGCCGGGGCGGCGCTGCTGGTGACGCTGGTCGACGTGCAGCTGGTGGCGCAGACGCTCCTGGGCGCCGACGCGACCGGCGGGGCGCTGGTGCTCACGCGGTTCCTGGTCGCGCTGGCCGTCGCCGCGTTCGCGGGGGGCGCGCTGGCGCGCAGGTTCGGCGACCGTCCGGTCACCGTGGCGGGCATGGTCGTCGCGACCGCCGGTTACGTGCTGATCAGCCGGTGGCCGGTGGTGCCGGGCGCGCTGTCGATCAACGTCGACCTCGTCGTCGCCGGGCTGGGGCTGGGGCTGGTCATCGCGCCGGTCAGCTCGGCCATCCTGAAGACCATTCCGGCCGCGCAGCACGGCGTCGCCTCGGCCGCCGTCGTGGTCGCCCGGATGATGGGCATGCTGCTCGGGGTGGCGGCGCTGTCGGCCTACGGGTTCCACCGGTTCCAGACGCTCACCGCCGACCTCGACACCCCCCTGCCGTTCGGGGTCTCGCCCGAGGCGTACCAGAAGCAGCTCGAGGTCTACACCCAGGCGGTGCAGGCGGCGCTGCACACCGAATACTCGGAGATCTTCCTCATCACCGCGGTGCTCTGCGGCATCGGGGCCGTGGTCGCGGTCGCGATGGAGTAGGGGGATACTCAAGCCACCTCGACAGAGCGGGACGAGGATCACAGAAGGCCGTGATCCCGGGCGTTCAGGACGCCGGTCCCATGTGCTCGGGACACCCCTTGGCCCACAGTTGGCGCCAGCGACACCACTCTGTCTGGGGGATCCCACATGCGTAAGGTCTTCTTCGGCTTCACGGTGATCATGTTCATCTCCGTGATCGCCCAGTTCTACTTCGCGACGTTCGGCGCCTTCGAGCGGCCCGCGCCCGCCTTCGGCGCCGAGGACGCCGCGATCATGCCGCACATCCTCAACGGCACGATGGTCCTGCCGATCCTGTCGATCCTGACCACGATCGTGGCCGCCGTCGCCAAGGCCGGGGGCCGGCTCATCCTGCTGTCGATCACGCCGCTGCTGCTGATCGTCGTCCAGCTGTTCGTGATCTTCGAGATCGCCGGGCTGCTGGGCGCCACGACCGACAGCACCAGCACCGCGAGCCTGGTCGTGCTCGGCTTCCACGCCCTCGACGGCGTGGCGATCCTGTGGGCGTCGGTCGTGCTGATGAAGAAGGCCCGCGACCTGACCAAGGCCGCGGCGCCCGCGCCCCAGGCCGCCGTCGCGTGACCACCGCGCTCGCCGGCGGCCTCGACCAGATCGTGCTGGTCGTCGCCGCCGTGCTGTGGCCCGCCGCGGCCGGATTCGCGTTCGCCGCGTTCCGGCCGCCGCACGACCCGCGGTTCCACCTGGCCGCCCTGGCGCTGAGCGCCGGGGCGGTCGTCGTGAGCGGGGTGCGGGTGGCGCTGACGGTCCGGCTCATGCAGGCGGGCTGGTGGTTCGTCGCCGAGAAGGTGCTGCTGGCCCTGCCGCTGCTGCTCGTCCCGATGGTGTACGCCCTCACGACCACCGTCCCCGCCCTCCTGCGGCGGGAACGGGACCTGCGGAGGGCCTACCCGCTGATCCTGACCGCGATCGGCGCGATCGCCGGGGTGGCCTGCGACGTGGTCGTCTCCTACCCGGTGACCCCGTCGTCGGCGCTGGTCGTGATGCTGGTCGGGGGCGGCGCGGCAGCACTGGCATGGCGGCTGGTCGCGCGCGGGGGCGGCGACCGGTGGCGGATCGCCGGGTTCGCGGTGGCGCTGACCGGCGTCGTGTGGGCGATCACGGGCAGCTTCTCCGGCGCCCCGATGCACGCGGGCCACGACACCGCCGCCGGCGGCGTCTCCGTGGCCTCCCTGCGCGGCCCCGCCGACCCCGGCGCGCGGAAATACACCCTGACGGCCAAGGCGTCGAGCCTGACCGTGGGCGGCCGGACGGTGGAGACCTGGTCGTTCAACGGCCAGAACCCCGGCCCGACGCTGCGGGTCAGGCAGGGCGAGACGCTCGAGGTGACGCTGCGCAACGAACTGCCCGGCGACCAGGGCGTGACGATCCACTGGCACGGCTACGACCTGCCCGCCGGGGAGGACGGCGTGCCCGGCGTCACCCAGGACGCCGTCAAGCCCGGGGGCGAGCACGTCTACCGCTTCAGAGCCGACGATCCCGGCACCTACTGGTACCACTCGCACCAGAACTCCAGCATCGCCGTGGCCAAGGGCCTGTTCGGGCTGCTGATCGTGGAGCCCGCCGAAGGCGACCACACGGTGGCGATCCATTCGTACGGCAACGTCCAGACCCTGGCCTTCGACGACCAGCCCCCCACCGACCGCCGGGTCGCGGCCGACATCCCGCCCGGCACCCCGGTCCGGCTGCGGATCGCCGACACCGACAGCGTGCCGGTGACCCTGGGCCTGTCGGGCGTGGACTTCCGGCTGGCCTCCGTCGACGCCCGCGACGTCGCCGGCGCCACGCCGCTGCGAGACCGGCGGATCAAGCTCGCCGCGGGCGGCCGCTACGACCTGGCCTTCACCATGCCCGACGGCCCGGTCATGCTGAGCGTCGAGGGCCATCCGGGCCTGGCGCTGAACGGCCAGACCGCGCCCGCGACGGGCGACCTGCTCGACGTCACCCGCTACGGCACGCTGCCCGAGCTCCGCGAGGAGTTCGACCAGGAGATCGTCTGGGTCCTCGACAAGACGTTCGCCATGGTCGACGGGGTGCCGAGGCTGGCCCACACGGTCAACGGGAAGGGCTATCCGAACATCCCGACCCCGATCGTGCGCGAGGGCGAACGCGTCAAGATCACGATCGTGAACCGTTCGGGCGACCTGCACCCGATGCACCCGCACGGCCACCACGTCGAGGTCCTGTCGCGCGACGGCCGGGCCGCCAACGGGATGCTCGTCGACACCTTCGACGTCGAACCGGGCGAGGTCTGGGTCGTCGCGCTGACGGCCGACAACCCCGGCCTGTGGATGTCCCACTGCCACGACCTGGCCCACGCCGTCCAGGGGATGGAGTTCCACGTGGCGTACGAGGGGATCACTACCCCCTACGACATCGGCGGGCCGACGGGGAACCACCCGGCCTAGGACCGGAGGAAGGCCAGCACCGCCAGCACCCGGCGGTGCTGGTCGGCGTCGTCGGCGTACAGGCCGAGCTTGGCGAAGATCGAGCGGATGTGCTTCTCCACCGCGCCCTCGCTCACCACCAGGTGACGCCCGATCGCCGGGTTGGAGCGGCCCTCGGCCATCAGGCCGAGCACCTCGCGCTCCCGGGGCGTCAGCAGGGCCACCGGGTCGTCGCGCCGCCGCCGGACCATCAGCTGGGAGATGACCTGCGGGTCGAAGACGGTGCCGCCGGAGGCGACTCCGCGCAGCCCGGCCATGAACTCCTCGACGTCGACGACGCGGTCTTTCAGCAGGTACCCGACCCCGCCCCGGGCGTCGGCGAGCAGGTCGTCGGCGTAGGACACCTCGACGTACTGCGACAGGATGAGGACCGGCGCCCCGGGCACCTCCTTGCGGGCCGCCACGGCGGCGCGCAGGCCCTCGTCGGTGAAGGTCGGCGGCATCCGCACGTCGACCACGGACACGTCAGGCCGATGCGCCGCGACGGCGGACACGAGCTCATCGCCCGTCCCCACCGTCGCGACCACCTCACAGCCGAACTCTTCGAGGAGGCGTACCAGACCCTCCCGGATGAGCACGGCGTCGTCGGCCACCACTACCCGCACGGAACCTCCGCCACAATCAGGGTCGGTCCCCCGGCGGGGGACTTCACGGACAATTCGCCGTCGACCGCGCGCAGCCGGTCGGCCAGACCGGACAGCCCGTGGCCCTTGGCGACGTGCGCACCGCCGACTCCGTCGTCGCCGATGGTCAGCAGCAGCGAGTCACCCGTGCGGTCGAGCATGACCCGGCACAGGGTGGCCCGGCTGTGCTTGGCCACGTTGGTGAGCGCCTCGGCGGTGACGAAGTAGACGGTGTTCTCGACCAGCGCCGCGAACCGCTCCTCGATCCGGACGTCGAGCTCGACCGGCACGGTGCAGCGGGCCGCCAGCGCCGACAGCGCCGGGTTGAGCCCCCGGTCGGCCAGGATCGGCGGGGCGATCCCCCGTGACAGGGCCCGCAGCTCGTCGAGCGTCTCGCGGGTGGCGGTGATCGCCTGCCCGATCGTCGTCGAGGCGGCCGCGGCGTCGCGCTCCAGCAGCCGCTGGGCCCGCGACAGCTCCATCGCCAGGTGGACGAGCCGCTGCTGCGGGCCGTCGTGGATGTCGCGCTCAAGGCGGCGCAGCGCGTCGGCCTCGGCGTGGGCGGCGGCGTGCCGGCCCTCGGTGAGGTCGTCGATGCGGCCCTGCAGCTCGGCCATGCCGCTGAGCATCGTCCGGCTCAGGTTGGCCTGCAACGTGGCCATGAAGCGGATCACCGGGAAGATCACCAACGCCGAGAGCAGGCCCATGACCAGGTAGAACGTGGCGTTGGTGAGGTAGCCACCGTCGAAGCCCAGCAGCTCGGGCAGCTCCTGGTTGCCCGGGATCCGGCTGGTGAACCAGCCCCAGAGGGGGTAGGTCAGCCCGCCCAGCACCAGCCCCCACATCGTGACCGACAGGCAGAACGTGACGATCGCGATCGGGAACACGATGATCAGGTGCAGCGCGTCGAGCCACGACTGGGGAGTCATGAGCGGGTTGACCAGCCGGCGGACCCAGCCGGCGTCCGCCGGAGAGGCGGGGTAGCGCGGACGGTGCACCGGCCGGTCGAGGACCAGCGCGATGCGACCCCGCTCGATGTCGCCGAACAGGCGGGCGATGAGCAGGGTGACGGCGATGACGGCCACCCCGACGCCGACGACGAGGGTCCCGGCCCCGGCCGAGAGCCCGGCGACCATCAGGCAGAACGCGACCGTCGCCAGGGGGAAGCCCAGCATCAGGTAGCCGGTGTCGGCGGCCAGGCGGCGCAGATGTGTTCTCATGCCCATCAACTTAGAAATCGGCGGCACTCCTCACGATCCCGCGTACACCCGACCGATGGTAGGGCTGGCACCACCATCACAGGCCCCTGAAACCGGCACGGGCCGCGCCCGGAGGCGCGGCCCGTGCAGAACGGTCCTACTTCTTGCGCTTCTCCCTGATCTTCATGGTGACCTCGATCGGGGAACCCTCGAAGCCGAACTCCTCGCGCAGCCGCCGCTCGATGAAGCGCCGGTAGGTCTCCTCGAGGAACCCGGAGGTGAACAGGACGAACTTCGGCGGCTCGGTCGCGGCCTGCGTCGCGAACAGGATCTTCGGCTGCTTGCCGCCGCGGACCGGCGGCGGCGTGGCCTGCACCAGCTCGGTGAGGAACTGGTTGAGCCGCGCGGTCGGCACCCGGGTCGTCCACGAGTCGATCGCCCGCTCCAGCGCCGGGACCAGCTTCTCGACGTGGCGACCGGTCTTGGCGGAGATGTTCACGCGCAGCGCCCACGGGGTGCGGACGAGCTGGCGCTCGATCTCCTTCTCCAGGTAGTAGCGCCGGTCTTCGTCGACCAGGTCCCACTTGTTGAAGGCCACGACCATGGCCCGGCCCGACTCGATGACCAGCCCGATGATGCGCAGGTCCTGCTCGGTCAGCACCTCGGAGGCGTCGATCAGCACGATCGCGACCTCGGCCCGCTCCAGCGCGGCGCGGGTGCGCATGGCGGCGTAGAAGTCGGCGCCCTTGAGCTCGCGGTCGCGCCGCCGGATGCCGGCGGTGTCGATGAAGCGCCAGGGCACCCCGCCGAGCTCGATCAGCTCGTCGACCGGGTCACGGGTGGTGCCGGCCATCGGGTCGACCAGCACCCGCTCCTCGCCGGCGACCCGGTTGAGCAGCGACGACTTGCCCACGTTGGGCTTGCCGAGCAGGGCCACGCGGCGCGGGCCGCGCTGCTCGCCGAACTTCAGCGGCGGGGTCTCGGGCAGCGCGTCGAGCACCACGTCGAGCAGGTCGCCGCTGGAGCGGCCGTGCAGGGCCGACACCGGGTAGGGCTGCCCAAGGCCGAGCGACCACAGTTCGTTGGCCTCCAGCTCCTGGAGCTGGTTGTCGACCTTGTTCGCGGCCAACACGACCGGTTTGCCCGCCTTGCGGAGCACCCCGCCGACGGCCTCGTCGGAGTCGGTGATGCCGACCGTGGCGTCGACCACGAACAGGATCACGTCGGCCAGCTCGGCCGCCACCTGCGCCTGCTCGGCGATCTTCAGGGCCATGCCGGTGGCGTCGGGGTCCCACCCGCCGGTGTCGACCAGCGTGAACCGGCGTCCCCTCCAGTTGGCGTCGTAGGTGACCCGGTCGCGGGTCACGCCGGGAACGTCTTCCACGACCGCCTCCCGGCGGCCGATGATGCGGTTGACCAGGGTCGACTTGCCCACGTTGGGGCGACCCACCACCGCCACGACGGGCAGCGGACCCGAATCGGGCTCGTCGTCGTGGCCTCCCTCGACATCGAGGGTGGCCAGTTCGGCCTCGATCCAGCCGTCGTCGTCGTACTCCGCGCTCATCGCGGCATTCCTCCTGTCAGCGCGCCTCGATCGGGGCGCGCTCCTTCACGAGCCGCAGGATCTCGGCGATCACCTCGTCGAGCCCCAGCTCAGTGGTGTCGACCTCGACCGCGTCGGCGGCCATGGTCAGCGGGTCGGCCTTGCGGGTGGAGTCGAGCGTGTCGCGGCGGGCCATGTCGGCCACCTGCGCCTCGACGGTCGACCCGCTCAGCTCGGCGTTGCGCCGGCGCGCGCGGGCCTCGGCGCTGGCGGTCAGGTAGATCTTGACGGGGGCGTGGGGGGCGACGACGGTGCCGATGTCCCGGCCTTCGACGACCATGCCCTCGGGGGTTCCGGCGATCAGCTCTCGCTGGAGGGCGACCAGATGGGCGCGTACTTCGGGGACCGCGGCGACGGCCGAGACGGCGCCGGTCACGGTCGCCTCCCGGATCGGGCCGTTGACGTCGATCCCGTCGATCGTGACGCCGGAGTTCTCGGGGTCGGTGGACATCTCCAGCACCGGCTCGGTGGCCCGCGCCGCGATGGTCTCGGCGTCGGCCAGGTCGATGCCCTGGTCGAGCACCCACCAGGTGACCGCCCGGTACATCGCCCCCGTGTCGAGATAGCGCAGGCCCAGCGCGCGGGCCACCCCGCGAGACGCGCTCGACTTGCCCGACCCCGAAGGCCCGTCCATGGCGACGACCAGACCCGGCACGGTCCACTCCCCTGTTCTCGTATGTGTTGCGACCTCAGAAAGGCTACCGGCCCGTGGAGGACGGCTCAGCCCTGCAGCTGCCAGCCCTGCGCCCGCAGCGCGGTCGCGAAGGTCTCGGCCGCCTCCGGCTGCACCGACAGCTCCACCGCGCCCAGGGGAAGCCCGGGCACGTGCTCCAGCCGCACGTCCTCGATGCTGACCCCGGCCTGCTCGGCCACCTGGAACAGCCGCGCCAGCTCGCCGGGACGGTCGCCGATGACCACCTGGACCACCGCGTAGGTGCGCGCGGGCCCGCCGTGCTTGCCGGGGATGCGGCCGGTGCCGGTCACGCCCCGCCGGAGCAGGTCGGTGACCTCGTCCATCGGGGTGCCGTCGATCGCGAACTCGCGCAGCGACTGCGCCGCCAGCTTCAGGTCGGCCGCGACCGCCTCCAGGACCTCCGCCACCGGGGTGGCGTTCCCGGACAGGATCCCCGTCCACAGACCGGGATCGCCGGCCGCGATGCGGGTCACGTCGCGGACGCCCTGGCCGCTGAGGCCGAGCGCCGTGTCGGGGGCCTCGGCCAGCCGGGCGGCCACCGCCGCCGCCGTCACGTGCGGCGCGTGCGAGATCACCGCCACGGCCCGGTCGTGCTCCTCGGGCCCGACGGTGACGGCGTTGGCCCCGCAGAGCGCGACGAGCTCGGACACGGCCTCCCGTGCGCGCGGACCCGACTCGATCGTCGGGCACAGCGCCCACGGGCGGCCGAGGAACAGGTCGGCGCGGGCCGCCCCGGGGCCGGACTTCTCCCGCCCCGCCAGCGGATGACCCGCGACGAAGACCGACAGGTCGCACCCGAGCACGGCCGCCTGCGCGATCGGCAGCGCCTTCACGCTGGCCACGTCGGTGTAGAACCGGGCGGCCTCGTTCTTCTGCAGTTCGAGCAGCTGGTCGGCAACGAACTGCGGGGGCACCGCGATGACCGCGACGTCGGCCCGCTCGGCGCCGTCCCAGGGTTCACCGGCGCCCAGTTCGCTGGCCAGCCGTACGGCCCCCGGGTCGCGGTCGGTCAGCAGCACCCTGATGTCACGGCGGCGCAGCGCCAGCGCCAGCGACGTGCCGATGAGGCCCGTGCCGACGACCAGAGCACTGCTGAGTGAGCCACCCTCGGTCATGGATTTCCTCGGTGATCTATTGAGCGATGTCGACCCGCAGCGCGACCGCGCCGCGCAGGTAGACGTGGTGGATCTCCTGGCGCGGGCGGTCGACGGCGATGTGGGCCATCAACCGCACCACGCGGGGCAGCGCGCCCGGAACGCCGATCTCCGACGCGCAGAGCAGCGGCACGTCGTGGAAGCCCAGCTTACGTGCGGCCAGAGCGGGGAACTCGGCGGTCAGGTCGGGTGTCGCGGTGAAGATCACGCTGATCACCTCGTCGGTGGTGAGCCGGTTTCGCTCCATCACTTCGGTGACCAGCTCGGTCGTTCCCGTGATGATCGACTCACGGTCGTTCCCGTCAACCTGGATCGCGCCGCGGACCGCCCTGACCATATGCCTGACTCCTATCTGATCGTCCGCAAAGGCTACAGCTTGACCGATGCGTAGAGCTCGCCGACTTCGTGCAGGCTGAGCGCGCGGATCGTGCCCGGCTTGAGCCGGCCGAGCTTGACCGGCCCGAACTCGATGCGAGCCAAGTCGATCACGCGGTGCCCGGTCTCCTCCAGGAGGCGCCGCACGATGTGCTTGCGTCCCTCGTGCAGCACGACCTCGACGAGCGCCTGCTGACCGTGCTCCTGCACGACGGTGAACGAGTCGACCTTGGCCAGCCCGTCTTCCAGCTCGATGCCCTTGCGCAGCGTCCGGTGCAGGTCGCGCGGGATCGGGCCGGGCACCTTCGCCCAGTACTTCTTCGGCACCCCGTAGCTGGGGTGGGTCAGCCGGTGGGCCAGCTCGCCGTCGTTGGTGAGCAGCAGCAGCCCCTCGGTCTCGGTGTCGAGCCGCCCGACGTGGAACAGCCGGGGGGCCAGTTCCTGGACGTAGTCGGCCAGGCACGGCCGGCCCTCCGGGTCCTCCATCGTGGAGACGACGCCGATGGGCTTGTTGAGGGCGTAGTAGACGAGGTCGGGCGCGGTCGGGATGCGCTTCCCGTCGACGTGGATGATCTGCTTGGCCGGGTCGACCCGCGCCCCGAACCGCCGGACCACCTGGCCGTCGACGGTGACGCGACCCTCACCGATCATGTCCTCGCACGCGCGCCGCGAGGCGACGCCCGCCTGGGCGAGCACCTTCTGCAGCCGCTCGCCGCCGGGGATCTCGGTGGTGTCGCGCTCGTCGGTGTAGCCGGGCTCCCAGAAGTCGGGGTCCCGCTTCGGCTGGGCCGCCGTCTTGAAAGGCTGCGCGGCCGCTTTGGGCCGGGCCGGCTTCCCGACGGTCTGTACGTCGTCACGACGCCCGCCCCGGTCGGCGCGCATCGGCCGGTCGGCCTTGCCGAACCTGGCCCTGGTGCCCTTGGCGGCGGGGTTGCCCCGATCGTCGCGGGACTCGAAGGACCGCTCGGAGCGGCCGGGGTTGTCGTCCCGGAACGACCGCTCGGGCCGCACCGGCCGGTCGCCGTAGGACCCACCGGCCCGCTGCGGCCGGTCGCCGTAGGACCCGCCGGCCCGCTGCGGCCGGTCGCCGTAGGACCCACCGGCCCGCTGCGGCCGGTCACCGTAGGAACCGCCGGACCGCTGCGGCCGATCGCCGCCGGAAGGACGGTCGTCACGGAAGGAACGCTGAGGGCGGTCGCCACCGGAGGACCGCTGCGGCCGGTCACCGTAAGAACGGGCCGGGCGGTCATCGCCGTAGGAACGGGCCGGGCGGTCACCGTAGGAACGGGCGGGACGGTCATCGCCGCTGGACCGCTGCGGGCGGTCACCGTAGGAACGGGCCGGGCGGTCATCGCCATAGGACCGCTGCGGGCGGTCGCCGTAAGAGCGGGCGGGACGGTCATCGCCGCTGGACCGCTGCGGCCGGTCACCGTAAGAACGGGCGGGACGGTCACCGCCATAGGACCGCTGCGGCCGGTCACCGTAAGAACGGGCCGGACGGTCATCGCCGCTGGGCCGCTGCGGCCGGTCGCCGTAGGAACGGGCCGGGCGGTCGTCGCCGTAGGACCGCTGCGGGCGGTCGCCGTAGGAGCCGGAGCGGGGGCTGTCGTCGCGGGAAGAACGCTGCGGCCGGTCGTCGCGCGATCCGTAACTCCTGTCGCCGCGCGGGGCGCGGTCGTCGCGGGGGCGGAAGTCGCGACCGCCGCGGTCGTCGCGGGAGCCGGAGCCGCCGCCCGACGAGCCGCCGCCGAATCCGCCGCGCTTGGCGGGCCCGCCCGAGCCGGCGCCGCGGGAGCCTGAGCGGCCCGCGCGGAAGGAGTTGCCTCGACCGCGTCCATCACCGGACGGGGTGCTGCGCTTGTTCACTTGGGTTGCTCCTCAAGGGTGTCAACGTCGTCGGGGAGGAAGGGCGCCAGTTCGGGGAGCTCCGACAGCTCCCGCAGGCCCAGCCTCTCCAGGAAGTAGCTGGTGGTCCGGTAGAGCACGGCCTGGCTCTCCGGGTCGGTCCCGGCCTCTTCGACGAGGCCGCGGGCGGCGAGCGTGCGCATGACGCCGTCGCTGTTGACGCCGCGGATCGCCGCCACCCGGGCCCGGCTGACGGGCTGCCGGTAGGCGACCACGGCGAGGGTCTCCAGGGCGGCCTGGGTCAGCCGCGCCTGCTGGCCGTCGCGCACGAACCGCTCCACCAGGGGAGCGCATTCGGCGCGCGTGTAGAGGCGCCATCCTCCGGCGACCTCTCTCAGATCAAAACCCCTCCCGGCGGAGGTGTATTCCGCCGACAGGTCGCGCAGGGCGGCCGCGACCTCGGCGGTGGGCCGTTCGAGCACCTGCGCGAGAGTGATCTCGGCGACGGGTTCGTCGACGACGAGCAGGATGGCCTCAAGGCCCATCGTGAGCTCAGTCATCGCCCTCTCCCTGTCGCGTCTCGTCGTAGTCGTCGCCGACGAGCACGGTGCCGTCGGCGGTTCCGGTCCAGGTCACGTACAGGTCCCCCAGCGGCTCGGCCTGCTCGAAGGAGACCGCCGCCTCGCGGAACAACTCCAGAACGGCGAGGAACCTCGCCACCACTTCGAAAGGGCCGGTGCAGTCGGAGGTCAGCGCCCGGAATGTCGCGGTGCCCGCCCGGCGCAACCGCTCGACCAGGATAGCGGCCTGTTCGCGTACCGAGGCGAGCGGTTGGTACATGTGCGTGACGGAAACCGTCGGCGGCAGCTTCGGGGTGAACGCCCGGCGGGCGATCTCGGCCAGCCGGTCGGGCCCGATCCCGAGCACCAGCTCGGGCAGCAGGTTGGCGAACGCGGGCTCCAGCGGCACCAGGCGCGGGAACCGCAGCGCCTCGTCGGCCATCCGGCCGGCGAAGATCTTCGCCACCTCCTTGTACGCCCGGTACTGCAGCAACCGGGCGAACAGCAGGTCACGGGCCTCCAGGAGGGCGAGGTCCTCTTCGTCCTCCACCTCGCCCGTCGGCAGCAGCCGGGCCGCCTTGAGGTCGAGCAGGGTGGCCGCGACCAGCAGGAAGTGGCTGGTCTGGTCGAGGTCCCATTCGGGCCCGCGCGAGCGGATGTAGGCGATGAACTCGTCGGTGACCTTGCTGAGCGAGACCTCGGTGATGTCGAGCTTGTGCTTGGCGATCAGCCCGAGCAGCAGGTCGAAGGGCCCCTCGAACACCTCAAGGTGGACGTGGAACCCGACCTGCTCCTCTTCCGGCGTCGCGGTGGTCTCCGGCTCGGTCACCGAGCCATTGTGCCGTGTACTGGAGATCAGAGGCGCGCGGGCCAGCGGGCCAGCACCTCGCGGGCCAGCTCGCGGTAGGCGGTGGCGCCCATCGAACCCGGGTCGAACTGGGTGATCGGCTCACCGGCCAGGGTGGCGTCGGGGAAGCGCACGGTCCGGTTGATGACCGTGTGGAAGACCTTGTCGCCGAACCCCTGCATGATCGTCGCCAGCACCTCGCGGGCGTGGAGGGTGCGGGGGTCGTACATGGTGGCGAGGAGGCCGTCTATCTCGAGGTTCTTGTTGAGGCGTTCCTGGACCTTGGAGATCGACTCCATCAGCAGGGCCACGCCGCGCAGCGCGAAGAACTCGCACTCCAGGGGGATCATGACGCTGTGGGCGCAGGTCAGCGCGTTGACCGTCAGCAGGCCCAGCGAGGGCTGGCAGTCGATCAGGCAGATGTCGTAGTAGGGAAGCAGGGGCTCCAGGCTGCGCTGAAGCGCGTATTCCCGGGCGACCTCGTTGACCAGCCGGATCTCCGCGCCGGACAGGAAGATGTTGCTGGGGAGCAGGTCCATCCCCTCGACGCTGGTGCCGAGCAGCACGTCTTCGGCGGTGACGTCGGGCTCCTCCATGAGGAGGTCGTAGATCGTCGTCTCGAGCGGGCGGGGGTCGATGCCCAGGCCCACCGACAGGGCGCCCTGCGGGTCGAAGTCGACCAGCAGCACCTTCTGCCCGACCTCGGCTAACGCGGCCCCGAGGTTGATCGTGGTGGTCGTCTTGCCGACGCCGCCCTTCTGGTTCACCATGGCGACGACCCGCGCCGGGCCGTGGTTCTCGGGCACGGGCGGCTCGGGGAAGACGGGGCGGGGGCGCCCGGTCGGACCCAGGGCACCCGGGTTCCCCGCGGTCCACGTCTCGTCTGTGGTCGCAGTCACCTGTTGAACCTCCCTGACGGTCCCGAATCGGACCGAATCTAGAGGGTAGTCACGTATGCGGCAAGGCGCCGCGCCCAAGCAAAGCCAGGGTAATGGAACTGAATCACCTGCGGGCACGGGGATGCGCGGCGGCGTACACCTCTCGGAGCCGGTCGACCGTCACCAGCGTGTAGACCTGGGTGGTGGTCACCGAGGCGTGGCCGAGCAGCTCCTGGACCACCCTAACGTCCGCCCCGCCGTCGAGAAGGTGGGTTGCGAACGAATGGCGCAGCATGTGCGGCGACACTCCCGACAGACCGGCCCGCTCGGCGGCCGACTGCAGGACCTCCCAGGCGCCCTGACGGGTCAGCCGGCCGCCCCGGGCGTTCAGGAACAGAGCGGGCGTTCCCCGGCCGTGAGAGGCGATCTGGGGACGCGCACGGACGAGATAGGCGTCGAGGGCTGACCGGGCGTACCGGCCGAGGGGGACGATCCTGGTCGTCCCGCCCTTGCCCCGCAGAACCACCTGTGAGGCCGTGGCGATGTCGTCGACGGCCAGGCCCACCGCTTCGGAGATGCGGGCGCCGGTTCCGTACAGGACCTCCAGAAGGGCCCTGTTCCGGAACGTCAGGGGAGACTCGTCGGGACCCGAGGCGGCGATGAGGCGCTCGACGTCGTCGACGGTGATCGCCTTCGGGAGCCGGCGCAGCGTGCGCGGGGGGCGCACCTGGTTGGCCGGGTCGTGCCCCGAGACGCCCTCGCGCAGCGCGAACCGGTGGAGCCCCCTGACGGCCGAGACGGCCCTGGCCGCCGAACTGGCGACCAGGGCCGGATGATCGTCGTCGCCCTCCCGCAGCGCGGCCAGGAAGGCCACCACATCCGACTCGGCGACCTGGCCGATGGAGGCCAGGCCGCGCGAAGTCAGATGGTCGACGTAACGACGCAGGTCACGGCGGTATGAGGCCAGCGTGTTCGCCGAAAGGCCACGCTCCACCGCCAGGTGGGCGAGGTAGCTGGTGAGTACGGCTTCCGGCGAGCTCAGCGTAGGTCCCCTGGTTCAGGCCTCCGGCGCGCTCGCGGCCCGCAGGCCCTTGTAGTCGTCGGAGGATGCGGCGTACGCGGCGAGAATACCGGCGATGGCGGGGGAATTGTGGATCATTCCGGCCAGCGCCTTCTCTACCGCTTCGTCCAGAGGTACCCATTCCACCGGCATGTCGATCTCTTCGTGATGCCGGACGTAGGTGTTCTCTTCGTCAGGGATCCTTTCCAGATCCCTGGCCAGGAAGACGCGGATGCGCTCGTCGCTCATGCCGGGCGAGGTGTAGAGGTCGACCAGCGTGTGCCAGGTCGCGGCCCGGTATCCGGCCTCCTCGGCCAGCTCGCGCGCCGCGCAGTCGACCAGCGGCTCCCCCGGCACGTCGCGGATGCCCGCCGGGAGCTCCCACAGCAGTCTCTGTACGGGGTGACGGTACTGCCGCAGCAGCAGCACCCGGCCGGCGTCGTCGACCGCGGCCACGGCCACCGAGCCGGGGTGCCTGACGTAGTCGCGGTCGGCGGTCTCCCCGCCCGGCATCACGACGGTGTCGGTCACGGCCGAGATGATCCGGGCCGAGAACCGCTCGCGCGACGCGGTGACCTCCCACGTCTCGCGCGCGTCGGCCACGGTCACTTGGCCTTCACCGCCTTGGCGCGGCCCTCGGCGTGCGCGATCGAGGCCGCGATCAGGCCCCGGAACAGCGGGTGCGCCCGGGTCGGGCGCGAGCGGAACTCGGGGTGGGCCTGCGTGCCGATGAAGAAGGGGTGCAGGTCGGAGGCGAGCTCGGCGTACTCGACCAGGCGGCCGTCGGGCGACAGGCCCGAGAAGACCACGCCGACCTTCTCCAGGCGCTCGCGGTAGGCGTTGTTGACCTCGTAGCGGTGGCGGTGCCGCTCGTCGGCCTTGGCCTTGCCGTAGAGCTGGCGGGCCAGCGAGCCCTCGCCGAGCTTGGCGGTGTACATACCCAGCCGCATCGTGCCGCCCATGTCGCGCTCGCCGGCGACGACGTCCTCCTGGTCGGCCATCGTCGAGATGACCGGGTGCTTGACGTCGGGGTCGAACTCGGCGCTGTTGGCCTCCTCGATGCCGGCCAGGTTGCGGGCCGCCTCGATGACCATGCCCTGCATGCCCAGGCAGATGCCGAGCAGGGGGATCTTGTTCTCGCGGGCGTGCCGGATCGCGCCGATCTTGCCCTCGATGCCGCGTACGCCGAAGCCGCCGGGGATGAGCACCCCGTCGACGCCGTCGAGCTCGCGGGCCGCCCCTTCCTGGGTCTGGCAGTCGTCGCTGGTCACCCACCGGATGTTCACGCGGGCGTCGTTGGCGAACCCGCCCGCGCGCAGGGCCTCGGTGACCGACAGGTAGGCGTCGGGCAGGTCGACGTACTTGCCGACCAGCGCGATGGTGGCCTCCTTGGACGGCTTGTGCACCCGCTTGAGGAGTTCGTCCCACTCCGTCCATTCGACGTCGCGGAACGGCAGGCCCAGGCGGCGCACGACGTAGGCGTCGAGGCCCTCGGCGTGCAGCACCTTGGGGATGTCGTAGATCGAGGGGGCGTCGATGGCCGAGACCACCGCGTCCTCGTCGACGTCGCACATCAGGCTGATCTTGCGCTTGAGCGAGGTCGTGATCGGCCGGTCGGACCGGCACACGATCGCGTCGGGCTGGATGCCGATGCTGCGCAGGGCGGCCACGGAGTGCTGGGTCGGCTTGGTCTTCAGCTCGCCGCTGGGCCCGATGTAGGGCAGCAGCGAGACGTGCAGGAAGAAGACGTTGTCGCGGCCCACCTCGTGGCGCACCTGGCGTACGGCCTCCAGGAAGGGCAGCGACTCGATGTCGCCGACGGTCCCGCCGACCTCGGTGATGACGACGTCGACGTCGGGGCCCGCCATGCCGCGGATGCGGTCTTTGATCTCGTTGGTGATGTGCGGGATCACCTGGACGGTGTCACCGAGGTACTCCCCGCGCCGCTCTTTGGCGATCACGTTGGAGTAGACCTGCCCGGTCGTCACGTTCGCCGAACCGTGCAGTTCGGTGTCGAGGAAGCGTTCATAATGGCCGACGTCGAGGTCGGTCTCCGCTCCGTCGTCGGTGACGAAAACTTCACCGTGCTGGAACGGATTCATCGTTCCGGGGTCGACGTTCAGGTAAGGGTCGAGTTTCTGCATCGTCACGCGAAGGCCACGGAGCTTGAGCAGCCGGCCGAGACTCGAGGCCGTGAGGCCCTTGCCGAGGCTGGAGGCGACGCCGCCGGTGACGAACAGATGTTTGGTGCTAACGGCGTTGCGCAAGGGGTCTCCCGTGGTCCGAAAAAGTGTCGGCCATGTCCACGGGCTTCGAGCCTATCAAATCCTGGTGTCCCCAGCTCACCCACGTGCGGGAACCCGCCATAGGCGGGGATTTCACAAGAAGGTAACTTGATCCGTTATGTCGATGCGGCAACGGTTGATGGGCCGTCTGATCCACCGGATGTGGGCGTACATCCGGAGGGCCGGGGCCCTCACCCCCCTCTCCCCCGCCGGTTACCGGTTCCGCAAGCTGGGCGACGGCGTCTGCATCGCCTTCCCGGTGGGGGCCATCTTCGGCGAGCAGTGGATCGAGATCGGCGACCACACCCTCATCGGCGAACGCGTCTCCATCTCGGCCGGGATGGGCCCGGGCGTGGACCTCGGCCCCGACTCCCTCGTCCGGATCGGCGGCTCCTGCTCCATCGGCCGCGGCAGCCACATCGTCGGCCACCAGTCGATCGACATCGGCGACCACGTCTTCACCGGCCCGTACGTCTACATCACCGACCAGAACCACGTCTACGACGACCCGTCGATCCCGGTCGGACGCCAGTGGCCGCGTAACAATCCGGTCAGCATCGGCGAGGGCTCCTGGCTCGGGACGGGGGCCATCGTCCTGCCCGGCACGAAGATCGGCCGGCAGTGCGTCGTGGCCGGTGGGGCGGTGGTCAGGGGCGAGTTCCCCGACCACTGCGTGATCGCCGGAGTGCCCGCCAAGATCGTGCGGCAGTACTCCCCCGAGGAGGGCTGGGTGGCGCCGGAAGTCCGGTTGATGCGGATCGCGGGAAGTTCCGGGGATATTTCGTAATAGTGGGTCGTTGTCCCCTCGAAGGGAGGTCGATCTGCTGTGTTCGCGACCCTGACCGGCTTAGGACTCTCGACGGCGGCCGGCCTGAACGCCTACATCCCGCTCATGGTGGTCGGCGTGCTGGCCAACGTGACCGACGCCGTGCGGCTGCCGTCCGAGTACGCGTGGCTGTCGAACGGCTGGGTCCTCGGCGTCATCGGCGTGCTGCTGCTGGCCGAGTTCGTCCTGGACAAGGTGCCCGTCGTCGACCACGTCAACGACATGATCCAGACGGCGGTCCGCCCGGCCGCGGGCGGCGTGGTCTTCAGCGCCACCTCGGCGGCGTCCCAGCTCGACAACTCGACGTGGATGGCCGAACACCCGGCGGTCGGCTGGATCCTGGGCATCGTGACGGCGCTGATCGTCCACCTGGTGAAGTCGGGCGCCCGCCCGGTGGTGAACGCCACGACGGCCGGCGTGGGAGCCCCCGTCGTGAGCACCGTGGAGGACGCCGGCTCGCTGTCGCTCAGCCTGGTGGCGGTGTTCCTGCCCGTGCTGGTCCTGGTCTTCCTGGCGGGGATGATCGCGATCGGCTGGATGGCGCTGCGAAGAGTCGGCCGCTTCAGGAAGGCCCGGGCGTCTCGAGAGTGAGCAGCGTGTCGGAGAACTCCGGCGCCGGCGCGCCGGGATCGGCCGCCACGGCCCTCTCCAGCCGCCGGAAGCCCTCTTCCAGCTCCTCGGGGCCCAACTGGGAGAAGAACGACAGCGTGCGCAGCCGCAGCCGCCGGAGCACCTCCTCACGGGTGCCGGAGGAGGGCTGGACGACGGTGCCGAAACGCGCCACCCGCCACCCCGCCGACGTGAAGATCTCGATGACCTCGTGAAGCGGCTGGAACAGCGCGGCGTCGATCTCGAAGCCGCGGTCGAAGTGCTCCAGCCACCACGGCCGGGGGTGGTGGTCGCTGAAGTTCGCCCGCAGCAACAGCCGCCCACCGGGCCGGAGCACCCTGGCCAGCTCCCGCGCCGCCCGCTCCTTCTCCTGGACGTGATGCCAGGACAGGAACATGAGCGCGTAGTCGGCACTACCGGACGCCACCGGCATGTCTTCGGCGGACCCCGCCAGGTAGCGCACGAGGGGATGCCTGGACTGCTCCTGCGCGACCTCCCGCATACGCACCGACGGATCGACCCCGATCACCGGCCCGAACTCCTCCGCCAGCGCGGGCGTGAACCGCCCGGTCCCCGACCCGACGTCGAGCCCGTCCAGCGGACGCCGCTCAGGGAGCACCGCCGCGAACGCGCCGATCCACACCTCCCGCTGCCGCTCGGTGAGCGCCCGCCCCCGCGCGTAGTCGCGGTACTGCTCCCTGTCGTAGTCGACCCGCCTCATCACCGCTCCCGCGTCAGGTGCGCCGGGGTCACCCGACCCCGGCGGTCTTCATGTCTCGCACCTCGCGCTTGAGTTCCTTGATCTCGTCGCGCAACCGGGCCGCGACCTCGAACTGGAGGTCGGCCGCCGCCGCGTGCATCTGTTCGGTCAGCGACTCGACCAGCGACTCGAGCTGGGCCCGGGGCATGTCGCCCACGATCGCCTTGGCGTGCTGGCCCGCCTGACGCGACTTCAGGCCCGGCACGGGAGCCTTGCCGCGCGACTGCTGTCGGCCGCCGCCGCCGAGGAGCTCGGCCGTGTCGGCGTCTTCGCGGTTGAGCGAGTCGAGGATGTCGGCGATCTTCTTGCGCAGGGGCTGCGGGTCGATGCCGGCCGCCTCGTTGTAGGCGATCTGCTTGGCCCGGCGCCGGTTGGTCTCGTCGATCGCCCGTTCCATGCTGGGGGTGATCTTGTCGGCGTACATGTGGACCTGGCCCGAGACGTTTCGGGCCGCGCGGCCGATCGTCTGGATCAGGGAGGTCTCCGACCGGAGGAAGCCCTCCTTGTCGGCGTCGAGGATGGCCACCAGCGAGACCTCCGGCAGGTCGAGGCCCTCGCGGAGGAGGTTGATGCCGACCAGGACGTCGAACTCGCCCACCCGCAGCTCGCGCAGCAGCTCGATGCGCCGCAGCGTGTCGACCTCGCTGTGCAGGTAGCGGACCCGGATGCCGTTCTCGAGCAGGTAGTCGGTCAGGTCTTCGGACATCTTCTTGGTCAGCGTGGTGACCAGGACGCGCTCGTCGCGGTCGGCGCGGGCGCGGATCTCCTCCATCAGGTCGTCGATCTGGCCCTTCGTGGGCTTGATCACGACCTCGGGGTCGACCAGGCCCGTGGGACGGATGACCAGCTCGACGAACTCGCCCTTCGAGCGGCCCATCTCGTAGGGGCCCGGCGTGGCCGACAGGTAGACCGTCTGGCCGATGCGCTCCAGGAACTCCTCCCACTTCAGCGGCCGGTTGTCCATCGCCGACGGCAGCCGGAACCCGTGGTCGACCAGGGTGCGCTTGCGGGAGGCGTCGCCCTCGTACATCGCGCCGATCTGCGGGACGGTCTGGTGGGACTCGTCGAGGACCAGCAGGAAGTCTTCGGGGAAGTAGTCGAGCAGGGTGTAGGGGGCCGTGCCGGCCTCACGGCCGTCGATGTGGCGGGAGTAGTTCTCGATGCCGGAGCACGAGCCGATCTGGCGCATCATCTCGATGTCGTAGGTCGTGCGCATGCGCAGCCGCTGGGCCTCCAGCAGCTTGTTCTGGCCCTCCAGCTCGGCCAGGCGCTGCGACAGCTCGGCCTCGATGCCGTTGATCGCGCGCTCCATGCGCTCGGGACCGGCCACGTAGTGCGACGCCGGGAAGATGTAGAGCTCGGTGTCCTCGGTGATCACCTCGCCGGTCAGCGGGTGGAGGGTGGCGAGCTTCTCGACCTCGTCGCCGAACATCTCGATGCGGACGGCGAGCTCTTCGTACTGAGGAATGATCTCGATCGTGTCGCCGCGGACCCGGAAGGTGCCCCGGGTGAAGGCCAGGTCGTTGCGGGCATACTGCATGTCGACCAGGCGGCGCAGCAGGCGGTCGCGCTCGATCTCCTGGCCGACCTTCAGGCGCAGCATGCGATCGACGTATTCCTGCGGGGTGCCCAGGCCGTAGATGCACGACACCGACGCAACCACGATCGTGTCGCGGCGGGTCAGCAGCGAGTTGGTCGCCGAGTGGCGCAGCCGCTCGACCTCCTCGTTGATCGAGGAGTCCTTCTCGATGTAGGTGTCGCTCTGCGGGACGTAGGCCTCGGGCTGGTAGTAGTCGTAGTAGCTGACGAAGTATTCGACCGCGTTGTTGGGCAGCATCTCGCGCAGCTCGTTGGCGAACTGGGCCGCGAGCGTCTTGTTGGGCTGCATCACCAGGGCGGGCCGCTGGAGCTTCTCCACCAGCCAGGCCACGGTCGCGGTCTTACCGGTTCCGGTCGCGCCCAGGACGACGGTGTCCTTGTCGCCCGCGCTCACACGGCGCTCAAGGTCGGCGATCGCCGACGGCTGGTCACCGGACGGCGACATCTCTGTGACGACCTGGAAGGGCGCCACCTTGCGCTGCAAATCTGTTACCGGCCTCACGACTCCATAACCTACGCGCCCCCACCGACAATTCCGGGGTCACCCGTTTGCAAGTGGGCGGCAAGCCAGCCCCGTTAGGTTACAAACGCACCAGGTTGGGGAACCCGGCGGCACGAACCGGCCGTTGAAGCGATCAACCGTCACAATTAAGTAGGAGCCTCCCGAAATGGTCTTCCGCAAGCTCATGGCCGCCTTCGGCGCCGGCGTCGAGGTCGACACCGTCCTCGCGACCTCGACCGTCCGTCCCGGCGAAACCCTCTCCGGCCAGGTCAACTTCGTCGGTGGCGGCAGCGACTACAGCGTCGAAGGAATCTTCATCGACTTCACGGCCGTCGTCGAGGTCGAGAGCGGCGACAGCGAGTACAACGCCAACTACAGCTTCCTGCGCCAGCAGGTGGCCGGGCCGTTCCACCTGACCGCCGGTGCCCGCCACTCCGCGCCGTTCCAGATCCCGGTCCCGTGGGAGACCCCGATCAGCGCCATCGGCGGCCACCCGCTGCGCGGCATGAAGCTCGGCGTGAAGACCGAACTCGCCCTCGCCGGCGCCCTCGACAAGGGCGACCTCGACCCGCTGTTCGTCACCCCGCTCCCCATCCAGGAGCACCTGATCATGGCGCTCGACCGCCAGGGCTTCCGGTTCAGCAAGGCCGACCTCGAGCGCGGCACCCTCCAGGGCTCCCGCATGCCGTTCTTCCAGGAGATCGAGTACTACGCCGGCCCGCAGTGGAGCCGCCACTTCAACGCCCTCGAACTGACCTTCATCACCAACCCGCACTCGATGGACGTCATCCTCGAGGCCGACAAGCGCGGCGGCTTCATGAGCTCCAGCCACGACACCTACAACCGCTTCACGGTCCCCCTCAACGGCAACCTGGGCGCCGCCGAGCAGGCCCTCAACAACGGCCTCCACCAGATGGCCCAGCGCCGCGGCTGGTTCTGACCTTCGGTTCTCCGGTACGGCTCCCGCTGGGCGGGAGCCGTACCGCGTCGGAGGCTCAGGTCGACGTCAGCCGCGCCCACACCTCGTCGATCTGGCGGTCGAGCTCGGCGAGCCCGCCGTTGTTGTCGATCACGAAGTCGGCGACCGCCAGCCGTTCCTCCCGGGTCGCCTGCGCCGCGATCCGGGCCCGCGCGTCGGCCTCGGACATGCCCCGGTTCTCCCCCAGCCGCCTGATCCGGATCTCGTCGGCCGTGTCGACGACGATCACCGTGTCGAAGGTGGGGGCCAGCTTGTTCTCCGCCAGGAGCGGCACGTCGTAGACCACCAGGCCGCCCTCGGGCACGTCGTCCAGCAGCTCCTGGACGCGGGCGCCGACCCTCGGGTGGACGATCCCGTTCAGGACCGTGAGCCTGGCCGCGTCGGAGAAGACGATCGAGCCGAGCTTCTCCCGGTCGAGCGACCCGTCGGCACGCAGCACGCCCTCGCCGAAGGCCGCGACGATCTCGGCCAGCCCGTCGGTCCCCGGCTCGACCACCTCGCGGGCGATCTTGTCGGCGTCGATGACGACCGCGCCCCGTTCGCCCAGGCGCCGGGCGACCTCGCTCTTGCCCGACCCGATGCCGCCGGTGAGCCCGATTTTCACGGCTCGGTGACCCGGCGCATGTGCACCATCGTCAGATGGTCCTGCACGCGCTCGCGCCGGGTCTCGCCGTAGCCGAGGCGCTTGTAGAGGCGCAGGTTGGCGTCTGACAGGTGGCCGGTGAACAGGTCGAAGGCGCGGACGTCGGGGTGCTCCGCGACCACCCGCTCGTGGAGGGCCTCGAGAAGGGCGGTGCCGATGCCCTCCCCCTGGCGGTCGGGGGCCACGACGAGGCGGCCGACGACGCAGGCGCGGCCGGCGGTGGTGCCGGGGGTCACCTCGGCGACCAGGCCGCGGACGGCGCCGACCACGCGGCCGTCGTCGACGGCCTTGAGCAGGACGGCGCTCTCGACGGCCTTGCGGAGCTGTTCCAGCGACTCGACCAGCGGCGCGATGAAGGGGTCGCCGTAGAGCTGGGCCTCGCTGACATAGGCGGCGCGCTGGAGGGTGAGGATCTCCCCGGCGTCGAGGGGCTCGGCGCGCTCGATGATGACCATCGCGCCACACTACCGGGCCCGGCGCCTTTACAAAGTAGATCGGATTCAAACGGAAAGCCCCGCCCACCGGAGTGGACGGGGCTCTCGTCGAGCTACTTAGCTCTGGCCACCCGCGAGCTTCTCGCGGAGAGCGGCCAGCGCCTCGTCGGAGGCCAGGGCGCCACCGGTCGACTGGCTGGTCGTCTGGGTCTCGCCGCTGTAGGACGACGGCGCGGCCTCGCTGGCCTCGGCGTCTTCAGCGCGGGCCTGCTCGACCTGCTTCTTGTGCGCCTCGAAGCGGGCCTGGGCCTCGGCGTACTGCCGCTCCCACTCCTCGCGCTGCTTGTCGAAGCCCTCGAGCCACTCGCCGGTCTCGGCGTCGAAGCCCTCGGGGTAGATGTAGTTGCCCTGGTCGTCGTAGGTCGCGGCCATGCCGTAAAGGGTCGGGTCGAACTCGACGTCGACGCCGGCGCCCTCGTTGGCCTGCTTGAGCGACAGGCTGATCCGACGACGGTCGAGGTCGATGTCGATGATCTTCACGAAGATCTCGTCGCCGACCTGGACGACCTGCTCCGGGATCTCCACGTGGCGCTCGGCCAGCTCGGAGATGTGGACCAGGCCCTCGATGCCCTCCTCGACCCGGACGAACGCGCCGAACGGCACCAGCTTGGTGACCCGGCCGGGAACGACCTGGCCGATCTGGTGGGTGCGGGCGAACTGCTGCCACGGGTCTTCCTGGGTCGCCTTCAGCGACAGGGAGACGCGCTCGCGCTCCATGTCGACGTCGAGGACCTCGACCGTGACCTCCTGGCCGACCTCGACGACCTCGGAGGGGTGGTCGATGTGCTTCCAGGAAAGCTCGGACACGTGGACCAGACCGTCGACGCCGCCAAGGTCGACGAAGGCGCCGAAGTTGACGATCGAGGACACGACGCCCTTGCGGACCTGGCCCTTCTGGAGGGTGTTGAGGAAGGTCTGGCGGACCTCGGACTGGGTCTGCTCCAGCCAGGCGCGGCGCGACAGAACCACGTTGTTGCGGTTCTTGTCGAGCTCTATGATCTTGGCCTCGAGTTCACGGCCGACATAGGGCTGCAGGTCGCGCACGCGGCGCATCTCGACCAGGGACGCCGGGAGGAAGCCACGCAGGCCGATGTCGAGGATGAGACCACCCTTGACAACTTCGATGACCGTGCCGGTGACGATGCCGTCCTCGTCCTTGATCTTCTCGATCGTGCCCCAGGCGCGCTCGTACTGGGCGCGCTTCTTGGACAGGATCAGACGGCCTTCCTTGTCCTCCTTCTGGAGAACCAGGGCCTCGACGTGCTCGCCGACCTCGACGACCTCAGCGGGGTCGACGTCGTGCTTGATCGAAAGCTCGCGCGAGGGGATGACACCCTCGGTCTTGTAGCCGATGTCGAGCAAGACCTCGTCTCGATCGACCTTGACGACGGTGCCTTCGACGATGTCGCCATCGTTGAAGTACTTGATGGTCTCGTCGATCGCGGCGAGGAAGGCCTCCTCGGAACCGATGTCGTTGACCGCTACCTGCGGGGTGTTCGAGGTGGCCTCAGTGCTGCTCGTCATGTGTGGAATTGCTCCGAACCGGACAGATGTCGTTGAGTCGAGGCGCAGCAGGCCTGCTTCGTTCAAGCCGGGGATCAGGATTGAGCGAGCGCGAGCCCGCTCCCTTCGAGGCGCGCGCGAGCCCACAGCGCAGCGATCAGCATATGAGACCTGGCGAGCAGGGTCAATCCGAAGGCCCGGGACGCAGCTTAATAGTAGATAACCTTTTTGCCACGCTTCGACGCAACATTGGCGCGAAGTTGGCGCGGCACAGAGAGAGTGTCCGGGTCTCCGTCGGCCGTGTAGCGCTCGCCGGGATGCTCGTCGAGCCACTTCAGCCAGTAGGTCGAGCACCACTTGCGGCAGTCGCCGGCCAGCCCGTTCGACTGGATCCGCTGGATCTCACGGGGGTCGTAGCCCTTGGCGAAGGGCGACTTCGACGGCTCGGCCCCGGCCAGGAACACGCCCTCGTACCGGTACTTGTCGCCGTCCCACGACCCGCCGCGGCCCAGCGACCCCTTGCGGGGACGGGAGCCGAACGGTAGGGCGAACGTGGAGAAATCTTCCACTCCCAGTTGCCTGAGCAGCCGCTCCCCGCGCACGATCTGCTCGCTGACCTTCTTGTTGGACAGGCTCCGCAGGTCTTTGTGGGCGTAGGTGTGGTTGGCCACCTCGAAACCGTGGTCCATCAGCCACCGTACCCCCGCCTTCTGGGCGTCCTCGCCCTTGAGGCCGAAGGGCTCGCGGTTGACGTAGAAGGTCGCGACCGGGCGGAACGAGGGGTACTTCCCGGCCACCGCGAGGATGATCTCGACGGCGGTGTCCTTCATCGGCAGCCCGTCGGCCCCGAGCGCGAAGTGGCTGGGGTTCCCGTCGTCGAAGGTGAGCACGACCGGGTGGGCCCCGGCGGCGACGTCCATCCGCCCCTCGACGAACTCGGCCGCCGTGACGGGCACGTAGCCGGCCCGCGCCAGCCGCTCCAGCTCCACCCGTAACTGCTTGGGCGTGCGGTCGATGGACGCGCTGCGGTCCCACCGGATCCGGTGGTACATGAGCACCGGCACGAGCCCGACCTCGTTGGCCTTGACCCGCCGGGCCGACTCTTCGGTCGCCCGGACGGGGGCGGGCAGCGCGAACGCGGGTAATGCGAGCTGGGGCGGGGCCTCGCTGCTCTGCCCGGGCTTCTTCTGGGCCTCGGTGTGGGGCAGGCCGGCGCGGGGCGGGGCGGCCGGTCCGCGCATGAGCGAGAGCGCGATCAACCCGAGCGTGACCACCACGACGTTGGCCACACCGGTCAGGGACACAACCTTCCGCACAGTCATCTGACCCTAGTCGTGATCGCCGCCCAGAAGGAGGCGAAAACCCACAAAGGCCGTCTCGGGGCGGAGCCGTGACGGAAGGAGGCGACTCCGCTTCCTCAGTGGCCCGCGTCCTCCCAGTTGGGACCCACGCCCACCGACACGTCGAGCGGGACGGTCAGCTCGTAGGCCGCCGCCATCTCCTTCACGACCACCTGGCGGAGGTCGTCGAGCTCCCCGGGGTGGACCTCGAAGACGAGTTCGTCGTGGACCTGGAGGAGCATGCGGGAGCGCATGCCGGCGATCGCCCGCTGCACGTTCAGCATGGCGACCTTGATGATGTCGGCCGCGCTGCCCTGGATGGGGGCGTTGAGGGCCATGCGCTCGGCCATCTCGCGGCGCTGGCGGTTGTCGCTCGTCAGGTCGGGCAGGTAGCGCCGACGGCCCAGGATGGTGGAGGTGTAGCCGTCGGTGCGGGCCTGGGCGACGATGTCGTTGAGGAAGTCGCGGATGCCGCCGAACTCCTCGAAGTATTCCTCTTTCAGCGTCCTGGCCTCGGCGACCGGGATGTTGAGCTGGCCCGAGAGGCCGAAGTCGCTCAGGCCGTAGGCCAGGCCGTAGTTCATCGCCTTGATCTTGGCGCGCATCTCGCCCGTGACCGTCTCGGGAGTGGTGTCGAAGACCTTGGCGGCGGTGGCGGCGTGGAAGTCGTGGCCCGAGCCGAAGGCCTCGATGAGCGAGCGGTCGCCGCTCAGGTGGGCCATGATGCGCAGCTCGATCTGGCTGTAGTCGGCCGTCAGCAGGGTCTCGTAGCCGGGACCGACCACGAAGCCCTTGCGGATGCGGCGGCCCTCGGCGGTCCGGATCGGGATGTTCTGGAGGTTCGGCTTCTCCGACGACAGGCGGCCGGTCGCGGCGATGATCTGGTTGAACGTGGTGTGGATGCGGCCGTCGTCGGCGATCTCCTTGATCAGGCCCTCGACCGTGGTGCGCAGCTTCTGCTGGTCGCGGTGGCGGAGCATGATCGTGGGAAGCTCGTGCTCGGTCTGGGTGGCCAGCCAGGCGAGCTGGTCGGCGTCGGTGCTGTAGCCGGTCTTGATCTTCTTGGTCTTCGGCAGGTTGAGCCGCTCGAAGAAGATCTCCTGGAGCTGCTTGGGCGAGCCCAGATTGAACTGCTCCCCCACCGCCGCGTGGGCGGCGTCGACGGCCATCTTCACGGCGGCGGCGAACTCGGCCTCCAGCGCGGCGAGGTATTCGGCGTCGGCGGCGATGCCGGCCCGCTCGACCTCGGCCAGCACCCGGACCAGCGGGAGCTCCACGTCGGTCACCAGGCGGGTGCCGCCGCGCTGGGACAGGTGGCTCTCCAGCGCCTCGGCCAGGTCGAGCACGGCCACGGCCCTCATCGCCAGGTCGCGGGCGGCCGTGTCGTCGGCGTCGTCGAACAGGCTGGTCTGGCCGTTGGCCGCGGAGGTGTTCTCGAGCGTGCGGTGGAGGTAGCGCAGCACCAGGTCGTCGAGCGGGAAGGAACGCTGGCCCGGCATCGCCAGGTAGGCGGCCAGGGCGGTGTCGCAGGTGAGGCCGCGCAGGTCGAGGCCCTGGGCCCACAGGCCGAGCAGCGGGCCCTTGCTGTCGTGGACGGCCTTCTCGATCGTCTCGTCGGCCAGCCAGGCGGCCAGGTCGGCCTCGTCGTCGGCGGTCAGCCGGGTGAGGTCGAGGTAGGCGGCCGAGCCGCCGGCCGCCGCGAAGGCCAGGGCGTCGATGCGGCCGGTGCCGCTGCCCCACGCCCCGGCGAAGGCCAGCCCCGTGCGGCCGGCGGGCAGGGCGCCGAGCCAGGCGGCCACGCCGCCGGGCTCCAGGGTGACGATGTCGGCCTCGAAGCCGCCCTGCACCTCGGGCTCGGCGGTGCCGAGCACCTTGAACAGGCGCTCGCGCAGCTCGCCCCGGATCTGGAGGCTGTCGAGGAGCTTGTTGATCTCCTCGCGGTCCCACTGGCCCATGGTCAGGCCGGCCGGCTCGACGTCGAGCGCGACGTCGCGGCGCAGCTCGGTGAGCATGCGGTTGTGGATGACCTGGCCGAGGTGCTCGCGCAGCTTGTCGCCGACCTTGCCCTTGACCTCGTCGGCCCGGCGGACCAGTTCGTCGAGCGAGCCGAACTCGCTGATCCACTTGGTCGCGGTCTTCTCGCCCACGCTGGGGATGGACGGCAGGTTGTCGCTGGGGTCGCCGCGCAGGGCGGCGAAGTCGGGATATTGGTTCGGCGTCAGGCCGTATTTCTCGACGACCGCCTCGGGCGTGAAGCGGGTCATGTCGCTGATGCCCCGGCGGGTCATCAGCACGGTGACCTTCGGGTCGACGAGCTGGAGCGCGTCGCGGTCGCCGGTGACGATCAGCACGTCCATGCCCTCGCCGGAGGCGCGGGTGGCCAGGGTGGCGATCAGGTCGTCGGCCTCGAAGCCCGCCAGCGACAGGTGGGGGACCTTGAGGGTGTCGAGCAGCTCGTGGATCAGCAGCATCTGGCCGCGGAAGTCTTCGGGCGTCTCCGACCGGTTGGCCTTGTAGTCGGCGTAGGCCTCGTGCCGGAAGGTCGGCTCGCTGCGGTCGAAGCAGACCACCAGGTGGGTCGGCGCCTCGTCGCGCATGATGTTGGTCAGCATCGACAGGAAGCCGTAGACCGCCTCGGTGTGCTGGCCGTCGGTCGTCATGAGGTTGGCGTCCTTCAGCGCGTAGAACGCCCGGTAGGCCAGGGAGTGGCCGTCCAGCAGCAGCAAACGGGGGGTCTCTTCGGTCTTCGGCACGCTCAGAGCCTAGTCTCCCCCTACGACAGAACCACCCTGAAAGGAAGAGCCTTGACCCAAGAGCTCGTCGCGCTGATGAACGCCGCAGGGACAGGCCATCTGCCCGACCGCATGGGCATCGAGTTCCTCGAGGTGACGGCCGAGAAGGTGGTCGCCAGGATGCCGGTCGAGGGCAACACCCAGCCGTACGGGCTGCTGCACGGCGGCGCCTCGGTGGTGCTGGCCGAGACGGTCGGCTCGATCGCGGCGATGTTCCAGGCCGGCGAGGGCCGGGCCGCGGTCGGCATCGAGATCAACGCGACCCACCACCGGTCGGCCAGGTCGGGCCACGTCACCGCGACCGCCCTCCCCCTGCACCGGGGGCGCACGCTGGCGACGTACCAGATCGAGGTGGTCGACGACGAGGGCCGCACGGTGTGCACCTCACGGCTGACCTGCATGCTTCGCGATCAAGCCGGTTCCTGACATCCCGACATCACAAAGCGGCATCAGCCTGCACAGGGGCCACCGCTGTCGCTACTGTCTTCATCTTGAGGGGCCCGTGGCGGGCTGAGTAGACAACGTGCAGCGCCGGGGAAGCTCTGCACGGCCCCAAAGGTCAGCCACGGGCCCTCGCCATTCCCCCGGCTCGGCCACCCCCACCTGCGGGGACGATGCAAAACGCACACGACACAGCCAGGTCACCGATTGGTGACGAACTGTCCGTAAACGGGCGTTCGGCTCTATGCTCCGGCCATTACACCGTGGACCTATCGCGGTGTCCCGTGTTCGGGATGGCGAGGCACAACCCCGTCATGACCTACGAGGAGCACCATTGCGCAGAGCCGTGATCGCGTTCACGGCCTTCATGGGTGGACTCATCTTCGTCTTCTTGGCCGGAGCGTCCACAGCGTGGGCGGCCGAAGGCGAAGAAGTCAAAGGCACACTCAGAATCCAAGGCCAGCCTGTAGCAGGCGTGAAAATCACCGTGGCGACCGACGCAGACGCGCCCGTCGGAGAGGCCACGACCGGAGCGGACGGGGCCTGGAAGGTCGCCGTCGACAAGGCCGGTTCTTACAAGGTCACGCTGGACCAGGCCACCCTTCCCGCAGGGAAAGCGCTGCGAGACCCCAACCGTGGGACGCTGACCGTCCAGGTTTTCGAGGGTAACGCCCGCAACGTGCTGTTCGGATTGGTCGACGCGAACGCCCCACCCCAGGGGCAACAGGGTGACGGGGGCGGCAGCTCCTATTGGACCCGTGTGGCCCAGCTCGTGTTCGAGGGCCTCAACCTCGGCCTGATCATCGCGCTCGGCGCGGTCGGGCTCTCCCTGATTTTCGGTACGACCGGTTTGACCAACTTCGCCCATGGTGAGCTGCTCACCATCGGCGCTTTTCTCGCGTTCTTCTTCAACACCGTGGTCGGCCTCCACCTGCTGATCGCCGCGCCGATCGCGCTGGTGATAGCGGCCGCCCTGGGCTGGGGACAGGACCGGTTCTTCTGGGGCCAGCTGCGGCGCCGCAAGACCGGCCTGATCTCCATGATGATCATCTCGATCGGCCTGGCCCTGTTCCTGCGGGCCCTGCTGCTGTTCCTGTTCGGCGGCGGCGGCGAGTCCTACGACCAGTACGTCGCCCAGGCCGGCATCCAGATCGGCCCGATCTCGGCCACGCCCAAGAGCCTCATCGCCATGGGCATCGAGATCGTGGTGCTGATCGCGGTGGGCCTGGCCCTGACGTACACCCGGCTCGGCAAGGCGACCCGCGCGGTCGCCGACAACCCGGCGCTGGCCTCCTCGTCGGGCATCAACGTCGACCGGGTCATCCGGCTCGTCTGGGCGTCCGGCACCTGCATCGCGGCGCTGGCGGGCATCCTGCTCGGCACCACCCAGAACCTGAACTTCCAGATGGGCCAGCAGGTCCTGCTGCTGATGTTCGCCGGCGTCACCCTCGGCGGCCTGGGCACCGCGTTCGGCGCCCTGGTCGGTTCGCTCGTGGTCGGCATGTTCGTCCAGGTCTCCACGTTGTGGATCCCGCCGGAGATGAAGACCATCGGCGCGCTGGTCGTGCTGATCATCGTGCTCATGGTCCGGCCGCAGGGCATCCTCGGCCGTCGCGAGCGGATCGGCTAGGAGGCACACATGGACTGGACACTCATCTTCAGCCGGGCCGTGGAAGCGGGCATCGGCTCCGAGGCCATCATCTACGCCCTCGCGGCGATCGGCCTCAACGTGCAGTTCGGCTACACCGGCCTGCTCAACTTCGGCCAGGCGGGATTCCTGGCCATCGGCGCGTACGCCATCGCGGTGACCGTCTCCACCTTCGGGCTGCCCTTCTTCCTGGGCGTCGGCATCGGCCTGCTGCTGGCCGTCCTGATGGCCCTGCTGCTGGGCATCCCGACCCTGCGGCTGCGGGCCGACTATCTGGCCATCGTCACCATCGCCGCGGCGGAGATCGTCCGCCTCGTCGTGCGGTCGGTCGCGCTGTCGGACACCTTCGGCGGCACCGACGGCCTCCAGGCCTTCTCGGGCTCGTTCTACGACATGAACCCCTATCCCCCCGGTGAGTACGGCATCCCCCCGATCATCGGCTTCGACAACCGGTCGATGTGGGTGCTGACGGTCGGCTGGGTGCTCGTGGCGCTCGCCTCGTTCGTCCTGTTCATGGCGATGAAGAGCCCGTGGGGCCGCGTGCTCAAGGCGATCCGCGAGGACGAGGACGCCGTGCGCAGCCTCGGCAAGAACGTGTTCTCGTACAAGATGCAGGCGCTGGTCATCGGTGGCGTCATCGGCTCGATGGGCGGCTTCATCTTCGCCCTCAGCCGATCGGCCGTGCAGCCCGACCTGTTCTCGACCGACCTGACGTTCTACGCGTACACCGTGCTGATCCTCGGTGGCGCGGCCCGGATCCTCGGTCCGATCGTCGGCTCGATGCTCTTCTGGTTGCTGCTCATCTTCATCGGCACCGGGATGGAAGAAGCCGTCAACAGCGGCGCGATCACCTTCATCACGGTCAACCAGGTCGGCGCGATCCGCCTGATGCTCGTCGGCCTCGGCCTCATGCTGCTGCTGATCTACCGGCCGCAGGGCATCTTCGGGGACAAGAGGGAGATCTCAATCGATGCACGCTGAATCGCTCCCGGCCGGCAAGGCGGCGGCCCTCAAGGCGTTCGAGGGCATGGCCGCCGAGCCCGGGGTCCCCAAGCCCGACCCGATCCTCGTCGTCGACAACGTGGTGCGCCGCTTCGGCGGTCTGACCGCCGTGAACGTCAACCACGTCGAGATCCAGCGGGGCAGCATCACCGCCCTGATCGGCCCCAACGGCGCCGGGAAGACGACGTTCTTCAACCAGCTGACCGGCTTCGACACCGCCGACGAGGGCCAGTGGACCTTCAACGGCCAGGCCATGAACGGGGTGTCGGCCTACAAGGTCGCCCGTAAGGGCATGGTCCGCACCTTCCAGCTGACCAAGGCGCTCTCGAAGCTCACGGTCATCGAGAACATGCGCCTGGGCGCCCAGGCGCAGAAGGGCGAGAACTTCTTCCGCGGCCTGATCCCGGGCCTGTGGCGCGGCCAGGAGGACGAGATCACCCTCCAGGCCGAGGACCTGCTCCAGCGCTTCAAGCTCGACGCCAAGCGCGACGACTTCGCCGGCAGCCTCTCGGGCGGCCAGCGCAAGCTGCTGGAGATGGCCCGCGCCCTCATGGGCAACCCCGAGCTGGTCATGCTCGACGAGCCGATGGCGGGTGTGAACCCGGCCCTGACGCAGTCGCTGCTCGGCCACGTGAAGAACCTGCGCGAGCTCGGGATGACCGTCCTGTTCGTCGAGCACGACATGGACATGGTCCGCGACATCTCCGACTGGGTCATCGTGATGGCCCAGGGCGAGGTGATCGCCGAGGGTCCGCCCGACAGCGTCATGTCGGACGAGCGGGTCGTGGACGCCTACCTCGGCGCCCACCACGACGCCCCGCTCTCGGCCGAGGAGGAGGAGCGGCAGCTCCACGAGGCCGAGGCCGAACTCGACAAGGAGAGCACGGAATGAGCGCCGCCGACCCGAACGCGATCGTCGACCGCTCGGCACACGTGGCGGCCGCCGGAGACGCGCTGCTGCGCTGCGACGAGCTGTTCGCCGGCTACCTGCCGGGCGTGAACATCCTCAACGGCGCCGACCTCTACGTGAACGAGGGCGAGCTGATCGGCATCATCGGCCCCAACGGCGCCGGTAAGTCGACCCTGCTCAAGGCGCTGTTCGGCCTCGTCGAGGTGCGGACGGGCTCGATCACCCTCAAGGGCGAGAACATCACCGGCCTGAAGGCCCACGCGCTCGTGGAGCGCGGGGTCGGCTTCGTGCCGCAGACCAACAACGTGTTCCCGTCGCTGAGCGTCGAGGAGAACCTCGAGATGGGCGCCTTCCAGGTGCCCAAGAAGTTCAAGGAGCGCTTCGAGTTCGTCTGCGAGATCTTCCCGGCCCTCAAGGACCGGCGCAAGCAGCGGGCGGGCTCCCTGTCCGGCGGCGAGCGGCAGATGGTGGCCATGGGGCGCGCCCTCATGACCGAGCCCTCCGTCCTGCTCCTCGACGAGCCCTCCGCCGGTCTGTCGCCCAAGCTGCAGGACCTGGTCTTCATCCAGGCCCAGCAGATCAACCGGGCCGGGGTGACCGTGATCATGGTGGAGCAGAACGCGCGCCGCTGCCTGCAGATCTGTGACCGCGGCTACGTGCTCGACCAGGGCCGGAACGCCTACACCGCGTCCGGCAAGGACCTCATCAAGGACCCGAAGGTCATCGAGCTCTACCTGGGGACGCTGGCCCGCGCCTGACGTCCTCCTCCTCGAAAAGGCCACCGGGTCGTCCCGGTGGCCTTTTTCGCTTCCGTACAGAAACGGGGTTCCGCCCATGGCGCCCAGCCGTCTGCTCGCCCTGGCAGCCCTCGGGCTGCTGACCGCCTGCGCCTCCGCGCCGCCGCCGCCGAAGGCGGCCTCCACCGACATGTACGTGACCGGCGCCGACGCCGCCGACGACCCCTGCCGGCGGGTGGTCTCGGCGCTCGGCTTCGCCGAGCACGTCCTGAAGCCGGCCGGGCAGGAGGAGGCGCAGGAGTTCGGCGAGGGCATGCGCGGCCGGATCGCCTATGTGGAGGGCGTGATCCTCAGCTACGGGGAGAAGCTGCCGGCCGGGCTGGCGGAGCACACGGCGACCATGAAGCGGACGATCCGCGTGCTGGTCCCGGCCGCGACGCCGCACGAGAAGGCCGTGGCGGCGCTGAAGGAGTGGCGGGCGGCGGCCACGGCGATCGAGAAGGGCTGCGCCCAGGCGGGCTGAGGTCCGCGCGGCCCTGAGAGCGCCCATGAGGCCCGAATGCGGTTCGGTGGCGGGTGATACCTCACATTGCACTCATATCGCCGTAGCGGCCACGAGAAAGCCCCCGCCGTCCTTCCGGACGACGGGGGCTTCGGTCGCTACAGGCTGAGCGGGGAAGATCAGCTGTCGACCTTACCGGCGAGGTAGGTCTCGTTGGTGTACTTGTTGTCCTTGCCGTACTTGTAGATGCCGATCGTGGCCTCGGACGGGTCGCCCGCGTCCGAGAACTCGACCGGGCCGCTGACGCCGTCGTAGTCGATGTCAGTGCCGGCCTTCAGCAGGTCGAGGCAGGCCTTGTAGTCGGTGCACTTCGTGCCACCCTTGCTGACCGCGACCAGGTTCTTCGAGATGCCGGTGCCGGAGTCGTCCTTGCCCGCCTCGGCGGCCAGGGCGATCAGGATCGTGGCGTCGTAGGACTCGGGGGCGTAGCTGAAGTCCCGCAGGTCGGGGTTGGTCTTGAGCAGGTTCTCCTTGAACTTGCCCTCCGAGGCCGCGCCGGGCAGGGTGCCCTTGACGCCCTCGAGCAGACCCTCGGGGAAGTCGGCCGAGTAGTCGGCCAGGTTGCCGTCGACGAAGTAGATCTTGACCTTGTCCGGACCCAGACCCTGCTTCTCGAGCTCGGGGATGAGCTTCTTGGTCTCGTCGAACGAGATCAGCGCGATCGCGTCGGGGTTGGCTTCCTTGATCTTCGCCACGTCGGCCGAGAAGTCGGGCGCGGCCGGGTCGTAGGCGACCTCGCCGGCGATGGTGCCGCCGCCGCCCTCGACGGACTTCTTGACCTCGGCCGCGAGGCCGGTGCCGTAGGAGTCCTGGCGGTTCAGGATGGCGATGTTCTCGCCGCCGTCCTGGATCATCAGGTCGCCGAGAACACGGCCCTGCAGCACGTCGGACGGAGCCGTCCGGAAGTAGAAGCCCTTGTCGTTGTACGACGTGAACTCCGGCGAGGTGTTCGCGGGGGAGAACTGGACCACACCGGCGTTGACGATCTTGTCGATAACGGTGAGGGACACACCCGACGAAGCCGCACCGATGATCGCGTCGGCCTTCTGCTGCAGCAGCTTGTCAACGGACTGCGAAGCGATGTCCGTCTTCGCGTCACCGGAGTCGGCGTGGATCTTGGTCACCGGCTTCCCGAGGACACCGCCGGCGGCGTTGATCTCCGAGACGGCAAGGTCGACGCCGGCGAACTCCGGCGGGCCGAGGAAGGCCAGGTCACCAGTCTGGGGCAGGATCGAGCCGATGGTGAGGGTGCCGTCGCCCGCGGCCGCCGCCGTGGTGGCGGGAGCGGCGGCGGTCGTGGCCGGCGCCGAGGTGGCCGGCGCGGCCGTCTCCTCGCCACCACCACAGGCCGTCAGGGCAAGGCTGGCGGCCGCGGCGACTGCCAGCACCCGCCCCATGGGGGCAATGCGGATCATGAAGTGTCTCCTTCATCCATGCAACGGAACGCCGGGCTTAACCAGGACACCGTCCCGTTCGAATGCTGGAAACGTACATAACTCGCAGACGCCTTGCCAGGAAAGCGTCTGAACTGTGGACACTTGGATGCGGAGTCGTAATAAGTCCTCAACACACTGCGCCTCCGGCCCTGACCTGCGGGGTCGCGAGCCGGAGGGATCTTGGGCCGGTCAGGCCGACTTGTCGGGCGGCCCCGCGGCCTCGGTGACCACGATCTGGGCGACCTGTCGCATGCTGAGACGGCGGTCCATCGAGGCCTTCTGGATCCACCGGAAGGCCTGCGGTTCCGTCCATCCGTGCTGGGCCATGAGCAGGCCCTTCGCCCGCTCGACCAGCTTGCGGGTCTCCAGCCGGTCGGAGAGCGTCGTGACCTCCTTCTCCAGGGCCGCGATCTCCTCGTGGCGGCTGACCGCCATCTCGATGGCCGGCACCAGGTCGCCCTTGGTGAACGGCTTGACCAGGTAGGCCATCGCCCCCGCGTCTCTGGCCCGCTCGACCAGGTCGCGCTGCGAGAACGCCGTCAGGATCAGGCAGGGCGCGATGCGCTCCGACACGATCTGCTCGGCGGCCGAGATGCCGTCGAGGACGGGCATCTTCACATCGAGGATCACCAGATCCGGCCGGAGCTCGGTGGCGAGCTTCACGGCGCTCTCACCGTCACCGGCCTCGCCGACGACGGCGTAACCGTCCTCCTCCAGCATCTCCTTCAGGTCGAGGCGAATCAGGGCCTCGTCTTCCGCGATCACCACTCGCCGCTGCGTTCCACTCACGCACAAGAGGTTACCGACGTCCGCTAGATTGGGACCACGCACGCCCCGATAGACCAACGGCAGAGTCAATGGCCTCAAAATCCATCAAGTGTGGGTTCGAATCCCACTCGGGGCACCCTTTCGTCATGCCCTGATTCGCGCGGTGACCGCCGCCAGGCCAGCGGCCTGCCCCGCATCGAGGGTCGCCAGCGTGGCCCGTCGGTCGAGTACAGCCTGACCGGGCTCGGCGCCTCGCTGCTCACGCCGCTGTCCGCGCCGGCCGACTGGGCCCTGGCCCATCATGGCGAGATCGCCGCGGCGCGGGAGGCCGCCGGGAACGCCGAAAGGCCGCCACGTCGTACGTGACGGCCCTTCCGGATGAGCGGATCAGCCCAGGTTGGGGTGGGCCACGGCCGAACCGATGGTGTGGACGCGCAGGGCGTTCGTCGACCCGGGGTTGCCGGGAGGCGAGCCCGCCACGATGACGATCTTGTCGCCCTTCTCGAACGAGCCGAGGGCGAGCAGCGACGCCTCCACCTGACGCACCATGTCGTCGGTGTGGTGGACGAACGGCACCTCGAACGTCTCCACGCCCCACGTCAGCGCGAGCTGGCCGCGGACCACCGGGTTGGAGGTGAACGCGATCAGCGGGATCGGGCTGCGGTAGCGGGCCAGGCGGCGCGCGGTCTCGCCGGACATGGTGAAGGCGACCAGGGCCTTGGCCCCCACGATGGCGCCGACCTCGGCGGCGGCGCGGGCGATGGCGCCACCGGTCGACTCGGGGAGCCGGTCGAGGTTGTGGGTGGCGTGGAGGGTCGCGCCCTCGGCGGCGGTGGCGATGCGGGCCATCGTCGCGACGGACTCGATCGGGTAGTTGCCGACCGAGGTCTCGCCCGACAGCATGACCGCGTCGGCGCCGTCCATGACGGCGTAGGCGACGTCGGAGGTCTCGGCGCGGGTCGGCCGGGGTGCGGCCATCATCGAGTCGAGCATCTGGGTCGCCACGATGACCGGGTGGGCCTTCTCGCGGCAGAGCTCGATGATCCGGCGCTGCACGATCGGGACCTGCTCCAGCGGGAGCTCGACGCCCAGGTCGCCGCGGGCGACCATGACGCCGTCGAACCGGTCGACGATCGCCTCGAGGGCGTCGACCGCCTGCGGCTTCTCGATCTTGGCGATGAGGGGCAGGTGGACGCCCTCTTCCTCCATGATGCGGTGGACAATGTCGGCGTCCTCCGGCGACCGCACGAACGACAGCGCGATCATGTCGAAACCGGTGCGAAGGGCCCAGCGGAGGTCCGCCTCGTCCTTCTCGGTCAGGGCCGGGGCGCTGACGGCGACGCCCGGGAGGTTGAGGCCCTTGTTGTCGGAGATCATGCCGCCGATGACGACCCGGGTGGTCACCCGGGGGCCCTCGACCTTGTCGACCTCCAGGTGGAGACGGCCGTCGTCGACGAGGATGGTGTCTCCCGGCTTCACGTCGCCGGGCAGGCCATCGTAGGTGGTGGAGACCAGGTCGCGGTCTCCGGGGACGTCTTCGGTGGTGATCGTGATGATGTCACCGACGCCGAGGCGGACCGGGCCCGAGGCGAACTTGCCCACCCGGATCTTCGGCCCCTGGAGGTCGGCCAGCACGCCTACCGCGCGGCCGAGCTCCTCGGCCGCCTCCCGCACCCGGTCGAAGACCTCTTTGTGCAGCTCATGACTGCCGTGGGAGAGGTTGAAGCGGGCGACGTCCATGCCCGCGCTGATCAGCTCCCGCAGCCGTTCCGGGGACGAGGTGGCGGGACCTAGGGTACAGACGATCTTTGCTCGACGGCTCACGAGTCCTAGCCTAATTGGTCCAGACCACTTGAATGTGACGGCGCCCATAGCTGTGGCCAAATTGTCAATGACTTCACGCGATAGCCGACGTGTCCTAACCTGTCCCGCTATGGGGTGGTTCCGGAGGTTGGCTGCCGTCTTGACGCTGATGAGCGCCCTCGCGTGCGGTGGACAGGCTACCGAATCGACCGCGCCCCCTACCGGTGTTTCGGTCGCGTTGCAGCAATGGCGTTCGGATGTCGCGGTCCATCGCATCCAGGTCTCGGTCACCAACGCCGCCGACACGCCCCTGCACATCACCGACCTGCGGCTCGACTCGGGCTCGTTCGAGCCCTCCGCCCCGGTGCGGGTCGACACCACCCTGCCGAAGACGCCCCGGACCGACTTCCCGATCACCTACGGCCGGGCCCGCTGCGACGCCACCGCCATCCCGCCCGTCAAGCCGACCGACATCGTGGCCACGATGGCCGTGGGCGACGCCCCGCCGAAGGAGGTCCGCTTCCCGATCCCGGTCACCGACGGCCTGCTGACCCGGCTCGTGAAGTACGAGTGCGGCGAGTACATCCTGAAGCAGTCGGCCACGATCGCCTTCGGGACCTTCCGCAGGCAGGGCGACGACCTCAAGGGGGTGCTGACCGTCACGAGCACCCGTCCGGTGACCGTCGACGACGTCGACGGCACCACCCACTACGTCTTGGAGCCGGAGAAGAGGCGGCCCGTCGCCGAGGTCCCCGTGGGCACCACGGAGATCCCGGTCACGATCCGCCCCACCCGCTGCGACCCGCACGCCTTCGCGGAGGCCAAGCAGGCCTACCTGTTCCAGGTCTGGGGACACACCGAGGGCGGGGAGACGTACCGGATGATCGTCACCCCGCCCAAGGACGTCCAGGAGAGACTGCTCGGCTACGCGATCGACGTCTGCGACTTCCCCGCCACGTGACGGCGGTGGCGGACGACCGCGAAGCCGACCCACGAGATCACGATCAACGCGACGACCCCGACGCGGACCTCCGCGAGATACCGCGCCGGATAGACCACGCCCGTGATGTAGGTGTCGATGAACCCGCCGGGCTCCAGCAGGTGGGCGCCGGCCCGATCACGGGCCCAGTTCTCCAGGACCGTCAGCGGGCACTCGACCACCCCGGTGAGCTGGATCGCGCCCCACCCGGCGAACCCCAGGCTGGGCCAGATCAGGCGGGGCCACCACCAGGCCAGGAAACCGCCCAGGGCGATGTACGCGAGGACGAGGAAATGGACGACCATCACGGTTTGCCATAGAACGTGATAAATCATTTTTCGAACCTAAGAAGAGAACCGGAGGCCGGAATCCGTCCGGCTACTCATCTCCTCTCTAAGTACCCGCGATCGTGACCGCCTTCTGCGCGCTGATGATGCCGTTTCCGTAGAAGCCGTTCCGCGACGTTGAGCCCACGCAGGCGTGGGTCGTGTCGGCCGAGTAGCGGTAGTTGCCCGAGGCCGGGCAGCCGCGGTCGTAGGTGGAGGCGTAGAGCAGGCTCTCCAGCCGGGCCGGGTCGAGCTGCAGGCCGCCCTTGCCGGGCTTGCCGAACCGGGCCACCAGCAGCGCGGCGACCCCGGAGACGTGCGGGGCGGCCATCGAGGTGCCCTCGAGGTACTGGTAGTAGGAGCACGTGCCGTTCTTGCACTCCCGGACGACCGAGGAGGTCAGCGGCTGCCCCTTGGCGTCGATCGAGGTCGCGGCCCGGAGCGCGTTGCGGGGTGCGGCGGCCAGGATCTCACGGGCGGCCCCCTTGAGCGAGGTGCCGGTGTCGAGAGCGTCGCCGCCGGGGGCGGCCACGTCGGCCTGCTCGGCGCCGTAGTCGGAGTAGACGGCCTTGCGCTTGCTCGGGCCGACCGAGGTCACCGTGATCACGCCGGGGAGTTCGGCCGGGATGTTCAGGCAGGTGTTGTCGATCTTCCGGGACTTGGCCGCGCCCGACGGGTAGTCGGGGCTGCCGGTGTCCTGGGTCGGGTCGCCGAGGTCGGTGGAGCCGTTGCCGATGGCGCTGATCAGGGTCACGCCGCGGGCGCGGGCGTAGGCGACCGCGCGGGTCATGCCCGCGATGATGGCCTTCTGCTCCGACTGCTGGGCCGGGGTGTCGGCCGGGTTGGCCGGGCAGTTGAAGTTCCACGGGTCGACGTAGAACGACATGTTGACCACGTCGATGCCGTTGTCGGCGGCGTACTTCAGGGCGTCCATGGTCGGCTTGAGGAAGAAGTAGCCCGAGTCGGTGCCGGCCCGCAGGTTGACCAGCGACACGCCGGGCGCGACCCCGCCGATGCCGATGCCGTTGAGCGGCGAGGCGATCGTGCTGGCCACGTGGGTGCCGTGGCCGTCGTCGTCGTGGTCGGCCGGGTCCTTGCAGCCCTTGAACTCGCACGGGCCGTCGAAGTTCTTGCCCTTGGAGTCCTTCGGCCGGTCGGTGACGAAGTTGCGCGACAGCTTCCGGTTGAAGTTGGGCGCGATGTCCGGGTGCTTGCCGTCGATCCCGGTGTCGATGACTCCGACCAGCACCTTGTGGTTGCCGATCTGCTTCTTGTACGACCCCGACGCGGTCGCCCCGATCATCCGCATGTCCCACTGGCGGCCGGCGAGCGGCTCGTTCTTCACCGCCGCGCGGCGCGGCGCGGCGACGGGCGCGGCGACGGGTTTGGCGCGGGCGATCTCGCCGATCGGCTTGTCGGACATGACGCCCACGATCGACGGTCCCGACGGGATGCGGGCGGCGCGGGCCACCAGGTAACCGAGCTCGGCGTCGTCGGACAGCACGTCGCCGCCGGTCGCCTCGACGACGCCGGTCGCGGCGCCGCCCTGGCCGGGCGTGTAGAACACGAGGTAGTCGTGGGAGACGGCCGTCTCCTGGGAGGCCGCGCAGGCCGTGGTCAGCAGGGTCAGCGCCAACCCCGCGAATACTGCCTTACGCACCGGTCCTCCTCGATCTGGAACGTCCTGATCCTCGCGAACCCCTCCGGGCGTCCGCAACTCAACGCGCATCCCACAAAAGTAGATATTCCGGAATTGCCCTAAAGGATCGGCCCAAAAACGCAGAACGGCGCCCCCTGGAATACGCAGGGGGCGCCGTTTTGACGTACTAGACCAAAGGACGCGCCGTCGGCGGGATGGCTACCGGCAGGGCGGTCGCCCCGGTGAGGTAGTCGTCGACCGCGGCGGCGGCCGAGCGGCCCTCGGCGATGGCCCACACGATCAGCGACTGGCCGCGGCCCATGTCACCGGCCACGAAGACGCCCTCGACGCCCGAGTGGTAGGTGCGGTTGCGGGAGACGTTGCCGCGCGGGTCGTAGAACTCCCCGGCCGACAGCTCCGCCAGCTCGTCGAGCAGGCCGGCGTGCTGCGGGCCGACGAAGCCCATCGCCAGGGTGACCAGCTGGGCGGGCAGCTCGCGCTCGGTGCCGGGGATCGGCTTGAAGCCGGCCGCCGGGCCCTCGACGTCCACCACCCTGATCGCCTGGAGGTTGCCCTCGGCGTCCTTGACGAACTCGGTGGTGGAGACGGCGTAGACCCGCGCTCCCCCGCCGTCGGCGAGCTCCTCGTGGGCCGACTCCATCTTGAACAGCATGGGGAAGGTCGGCCACGGCTGCCCGGCCGGACGCGCCTCCGGCGGCATCGGCATGATCTCCAGCTGGGTCACCGAGAGGGCGCCCTGGCGGATCGCGGTGCCGATGCAGTCGGCGCCGGTGTCACCGCCGCCGATGACCACGACGTGCTTGCCGTTCGCGTTGATCTCCGAGTCGGCCAGCGCCTTGTTGGCCGGGGGCAGGTACTCCATCGCCTGGTAGACGCCCACCGCGTCGCGCCCGGTGACCGGCAGGTCGCGCCAGGCGGTGGCGCCGCCGGCCAGGACGATCGCGTCGAACTGCTCGCGCAGCTCGGCGGCGGTGACGTCGACGCCGACGTTGACGTTCGTGCGGAACTCGGTGCCCTCGGCCCGCATCTGGTCGAGGCGGCGGTCGATGTGCCGCTTCTCCATCTTGAACTCGGGGATGCCGTACCGGAGCAGCCCGCCGATGGCGTCGGCCCGCTCGAACACGACGACGTCGTGCCCGGCGCGGGTGAGCTGCTGGGCGGCGGCCAGGCCCGCCGGGCCCGAGCCGACGACCGCGACCTTCTTGCCGGTCTTGCTCACCGGGGGCTGGGGGGTGACCCAGCCCTCGGCGAAGGCGCGGTCGATGATCTCGACCTCGACCCGCTTGATCGCCACCGGGTCGGAGTTGATGCCGAGCACGCAGGCCGCCTCACACGGAGCCGGGCACAGGCGGCCGGTGAACTCGGGGAAGTTGTTGGTCGCGTGCAGCCGCTCGATCGCCTCGCGCCAGTCGTCGCGGTAGACCAGGTCGTTCCACTCGGGGATGAGGTTCCCGAGCGGGCAGCCGTTGTGACAGAACGGGATGCCGCAGTCCATGCAGCGCGCAGCCTGCTTGGTCAGCTTCTCCGGGGCGAAGTCGACGTAGACCTCGCGCCAGTCGCGGATCCGCACGTCCACCGGGCGGCGGGCGGGCAGCTCACGCTGATGGGTGAGAAACCCCTTCGGGTCGGCCATGTCGTTACCCCCTTATCCGTGAACCGCGGCCATGATGGCCTCGTCGATGTCGCGGCCCTCGGCCTCGGCCGTGGCCCTGGCGGTGAGCACCCGCTTGTAGTCGATCGGCATGATCTTGCCGAACCTGGCGGCGGCCGCCTCCCAGTCGGCGAGCAGGCCCTTGGCCACCGGCGAACCGGTCTCGGCCAGGTGCTTCTCGACCAGCTCGCGAAGGATCTCGGAGTCCTCGGCGCTGAGGGCCTCCAGCTCGACCATCTCGCGGTTGACCCGCTCGGGCTTGAGGTCCAGCACGTAGGCCACGCCGCCGGACATGCCGGCCGCGAAGTTGCGCCCGGTCGGCCCCAGGACGACGGCCCGGCCGCCGGTCATGTACTCGCACCCGTGGTCGCCCACGCCCTCGACGACGGCCGTGGCGCCGGAGTTGCGGACGCAGAACCGCTCGCCCACCACGCCCCGGATGAACGCCTCGCCGGAGGTCGCGCCGTAGAGGCCGACGTTGCCGGCGATGATCTGGCCGTCGAGCAGGTCGCTCGGCGGGGTGACCGTGATCCGGCCGCCCGACAGGCCCTTGCCGACGTAGTCGTTGGCGTCGCCGGTCAGCCGCAGCGTGATGCCCTTGGGCACGAACGCGCCGAACGAGTTGCCCGCCGAACCGGTGAAGCTCACGTCGATCGTGTTCTCCGGCAGGCCCGCCCCGCCCCACTTCTTGGTGACGTGGTGGCCGAGCATGGTGCCGACGGTCCGGTTGACGTTGCGGATCGGCAGCTCCAGCGTGACCTGCTGGCCGAACTCGATCGCGCCCTCGGCCAGCTGGATCAGCGTGTTGTCGAGCGCCTCGGCCAGGCCGTGGTCCTGCGCGACGACCTGCTTGCGCGGGGTGCCCTGCGGCAGCTCCGGCTGGTAGAGGATCGGCGACAGGTCCAGGCCCTGGGCCTTCCAGTGGGTCACGGCGGCCTCGGTGTCGAGCAGGTCGCTGCGGCCGATGACCTCGTCGAGCGAGCGGTAGCCCAGCTCGGCCAGGTACTCCCTGACCTCCTCGGCGATGAACTCGAAGTAGTTGACCACGAACTCCGGCTTGCCGGTGAAGCGCTTGCGCAGCTCGGGGTTCTGGGTGGCCACACCCACCGGGCAGGTGTCGAGGTGGCAGACGCGCATCATGACGCAGCCCGAGACCACCAGCGGAGCGGTGGCGAAGCCGTACTCCTCGGCGCCGAGCAGGGCGGCGATGATGACGTCGCGGCCGGTCTTGAGCTGGCCGTCGGCCTGCACCACGATCCGGTCGCGCAGGCCGTTGAGCAGCAGGGTCTGCTGGGTCTCGGCCAGGCCGAGCTCCCACGGGGTGCCCGCGTGCTTCAGCGAGGTCAGCGGAGAGGCGCCGGTGCCGCCGTCGTGACCGGAGATCAGCACGACGTCGGCGTGGGCCTTGGAGACGCCCGCCGCGACCGTGCCGACGCCGACCTCGGAGACCAGCTTCACGTGGATGCGGGCCTTCGGGTTGGCGTTCTTCAGGTCGTGGATGAGCTGCGCCAGGTCCTCGATCGAGTAGATGTCGTGGTGCGGCGGCGGCGAGATCAGGCCGACGCCCGGCGTGGAGTGCCGGGTCTTGGCGATCCACGGGTAGACCTTGTGGCCGGGCAGCTGGCCGCCCTCGCCGGGCTTGGCGCCCTGGGCCATCTTGATCTGCACGTCGTCGGCGTTGACCAGGTACTCCGAGGTCACGCCGAAGCGGCCGGAGGCCACCTGCTTGATCGCCGAGCGGCGGGTCGGGTCGTAGAGGCGCTCGGGGTCCTCGCCGCCCTCACCGGTGTTCGACTTGGCGCCGAGCCGGTTCATGGCGATGGCGAGGGTCTCGTGGGCCTCCATCGAGATGGAGCCGTAGGACATCGCGCCGGTGGAGAACCGCCGGACGATCTCGGAGACCGGCTCGACCTCGTCGATCGAGATGGGGCCGCCGGCCGCCGGGCGCAGCTTGAACAGGCCGCGCAGCGTCATCAGGGTCTCGGCCTGACCGTCGATCAGGTCGGTGTACTCCTTGAAGATCTCGTAACGCCGCGTGCGGGTGGCGTGCTGGAGCTTGAAGACGGTCGTCGGGTTGAACAGGTGGGGCTCGCCTTCGCGCCGCCACTGGTATTCGCCGCCGACCTCCAGGCGCCGGTGGGCGTTCTCGGCCCTCGGGTACGCCTTGGTGTGCCGCTGCAGCGCCTCCTTGGCCAGCACGTCGAACCCGACGCCGCCGAGCCGCGAGTTGGTGCCGGTGAAGCACTCGGCGATGACCTCGGCCCCGAGGCCCAGGGCCTCGAAGATCTGGGCGCCCGTGTACGACGCCACCGTGGACACGCCCATCTTGGACATGACCTTCAGGACGCCCTTGCCGTACGCCTTGATGAGGTTGCGGACCGCCTTGCGGCTGTCGGGGAACAGCTCCTCGACGGTCTCGATCGCCAGGTAGGGGTTGATCGCGCTGGCACCGTAGCCGATGAGCAGGGCCATGTGGTGGCACTCGCGCGCCTCGCCGGTCTCGATGACCAGGCCCACCCGGGTGCGGGACTTCTCCCGGATCAGGTGGTGGTGCACCGCGCCGGTCAGCAGCAGCGACGGGATCGGCGCCTTCTCGGCGTTCGACCCGCGGTCGGACAGCACGATGATGCGGGCGCCGTCGGCGATCGCCTGCGAGACCTCCTCGCGGATCTCCTGCAGCCGCCGGGTCAGCGCGTCGCCGCCCCCGCCGACGTGGAAGAGACCGGAGACGACGTGGGGCTGGAAGCCGGGCAGCGCGCCCTCGTCGTTGATGTGGACGATCTTGGCGAGCTCGTCGTTGTCGATCACCGGGTAGGGCAGCACCAGACGGCGGCAGGAGGCCGCGCCCGGCTCGAGCAGGTTGTGCTCGGGGCCGATGGTCGACTGCAGCGAGGTGACGAGCTCCTCGCGGATGGCGTCCAGCGGCGGATTGGTGACCTGCGCGAACAGCTGGCTGAAGTAGTCGAACAGCAGCCGCGGCTTGTCGCTCAGCGCGGCGACCGGGCTGTCGGTGCCCATCGACCCGATCGGCTCGGCGCCGGTCGCGGCCATCGGGGTGAGGATGATCCGCAGCTCTTCCTCGGTGTAGCCGAAGGTCTGCTGGCGCTTGACGAGGGCCTCGTGGGTGGGGTGCTCGTGCTCGCGCTCGGGCAGCTCCTCGAACCGCACCAGACCGGCGTGCAGCCACTCCTCGTAGGGCTCGGCGGCGGCCAGTTCGGCCTTGATCTCGTCGTCCTCGATGATCCGCCCCTGGGCGGTGTCGACGAGGAACATCTTGCCCGGCTGGAGACGGCCCTTGCGGACCACCTTCTCCTGCGGGATGTCGCTCAGCACGCCCGCCTCGGAGCCCAGGATGACCAGGCCGTCGTCGGTGACGTAGAACCGGCCGGGACGCAGGCCGTTGCGGTCGAGCACGGCGCCGACGACGGTGCCGTCGGAGAAGGAGATCGACGCGGGGCCGTCCCAGGCCTCCATCAGCGTGGAGTGGAACTCGTAGAAGGCCCGGCGGGCCGGGTCCATCTCCGTGTGGTTCTCCCACGCCTCCGGGATCATCATCAGCACGGCGTGCGGCAGCGAGCGCCCGCCGAGGTGCAGCAGCTCCAGCGTCTCGTCGAACGAGGCGGTGTCGGAGCCGTCGGGGTCGCAGATGGGGAACAGCCGCTCGAGGTCACCGGGGATGAGGCCGGTCTCCAGCATCGTCTCGCGGGCGCGCATCCAGTTGCGGTTGCCCTTGACGGTGTTGATCTCGCCGTTGTGGGCCACGTAGCGGTAGGGGTGCGACAGCGGCCACGACGGGAAGGTGTTGGTGGAGAAGCGCGAGTGCACCAGCGCGATGGCGGTGACGTAGCGCTCGTCCGACAGGTCGGGGAAGAAGGGCTCGACCTGCTGCGGGGTGAGCATGCCCTTGTAGACGGTGGTCCGGCTGGAGAGCGAGGCGAAGTAGACGTCGGCCTCGTGCTCGGCCCGCTTGCGGAAGGCGAAGGCGGCCCGGTCGAGCTCGATGCCCGACAGGTCGCCGGAGCTCACGAAGAGCTGCATGAAGTGGGGCATCACGGCGCGGGCGGTCGGCCCGGCGTGCCGCGTGTCGACGGGCACGTCGCGCCAGCCGAGGACCTTGACGTTCTCCTCGGTCGCGATCTCGTCGATCATCCGCAGGGCGGTCGCCCGGGCCTGCGCGTCGATGGGCAGGAAGGCGATGCCGGCGGCGTACTTCCCGGCCTCCGGGAGGTCGAAGGGGACGACCGCGCGGAAGAACGCGTCCGGGATCTGGGTCAGGATGCCGGCGCCGTCACCGGTGTCCGGTTCGCTCCCCCGAGCACCCCGGTGATCGAGGTTGATGAGCGCGGTCAGAGCCTTCTCGACGATGTCGTAGCTACGGCGGCCGTGGACGTCGGCCACCATGGCGACACCACAGGCGTCATGCTCGTACGAGGGGTCGTAAAGGCCCTGAGGCTCGGGAAGGTCCCCAGGACGGCCATGGCGGGCAGCAGGCATGAAATCACTCCCGTCGTCATCTTCTGCGTGGTGACAGAGGGACGACGCTGGCCCTGCTGCAGTTGTAGTGAGTAGAGGTTACCCCACCGTTTCCGGATGGCACCCGCCGGGCCCACTAAGGTTTCGCGTATGTCGATCGACGAGCTCTACGCGCGTGCCGGTGTGGACGGATGGCGGTTGCGAAAGGCTGTCTCTCTCCTGTCGGACGGACGCTGGTGGACGCTCGCCGATGTGGTCAGGGAGACGGCGACGTCCCGGAGGACGATCGAGGCGCTCATGCGCGTGCTCCCCCTTGAGCATCGCGATCAGCACGTCCGAATCCCAACTGAACAGGTCAAACTCTACAACATTTCGATATCGTCCTCTATTTCGGACCCGGTGTCTCACATGGTGGACGCCGAGGTGGTCGCGCGGATGGCCGCGCTCATCGCCGGAGCGCCGCGCGGACGGTCGGCCCTCGACCACGTGTCGGCCACCCCGGAAACCGTGGTCAGGCGCGCTCTGCTGCTCGGCTCGCGGTTCTGGCTGCCCGGTTCGCGGCTGCTCTGCGTGGGCGACCACGACCTCACCTCACTGGCGGTCCGTCTCATCCATCCCGACGTCGAGGTCATGGTCGTCGACGTCGACGACCGGATCCTGGCGTACATCGACGAGCAGGACCTCGGGGTGACCACCCGATGGGCCGATCTCCGGCTGGGCCTGCCCCCGTCGGCCCGGGGCTGGGCCGATCTGGCGATCACCGACCCGCCCTACACCCCCGACGGCGTCGGCCTGTTCGTCGCCCGGGGCCTCGAAGGCCTGCGCGACCGCGACGAGGGCCGCGTGCTGCTCGCCTACGGCGCGTCCGAGCGCACCCCCATGCTGGCCCTGAAGGTCCAGCACTCCCTGGCCGACCTGCAGCTGCTCAACGAGGCGATCTATCCCGACTTCAACCGCTACGACGGCGCCGAGGCCATCGGCAGCGCCGCCGACCTCTACGTCCTGCGCCCGACCACCAAGAGCTGGCCCGCCGTCGCCTCCCGCGTCGACCGCCTGGCCACCGCCATCTACACCCAGGGCCCGCAGGCGGTCGAATCGGCCAAGGCCGCGCCCCCGGAGCTGGGCGACTACGCCCCCGACCTGCTCGTGGGCGACTGGCCCCGCGATCTGCTCCCGGGCGTCCCCCGGGTCCGCCTCTCGACGTGGCTCGCCAAGCCCTACGCCGCGCAGGTCTCCCGGGTGGCCATCCACGCCCCCGGCCTGGAGGCCGCCCTCCCGCGCCTGGTGCTCGCCGCCCGCGACGCCGAGGTCCGCGTCTTCGGAACCGCCTCGCCCGTACGGCTCCCGCCCGCCCCCGACGCCGTCACCCGGCGGATCCTGGCCACCAGCCACGGCAAGGTCGCCAACGCCTGGCGCGAAGGCCTGGTCGCCGAACTGGGCCTGACGAAGAACCAGGCCAGGGCGCGCATCCCGGCCTGGGCCGGCGCGACCGCGCTCGAACTCCCGATGCACCGCCTGACCGGCCTGGCCGAGGCGGTCGCCCGCAGCCTAGAGGGCGAGGATCCGGGCCTGGACGAAGCGTGAGGCCAGGTCGAGGGCGGCCAGCGGTTCGGCCAGGTCGGGCCTCGCGTCGCCCTCGGCCGACACCCAGCTGACCGACACGAAGTGGCCCATCGCCCTGACCATCGCGGTGCCGGCCCGCTCGGAGGCCAGCGGCGTCAGGAACAGCTCCTCCTTGAACCGGTGCACCAGCGCGTCGGCCTGCGCCACGTCACCCAGGTTGAACACCGCCACCTGCCCGACCAGCTCGGGCCCCCGGAACAGCCCCCGCACCACCTGGGAGCACCCGTCGACGTCGGCGGACACCGCGACGGCGCAGTCGGCGCTCAGGGTGACCGACTCCTTCTTCATGACCCCGAGCGCCGGGGCCGGGAAGACCTCCTGCTCGGTCAGCGGCGCGGCGTCGACCCGCTGCTGTGCGATCGGCGCGTAGATCGCCGAGCTGATCTCGGCCCGGACGGTGCCCGGCCGGTCGACGCCGCCGGCGTCGGAGCACCCGGCCAGCGCCACCGCGAGCACCGGCACGGTCACCACGCGCATCTTCAGTCCCACCCTCACCGCACCATCATGACGGGGATCGGGGTGCGGGAGGGCGTGCATCTCGAAAGGCGGACACCGAGCGTGGGCAAGCGGTGACAGCGGCGGGGGTCAGCCGGCCGGGACCCCGGTCACCGCGACCACCCGCCGGTAGACGACCTTCTCCGCCTCGCGGACCGCGAGGCCGAGGGTCACCATGTCGTCGGTGTCTTCCGGGCGTTCACCGTCGGCGCGGCCGATCCAGACCAGGCCCAGGTAGTGGCCCATCGCGTGGCCGCTGGCCTCGGTGAAGCCGGTCAGCGCCGGCTGGGCAGAGGGCAGCGGCAGCAGCCAGCCGCCCCGGTAGAGGTTGGAGATCTGCCGGACCAGTTCGTCGGCGGCGGTCACCGACTCCAGGTTGAGCAGGGCGTACTGGGCGACGTAGCGGCCGTCGGCGCTGACGAACTGGGCGCGGGCGGCCTGGGTGCAGCCGGCCGTCGCCAGCGCCTCGGTCAGCGCCTCGCCCCAGACGACGCGGGCGCAGTCGGCGTCGAGCTGACGCTCGCCCAGCTTCAAAGTGATCTTGCCGGCCTTCAGCGTCTTGGTGGTGAAGACCTCTTCGACCGTCAGCGGCTTCGCGTCGGCGGCGCGGTCGGCGATCGGCGCGAACTGCTTCAGCGACGGCCACGCCCGGTAGGCCGCCGGCCGGGCCTGGCCCAGCGGCGAGCTCGACTGCAGCTCGGGCGTCGGGTCGTCGTCGAACGCCTCGACCACGAAGACCAGCAGGTACGCCATGAGCAGGATGCCGACGACGGTGGCCAGGACGGCGAGGACCTTCTGCTGGCCGCCGGTGAGCCCCATCTCGGCCAGCTTGACGCTGCCCCAGGTCTCGTCGGGCGCCGGACGGCGTTTGGCGCGGGAGGACTTGGCGGGGGTCACAGGCCGCTCGCTCCGATCAGCGACCCCAGTCCCCAGGTCAGCCCGGCGGCGACGCCGCCGACCAGGAGCTGGCGCAGACCGCTGAACCACCAGCTCCGCGCGGTCACCCGGGACACCAGGGCGCCCGCTCCGAAGAGCGCGACCATGGACAGCGCGGCCGACAGCCAGAGGTGGGTCACCCCGGCCATGTAGGGCACCAGCGGGATCACGGCGCCGACGGCGAACGACAGGAACGACGACAGCGCGGCGGTCACCGGCGACGGCAAATCGTCGGGCTTCACGCCCAGCTCGTTGAGGGTGTGCACTTCCAGGGCCTGTTCGGGGTTGCGGGAGATCTGCCGGGCCACCTCTGCGGCCAGGCCGGGGTCGACGCCGCGCCGTTCGTAGAGGGCGGCCAGCTCGGCCTCCTCCTCTTCGGGGTGGACGGCCATCTCGCGGCGCTCGACCGCGATCTCGGCCTGGGCCAGCTCACGCTGGCTCGCCACCGAGACGTACTCGCCTCCGGCCATCGAGAACGCCCCGGCGGCCAGGCCCGCGACACCCGCGAGCGCGATCACGCGGGTGTCGGCCGTGCCGCCCGCCACGCCGGCGATGAGCGCGAAGTTCGACACCAGGCCGTCCATCGCGCCGAACACCGCCGGGCGCAGCCAGCCACCCGTGACGTCGCGGTGACTGTGGTGGGTGGAGAGTTCCGGGCCGACGGCGCCGGTCATCTCTGACCGGCCTCCTCGGCCTTCTCCGTCTTGTCGTCGGGGGCGGCCTCATCGGGCTCGCCGGTCTCGCGGGCCTCGTTCTCGTGGTCGTCGGCCTGGTCGTGGAGGTGGGCCGGGTCGGCCTCGGCGCCCTCGGCCACCGGCGGGACCTCGCCGTCGGGGACGATGATCTCCTCGGTGGTCTTGTTCCTGGTCAGCCAGAAGTAGGCCAGCGCGCCGAGGAACAGCACGATCGACGTCCACTGGTTGAGGCGCATGCCGAGGATCTCGTGGGCCGGGTCGACCCGCATGCCCTCGATCCAGAAGCGGCCCAGGGTGTAGCCCATGATGTAGAGGGCGAACAGACGGCCGTGGCGGAGACTGAAGCGCCGGTCGATCAGGAGGAGCACACCCGCCACCGCGAGGGTCCAGACGAACTCGTAGAGGAACGCCGGGTGGTAGGTCAGCGCGCCGGGCACGGTGCCGGGGCGGCCGGGCTCGATCTCCAGGCACCACGCGTAGTCGCAGGGACCGCCGAAGAGCTCCTGGTTGAAGTAGTTGCCCCACCGGCCGATGCCCTGGGCGATCAGGATGCCGGGCGCGACGACGTCGGCGACGGCCGAGAGCGAGATGCCGCGCCGGCGGCAGGCGATCCAGACGCCGACCCCGCCGAGCGCGACCGCCCCCCAGATGCCGAGGCCGCCCTTCCAGATGAAGAAGATGTGATACCACGGGTTCTCCGCGTCAGCTCCGAAATAGAGCTGGTTGTCGGTGATGACGTGGTAGAGCCGGCCGCCGACCAGGCCGAAGGGGACCGCCCAGACGGCCAGGTCGGTGATCGTGCCGGGAAGGCCGCCGCGGGCGCGCCAGCGGCGCTCGCCGAGCCAGACGGCGAAGACGACGCCCAGCACGATGCAGAGCGCATAGGCCCGGATGGGAAGGGGTCCGAGGTACCAGACCCCCTGCGACGGGCTCGGGATCGAGGCGAGGGGCATGTCACAGGACGTTACCGCCTCCGAGGCGCACTCGCGCACCCTCGTCACCAATGAGCCCGTCTCAGGTTGATCACCCCATCCTCAAGCGAGACGCGGACGGCCGAAGGCCGGCTGCGGCTCGCGCGGAATCTGCCGTGGAGCAGGCGTCACTTGCCCGCCGCGAGCACGGCCTGGCGCAGCTTGTTCGGCACGAAGGCGACGTTGGAGTCGAGGTCCTTGCCGTTCAGCTTGAGCGTGGGCGTGCCGGTGATCTTCTCGGTCCGGATGACCTTGTCGGACTGGGTGAGCTGGGTCTGGGCGTACTTCTGGGAGGTCACGCACTTCTCCCAGTCGGGCGCCGTGATGCCCGCCTCCTTGCCCCACGCGACCAGGTCGGTCAGCGCGAAGCCCTCGACGGTCTCCGACGGCTGCTCCTTGAAGAGCCGGTCGTGGAAGGCCGGCCACGTCGCCCCGTCGGTGACGCAGCGGGAGGCCGCCCCGGCGCGGACCGAGTTGGACTTGGTCGGCTCCATCGAGAAGATCGTGATCGGGTGGAAGACGACCTTGGCCTTGCCCTCGGAGGCCAGGTTCTTGATCGTCGGCCCCGACGACTCCTCCAGCGCCTTGCAGGCCGGGCACTGGAAGTCCTCATAGACGTCGAGCACCGGCGCGGTCACCCCCGGCCGGGCCATGGTGACCGTTCCGTCGGCGTTGACCGTGGTCGGGGCCAGTTTGGCGGCCGCCGTCTGCTTCTCGGCGGTGTCACGGGCGGCGGCGTACCAGGCGCCGCCGCCGATGGCCAGGACGGCGATGGTCGCGATGGTGACCATCGTGGCGAGGCGGCGGTGGCGGTCCTTCCTGCGGTCGGCCTGCCGCAGCGCGGCGATCCGTTCCCTGGCCGTCGCCTCGCGCGCACCTTTGCCCATCAGTGGTTCTCCTTCACTTCATCCAAGTGATCACTCGCACCGGGCTCGTGATCGCCGGACTCCTCCTCGGCGGCTGGGCGGGGGGCCAGGCCCAGGGGCGTGTCGAGCGCGAACCGGCCGGGGGTGAACCAGGCGATCCAGCCCGCCAGCACCACCAGCCCGAAGTCGCGCACCAGCTCCCAGAAGTACGAGGGCTCCTGTCCCTCGGCGAGCGGCCCGCCGCCGCCGAAGCAGCCGCAGTCGATGCGCAGCCCCCGCGCCCACGCCGAGGCGATGCCGATGACGAAGGCGACCATGAGCAGCCCCGCGCCGACCGCCGACAGGCGGGTGAGCAGGCCAAGGACAAGGAGCACTCCGACGACGATCTCCAGCACGGGCAGGCCGTATCCGACGGCCGTGGCGATCCGGTCCGGCAGTAGTTCGTAGGCGCGCACGGCCTGCACCGACAGAGCGGGGGCGCCGACCTTCAGCCACCCCGCGACGATCAGCACGCCGGCGAGCACGAGCCGGGCGACGGTCGTCACCCAGGGTACAACCACAGATGCACTGAGTGACGAACTCGGGCCGCGACGATGCGTTGACACGGAGACTCCTCCCAGGTCCCGGGGCCGCCTACACGGCCACCGGTCCCGAACCTATTGGAGTCCACCTCACCATGACCTCGATAAACACCTGGTAAGGCGAAACCTGGAGGCGGGTATGGGGAGGGCTGCCCGGGTAAATCCCGGGCTCTTTCCTCCGTTACGGCTCCGCCCACCACGGCGCCGCCCGCCGCCCGAACCGCCGCCGCAACCGGCGCCACCCGGCCGCGCCCGCCGTCGCCGCGACGTCCCGCGAACGCAAACGGCCGGCCACCTGATGGTGACCGGCCGTTCGGGTGGGCAAAGGAAGATCTAGCGGCGGACGCCCTCCGCCAGTTCGGCGGCGAGTTCGCGGACGGCTCGCAGGCCCTCCTGCTCGTTCGGCGCGTCGAGCAGGCGGCGGATGAAGGCCGAGCCCACGATCACGCCGTCGGCGTAGGCGGCGACCTCGGCGGCCTGGGCGCCGGTGCCGACGCCGAGACCGACGCAGACCGGGACCTTCGCGTGGGGGCGGGTGCGCTCGACCAGCCCGGCGGCGGCCGCGCCGACCGACTCGCGGGCGCCGGTGACGCCCATCAGCGAGGCGGCGTAGACGAAGCCGGTGCAGCACTCCGTCACGATCGCGATGCGCTCCTCGGTCGAGCTCGGCGCGACCAGGAAGACCGTGTCGATGCCGGCCGACGCGCTCGCCTCGCGCCACGGGCCCGCCTCTTCGGGGGTGAGGTCGGGGGTGATGGTCCCGACTCCCCCCGCGTTGGCCAGGTCGCGGGCGAAGCGGTCGGCGCCGTAGCGGTCGATCGGGTTCCAGTAGGTCATGACGAGGGTCGCCGCGCCCGACTTGGCCACGCCCTCGACCGTGCGCATCACGTCGGCGATGCGGGTGCCGTTCTCGAGCGCCCGGTGGACCGCGTCTTGGATGGTCGGGCCGTCCATCAGCGGGTCGGAATAGGGCAGGCCGATCTCGATCACGTCGCACCCGGCCTCGACCATGGCGGTCGCGGCGGCGATGGCGCCGTCGATCGTGGGGAACCCGGCGGGCAGGTAGCCCACCAGCGCGGCGCGGTTCTCCGCGCGGGCCTTCTCGAAGACCGTGGCAAGTGTCGTCATGGCTGGCTTCCGGCTACAGGTTGAAGTATTTCATCGCGGTCCCCATGTCCTTGTCACCACGACCGGACAGGTTGACCAGGATCGTGGCGTCGGGACCGAGGTCGCGGCCCAGCTTGAGCGCGCCGGCCAGGGCGTGGGAGGACTCGATGGCCGGGATGATGCCTTCGGTGCGGGCGAGCAGGGCGAACGCGTCCATCGCCTCGGCGTCGGTGATGCCGTGGTAGGTGGCGCGGCCGCTGTCCTTGAGCCAGGCGTGCTCCGGGCCGACGCCCGGGTAGTCGAGGCCCGCCGAGATGGAGTGGGACTCGATGGTCTGGCCCTCGTCGTCCTGCAGGACGTAGGTGCGGCTGCCGTGCAGGACGCCGATCGAACCCGCCGTCAGCGTGAGGGCGTGTTCGCCGGTCTCCAGGCCCCGGCCCCCGGCCTCGTAGCCGTGGAGCTGGACGCCCTCGTCTTCGATGAAGGCGTGCATGATGCCGATGGCGTTGGAGCCGCCGCCGACGGCGGCGCAGATCGCGTCGGGCAGCTTGCCGGTCAGTTCGAGGACCTGGCGGCGGGCTTCGACGCCGATGATGCGGGCGAAGTCGCGGACGATGCCGGGGAACGGATAGGGGCCGGCGACCGTGCCGAACAGGTAGTGGGTGGAGTCGACGTTGGTGACCCAGTCGCGGAACGCCTCGTTGATGGCGTCTTTCAGCGTCTGGCTGCCGTTGGTGACGGGCACCACCCGGGCGCCGAGCAGCTTCATGCGGGCCACGTTGAGGGCCTGCCGCTCGCAGTCGACGGCGCCCATGTAGATGACGCACTCGAGACCCATCAGGGCGGCGGCGGTCGCGGTGGCGACGCCGTGCTGGCCCGCGCCGGTCTCGGCGATGACGCGGCTCTTGCCCAGACGCTTGGTCAGCAGGGCCTGGCCGAGCACGTTGTTGATCTTGTGGGCGCCCGTGTGGGTCAGGTCTTCACGCTTGAGGAGGATGCGGGCGCCGCCCGCCTGCTCGGCGAACCGGGGCACGTCGGTGATCGTCGTCGGACGGCCGGCGTAGGTGCGCAGCAGGTGGTCGAACTCGCGGATGAAGGCCAGGTCGGTGCGGGCCTTCTCGTATTCGGCGGCCACCTCGTCGAGGGCCGGGATCAGCGCCTCGGGCACGAAACGCCCGCCGAACACGCCGAACTTGCCCCGCTCGCTCACGTCGCCGGCGGAACCGGCGCCGGTGAAGTCGGCGGGGGTGATGAGGGTGCCCTCAGAGATGGACATGGACGAGTCTCCGGTCACGACTGCCGTTCTTGGCGGGACGAAGGGTGGGCGCCCGCGGTGACCAGGTCGTTCACCGCCGAACGCGGGTCTTTGCCGGTCACGAGGCTCTCGCCGACCAGCACCGCGTCGGCGCCGGCGCGGGCGTAGGCGAGCAGGTCGTGCGGGCCGCGAACACCCGACTCGGCGACCCGGATGACGCCCTCGGGCACCTTCGGGGCGAGCCTGGCGAAGACCTCGCGGTCGACCTCGAGCGTGCGCAGGTCGCGGGCGTTGATGCCGATGAGCTTGGCGCCCGCGTCGACCGCGCGCTCCAGTTCCTCTTCGGTGTGCACCTCGACCAGCGGGACCAGCCCGATCGACTCGGCCCGCTCGATCAGCGAGACCAGGGCGTTCTGGTCGAGCGACACCACCATCAGCAGGGCCAGGTCGGCGCCGTAGGCGCGGGCCTCCCACAGCTGGTAGGCGGTGACGATGAAGTCTTTGCGCAGGATCGGGATGTCCACGGCGGCGCGTACGGCCGCGAGGTCTTCCAGGCTCCCGCCGAAGCGCCGGCGCTCGGTCAGCACGCTGATCACGTGGGCGCCGCCGGCCTCGTAGTCGACGGCCAGCGCCGCCGGGTCGGCGATCGCGGCCAGCGCCCCCTTGGACGGGCTCGACCGCTTGACCTCGGCGATGACCGAGACGCGGTCGGCCTTCAGGGCTCCGTAGACGTCACGCGGAGTGGGTGCGCGCCGGGCGCGTTCCTTGAGCTCATCGATCGACACGGCCTTCTGCCGCTCGGCGAGGTCTTCGCGGACGCCCTCGAGAATGTCGTCGAGAACCGTCATCGGACCTCACCGCCCTTGCTGGCTCGTTCGCTCACGTGCTCCGGATCCCTCCAGGTCGACTGCGTCCTGCCGATGGTATCGGCCTTGCCGACGTCGGCCCGCCATCGGGTGCCGGTCACGGAGCCAGAAAAGCGCCGTACGGCGTATTGCGTACAACCCCGAACAACAAGGCCAGCGCGACGAACGACCAGACGGCCACGGGTGCCGTCAGGCGGGTCCGCAACGGCCTCCCCCGCCAGGCGGACGAGAGCCACTTCGCCCACAGGTACACCAGGAACGGTGCGACCGCAACGAACAGCGGGTTGAACGACAACGCGCCGCCCACATCGAGCCGGGTCAGCGCGTGGACCGCCCGCAGCCCGCCGCACCCCGGACAGTAGAAACCGCTGACCAGCAGGAACGGACACGGCGGATAGTGGCCGGGCCGCGACGGGTCGACGACCGCGACGAATGCGGCCGCCGCCGCGAGCAGGCCGCCGACGGAGGCCGGCAGCGTGACCGCGGCGGTTCTGGAGGTCATCGCCCCAGGGTAGATCAGCCCGGGTGGATCAGGAGGTGGGGAACTCCGTGGGCCAGTTCTCCAGGCTCTTGCCGTACTCCTGGGTGGCCTCGGCGAGGCCGACCAGGGTGAGGAGGGCGGCGCCGAAGATCAGCCAGAGGATCACCCACAGGCCGATGGTGATGTAGGAGGTCACCAGGCCGGCCACCGCGAGGCCGTGGCCGTCTTCGCCGCTGCTCTTGATGCGGCTCAGCGACATGTGGCCGAAGATCACGCCCAGGATCGCGGTCAGGCCGCAGAAGACCAGGCCGATCAGGCCCATCACGAGCGAGGCGACCGCCAGGCCGTTGGTGGGCCGGGGGGCGGCGTAGCCGTAGCCCGGCTGCGCGTAGCCCTGGTCGTAGCCGGGCTGCTGGTAGCCCTGCTGATAACCCTGCTGGTATTGCTGACCGTAGCCGTAGTCGGGCTGGCCGTAGCCCCCGGCGGGCTGCGTGTTCTGCGTGCCGTAACCGGGCTGGCCGTAGCCGGGCTGCTGGGGGTAGCCGGGCTGCTGCGGATAGCCGCCGCCCTGGCCGTAGTCCGGCTGCTGACCGTAACCCGGGTAGTCGTTGCCCGGATCCCCCGTGTCGCCGGGCTGGTTCCCGTAAGTCATGCGACGACTGTAGCGACGGGTGCCGACATCCCCATCAAATCAGGGCAACCTGAGGACAAGTTGTAATCAGGTGGGATCGTCTCCGCGATCGATGGCATCCCACATCGACCGCTCCGAGGCGGGCTTCCCTCGGTCGGTGCGGTCGTACCGGGACGACATGCCCGGCCAGGTCCCGCCCGCGACCGCCGCCCACAGACCGCCCGCGATCAGCAGCAACCCGCCCAGGCCGGTGATCCAGGGCCACACGGTGACCTGGACGGACGCGCCGGGCAGATCGGCCGACTCCAGCAGCAGGACGTCGTCGAACACCCGCGTCACCCCGACCACGACCGCTCCCCCGCAGATCGCCACCAGCACCCCGACGACCTGCCGGAAGACGCCCTTGGTGGCGAGCACGGCCACGCATCCCGCCAGCGCCGCCAGCACCACCGGCGTGATCACCGGCGCGACCTCCGCGCCGGGGACGTCGTGGACGGCCTCCGGGTTGGCCGGCCCGGAGGGCGCGAGCAGCTGCGCCCACACCCGGCCGCCCGCGAGCAGGGCGATCGCCCCGGCGACCGCGCTGAGGACCAGCCAGGCGTAGAGCGCGCGGCGGTTCATGAACCCTCGATCACCGGAAGCACGTCGTCATCGAAGCAGGTGCGGGTGCCGGTGTGGCAGGCGGGGCCGCGCTGGTCGACCTTGAGCAGGATGGTGTCGCCGTCGCAGTCGAGCGCGGCGTGCCTGACGAACTGCACGTTGCCCGAGGTCTCGCCCTTGACCCAGTATTCGCCCCGGCTGCGCGACCAGTAGGTGGCCCGGCCGGTGGTGAGCGTGCGGTGCAGCGCCTCGTCGTCCATCCACGCGAGCATCAGCACCTCACCGGTGTCGTGCTGCTGGACGACGGCGGGCACCAGCCCGTCGCCGCTCCGCTTGAGCCGGTCTGCGATCTTCGGGTCCAGGGACATATGACCATTCTGCCGCAGCGACCAGCGACAACGGCAAATCCATGATCGACACGCGCGCTAGCTGCGGGTGGCGCCGGCCCACGAGGCGTGCAGGTCGGCGTAGACGCCCGGCTCCTTGAGCAGGTCGGCGTGGGAGCCGCGCTGCACGATCTCGCCACGGTCGAAGACGAGCACCTCGTCGGCCGCCTCCGCCGTCGACAGGCGGTGGGCGATCGAGACGGCCGTGCGGCCCCGGGTGACGCCGTCGAGGGCGCGGGCGATGCGGACCTCGGTGGCCGGGTCGACCGCCGAGGTCGCCTCGTCGAGCAGGAGCAGGTCGGGGTCGGCGAGGTAGGCCCTGGCCAGGGCGACCAGCTGGCGTTCGCCCGCCGACAGTGACTCGCCGCGCTGGCCGACCGCCGTCTGCAGCCCGCCGGGCAGGCCGTCGAGCCAGTCGGCCAGGCCGAGCGCGGCCAGCGCCTCGGCGATCTCGTCGTCGGTGGCGCCCGGACGGCCGAAGCGGATGTTCTCGGCCAGGGTCGAGTCGAACAGGAAGCCGTCCTGCGGGACCATCACGATGCGCTCGCGCAGCGACGAGAAACGCAGATCGCGCAGGTCGACGCCGTCGACCGTGACGCGGCCCTCGACGGGGTCCATCAGGCGGGTGAGCAGCTTGGCGAAGGTGGTCTTGCCCGAGCCGGTCTCGCCCACCACGGCCACCCGGCGGCGCGGCGGGATGACGACGTCGACCCCGCGCAGGACGGGCGGCCCGTCGGGGTAGGCGTAGCCGACGTTCTCGAACGCCACGGTGATCGGGCCGCGCGGCAGGGTGACGCCCTCGTCGCCCGGGTCGGCGACGTCGGCCGGGGTGTCGAGGACGCTCAGCACGCGACGCCAGCCGGCGATGGCGTTCTGGGCCTCGTTGAGCACCTCGGTCGCGGTCTGCAGCGGCGCGATGAACAGGGTGATCAGGAACAGGAACGCGACCAGGCGCCCCGGGGTGATCGACCCGCCCACGCCGAGCAGCACGCCGACGACGACCACCCCGGCGATGGCGATCGAGGCGACCAGCTCGGTGATCGGGAAGGTGAAGCCGATGATCTTCTGGGCGCGGGTCTGCGCGGCCCGCTGGGCGTCGACGGCGGCGTCGATGCGGGTCGCCGTGCGCTCCTCGGCGCCGTGGGCGCGGATCACCGCGCTGCCGACGACCGACTCGCTGATCGCGGCGAGGGTGTCGCCGGTGCGCTCGCGGACGGTCAGGTAGTTGCGGGCGACGAGCCGCTGGAACCTCGGCAGCGCGAAGACCAGCGGCAGGAACAGCCCCCATACGAGCAGGGTGAGCTGCCAGGAGTAGACGGCCATCAGCACGGTCGCGATCACCAGCTGGCCGCTCGCCACGATGATCAGCAGGCCGCCCCACTGCATGAAGGTGCTGATCTGGTCGACGTCGCCGGTCACCCGCGACACCAGGGCGCCCCGGCGCTCGGTGTTCTGGGTCAGCACCGACAGGTCGTGGACGTGGCGGAACGCCTTGCCGCGCAGCGTCGCCAGGCCCGACTCGGTGGCCCGGTAGAGCCGCACGTTCATCGCGTAGCCCGCCACCGCGGTCAGCAGGATCGCGCCCGCGCAGGCCAGCACGGCGTTGCGGATGAACGGCAGATCGGGCGAGGCGCCGCTGAGCCCCTGGTCGATGACCTGCTGGATGGCGATCGGGACGATCACCTTGCCGACGGTGGCCAGGATCGCCAGCGCGAGGGTGACCCCGAGGCCGCGGCGGAACTCCGGCGACAGCCGCAGGCCGTGGCGGATGGTCTCGAGCGCGCCGCGCTCGACGTTCTGAAGCGTCTGGGTCGTCACGGTGTTGGTCGTCACGGGGCGACGGTCTCCTCTTCGAGGGCCGCGTTCTCGGCCTCCTGGCGTTCGTAGGCGGTCACGAGCTCGCGGTAGCCGGCGCAGCGGGCCAGCAGGACCTCGTGGGGGCCGTGGTCGGCGACGGTGCCGTTCTCGATGTAGACGACGTCGTCGGCCAGCGAGATCGTGGCCATGCGGTAGGCGATCACGATGACGGTGGCGTGCTGGTCACGCAGGCCGAACAGGATGCGCTTCTCGACCTGCGGGTCGACGCTGGAGGTGGCGTCGTCGAGGATGAGCAGCCGAGGTTCGCGGGCCAGCGCGCGGGCCAGGGCGAGCCGCTGGCGCTGGCCGCCCGACAGAGTGGTGCCGCGCTCGCCGACCTTGGTGTCGAGGGCCTCGGGCAGGGCGCTGACGAACCCGTCGGCCTGGGCCAGCCGCAGGGCGGCCCAGACCTTCTCGTCGGCGACGTCGGCGCCGAGCGTGATGTTGCCCCGGACGGTGTCGTCGAACAGGAACGTCTGCTGCGGGACCAGGGAGACCGCGCCGCTCACGCCGTCGCGCTCGATCTCGCGCAGGTCGACGCCGTCGATCGCGACCACGCCCTCGTCGGGGTCGACCAGGCGGGCCAGCAACTGGGTCAACGTGGACTTGCCGGAGCCGGTGGGGCCGACCACGGCGACCGTGCGGCCCGGCTGGACGGTGAAGCCGACCTCGCGCAGCACCGGCACGCCGGGCTCGTAGGCGAAGGAGACGCCGGCCACGGCCACCTCGGCGGGCCGGTCGGCCGGCAGCCGGACCGAACCGTAGACCATGGAGCCCTCCGCGCCCAGCACCTCCTGCACCCGGGTCCAGCCCACGACCGAGCGGGGTAGTTCGCCCAGCACCCACCCGAGCGCCCGCACGGGGAAGGAGAGCAGCGTGAACAGGTAGGACACCTGGATCAGCTCACCGGCGGTGACGTCGCCGGAGGCCAGGCGGTAGGAGCCGAACAGCAGCACGGCGAGCACGCCGAGGGTCGGCAGCGCCTCCAGCAGCGGGTCGAACAGGCCGCGCACCCGGCCGGCCGCGATGTTGGCGTCGCGCAGCGCGGCGGCCCTGTCGTCGAACCGGGCCGCCTCGGCGTCTTCGCGGCCGAGGGTCTTGACCACGAGCGCGCCCTCGAAGCTCTCGTGGGCGACCTCGGACACCGCCGCCCGCAGCTCCTGCGCCCGCGTCGCGAGCGGCGTGAGCCTGCGCTGGTAGACGAGGTTCAGCAGGGCGATCGCCGGAAAGATCAGGAAGCCGACCACGGCGAGCACGGGGTCGGTCAGCACGATGGCGACCGCCGCCGCGACGAGCATGACGATCACGCCGACCGCCATCGGCAGCGGCGCGAGCGGCCCCCAGGCGGCCTCGGCGTCGGAGCTGGCGTTGGACAGCAGCTGCCCGGTCGGATGACGGTGGTGCCACGACAGCGGCAGGCGGAGGAACTGCCGCCCCAGCGACCGCCGGAAATGCGCCTGCATGCGGTATTGGTGGATGCCGGCCATGATGCGCCGGCCCATCACCCCCAGCGCCTTGAACACCGCGACCCCGACGATCAGCGTGGCCGCCAGCGCCAGCGTGCCCCCGGTGGCGTGGCCGTCGCGGAAGGCAGGCAGCACCGCGTTCTCGGTCGCCCAGCCCAGCGCCCACGACGACAGGACGGTCGTCACGCCGTAGACGGCGCTGGCCAGGACGGCGCCCGTGAAGATCTTCGGCTCGGTCCTGACGGCGTGACCGATGACGCGGAACCCCTTGCGCATGACCGCGGATGACACCTTGTCGGGCACTCGGGGGTTCCTTCCGTTCGGTGGTTCGAGCTCCGACCATACAAACGATGGCCGACAGTTCGGATCGGGCCAAGGTCTGACCACAGGGCGGGCCCATAGGCGTAGGGCCGGGAAAGCCCACGTGGGGAAATCACGACGATCACCGCTCTTATTCCCGGCGGGCGGGTGCTTAGGGTTGAGCCATGAGCTACGCCCGCGCGGAACGTGCCGCCATCACCGAACTTCTCGACGATCTGGGCCCGTTCGCCCCCACCCTGTGCGAGGGGTGGGAGACCGCCGACCTCGCCGCCCACCTCGTCGTCCGGGAACGGCGCATCGACGCCGCCGCCGGGATAGCGGTGAAGTTCCTGGCGCCCTACACGCGCAACGTCCAGGAGCAGGTCCGGGCCCGCCCCTACGCGGAAGTGGTGAACGAAGTCCGCCAGGGCCCGCCCCGCTGGACGCCCTACGGCCTGATCCCCGGCCTCGACTCGGCGGTGAACACGATCGAGTTCTTCGTCCACCACGAAGACGTGCGCCGCGCCCAGGCGGGCTGGGAACCCCGCGAACTCCCCGCCGACCTCGACGACCTGCTGTGGAAGCGGGTCGCCGCCGGAGCCCGGGTGTTCTTCCGCAAGTCGCCCGTGGGCGTGGTGCTGCGCCGGGCGGGAACGGGCCAGAAGGCGGGGGCGAAGATGTCCGACCCGGCCGTGGTGGTCACCGGGCCCGCACAGGAGCTGCTGCTGTTCGCGTTCGGCCGCCAGGACCACGCGCGGGTGGCGCTCGACGGGGAGCCGTGGGCGGTGGAGAAGCTGATGGGGGCCCGGCTGGGCATGTGAAGCAGGCCCCCTGTTCTGGTCAGAGGAGCAGGCCGAGGATGGCCTCGCCGGCTTCGCGGCCGCGTTCCGCCGCCGCCTGCGGCGTCGTGGCGGCGCGGACTCCGGCCGTGATCTTCCGGTGCGCGGCGTGGACGACACGGTCCGTCGTGCCGGCTTTCTGGTACGTCTCGGGGTCGCGGGCGAAGGCCAGGGCGGCCGAGGAGAGCAGGGTGCGCACGTTCGACCGGGGGTCGGGAGCCATGCGCAGGAGCAGCGCGCTCGCCTGGCGGTCGGCCAGGTCGCGGTCGAAGGTGAGGATCTCGTCGAGGCGGCGGCCGCCCAGTTGGGGATAGGGGCCCGCCACCAGGGCCGCCGCCACCTCTGCGGCCTCCGTCGCGCGGCCGCCGTCCAAGACCGCTCGAACCACGTCGAGGCGGGTCTCCGGAGGCGGGTACGCCCCCGCGCCGGTGCCGCCCGATCCGGTGTCGAGGAAGTCGGACAGGGCGCTCAGGTAGCCGGGTCCGGTGGCGAGGGCTGCGTACACGTCGGCGAAGACCTCTCCGAGCCAGCGCCGCCATTCGGGGCGTGCTCCGGCGATCGACGTCTGGAGCGTCGGGGTCAGGTCGAGGTCGGTTTCGACCAGGTGACCCACTTCGTGGGCGATGACCAGGGCGTCGGGGAGATGGCGGAGGTGGAACCACGGGACGCCGATCAGCGGGACGGGGAGGCGCTCCACGACCCGGCGGAGGCTGCCCGGAGGTTTCGCGATCAGCTCGGTGGCGTAGTCGGCGCCACGGGCGATGGAGAACGGTTCCGCCGACCGGTCCAGGAAGACGAGCGGGGGTTCCTTCCGCCGGGGGGCGTACGTCCGGACCGGTTCGTAGCACTCCCAGGCGAGCTCGTCGGCGACCGTCAGGTAGTCGGCGAAGACGTCGGCCAGGCGGAGGGCGAACTTGGCGCGGAAGTAGTCGAGAACGTCGTGGGTGCGGATCAGGAGGTGTTCCGTCGCCGTCCACGGATCGCCGGAGTCCGCCCTGGCGGTGAGGTGGTCGACGGCGACCTGGAGGGCGGCGGTGATGGCGCCGATCTGGGTGTGGTGCTTCTCCAGCCGGGCGCCCGGGGCCGACAGCGAGCGCCAGGCGGCGAGTTCGGCCTCCAGACCGGCGATCTTGGCGTGCAGTTCGATCGCGCGGCGGGTCATCGGAACCCGGGCATGCCGGCGGGGCGCACGTTGGAGAACAGCGCCGTGGCCGCGAAGGCGTAGGCGTCGTCCTCCGAGGCGATCTCGTGGCTCTGGATCCGCTGCCACAGTCCGGGCGTCGACGACCCCGCCGACACGGCGAAGGCCACGTCGGTGATCGCCACCGAACGGGTCAGGCCGGGGGCGGGGCCGATGGCCAGGACGGTGACGGGAAACGTGACGCGCACGATCTCCTGGGCGAACCGGTTGCGGAGGGAGAGTTGCCGGGGGAACTCGGCGCGGTTGGCCGGGGCCAGGACGTCGAGCACGACGAGAGGCGGGTTGCCGCGCAGCCGCCGGAGCACCTCGTGCAGGGCGTCGGGCTCGATCCCGTCGTCGTCGCCGAGGAAGGACAGCGCCGGGACGCCCCTGGCGGTGTCCATGACGCCGGCGACGTGGAGCACGCCGATCTCGCGCCGGCCGAGCGCCTCCAGCGGAGTCCGGGATTCGGCCGGGAGGTCACGGTTCCGGTAGAGCTCGGCGACCTTCAGCGAACCGGGCAGCCCCCGCGTCCTGGCCGCAAGCACCAGATCAGGTTCGATGACGTGTACGACCGGTTCCCGGCGACCCGGCGGCTCCTCGACCGGCACGAGCCCGCGCGGCGTTCGATAGACGCACCTGACTCGGGGATGGCGGCCCAGCGTGCGGCCGCCCCAGCCGAGCAGTTCCCACGGCGCGCCACCGGCGTAGCCGTCCAGGCGGACGTCGAGGGGTTCCGGGGAGTCCTCCAGCCGGCCCTCGAGCCCGGGGAGCAACCGGTCGCCCAGGCCGTTCGTGGCCTCGTGAACCGTCCAGTCATCGCCGACGGGCTGAAGCCCGCCGAGGGGCACGACGATTTCTGGTTCGTGATCCGGCGACTCGTCATCGAACCGGTGCCAGTCCAGCCCGTCCGAGTCGGCAGCGGCCGAGTCCGATCGGGCTTCGTCGTCGGCCTCGAGGTCCGGGCTGTGGGTGGTCGGGGGTCCGTAGGCGATGGTCTCGGTAGGGGTGGGTGGGGTCGCCTGGAGTTCTGCGACTTGTCCCAGGTCCCGCCACACCGACATCGCGCGCAGCCGGTGTTCGCGGTCGGGCAGGCCCTGCGAGGCGGCGAGATCGGCACGGGTCTGCCAGAGCGTGCCGTGCCAGCGCATGGGACGGTCGCCCATGAGTTCCCCGGCCCGGTCGAGCCGCGAGGACGTCTTCCACTCCGGGTCGACGGGCAGGCGGCGCCGGGCGAGTTCGACGAGGAAGGCGCCCGTCAGGTCCGGGCCGCCCTCGATCTCCGGGGGTTCCCACTCACCGGCGATCGCGGGCCCGATGCGGTTCTTCGCCCGGATCCAGTCGAGCCACGCGACGACGTCGGAGCTCGCGAGGCCGAAGACCGCTTCGTCGAGCAGCACGGCGGCGTCCGCTGAGCGACCGGCCACGCGCGCCACCTCCACCGCGAGCAGGTCGAGGCAGGCCCGGTCCTCCCGCTGCCACTCGGCTCGCTCGGCCAGCCACGGATCGAGGACCGCCTCCGACAGATCCACGGGAAGACGGCATTTCCGCAGCTCCCGTAGCGATTCGAGGCGGAGGCCGAGGTCGTCGATCAGCCGGACGTACCGAATGAGCCGGCCACCCATGGGCTGGCCGACCTGGAGCCCGGTCACGGCCGCCTTCGCCTGGGCCACGGGGTCGGACGATCCCTTGGCCGTCCGCCAGGCGATGGAGACCGCGTCGTCGTCCCTGGCCTGGGCGAGCCGGATGTCCGCCCAGAGCGGGTCGGGGTGCAGGACGTCGTCGAGGATCTCGCCGAGCATCCGTTCGGCGGCCACGACGTCTCCGGCCACGTCGAGGTGGAGCCGCGCCGTCTCCCGGGTGAGGGCCTTGCGGTCGGCCCCCAGCGTGGCGGCGCGGCGGGCGTGCGTGAGGGCGTCGAGCGCGACCTCGTACTCCATCAGGTCGCCCAGGGCGCGGGCCATCACGATCGCCGACGAGGCGTGATCGGTGGAGATCCGGCCGGTCAGCAGGCGGACGGCGGCGGCCGGGCGGCGGAGCGCGATCATGGCCTCGGCGGTGACGAGCAACCGGTCGCGCTCTCCACCGGTCGCGATCCCGGGCGGAGGTGCCTCCGGGAACACGTCGAGCGCGCTCCCCGGCCGGCCCCGCTGGAGCAGGACTCGGGCCAGCTCCGGCAGGTCGCCCGACTCCATCAGGTATCGGGCCGCCTCGTTGACGTCGCCGCCCCCCACGGCGATGTCCCGGCCCAGCAAACGGGCCGTGAACTCCAGGCCCCGCAGGTCGTCCCGTTCCTCCGCCCGCGCGTACACCTGCCGCAGTTCCTCCTGGTCGGCGGAGGCGGCCCGGACGAGGTCGACCTCTGCGGCGGTGTCCTCGTCGAGGTCCTCGCCGGCGATCATCGCCAGTTCCGCCTCGGCCTCCTCGTGGCGGTCGCGGGCCAGGTGCACCATCGCCGTCAGGGCGTGGTGCATCGGGGAGGGCTCCCCCAGTTGTCCCGCCTCCGCGAGGGCGCTCTCGGCCCTGTTCCAGTGCGCGCCGGAGGCGCCGGGCGAAAGGTCGCGCCGGGCGGCCTCGATCGCGGCCCGCGCCTGCTCGATGAGGGCCGCGTAGCGGACGTCGTCGTCCTTCGCGTAGATCAGCAGGTCGTCGGCGAGTTCCCCGGCGTGGTCGGCGCGGCCGGTGTCCCAGGCCTCGGTGATCAGGGCCCGCCACCTCGGCAGGGCGGCCGTCCCCCGGTGCTGGAAGGCGTGGTAGACCGCCTCGGCCGACCAGCGGGCCCAGTGTTCCCGGGCGGCGCGGCGGGTGTAGTGGGCCTCGGCCGACGCGTGCAGGACGGCGAAAACGGGATGGTCGCGGAGGAGGTCGCGGACCGGGTCGCGCAGGTTCTCGTGGAAGACGAGCCGGCCGTCGTCGGTGGGCTGGACCCAGGAGGTCGCGCCCGCGTAGGTCGTCAGTTCCTCCCACAGGGCCGCCGGGGCGGGCGGTGGCGGGCCGGGGAGGAAGATCTTGGTCTTGCGGTCGGGGCGGGCGTCCTCGGCCGGGTCGTCGAGGACCTTGTCGTCGCGCAGACCCGCCTCCAGGTGGGGCCACAGCACGTCGGTGACGAACTCGGCGTCGAGGTGGCGGGGCAGCACGGCGTAGCGGAGCAGCCAGCGCAGCCGGTCGTCGGGGATGCGTTCCAGGATGCGGTCGAGGCAGTAGAGCAGGGCGGGTTCGCGGGCTTCCTCCACCTCCCGGGCGGTCAGCTCCGGGTTGGCCTCGGCGAGGTCGCCGTACATGGCGAGGGCGAAGGGCAGGCCGCCCGCGCGGCGGACCATGGCGTCGATCAGGTCGGGCCGGGTCAGGCCGCGGCGTTCGGTCAGATAGCGGGCGGCCAGGTCGTCGTCGAACGGGGGCACCTCGACGATCTCGGCGTCGGGGAAGGCGTCGGCGAATCCGGGGAGGCGGTCGCGCAGGTCGTACCGGCCGGAGAGGACGACCCGCCCGGAGAGGCGGGCGAGCGTCTCGACGAAGGGACGCGGGTCGGCGGCGGGTCTGAGCACGATCTCTTCGAGGGTGTCGAACACGACCACGTGGTCGGGCAGGTCGGTGGCGAAGAACCGGCGGGTGACATCGGCCCCGTCGGCGGCCGCGGCCTCGACCTCGGAGAGCAGCGCGGTGTTGGGCACGGCGGCGCGGCTCAGCACCCGCCGCCACCGGTCGTGGTCGCGCAGCAGGTCGAAGAAGGGCGCGCCGGGGATCTGGGGCGACAGCTGCGCGGCGATCTCCAGCAACACCAGCCACGGATGACGGACCGCGTTGACCGGGTCGACGGCGTCGAGGTCGATCCGCGCGCACGGCACGTGAGGCCACTGGGTGAGACACCGGCGGGCCGCGAACCACCGCAGCAGCATCGTCTTGCCCATGCCGCCGGGCGCGTGCAGGTGGACCACCCTGGCGTCACCGGTCAGCACTCGCTCCAGGGCGTCTCTGTGCAGGTAGCGGCCGGTCTGGCGGTATTCCGTGGCGTGGGCGGTGCGGGCCGCCAGCCGGGCCTGGTAGGTGGCGTGCGTCTCCGCGATGAGGGGGCTGACGCCGATCAGGTCGGGTGCGGCGAGGACGTCGAGCGCGTCCTGGCAGGCGACCAGGTCGAAGGCCGTGTCGGCGCGCCGGTAGAGCACGCGGAAGGCCGCGACGGCCCCGCCGGGTGAGACCAGCGCGGTCAGGCGCAGTTCCTCCAGCTCGTCGTCGACCTCGTCGGCGATCCGCCTGGCCGTCTCGCGCATCGCGTCGGGGATGCCCTCTCCCATGACCCGCGCCTCGTCGATCCACCACCGCGACCACGCCGTCTCCCTGAGCGCCGGGTCGAGCCGGTACTGTCCCGAGCCGGGCAGCCGCCGGAACCGCCCGGTCGCCGCCATCTCGGCCAGCGAGGGACCGTCGCCGCGCAGCACCGCGTCGTAGAGGGTCTCGTCGAACCGTCCCGGCAGCGCGCACCGCATCAGCGCGCCCCGGACCCCGGACGGCAACGCGGCGAACAGCAACGTCGCGAGATCGGTCAGCCGTTCGGCGATCGTGTTCTGCTGCCGGACCAGCTCCCTCAGCAAGCCGGGACGGTGGAGCGGCAGCGAGCGGGCGGTCTGGACCAGGACGGCGCAGCACTCCCGGCGGAGCCCGAAGTAGAACTCCGCCATCGGCTCGGGCAGGTCGGAGGAGAGGTCGGGCAGCCCTCGGTCGAGCTCGTCGGCGTCCTCGCCGGAGAGGCGGCCGCGCAGCGACTCCCGCACGGCGTCGATCGCCGCCAGGTGGCCGGGGCCGGGTTCCCTCGGCAGCGCCGACTCGATCCGGCGGGCCACCGGTTCGGCCATCCGGCCGGCGAGCCGGCGGACGTAGCCCGCCAGCAGCGCGCCCTCCTCCTTCCGGGCCAGCGCCTCGGCGTCGCCGCCGGCCCACAGCCCCAGGGCGCCCGAGACCACGGTCGCGGCGAGCGCCTCCACCTGGGCGCTCACGGCCGGCCCGCCGCGATCATGGTGTGGAACATGTGCAGGTGGGACGGCATGAACACCGGCGTGTTGTCCCGGGCCCACTCCGAGGCGTCCTTCCAGCCGCCCTGGTAGGGCCGGTTGGCACGGGCGCCGAACTCGCGGAAGATCTCCTCGGTGCGGTCCCGGTCCCACGGCTCGACCGTGAGCCGCTGCGCGCGGTCGGCGAACGCGCCCAGCACCCGTTCGTCGTCCTCCGCGACGATCACCGACACCCCGTTCAGCCGGCCCTCCGCGACCGGCAGGAGCAGGCCGGGCACCAGGGTGTCGCCCAGCTCCGGGACGAGCGCCAGATGGTCGAGGGCGATCGTCACCCGCCCGGTCTCGGCCAGCAACGCGCGCAGCCCTTCGAACAGCGCCTCGCGCAGTTGCGGCTCCGCCTCGTTGGCCGCCTCCCACGGACCCCGGTCGTCCGGCTGGAAGGGCCCCGCAGGAGGCCGCAGGCCCCGTCTCAGGTGGACGAGATGGTGCCGGAACCTCTCGGCCCCGGCCAGCGGCGGCAGGGCGTCGGCCACCGCGCGGACCACGTCGAGCCACGGCACGTTGCGCCCGTCTCGGAGGGCTCCTGCGTCCACGTACAGGGCCGTGCAGCCGCGCAGCCGCCACGTGAACACGCACGAGCGGACGAGCGACGACTTGCCCACCTCGGGCCCGCCACCGACGAGCAGCGCCCGGTAGGGCGGCGCGTCGGAGTCGACCCCGCCCCACAACCGCCAGCGTTCGGCGGCCCGGTCGACCGCCATCGCCACCCCCGCATAGAGTTCGGCCAGGTGGAGCGCCGTGTCGGGGTCGACGCCGAGACTCCACGGCAGGACGTCCTCGGGCGCGTGCCCGACCACCAGCGACGGCGCCTCCCATTCGGACAGGCCCTCCCGGAACATGACCGTGCGGGCGGCCCGCACCGCCTCGCCGACCGTCGCGCCCGACGCGAGCGACTCGTAGAGGTTCTCGGCGAACACCACCGCCGGGGCGGACGCGACGTCGCCGCGCATCGTCACCACGGCGGCGGCGCCGAAGGCGTCGGCGAGCTCCCAGATGGAGGCGGAGGGACCGTAGGCGGTCCGGCACGCGTTGAGCACGACCAGCCGGGGCGGCTCGGTGATCGCGTTGACGATCCGGTCGGCGGTGACGCCGACGGCGCCCGAGGGGCCGTTGAACTCCAGCATCGGCAGCCCTTCCAGCGGATCGACCCCGCTGTGGCCGACGAAGTGCAGGACGTGCGGCCGCATGTCGTCCATGCGCTCGAAGAACTCCCGGGGCGTCGGCTGGTCGAGCACCTCGACGTGCCAGGCGCCGTGGCGGGCGCGCAGCGACCGTCTGATCGCGTCGGCCTCCTCGCGGGCGAGCAGCGCGGGATCGTCGGTGTTGCCGAGCACGATGAGCAGCCGGATCGGCACCAGCACATCCGGGCGGGTGGCGGGCAGCGGTCGTCCGCGCGCCCAGCAGGCCCCCTCGGCGAGGAACGGCCGCCGCCCGTCGGGAGCGATCATCGACTCCCAGGGCAGCGCCCGTAACTCCTCCTCGCCGATGTCCAGGTAGACGGCCCGGGAGGCGGCCAGCGACGGGTCGTGGACCAGGTCGTGGAGCGCCCGGCCCAGTGAGCGCCGGCCCTGGGGCGACGCGTCACCGGTGAGGGCGGACAGCCGGGCCGGGTCGATGTGCCGGAGCAGCCGTTCTCCGGCGTCGTCGACGAGCACGACCGGATAACCGGACGCGCTCCTCGGGCCGACCCGGACGACACTCATCACGCGTTAGGGAACAGCCTTCGGGCCAGCGCCGCAAGGTCCGACTCGGCCTCCATCGCCGGCTCCCGGCTGCCCCGCCGCGCGCTCTGCTCCTCCGACGCCAGCACCGCCGACGCCAGCGCCCGCCCGTTGGCCGCGTCGGTCTCCGCCGCCGACGCCCGTTCCTGCGCCGCGGCGACCTCCTGCACGGCGGCCGACGACCGTCCGACGGCGGTTCCGAAGAGCACCCCGGCCGCCGCGAACACCAGCGCCTCCAGCCCTTGGAGCAGGAACACGAGCCGGTCCCACTGCGGGTCGTCGCGCAGCAGCACGAGGACCACGAGGGCGGCGACGAACAGGACGATGAGCCCCACACCTAACCAGATCTGCAGCTTGGTGGGCCCTTGGTTCTCCGGCATGTCATCTCGACGCGTTACGCATGTGCCGGGTTGTCACGAAGGGCGGCCCACGGTGATCTGGTGGACGGACATGCGTCCCGACTCGAAGGCCAGCCCGCCGCCGACCAGATAGAGCCGCCACACCCGGGCGACCTCCTCCCCCACCAGGGCCACCGCCTCCCCGTAGTGGGACTCGAAGGTGTCGTACCAGGCCCGGACGGTCTTCGCGTAGTCCTCCCGCATGCCCTCGACGTGCAGCACCTCGAAGCCGGCCTCCTCGAACATGGCGACGGTCCGGCCGACGGGGCGCATGTGCATGTCGGGCGCGATGTAGCGCTCGATGAACGGGCCGCCGCCGGGGGCGTTGGCGCCGCGTGACATCTGCTGGACGACGACGCGGCCGCCGGGACGTACCAGGCCGAACAGGGTCGAGGCGTAGACGGGGTAGTTCTCCTCGCCGACGTGTTCGCCCATCTCGATCGAGGAGATCGCGTCGTAGGGGCCGTCGGAGACGTCGCGGTAGTCCTGCAGCCGCACCTCGCCGCCGCGTGCCCGGACGAAGGCCTGCTGCTCGGCGGCGATCGTGACGCCGACCGACTCGGCGCCGTATTCGGCCGCGTGCAGCACCATCGAGCCCCAGCCGCAGCCGACGTCGAGGTGCCGCATCCCCGGCTGGAGGCCGAGCTTGGCGCACACGAGGTCGAGTTTGCGGCGCTGAGCCCGGGCGAGGTCGTCGCCGGGCGCCCACTTGGCGCACGAGTAGGCCATCGAGGGGTCGAGGATCAGCGAGTAGAAGTCGTTGGACAGGTCGTAGTGGTGCGCGATGGCGTCGCGGTCGCGGCCTCGGGTGTGCAGGCGGCCCCGCAGCCGCGCCTCGCTCAGGGGGATCGGCGGGCGCGGGCCCGCGACGCCGAGCCCGAGGAGGGTACGCGCCCCGCGCGCCAGCTCGGCCATCCCGGGACCGCCGGAGGCGGCGGCCCACACCCGCCGGAACCCGTCGGCCAGATCGCCCTCGACGTCGAGATGGCCGCTGACGTAGGCCCTGGCGAGCCCGAGTTCGCCGGGGGCCCACAGCAGGTGCCGCAGCGCCAGGGGCGATCTCAGCACCACGACGGGCGCGTCTTCGGGACCGGCGAACCCGCCGTCCCAGGTCCGCAGCCCGACGGGCAGCGCGCCTCCGAACAGCCCGGCGACCGTGTCGGCCAACCGGCTCGCGACGAGCGTCACGAACGACCCCTTTCCAGAACGAACTGCCGCACGTTCAGATAGCCCGACCGGAAACCGGCCTCCGAATAAGCCAGATAGAAGATCCACATCCGGTGGAAGAACTCGTCGAAGCCGAGCCGCGAGATCTCCGCCCGCCGCGAGCAGTAGCGCTCCCGCCACAGCCGCAGCGTCTCGGCGTAGTCGCCGCCCATCTCGTGGCGCCCGGCGATCCGCAGCGGCCCGAGGTTCTGCTCGATGGCCGTGACGCTCGGCAGCAGCCCGCCCGGGAAGATGTACTTCTGGATCCACGTGTACGTGTGCCGCGAGGCCACCATCCGGTCGTGCGGCATCGTGATCGCCTGGAGCCCCACCCGCCCGCCGGGGGCCAGCAGCCGGTCGAGAGTGGCGAAGAAGACCGGCCAGTATCGCTCGCCCACCGCCTCGATCATCTCCACGCTGACCACCGCGTCGTACGACCCCGCGGCCTCCCGGTAGTCGCACAGCTCCACCGCGACCCGGTCGGACAGCCCGGCGGCGGCCACCCGCTCCAGGGCGAAGGCCCGCTGCTCGGCCGAGACGGTGATCGTCCGGACCGTGGCCCCGCGCATCGCGGCCCGGATCGCCAGCGCGCCCCAGCCGGTCCCGATCTCCATCACCGTCGACCCCGGCCCGACCCGGGTCTCGTCGAGCAGCCGGTCGATCTTGGCGCGCTGGGCCTCCTCCAGGTTCTCCCAGGTGGCCTCCCCGTGGAACAGCGCGGAGGAGTAGGTCATGGACGGGTCGAGGAACTCCGCGAACAGGTCGTTCGACAGGTCGTAGTGCCGCTGGACGTTCCTCCGGGCGTTCTCCACGGTCCCCTCTTCCGACCGGGGGTGCCGCCGCGCCCACACGCCGCGCAACCGCTGCAGCGGGGCCGGGACCAGCGACGCCAGCTGCGTCGCCATCACGGTCAGCACCCCGGCCAGGTCGTCGGCCTCCCAGTCGCCCGCCATGTAGGCCTCGCCGAAGCCGATCAGCCCATCGGCGCCCACCCGGGAGAAGAAGTCCTCCGCCCGCACCACCCGCATGAGGGGGCCGGAGGGATCGCCGAGCATCTCGCCGTCGGGCATCCGGACCCGCAACGGCAACCGCGTCACCGCGTTGCGGAACAACTGCCGGACCGCCCTCACCCGCAGGGGCGATCGTGGGGGCGTGAGGGCGATGGCGTGCGTCATGACGTTTCTCTCTTTCGGGGTACGACGGGCAGCCCACGGAGGTAGAGGGCGATGCCCTGACGCCGGATCCGCGCCCCCACCAGCAGGGGCGCCATCCGCAGCCGGTTGCGCAACGTCGGCGCCACCCGCCGGCCGCGCACCGTCGCCACGAACGGCCTGCCCTCGGGACGGTGCAGCGTCACCGCGAGGTCGAGCCGGTCGCCGGGGCGCGGCAGCCGGAGCGTGTAGCGGCCGTCGACGGGGTGGAAGGGCGAGACGTAGAACTCCTTGTCCGTCTCGGCGCGGCCGTGGGCGTCGGGGCGGAGCAGGTAGCGGTGGCGTCCGCCGTAGGTGTTGCGGACCTCGGCGACCACCACGCCGGTGTCGCACCAGTAGACGCTCAGGGGGTTGAAGACGTAGCCGAGGGTGCGCCGCCCGGCGAGCATGACGACCGTGCCCGCGCGTTCGCCGTGGCCGGCCAGGAACGCGTCGAGCTCCTCGCGGGCGTCCGGGTCGAAGCCGCGCGGCGGGTCGTCGAGGTCCACGAGCCACAGGTAGCCGTCGTAGGTGAACGCGTGACGCAGCGGCGAGGAACGCACGTGGGTGATGGAGCAGCGATACAGGGCGGGTGTCACCAGCGTGCCCCCAGGTTCTCGGCGGCCGTCAGCCCGGACCGGCAGCCGTCCTCGTGGAAACCCCATCCGTGGTACGCCCCCGCGAACGCCACCCGGCCGTCCGACAGCGCCGGCAGCAGCTTCTGCAGGGCGACCGTCTCGGGGGTGTAGACGGGGTGTTCGTAGTCCATCCGGGCGATGACGTGTTCGGCGGGCACGTCGTCGCCGAGGGTGACCAGATAGCGGGTTCCGGTCGGCAGCCGCTGGAGGCGGGTCATGTCGTAGGAGACGCGTACGGAAGAGGGCTCTGCGGCGCAGCCGGACATGCGGTAGTTCCACGACGCCCGCGCGCCCCCGGCGCGGGGCAGCGCGCTCGCGTCGGTGTGCAGCACCGCCGGGTTCCGGGAGTAGGCGAAACCGCCCAGCACTCGCCGCTCCACGTCGGTGGGGGCGGCCAGCAGGGCGAGGGCCTGCCCGGGGTGGGTGGCGACCACCGCCGCGTCGTAGGAGGCGGTCTCGTCGCCGTCGTCGCGGATCTCGACCGCGTCGGCGTGCCGCCTCAGTTCCCGTACGGGAGTCGCGGTGCGCACCGCCGTGAGCCCCTTGGCCACCTTCTCCACATAGGTCCGGCTGCCCCCGGTGACGGTCCGCCAGACCGGGCTGCCCGAGACGCTGAGCATCCCGTGGTTGGCCAGAAACGTGAACAGGTAGCGCGCCGGATAGCGCAGGGCGGTCGCGGGCGCGCACGACCACACGGCCGCCACGAGAGGGGTGAGGAAGTGCCGCGTGAAGTAGGCCGGGAAGTGCCGGGCGACCTCGCCGAGGGTGCGCTCGTCGTCGGTCTCCAGGAGCGCGCGGGCCGTCCGGTGGAACCGGGGCACGTCGGCCAGCAGCCGCAGGTAGGCCGCCGAGGGCCGGCGGGCCAGGAGACCGGTGAGGCCCTTGCCGCCGGCGTATTCGAGGCCGCAGCCGTCGCAGCGCACCGACATGCTCATGTCCGACTCCTGCGTGGCCACCCCCAGCTCCCGGAACAACCGCGTCAGGTGGGGATAGGTGCGGTCGTTGTGGACGATGAACCCGCTGTCGACCGCCAGCCCCGCCACGTCGTGGGTGTGGGCGTGCCCACCGAGCCGGTCGTCGGCCTCGTAGAGCGTCACGTCGTGTGTGGAACGCAGCACGTGCGCGGCGGTGAGCCCCGCCACGCCGCTGCCGATGACCGCTACCCTCCGGCGCACCTGACCTCCCTTTATGAGCTTCTTCGGAGCTCGGGGGCCTTTGGTTTGGCGCGAACGGGAGTTTTTCGCGTGCCCCGTGGGGGAAGCGGGCCGGATCTTACGATCGTGCCAAACCTCACGCGCGGTCCCGGCCGATGGGGCAGAGTGATGGCACTGAACACGGTTGGAGCTCCGCCATGAACGCCAAGAAGTTACTCACGTACGCCGCCATCGCCTTCGTGATCTTCTATCTGTTCACCCAGCCCCAGGGGGCGGCCGGCGCCGTGCGCGGCGTGTTCGACGCGATCGGCGACGGGGCCCAATCGCTCGCCCTGTTCTTCAACTCACTCTTTGCCTGAACCGGGGTGTGCCGTGACCGTGGTCGGGCGTGCCGGAAGGTCCTCCTCTCTATCCGGCTAGTTATGATCACTGATGTCGCCGGGTAGAAAAATCCGGGACACATACCGCAGGAGGCCCCCCAATGCAGGTCAAGAAAGTGCTCACGTACGCAGGCATTGCGTTCGTGGCCTTCTACCTCTGGACTCAGCCGTCAGCCGCGGCCGGCGCTGTCAGGGGAGTGTTTGACGGTGTCACTTCCGGCGCCAACTCGCTGGCCACCTTCTTCAACGGCGTGCTCAACCAGTAGCGCCGTCCGCGGTTCCCTCGTTTCCGGCGCCCACGGATGATCATCTAAAGGGGGGCTTCGGCGCGCGCTGACCGGGCGTCCGGACTCTCCCATGCGAAACTGGTCTGATGAGTGACCTGATCGCGGTGACCGGGGCGACCGGCGGGCTCGGCGGGCGGATCGCCCGGCGACTGGCTCAGGCCGGAGTCCGGCAGCGGCTGGTCGTTCGCGACCCGTCCCGCGCTCCCCGGCTCGACGGCGCGGAGATCGCCCAGGCGCCCTACGAAGACCCGTCCGCGTTCGCGGCGGCCCTCGACGGCGCCGGGGTCCTCATGTTGATCTCGGCGACCGAACATCCCGACCGCGTCGCCCTCCACACGGCGGCGGTCGACGCGGCGGTGGCGGCGGGCGTTCCCCGCATCGTCTACACCTCGTTCCTCGGAGCGGGGCCCGAGTGCACGTTCACCTTCGGCCGAGACCACTGGCACACCGAACGGCACATCGAAGAGACCGGAGTGGGTTTCACCTTCCTCCGAGACAGCCTCTACCTCGACTTCCTCGAGAACATGATCGGCGACGACGGCGTCATCCGCGGCCCCGCGGGCGAAGGCCGCTTCGCCCCGGTGGCCCGCGCCGACGTCGCCGCGGTGGCCGCCACGATCCTCCAGGACCCGGCCGACCACCAGGGCGTCACCTACGACCTGACGGGCCCCGACCTCCTCACCATGACCGACATCGCCCGCATCCTGTCCGAGGCGCGAGGCTCGTCGGTCACCTTCGAGAACGAGACCCTCGACGAGGCCTACGCCTCCCGCGAGCGTTACGGTGCGCCGGAGTGGGCGGTGGCTGGGTGGGTGACGTCGTATGCGGCGGTCGGGGCGGGTGAACTCGATGTGGTGACCGACCACGTAGAGAAGGTGACGGGGCATCCCCCACTGACCTTGACCCAGGTGCTGCGCGCCTGAGGCGAGACGGCCGGCGACTCATGTGCGGCAGGCAGACGCCTCCTGGCAACGCGGAGGCCGATCCGGACGCTGAATGACCGAAGGCATGCGGCGGCGGCTCACCGGCCTCAGAACATTCGGCACCTCAAGGTGCGACGGCATCTCGTCTCCTGCGGACAACCCTTCCAACATCTGTCTGCGCCGCAACCGGCCGGGGCCCTACCAGATCCAGGCGGCGATCAACGCCGTCCACAGTGACGCCCCCACCGACTGGCGGCAGGTGGTGCGGCTCTACGACCGGCACATCGCCCTGGCCCCCACGCCCGTGCTGGCCCTGCACCGCGCCGTCGCCGTGGCCGAGGTCGACGGCCCGTCGGCGGCGCTGGGCCTCCTCGACGACCTGGACCTCGACGGCCACCACCTGTTCCACGCCGTCCGGGCCGACCTGCTGCGCCGCCTGGGCCGAAGCGAGGAGGCCCTCGGCGCGTACGAGGCGGCGCTGGCCCGGACGGACAATCCGGCCGAGCGCGAGGTCCTGCGACGGCGGCTGGCCCAGGTCCGGCCCTCGGAGAGGCGCCCCCACCAGGGCCGCTCTCTTCGATCATGAAAGCCGGACCCCGGCCGGAGGAGTCTGCTCCCACCCGTGCCCGACCGACCGGCGACATCTGGAGGGATCGTCTCCCGCGCTGATGAACAGAGCGGTCAGCATGGGTACGGCGTGGGCGAGCGCCTGGTGCGGCAGGGGGCCCGTGGCGACAAGTGACGCGAGCCCGTGCCCGATCGCCCAGCTCTGTGTCGCCAGTTCCAGTGGAACGACGTCGTCACGGAAGCGACCGGCTGTCTTGGCCCGTTCGACGGCCCGGACGAGGCCGTGCAGAGCCTCATCCGCAGCGTCGGCGTCTTCGAGTTCGAAACCCGCGTCGAACATGACGCGGTAGAGGTCGGGGTTCTCCAGGGCGTTGGACAGATAGGCGGCCCCCAGGGCGGCGAGGTCTCGCACCGGATCCGCGGACATCGAGACGGCCGCGAGTTTGGTCGCCAGGCGGGTGAAGCCCTCCTGTCGCAGCGCCTTCCACAGGCCGTCCATGCTGCCGAAGTAGGTGTAGACGGCCATCGTCGACACGCCGGTTCCGGCGACCAGCGTGCGGAGCGTGACGGGTTCCCGGGCTCGAAGCATCTGTGCGGCCCGGTCCAGCAGCAGGGAGCGGACCGCCGGATCTCTCGTCCTCGCCATGGCGCCAGAATACATAGCATCGCTATGCTTTCAGGAACGCGAAGGAGGGGTCATGAGCGTGATTCTGGTCAATCCCGATGGATTGCCGAAGCCCGATGTCTACCGGCAGCTGTCGATCGCGACCGGATCGAAGCTGGTGTTCCTCGCGGGTCAGGTCGCCCGCGACGCCGATGGCCGACCGGTCGGCGAAGGAGATCTCGCCGCCCAGGTCGAACAGGCCTACCTCAACATCGGCACCGCCCTGGCCGAGATCGGCGGCTCCTTCGACGACGTGGCGAAGCTGACCATCTACGTCGTCGACTGGAGTCCCGAGAAGATGCCACTGCTGGGTGAGGGGGTGGGCCGGGCGGCGGCGAAGCTGGGGATCGACCCGGTCAAACCGATCACACTGCTGGGCGTCGCGGCGCTGGGCGAGCCAGACCTCCTGGTCGAGGTCGAAGCCACTGCGGTCATCGACTGATCAGAGGCTCCTCTAGCACGTCCAGGCCGCCGACGAGGGCGACATCGTGCGCGCCCGGCGCCGTGCCCAAGAGGGCCGGGCGTCGTCGGCACGACGCCCGGCCCTCCACGATGCCCTACCTGACGGGGTGGCCCGCCTCGCGCAGCGTGTTCTTCACGTCGCCGATCTTCAGTTCGCCGAAGTGGAAGACGCTCGCCGCCAGGACCGCGTCGGCGCCCGCCTCGATCGCCGGTGGGAAGTCCTCGAGCGTCCCTGCCCCGCCCGAGGCGATCACCGGTACCGTCACGGCGGCCCGTACGGCCTTGATCATCTCGATGTCGTAGCCGTCTTTGGTGCCGTCGCCGTCCATCGAGTTCAGCAGGATCTCGCCCACGCCGAGTTCCTGGCCCCGGGCGGCCCATTCGACCGCGTCGATGCCGGTTCCCCTGCGGCCTCCGTGGGTGGTCACCTCGAAGCCCGACGGGGTCGGCGGGCCGTCGACGACACGGCGGGCGTCGACGGACAGGACGATGCACTGCGAGCCGAACCGCCAGGCCGCCTCGCGGAGGAACTCCGGCCGGGCGATGGCGGCGGTGTTGATGCCGACCTTGTCGGCGCCGGCCCGCAGGAGTCGGTCGACGTCGTCGTTGGTCCGGACTCCCCCGCCGACGGTCAGCGGGATGAAGACCTGCTCGGCCGTCCGCCGGACCACGTCGTACATGGTCGAGCGGTCGGAGCTGGAGGCGGTGATGTCGAGGAAGGTCAGTTCGTCGGCGCCCTCGGCGTCGTAGCGCCTGGCCAGTTCGACCGGGTCGCCGGCGTCGCGCAGGTTCTCGAAGTTGACGCCCTTGACGACCCGGCCCGCGTCGACGTCCAGGCACGGGATCACGCGCACGGCCACGGTCATGACCGGTAGGCCTCCACTTCCACCTCGACCAGCATGCGCGGGTCGATCAGGCCGGCCACGCGCACCGACGTGCAGGCCGGGCGGACCTCGCCGAACAGCTCGCCGTGGGCCTCGCCGACGGCGTCGAAGTCGTCCTGGCTGACGACGAACAGCCGCGTGCGCACCACGTCGGTGACCGACGCGCCGGCCTTCTCCAGCGCGTCGAGGGCCACGCCGAAGGCGGTCAGGGTCTGCTGGTAGGCGTCGCCGACGTGCTGGACCTCACCGCCGATGGTGGCGGTGCAGCCGGAGACCAAGACGTGGTTCCCGGCGACGACGGCGCGCGAGTATCCGTAGCGTTCCTCCCACGGACCGCCCGAGGAGATGCGGGTGGGTGTCATGCCCTCACCGCCGCGAGCGCCTCTTCGAGTGTGAACGCCTGGGCGTAGAGGGCCTTGCCGACGATGGCGCCCTCGACGCCGAGGCCGACCAGGCCGTTCAGGGCGCGGAGATCGTCGAGGCTGGAGACGCCGCCGCTGGCGATGACCGGCTTGTCGGTACGGGCGCACACCTCGCGCAGCAGGTCGAGGTTGGGGCCGCGGAGGGTGCCGTCCTTGGTCACGTCGGTGACGACGTAGCGGGGGCAGCCGTCGGCCTCCAGGCGGTCGAGGACCTCCCAGAGGTCACCGCCCTCCTGGGTCCAGCCGCGGGCGGCCAGGGTGGTGCCGCGGACGTCGAGGCCGACGGCGATGCGGTCGCCGTACTCGGCGATGATCTTGGAGCACCACGAGGGGTTCTCCAGGGCGGCGGTGCCGATGTTGACGCGGCGGCAGCCGGTGGCGAGGGCGGCCTCGAGAGAGGCGTCGTCGCGGATGCCGCCGGACAGCTCCACCTGGACGTCGAGCTTGGCGACGACCTCGGCGAGCAGTTCACGGTTCGAACCACGGCCGAACGCGGCGTCGAGGTCCACCAGGTGGATCCATTCGGCGCCGGCGTCCTGCCAGGCGAGGGCGGCGGCGAGCGGGTCGCCGTACGAGGTCTCCGAGCCCGCCTCGCCTTGCACCAGGCGGACCGCCTGGCCGTCGGCCACGTCCACGGCGGGCAGCAACACGAGTGACATCTGTTCAGGACCTCCGGTCGAAGAGAACGGTGACGAGCACCGGGACGATCAGGATGGACAGGCCCAGCACCGCGAGCCGCGCCATCATGTCGAGCGTGAGCCAGGCGATGACCTGGACCAGCAGGAACAGGACGAGCATGGCCGCGTTCTGGGCGCGGCGGCGCCGGGCCAGCACGCCGCCCTGCCGGGCCACTCTGACCGGCTTGGGCAGCACGGCCGTGATCCGGCCGCGCAGTTCCCGCCGCCTGGCCGTCTTGGCCTCGCGGCGGGCCCGTTCCTCCGCCAGGCGGGCCTTCTCGGCCTCCCTCTCGGCCCGGCGTCTGGCCCGCTCCTTGCTCATGAGAGGGTGTTCAGCCAGTTCTGGAGCAGCGTCGCCCCGGCGTCGCCGGACTTCTCCGGGTGGAACTGGGTGGCCATGAGCGGGCCGTTCTCGGCGGCGGCGACGAACGACACCCCGTGAGTGGCCCAGGTGACCAGCGGCGCCTTGAACCCCTCGTCGTGCGGGACGAGTTCCCACTCCCGCACGCCGTAGGAGTGGACGAAGTAGAAGCGGGTGCCGGCGTCGAGGCCGGCGAACAGGACCGAGTCGCCGGGCGCGGTGACCGTGTTCCACCCCATGTGGGGCAGCACGGGCGCGTCGAGGCGCTCGACCGTGCCGGGCCACTCGCCGCAGCCCTCGGTGTGGACGCCGTGCTCGACGCCCTTCTCGAACAGGATCTGCATGCCGACGCAGATCCCGAGCACCGGCCGGCCGCCGGCCAGCCGCCGGGCGACGATCTGCTCGCCGCGCACGCCCCGCAGGCCGGTCATGCAGGCCGCGAAGGCCCCCACGCCGGGCACCACGAGACCGTCGCAGTTCAGCGCCTCGTCGAAGTCGGCGGTCACCGTGACGTCGGCGCCGACGCGCGCCAGGGCGCGCTCGGCCGACCGCAGGTTCCCCGAGCCGTAGTCGAGGACGACGACGTTCTTCTTCACTGCCACCACATCACTCCCGCCGTCAGGGCCAGCGCGGACAGCGCGCCGGTCACCACCGCGGCCAGCTTCAGTTTCTGCTTGGCGAAGGAGACCACCCCGCCGATCAGGAAGAGGCCGATGAAGATCATGGCGCTGGAGGAGAAGTTCACAGCACGCCCTTGGTGCTGGGCACCCCGGACGCCCGGGGGTCGAGTTCGGTGGCCGCGCGCAGTGCCCGCGCCAGGGCCTTGAACTGCGCCTCGACGATGTGGTGGGCGTTGCGGCCGTAGGGGACGCGGACGTGCAGGCAGATCGAGGCCGAGGCGACGATCGACTCCAGGATGTGGCGGGTCATCGTGGTGTCGTAGTCGGGCCCGATCATCGGGGCCATGTTCTCGGGCTCGCTGTGCACGAGGTAGGGCCGGCCCGAGAGGTCGACGGTGACCTCGGCGAGCGACTCGTCGAGCGGGCAGGACGCGCTGCCGAACCGCCGGATGCCCGACTTGTCGCCCAGCGCCTGCTTGAGCGCGGCGCCCAGCGCGATCGCGGTGTCCTCGATCGTGTGGTGGGCGTCGATGTGCAGGTCGCCCTCGGTCTTGACGGTCAGGTCGAACAGGCCGTGCTTGCCGAGCTGGTTGAGCATGTGGTCGAAGAACCCGACACCGGTGGCGATGTCGCACTCGCCGGTGCCGTCGAGGCCGATCTCGACCAGGACGGACGTTTCCTTCGTCGTGCGTTCGATGCGCCCGACCCTCATGAGAGGACCCCTTCCAGGGCGGCCCGGAAGGCCGCCATCTCGTCACTCGTGCCGATCGATACGCGCAGCCACCCGGCAGGCCCGGTCTCGCGGATCAGAACCCCGCGGTCGAGTACGCCCTCCCACACCGCGTGACGATCCGGAAACTTACCGAATAGCACGAAATTGGCGTCGGAGTCAGCCACGGACAGGCCACGTTGCCGTAGCCAGGTCACGGTCGCGTCGCGCTCCTGCCGCAGCGCCTCGACCGTGCCGAGGAGTTCGCCGCGGTGGGCCAGCGCGACCCGGGCCGCGGCCTGGGTCAGCGTCGAGAGGTGGTAGGGCAGCCGCACCAGCAGCAGCGCGTCGATCACCGCCGGGTCGGCGGCCAGGTAGCCCACCCGCGCCCCGGCCATCGCGAACGCCTTCGACATGGTCCGCGTGACGATCAGCCGCGGGTGCTCGGGCAGCAGCGACAGCGCCGACGGGGTGCCGGTGCGGGCGAACTCGAAGTAGGCCTCGTCGACGATCACCATGCCCGGCGCGGCGGCCAGCACCCGCTCGATCACCGGGAGCGGCAGGGCGGTGCCGGTCGGGTTGTTGGGCGAGGTCAGGAAGACCACGTCGGGCCGGTGCTCCTCGATGAGGGCGACCGCGCGGTCGGGGTCGAGCGAGAAGTCCTCTTCCCGGCCGCCCTCGATCCAGCGGGTGCTGGTGCCGGCGGCGATGATCGGGTGCATCGAGTAGGACGGCTCGAAGCCGATCGCCGACCGCCCGGGGCCGCCGAACGCCTGGAGGGTCTGCTGCAGGATCTCGTTGGACCCGTTGGCGGCCCACAGCTGACCGGCGGTCAGGCCGTGACCGAGGTAGTCGGCCAGGTCTTTGCGCAGCTCGACCGCGTCGCGGTCGGGGTAGCGGTTGAGGCTCGCGGCGCCCTGCCGGACCGCCCTGGCCAGGTCGTCGAGCAGCGCCTCGGACGGCGCGTAGGGGTTCTCGTTGGTGTTGAGCTGCACCGCCACGTTGAGCTGGGGCGCACCGTAGGGGTGCTTGCCGCGCAGGTCGTCGCGGATGGGCAGGTCGTCGAGCGTGGTCATCAGCTGGGAATCTCCCAATCGAACCGGGCGCGGATCGCGGCGCCGTGGCCGGGCAGGTCTTCGGCGTCGGCCAGCGCGCACACCAGCGGCGCGGCCTCGGCGAGCGCCTCGCGGCTGTAGTCGACGACGTGCACGCCCTTGAGGAACGTCTGCACCGACAGGCCCGAGGAGTGACAGGCGCAGCCGCCCGTCGGCAGCACGTGGTTCGACCCGGCCATGTAGTCGCCGAGCGAGACGGGCGCGTGCGCCCCCACGAAGACGGCGCCGGCGTTCCTGATCCGGGACGCCACCTGGGCGGCGTCGGCGGTCTGGATCTCCAGGTGCTCGGCGGCGTAGGCGTCGACGACCTTGATCCCGTCGTCGATCGAGGAGACCAGGACGATGCCCGACTGCCTGCCGGCCAGCGCCTCGGTGATCCGCTCGGTGTGCTTGGTGCGGGCCACCTGGGCCTTGAGCTCGACCTCGACCGCGTCGGCCAGCTCGGCCGAGTCGGTCACCAGGACGGCGGCGGCCAGGGTGTCGTGCTCGGCCTGCGAGATCAGGTCGGCGGCGACGTGGACGGGGTCGGCGGTGGCGTCGGCGAGGATCGCGATCTCGGTCGGACCGGCCTCGGAGTCGATGCCGATGCGGCCCTTGAGCAGCCGCTTGGCCGCCGCGACCCAGATGTTGCCCGGCCCGGTGACCATCGAGGCGGCGGGGCAGTCCTCGGTGCCGTACGCGAACATCGCGACCGACTGGGCCCCGCCGACGGCGTAGACCTCGTCGACCCCGAGCAGCGCGCAGGCCGCCAGGATCGTCGGGTGGGGCAGCCCGTCGGGCTTCTGGGGCGGTGAGGCCACCGCCATCGAGGGCACCCCGGCCTCCTGGGCGGGCACCACGTTCATGATCACACTGGACGGGTAGACGGCCAGGCCGCCGGGCGCGTAGAGGCCGACGCGGTCGACCGGGATCCAGCGCTCGGTGACGGTGCCGCCCGGGACGACCGTCGTGGTGACGTCGGTCCGGCGCTGGTCGCGGTGGACCAGGCGGGTGCGGCGGATGGCCTCTTCGAGGGCGGCGCGGACCTTCGGGTCGAGCGTCTCCAGGGCCTTCTTCAGGGCCTCAAGGGGGACGCGGGCCGTGGGGAGGTCGAAGCCGTCGAACCGATGGGTCAGCTCCCGAACGCCCTCCGCGCCTTGATGGCGCACCTTCTCGCAGATGGGCCGCACCTTCTCGAGGGCGGTCTCCACGTCGAGCTCGGCGCGGGGCAGCACGTCGCGCAGGTTCCCCGGCAGGGGCCCGCGCAGGTCGATACGGGAAATCACCCGAACAGTCTACGGACGGCCGGTCCCGAATCCCGCGATGTCCATCATGCGGACATTCGGGGCACTGGTCACAAAAGTAATCAGTGGAGCGATCCTATCCTTTGCCGTCAATAGGATGAGGCGGGTGACCACGATCTCCCCGCCCCTCCCGGTCCCGGCGCGCGACCGCCTCGTGCCGCCGCAGCCCGGCAGCGTGCTGTGGGGATGGCTGGCGCCGTTGATCGTCACGGTGTTCGGCGGAATCCTGCGGTTCGTGAACCTCGGCCGGCCGCACGAGGTCATGTTCGACGAGACCTACTACGCCAAAGAGGCGCTGTCGCTGCTGCGGTTCGGCGTCGAGACCAAGAGCGTCGAGAAGCCCGACCCGGCCCTGCTGGCGGGCGGCGACGGGGTGTTCCGGACCTGCGCGCGGGTCGCCGAGTGCGGCGACTACGTGGTGCATCCGCCGCTCGGCAAGTGGATGATCGCGCTCGGCGAGTGGATCTGGGGGATCAACCCGTTCGGCTGGCGGTTCATGGCCGCGCTGGTCGGGACGCTGTCGATCCTGATCCTGGCCCGCACCGCCCGGCGGATGACCCGCTCGACGCTGCTGGGCTGCCTCGCCGGTCTCCTGCTGGCTGTCGACGGCATGCACATGGTCATGTCGCGGGCCGCGCTGCTCGACATCTTCCTGTCGTTCTGGCTGGTGGCCGCGTTCGCCTGCCTGGTCACCGACCGCGACGACATGCGGGCCAGGCTGGCCGAGTGGCACGCGCGGGCGATCCCCGGCGACTTCGGGCCCCATCTGGGCCGGCGGCCGTGGCGGCTGCTGGCCGGGCTGGCGCTGGGGGCGGCGACGGCCACCAAGTGGACGGGTGCGTTCTTCGTCGTCGGGTTCCTGGTGCTGTCGCTGTTCTGGGACGCCGGGGCGCGGCGCTCGATCGGGCTGCGCAAGCCCTATCGCGGGTCGTGGAAGCGGGATCTGCCGCTCGGCGTGGCCTGGATGTGGGTCGTGCCGGTCGTGGTCTATGTGGTGTCGTACACGGGATGGTTCGCCAGTGAGCGCGGGTGGGGGCGCAACTGGGCGCAGGCCACCGACCACGGGTGGGTGTTCTTCCTGTTCGACTCGATCAGGTCGCTGGTCTCCTACCAGCTCCAGGCGCTGTCGTTCCACACCGGGCTGGCCGCCGGCCACAGTTACGCCAGCGAGCCGTGGCAGTGGCCGCTGCAGTACCGGCCGGTGCTGCTGCACTACAGCTCGCCGCAGGGCTGCGGGGCCGATTCGTGCTCGTCGGCGATCTACGCGGCGGGCACCCCGATCCTGTGGTTCGCGGGGCTGGCGGCGATGGTCGCGATGCTGTCGTGGTACACCGCGACGCGCGACTGGCGGGCCGGGGCGGTGCTGCTCGGCTACGCCACCGGCTGGATCCCGTGGTTCTACTACGCCATCGCCGACAACCGGACGATGTACCAGTTCTACGCGCTGCCGATGGTGCCGTTCATGATCCTGGCGCTGACCCTGGTCGCCGGTCTGGCGCTCGGCAGGCGCGGCGCGAGCCCGGCCCGCCGGTCGCGGGGCGCGGTCGCGGTCGGCGTGTTCGGGCTGCTGGTGCTGGCCAACTTCGCCTGGCTGCAGCCGATTCTGACCGGCGACACGCTCCCCTACGAGGGCTGGCGGGCGCGGCTGCTCTATTCGTCGTGGGTGCCGCCCCAGTAGATCGGGGTGGTCACCACGTTCAGCCCGCCGCCCCGGAAGTGGAGCCGGAACCGGCCGGGCGGGATCGGGGAGATCCGGAACCCGCCCACCTCGTCGACCGGCAGGCCCGGTCCCGGCCCGGCGCCGGTCACGACGCGGACCTCTCCTTCGGCCGGCGGGTCGAGCTGGCCCAGCAGGGCGTCGCCGCTGACGCCGAGCTCGATCACCAGGCCCGACGCGGTCTGGAACGCCAGGTCGCGCAGCGCGGCCACCTCGTCGGCCCGGACCAGCGGCCCGGCCGCGCCCAGCGAGCTGAGCTCGGCGAGTTCGGCGTCGACCAGCCGCCAGGTGTAGATCGCCTGCCCCATCTCGACCAGCCCGGGAGGCACCGGGTCGGCGGCGCGCAGCGCGGCCGCGAGTTCCTCCATGAGGGCGTCGTCACGCATGGCTCTCTCCTCCCTCGTGCCGCAGACGGGCCGCAAAGCGAGAAGCGGCCGGTCGAAGGCCGGCTGTGGCTCGCGCCATGAATCTGCCTCATGGACACAGCGGCCCGTCTGGACACTACAGGCTGAGCTCGGCGAGCACCTCGTCAGCGGATTCGGCCACGATGAGGTCGGCCGCCGCACGGGCCGAGATGTTCTGCGCGACCGCGCGGGCGGCGATCTCGCCGACCACGGCGGCGCAGGCGAAGGAGGTGCCGCTCCAGATGGCGTACCCGTTGAACTGCAGTTTGTCCTGTACGGCCACCTCGCCGTTCAGGAGCCGCTCGACCACGTCGACCTCGCCGGTGAGGTAGGTGCTGGTCACCGCGAGGCCGTCGGCCAGCACGTTGACCCACGGGACCTTCGGGCTGAACTCGGCGCCCCGGGCGCCCACGGCGACGACGTCGGCGCAGGCGGCCGGCCACACCGGGGTGACCTCGGTGATCCGGGCGGCCCGCCGCCGCGGCGTGGGACGGCCGTGGTTGCCGGCCGCCGCGACCAGCACGATCGCGGGTGAGAGCCGCTGCACGGCCCGCTCCAGCACGGTCGGCGGCCGGTTGTCGTGGGTGGTGCAGCCGAACGACAGGTTGAGCACCCGCACGTCGGTCTTGAGGAAGCCCACCATGGCCTTGGCCACCGCCCACGAGGAGACCTCGACGCCCCGGTTGTCGAGGATCGACCGCATGACCAGGACCGCGTCCGGGGCGTGCTTGAGGATCACGCCCGCGACGAAGGTGGCGTGGCCGACCGGCGAAGGGTGCGGCGCGGCGCCCGTATAGATGTCCTTGGCCGAGGCGAGGAAGCGCCCCTCCAGGTCGGGGTGCGGCACGATCTTGGAGTCGAGGATGCCGACGTGCGGCCCTACGCCGGGCGCGGTCATCCGGGCCAGGTCGGCCTGGACGGCCGGGGCCAGTTCGTCGGGCCGGCCGCCGCCGGTGTAGGGCGAGCCCTGGACGCCGTCGAGCAGCCGGTTCTTGGCCATCGGGGGCGACCAGCCGTCGTACCTCTCCTCGAAGGAGGTGCGGAGGGCGTACAGGAGGAGGTCGAGGGCCGGGATCGGGTCGGCGGGGTCGTACTCCCCCTGCCGCGACCGGCGGACGCCCTCCAGGAAGCCGCCGACGAGAGCCTGCTCGATGGCCGCCAGGTCGGGCAGCTCGCAGAGGGTGAGGCCCAGTTCGGGGCTGGTGTCGATCTCCTCCCAGGTGTGACCGGTGAGGTCGGTGAGGCGGTTCAGGACCAGTGTCTGATATCGCCGGTCGACGACCAGCTGGTCGACCTTCCAGGCCTCGGTGTCGCTTCGGTAGACGCCGCCCGGGTCGGTGAAAGGCATGGGAACTCCCTCGCGTGATTCGCCACTTCCGATTGATGAGCGGGCACTCACCCGTTTGATACATCCCGCGCGGAAATCAGGAGTGGAAAACTGCGACGGGTGACGACGACCCAGGATCCGGCGCGGGCCGCGCTCATGCTCGCCGAGGCCGATCCGGGGCGGGCGGTGATCGTCGCGGCCGAGGTGGCGGCGCGCGCCCGCGAGCGGCGCGACCTGGCCGCCCAGTCGAGGGCCGAACGCGCGCTGGGCATCGCGGCCGTCCACCTCGACGACCTGGCGACCGCCGCACGGCACCTGCGGGCGG
>NZ_SZQA01000022.1 GCF_005233835.1 Herbidospora galbida | reverse complement strand
GCGAGCCGAAGAGCCGGGAGACGGTGTGCTTCTCCATGAACTCCGACATGTCCAGCATGATCAGCGCGTCTTCGTCCCCGAACAGGAACTCCGCCAGCGCCTTGGACAGCTCGGTCTTACCGACACCCGAGGGACCGGCGAAGATGAACGAGCCACCGGGACGGCGCGGGTCCTTCAGACCGGCGCGCGTACGCCGGATCGCCCGCGACAGGCCCTTGATGGCGTCGTCCTGGCCGATGATGCGCTTGTGCAGCTCGTCTTCCATGCGCAGCAGGCGCTGGGACTCCTCCTCGGTCAGCTTGAAGACCGGGATGCCCGTGGCGGTGGCGAGGACCTCGGCGATGAGCTCCTCGGTGACCTCGGCCACGACGTCCATGTCGCCGGCCTTCCACTCCTTCTCGCGGCGCTCGCGCTTGAGCATGAGCTGCTTCTCGGAGTCGCGGAGGGCGGCGGCCTTCTCGAAGTCCTGCGCGTCGATCGCCGATTCCTTGTCGCGACGGACGACGGCGATCTTCTCGTCGTACTCCCGGAGGTCCGGGGGCGCGGTCATGCGGCGGATGCGCATGCGCGAGCCGGCCTCGTCGATCAGGTCGATCGCCTTGTCGGGCAGGAACCGGTCGGAGATGTACCGGTCGGCCAGCGTGGCCGCCGCGACGAGCGCGCCGTCGGTGATCGAGACGCGGTGGTGGGCCTCGTAGCGGTCGCGCAGACCCTTGAGGATCTCGATCGTGTGGCTGAGGCTGGGCTCGGCGACCTGGATCGGCTGGAAACGACGCTCCAGAGCGGCGTCCTTCTCCAGGTGCTTGCGGTACTCGTCGAGCGTCGTCGCGCCGATGGTCTGCAGCTCACCACGGGCCAGCATCGGCTTGAGGATGCTGGCGGCGTCGATGGCGCCCTCGGCCGCGCCCGCACCCACCAGGGTGTGGAGCTCGTCGATGAACAGGATGATGTCGCCGCGAGTGCGGATCTCCTTGAGCACCTTCTTCAGGCGCTCTTCGAAGTCACCGCGGTAGCGCGAACCCGCCACCAGCGCGCCCAGGTCGAGGGTGTAGAGCTGCTTGTCCTTCAGCGTCTCGGGCACCTCGCCCTTGACGATCTTCTGGGACAGGCCCTCGACCACGGCCGTCTTGCCGACGCCGGGCTCACCCACCAGGACGGGGTTGTTCTTGGTGCGGCGGGACAGCACCTGCATGACCCGCTCGATCTCCTTCTCGCGCCCGATCACCGGGTCGAGCTTGCCCTCGCGAGCGGCCTGCGTGAGGTTGCGGCCGAACTGGTCGAGAACAAGTGACGTGGACGGAGCCGCCTCCTGAGGGCCGCCCGCCGCCGCCGGCTCCTTGCCCTGGTAGCCGTGCAGCAACTGGATCACCTGCTGGCGGACCCGGTTGAGGTCGGCGCCCAGCTTCACCAGAACCTGAGCGGCGACACCCTCGCCCTCACGGATCAGGCCCAGGAGGATGTGCTCAGTCCCGATGTAGTTGTGACCGAGCTGCAACGCCTCACGCAACGACAGCTCAAGGACCTTCTTGGCGCGCGGCGTGAAGGGAATGTGCCCGGACGGGGCAGACTGGCCCTGGCCGATGATCTCCTCGACCTGCTGGCGCACCCCCTCAAGGCTGATCCCCAGGCTCTCGAGAGCCTTGGCCGCCACACCTTCACCCTCATGGATCAGACCAAGAAGAATGTGCTCCGTACCGATGTAGTTGTGGTTGAGCATCCGGGCCTCTTCTTGGGCCAGGACGACCACCCGCCGCGCACGGTCGGTGAACCTCTCGAACATTCGTCGCTCCTCACGAGCGGTCGGGCGGACCGGGAGTTCCGGCTCCGTCGTTCCGCATGCCAGCCCCGGCACGGAGAACAGTCAAGTCTATTGGAGTAGGCGTTCCCCGGGCGCAGGGCGTTCACCCTCCATCCAACTACTGCCGGAGGGTGCGGTGTTCCCGATACGCCGCAAGCGAACGACGTTTATGTGGGCACAAAACACGATCGTGCGATCATCCCGATGGCCGCGACATCCCCTCGACTTCAGGACGCCCGGCGACCGGTATAACCGCACGATCGCTTCTTTGAGGCAGATTCACGCACAAGGCACGGCCGGCCCGGGGCCGTCCGCGTCTCGTGATATTTGAGGCGGGTTCACACCGCGCGAGCCACGGCCGGCCTTCGGCCGCCCGCGTCCGGCACTTAGTGAGCCGCTTCGTAGGCCTCCACGATCGAGGCGGCAATGCGACCGCGCTCGCTCACGGGGTGGTTGTTCGCCTTCGCCCAGGCGCGGATCTCCGCGCTCTTCTCGCGAGTCATCGCGCGCTGCGAGCTACCGCCGCCACGACGACGTCCACGTGAAGGAGCCGATTCCGCACGACGGGCACCGTTGACGAAAGGCAGGACCGCTTCGCGGAGCTTCTTGGCGTTCGAGTCGCTGAGGTCAATCTCATATGACGTGCCGTCAAGCGCGAAGGTGACAGTCTCATTGGCCTCGCCGCCATCGAGATCGTCGATGAGAATCACCTGCGTGTGCTTGGCCATCCGGCAATCCTTTCGCAGAGCAAAGTTTGATTCGTCAGCCAAACATATACCCGGTTTCCGCCGCTGACAATTCACGATTCCCAGGAGGCGTTCAGGTTCAGGCGTTGTCGGAAGACTTCTCGTCCGGTTCGTGCCTTCCCCGGAGCCCCGCCGCATCAGAACGCAGCAACTTTACGACGCCGTAGACGACGGCGGCACCGACTACGAGAGGTGGTATGAGGGCGGACAATACCTCTGACATTCGACCTCACTCCTTCCCTGGGAAAACGCCGGGAACCCCTATGAAATCGGGGCTTTCGTGTCAGATGGTCCACGGAGACGTCCCTGACGATAGCGGAGTCCGTGACCGGTGGGTCGCGCGGGGTGGTCAGGCCGCTTACCCGATGCATATGAATCGTACCGATGAAAAGCGAGAGGGGCGGTCGCCGAGCGACCGCCCCTCTGTTTGGAACGCTTCCGCAAGCCTCAGAGCTTGACCACCACAGTTCCGGCGACCTTGTCGTGAATCGCCTGCTGCAGGGGCTTGTCCCACAGCGGCCACAGCACGTTGAGCAGGCTGAACACGCCGCCGATGAAGTTCAGGATCAGGTTGAACGACAGCAGCTGCGGGCCCCACAGGACACCGATGCGCTTGATGGCGCTTTCGGCGTCGACGCCGCCCTGGGCGGGGTGCCCGAGCTTAACGATCCGGATCTTCATAACCTTCTTGCCGATTGTCTGACCGTCGCGCGAGATCTGGAAGAACTCGTACGCGCCGTACAGCAGGAAGGTGACGACGGCCTGGATCAGAAGGCCGGCGAACGAGACCGTCGGGAGGTCGAGCGTAATGCCGCCGCCGAGATCAGTGGACGTCGTCGTGGTGAACGCGCCGGAGATCAGGTTGCCGATAAGCAGGTAGACGACGACGCCCAGGATTACGCCGTCGATGAGGCGGGCGACCAAACGCTGCCACCACTCGGCGAGAGGAGCCGGAACTCCGGGAGGAAGAGGAGCGCCCTTCGGTGTGCCATAAGCGGGGGCGGCGCCATAACCCTGGGGCGCACCATATCCGCCCTGGGGCGGGTAACCGCCCTGAGGGGGGTATCCGCCACCCTGCTGCGGAGGCGGGTAACCGCCCTGCGGCGGGTAACCCTGGGGCGGGGGGTAACCGCCTTGCTGCGGCGGCGGGACGGAACCATATGGGTTCTGACCGGGGGGCGGTTCCGGGTGCATTGGTTACCTCTCGTCACTTCTAAGTGGGGACATGAGTGTTCATGGTCCCAAGGCACGCTAGCACCAACCGCTTACCGCTTTAGGAACTTATTTCGGATAGAACGGACCGAACACGCTGTGTACATGAAACGGGGTCGATGGCGCGATCCATCGACCCCGGGCACCGTTAGTCGGGTGCTCTATGTCACTACTTGACCTTGACGACGATCGTATTCGCCACCTTGTCGTGCAGCGCCTGCTGCAGGGGCTTGTCCCAGAGCAGCCACAGAACGTTCAGGAGCGAGAACAGGCCGGCGAGAAGGTTGATGATCGGGCCCACCACGGGAACAATCGCCAACGCCCGGATGAACTGCGGGCCGTACATGACCGCCGAGCGCTTGCCCGCGGTCTCGACGGAAAGTCCGGGCGCCGAGAGGTCGCCGCCCACCGGAATGACGCGGATTCCCATCACGATCTTTCCGAGGGTCTGGCCGCGCGACTTCAGCATGAAGAACTCGTACGCGAACCAGGCCGTGGCGCTCACGAGCGTGATGAGGATGTTCGCGAGGGTGACCCCGCCGGCCTCGAGTGACGTCAGATCGTCCGGGTTGAACGACGGCTGCGTGACCACCAGGGCCGTGATGGCGAACGACAGCACGAAGAACACGACGCCGATGATCAGGCCGTCGACGATGCGGGCCACGAGCCGCTGCCACCAGTCGGCGAGCGGGGCCGGCACGCCCGGGGGAAGGGCGTGGGCCGGGTAGCCGGGGTTGTAGGCGGGGGCGGAGTACTGCTGCTGGCCATAGGTGCCCTGGGGCTGGCCGGGGTAGCCGGGCTGCTGCTGGTAGGAGGGGGCCTGCTGCTGGCCGTATCCCTGCTGCGGCTGCTGCTGTCCGTAGCCGGGCTGCTGGCCGTAGCCCTGCTGCTGGCCATAGCCCTGCTGCTGGCCGTAACCGGGCTGCTGCCCATAACCCTGCTGCGGCTGCTGACCGTAGCCCTGCTGCTGGCCGTAGCCCTGCTGGGGCTGCTGCCCATAGCCGGGCTGCTGCTGGCCGTATTCGGGCTGCTGACCGTAGCCCTGCTGCTGGCCGTAGCCCTGCTGGGGGTAGCCCTGCTGGGGGTGCTGCTGGCCGTAGCCCTGCTGGGGCTGCTGCCCATAGCCGGGCTGCTGCTGGCCGTAGCCGGGCTGCTGCCCATAGCCCTGCTGCTGGCCGTATCCCTGCTGCCCCTGCTGGCCCTGCTGCTGGGCGTAGGGGTCGTAGCTCTGCTGCTGCTGGCCGTAGACGGGCTGCTGGCCCGTCCCCCCAGTGGGGTTACGGCTCACGATCGTCATATCCGGGTCGTAGTCCTGCGCGGGCTTGTCCTGGCCTTGCTGCCCTTCACGGTCGTCCGGGCGGTATGGCGGCTGAGCGCTCACCGTGTCACCTCACTTCGAGTACGCATGCGGTACACGTGAGACACGCACGCTTGACATAGCCAAAAGTATCGATAGCCGGATCTACAGTCACCTTCCCGGCCCGTTATGACCACAGTCAAGCGCGCGGTTCCAAGTGCAGGATCATGCGTGTATTGCCCAAAGTGTTGGGCTTCACATGTTCAAGATCGAGGAATTCCGCCACACCTTCGTCGTAGGAGGCGAGCAGTTCGGCGTACACCTCGGGGGAGACCGGGGTGCCGTTGATCTCGCGGAAGCCGTGGCGTTCGAAGAACGGGACCTCGAAGGTGAGGCAGAAGACGCGGCGGACGCCGAGTTCGCGCGCGGTCGCGATGAGGGCCCCGACGATCTCGTGGCCGATGCCCATTCCGCGGCAGGCCGGGTCGACCGCGACAGTGCGGATCTCCGCCAGGTCCTCCCACAGCACGTGGAGCGCGCCGCAGCCCACGACCGCGCCGTCGAGCTCGGCCACCCAGAATTCCTGGACGTCCTCATAGAGGGTGACGGTGCTCTTCTTCAGCAACCGGGGACCCGACCCGGAGTAGGAGTCGACGAACCGGCGGATCGCCCGAACATCGGGGGTACGCGCCCGGCGGACCTTGACCATGGCAAGGACCTTAACGGCCCAGCACAAATCGACGAAGCCTCCGGTCACACGTGGCGACCGAAACCCCCGTGGTCACCTGCGTTACAGTGGGCTCTTGCGTGATCTGTCCGTGATTGTTCGGTTGTCGAACCTAGACAGAAATCGCAGTTCCGGTTGAGCACGAACATGACGTGCACTAATGTCCAGGCGGCCGAGTCCTCCGTCTGTGGCGGAGGAGCCGGGGACCCACCCGGGCCGCCTTCGAGCGGCCCGATGGGGTGAATCCGCAAGGTAGGGCTGCTTCCGTCCGAACCCGTCAGCTAACCCGGCAGGCCCTCTGGAAGGAGCATGGTTGTTTCGTCGAACCGTCCGCAGGGTCGTGTTCGTGGGCTCGGCGCTGGCCCTCATCACCATCTGCGCCCCGGTGGTCTCCGCCACCGCCGACCCCGAGCCCACGCTGAAAGAGCTCACCGCCGAGGTCGAGAAGCTGCACGAGGAGATCGAGTCGCTCACCGAGCAGTACAACGGTGAACGGATCAGGCTCGACGAGGCCAAGCGCTCGGCCGCGGCGGCCAAGAAGACGCTCGACACGAGCGAGGCCGACCTGGAGGCCCGTCGCAAGCGCGCGATGGTGTTCGCCACCAACGCCTACATGACCGGTGGCGCCAGCGGGATCGCGTTGATGAACGCCCCCAACCCCGACGCCTACATGGACGTCGCCTCCACCACCTACGCCCTCCAGTTGCAGAGCGGCGAGGAGGTCGTCCAGCTCTCCAAGGCGCGCCAGGCCGCGCAGCGGGCGCGCGTCAGCGCCAAGGCCCGCCAGGACGAGGTGAGCAAGCTCATCAAGAGCCTCGACAAGCGCGAGACCTCGATCCGCGGCCTGATCAAGAAGACGGAGAGCCGGCTGTACGCCCAGGTCGCCGGCCAGGTGTCGGTGGCGAAGCGGCTCAGCCTGCCGGTCGTCGGCGACGGCAAGGCCGCGCAGGCGGTCAGGTGGGCGCTCACCCAGCAGCTCAAGCCCTACGTGTGGGGCGCAGAAGGCCCCAACTCCTACGACTGCTCCGGCCTCATCATGGCGGCCTACGCCACGGTCGGCATCAGCATCCCCCACTACACCGGCAGCCAGTGGACGGCGGGAACGCACGTCTCACGCGAGGACATGCGCCCGGGCGACCTGGTGTTCTTCTACAACGACCTGCACCATGTGGGCCTCTACATCGGAGGGGGTTACATGATCCACGCTCCCCGCACGGGTGACGTCGTGCGGGTCGCGCCGCTCGGGAACAGGCCGTTCGCGGGTGCCGTGCGGATCGCCGACTAAATCAAACGCCGTCGGGCCGCCCATGCGACGGCCTCGATGGCCGTGGCGACGCCGATCCGGTCACAGATGCCGCGCAGCCGACGACGCACCGTCCGCCCGCTGACGTCAAGGCTCCGCCCGACACGGTCGACGGTCACGCCCTTGGCCAGTTCGGCCAGCAGCAGCAACTCGTCGTCGGTCAGGCCGACGCGCTCGGTCTCGGAAACTGACATCGTGAGCCCCTCTCCCACGACGAATGATTCTCGCCACCCCTCAGGGAAGGTAAACGTCGGGGAGAAAGGACGTCAAGCAGCGGTATTGACTTGCTCAGCCGTATGTGAACGCCTAGTAACATAAGGCCCCCACGTTCTGTGGGGGCCTCACCTGCTGCTCAACGAGAACTCAATGGCTCGGGCGCACCAGCGGGAAGAGAATTGTTTCGCGAATGTTTTTTCCGGTGAAGGCCATGATCATGCGATCGATGCCCGCTCCCATACCGCCTGTGGGGGGCATCGCGTACTCCAGGGCCTGCAGGAAGTCCTCGTCGAGCTGCATCGCCTCGGCGTCGCCGCCGGCCGCCAGGATCGACTGCTCGGTGAGGCGGCGGCGCTGCTCGATCGGGTCGACCAGTTCCGAATAGGCGGTGCCGAGTTCGGTGCCGAAGCCGATCAGATCCCACTTCTCGGTCAGCAGCGGATTCTCTCGGTGCTGACGGGTCAGCGGAGAGGTCTCGAGCGGATAGTCCATCACGAACGTGGGCTGGATGAGGGTGTGCTCGACGAGCGCCTCGAAGACCTCCTGCACGAGCTTGCCCTGGCCCCATTTCGGGTCCCAGTGGATCTCGCGCTGGTCGGCCAGCTTCCGCAGGGCCTCCAGCGGCGTCTCGGTGGTGATCTCTTCTCCGAGGGCCTGGGAGACCGAGCCGTAGAGGGTGATCCGCGGCCACTCGGCCAGGCCCAGGTCGATCTCCTGGTCGCCGTGGCGGACGACGCTGGTGCCGAGCGCGGCCAGGACGGCCTTCTGGTACATGCGCTGGGTCAGGTCGGCCATGTCGTTGTAGTCGAGGTAGGTGCCGTAGGCCTCGAGCATCGTGAACTCGGGGTTGTGGGTCGAGTCGGCGCCCTCGTTGCGGAAGTTGCGGTTGATCTCGAAGACCTTCTCGATGCCGCCGACGACCAGCCGCTTGAGGTAGAGCTCGATCGCGATGCGAAGGTAGAGCTCCATGTCGTAGGCGTTGATGTGGGTCTTGAACGGCCGGGCCGCCGCGCCGCCGTGGATCGGCTGGAGCATCGGCGTCTCGACCTCGAGGTAGCCCTCTTCGTGCCAGAAGTCGCGGACCGCGCGCACGGTGGCGCTGCGGATGTGGGCCATCTTGCGGGCCTCGTCATTGACGATGAGGTCGACGTAGCGCAGCCGGACGCGGGCCTCGGGGTCGCTGAGCCCGGCGTGCTTCTCGGGCAGCGGGCGCAGGCACTTGGCGGTGATCGCCCACGAGTCGGCCATGATCGACAGCTCGCCGCGCTTGGAGGTGATGACCTCGCCGGTGATGCCGACGTGGTCGCCCAGGTCGACGTCGCGCTTCCAGGCCGCCAGCGCCTCTTCGCCGAGCCGGTCGAGCGACAGCATGATCTGGAGGTCGCCGGAGCCGTCGCGGATGGTCGCGAAGCAGAGCTTGCCGCCGATCCGGGAGAGCATCACCCGGCCGGCCACGCCGACGGTGTCGCCGGTCGCGGCGCCCGCCTCAAGGCCGGTGTGTTTCTCGCGGACCTCCGCGTTGGTCGCGGTCCGCGGGTAGTTCACCGGATAGGGGTCCACGCCTTCGGAGATCAGACGGTCCAGCTTTTCGCGGCGGACGCGCATCTGCTCCGGAAGCTCGCTCAGCTCTTCGCTCACGGCACTACAGATTAGCGGCGTTTAGGCGGTGTTTCGGGCGTAGACCAGCCGCAGGCCGATGAGGGTGAGCCAGGGTTCGTGTACGTCGATCGTCCGCGCCTCGCTGACCACCAGGGGCGCCCCGGGGCCGGTCGCGACGACGGTCACCTCGTCGGGGTCGGCCGCGAGCTCGGCGGTCATGCGGTCGACGATGCCGTCGACCAGGCCGGCGAAGCCGTAGATGATGCCCGACTGGAGGGCCTCGACGGTGTTCTTGGCGATCACTGAGCGGGGCCGGATGAGCTCGACCTTGTGGAGCTGGGCGCCCGCCTCGGCCAGCGCGTCGACGCTGATCTCCAGCCCGGGGGCGGTCACCGCGCCGACGTACTCACCCCGCGCCGAGACGGCGTCGAACGAGGTCGCGGTGCCGAAGTCGACGACCACGCAGGGGCCGCCGAACAGGCTGATGGCGGCCAGCGCGTTGACGATGCGGTCGCTGCCGACCTCTTTCGGGTTGTCCATCCGCACGGGCACCCCCGTGCGGACGCCGGGCTCCACGACCACCGAGGTCACGTCGCCGTAGTAGCGGCGGGACATCTCGCGCATCTCGTTGAGGACCGAGGGCACGGTCGAGCAGATGGAGATGCCCGAGATGTCGGTGTTCTTGAGGATGGCCGACTGGGCCAGCAACCCCTGGAGGATCACCGCGAGCTCGTCGGCCGTCCGCCGGGCGTCGGTGGCGATGCGCCAGTGCTCGATGACCTCTTCACCCTCGAACAGGCCAAGCACCGTATGGGTGTTGCTGACATCGATGGTGAGGAGCATGCCCCGATTATGCACCACGAAGATCTAGTGCAATATCGAGCGCTGGGGACGAATGGGTCAGCGCTCCGACGGCGAGAAAGTCGACCCCGGTCTCGGCGACCGCCCGCGCCGTGTCGAGGGTCAGGCCGCCGCTCGACTCCAGCCGGGCCCGGCCGGCGACCAGCTCCACGGCCTCCTTGAGCTGCGGCACGGTGAAGTTGTCGAGCAGGATCTCCTCGGCGCCCTCGGCCAGCACCGGCTCGATCTGGTCGATGCGGTCGACCTCGACCTCGATGAGGATGTCGGGGTAGGCCTTGCGCACCGCACGGAACGCCTCGGTGACGCCGCCGGCGGCCACCACGTGGTTGTCCTTGATCAGGGCGGCGTCGTAGAGGCCGATGCGGTGGTTGACGCCGCCGCCGCAGCGGACGGCGTACTTCTCCAGGGAGCGCAGGCCCGGGTGGGTCTTGCGGGTGTCTCTGACCCGGGCGCCGGTGCCGTCGATCGCCCTGACCCACTGGGCGGTCGCGGTGGCGATGCCCGACAGGTGGGTGAGCAGGTTCAGCGCGGTGCGCTCGACCGTGAGGAGCTCGCGGGTCTCGCCCTTGACGGTCATCAGCACGTCGCCGTAGGAGACCTGGTCGCCGTCCTTGACGCGGAGTTCGACCTCCAGGCCGGCGTACCGGAACGCGGCGGCGGCGACCGGCAGGCCGGCGACCACGCCGGAGCGGCGGGCCACGATGTCGCCGACGGCCTTCTGCCCGGCCGGGATCGTGGCGGCCGAGGTGACGTCCTCGCCGGTCGACAGGTCCTCGCGGAACGCGGTCTCGATCAGGGTGTGGATCTCGGCCGGGTCGAGCCCGGCGGCCAGCAGGTCGGCGTCGGCGCTGACGTGCGGTACGTGCTCCATGACCAGTTCGCCCTTCTCGGTGAGCGTGATGTCGAGGTGGCCGAGCCACGTGTCGTCACGGCGGTCGGGGAAGTCCTCCCGCCAGTGGGAGCCCCGCGTCTCCTGCCGGGCCGAGGCGGCCCGCGTCAGAGCGGTGGCCACGGTGTGCAGGTTGGTCGCCTCCCACGCCTCGAGACAGGGCTCGACGGCGATCGGGGTCCACTGCGCGTCGCGCAGTGCCTTGGCGACTCCGGAAAGGCTCTCCACGCTGCGCAGTACCCCGGCGCCCCGGCTCATGAACGCCTGGACCCGGCCCCGCGTGCGCGGGTCGATGAGTCCGCTTTGTACGTCGGAGACATCGGCCCCCGGCACCGCGCGGGGCGTGATCAGATCGGAGGCGATGCGTTCGGCGTACACGAGCCCTTCGAGCAGGGAGTTAGACGCCAGCCGGTTCGCCCCGTGGACCCCCGTGCAGGCCGTCTCACCGCACGCGTAGAGGCCCGGGACGCTGGTCCGCCCGAACAGGTCGGTCCGGACGCCGCCGCTGGCGTAGTGGGCCGCAGGGGCGACCGGGATCGGCTCGGTCACCGGGTCGATGCCGTGCTCCCGGCAGACCGCGAGGATCGTGGGGAACCGGGCCTGCCACTTCTCCTCGCCGAAGCTCCGCGCGTCGAGGTAGACGTGGTCGTCGCCGGTCTCGGCCATCCGCCGCATGATCGCCTTGGCCACGACGTCGCGGGGGGCCAGATCGGCCAGCTCGTGGACGCCGGCCATGAACCGCTCGCCGGTGGAATCGATCAGTACCGCGCCCTCGCCCCTGACCGCCTCGCTGACCAGCGGCTGTTGCCCGGTCGACTCGTGGCCGAGCCACAGGACCGTCGGGTGGAACTGGACGAACTCCAGGTCGCGGACGACCGCCCCCGCGCGCAGCGCCAGCGCCACCCCGTCGCCGGTGGAGACCAGGGGGTTGGTCGTGGAGGCGTACACCTGGCCCATGCCGCCGCTCGCCAGGACCACCGCGCCCGCCCTGACCGCGCCCACGCCGTCGCGGGCGCCCTCGCCCATCACGTGGAGGGTGATCCCGCAGGCGCGGCCCTGGGCGTCGGTGAGCAGGTCGAGGACCAGCGCGTGTTCGATGATCTCGATGCGCGGCTCGTGGGCGGCCGCCTCGATGAGGGCCCGCTGGACCTCGGCGCCGGTGGCGTCGCCGCCCGCGTGGACGATCCGGTTGCGGCGGTGGCCGCCCTCGCGGGTGAGCTGGAGCTCGCCGCGGTCGTCGCGGTCGAAGCGGGCGCCGTGCTCCATCAGGCGCTTGAGCGCGTCGGGGCCCTCGGTGACCAGGACCCGCACCGCCTCCTCGTCGCAGAGCCCGGCCCCGGCCAGCAGGGTGTCGCTCAGGTGCTCGTCAGGGGTGTCGCCGGGGGCCAGCACGGCGGCGATGCCGCCCTGGGCCCACTGGGTCGATCCGGCCGACAGGACGTCTTTGGTGACGACGAGCACGCGACCGGCCGGGGTGAGCTCGGTGTAGCGCAGCGCCACGGTCAGGCCCGCGATCCCGGAGCCGACCACGACCACGTCGGCGGACGTCGTCCAGCCGGGAGGCGGCGCGGTCAGTCTGCGGGGGAGGGTGGTGTCGGTCATCGCGAGCCCCTTTCGTCAATATGACGATAACGCCCGCGACGAAAGGGCTCATCCCCGGGTGGCCACTTCGTCGCCTCTGTCGAGGCCGGGAAGCAACGTCTCGGCCAAATCGGCGCCAAGATCGACGATGCGGTTGTTTCGGTCGACGTGCACCACCCGGGGCGTGTGCACCCGCGCCTCGGCGTCGGTGAGCTGGCCGTACGCGATGATGATCACCAGGTCGCCCGGCGAGACCAGGCGGGCGGCGGCGCCGTTGATGCCGATGATCCCCGAGCCCCGGGGGCCCGGAATGGTGTACGTCACAAGCCGCGCCCCGTTGTCGACGTCGACGACGTGGACCTGCTCACCGGCCAGCAGGCCGGCCGCGTCCAGCAGGTCTTCGTCGACCGTCAGCGACCCCACGTAGTGGAGGTCGGCCTGGGTCACGGTGGCCCGGTGGATCTTGGCCGTGAGCATGGTCCTGAGCATCGCGGTCCTGTTCTCGAGGCAGATTCACTACGCGAGCCACGGCCGGCCTCCGGCCGTCCGCGTCTCGCTTCAGACAGTCAGCACAACGTTGTCGATCAGGCGGGTCGTCCCGACCTTGGCCGCCACCGCGAGGATCGCCTCCCCCCGGTGGCCCGCGGGGACCTCGTCGAACGTGGCGGGGTCGGCCAGCGTCAGGTAGTCGAGCAGCAGCGGGGGCTTGAGCCGGGCGGCCTCTTCGAGCACCGCCTTCGCGGCCTCCTTGGCCCGGTGGGGGCTGGCCGCGCCGGCGCGCAGGGCCTTCGACAGGTAGAGCGCCGTGGCCCGGTCGTCGGGCGACAGGTAGCGGTTGCGGCTCGACAGGGCCAGGCCGTCGGGCTCTCTGACGGTCTGACCGGCCACGATCGTCACGGGGACGTCGAGGTCGGCGACCATCCGGCGGATCAGGGCGAGCTGCTGCGCGTCCTTCTGGCCGAACACGGCCACGTCGGGCCGGGTCAGGTTGAACAGCTTCAGCACCACCGTAAGCACTCCGTCGAAGTGCCCCGGCCGGAACGCGCCCTCGGCGACCGTCCCCATCGCCCCGGCCGACACCGAGACCTGCCGGTCGGGCAGGTACATGTCCTCGACGGCGGGCGCGAACACGACGCTCACGCCCTCTTCGCCGCAGACCTCCAGGTCGTGCTCGAACGTACGGGGATAGCGCCCGAAGTCCTCGCCCGGCCCGAACTGGAGCGGGTTGACGAAGATGCTGACGATCACGTGGTCGGCCTGCTCGTGGGCCAGCCGGATCAGCGATCGGTGGCCGTCGTGCAGGGCGCCCATCGTGGGCACCAGCGCGTAGGAGCCGGGCCGTCGCGCGCCCGCGAGCTCCGCGCGGTTACCGGCGACCGTCAGGTCCATATGTTGCCTCCCAGCGCGTCGAGGAGCCGTTCGGCCGCCTCAGGCTTCAACAGACCCGCGGCCAGGGCGCGGTCGGCGGTCAGCCGGGCCAGCGCGATGTACGCGTCGGCCGCCTCGGGCGCCGCCAGGATCAGGGCGTCGACGTGTTTGCGTACCGTCTCGGCGTCTCCCCGGACCACCGGCCCGGTCAGCCCGGTGATCCCCAGCCGCAGCACGTTGTCGAGCGCGGCCCCCAGCAGGGGACCCAGCATCCGGCCGGGGTGCTCGACCCCGATGCGCGACAGCAGGTCCTGCGACTCGGCGATCAGCGTGACCATGTGGTTGGCGGCCCCCGCGACGGCCGCGTGGTAGAGCGGGCGGTCGCGGTCGTTGATCCAGACCGGCTCGCCGCCCATCTCGATCACCAGCGCCTCGGCCACCGGCCGCAGCTGCTCGGGCGCGGTCACCCCGAAGGTGCAGCCGTTCAGCCGGCCGAAGTCGTCGCCGCGACCGGTGAAGGTCATCACCGGGTGGAGCGCCAGCGGCAGCGCGCCCACGTCGGTCGCGGGCTGCAGCACGCCCAGGCCGTAGGCCCCGCTGGCGTGCATCAGCAGCTTGCCCCGCAGGTCGGCGCCGGTGGCCGCGAGCCCGGACACCAGACCGGGCAACACGTCGTCGGGCACCGTCAGCAGGATCAGTTCGGCCTTGCGCATGACCTCGTCGGGCCTGCTCAGGTCGACGCCCAGCAGGTCGTTCGCGCGTCGCTGGGACGCGTCGGATACTCCGCTGGCGGCCACCACCCGGTGTCCCGCCTGGGCCAAAGCGGCACCGAGAACGGAACCCACCCGTCCGGCCCCGAGCACCCCCACGTTGAGTCGCGCGGGGCGATCGCTTGTGTCCATGCCGTCCTCCCGACCGCCAGAGTAACGGCGGGGAGTTACTGGAAGCCGTAAGGGTCGGGGGGTCGCGGCGATCAAGAGTGTCCACATTCGGACACCGCTTCGTGGGTAGGGTCGTGCGGATGTGGGTTTCGTGGCGGGAGGCGACCCATCGGGCGCTCTACGGAGACGGCGGGTTCTACCTGAAGGAGCGCCCTTCGGCGCATTTCCGCACGTCCGTCCATGCCTCCCCGATTTTCGCCGAGGCCGTGGCCCGGCTGCTCGACCGGGTCGACGCGCGGCTCGGGCGTCCGGCGCGGCTCGACTTCGTCGACATGGGGGCCGGTGACGGGCGCCTGGCGGCGGGGGTGCTGGCGGCGTTCGGCGGCGACCGGCTCCGCGTGACGGCGGTCGAGGTGGCGTCGCGGCCGCCCGGCCTCCCCGCGGAGATCGAGTGGGCCGAGGAGGCCCCCGGGGAGATCACCGGTCTGGTCGTGGCCAACGAGTGGCTCGACAACGTGCCGCTCGACGTGGTCGAGCAGACCCACGAGGGCCCCAGGGTCGTCCTGGTCGACCCTGAGACGGGAACCGAGCGCCTGGGGCCCCTGCTCACCGAGCCCGCCGACCTCGCCTGGCTCGCCGCCTGGTGGCCGCTCCCCCGCGTCGGGTTGCGCGCCGAGATCGGCCGTCCGCGCGACGAGGCGTGGCAATCCCTTCTCGTACGCCTCTCGCGTGGCGTGTGCGTCGCCGTCGACTACGCCCACACCCTGGCCGACCGCCCCGATCTGGGCACCCTGACCGGCTACCGAGACGGCCACGCGGTGGCTCCCATACCGGACGGGACCTGTGACATCACCGCCCACGTCGCCCTCGACGCCTGCGCCCGGGGAGAGGGCCGGCTCACCACCCAGCGCGAGGCCCTGCGCGACCTGGGCCTGACCGGCGCCCGTCCGCCGCTGGCGCTGGCCTCGGAGGATCCGCGCGGCTACCTGCGGGCGCTGGCCCGCGCCTCGGCCGAAGCGGAGCTCATAGACCCCCGAGGGCTGGGAGGTTTCGGCTGGTTGGAGCAGGTACGGTAAAGGGCGTGGAGATCGAGCAGACCGCATTGCCAGGAATCGGCCTCAAACACGAGTTCACGACCCACACGGGCCGTCGCATCGGCATCGTGTCCCACCGTTCCGGCAGACGCGATCTGATCATCTACGACCGCGACGATCCTGATCGGGCATGTGAGAGCGTCCAGCTCACCGACGAAGAGGCCGACGCCCTCGTCGAACTCCTCGGCGCTCCCCGCATCGTCCAGCGTCTCAACGCCCTCCACCGCGAGGTCGAAGGCCTGGTCAGCGTGCAGATCCCGGTGACCCCGAGCTCGCCCTACGAGGGCCGCACGCTCGGAGACGCCCGCATCCGCACCCGCACCGGCGCCTCCGTGGTGGCCGTGGTGCGCGGTGATCAGGTGCACGCCAGCCCGACGCCCGATTTCGGGTTCCGGGCCGGAGACGTGGTCGTGGTGGTCGGCGACGCCGAGAACACCGCGGCGGTCGCCGACATCCTGGCTGACGGGTAGGTCACCGGGTGCACCACACCGCGATACTTTTCCTTGAGCTCGGCGGGGTCATCCTCGCGCTCGGCATCCTCGGGGCCCTGGCCCTCCGCGTCGGCATCTCGCCGATCCCGCTCTACCTCGTCGCCGGCCTCGCCTTCGGCACGGGCGGCATCCTGCCGCTCGCGACCAGCGAGGAGTTCATCGCCACCGGCGCCGAACTCGGCGTGATCCTCCTGCTGCTCACCCTGGGCCTGGAGTACAACGCCGACGAACTCATGACCAGCCTCAAGAGCAACGCGCCCAGCGGCCTGGTCGACCTGGTCCTGAACGCGGCCCCCGGGGCCATCGCCGCGCTGCTGCTCGGCTGGGGCCCGGTCGCGGCGGTCGCGATGGCCGGCGTCACCTACGCGACGTCGTCGGGCATCACCGCGAAGGTCCTGTCGGACCTGGGCTGGATCGGTAACCGCGAGACGCCGGTCGTGCTGTCGCTGCTGGTGTTCGAAGACCTGACGATGGCGCTCTACCTGCCGATCCTGACCGCCCTGCTGGCCGGGGTGTCGCTGCTGAGCGGCGCGATCACGGTCGCGATCGCCCTGGCGACCGTGACGGTGGTCCTGGTCGTGGCGCTGAAGTTCGGCGACTGGATCGAGAAGTTCGTCGCCAGCCCGAACTCCGAGGTGCTGCTGCTGAAGGTCATCGGCCTGGCCATGCTGGTCGCCGGCCTCGCCCAGCAGCTCCAGGTCTCGGCGGCGGTCGGCGCGTTCCTGGTCGGGATCGCCCTGTCGGGCGAGCTGGCCCACGACGCGCGGGCGCTCCTGATGCCCATCAGAGACCTCTTCGCGGCGGTCTTCTTCGTCTTCTTCGGTCTCCAGACCGACCCGGCGAAGATCGTTCCCGTGCTGTGGCTGGCTGCGATCCTGGCCTTCGTCAGCATGGTCACCAAGCTCGCCACCGGCGCCTTCGCGGCCCGGCGGGCGGGCATCGGCCGGGCCGGCCGGGTCCGCGCCGGCATCGCGCTCATCCCCAGAGGCGAGTTCAACATCGTCATCGCGGGGCTGGCCGTGGCGGCCGGGGCCCATCCCGACCTGGGGCCGCTCGCCGCGGCCTATGTGCTGATCCTGGCGGCCTTCGGCCCGCTGGCGGCCCGGTTGACCGCCCCGCTGGTGGCGGCGCTGACCAAGGCCAAACCCGCCACACACTGAGTGCACGAGCCCGGTTGTCCACAGCCTGTGGACAACCGGAGCGTGGCGCCGGCTACGGCGCGAACCAGGTGCGGCGGGCGGTGCCCGGGTAGGCGGAGCCGTAACGGAATCAGCTTGTGGACACCCGCAGTTCGGTGAGGCCGCGGATCACGTAGCCGGGCTTCCAGGTCGGCTCCTCGACCAGGTCGATCCCCCTGTCGAGAAGGGCGCCGAACGACTCGATGAGCTCGATGCGGGCCAGCGGCGCGCCCAGGCAGAAGTGGATGCCCGCCCCGAACGAGATGTGCGGATTGTCGGTACGCCCGGCGTCGAAGCGGTCGGGTTCGGCGAACACCGACGGGTCGCGGTTGGCCGAGCCGAACAGCAGGGCCACCTCGCTGCCGCGCGGGATCGGGGTGCCGCCGACCTCGATGTCCTCCAGCACCCACCGCTCGAACATCTGCAGCGGCGTGTCCCAGCGCATCATCTCCTCGACCGCCGTCGGCAGCAGCGACCGGTCTTCACGCAGCCGCTCCAGCTCGGCGGGGTTGCGGAACAGCGACCACCAGCCGTTGCCGGTCACGTTGACCGTCGCCTCGTGCCCGGCGTTGAGCAGCAGCACGCAGGTGCCGATCAGCTCGTCTTCCGTGAGCCCGACCTGGGTGAGCGCGCTGATCAGGTCGTCGCCCGGGTTCCCGGCCCTGACCCGGGACAGGTCGCGCAGATAGGAGGCGAACTCCTCGGCCGCCCGCGCGGCGGTGTGCTGGGCTTCGAGGGACGGGTTGAGCTCGTACATGCCGCAGATGTCGGCCGACCACGGCCGCAGGTAGGGCCGGTCCTGCTCGGGCACGCCCAGCATCTCGGCGATCACCGTCACCGGCAGCGGCTCGGCGACCTCGGCGATCAGGTCGCCGCCGCCCTTGGCGGCCAGCGCGTCGGCCAGGTCGGTGGCCATCGTCTTGATCCGGGGCCGCAGCGCCTCGACCATGCGCGGCGTGAACGCCTTGGACACCAGCCGCCGCAGCCGCGTGTGGATGGGCGGCTCGACGTCGAGCATCCCCGCCCGGACCACCCGCCAGAACGGCTCCTGGAACTCCGGCTCCGGCTCGTGCCCGAAGACGGAGTGGTCGTCGAGATGGAGGTACGACCGCCCGAGGCGCCGATCGCGCAGGAGGGCGTTGACGTCCTCGTAACGCGGGATCAGATATTGGTCGGTCTTGTCGAAGTGGTGAACCGGCCCGTCGGCGCGAAGATCAGCGTAAACGTCGTAAGGATGGGCCACGAAATCCGGGTTCCAAGGGTCAAACCGCACATTTCACATGCTAAACGGGCCGTGGCACGATGACACCATGAGCGAGATCGTGGTCGGCATGGGCGCGGGCGCCAAAGAACTCGCGACCGAGGACATGATCCTCAACATCGGCCCCCAGCACCCGTCGACCCACGGGGTGCTGAGGCTCCGCCTCACCCTCGACGGCGAACGCATCGGCACCGCCGAGCCGATCATCGGCTACATGCACCGGGGCACCGAGAAACTCTTCGAGGTCCGCGACTACCGCCAGATCATCGTCCTGGCCAACCGCCACGACTGGCTCTCGGCCTTCGCCAACGAACTCGGCGTGGTCATCGCGGTGGAGCGCATGCTCGGCATGGAGGTCCCCGTCAGGGCCGTCTGGGCCCGCACTCTGCTGGCCGAGCTCAACCGCGTCCTGAACCACCTGATGTTCCTCGGCAGCTACCCCCTCGAACTGGGCGCCATCACCCCGGTCTTCTACGCCTTCCGCGAGCGCGAGACCCTCCAGGCGGTCATGGAGGAGATCTCCGGCGGCCGGATGCACTACATGTTCAACCGCGTCGGGGGCCTGAAGGAGGAACTCCCCGAAGGCTGGATGTCCCGCACCCGCCAGGCCGTCGCCGACGTACGCCGCCGCCTCCCCGACATCGAGAACCTGATCTCCGGCAACGAGATCTTCCTGGCCCGCACCCGGGGCGTCGGCGTCCTGACCCCCGAGACGATCCGCCAGTACGGCGTCAGCGGCCCCATCGCCCGCGCGTCGGGCGTCGACTGGGACCTGCGGCGCGACGACCCCTACCTGGCCTACGGAGAGCTTCCGGTCAAGGTCGTGACCCGGGAGGCGGGCGACTGCCACGCCCGCTTCGAGGTCCTGTTCGACCAGGTCAAAGTCTCGCTGGACCTGGCCGACGCCTGCCTCGACCGGCTCGCCGACCTGCCGCCCGGCCCGATCAACCAGCGGCTCCCCAAGATCCTGAAGGTCCCCGAAGGCCACACCTACGCCTGGACCGAGAGCCCCCTGGGCATCAACGGCTACTACCTGGTCAGCCGGGGCGAGAAGACGCCGTGGCGGCTGAAGCTGCGCAGCGCCAGCTTCAACAACATCCAGGTCCTCCGCGAGATGCTGCCGGGCCACCTGGTGGCCGACATGGTCGCCATCCTGGGATCGATGTTCTTCGTCGTCGGCGACATCGACAAATGATCAGGCGGGCCGCTGGTTCTGGCCGTTCTCGTCGCCCGGAATCCGGCAGCAGAACTCCAGGTAGAGCGCCGCGCACACCAGCAGCACGGCCGAGAGCAGCGACCCGGCGGACACGAGCGCGTCCTGCCGGGGCCCGGGGATGTCGAACATCCCCAGGGTGTGGATGAAGAAGCCCGCGAACACCCCCGCGAACGCCGCCCCCGCGAGCGCCGTCGCCTTGGCCAGCGCCGCGAGCCGCGCCACCACCAGGGGCTCAGGCGGAGTGGTGTCCTCTTTCCGCATGATCCGCCCCCGGGTCAGCCACCCCGTGTACGCCTCCCCGATCGCCAGCAGCAGGAACGTGGGGATGGCCGTCCACGGCACCTGCGGCAGACTCGCATAGGCCCCCTGCAGAAACGCCCAGGTCACGACGGCGAACACGACCACGACGCCGACGAGCACACCGGGATTGCTGGGCTTCACGACAAGACTCCTAAAGCGGGGGTTCCAGTGACAGGTCAGCCCGGAGGCGCACGCCGCTCTGGTCGAGACCGGCCAGCAACGCCGCCACCGACCCCCGCCCCGGCAGCACCGCCGAGGCGTCGGCCTGCGCCCACGGCACCAGCACGAAGGCCCTTTCGTGGGCGCGCGGATGAGGCAGGATGAGTTCGGCCTCGTCGGACATGAGGCTGCCGACCATGATGATGTCGACGTCGAGGGTGCGCGGCCCCCAGTGCTCCTTCCGGACCCGCCCGAACGCGTCTTCCACCCCGAGGGCCCGGTCGAGCAGGGTCCGGGGGTCGAGCGAGCTCTCGGCGATCACCACGGCGTTCAGAAAGGCCCCCTGCGAGGGCCCGCCGACGGGATCGGTCTCATAGACCGGCGACAGCGCCACGAACGACATGCCGGGCGCGTCGAACAGCGCGTCGAGACCGCTCTGCAGATAGTCCATCCGCTGCCCGAGGTTGGAGCCGAGCGAGAAGACGACCCTCACCGCGACCTCCTGACCGTCACCACCACGTCGTCGAACGGCAGGGGGATCGGCGCCGCCGGCTTGTGCACACTGAGCTCGACGTTCTCCACCAGCTCATAGCGCAGACAGACCGCCGCCAACCGCTCGGCCAGCGTCTCGATGAGATCGACCGGCTCCCCCTCGACCACGGCCACCAGCTCGAGCGCCAGCGCCCCGTAGTCGACGGTCTTGGTCAGATCGTCACCGGCCGCCGCCGGCCGCACATCGAGGAACAGCGTCGCGTCGACGACGAACTCCTGCCCCAGCTCACGCTCAGCGGGCAGGCAGCCATGCCGCCCCCTGGCCCGAAGCCCTTTCAAGCTCACCGTATCGAGGCCCACGACACCTCCGCACCGATCTCCTCCGGGCTTCCTGCCCGAGATCACTTTCTACAGCCAACCGATTCCGACGACCACAACGCCCCCCGCCCGAACCCACATTCCACGAAACCCCAAAAACCCAACCCATCCACCACCAACCAAGCCCCGCCCCCTTCCCAGGGCCCCACAGGGCGCGAGCAAGCGCCGTCGGCAACCACGGCCCCTCTGCACAGCCACCCGGCCAGAACGGCGACCTGGAGGGCTCTGAACGACGCCGACCGTCTTGGAGCTGCACCAAATACCGCACAACCACCGATCTAGGCGACGTGATGACGCATGTGCGTCGGGTGCCCCAAGTTTGGCAATGCGCGGCCGGAAGACGCAGAACCATTCCGCCCACACCCGAATCCAAAAGCCCGCATCACTCACCAGACGGGAATTGCCGCACAGCCCAGCGCTCAAAGGCACGCCATTCACACAAACCAGCGCATGCCAGCCCACCAGGGTCCTCCGCCTACAAGCGCAGACCCCACCTAATTCCCCGCATCAGGCCGCCAAGACCCAGACTGTGCACGCCCTTAAGCCAAACAGCACGCCATCGCACTCAACGCCCCACCCCAGCACATGCCCGAACGTAGAGCCCTGCGGCCTGCCCCTCACCCGCGTCGCGTGGTCTAGCTCGCACCGCGCCGACCACCCGTGCCGCAACCAGTTCATCGGCTTGAGAACGGCACCCCTGAGCGCAAGTCGCAGGCCCAATCGAAAGCAAGGAACCGCTCAGGTCAGGGCGTCTCTTCTTCTTCCTCGTCGTCGCCCGTCTGCAATACCGGCGACCCGTGGTGGTGCCACAGTCTCCAGCCACCCGCCGTCTTCACGAACGTGTTCGTCGCCACCACGCGCCCGGCGGCGAACCCCGTGTCCCCCACGTCTTCGGCGTCGGCCGCCGTCAGGATGTTCTCGGCGCAGGTCAGCACCGCCACATTCCCTAAAACCGTCGTTTGTACGTCAGTAAGCACAAACTGGATATAAGGCGTGTTGGCCATGATCAGCGCCCACGACCGCAGCACCTCGCCACGACCCGACAGCATCGGCCACCCGGGATGGACGCACATCGCCACCAGGTGGTCAGGCACGTCCTCCACCCAGATCTCGGACATCCGATCCAGGTCGGCGCTTTCGATCGCGGCGTAAAAGGCCTGGTTGAGGTCTTCAACCTCTTTCATCGGCTGCCCTCCACGCCGCGGCAACCCGTACGGCGTCGGCGTTGGGTCGGACGTCGTGGACGCGAACGCACCAGGCGCCGTCTCGGGCGGCGAGCGCGGTGACCGCCAGGGTCGCGTCGTCGTTCTCGGCGAACGGGCGGGGTTCGCCGTCGGGACCGGCGAGCAGCCGGCCCAGGAAGCGTTTGCGGGACGCCCCGATGATCAAGGGACGGCCCAGTTCCCGGAGGCGGTCGAGACCGGCCAGGAGCGCCCAGTTGTGGTCGGCCTGTTTGGAGAACCCCAGACCGGGGTCGAGGATCAGCTGCTCCTCGCGGACGCCCTCGGCGAGCACCGAGTCGACGCGCTTGCGCAGCTCTTCACTCACCTCGGTGACCACGTCGCTGTAGATCGCCCGGCTCTCCATGTCTCTGCTGTGGCCGCGCCAGTGCATCACCACGTAGGCGACGCCGGAGGCGGCCACCACCCGGGGCATCACCGGGTCGGCCAGGCCGCCGCTCACGTCGTTGACCAGCCGGGCCCCGGCTGCCACGGCCACCTCGGCGACCTCGGCGCGCATGGTGTCGACGCTGACGACCACGCCCTCGGCGGACAGGGCGCGGATCACCGGCTCGACCCGGCGCAGCTCCTCGTCGAGGGAGACCCGGGCGGCCCCGGGACGGGTCGACTCCCCGCCGACGTCGACGATGTCGGCACCCTGCTCGACCAGGGCCAGGCCGTGGGCGATGGCGATCTCGGGGTCGAACCATCGGCCGCCGTCGGAGAAGGAGTCGGGGGTGACGTTGACCACGCCCATGACGAGGCAGCGCCCGGCATCGGGCAGCCCCGGCACGGTGAACGCGCTCATCAACGGCTCCTCATGTGGTCGATCGGGATCAAGCCTAGGCGTTCCGGCATCTCGATCCGCCGCCCGGGGGCCACCTGTGGATAACGATCGAAAACTAGCGGCCGATGATCAGCGACATCGCCTCGGCGCGGGTCTTGTCGTCTTCGCGGAAGATGCCGCGGACCGCCGAGGTGATCGTCTTGGCGCCCGGTTTGCGGACGCCCCGCATGGTCATGCACATGTGCTCGGCCTCGATGACCACGATCGCGCCGCGGGGTTTCAGGACCTCCATGAGGGCGTCGGCGACCTGGGAGGTCAGCCGCTCCTGGACCTGGGGCCTGCGGGCGTAGAGGTCGGCCAGCCGGGCCAGCTTCGACAGGCCCGTCACCTGGCCCTTGTCGTTGGGGATGTAGCCGATGTGGGCCACCCCGTGGAAGGGCACCAGGTGGTGTTCGCACGTGGAGTAGATCTCGATGTCGCGCACCAGGACCATCTCGTCGTGGTCGGCGTCGAACACCGTCGTGAGTACGTCTTCCGGCCTCTGCCCGAGCCCCGCGAACTGCTCCGCGTAGGCTCGGGCGACGCGCGCCGGGGTCTCGACCAGGCCCTCACGGCCCGGATCTTCGCCGATCGCGATGAGAATCTCGCGTACGGCCGCTTCGATCCGGGCGTTGTCGACCTGGAGAGGCTTGCCAACCACTTTTCTTACGCCTCGTCCTTTTGGGGTGCGGGCTGCGCGACGGGCGAGCCGTTGCCGGAGGCGATGGCGGGGGCGCCGTGACCGTTGGCCGCGGCGACCTCCTTGGGCGTGATGACCGGAGGACGGTCGGAGGGCAGCCGCTTGCCGTAACCGGCGTAGGACGGACGCTTCTCCCTGACCACGATCGGGCTGAAGATCTCCAGCACCTGCTCGCGGGACAGGGTCTCCTTCTCCATCAGCTCCAGCACCAGGTTGTCGAGCACGTCACGGTATTCGACCAGGATCTCCCAGGCCGCGTCGTGTGCCGACTCGATCAGGCGGCGGACCTCGTCGTCGATCGACGACGCGATCTGCTCGGAGTAGTCGCGCTCGTGGCCCATCTCGCGGCCGAGGAAGACCTCGCCGTTGCCGGAGCCGAACTTACGGGCGCCGAGCTTCTCGCTCATGCCGTATTCGGTCACCATGCGGCGGGCGATGGAGGTCGCCTTCTCGATGTCGTTGGAGGCGCCGGTCGTGGGCTCGTGGAAGACGAGCTCCTCGGCCGTGCGGCCACCCAGCAGCATCGCGAGCTGGTCGTTCATCTCGGAGCGGGTGGCCAGGAACTTGTCTTCCATCGGCAGCGTCATCGTGTAACCGAGGGCGCGGCCGCGCGACAGGATCGTGATCTTGTGGACCGGGTCGGAGTTGGGCAGCGCGTGGGCCACCAGGGCGTGGCCGCCCTCGTGGTACGCGATGATCTTCTTCTCCTGGTCGGACATGACCCGCGACTTGCGCTCGGGGCCGGCCATCACGCGGTCGATCGACTCTTCGAGGATCTCCATCGTGATGAGCTTCTTGTCCTGGCGGGCCGTCAGCAGCGCCGCCTCGTTGATCACGTTGGCCAGGTCGGCGCCGGTGAAACCGGGCGTCCGGCGGGCGATGACGTCGAGGTCGACGCCTTCGGCGAACGGCTTGCCGCGGCCGTGCACCTTGAGGATGCCCTTACGGCCCTCGAGGTCGGGACGGTCGACGGTGACCTGCCGGTCGAACCGGCCGGGACGCAGCAGCGCCGGGTCGAGGATGTCGGGCCGGTTCGTCGCGGCGATGAGGATCACGCCGCCCTTGACGTCGAAGCCGTCCATCTCGACGAGGAGCTGGTTCAGCGTCTGCTCGCGCTCGTCGTGACCACCGCCGAGACCCGCGCCGCGGTGACGGCCGACGGCGTCGATCTCGTCGATGAAGATGATGGCGGGGGCGTTGGCCTTGGCCTGCTCGAACAGGTCGCGGACGCGGCTCGCGCCGACACCCACGAACATCTCGACGAAGTCGGAACCGGAGATCGAGTAGAACGGCACCCCGGCCTCGCCGGCCACGGCCCTGGCGAGCAGGGTCTTACCGGTTCCGGGCGGGCCGTAGAGCAGGACGCCCTTGGGGATCTTCGCGCCGATGGCCTGGAACTTCGCCGGTGCCTGCAAGAACTCCTTGATCTCCTGGAGCTCCTCGATGGCCTCGTCGGCTCCGGCCACGTCGGCGAACGTGGTCTTCGGCGTGTCCTTCGTGATGAGCTTGGCCTTCGACTTGCCGAAGTTCATCACCCGGGAGCCGCCGCCCTGCATCTGGTTCAGGAAGAACAAGAAGAAGAGCACGATCAGAATGATCGGCAGGAAACTCATGAGCAGGGTGACGAAGAAGTTCTCCTTGGGAACCTCGACCGTCCACCCGTTCTTCGGGTTCGCCTTCGCGAGCGCCTCAGTGATCTGGACGCCCTGACCGGTCACCCAGGAAGCCTGGATGCGGTCGGTCGACTTGCCGCCGACCTGAATGGGCTTGGCCAGGGTCACCGCGGCGACCTGGTCTCTGTCGGTCACCTTGGCGCTGACCACATTGCCGCTGTTGATCTGCTGGAGAACAGTGGAGGTGTCGGCGGTGGTGTAATTGCCGCCGGTGTTCATCAACGTCGTGACGAGCAGCAGAAGCACGACGATGCCCAGGATCCACAGCAGTGGCCCACGTGTAAATCGCTTGAGATCCATCCGATGCGGAACCCCGGCGGGCCCGTCCCTTCCTGACCAAGGCCTGGCCCCCTTTGGGTAAAGGGGGTCGCGGCACCCTTTGCCGCTCCTTCTGACTACCCAGGGCCGCCCCCGGGTTATCAGAAGGTACACCGAGCCGCCGGTGAGGGTCACCGCCCGGCAGGCTCGGGCATTGCTCATCCAACGTACGTCAGGGACAGGCGTGTTCCCTTCGCGGAGAGCAAATATCAAGCCTCCGGAGGGGCCACTTCGCTCAGGGCTTATTCGCCGCCATAGACATGTGGCGCGAGAGTGCCGATGAATGGGAGGTTTCGATAGCGCTCGGCGTAGTCGAGCCCGTAGCCGATGACGAACTCGTTGGGGATGTCGAAACCCACATATTTGACGTCGAGGGGCACCTTCACCGCGTCGGGCTTGCGGAGCAGGGTGCAGATCTCGACGGAGGCCGGGTTGCGCGACTGGAGGTTGTTGAGCAGCCACGACAGGGTCAGGCCCGAGTCGATGATGTCCTCGACGACCAGCACGTGACGACCGGCGATGTCGGTGTCGAGGTCTTTCAGCACCCGCACCACGCCCGACGACTTGGTGCCGGCGCCGTAGGACGACACCGCCATCCAGTCCATCTGGACGGGCACGTGGAGCGCGCGGGCCAGGTCGGCCATCACCATGACGGCGCCCTTCAGCACCCCGACGATGAGCAGCTCGTGGCCCGCATAGTCGGCGTCGATCTTCCCGGCGAGTTCCCTGATCTTGGTCTGGAGCTCTTCCTCGGAGATGAGGACCCTGGACAGGTCTCTGCCCATGTCGGCTGCGTCCACCTGCGAATTCCTTACGAGAGGGAGCTGGTGAACATCAGCCTGCCATATCGGCGAACCACACCCACCCCTCCGGGTAGGTCCACCCCCTTCTGCCCCGTCCAGCTGGTGATCAGCCGCTCGGCCTCCTCGATGTGCACGGCCGCGAGGGCCGAGGGCGGCGACCCGGCGGCGACGGCGGCCCGGTGGATCACCCGGCGGCGTACCGCCGCGGGCAGTTCGGCGAGGAGGGCGGTGGACAGGCCGGTGCCGAGGTCTCTGGCCTCGGCGTAGACGCGGTCGGCCCAGTCGTCGAGGGCGTCGGCGTCGTCGCGACAGAGCCGGGCGGTGCGGGCGAGCGCGTCGGCGATGCCGGGGCCGAGCTCGGACTCCAGGAGCGGCAGCAAGATTTGCCGTACTTTGACCCGGGTGAACCGCGGGTCGTCGTTGTGGGGGTCGTGCCAGGGGCTCAGGCCGAGTGCTTCGCAGGCCTCTTCCGTTCTTGTACGGCTCACGCCCAGCAGTGGCCGCCGGTAGACGCCCGAGACCTCCGCCATCCCCGACAGGGAGCGCGAGCCGCTGCCCCTGGCCAGCCGCAGCAGCACGGTCTCGGCCTGGTCGTCGCGGGTGTGGCCGAGCAGGATCACGGCGCCGAGACGGGCCGACACCTCGTCGAGGGCGGCGTAGCGGGCGATCCGGGCCGCCGCCTCCGGCCCGCCGAGGGTGCCGACCTCGACGGTGACCGCCTCCGAATAAGAGTCCAGGCCCAGGCCGGGCGCCAGACGTACAAGATCATCGGCTCTTGACCGGGAACCGGGCTGCAGGGCGTGGTCGACCGTGACCAGCCCGGCGCGGAGGCCGAGTCGCGGGGCGACGAAGCCGAGGCAGGCGGCCAGCGCCAGGGAGTCGGCGCCGCCGCTGCAGGCGGCGAGCACCAGACTGCCCTTGTCGAGGTCGGAGAGCGATGCGCGGATCGCGCGGCGGACGTCGGCGACCGCCGGATGAGGACCCATCAGGCGGACTTGTGATCAGGCTCCAGCGCGTTGGTGGCGAGGACCCGGCGCATCCACGCCTGGGGATCGGAGATCTCCTGGCGGGTGGGCAGGGTCTCCGGGGAGGTCCAGACCCGGTTGAAGCCATCCATTCCGGCCTCTTCGACCACGGTGGTCACGAAGGAGGAGCCTTCGGCGTACTGCTTCATCTTGAGGTCGACGCCGAGCAGGCGGCGGATCACCTGGTCGACGCGGGAACCGCCCGCGCGGCGCTGCTGGAACTTGGCCCGGATCTCGGCCACCGAGGGCACCACGCTGGGGCCGACGGCGTCCATCACGTAGTCGCCGTGGCCCTCGACCAGGGTCATCACGGCGGTCACCCGGTCGAGCACGGCCTTCTGCTCGGGGGTCTGGATGGCCTCGATCAGGTTGCCCTCGCCGCCGCGGAAGGCGTCGGCGACCGCGTCGGTGACGTCGCGCATGCGGTCGAGGAGGGTCGACAGGTCCATGTCGGAGATCGTGAGGAACTCCTTCATCTGGGCCTGGAGGTATTCGCGCAGCCACGGGACGCCGGTGAACTGGACCCGGTGGGTCTCCTCGTGGAGGCAGACCCAGAGTCGGAAGTCGCGAGGGTCGACGCGCAGCTCGCGCTCGGTGTTGACGATGTTGGGGGCCACCAGGGTGAGGCGGCCGGTCGGGGCGTTGCCGTCGGGGTCGGGCGGCAGGAACAGTTCGTACTGCCCGAGGACCCGGCTGGCGAGGAAGGCCAGGACGGCGCCCACCTCGACGCCGGTGATGCGCGAGCCGACGGCGCTGACGATGGCCGGCATGTTGCCGACCTTCTCGGACAGCGGTTCGAGGACGACCTTGAACCCCTCGACGTTGGCCCGGATCCAGCCCGGACGGTCGACGACGGTGGCCTCCTCAGGAGGCGCCGAGTCGATCCCGGTGAACTCCTTGACGTGGACCTCGGCCTCGCGCGACAGGCGCCGAAGCTCGCTGACGGCCTGTCTTGCTTCTTCACGGCTCACCTGTGGCCCCGGGCGGACGAGCCTGACTCCGGTAGCGACGGCGAGATCCCAGTCGATCACCTGCATGTTCACCACCGTATGTCGTCGGTTCAGGCGGCGCGCGAGACCAGGGTCGCCAGCCGGTCGAGCGCCTTGACGGTCTTGCCGGGGTCGGTGACGCCGTTGGCCATGAACGCGAAGCTCAGCAGCCTCCCGTCGGCGGTGTGGACCAGGCCCGTCAGTGTGTTCACTCCGTCGAGCGTGCCCGTCTTCGCCCGGACCAATCCGGCTCCGGCCTTCGAGTCGGCCTCGCCGTAGCGGCCGTGGAGGGTGCCGGTGAAGCCCGCGACGGGCATTCCGCTGATCAGCGAGTGGAGCTGCGGGTGTTGGGGGGAGGCGCCCAGCGCGACGAGTTTCGCCAGCGCCGCCGGGGTGATCTTGTTGGCGGTCGACAGGCCGCTGCCGTCGTGCACCTCCACGCCCTGGGTGATCCCGAGGCGGGTCAGCACAGCCCGGTAGGCCTTGGCCTGACCGGCGTAAGTGTGCGGCTGCTTCTCGGCGATGGCCACGTGGCGGCCCAGCGCCTCGGCCAGGTCGTTGTCGCTCTCGGTCAGCATGCGCTCGACCAGGGCGTAGACCGGGGCCGACTCGACCCGGGCCAGTTCCCGGCCGGGCTGGCCCGCCTTGGCGGGCTTGATCGTCTTGCCGACCTTGATGCCGTATTTCGCCAGGAGGTCGCCGAACGCCCGGGACGCGTCGGCCGGCGGGTTCGCCGAGCGGGGGGCGTCGTTGCGGGGCACCAGGCGGCCCTCGTCGATGGCCAGCGCGGTCACCGGGGAGGCGCTGCCCTCGGGCACGTAGGTCGGTTTCCAGCCCGGCGCGGTGACCGGGCCCTGGAAGAGCGAGGCGTCGTAGGACAGCGTGACCGACTTCACTCCGGCGGCCTTGAGCGCCTTGGCGGTGCGGGAGGCGAGCGTCTGGAGGCTGGCCGCCCGCGGATAGTGGTCGCGGGGGTCGGCCTTGGGCCCGGCCAGGGTCGGATCGCCGCCGCCGACCAGAACGATCTTGCCGGGGGCGGTCTGGACGACCGTCGTGGCGAACGTCACATCGGCGCCGATCGAGGCGAGCGCCGCGGCGCCGGTGACCACTTTGGTGGTGGACGCCGGGGTCAGCGCGGTGGTCGAGCCCTCATCGAACAGCGTCTGCCCGGTTTCTGTGTCGATGACGGTACCTGCGACCTTGCCCCCGATTCCCGGGTCACCCATGGCGTCACGTAGCAGGGTGGTCAAAGTACTCTTAGCCGGGAGAGGGCCGTCGAGCGCGGCGACCAGAACAGGCGGTGCCGTGACGATCGGTGTGGGGGCCGGTTTGGGGGCCGCGGCCTGTATCGGAATCCGCTCGTTGCCGTTGACCACGAGGTAGACGCCCGCGGCGATGACGAACATCTGAAGCAGCGCGAGGGTGGCGACAACCACCCAACGCTCGCGTCGCACCACGTGACCTCTCCCTAGTTACGCCTACGAGACACTAACGCCACTCCGGGACCACTCGGATGGCTTGAGCGGAGGAAATGGCAGTGGAGTTCGACGTTGTCGTTGAGATACCCAAAGGGCAACGCAACAAATATGAAGTGGATCATGAGACCGGCCGGATCCGACTCGACCGGATGCTCTTCACGTCCACTCAGTACCCTGCCGACTACGGCTTCATCGAGAACACCCTCGGCGAGGACGGCGACCCCCTCGACGCCCTCGTCCTCCTCCAGGAACCGACTTTCCCCGGGTGTCTCATCCGCTGTCGCGCCGTCGGCATGTTCCGGATGACCGACGAGAAGGGCGGCGACGACAAGGTCCTCTGCGTCCCCTCACGTGACCCCCGCCAGGAGCACATCCGCGACATCCACCATGTCCCGGAGTTCGACCGGCTGGAGATCCAGCACTTCTTCGAGGTCTACAAGGACCTTGAGCCCGGCAAGTCGGTCGAAGGCGCCAACTGGGTCGGCCGGACCGAGGCCGAGGCCGAGATCGAGCGCTCCTACAAGCGCGCCAAGCACTGACTCAGCCCGGTCTCGTGGCGCCGACGTAGTCGGGCCGCCACATCGACGCGATGCGGACCACGTCTCCCGTCTGGGGGGCGTGGACCATCAGGCCGCGTCCGATGAACATGCCGACGTGGTGGATGGGGTCGCCGAAGAAGACGAGGTCGCCGGGGCGCAGGTCGGCTGATTCGACGTGCGGCCCGGCGGTCCATTGCGTGCCGGTCCAGTGGTCGAGCGGCACGCCGGCCCGTTCCCAGGCCCGCATGGTCAGGCCCGAGCAGTCGAAGCTCTCCGGGCCGTCGGCCGCCCACACATAGGGCTTGCCGAGCTGGGCCAGCGCCCAGCGGGCCGCCTCCCCGCCCGCGCCCCCAGCGGTGAGCGCCCAGCCGGGAGCAGCCGGGCCCGCGCCGAACCTGAACCGGGCCAGGTCGAGCCGATCCTCGATCTCACGCTGCTCCCTGCGCAGTTCCCTGGTCTCCGCCAGCTGCGTCCGCACGGCCTCCTCCGCGGCCGTCTTGAGACGCTCGGCCTCGGCCGCGGCCCGATGGGCCTCGTCGAGCATGTCGGCGGCCTGGTTCTGCAGGATCCGGAGCACCTCGCGGCTGTCGTCGAGGCGGTCGATGACGGCCGCGCGCTCGTCGCCGATCTGGGTGACCAGGCTGGCCCGGCGCATCAGCGCGTCGGGGGCGCCCGGCAGGGCCATCATCGGGTTGGCCAGGTCGACCCCGTAGGCGTCGGCGGCCAGGGCGGCGGCCCGGCTCCTGGCCTCCTCGACGGTCCGCTCCGCCGCCAGCAGGTCGGCGGTGACCTCGGCGTGCTCGGCCCGGGCCTGCCGCACCTTGACCAGCTCGCCGTTGTAGGCCTCGACGAGGCGTTCGGCGTCTCTGACGAGCTCACGGCGGCGATCTTCGGCCCGCGCCAGCTTCACCTGGTTGCGGGCGAGCTCCCGGACCTGCGCGGTGATCGTGTCGCGGGGGGCCGGCGTCGCGGCGGCCTCGCCCGGCGCCCCGGCCAGCAACCCGGCGACGACGAGCGTCGCGGGCAGCGCCCTTGACCTGCGATTCGACATGCGCAGGCACATTCCCGCAGGTCACTCAAGGAACACCGGCCCCAATGGCAAAGGGTGTCACACGAGTTTCAGCAGACGAGAGATCCAGGGGCGCATGCCCGTGGTCACCGGGTCGGGGCCGCGCGGGTAGGCGAACACCGGGGCGTCGCCGCCGTGGGTGGCCCTCAGTTCGGCCGCCTTGCACCAGTCGGCGGCGGTCCGGCAGGCCGCCCACGCGACCGACAGCGCCGGCCGGGCCTCGGGGTGGCGTTCGTGGATCTGCGCGAGGGTGATGGCGGCGTGGGCGGCGGCGTAGCCGTCGTCGGGGTAGGCGGTGCCGGCCAGGTAGGGGGCGGTGACCCGGCCGCCGTGGGGGGTGCTCTGCACCCACGTCCAGTTGGCGACGACCAGGTTGAGGACGGGGGCGGGGAGGCGGGCGGCCTCGCCGTACATGCGGTCTTGGCGGGGGCCGGTGAGGCGGCGGGAGGACAGCAGCCAGGTGATGTCGTCGGGGGCCTGGCCCTCGGCCAGCCAGGTCAGGATGGCCAGGGCCCTGGCGGCCTGGAGGCGGCTGAGGTCGAGGACGTCGCGGAGCATCCGGGGCCCCGGGTCGAGCCAGACCGGCCAGGCCGCCTCGTGGGCCTTGGTGACGAGGTCGGCCAGCGGGGCGGGCGGCAGGTCTGGGTAGACCCGGCGATCACGAACGGCAAAGCCGTCGGTGGCCATGGTGTTCGCCCTTCACGTGCTCGTGCTCATGGTCGCGGTCGTCCGGCTGGGGGATGGAGGCCACTTCGACGTCGACCGGTTCGGCCGCCGGGGTGACCGTGGCGACCGGGGTGGGTGACGGACGGGGGCCCGGCGGGCGGCTGTGCTGCGGCTCGCCCTGGGCGGTCTTGGTGGGACGGGGGCGCGGCGGGGCGACGCGTTCGGGCCGGGGGTAGTGGACGCCGAGCACGGTCGGACGCGGCCGCGCCACCGCGCTCTGGGACGACTCCTTGACCGGGTCGAGCGTGCGGATCGGCGGCGGCACCTTGGGCGGGACCTTCGGCGGATAGTCGCTGACGGTCGCGGCGGGGGTGTAGAGCTGGGCGGTCGGCGCGGCCACGCCGCCTCGGTTCTCCATCGGGTCGCCGGTGACCTGCATGACCAGCACGACCACCACGGCCGCGGCGACCACGGCCGCCAGCGCGCCCGCGGCCACGTGGCGCCCGCGCCGCTGCTGCGTGCCGGGGAAGCCGTCGGGGTCGAGCGGCCCGGCCCGGCGGGCGACGTAGCGGCGGTAGGCCAGCAGTTCGGGGTCGATGAAGCAGCTCATCACCCGTACGCGCACCGTGTCGGGCATCACCGGGAGGGGCAGCAGGGCGAAGACCTTGCCGGCCGAGACCTGGCGGGCCCGGTGGGGGCGGCAGGTCTCGCAGCTGAAGATGTGGTTCACCACGCGGGCGCGGCGTTCGTCGGGGTCGCCGCCCTCGGCGTCGGCCACCAGGACCGACCGGGCCGGGCAGTCGCCGGGGTCGCGGCGGGCCAGCACCTCGGCGGTGATCGCGTCTTGCAGCCGGAGCGAGGCCGACTCGCGCAGGGCCTCGGCGTGGCGGGTGCTCAGGCCGAGGACCGTGCCCAGGTCGGCGGCGGCCAAGCCGTGGCGCAGGGACAGTTCGAGGATCTCCCGGTCGGCCGCGGGCAGGCCGTGGACGGCGTGCCAGGCGGCGGCGTCGGGAGCCTCTTCGGGCTCGGCCGGCTGCCCGGCCTGCCACCTTCGCCGGCACTCGGCGCGGGCCAGCGCGAGCAGCCAGACGTAGAGGCGGTCGGGGTCGCGCAGGGCGTCGATGTGGGCCTCGGCGGCGATCATGGTGTCGCGTAACGCCACCTGGGCGCCCTCGGAGCCGAGCAGGAACCAGCAGAAGCGGTAGACGCCTTCGGCGTGGGCGTCGTAGAGAGCGGCGAGAGCACCCGGATCGCGGGCGCGCAGGGCCTGAACCAGATCGCGATCGGTCATGTCACAGAAGGTAATGGATCCGTAACTTGGAGTTCAGGATTTCTGCCGCATTCTCCGCCGCTATTTTCCCGGTTATTTGGGGCAGATTCATGAGCGCGAGCCACGGTCGGCCTTCGGCCGCCCGCGGCTCACTTTTCTCCACCGAGCGGAACGCCTTCGAAGTCGGCCGGAATTCGCATCCCCAACTGGGCGAAAACGGTCGGCGCGACGTCGACGAGTTTCGCCTCGTGGCGGCGTTCGTGCCGGATTCCGGGGCCCGCGGCGAGCAGGAAGATCTGGAGCTCCTCCGGCGAGAGGCCGCCGTGACCGCCCTCGTCGCGGTGCCCGTGGTCGGTCACCACGATGACCGACCACTTCTCGTTCGGGTACGTGGGCCGTCGTCTGACGGCGTCGACGAGGCGGCCGATGCCGAGGTCCAGGGTGTCGAGCGCGGTGACGTACTCGGAGCCGAGAGGGCCGTGTTTGTGGGCCACCTTGTCGGGGTTGACCAGGTGCAGGAAGACCACGTCGACCTGGTGGCGGGCGATCAGGTCGGTCATCCGGCGGATGATCATCTCGTCCTTGAGGTGCTCGGCGTAGTCGACGCCGGGGCGCAGGGTGGCGTGCCAGTCGACCTGGTGGAGCAGGCCGGTCTCGAAGAAGGTCCGCCACAGGGTGACGGCCAGGGTGTCGAGATCGGGACGCAGTCTTTCCAGCCGGGTCAGGAAATCAGGATATCTCGTGTATTGGCGTCCATTAAAGGTGTTGTCGTGTACGCCATGCTTTTCCGGATTGACGCCGGTGAGAATGGTCGACCACGCCGGACCGCTCAGTGATTTCACGCCGGGAGCCAGATCGAGGTGCCCGGTGGCGTAGAGGCCCTCGCTCATCAGGGCGCGCAGATAGGTCGCCCTAGTGGTGAGGACGCGGTCGGTGCGCACCCCGTCGACGCCGATCACCAGGACCTTCGGCACCGGCTTCGGCGGCGGTGGTTCGACGTGGGCGACCGGGGCGCAGCTGAGCGCCACGACCGTGGCGAGGGCCAGCGAGACACGGACGGCCGAAGGACGGCCGTGTCTCGCCCGGTGAGGTCTCACGCCAGCCCGCCGGCCACGATCGCGAGCCCCGCCGCGGCGGCGGCCGAGGCGCCCAGCGCGAGGGTCACCCCGGCACAGACCATGGCGGTCTCGACGACGCCCCGGTTGATCGACCGGGGGTGGTCGTCGGCGATCTCCCGCAGCGCCCGTACGCCCATGACCAGCGCGCCCAGTGCGAGGAAGACGCCCACGCCGCCCAGGAAGAGCAGCGGGAGCGAGAGGTAGCCGAGCCGGGCGGTCCAGACGACCGAGGTGTACGGGGCGTCGCGCCGCGCCACCGCCGCCTCGACGAGGGCCCAGGAGGTCATGAGGTCTTTCGTGGAGGCGGTGCCGCGCCCGAATCGAGGCATAGGCCGTACTTTGAGGTTCTTCATGGAAATCGCCCCCCGGAAGAAAAGATCGAGCCTTATTCGGGGGATATCACGAACGCTGAGTGATACCTCCGCGACGCGCGGTTTCTTGGTGATTCACGGGGTCAGCCCGGCGGACGCGCATCCGTCGGCCAGGGCGTCGAGGCCGAACGCCTCGGCCGGGCCGAGCGCGCCGATGCCGCCCACCCCGCCGACCAGGGCGCTCGTCGCGCCCCAGGCGAGCATCCTGGCGGTGAGGTCGTAGGGGTCGCCCCCGTTGAGGCGGACGGTGGCGAGCAGGGTGCCGTCGTCGGCGTAGGCCTCGGCGATGGTCTGGGAGGCGATCGGCGGGGCCTCCAGGTTCGCCGACCGGGCCGCCCTCTCGGCCATGGCCGCCAGGAGCCTCTTCGAGCCGGGCAGCGCCCGCAGCACCGGGGTGGCCCTGGCGAAGACGCCCGCCGCGCGGGTCAGGCCGCCGAGCCAGCCCAGGTAGACGTTGACCTCGCGCAGCCGGGGATGGGTGCGCGGCAGGGCGAAGTGCTCGCTGGCCCCCATGGCGATGCCGTGGCGGCGGCGGGCGCCGAAGGCGAAGGCCCGGGTGCGGCCGGTCTCCCGGACGATGCGGCCGTCGCGGAAGCCGTACATGGGTTCGAGGATCATGCTCAGCGCGGAGGCGCGGGTTCCGGCGCTGGCCCTCTTGGCCACGTTGCCGCGCAGGAAGTACCCCACGTCGACCCTGATCGCGTCGTTGCCGGCCTTGCGGAGGGCGAGGGCGGCGGCGAGGTTGCCGGGGACGTAGTCGTACCCGAAGGCGGGGATCAGGGTCGCGCCCGCCGCGGCCGCCTCGGGGCCGTGGCGCTGGAAGACGCGCTTGACGAAGGGGGGTTCACCGGTCGAGTCGAGGTAGACCGCGCCCGCCTCGATGGCCGCCATGACCGCCGCGTCGCCCCAGCGCAGGAACGGTCCCACGGTGGAGACCAGCACGTCGCCGGGCCGGAGCAGGCGGGCCACCGAGCGCGGCCGGGTCGCGTCGGCCACCGCCGTGGGCAACGTGCCCGGCAGCGAGGAGGCCAGATCGGCCAGCCGGGCGGGGTCCCGCCCGGCCAGCAGCGGCTCGGCGCCCAGCGCGACCAGCGCCTTGGCCGTGAGCCGCCCGGTGTAGCCGGTGGCGCCGAACAGGACGATACGGGGGGTGGTCATGCCATTACCGTAACCTCACGGGTTCACGGCTTCTGTTCGGTGATGACGGTGTAGCCCCGGTCTTTGGCGAACGGCGCGGTCTTCGGGGCCTGTGTGAAGATCGGCGCGGCCCCGCCCGCGGCCAGGTCCTCATAGGGCTTGGCGGTGGCGCCCCAGGTGCGCGCCGTCACGGCGGTGGCGGCGGCGACCCCGGCGCTGACGCTCTCGACCGTGATGATGAACCGCCGGCTCGCCCCCGGCCGGACGTCGTCGACGAAGGCGGTGCCCCCGCCGATCAGCTTGCCCGCGGCGTCGCGCAGCAGCCCGGTCACCACCAGGCTCCCGGCCGGACGCGTGAAGGGCGACTCGACGTAGCCGGTGATCAGGTAGGACGAGGCGCCCAGCTTCTCGGTCGACACCCGGCTCACCGGGAACGTCTTGTACGCCGACGGCACCCGCGCCGCCTGGTGCCACGAGGCCGGCTTGTAGTCGATCTTGACGCTGACCGGCTTCTCGACCGCCAGCGCCTCCCCCGTGAACGCCATCGAGCCGCCCGGGGCGACCGCGTCGAGCGGCTGCTCCATCCGGACGACCTCCTTGCCGGCGGCGTCCTTTCCGGTGATCGTGGCGACCGCGTTCTCGCCGAAGTGCCACTTGTTGCCGTTGTTGAGCACGGCCGCCCAGTTCACCAGGTAACCGCCACTGGCCTGCACGACGGAGGAGGTCTGCTCCTTCAGCGCGAGCGGGGCGAGTTCGGTCTTCTTGGCCTCTTCGCCACCCGAGCACCCGGAAACCAGGAGAGTCACGGAGAGGAGCGACAGGGCCAGGGCTGTCATACGGTGCGTCACCAGGCCGTGATAACGCGTGCGCGCGGCCCGTTCACCTCGACCCGCCAACAGCGGACCCAATCTTTAACGCGCGCGGACGACCCGCCCCTCGTCCCAGACCGGCTCTGACGATTCGTAGACCTTCCCATCGGCGCCGAAGACCAGGTAGCGATCGAAGTCGGCGGCGAACCAGCGGTCGTGGGTGACCGCCATGACGGTCCCCTCGAAGGCGTCGAGGCCCTCCTGGAGCGCCTCGGCGCTGGCCAGGTCGAGGTTGTCGGTCGGCTCGTCGAGGAGCAGCAGCGTCGCGCCCGACAGCTCCAGCAGGAGGATCTGGAGCCGGGCCTGCTGGCCGCCCGACAGGGTCTCGAAGCGCTGCTCGGCGATGGTCCCGGCCAGCTCGTAGCGGGCCAGGATCTTCATGGCCTCGTTCTTGAGCCGGGCGTGCTCGGTCATCACGATCTCGCACGGGGTGCGCTTCATCAGCTCGGGGTGGGAGTGGGTCTGGGCGAAGTGCCCGGGGATGACCCGCGCGCCGAGCCGGGCGACGCCGGTGTGGTTCACGTCGTCGCCGCTGAGGAGCCGGAGGAAGTGGGACTTCCCGGAGCCGTTGGAGCCCAGCACGGCCACGCGTTCGCCGTACCAGATCTCCAGGTCGAACGGCTTCATCAGGCCGGTGAGCTCCAGGCCTTCGCAGATGACCGCCCGCTTGCCGGTGCGGCCGCCGCGCAGGCGCATGTTGATGTTCTGGTCTTTGGCCGCCATCTCGGGCGGGCCCGCCTCCTCGAACTTGCGGAGCCGGGTCTGGGCCGCGTGGTAGGCGGCCGACATGCCGTCGTTGTAGGTGGCCTTCTGCTTCAGCATGTTGACCAGGCGCTTCAGCTTGGCGTGTTCTTCGTCCCACCGTCGGCGCAGCTCGTCGAGGCGCTCGTTGCGCTCTCTGCGGGCCTGGGCGTACGTGGTGAAGCCGCCGCCGTGGACCCAGATGTTGCCCGACTCGACCGTGACGATGCGGTCGGCGGCGTTGGCGAGGAGCTGGCGGTCGTGCGAGACCAGCAGGACGGTCTTCTGGGTCTCCCGCAGGACCTGCTCCAGCCACTGCTTGCCCGGCACGTCGAGGTAGTTGTCGGGCTCGTCGAGGAGGAGGACCTGGTCGGGGCCCCGGAGCAGGGCCTCCAGCACCAGCCGTTTCTGCTCCCCGCCGCTGAGGGTGTTGACCTCGCGGTACTTGCAGTTGTCGTACGGGATGCCCAAAGCCGCCATCGTGCAGGTGTCCCAGAGGACCTCGATGTCGTAGCCGCCCGCGTCGGTGTAGTCGGTGATCGCCTGCGCGTAGCGCATCTGGGTCTTCTCGTCGTCGCGCTCCATCATGAGGAGCTCGATCTTGGCGAGGTGCTCGGCGGCGTCTCTGACCCGCGTCGGGGCGACCGACAGGAGCAGGTCGTGGACGGTCCGGCCGTCGCGGATGCTGCCGATGAACTGGCGCATCACGCCGAGGCCGCCGGAACTGGCGACCGTGCCCTCGACCGCCTGGAGATCGCCCGCGATCAGCCGCATGAGCGTCGTCTTGCCCGCGCCGTTGGGGCCCACGAGGGCGGCCTTGACGCCTTCGCCGATGCGGAAGGACACGTCGTTCAGCAATGGCCGCCCGTCTGGGAGGACATGGGTGATATGGGCGATCTCGACGTGGGCCATGGGGTCGAGGGTATTGAGACGGGAGATCGGGTGCCAACAGTTATCCGAACGGAACTGAGCTGACCGATTTGCCGGTTATGTCTGTTATGAGATCTGTGCTCATCACCGGGTCCACTGATGGGATCGGCGCCGAGAGCGCCCGCGTGTTCGGCGCCCAGGGCGACGACGTCATCGTCTCCGGCCGCGACGCCGCCAAGGGCGCCATGGTCGTCGACGACATCGTGCGCGAGGGGGGCTCCGCCCGGTTCGTGCCCGCCGACCTGACCGACCTCGACGCGCTCCACGACCTGGCCGCCGAGGCGGGCGACGTCGACGTGCTCGTCAACAACGCCGGGATGGCGCCGGTCTCCGCGACCGTCGGCCAGGATCCCGAGGTCTTCGAGAAGACCCTCGCGCTCAACCTCAGGGCGCCCTACTTCCTCACCCAGGCGCTCGTGCCGGGGATGATGGAACGCGGGCGCGGCGCGATCGTGAACATCTCAACCATCGCCTCGGTGGTGGCCGTGCCGTTCCTGTCGGTCTACGGCGCCACCAAGGCCGCCCTCAACGAACTCACCCGGACGTGGGCGGCCGAGTTCGCCGAACGGGGGGTGCGGGTCAACGCCGTCGCGCCCGGACCGGTGGTGACCTCAATGTACCAGAGCATGGGCGAGCGGGCCAAGGAGTTCGACGAGAGCACGATGCTGCACCGGGCCGCCGACCCCAAGGAGATCGCCGACGTCGTGGCGTTCCTGGCGTCCGACAAGGCGTCGTACATGACCGGGGCCGTGGTTCCCGTCGACGGCGGCGGCTCCGCGCTCTAGGTCGCTACCGGGTCGTCGTCGTCTCCTGGACCAGCCGCGCGGCCAGGACGGCGAAGACGCCGGCCGAGACGCGCTCCATCCACGTGCGGAAGCCGGGGCGGCGGGCGATGCGCTCCGAGAGGTGGCCCGACAGCAGGCCGGCCGGGCCGTCGACCATGAGCCCGGTGACGATGAACATCAGCCCGAGGACGAGCATCTGGGCCGTCACCGGCCAGGCCTGGTCGCCCTTGGTGATGAACTGGGGCACGAACGCCAGGTAGAACAGGATGACCTTCGGGTTGGCCAGGTTGGTGAGCGCGGCCATGAAGTAGACGCGCCGGAGCGACCGCTGTGGAACCTCGGCGACGTCGAGGGCCACGCGACTGCCCTTCCAGGTCGTGTACGCCAGATAGAGCAGCACGACCGCCCCCGCGATCCTGACCACCGTCAGCGCCTCGGGCGCCCTGGCGATCAGGAACCCCAGGCCGAACGCGGCGGCGACGGAGTGCACCACGAGTCCGGTGGAGACTCCGAGGGCGGCCAGGAAGCCGGCCCGGCGCCCGCCGGCGACGCCGTTGGTGATGATGAAGAGCAGGTCGGGCCCGGGGGCGACGTTGAGGAGGAACGTCGCTACCGCGAAGGCCGCGAGGAGGTGGGCGTCCATGACCACCATGATGACAAACGTCCCACAGGACCAGTGGGATGATCTTCCGCGTGGAATTAGCCCGACATGAACGTGTTCGCCGGTTTCTCGAACGTCCTTCCGTTCAGCGTGCCGTCGTCATCATCATCGTCGTCAACGCGATCACCATCGGCTGCGAGACCAGCGCCACCCTCATGGCCCAGGTCGGCGGGTTGCTCGTCGCCATCGACCACATCGCACTGACGATCTTCGCAATCGAGATCCTGGCCCGGCTCTACGCCTACCGCCGCGACTTCTTCACCGACCCGTGGAACTGGTTCGACCTGGTCATCGTGGTGGTCGCGCTCGTCCCGGCGTCCGGGCCGACATCGGTGCTGCGGGCGCTGCGCATCCTGCGCGCGCTTCGTCTGGTGTCGGCCGTGCCGAGCATGCGGCGGGTCGTCGGCGCGCTGCTCACGGCCGTGCCGGGGATGGCCTCGATCATCGGACTGCTGCTGCTCATGATCTACGTCGCGGCGGTGATAGCGACCAAGTTGTTCGGCGAGGTCGCGCCGCAGCGGTTCGACGAGCTCCCCGACTCCCTCTTCACGCTGTTCCAGATCATGACCGGCGACGACTGGGGCACGGTCGCCAAGGAGGTCATGTCGCACAAGCCCTGGGCGTGGTTGTTCTTCATCTCCTACATCCTCATCTCGACTTTCGTCGCGCTGAATCTCTTCATCGCGGTCGTGGTGAACGCCATGGACGACGCCGAACCCTCCCCGTCGGAGGAGCAGGCCCAGGCCGAGCTGGTCGAACTCCGCGACGAGGTCGCCTCGCTCCACGCCAAACTCGATCTTCTTCTCGAACGCGGAACCGTGGGCCGGCGCTGAGCGTTCTGGCGTGCGGTCGAGACGTCCAACCCGACAGGAGAAAACGTGGTCTTCAAACGGATGCTGAGCGCATTCGGCGTCGGCGCCCCCTCAGTGGACACCGTTCTGCACAACCCGCGCACCCAGCCCGGCGGCGCCCTTTCCGGCGAGGTGCGGATCAAGGGCGGCGAGGTCGACGCGGAGATCGAGCACATCACCCTCAGCCTCGTCGCGCGCGTCGAGATCGAGCACGGTGAAGGCGAGAGCAGCGGGCTGCGCGAGTTCTTCGGCTTCCCGGTCTCCGGGCCCTTCATCCTCCGGACCGGCGAGGAGCGGACGATCCCGTTCCAGCTCCCGGTGCCGTGGGAGACCCCGATCAGCGAGGGCCTGCGCGGCATGGCGATCGGCGTGCGCACCGAACTGGCCATCGCCAAGGCGGTCGACAAGGGCGACCTCGACATGGTCGAGGTCGCACCGCTGCCCTCGCAGGTGCACGTGCTGGAGTCGCTGTCGCGGCTGGGCTTCCACTTCCGCTCGGCCGACCTGGAGGCCGGGCACATCGGCGGCTCCCGCCAGACGCTGCCGTTCTACCAGGAGATCGAGTTCACCTCCCACCAGTACGGCGAGATCGAGGTGACCTTCATCTCCGACCCCCACCACCTGGAGATCGTGATCGAGGGCGGCCACGACGCGATCGGCCGCTTCCCGACCACCCACCAGGAGGCGCTGAGCACCGACTGGACGTCGGTCGTCGGCGACTGGCTGTCCCAGCGCTCCTACGGCCACCACGGCGGACATCACGGCGGACATCACGGGGGCGGCATCGGCATGGGCGGCGTGGTCGCCGGGGCCGCGGCGGGCGTCGTCGGCGGCATGATCCTGGGCGAGGTCGTGGACGAGGTCTTCGAGGACGTCTTCGAAGAGGAGTGACGAACCCCGCGAACGGCGGTCACCGTGCCGGTGGCCGCCGTTCCGGCTGCTATCGTCCCGGGTCGTGATCTTCGAGGCAGAACCGTTCCGGCTGATCGTCTCCGGAGGCGGCACCGGTGGGCACACCTTTCCGGCGCTGACCACCGTCCGCGCGCTGCGCGCCCGGACCGGCGGGCGGCTGGAGGTGCTCTGGGTCGGCGCGGCCGGGAGCCTGGAAGAGCGGGTCGCCACCGCCGAGGGCATCCCGTTCGCCTCCGTCGCGACCGGCAAGGTGCGCCGCGCCAGGAACGTGCTGGGGATGCTGTCGGCCGAGAACGTGCGCGACATGTTCCGGGTGCCGCTCGGGGTCTACCAGGCCTGCTCGATCGTGCGCCGGTTCCGTCCCGACGTGGTGCTGGGCACCGGCGGCTACGTCGCGGTGCCGGTCGGCGTGGCGGCGCGGGTGTGCCGGGTGCCGCTGGTCATCCACGAGCAGACGGTCCGGCTCGGGCTGGCCAACCGGGTGCTCGCCCGGGGGGCGGCCCGCGTCGCGGTGACGGCCGAGGCGTCGCTGGAGCTGCTGTCGGGCGCGGCGCGGAAGCGGGCCGTGGTGACCGGCAACCCCGTCAGGGCCGAGGTGCTCACCGGGCGGGCCGACCGCGCGCCCGTTGACGGTTTCGACCGCGCCCTGCCGACCGTGTACGTCACCGGCGGCGCCCAAGGGGCCCGGCAGATCAACGGGCTCGTCACGGCGATCCTGCCGTGGCTGCTGGAGCGGGCGAACGTCGTCCACCAGTGCGGCCCCGCCGAGGAGGAGCAGGTCGCCGCCGCGGCGCGCACCCTGCCGCCGGCCCTGGCGGCCCGCTACCAGGTCAAGGGGTTCGTGGGCGCCGAACTGCCCGACGTGCTCGCGCTCGCCGACGTGGTGGTCTCGCGCAGCGGCGCCGGCACCATCGCCGAGGTCACGGCGCTCGGGAAGGCGGCCGTGCTGATCCCGCTGGCCAGCTCCGCCGGGAACGAGCAGGCCCACAATGCCTCCTACCTGGAGCGGGCCGGGGCCGCGGTCGCGCTGCTCGGCGAGGTGACGCCCGAGAAGCTGCAGGCGGCCGTCGCGCCGCTGCTGGCCGACCCCGCGCGGCGTGCGGCGCTGGCCGCCCAGGCCCGGCGGCACGGCCGTCCCGACGCCGCCGAGCGGCTCGCCGACGAGGTCCTTCACGCCGGGTAGGCGTGCGTCTCGGCGGCCTTGACCGAGACCCAGATCGGGCGGCCGGGCGTGAGATCGAGCTCGGCCACGGCGGCCGGGGTGACGTCGGCGGCGACCGGCACCGGGCCCTCGACGTGGACGCGGACGTTGTCGCCGTGCCGTTCGACGCCGTCGATCCGGCCCTCCCACAGGTTGCGGGGGCTGCCGTCGGGACGGGCGCGGTAGAGCGCCACCGCGCGCGGCGCGAACGCCACGAACGCCGGGCCGGTCACGTGTTCCTCGGCGGCGAAGGCCAGGTCGCCGACCCGCACCCGGTCGCCGTCGCCCTCGCCCCGGTAGAGGTTGAGGCCGACGAGCCGGGCCACGTAGTCGGTCCGGGGGCGGCGGGCGATCTCCGTCGGCGTGCCCTCTTGGACGACCGCGCCGTTCTCGATCACCACGAGCCGGTCGGCCAGCACCATCGCGTCGAGCGGATCGTGGGTGACCAGGACGGTCGCGCCGTCGAAGCCGGACAGGCGGCGGCGGAGCTCGGAGCGGATCTCCAGGCGGGTGTGGGCGTCGAGGGCGGCCAGCGGCTCGTCGAGGAGCAGCAGGCGCGGCTCGACCGCGAGGGCCCGTGCCAGGGCCACCCGCTGGGCCTGTCCGCCGGAGAGGCGGCGGGGGCGTACAGAAGCGAACTCCGCCAGACCCATGCGGTCGAGCAGTTCCCGGGCCAGCAGCCGGGCCTCGGCCTTCGACCTTCCCCGGCAGCGGGGACCGAAGGCGACGTTGTCGAGCGCGGACAAGTGGGGGAAGAGCAGGTAGTCCTGGAAGACGACGCCGACGGGGCGTCGCTCGGCCGGTTCGCGGTCGATGCGGACGCCGTCGAGTTCGATCGAGCCCTCGGTCAGCGGGGTCAGCCCGGCGAGGGCGCGCAGGGCGGTCGTCTTGCCGGCTCCGTTGGGACCCAGCAGCGTGACGACCTCGCCCCGGCCGACCGTCAGGTCGAGGTCGAGCCGGAAGGCCGGCCGCTCGACCACGATCCGGGCGCGCAAGGTCATGCCGCCGCCCCCACCCAGCGGTCGCGCAGCGCGACCAGGATGACCACCGACACGGCCAGCAGCACCAGGCTGAGCACGATCGCCGCCTCAGGTTCGGTCTCCAGGGCCAGGTAGACGGCCAGCGGCATCGTCTGGGTGCGGCCGGGGAAGTTGCCCGCGAACGTGATCGTCGCGCCGAACTCCCCCAGAGCCCGCGCCCAGCAGAGCACCGCCCCGGCCAGCACGCCCGGCGCGACCAGCGGCAGCGTCACCCGGCGGAACACGGTGAAGCGGGAGGCGCCCAGGGTCGCGGCGGCCTCCTCGTAGCGCACGTCGGCGGCGCGCAGCGCGCCCTCGACGGCGATGACCAGGAACGGCATCGCCACGAACGCCTCCGCGACGACCACCCCGGCCGTCGTGAACGGCAGCGAGAACCCGAACGCCGACTCCAGCCATTGCCCGATCAGCCCGCGCCGGCCGAGCACCAGCAGCAGCGCCACGCCGCCGACCACCGGCGGCAGCACCAGCGGCACGGTCACCAGGGCGCGCAGGAGCCGGCGGCCGGGGAAGTCGGTGCGGGCCAGCAGCCAGGCCAGCGGCACCCCGAGCACCAGGCAGACCGCCGTCGCCATGGACGCGGTGACCAGCGACAGCCGCAGCGCCTCCAGGACCTGCGGTTCGGACAGCCGCCACGGCAGCGTCGACCACGGCGCCCGGACGAGCAGCCCCGCCAGCGGCAGGACGAGGAACGCCATCCCCAGCACGGCCGGGACGACCAGCAGCCAGGGCACACGGCTTCTCACGGGGCTTCGAAACCGGCCTTCGTCAGCACGTCTCTGCCCTGTTGCGACAGCACGAGCTCGACGAACCGCCGCGCCAGGTCGGGCGCGTCCTTCAAGGTCGCGATCGGGTAGTCGTTGACCGCCTGATCGGCCTCGGGGAACGGGATGCCGGTGACCTTCCCGCCCGAGGCGATGACGTCGGTCTTGTAGACCAGGGCCGCGTCGACCTCGCCGAGTTCGACCTTGGTGAGGGTGGCCTTGACGTCCTGCTCCAGGGTGACCGGGGTGACCGTGAGCCCGGCCGCGCCGAGCGCCTTGGCAGCGGCCGCGCCGCACGGCACCTGCTCGGCGCAGAGCGCGACCTTGACCCGGGGATCGGTCAGGTCCTTGAGGTTCTCGACCTCGGCGGGGTTGTCGGGCGGCACCGCGATCTCCAGCTTGTTCTGCACGAACACGGTCGGAGTGCCCGCGAGGCCGGCGTCGGCCACGGTCTTCATCGTCGCAGGCGAAGCGGCCGCGAACACGCCGGCGGGCGCGCCCTGGACGATCTGCTGGGCCAACGTGGAACTGGACCCGAAGTTGAAGGTCACCTTCGTTCCGGGGTGCGCGGCCTCGAACCGCTTGCCCAGCTCGGTGAACGTCTCGGTCAGCGACGCCGCGGCGAACACGGTCAGCCCACTCTCCGTCGACGACGATCCACAGGCCGCCACCGCGAACATCGACGCGACGGCGGCGATCAGGGACAGACGCTTCAACACGGGCACTCCTCATCGAATCGCATCTGCCAACCATTCGATCGCCATCACCTTGTATTTGCAAGCAAAAGACCTTCTTAAGTTAGGGCTCCGCCCACCCCGGCACCGCCGCGACGTCTAAGCGCCCCGGCGGGCCACGGCCAGGTAGTGATCGTCTTCGTCGTGGAAGTGCACGGGTTCCCAGCCGGTGGCCCGGAGCAGCGGCGTGATGCGGTGTTCGGCGCGGATGTCGTCCGGGGAGAGTTCGCGCCCCCGGCGAGCAGCCAGCACCGCGCGGCCCACGGGGTGGAACAGGGCCAGCCGGGCGCCCGCACGGGCGACCCGGGCGAACTCCAGCAGCGTGCCCCGGGGGTCGCCGAGGTGGCCGATGAGACCGGCGGCCAGGATGCCGCCGATGGTCGCGTCGGCGAAGGGCAACCGGAAGGCGTCGCCGATCAGCACCGGCCCGCGTTCGCTCGCCTTGCGGGCCATCTCCGGCGTCAGGTCGACGCCCACCACCCGGTCGGTGTGGTCGCGCAGCAGCGGCATCGCCCGGCCGGTGCCGCAGCCCGCGTCCAGGGCGACCAGGCCGGGTCGCAGTTCCAGGCGGGCGACGGCCGCCGCGAAGGCCGGGCCGTCGTCGGGGAACGTGTCGTCCCAGGTCGTGGCGCGGGCCGCGAAGAAGGCTCTGGTCTCGTCCTTGTCCATGTCCGCGACTCTAGGGCGCGCATATCTGCCAATTCGCTCGGGAACCATCGCCACGGGGTCGTCGGCCGCGAGATGGTGGCTCGCATGCGGACAAAGTGGCGACGCCGCGTGCTGCTGGGCACGTCCGGCACGGTCGTCGTCGTGGCGCTCGCCCTGGGCGCCGCCGGCTACTACTACTCCGGTCTCGTGATCGATCCCGTTCACGCCTCCAGCTACCCGATCGAGGTCACCGCCGTTGGCGACGGACAGGTCACGCTGAAGGGCGGCGGTGACACCGGAGCGCCGGGCACCTACGGCCTGACCTGGGCCGGGGGCAACGCCGTGCTCGGCGAGGCGATCTCCGTCGGGGCCGGCACGGTCACCCGCAGGCTCGAGAAGATCCGCACCGGCGACCTGCGGCCGGGCGTGTTCGCCTACCTCGACCGCTGGATGTGGGGCGAGGGCACCCCCGAGTCGGTCGGGGTGCCCTATGAGGAGGTCGGGGTGAAGTCGCCACTGGGCGTCTTCCCCGCCTGGCGGACCGAGGGCACGTCGGACACATGGGTGATCGCGGTCCACGGCCGCAACGGCGGCCGGGGCGAGGCACTGCGCGTCCTCCCCACGCTCCACGAACTGGGCCATCCGGTGCTCGCGATCTCCTACCGGAACGACGAGGGCGCCCCCGCGAGCCCCGACGGCCGGTTCCACCTCGGCGACACCGAGTGGGAGGACGTCCGGGCCGCCATGGACTACGCGCGCACCCGGGGCGCGAAGAAGTTCGTCCTCTACGGCTGGTCGATGGGCGGCGGCATCTCCGCCATGACGGCCAGGCGGCTCCCCGGCGCGGACATCACGGCGCTGATCCTCGACAGCCCGGTGCTCGACTGGCGGTCGCCGATCGCGCTGGGCGCGCGGCAGATGGGGGTGCCCGGCCTGCTCACCACGGTCGGCCAGTGGGTGATCACGGCGCGTACCGGGCTGAGCTTCGACGACCTCGACCACGTCGAGCACGCCGCCGAGTTCGACCTGCCGATCCTGATCTTCGTCGACCACGACGACGCGACCGTGCCGGTCGACCGGGCGCAGGCGTTCGCGCGGGCCCGGCCCGACGTCACGACGCTGGTGGAGACCAAGGGCGGCGGCCACACCGGGTCGTGGAACGTCGACCCGGACGCCTACGAGCGGGCGGTCAGAGACTTTCTCCGATCACCACGGTGAACGAGGTGTGGGTGACGGCGAACCCGAGCCGGCTGTAGACCCGCTGGGCCGGGTTCCCGTCGCTGACCGCCAGGCCCAGCCGGTCGAGCCCGTCGGCGGCGGCCTTGAGCTGCACGTGGCGCAGCAGCCGCCCGCCGGTGCCCGGGACCGACAGGGCGGGGTGGCGGAAGACCTCGGTCACCCACGGGACGGTCTTGAAGTCGTTCACGAACACCCCCGCGACGACCGCGCCCGCCTCGTTCACGGCCAGCGCGCTGCAGGGCATCAGCGGGCCGAGCATGCTGCCGTCGAGAAGCGGGACGAGTTCGGTCGCGATGGCCTGGTCGCGGTCGCGGGGCGTGTGGTCGACGTGGCCGGGCGGGTAGGCCTGGCTGATGGCCGGATAGATGTCTTCGGGCGAGCGGTCGACCGAGGTGAAGGTCACCCCTTCGGGAGGGGCGCTGGGGGCCGAGGGCAGGGCCGTGAGGTCGGCGTACATGGAGTGGGCGTGCCGGAGCCTGCGCGCGCCGCGTGCGACCAGTTCGCGGCCGAGGTCGACGTCGGTGGAGACCGCCCAGCCCTTGAGCTGCGCCATGATCACCTCGACGGCGCCGGGGCCGATCACTTCGAGGTAGTCGGCCCACGGACGGCCGTCGCGGACCCCTTCGACGAAGCTGATCGCCGCCACTCCGAGGTCGTTGGCCCTGATCTGTCGCATGCGGCCCACAATAGGCTCGTGTCCGAGATAGAGGTTCGCCCGGCGAAGCCCTCCGACTACGACGCCATCAAGGCGGTCGTCGACGACTGGTGGGGCGTGCCGGTCCAGAGCGGGCTGACGCGTCTGTTCCTCGACCACTTCCACAACACCAGCTTCGTCGTGTACGCCCACGGCCACCTCGTGGCCTTCCTCGTCGGCTTCCTCTCGCAGGGGCAGCGCGACCTCGCGTACATCCACTTCGTCGGGGTCGCCCCGACGTTCCGGCGCAGCGGCGTGGGGCGCGAGCTCTACCGGCGGTTCTTCTCGCTGGTCCACTCGGCCGGCCGGACCCGCGTCGCCGCGATCACCTCGCCGCGCAACACCCGGTCGATCGCCTTCCACACCGCGATGGGGTTCCGCGTGAGCGAACCGATCGCCGACTACGATGGCCCGGGTGCGGACCGTGTCTACTTCGACCGATTGATTGACGAATGACGTTTTCGATCCACCGGCTCGGCGTCGAGCGGCTCGACGACTTCCTCGCCCTCGCGGTCGACCGCCAGTGGGCGCCCGAACGGGAGAAGTGCCGCCTGCTCTACGAGATCGGCGAGGTCCACGGCATCGACGCCCCCGACGGCGACGGCCTGGCGGCCACGGTGGCGCTGGTCCGGTTCGGCACCCGGGTGACCGCGATCAGCATGATGCTGGTGGCCCGCCGCTACGAACGCCAGGGCATCGGCGGCCGGCTGATGCGCCACGCCCTCGACCTGGCCGGCACCGAGACCACGACCCTGAGCGCCACCACCTACGGCCGTCCGCTGTACGAACGCCTCGGCTTCCGCGCGACCGGCGTCTGCGACGTCTACACCGGCGCGTTCACCGGAACGGCGTCCGGACGCACCGAGAAGCTGACCGACCTCGCGGCGGTCACCAAGCTCGACGAAGAGGTCTTCGGCGCTCCCCGAACCGAGCTGTTCGCCCGGCTGCCCGACTTCTGCGAGAGCTTCCGGGTGACCGACGGAGGGTTCGGCGGCGCCTGGCACAACGGCCACGTGACCGTGCTCGGCCCGGTCGTGGCGGGTTCCGCCGCCGACGCCGAAGACCTGCTCAGCGACCTGGCAGCCGACGTGACCGGCCCGATCAGGGTCGAGTCGGTACTGCCCGCCGCCGCCCGGTGGGCCCGCGACCACGGCCTCACCCCCGCCTTCAGCACCACCCTCATGGAGTACGGCAAGCCGATGACCACCGACATCTCCCGCGTCTACACCCCGGTCATGCAGGCGCTCACGTGATCCTCGACGGCGGGCTGGCGACCCATCTGGAGACCCTCGGCCGCGATCTGAGCGACGACCTCTGGTCGGCGCGGCTGCTGTCCGACGACCCCGGCGTGATCCGCCGCGCCCACCTCGACTTCTTCGCCGCCGGAGCCGACGTCGCGACGACGGCCAGCTACCAGGCGACGATCGAGGGCTTCACCCGGCACGGCGCGTCTCCCACCGAGGCCGCCGCGCTGATCGTGTCGTCGGTCGAGCTGGCCCGGCAGGCCCGCGACGAGCACGGCGCGGGCCTGGTCGCGGCCAGCGTCGGGCCCTACGGCGCCTACCTGGCCGACGGGCAGGAGTACACGGGCGACTACGGCGGCCTGACCGAAGACGACCTCTACGCGTGGCACCGCGACCGCTTCCACCTGCTGGCCGGCGCTGGCGCCGACCTGGTGGCGGCCGAGACCATCCCCTCGCTGCCCGAGGCCAGGGCGCTGCTGCGCCTGTTCCGCGAGACGGGCGCCGACGGCTGGATCAGCTTCTCCTGCCGCGACGACCACACCATCAGCGACGGAACCCCCTATGACGAGGCGGCCGCCGCGCTCGACGTGCCGGTGGGGGCCAACTGCACCAACCCGGCCTACATCGCCAACCTGATCGCGCTGGGGGCGCGGGTGGTCTACCCGAACTCGGGCGAGACCTGGAACGCGCAGGACCGGACGTGGGAGGGCGTCGGAAACGACTTCCCCGTGGCCGACTGGGCGGGGGCGACCCATGTGGGCGGCTGCTGCCGGACCACACCGGCGCAGATCACGGCGATCAGGCGGCAGCTCGGCTGACCGGTTGCTTCACGTGAAACACGCGCGTCAGCCCGCGAGCAGGGCCGCCCGGTCGGCGGCCGACAGGCCCGCCTTGTCGAGGTGGGCGAGCAGTTCGCGGTGGGCCTGCCAGACCTCGGGCGAGACGCCCGGGAGGTCGTAGTGGTAGTCGACCTCGACGGCGGTGTCGGAGGACACGTCGAGGATGAAGTGCTTCACGCCGTTCACGGCGTCGCGGAGCTCGGTCAGGGTCTCGGCCGACACCCCCGAGCGGATCGGGGCGTCCACCGGGCGGGCGTACCAGACCTCGATGTCACGGTCGAGTGCGCGTTCCCTGCTGACCCTGACGGTCAGCCGGTGGACGGCGGTCGTCACCGCAACCAGCCCCTTCCGAAGACGTGTTCAAGGTCGTGCTCGACGTCTTCGAGAGCCGCTCTGGTGATGTTCCGTATCGGCACCATCGACCGCCCCACGACCACCTCGGTTCCGTCGTAGAGCAAGAGTAGGCGACTGGCCGTCGTCGTTTCGCGCCATCTGACCGACAGCGCATGTAACCGGGCCAGGGTGTAGATCCGGTCGACGACTTCGCGGTAAGAGGTCACCATGTCTCCACTGTGCGTGGCGGAAAAGCGCAGCTCAATGACGTCATGGACGCGCCGATGCCCTCCGGCGCACATTGTTACCTTTTCGTTGGCCGAACCCGATCGCGCCGGGCGGCGTATCTCCGGGCGTGAGGCGACCCGTGCTCGTGTGCGCGCTGGCCCTGGCCGCGGGGCTGGGTGCTCTCGTGCTCGTCCAGCTGTTCGGCGGGCCGCGTGACCTGCCCGCCATCCGAGGGCTCCCCTCGCCGGGGGCCTTCACCACATGGGGCCTGCCGATCATGCGGCTGGTCCACGACCTGTGCGCGGTCGGCACGGTCGGATCGCTGCTGGCGGCGGTGCTGCTCGGCGAGAAGGACATCCTGGCGCGGGCGGTCCCCCGCTGGGCGCTGGCGTGGGCGGGCAGCGCGGCGGCGACCGTGCTGCTCACGCTCTCGGACTTCGTCGGCGCTCCGGTGCTCGAAGCGCTGCGGTCGGGGATGCTCTCGACCTTCATCCTGTACGTCCCGCAGGGGCTGTCGTTCCTGATCGTGTACGTCCTGGCGCTGGCGATCACCCTGCTCAGCTTCGTGGCCAGGAGCCGGCCCTGGGTGCTGCTCGTCGTGGCCGTGCTCGCGGTGCTGCCGCCCGCCTACGCGGGCCACTCGGCCTCGGCCGTCGACCACGACTTCGCGGTGTCGAGCCTGCTCGTCCACCTCGCCGGGGTCGTCCTGTGGGTCGGCGGGCTGTTCGGGCTGCTCGCGTTCATGCGCGAGGCGCCGGTCAGGGCGGTCGAACGGTTCAGCGCGCTGGCGCTGTGGTGCTACGTCACGGTCGCGCTGTCGGGCCTGCTGAACGCCTGGGTCCGGCTGGGCCGGGTGGAGCTCCTCTGGTCGTCGGAGTACGGCATCCTCGTGCTCCTCAAGCTGGCCGCGATGGTCGCGCTGGGGTGGTTCGGAGTGCGCCACCGGACCCGCACCATCGCGGCCCTCACCACCACCAAGGTCCCGTTCCTGCGGCTGGCCGCCGGAGAGCTCGTGCTGATGGCCGCCACGATGGGCCTGGCCGTGGCGCTCTCGCGCACCCCGCCGCCGCCCGGCGAGTCGCCGGCCCACGGCGTGCTCGGTTTCTACCTGCCGATCCTGGCCCCCGGCCGGCTCGTCACCGAGTGGCGGCCCGACCCGATCCTGCTGCTGGCCGTCGCGCTCGCCTGCGCGGCCTACTTCCGCTGGTCGGACCGGCGGCGTCCGGTGATGTGGGCGACGGGCCTGGCCCTGTTCGCCTACGCGACCGTGGGCGGCCTCGGCACCTACGCCCGCGCGATGGTGTCGGTGCAGCTCGTCCAGTGGGCCATTGTGGGCGCGCTGGTCCCGGCGCTGCTGGCGATGGCCTGGCGGCCGTGGCGGCCCCCGGCCTGGCTCGGCCTGGTGACCGCAACGGTGCCCTCTTTGGCCCTGTTCACGACGCCGCTGTTCGAGCTGTCGCAGTCGGTGCTGGCGGTGCGGCTGATCGTGCTGCTGGGGCTGGCCGTGGCGGCGTACACGACCATCTGCAGTGGGATCTGGCCGGTCATGGCCGGGGCCCAGGCGCTGGTCGCCCTCTATCTGCTGTTCGGCCCGGCCCAGGGCCGGGGCTGGTATTCGCAGCTCGACGACATCACCTGGCTGCCCGCCGGCGACCAGTGGCTCGGCGCCCTGGTCTACGCCGCGATCGCGGCCGTCGCCGTCGCGACGGCGCGGCTCTCACCGAAGAAGGAGGACGGTCATGCCCCTAGTCGTGACCAGACGCTGGACGCTGCCGATCCTCGCGCTGGCGGCGATCCCCGTGATCTGGTGGGCCATCGGGGGCGCTGAGTCCCAGGCCACCGGCCATCACGCGGTGGCGCCGACGCACACGCTGGAGGAGATCACCGGCGTCATCGGCTGCACGCCGGAGATCCAGGGCCAGCAGCCCGACATGCGCCAGGCGATGTGCAGCGCCCCGACCTACCAGTCGGTCGTGCTCACCTTCAAGGCCGACAAGAACCAGACCGACTGGCTGAAGGGCGCGCAGGCCTACGGCGGCACCTACCTGGTCGGCACCCGCTGGGTCGTCGTCGGCCCGGAGAAGGAGCTCAACGGCCTGATCCCCCGTCTCGGCGGGCACGTCGAGGTGGCCGAGCACGGCGGCCACTCCTAGCACTTCGGGGTGGCCCGCATGCCCACGTAGCAGACCTGACTGCCGTCGGCGAGCGTGGCGAAGACGACGGGCATGTAGTCCTCGCTGAACGAGGGGCCAGCGCCGGAGGCGGCGAACACCGTGCCGGTGACCGGCTCCAGCGTCATCTCCAGGTCGGGCGACAGGTCCTTCATGTCGTCGACGAACGCGTACCGCATGCGGGCCGCGCCGTCGGGATGCCGCGAGACGGTGATGACGACGCCCTCCCGCCGGTAGGTGCCGAGCAGCGGGGCGAGGTCGACCTCAGGAGCGGGGTCGGCGGGCGCGAAGGGCGCGGGCATGGCGACCCCGGCGAGCTCGGCGAGCAGGTCGCGGAACAGGTCGGCGTACAGCAGGCGGGCCGCGCCGCCGTTGGTCAGCAGCACCAGCGCCACGTTCGCCGACGGGACGACGCGCAGATAGGCGTACTGGCCGATAGCGGCGCCGTCATGGCCGTAACCGGCGACGCCGTCCCAGTCGTAGAGGGTCCAGCCGAGACCCCAGCCGTCGGCGCTGACGGTCCACTTGTCCGGTACGTCCACCTCGCGGCGCTGCATCGCGGCGACCGCCCCCGGCGACAGGACGTGGGCGCCCCCTTCGAGGTGCATGCGCGCGAAGCGGGCCATGTCTCCGGCCGAGACGATGACCCGGCCCGCCGGTCCGGCCGCGCGGGGCATCGGGTCCCACGACGGCGCGGGATCGGGGTCGGCGCCGGGTTCGCCCAGGTGGCTCATGGCGACGCGATGGCTCAGCGCCTCCTCGGGCAGCGTCATCGAGCGGTCGAGGCCGAGCGGCTCGAAGAGGAGTTCCCTGAGCGCCCGGTCCCAGGTGCGGCCGGTGACCGTCTCGATGAGGCGGCCCAGCACCACGTAGCCGAGGCCGCCGTAGGAGACGGCGGTGCCGGGCGGGCAGTCGAGCGCCACGTAACGGGCCGCCGCGACGTAGTTGGCCAGGCAGTCGTCGCCCCGGCCGCCGTCGAAGTTGAAGTCGTTGGTGACGCCGCCGGTGTGGGAGAGCAGCTGCCGGACGGTGATCGTCTTGGTGGCGGCGGGGTCGGGGGTGGCGAACTCGGGCAGCTGGTCGGCGACCGGGGCGTCGAGGTCGATCAGGCCTTCGTCCACCAGCCGCATGACCAGCGTGGCGGTGTAGACCTTGGCGATCGAGCCGGACAGGAACACCGAGTCGGTGGTCACCGGCACGCCGGTGCCACGGTGCAGCACACCGCTGGCCAGCTCGTGCACCTGGCCGTCGGCCAGCACCGCCAGGCTCGCGCCGGGCACGTGGTGGGCGGCACGCAGCTCGTCGAGACGCGACTGCCAGCGGTGAAGATCGAATGGTTTCATGCGAACACCGTACGCATATGCGAACACTGTACGCAAGTGGATACGATGGCAACATGACGAGCGACAAGCCGCCCACCCCCTCGGTGTGGACCCGCCCCCACCCGAAGCGGACCAGGCCCGCGCTGAACCGCGAGCGGATCGTCGCCGAGGCCGTCCGGCTCCTCGACGACGAGGGGCTGGAGTCGCTGAGCATGCGCACGCTGGCCGTCCGCCTGGGCACCGCGGCCACCTCGCTCTACCGCCACGTCACCAGCAAGGACGAGCTGATCGAGCTGGTCGTCGACGAGCTGTACGGCGAACTCGACGTCCCCGACCCCGCCGCCGAATGGCGCGCCCCGCTGGCCGGCTGCGCCCGGAGCCTGCGGGCGATGATCCTCCGCCACCCGTGGGCGGCCTCCGTGCTGGGCCAGGTGGGCCTGGCCGAACTCGGCCCCAACCTGGCCCACCAGTCAGCGCGCCAGCTCGCCCTCTTCCACGCCGCCGGGTTCCCGCCCGGCGAGGCCGAGCGCGCCATGGACGGACTGCTCGCCTACGTGATCGGCATGGGTGTCAGCGAGGCGGCCTACCTGTCGCTGCTGGTCCGCACCGGCCAGACCGAACACCCGCGCGAGCTGCGCGACGGCACCTTCGACTACGGCCTCGACCGCTACCTCGACGGCCTCCAGGCCAGACTCGCCGCCCTCTAGGCCGTCAGCCGCGCCCTGACCCGCTCGGCGCGCTCCCTGGCCGTCTTCGACGTCGTCTCGACGACGCGGCCCGCCACGAGGACGGCCCGCACATCGCCCCGGCCCGCCGATCCCACGACCGCCCTCACGGGGTCGGTCACCGGCGCCATCCCGGGCGTGTCCGTGGAGATCATGACGAGGTCGGCGTGCTTGCCGGGCGTGAGCGAGCCGATCTCCCGGTCGAGCCCGATGGCGCGGGCGCCCTCGATCGTCGCCATCTTGAGCACTTCGGCCGCCGGCGCGCCCGGCAGCGCGGCCCGCATCACCGAGAACAGGTCGCCGGGCACCGTGACAACGGTGTCGACCCCGAGCCCCGTCGTGATCCCGTGAGCCCGGAACCTGGCGGTCTCCGGAGCGCCGTGCCCCATCTGGGCCTCCACGGCCGGGGTGACCGTGGCCGTGGCGCCGGCCTCGGCCATCAGGCGCAGGGCCTCGTCGGTGAAGCCGTTGCCGTGCACGACCATCACGTCGGGCCCGAGCAGCCCGTGCCGGTGCATGCTCTCGACGGCGCCCGTTCCCGTGGCATGGAGACTGATGTGTAAGCCCAGCTCACGCGCCGTCTTCCAGTCCTGTACGGCCTCCTCGACCGGCCCGTAGACCGGGCCCGTGGCGGCCAGGGCCAGGGCGATGTGCGCCGGCGGGCGGAGCCGGGGCAGCGCCTCCCGGTCGGGATGGGCGAACACGGCCCGGACGCCCGCCCGCGCCAGCCCGTCGAGCGCCGCTTCGGGGTGGGGGACGTGCGACCAGTCGTAGACGGTGGTGATCCCGGCGTCGAGGGCGTCGAGCGCGCCCCAGTGGTTGGCGGCGTGCACGTCGTCCTCGGTGAAGGAGGGCGCGAGCCGGCCGAGCACGAGATCGAGGTATTCGCCGAGGGTCGAGTCGGGGTTCAGCGACCTGAGCACGCTCTGCCAGACGTGGCGATGGGCGTCGACCAGACCGGGCATGACGATCGCCCGCTCCGCGTCGACGACGTGATCTGCGGCCAGGTCGCGCCCGACGGCGGCGATCCTCCCGTCTTCGATGAGCAGGTCGCCCTCGACGACGCGGGGCTCCGGGTCGGTGTCGAGCAGGGTGGCATTGGTGATGAGAGTGCGCACGACAAGATTCCTTTCGAGAAAGCTTTTTGGAAAGCTATCAGGCAAGGCATCTAGACTCAAGACCATGGATCGCGTGGACGAGATGATCACCCGGTGGCGGGCCCAGCTCCCCGAGGCCGCCACCACCGAACTGGAGATCGCCAAAAGGGCGGGCCGGCTGAAGGGGATGATCGAAGAGGTCACCGCCCGCGTCCTCGGCGCCCACGGCCTGACCTACGCCGACTTCGACGTGCTCGCCACCCTGCGCCGCGAGGGCGCGCCCTACCGCCTCAAGCCGAGCGGCCTGTCGAACCAGCTCATGCTCACCACGGGCGGCACCAGCAACATCCTCCAGCGGCTCCAGTCGGCCGGCCTGGTCGACCGCGAGCCCGACCCGACCGACGGGCGGTCGTCGTGGGTCCGGCTCACCCCCAAGGGTGTGGCCATGTCCGAACAGCTCGCGATGGAGACCACGAAAGCGCATCGGGAGCTGCTCGCGCCGGTCTCCCCCGAACGCCTGCGCACCCTGGCCGACCTGCTGCGCGACGTCCTCACCGACCTCGGCGACGGTGTCTGATGTGAAGGTTTTGTGATTGCGGGCACGAAGTTCAACACCTGAAGACTTCGCACCAATACGCTGTCCGCCATGAGGCGATTAATCGCATTCGCCGGGAGTGCGGCCATGGTGGGCACGGTTCTCGCCACCCCGGCCGCCGCCGCGCCCGCCGACCCCCTCCAGGCACTCGCGGCCAAACTCGAAAGCGCCCACGGGGTGCATTACGAGACGGTGCAGAGAACCGACGACGCCACCTTCAAAATCTACGGCGACCTGCAATTCGGATGGTCCCGGGTGAAGGCCAATCGCGCCATCGTGGAACGGGTCCTCGGGCCCTCTGCCACGCAGGAAGAGCGGCACGAGAACATCAGCGAGACCATCTGGGTCGGCGACGACGTCTTCCACGACGACGACAAGGGCGGATGGAAGCTGAACGACGACGTGACGGCCGCGGGGCTCGACGATCCCGCCGTCCACGCGCTGTCGGTGGCGGAAATCGGCGCACTGCTGAAATCGGCGAAGAAGAAGTCCGCTGGGGACGTCCTCGACGGAGTGTCGACGACGGTCTACGAAGGCCGGAAACGCGGGAAGACCCGCGTGACGGACTGGAAGGTCTGGATCGGCAGTGACGGTCTGATTCGGCGGGTCACGAGTGACACGGCGAATAAGAATGGAAAAGACCGCACGGTCCGCGACACCTATCTCACCGAATGGGGCAAGCAGGTCTGGATCTACGCCCCTGACCAGCGGTTTGTCACGTCCACTGCGTGACGGAACCAGTTTTGCGACCTTCGCTTGATAACCCTGTCCGGATGGGACAGGGTTATCGGCAATCACGACAGACGGGGTGACGGAAAAACAATGAGGCGATTAATCGCGACCGCTGCGGCGTTCGTCATGGTGACCGCGCTGACCACGGGGGCGGCGCAGGCCAAGGCGGCAGATCCGGTGGCGGCGCTGGCCGCGCAGCTCAAGAGCGCCCACGGCGTCCACTTCAACTCGGTCAGCAAGATCGACCCCTCCCTGGGGTTCAAGAGCAGGTCGTACGGCGACCTCCAGTTCGGCCGGTCCCGGGTGACGGCGAGCAACGTCATCACCACGAGCGCCACCGACGGGCAGCTCCCGAAGGAGTTCACCGAACTCTTCGGCGAGTTCACCGACTCCTCCTCCCAGACGATCAACCTCAAGGGCGCGACCTACCTGAACGGCGGCCTGGTCGACCTCTTCGATCTGCCTCCGGGCAAGAGCTGGATCAGGTTCAAGGGCAAGGGCAACTCGTCGGGGCTGGGCGGATCGGCCATCAACGTGCTGTCGCCCAAGGAACTGCGCACCCTGCTGAAGTCGACCACGTCGAAGAAGCCGGGTGGGGTCGTCAACGGGGTGGCGACCACGCTCTACACCGGCAAGCAGGGGATCAACCTGAGCCTGCCCCACTTCCCGCTCTACTGGACGCTCAACTGGAAGCTGTGGATCGGCAACGAAGACGGCCTGATCCGCCGCATCACCACCCATGACGTGCTGCAGTCGACCGATGCCAAGGGCAAGCCGGTGAAGGTCGTCCTGGGCACCGACACCTACCTGACCAACTGGGGCAAGAAGGTCTGGATCGACGCTCCGGCCGAGAAGTACGTGATCGACTTCACCGATCCCGCCCTCGACATCAAGCCGAACATCATCGGCGCGATCAACCTCGGCGACTGACCCGCCTCCGCACCCCGCCGGTTCGGCAGAATCGGCGGGGTGACGTCTTTCGAGGAAGTCGCCGGTTACCGCGACGAGCTGCGGGCCCACTGCTACCGGCTGCTCGGCTCCATGGAAGACGCCGAGGACGCCGTACAGGAGACCCTCCAGCGGGCCTGGCGCAACCTCGACGGGTTCGAGGGCTCGGTGCGGGCCTGGCTCTACAAGATCGCGACCAACCGGGCGCTGACCCTCATCGGGCAGCGGAAGAGGCCGATCGAGCTCGGGCCGCCGATGGTCGTGGAGAGCGCCGAGGCCCAGGTGCTCATCCGGGAGAGCGTCGAGCTCGCCTTCGTGGCGGCCATCCACCATCTGACCCCGACGCAGCGGGCCGCGCTGCTGCTGCGCGACGTGCTCGGCTATTCGGCCCGGGAGGCCGCCGACATGCTCGGCACCTCGGCCGCCGCGGTGCACAGCGCGGTCAGGCGGGCGCGGGCAGTGCTCGCCGAGCAGGACTCGCTCGGCGAGGAGGGCCAGCGCGAGGCCGCCGCCCGCTACGCCGCCGCCTGGACGGCAGGGGATCTCGACGCGATCGTCGGCATGCTGACCGACGACGCCAAATACACGATGCCGCCGCTCGACGAGCGCTACCACGGACACGCCGAGATCCGGCGGTTCCTCGTCGACGGGCCGCTCGCCTGGGGCTGGCGGTTCGCGCCGACCGCGTCGCCGAAGGTCTGGGTCACCTACCTGATCGACGACAGCGGGGAGAGAGCCGTCAGCGTCGACGTCCTCGTCTTCCGGGGGCCGAAGATCTCCGCGGTCGTCTCGTTCGTCAGCGACGAATTCGTGCGGTCCCTCGGGTTCTAAGGGTATGGACGACATTCGCAAGCTGATCGAGAACTGGGCCCGCGCGGTCCACGAGGGCGACCTGGCGCAGGTCACCGCCCACCACACCGACGACGTGGTCATGTTCGACGTGCCGCCCCCTTACGAGGGCGTTCGCGGCCTCGACGCCTACCGGGCCACCTGGCCCGGCTTCTTCGAGTGGCAGCGCTCGGGCGCGGTCTTCGACATCGAGTCGCTCGACGTCGTCGCCGGGGCCGACGTCGCGTTCGCCTTCGCCCTCGCCCGCTGCGCCGACGCCGGCGACACCTCGCCGGTACGGCTCCGCCTCACCTTCGGCCTGACCAAGACCGAAGGTGAGTGGCGGATCGCCCATGAGCACCACTCGTTCCCGTCGGAGCCCACGGACGAGACCGTTTAGGGCTCGTAGGCGAGGTTGGGGCGCAGCCAGCGCTCCACCTCGTCGACCGGCATCCCCCGCCGGGCCGCGTAGTCGTGGATCTGGTCCTTGTCGAGGCGGCCGACCGTGAAGTAGCGGGAGTCGGGGTGCTGCAGGATCAGGCCGCTGACCGCCGCCGCCGGGGTCATCGCGTAGGACTCCGTCAGGCCGATCCCGACCTCCTGCGCGCCGAGCAGCTCGAACAGGTCGCGCTTCTCGCTGTGGTCGGGGGTGGCCGGGTAGCCGAGCGCCGGGCGGATGCCGCGGAACTTCTCGGCGTGCAGGTCTTCGAGCGCGGGCTCGGCGCCCGGCTCGAACCACTCGCGGCGGGCCTTCAGGTGGATCCACTCGGCGAACGCCTCGGCCAGGCGGTCGGCCAGCGCCTTCACCATGATCGACTTGTAGTCGTCGTTGTCGGCCTCGTAGCGGGCCGAGAGGGTCTCGGCGCCCTGGATGGCCACGGCGAAGCCGCCCATGTGGTCGCCCTCGGGGGCCACCCAGTCGGCCAGGCACCGGTGGGGGCGCCCCTCGGGCTTCTGCGTCTGCTGCCGCAGCATCGGGAACCGGCGGTCGCCGATGACGATGTCGTCGCCCTCGGAGTGGGCCGGCCAGAAGCCGTAGACGCCCTCGGCCCGGAAGGAGCCGTCGGCGATGATCTGGTCGAGCATGGCGAACGCGTCGTCGTAGAGCTCGCGCGCCTCGGGCCGCTCCAGGATCGCGGGGTACTTGCCCTTGAGGCCCCACGCCAGCCCGAGGAACTGCCAGTCGATGAACTCGCGCAGCTCGGCGATCGAGGGGCTCACCCGGCGTACCCCGGTGAACTCGGGGGTCGGCAGGTCGTCGTAGGAGACGGCGGTGCGGTTGGCCCGGATCTTGCTCAGCGACAGCAGCGGCTGGCGGATGCGGGTCTCGTGCTGCTCGCGCAGCCGCTCCTGGTCGGCCTTCGACTTGATCGCCAGCTCCTTGGCCCGGGCCGGGTCGAGCAGGTCGGAGACCACGCCGACGACGCGCGAGGCGTCGAGCACGTGGAGGGTCAGCGCGTTGTAGGCCGGCGCGATGCGGACCGCGGTGTGCTGCTTGGACGTCGTCGCGCCGCCGATCAGCAGCGGCGTCGACATGCCGCGCTGGGTCATCTCGCTCGCCACCGACACCATCTCGTCGAGCGAAGGCGTGATCAGGCCGGACAGGCCGATCACGTCGGCCCCCTCGGCCTCGGCGACTTCGAGGATCTTGGCCGCCGGGACCATCACGCCCAGGTCGATGACCTTGTAGTTGTTGCAGCCCAGCACGACCCCGACGATGTTCTTGCCGATGTCGTGGACGTCGCCCTTCACCGTCGCCAGCACCACGGTGCCCTGGCCGGACTCGGACTTGTCCTGCTCCATGAACGGTTCGAGGTAGGCGACCGAGCGCTTCATCACCCGGGCGCTCTTCACGACCTGCGGCAGGAACATCTTGCCGCTGCCGAACAGGTCGCCGACGATCTTCATGCCGTCCATCAGCGGGCCCTCGATGACGTCGAGCGGCCGGGCCGACTGCTGCCGCGCCTCTTCGGTGTCCTCGATGATGAAGTCGACGATCCCGTGGACGAGGGCGTGCGCCAGCCGCTCGCGCACCGGCGCCTCGCGCCACGACAGGTCGACGACCCGGGCGGTGCCGCTGCCCTTGACCGTCTCGGCGTAGGAGACGAGCCGGTCGGTGGCGTCCTCACGCCGGTCGAAGATCACGTCTTCGACGAGTTCCAGCAGCTCGGCGGGGATGTCTTGGTAGACGGCGAGCTGCCCGGCGTTCACGATGCCCATGTCGAGCCCCGCCTTGACGGCGTGGAACAGGAACGCTGAGTGCATGGCCTCGCGGACGACGTCGTTGCCCCGGAACGAGAACGACAGGTTCGAGATGCCGCCGCTGATCCGGACCCCGGGACAGCGGTCCTTGATCAGCGGGAGGGCGTCGATGAAGTTCTTCGCGTACGCGTTGTGCTCGCTGATCCCGGTCGCCACGGCCAGCACGTTGGGGTCGAAGATGATGTCCTCGGCCGCGAACCCCGCCTGCTGGGTGAGCAGGTCGTAGGCGCGGGCGCAGATCGCGACCTTGCGCTCGGTCGTGTCGGCCTGGCCCTGCTCGTCGAAGGCCATCACGACGACGCCGGCGCCGTAGTTCTTGATCTGCCGGGCGTGGTCGAGGAAGACCTCCTCGCCCTCCTTGAGGCTGATCGAGTTGACCACGCCCTTGCCCTGGACGCACTTGAGGCCGGCTTCGAGGACCGTCCACTTCGAGCTGTCGACCATGATCGGCACCCGGGCCACCTCGGGCTCGGTCGCGATCAGGTTCAGGAAGGTGGTCATGGCCTGCTCGCTGTCGAGCAGGTCGGCGTCCATGTTGACGTCGAGGAGGTTGGCGCCGCCGCGCACCTGCTCCAGCGCGACGTCGACGGCCGCCTGGTGGTCGTTGCCCTCGATGAGCCGCCGGAACTTGGCCGAACCGGTCACGTTGGTGCGCTCGCCGATCATGACGAACCCGGTGTCGGGCCCGATCGCGAACGGTTCGAGGCCGGAGAAGCGGGTGGCCTTCGCGGGAGTGGGCACCTCACGCGGCTTGAGGCCCTTCACGGCCTCGGCGATCTTGGCGATGTGGGCCGGGGTGGTGCCGCAGCACCCGCCGGCGATGTTGACCATGCCCTGCCGGGCGAACTCGCCGAGCAGCGCGCCGGTCTCCTCGGGCGTCTGGTCGTAGCCGCCGAACGCGTTGGGCAGGCCGGCGTTGGGGTGGCTGGCGACGTACACCCCCGCGATCTTCGAGAGCTCGGCCACGTGGGGCCGCATCTCGGTGGCGCCCAGCGAGCAGTTGACCCCGACGACCAGCGGCTCGGCGACCTCGATCGACCGCCAGAACGCCTCGACGGTCTGCCCCGAGAGGGTGCGCCCGCTCAGGTCGACGATGGTGACCGAGATCCACAGCGGCAGGTGGGGCGCGACCTCGCGGGCGGCGGCGATGGCCGCCTTGCAGTTGAGGGTGTCGAAGATCGTCTCGATCAGCAGCAGGTCGACCCCGCCCTCGTCGAGCGCCGCGATCTGCTCGATGTAGGCGGCCTTGACCTGGTCGAACGTGACCGCCCGGTAGGCCGGGTCTTCGACCTTCGGCGACAGCGAGAGCGTGACGTTGAGCGGCCCGACGGAGCCCGCGACGAACCGGCCGCCGAACTCGTCGGCCGCCTGCCGCGCCAGCCGCGCGCCCTGGAGGTTCTGCTCCCGCACGAAGCTCTCGGCGCCGTAGTCGGCCTGCCCGAAGCTCGTCGCGGTGAAGGTGTTGGTCGTGGTGATGTCGGCCCCGGCGGCGAGGTACTGCCGGTGGACGTCGAGGATCACGTCGGGCCGGGTCACGTTGAGCATGTCTGGGTCGCCCGCGTAGCGCTCGTCGCCATAGTCGGCGGGGGTGAGACCGGCGCCCTGGAGCATGGTGCCCCATGCGCCGTCGAGCACCGCGACCCGGTCGGCGAGCAGCTGACGAAGATCCACTGAGCCTCCTCCGAACGATGGAAGAGGCGACCTTGTCGGGGTGGTTCCAGCCGAGCGTGGCGGGCGTTGACCAGCCCGTTGCAGCGCCTCTCGACCTGTGGACCAGTTTAACAAACGCTTCGGCTGTCAATACCATCGAAACTTTTCGGCGTTTCAAACTGGGTCTTTCTCACTTTGCCCGACACGGTTAGCATCCGATTTCGGAACATCTCCGAAACATTTTGGAGCCTGACCCCCCAAAGGAGAGAGTTCGATGAGACGACTGGTGGTCATCGCGGCCACGGCGCTCGGACTCGTGGCTGTCCTCAGCCAGGGACCCGTGTCGGCTAATGGGCGGCCCCCGGCCGTACAGGACCAGAGCCTGAAAGCCCTGGCCGCCCGGCACAACCTGGTGATCGGCACCGCCATCAGCAACGACGCTCTGGCCGAACCCCAGTACAAGGCCATCGCCACCCAGCAGTTCAGCAGCGTCACCCACGAGAACGCCATGAAGTGGGAGAGCCTCGAACCCACCCGCGGCACCTACAACTGGGCCCCCGCCGACGCCTTGATCGACTTCGCCAGGAAGAACAACCAGAAGGTCCGCGGCCACGTGCTCGTCTGGCACAACCAGCTGCCGACGTGGCTCACCGAGGGCGTCGCCAACGGCACGATCTCCAAGACCGAGCTGCGCGACCTGCTGAAGAAGCACATCACGACCGTGGTGAAGCGCTACAAGGGCAAGATCTGGCATTGGGACGTCGTCAACGAGGCCGCCAGCGACCCGTGGGACACCCCTTCCGAGATCCACCTGAAGGGCTTCTGGGCCCAGAACCTCGGCCCGACCTACATCGCCGACGCCTTCCGCTGGGCCCGCGCCGCCGACCCCCACGCGCTGCTCTTCTACAACGACTACAACATGGAGGCCTTCGGCGACCGGGGCCCCTCCGACAAGGTCTGGTTCATCTACAACCTGATCAAGAACCTGCGCGCCCAGGGCGTGCCGATCGACGGCTTCGGCTCCCAGGGCCACCTCGGGACGCAGTACGGCAACTTCGACGCCTTCCAGGTGAAGGAGACCCTGGACGCGTTCTCCGACCTGGGGATGGTCTCGGCCTTCACCGAGGTCGACGTCCGGAGCCAGATGACGGCCGGAGTCCAGGCCGGCGACACCAACGAGATCAACCCGCGCCTGCAGGCGTCGGCGCACAACTTCAGCGTGCTGCTGCAGGCCTGCCTGCTGAACCGGCACTGCCTGTCGTACACGGTGTGGGGCTTCACGGACAAGCACTCGTGGGTGCCGACGTGGTTCACCAACCCGCCGGAGGGCCTGGCGACGCTGTACGACGAGAACTACCAGCCGAAACGGGCCTACAACTCGATCAAGTCCGACTTGATCTTCGCGGGCCCGCCGCACGTCCAGCCCCGACCCCGCCGCTGATCCACGAGGGGCCGTGTGACACGGAATGTGTGACACGGCCCCACTCGTGAACGATCACCAGAAGTGGAACCTGAGGATGATCCGGCCAGCCCCATCGAGGCGGTCCTGGCGTCGGTGATCAAGCTGAACGTCCGGCCTTCGCGGGACGGCTCCCCCAAACGCCACCAGCCGCTGACCCTGCTGTGGGCCATCGGCAGAGCGGTCCGGAGCGAAGAGCGAATGGTGGAATGGCCTGAGGTCAAGAAAGCGGTCGCTGGTCTGATCAGAGAGTTCGGCCGGGCGGGTGACGCCGCGACCCCGCACTATCCCTTTGTCGCCTTGCACAACACCCGGCTCTGGAAGCTGTCCGAGCCGCCGCCCAGCGACCGCCACTTGACGTGGTTGAACTCTGCGGACCCGCCCATCAGGGGTGGGTTCACTCGTCCCATCCACGATCTGTTCGTCCGTTCACGAGCCGCCGCCGAGACCGTCGTCGACCAGCTGCTGTGCGACTACTTCGACGACGCCGACGAGGCCGCGCTCCTCGGAGCGGTCGGCCTGGCCGAGCTGGCGGCGACCCGGCGCGAATTCACGGGCACGCTGACCTACAACGCCGTGGTCGCCAGGCGCGGCGAGCAGGCGCTGCTCCGGCGGCTGCTGATCAGCGGTGGAGCCCGGTGCGCGCTGTGCGGTGCGGAGTTGCCGAAGGCGTTGCTCGTGGCCGCGCACATCAAGCGACGCACCGCCTGCGACGAGCGGGAGCAGCGGGATCTCGACAACGTCGCCATGCTGGCCTGCACGCTGGGCTGCGACAGCCTCTACGAGCACGGCTACATCGGCATCTCGGACGCCGGCGTAGTCAGGCTCAGCCCGGAGCTCGTCGGCCACCCTCACCTGCGCGACCATGCCCTCCGCCTGGACGGACGCGAGGTGGCGGCGTGGAGTGACTCAAGCAGGGACTACTTCGCCTGGCACGCCGCGAACGTCTTTCGCGCGCAGGTCGTGGACGAACCTCGCCAGCACCGGTGACGAGTCGGAGGATCGCCACAGGGCCGCCGCGCTGATCGTGGCCGTCGGACCCTTCAGCGGGACGAAGGCCACGCCCTCCCTGCGGAGGCCCTCCGTCGAGGCCGGGACCAGGGCGACGCCCAGGCCGGCCGCGACGCTCATGAGCTGGGTCGAGACCTGGCAGACGCGGTGGGTGACGTCGGGGCGGAAGCCGGCGGTCGTGCACATGCCGTGGACGGTCTCGCCCCACTGCGGGCAGTCGTCCAGTTCGAGGACGACGAAGGGATCGTGAGCGAGGTCGGCTATCTCGATCACCGGACTGCCCGCGAGGGGATGGTTGACCGGCAGGGCCGCGATGAACGGTTCGACCGAGAGGATCCTGCCTTCCGGGCAGTCGAAGCTCCCGATCCGGGAGATGAAGGCCACGTCCACATCGGGTGGCTGGCTCGTGGTGCCCAGGGGCAGTTCGAGCAGGTCGACCCGCACGCCGGGGTGCCGGTTGCGGAAGTCGGCGAGCATGGCCAGGAAGGGGGCCGACGAGGTCGTCGGCATGTACGCCACCCTCAACCGCCCCAGCTCGCCGCGTCTGGCCCGGTCGGCGACCGCCTGCGCGGCCTTCGCCTGGGCGAGGGTGCGCCGGGCCTCGACCAGGAACAGCTCCCCGACGTGGGTCAGGCGGGTGCGGCGTTTCTCCCTGATGAGGAGTTCGACGCCCAGGACCGACTCCAGCTTCTGGATCTGCTGGGACAGGGCCGGCTGGGCGATGTGGAGACGTTCGGCCGCGCGGACGAAGTGGAGCTCTTCGGCCAGGGCGACGAAGCCCTCCAGGTGGCGCAACTCGAAGTTCATGCATTCAGCTTATCCACGCATCGGAAAACGGTCTTTGATCTTATGTACGCCGTGCTCCTAGCGTCGGAGCCATGAGACTTTCAGGAAAGATCGCACTCGTCACCGGCGGCACCTCGGGCATCGGCGAGGGCATCGCGCGGCGCTTCGGCGCCGAAGGGGCGACCGTCGTGCTCACCGGGCGCCGGGCCGACCTCGGAGACCAGATCGCCAAGGAGATCGGGGCCGCCACGTTCGTGCCGGGTGACCTGACCTCGCCCGAGACCCGGCACGCCCTCGTCGCCGCCGTCGAGGCGCACGGCGGGCTGGACGTGCTCGTCAACAACGCCGCCGCTTTCGGGGACACCTTGACCGACCAGGTGACCGACGACGAGTTCGACCGGATCGTGGGGCTCAACTTCCGGGCGGCGTACCTGGTGACGCGGGACGTGGTGCCGTACCTGATCAGGAAGCCCGGCGGGCGGATCGTGAACATCTCCAGCATCGGCGTGACGCGGGCGTGGCCGGGGGCGTCGGTCTACAACGCCAGCAAGGCGGCGCTGGAGAGCCTGACGCAGACGTGGGCGCACGAGTACGGGCCCTACGGGCTGACCGCCAACGCGTTGACGCTGCCGATCGTGGACGCGCCGATGTCGCTGGCCGCCCGCGAGCACGTCGACCTGGAGGCCATTCCGTCCCGGCGGATCGGGACGGTGGCCGACGTCGCCGACATGGCGGTGTTCCTGGCGGGGGACGAATCGGGGTATCTCAACGGGGCGCGCATTCCGCTCGACGGCGGGCAGACCGCCTGACGCGTCGGTTCGGGCGGCGACTCCGGCATGGCGGCGTCTGGTCAGGCAGCGGTTGCGGGGAACACTACGAGCGATCCGTCGCTGCTGCGCTCGATCTCTATCGCGACGTCGGCATGGTGGACTCTCGTATCGAGGCCGTCGCCCAGCGCGCGCAAACGATAGACAACTTTGAGCAGGTCGTCGACGTCGCCCTGCGTGAACACGATGTTGAGGAAACCACTGGAAGGCTTCAGCTCGAGAGTAGACAGCCGCAACAGGACCGAGTCGATACCCGATTCCAGTTCTCCGACGCGACGCTCATCTTCGTGCACTGTTCCGAGGAACCTTTTGAAGGGATTGACCGTCGACATCAGTTGAGCGTGTTCGACTGCCTGAAGGACGAGCACCCGGCGTTTCAGAGCAATGGCGAGTCGGGCGAGCTCCACGTGTGCACGGAATGCGCCGCCTTCGTCATCGATGCCGGGAAATGACTTCGTCAACACACTGAGTTCGACCGGGCCGTCGGGCAGCGCAGCCAGCGCGCTCTCCCATTTTTTGAGCCGGCGCTCGGTTCGTTCGATCGCCGTGCTGATCGCGTACGACGAGGAGTCCAGTCCCAGCGATAGCCCGATCCTGCCCTGGTCGAGGAGAATCGACGTCGCCTTGCCGATCGCGTCTCGACAACCATCCAACTCGCTGCGCTCGTTCTCGAGATTGTCCTCTTTCAACTGCTCCAGGAGGTCGGTGATCCGCTCGATCGCTTGCCGACGTTGGCGATCGGCGTGGGCGCTGATGCCCACCGCGACCGCCATCAGCACAAGTGGGCCGGCCAACGTCAACGCACCTGAAAAAGCGGTCTTGCCGGCCACGGGCACGAATGTGGAGTGGGCTGCTATGCGACCGCCGGAGCCGGTCAGCGCACTGCGGACACCTCCCGCGGTCGCCTTCGCGGCCATGGGCCGAACAAGTCCGCTACCGACCTGCGCGGCGACCTTCGCCGGTACCACCATTCGGTAAAGCACGTCTCCGGTCGGAGGCGCTGGTGCCGCCGTCTGAGTCACAAGATGTGACAACTGCTGAGCGAGCGGACTGGCCGCGTGCAGCGGGATGCCGCCGTTCCGATCGCGTTCGGCCGATATCGGATGCGCTTCCAGGGTGGCGATGGGGGAATCCGCGAGGGTGGCCAGGGCTGTTCTCAGTTCTGCGAGCCTGGCCGGTGTGATGCCTCCGGCGCCCAGCACATTCGGCACGCTCACGACCTCCGTCGCAAGTGTCCATACCGGCACGGGGGCCCTGTCATCAGCGGTCACCGCATTCCCCTCTCAAATGCAAATGCCACCGCCAGATACGGCCAGCCGGTTTCGAGCGCTTCGACGCTACTACGCGGGGCCACGTCCAGAAAAGGATGGATGCCAGATGTCAGGCCCCGTTACATAATTGACGTTTCTGTCCCATTGGGAGGTGCCGTCAATGAGGGTGCCGAGCATTCGGCGCAGCGGACGATCCGCAGCTCTGCTGTGTGCGTTTCTCCTGGTGGCGGCCTGCGGCACGGAGTTCTTCCCCATTACGGTGCGGGTCGATCCTGACATCGTCCATGACATTCGCGGGATCGGGAAGGTGCTGCGGGAAACCACCGACGAGGCCACGTGGGAGAACACCACCGAGATCTCGATTGTTCTGGTGGTCGACATCGGGCGACCGGGCCCTGAGGGCGCCGTCGGCACGGCGAGCGGTCTGCTGCGGAAGCGCGGCTGGGAGGCCTCCGTGGACGGACATCCACACAGCATGTGGATGGAGTCGCGGAAGTGGCCGGACACCGAGATCATGGTCTCGGGGGTCGAGTTCTACACATCACCTCCCGGGCTTGATCCAGACGCGGAGAAGGCGCTGAGAAGCGCCGAAGCACAGACCGGATCCGCCGGAATCGTCATGTTGAAATTGCGGCGCACCCAATGGTGACCGTCCTGGTGGGAGTGCGCCCGATCCGAGCGCACTCTCACCCTGATCCGAGTTGTCGGTCCGCTGGAGTTGCGCCCGGTCCCTGACGGCCCAGCCGACGACCCGCACCGGCACGTCGGTGTTACGGAGCCCGTAAAGGTTCCCGTGGGTGCTCTCGACGTGTGACCACACCTGGTTGAGCGGGTTGTGGGTTGGTGAGAGCGGGTGCCGTCCAGGAGAGTGACGGCACCCGCCGATGGACCTAGTTCGCGAACGCCCTGACCTCAAGCAGCCCGAGCGAAGCGGTGCCCGTGCTCGTCAGCACCACTCTCAGGCGGGTGCTGCTCACGGGCGTGAAGGTGACCGAGTTGAACTGGTTCTTCGCCAGACCGTAGGAGCCCGGCACGTCGACATAGGAAGACCCGTTCCAGTACTGGAGCTTCCACGCCGACGGCATGTCGATCCCCTGCTCGTCGTCGAAGAAGTAGACCTCCGCGCGGCCGAGCGTCTGGGCGGCGGGCCACGTCAGTTCGGCCCACTGCTGTCCGGTCTCCGGCCAGGTCCCCCATCGAGGGTTCGCGGTGTCGTTCGACGACGGCGGCTGGATGCCGTCGTTCAGCGCCGCCACCGTCTCCCACGACGAGGTGTGGGAAGCCGACGGCGTCGCCGACAGGGCCAGGTTGGTGACGGGAGGCGGGGTGCCGCCGCGGTTGTAGGCGGCGATCTCCGTCAGGCCGGTCTTGGCGCTCCCCGCGTTGGTCACCTGGACGCGGATCCGCGCCGTCGTCACCGAGGGGAACGTCACCTGGTTGTAGTTCGCCCGTGGCGCGGCGGGCGTCTTGGTCTGCGACGGCACCGCCGTCCACGTCGATCCGTTGAGGTATTGGATCGTGTACGCGGACGGCGCCCGGTAGGTCGCCGACGCCGGCCGGGAGTCCTTGAACCACAGCCGCACCTCGTTGACCGGCTGCGACGAGCCCAGGTTCAGCTCATACCAGTCGGTCGCCGCCCCCGTCCCGCCCCAGAACGGCTCGTTGACCGGCAGCCCGTCGACCGCGCCGGCCACGTTGCCGCCCGAGGCCGTCGTCGAGGCGCTCCCCGAGGCGGGGATGAGCCCGGCGGCCACGTTGATCCCGGCCTTGGCCAGGACGTCGGTCATCCGGCCGCTGGTGAAGGACACCTGTGACGGCGTCTGCAGGCCCGAGTACGCCTGGTTGTAGGCGACCGTTCCCGACGTCGTCACGGAACCCGTCGCCGGGTCCCACGTGAACGGCACCAACGACCCGACCGTCGCGACCCGCGTACCGTTGATGAAGATCGAGTAGCCCTGTGGCACGCCCGGGTGGCGGTGCGAGGATCAGGTGGAGTCGCGGATGACGAGCTGTACCGGCATGCGGTGCACGCCCGGAGTGGCACGGCCGTCGATGGCCGCGAACAGATGCTGGGCCGCCGTGCGGCCGAGCACCTCCAGGTTGGGGTCGATGGTGGTCAGCGGGGGGCGGCTCTCGGCGGCCAGCACCTCCCAGTTGTCGTAGCCGACGACGGCGATGTCCTCGGGGATGCGCCGCCCGCGTTCCCTGGCGGCCTCCACGAAACCGGCCGCGATCTGGTCGCTGCCGCAGAACACCGCGTCGATCTCGGGGTCGGCGTGCAGCACCATCGCGGCGGCCTGGCGGCCCCAGCGCTGCGACCACTGGCCCCAGAACACCGGGCCGGGTTCCAGGCCCGCGTCGGCGAGCGCGGCGGCGGCGCCTTCGGCGCGTTCCCGCGCCGCCTGGTAGGTGGCCAGGCCGGTGACGTGCGCGATCCGGCGGCGGCCGAGGGTGACCAGGTGCTTGATGGCCGTGCGGGACCCTTCGAGGTCGTCCGGCACGAAGGACACGTCGTCCGGATCGTCGGAGGGGCCGTAGGCGTACACGACCGGAACGCCCAGGTCACGGCTGATGGAGGGGCGCGAGTCGGTGCTCTCGCCCACGACGATGATCCCGTCGACCCGGCGGGCCAGCAGGGTGCGGATGTAGTGCTGCTCCCGGATCGAGTCGCCGCGCGCGTCGCACAGCAGGACGGCCATCTCGCCGGCGCCGAAGGCGTCCTCCGCGCCGAGCATCACCGGGATGCCGAAGCGGCCGACGCTGTCGCTGGTGAGCAGGCCGACGGTCCGGGTGGGGCCGCCCAGCAGGCTCCGGGCGGCCGGATTGGGCTTGAACGACAGTTGCTCTGCCGCCTCCAGCACCCGCTGCCGAGTCTCGGCGCGGACCTGGTCTTTGCCGTTGAGCGCCTTCGACGCAGTGGCGACCGACACCCCGGCCAGGTGGGCCACATCGCTGATCGTGGCGATACGTTGCATCGAAAGCCTTTTCCGTAGTGGTCGTATACCCGCAGAAGGTAGCTGCGCATTTGTGACAGAGCAAGGGCTTCACACGTCCCCGATCGGGGCGTATGTTGCGGCTACATTTCCGAAAACCTTTTCAGTTTTTCGGTCGAGAGGAACCCCCCATGCTCAGAAGACTCCCCGCGCTCGCCGCGGCGGCGCTCCTCGCGACATCCATGGCCGCATGTGGTTCTGCCGCCCAGGAACCCAGCGCCGCCGGTCCGACCACGATCACGATGTGGACCCGGGCGGCCACCCAGGCGCAGAGTGAGCGCCTGGTGGAGGCGTACAACAAGTCTCACACGAACCAGGTCAAACTGACCGTCATTCCGACGGACAACTACCAGCCGCGCATCGCCGCCGCGGCCGGGGCCAAGCAGCTTCCCGACGTGTTCGCGGCCGACGTCATCTTCGTGCCGAACTACACCTCGCAGGGCCTGTTCGCCGACATCTCCGACCGCGTCGCGGCACTGCCGTTCAAGGACGCGCTGGCCCCCTCGCACATGAAGCTCGGCACCTACGAAGGCCGCCAGTACACCCTTCCGCACACCCTCGACCTGTCGGTCTGGTTCTGGAACAAGGACCTGTACGAGAAGGCCGGGCTCGACCCCGAGAAGGGCCCGGCCACCCTGAAGGAGTTCGCCGAGCAGGCCACGACCGTCCAGGAGAAGCTGGGCGCCGACGGCAAGGTGCACGGCACGTTCTTCGGCGGCAACTGCGGCGGCTGCTACGTCTTCACCTTCTGGCCCTCGGTCTGGGCGGCCGGCGGCACGGTCATGAACGCCGAGGGCACCGAGTCGACCGTGGCCGCCTCCCCCATGACCGACGTGTTCTCCATCTACCGGGGCCTGTACGACAACGGCGTCACCGGCCCGACCACGAAGGAGGAGCAGGGCCCGACCTGGACCGGCTTCTTCCCGAAGGGCGAGATCGGCGTCATGCCGATGCCGTCCACCACGCTCGGCTCGATGCCGGCCGACATGAAGATCGGCGTCGCCCCCATCGCGGGCCCCGACGGCGGCGAGTCGACGTTCGTCGGCGGCGACTCCGTCGGCATCTCCTCGACCTCGCAGAACGTCGACGCGGCCTGGGAGTTCCTGGCCTGGACGGTCTCCGACGAGGCCCAGGTCGAGATCATGGCCAAGAACAAGGACGTGGTCGCCCGCACCGACCTGGCCGACAACAAGTACTCGGCCGAGGACCCGCGCGTCGTGCTGATCAACTCCCTCGTGGGCAAGGGCCAGACGCCCTACGCGCTCAAGTTCGGCGAGACGTTCAACGACCCGCAGGGGCCGTGGCTGCGGTTCGCCCGTGAGGCGCTGTTCGGGGACGCCTCGAAGCTGCCCGAGCTCAACGAGACCCTCAACCAGTCGCTCACGCAGTGAACGACGTCGTGACCAGCCCCACCCGGCTCCGGCGCGGTCGCGCGCTGGCCGGGTGGGCGTACGCCGCTCCCGCGGCGGTCATCGTGGCGGTGCTGTTCCTCGCACCACTGGTGCTCGTCGTGATCATGTCGCTGCACAAGTGGCCGCTGCTGGGCCCGGCCAGGCCCAACTTCCCGGCCAACTACACGAAGATCCCCGACGACCCGCTGTTCCTCGACTCGGTGCTGTTCACCCTGAAGTACACGGTGATCATCACGATCCTGCTCTCGGCCGTGGCGCTCGGACTGGCGCTGCTGGTGCAGGATCGGCGGCGGGGGGTCGGCTTCTTCCGTACCGCGTTCTTCCTGCCCGGAGCGGTCGGGTTCGCCGCGGCGGCGCTGCTGTTCTACGGCCTGCTGAACAACGACTTCGGCCCGTTCGGGTTCCTCGGCGTGAACTGGATCGGCTCCCCGAACATGGCGCTGACCTCGACGATCCTGCTGGTCCTGTGGAGGTTCGCCGGGTTCGACATGCTGATCCTGCTGACCGGTCTGCAGGCCATCCCGATCGAGGTGTACGAAGCCGCGCGCGCCGACGGAGCCAACCGGTGGCAGATCTTCACCCGGATCACCCTGCCGCTGCTGCGGCCGACGCTCGCGCTGATGCTGATCCTGTCGATCACGGGGTCGCTGCTGGCGTTCGACCAGTTCTTCATCTTCACCAACGGCGGCCCCGACAACAGCACCGTGTCGATGGTGATGGTCGTCTACCGCAACGCCTTCTTCCGCTTCGACCTGGGCGGCGCGGCGGCGCTGTCGGTGGTGCTGCTGGTCGTGCTGGTCGCCCTGAACGCCGTCCAGATGCGGATTCTGAGGGGGGCGACGACCCGGTGAAGTACTACTCGCCGAGACTGGCCCTGGCGGTCATCTTCCTGTTCCCGCTGATCTGGAGCGGCTGGGCCTCGGTGCAGGGGCCCGACGGGTTCACGCTGGCCAACTACCGGAGCATCACCGGCTTCGGCGAGGGCCTGGCGACCTATGTCGGCAACAGCCTGGCGCTCTCGGGCATGACCGTCGTCGGCACCCTTGTGGTGGCCACGCTGGGAGGCTACGCGTTCGCGCGGTTCCACTTCCCCGGGAAGAACCTGCTGTTCCTGGCCGCGCTGGCGATCCTCATGGTCCCTTACGCGACCATCCTGATCCCGCTCTACGTGCTGCTCGACTACGTCGGCCTGCAGAACTCGCTGCTCGGGGTGAGCCTGGTGTTCGTCATGTTCCAGCTGCCGTTCGCGCTGTACATGATGCGCAACTCGTTCGAGGCGATCCCGCGCGAGATCGAGGAGTCGGCGCTCGTCGACGGCGCGGGGTCGTTCAGGGTGCTGCTGTCGGTGCTGCTGCCCGCCGTCCGGCCGGGCCTGGTGACCGTCGGGCTGTTCGCGTTCCTGGCGTCGTGGAACGACTTCTTCGCGCCGTTGATCCTGCTCAGCGACGGGGCGAGCTTCCCGCTGCCGGTGGCCGTGGTGAGCATGACGCAGCGCACCTTCGGCGCGATCGACTACGGCGTGCTCCAGGCGGGCGTCATGGTCATGGCCGTTCCGTGCCTGGTTCTGTTCCTCGTTCTCCAGCGCTACTACGTGCGCGGATTCATGTCTGGAGCTCTGCGTGGATAGTCCTGTCGTTCCGTCGGGCGGCGTGCTGACGCCTCTGGGGGTCTCTTCGGTACGTCTGAATCCCGGCTTCTGGGCTTCGCTGCCCACCGAGACGATCATCGACCACTGCCACGAATGGATCGGCCGGGTCGGCTGGGCGGCCAATTTCACCGGCGCCCCCCGCCGGGGCCGGGAGTTCAGCGACTCCGAGGTCTACAAGCTGATGGAGGCGATGGCCTGGACCCACGACCCCCGCCTCGACGAACTGACCTCCGTGATCGCCGGCGCCCAGGAGCCCGACGGCTACCTGAACACCAAGTGGGGCCACGCCCGCTACAGCGACCTGGAGTGGGGCCACGAGCTCTACTGCTACGGCCATCTGATCCAGGCGGGGGTGGCGCAGGCGCGGGCGTCCGGCGGCGGGGAGCTGTTCGAGCTGGTGAAGCGGGCCGCCGACCACGTCTGCCACATGTTCATGAACGGCCGGGGCGTCTGCGGGCACCCCGAGATCGAGATGGCCCTGATCGAGCTCTACCGGGTCACCCGGGCCGAGCGCTATCTCGAGATGGCCCGCCGGTTCATCGACCGCCGGGGCACCCCGGCGCTGGCCGACATCGAACTGGGCCGGGCCTACTTCCAGGACGACGTACCGGTCAGGAAGGCCGAGGTCTTCCGGGGCCACGTGGTCAGAGCGCTCTATTTGGCCTGCGCGGTGGTCGACCTGGCCGTCGAGACCAACGACCGCGACCTGCTCGACCTGGTCGAACGCCAGTGGGAGCGGACCGTCGCCCGCCGCACCCACCTCACCGGCGGCATGGGCTCCCGGCACAACGGCGAGTCGTTCGGCGAGGACTGGGAGCTGCCGCCCGACCGGGCCTACAACGAGACGTGCGCCGGGGTGGCGTCGTTCATGCTGTCGCACCGCCTGCTGCTGGCCACCGGCAACCGCCGCTACGCCGACCTGGCCGAACGCACCTTCTACAACGTCGTCGCCGCCGGGCCCGCGCTCGACGGCCGGTCGTTCTTCTACACCAACCCGCTGCAGGTCAGAGTCGCCGGAGAGGTCACATCGGGAGTCAGCCCGCGCGCCGACGGCGGACTGCGTGCCTCCTGGCGATCGGTGTCCTGCTGCCCCACCAACCTGGCGCGCACCTTCGCCGCCCTGCCCGCCTACGTCGCGACCGGCACCGACGCCGGGCTGCAGATCCACCACCTGACGGCGGCCCGCGTCGAGCACGACGGCTTCGCGGTGGAGGTGGACACCGAGATGCCGTGGCAAGGCGCCGCGACCCTGCGCGTGCTCCGGGCCCCCGACCGGCTGCGGGTGCTGTCGTTGCGGCTCCCGACGTGGGCGGGCGGCGGCACGGCCGAGTGGTCGCGCGTCTGGACGCCGGGCGAGGAGGTCTCGGTCGACCTGCGGATGACGCCGCGCTGGGTCGAACCCGACCCCCGGATCGACGCGCTGCGCGGCTGCGTCGCGGTCGAACGCGGCCCGCTCGTCTACTGCGCCGAGTCCCCCGCCGACCAGCCGCCGCTGACGCGGATCACGGTCGACACCTCGCGCGCCCCCGAGGTCGTCGACGAGGAGATCGAGGTCTCGGCCTGTGTGGACTCGGCCGAAGACCGGCCGTGGCCGTACGGCCCGCCCGCGCGGACCGAGACCGAGCCGATCAGGCTGCGGCTGCGCCCCTACCACCAGTGGGGCAACCACGGTCCCGCCACGATGCGGGTGTGGCTGCCCCAGGGGTGAGACGGGGTCAGGCGACGGCGGCCGGGCTCTTCTTCCCGAGGTCGGCCGTCGGCACCTGGTGGGTCTCCTTCGCGGTCAGCACGGAGATCGCGCTGACCGCGCAGAGGACGGCGGTGAAGATGCCCACGCCGACCCAGCCCTGCAGGCCGAGCCAGCCGTCGTCGGTCATGATCCCGGCCGCCGACGCGACCGCGAAGCCGGCCACCGCGAACCCGATCTGGGTGCCGATCGCCATGCCGGACAGCCGGACGCGGGTGGTGAACATCTCGCCGTAGAGGGCGGGCCAGATGCCGTTGGACGCCGAGTAGACGACGCCGAAGCAGAGGCAGCCGACCAGGAAGATGAGGACGTAGTTGCCCGAGTTGATCGCGACCAGGTAGGCGAAGATCATGATCGGGCTGCCGATCGCGCCGACCAGGAAGACGGGCCGGCGGCCGATGCGGTCGGACAGCCGGGCCCACAGCGGGATCGCGCCGAGCGCGACCACGTTGGCCGCCACGCCGACCCAGAGCATGACCGCGCGGTCGAGGCCGATCGCGTCGCTGGTCGCGTAGTTGAGCGCCCACACCGTGAAGATGGTGCTGACCGTCGCGATCAGGGCGGCGCCGACGACGCGCAGCACGTCGGTCCAGTGGGTGCGGAACAGTTCGGCCAGCGGCATGCGCGGCACCGAGCCGTCGTCGACCTGCGCCTGGAAGGCCGGGGTCTCGTCGAGGTGGCGGCGGATGAAGTAGCCGACGACCGCCACGACGACGCTGAACCAGAACGGCACCCGCCAGCCCCACGACAGCAGTTGCTCCTCGGGCAACGCCGCGACCGGGATGAAGACGAGCGTGGCGAGGATCTGGCCGAACTGGGTGCCGTTCAGGGTGAAGCTGGTGAAGTAGCCGCGCCGGTTCTCCGGAGCGTGTTCCAGCGTCATCGAGTTCGCGCTGGCCTGCTCGCCCGCCGCCGACAGCCCCTGGAGGATGCGCAGCACGACCAGCAGCACGGGCGCGAGGCCGCCGATCTGCTCCCTGGTCGGCAGGCAGCCGATCAGGAACGTCGCCACCCCCATCAGGACCAGCGTGAAGACCATGATCCGGCGGCGGCCGAACCGGTCGCCGATGTGGCCGAGGATGAGCGCGCCCACGGGCCGGGCGGCGTAGGCGACGCCGAAGGACGCGAGCGACTGAAGCGTCGCGGTCGCGGGGTCGGAGTCGTCGAAGAAGACCTTGGAGAAGATCAGCGCGGCGGCGCTGCCGTAGATGAAGAAGTCGTAGTACTCCAGGGCGCTGCCGATCCAGGCGGCGACGGCGGCGCGGCGGGGGGTGGCCTGGGTCATGAAGCTTGTCCTAACTGGATAGTTCATAACGTGTGGCCGCAATGCTGCGTTCGCACCATCGGCGTGTCAAGATGATGGAATCAAATAACTCACTAGTTCGTACATTATCTGTGAGGGCCCATGCGGAAGTCGATCGCGACCGTCTCCGTGAGCGGAACGCTGCCGGAGAAGCTGACGGCCATCGCGGCGGCCGGGTTCGACGGGTTCGAGCTGTTCGAGAACGACCTCGTGGCCTGCCCGCTCTCCCCTGAGGACATCCGCCGCATGGCCGCCGACCTGGGTCTGCGCGTCGAGCTCTACCAGCCGTTCCGCGACTTCGAGGCGGTGCCCGCCGACCGGCTCGCCGCCAACCTGCGGCGGGCCGAGCACAAGTTCCGGCTGATGAACCGGCTCGGCGCCGACCTGCTGCTGGTCTGCTCGAACGTGTCGCCGCAGGCGATCGACGACGACGCCCTGGCGGCCGAGCAGCTGCGCGTGCTGGCCGAGCGGGCCGCCGAACACGGCATCCGGATCGCCTACGAGGCGCTGGCCTGGGGCCGTCACGTCGACGACTACCTGCGGTCGTGGCGGATCGTCCGGATGGCCGGACATCCGGCGCTCGGGGTGTGCCTCGACAGCTTCCACATCCTGTCGAAGGGCACCGATCCGGGCGGCATCGAGGCCATCCCCGGCGAGAAGATCTTCTTCCTCCAGCTCGCGGACGCGCCCCGGCTGACCATGGACACCCTCCAGTGGTCGCGGCACTACCGCTGCTTCCCCGGACAGGGCGACTTCGACCTGGCGGGGTTCACGCAGCACGTACGGAACGCCGGATATCGCGGGCCCCTCTCGCTGGAGGTGTTCAACGACGTCTTCCGGCGCTCCGATCCGGTGCGGACGGCCGCCGACGCCATGCTCTCGCTGCGCTTCCTGGAGGACGGCACCGCGCCCGAGCTGACCGATTTCGCCTATGTCGAACTCGCCACCGGTCCCGACGGCGACCGGCTGCGCCGCCTGGTCGAGGTGCTCGGCTTCGACCGGGCCCGGCTCGTCGAGGGCGGCGACGCGGCGGAACTGCGCGCGGTCGGCATCGCCACGCCCGATCCCTTGGCGGCCGACGCGCACGTGGCGGCCCTGTCGGCCCCGGCCCACGTTCCCGACGGAACCCGCGTCGTCTTCTGCCCGGCCGGACCGGGCGACTCCACCATCGACCACGTGGCGCTGACCGCCCCCTTCGCCGAGGCGTCGCTGTGGTGCCGGTGCGTGCTGGGGCTGCGTCCGCACGAGAGCCTGGAGCTGCCCGATCCCTACGGGCTGGTGCGCAGCCGGGCCATGACCGGCGCCGGCGGCAGGGTGATGGTGGCGCTCAACATGGCCGACACGCCCTCCAGCGTCCCGTGGCAGCACGTCGCCGTCGCCTGCGACGACGTGGTCGACATGGCCCGGCGGCTCACGGCGGCCGGCGAGCCGCCGCTGCGCATCCCCGGCAACTACTACGACGACCTCGACGCCCGCTTCCCAGGAGCCCCCGACCTGCGCGGCACCGGCGTCCTGTACGACCGCGCGGACGACGGCGAGTTCCTGCACCTCTACACGGCCACGATCGGGCGGGTCTTCTTCGAGGTGGTGCAGCGCATCGGCGGATATTCCGGCTATGGAGCGGCGAACACACCTGTCAGGCTGGCGGCGCAGCACGGCCATAAAATGAGGCCCGAGTAGATCCCGCCCACCTCATGGAGCCGAATGTCCATCCCCGGGGACCGCCAGCGCGACGCCGACCGCACGCGCGCCGAGATCCTCGACGTGGCGATGGCCGAGTTCGCCCGCAGCGGCTACGCCGGCGCGCGGGTCGACGAGATCGCCGACCTGACCAGCACCACCAAACGGATGATCTACTACTACTTCGGCGGCAAGGAGCAGCTCTACATCGCCGCGCTGGAGAAGGCCTACGCCGAGGTCAGGGCGGTCGAGAAGACGGTCGACGTCGACCACCTCGATCCGGTCGAGGCGATCCGCACCCTCGCCCAGCTCACCTTCGACCACCACGACGCCCACCGCGACTTCATCGCGCTGGTGGCGATCGAGAACGTCCACCGGGCCGAGCACATCCGCAAGTCCGAGGCGCTGGCCAACCTGGGCGCCCCGGTGCTCGACCTGATCTCGCGCATCCTCGCGGCGGGCCATGCGAGCGGCGACTTCACCACCGAGGCCGACGCGATCGACGTCCACATGATGATCAGCTCGTTCTGCTTCTTCCGGGTCGCCAACCAGCACACCTTCGGCGCCCTCTTCGGGCGCGACATGACCGCCCCGGAACACCGCGAACGGCTGCGGACCATGGTCGGCGAAATGGTCGTGGCCTATCTCAAGGGTGCTGGTGTATAAGTAACTCACTAGTTCGTACATAGGAGGACCGTGATGACGTCCTACCTGATCGGGCTGATCGGCGCAGGCATCGGCCCCTCCCTCAGCCCCGCCCTCCACGAACGCGAAGCCGACCACCACGGCCTCCGCTACCTCTACCGCCGCATCGAGTTCACCGAGCCCATCGGCGACCTGATCCGGGCCGCCCGACTCTCCCTGTACGACGGCCTCAACGTCACCCACCCCGTCAAGCAGACCGTGATCGACCACCTCGACGCCCTGTCACCCGACGCGGCCAGACTCGGCGCGGTGAACACCGTGGTCCTCCGCGACGGCCGGGCGACCGGCCATAACACCGACTGGACGGGCTTCGCCGAGTCGTTCCGGCGCGGCCTGCCCGGCGCGGCCACCCGGCACGTGGTCCAGCTGGGCGCGGGCGGCGCGGGCGCGGCCGTCGCGCACGCCCTGCTGACGCTGGGGGCCGAGCGGGTGACCGTGGTCGACGTCGACCCCACCCGATCGACGGAACTGGCCGCCCGCCTCAACCCGCCGGACCTCGCCGGCCACCGGTTGCGCGCGGCCGCCCCCGCCGACCTGCCCGCCCTCCTGGCCGACGCCGACGGCCTGGTCAACGTCACCCCGATCGGAATGGCCGCCCACCCCGGCACGCCCCTCGACCCGGGCCTGCTGCACGCCGGCCTGTGGGTGGCCGACGTGGTCTACCGGCCGCTGGAGACCGACCTGCTCAAGCACGCCCGGCGGCTCGGCTGCCGCACCCTCGACGGGAGCGGAATGGTCGTCTTTCAGGCGGCCGGGTCGTTCCGGCTGTTCACGGGGGTGGAACCGGACGTGGACCGGATGTTCGCCCACCTCACCGAACTGATCTGAGCACCCCCGGTCACCAGGCGGCGGTCTCCATGGTGGCGGCGTCCCACGGGAGGTCGCGCCACTCGCCGCCGGTCAGCGGCCCGGTGACGAGGCGGGCTCCGCCGTGCCGCGTCGGGTTTCCCCCGACGACGATCAGCAGGCGGTCACCCCGGACGGAGAGCTGCGTGATCCTGAACGGAGTCCTGACCCGGTCGAGGAGCCTGCCGTCGGTCGTCGAGTAGTGCTCGATGACTCCGTCGGGGAGGGCGACGAGAATCCGGCCGCCGGTGATCACCGGGGCTGCGGTCAGATAGTCGAACGACCCAAGCAGGCGGTCGGAGTCGTGGAACTTGAGCTGTTCCGGCCCGAGGCAGTCGGACGTGTCGTCGCAGGGAGGGAAGATCGACAGGAGCAGGCGGCTCCCGTCGGGGGTCCAGGTCATCCGGTAGACGGGGGTCGACTTCGTGGCCGTCTCACGGCCTGTGCGCAGGTCGCGGAGCACGAGAGAGGGATCCTCGTAGGTGCCGGTCATGTAGGCGGCCTTGGTCCCGTCGCGGGTGATCGTCAGGCCGTGTGCGGCGCGGGCGTCGATCGGCTCCAGCGCGTAGTCGGGCGCGCGCAGGCGGAAGTAGCGGTCCTCCCGCCAGTCCGCCGACTCGGCGACCACGTGGAAGCCGTCGTCCGCGGCGACGACGCGGACGCCCCTGTCCCCGACCGGCAGCGGGATGTCGCCGGTGACGGCGTCGCCGTCGGTGTCCCGGACCGTCAGCGTCTGGTCGCGGTTCTTGACCAGGTAGACGATGTCGGACTCGGCCGAGCTTCCCGTGCTCGCCATCAGGGCCAGCACCACCACCAGACGCCTCATTCAGCCGTGATCCGTTCCTCGTCAGCCGCCATGCCCGCCACATTTCATCGGGCCGCGGATACGCTCCGCGTCAGCGGCCGGACCGGGCCGCCCGGGTTCTCCGGGCGGCCCGGCCGGCGCGGGTCAGCCGCAGACGCGGCCGTTCAGCTTGAAGCCGGTCGGATAGATGTTGGGGCCGGAGTAGTTCCCCACGTAGCCGATGTTGATGGTGGCTCCGGTGGCCACGGTCTTGTTGAAGTCGGCGTTGGTCACCGTCACCGTCTGGCCGGTCTGGGTCCAGGTGCCGTTCCAGCCGCTGCCGAGGGTCTGCCAGGTCCGCGGCCAGGTGAACGTCAGGGTCCAGCCGTCGATCGGGTCGCCCAGGTTGGTGATGTCGAGCGAGCCGACGTAGCCGTTGCCCCAGTTCGACGCGTCGGTGAAGGTCACCTTGCAGCCGCCCGGGGCGGGGTTGCCGGTGGTGAAGGTCAGCGCGACCGACGGGCGGGAGGTGCCGCCTCCCGCGTCACGGGTGATCACGTTGACGACGTAGCGCGTGTTCGGGACCAGGTTGGTGAGGTTCAGGGTGGTGCCGGGGGTCTCGCCGAGCTGGCCGCCGGCCTGGTTGTGGACCTCGTACTTGCTGATCGGCCGCGATCCGGCCGTGGCGGCGGGCCACGTGACGGTCGCGGTGGTGCCGGTGACGGCCGAGACGACCGGCTGGCCGGGGCGTCCGGGGAGGCCCGCCGGGTTCGACGCCGTCTTGACCACGAAGGTGGTCATCGACAGCGGCGCGAGGGTCGTCGACGGCGTGGTGGACAGCGCGGTCGCGCCGTTGGTGTGCAGCCAGCCGGTGGGGGCGGCGGCCGACGGGGTGAAGCCCTGGTAGCCGAGGCTGACCGTGTGGGCGGTGTCGTGGGAGGTGTTCAGCAGCATGACGGCCAGGTCGCCGTTGGGGCGGCGGGCGGCGTGCGCGACCACCGACGGGTCGCCGGTCGTCGCCTTCACGAACTGGTCGCCGGGGCGGACGAACCTGCTCATCATCTGCAGCGCGAAGTAGGGCGCGAAGGGCGTGTTGAACGCCGGTTCGCAGACCGTGCCGTCGCTGGTGCAGCCGGCGCTCGACAGCAGGCCGAAGTCGCCGTAGTCGGTGTGGCCGGCGACCTGGCTGACCGCGCCGATGCCGTTGTGGACGTTCCACCAGTCGACCGAGAACACCCCGCCCGCGAGCAGCTGGGCGTAGGAGTCGGCGGCGGCGACCGCGCCCGGCTGGGTGGTCGCGCCGTTGGCGCTGCTGCCGGTGTTGAACTCGGTCATGGCGATGCCTATGTCGGAGCGGCCGGTGTACCGGGCGACCTGCTCCTTGGCGAGCTGGAGCATGTCGGCGATGCGGTCGGTCCGGTTGGTGGCGCCCGGATACCAGTGCAGGATGACGAAGTCGATCTTCGCGGCGGCGTTGGTGAGGACGACCTGGTTCCACGGCCCGGCGTCACCGGAGGCCGTGATGGCGTCGGGCCACTCGCCCGGCGTGGTCAGCACCGCGCCGATCTTGATGGTCGGGTCGACGGCCTTCATCGCGTCGGCGTAGGCGACCACCTGGCGGGCGTACTCGGCCGGGCTCTTGTCGGCGCGGTTGTCGGCCTCCCACGGGGTGCCGTAGCGGCCGTTGCCGTAGTTCTCGTTGCCGATCTCCCAGTACTTGACGCCGTAGCCCTTGGTGACGTTGGCGTACTCGACCCAGCCCGCGGCCTCCTCGGCGGTGCCGGTGCCGTAGTTGGCGGTGATCATCGGCACCGCGCCGGTCCGCCGGGCTCCCGCCATGAACGTGTCGAAGTCGGTGTTGGGCGCGACGTAGCCGCCGGGAGCGGTGTGGGTCTCCCAGTGGTAGATGTCCGAGTAGGACCCGCCCGGGTAGCGCACGAGCTGCACCCCGGCGTCCTTGAGCAGGTCGGCCGTGTCGCCGGCGCCCAGGGTGGTGTCCCAGATGGCGTGGTTGGCGCCGATACCCGTTTCGGGCACGACGGCGAGCCCCGCCCTGGCGTTCACGGTCACCGGAACGGTCACCGGAACGGGCGCGGGCGGGTCGGCATGGGCGGCGGTGGGGGCGAGGAGCGGCGTCAGCAGCAGCACCGACGCAGCCCGCAGGAGGATTTTCGGCATCACAAACACCTGGCTCGGGAGCGGTGAACGGGAAGCCTCCTCCTGACCAGAAGGCACGATGATCGTGCGCCGGACGGCCCGCCCGCGTCAACCCCCGAAACTTTCTGTTACTCATTGACAATTTTCGACACACGTTCTCAAAATGTGCTTCGGGTAGCGCTCCCCTACCTCCAACCGCCACCTGTGTGCCACCCGGAGGTTCCGCGATGCGTCTGAAAACGATCATGCTCGCCGCGGCCGTCGCCCTGGCCGGAGCGCTCGTCTCCGTCCCGGCGAAGGCCGCCGACTGCAGCGCCGGCTACGTCGGCCTGACCTACGACGACGGTCCGGGAGGGAACACCAACACCCTGCTGAACGCGCTGCGCAACGCCGGTCTGCGGGCCACGATGTTCAACACCGGCCAGAACGCCGCCGCCAACCCCGCGCTGGTCCGCGCCCAGGTCAGCGCCGGTATGTGGGTCGCGAACCACAGCTACACTCATCCGCACCTGACCCAGATGAGCAGCTCGCAGATCCAGTCGGAACTCTCCCGCACCCAGAGCGCCATCCAGTCGGCGACCGGCACCGCCCCGCGCCTGTTCCGCCCGCCCTACGGCGAGACCAACGGAACCGTGCGCTCGATCGCGCAGCAGCTCGGCCTGACCGAGGTGCTGTGGGACGTCGACTCCCAGGACTGGAACGGCGCCAGCACCTCGGCCATCGTCCAGGCGGCCGGCCGCCTGCAGAACGGCCAGGTCATCCTCATGCACGACCAGTACGCCACCACCGTGGCCGCCGTCCCGCAGATCGCCCAGAACCTGGCGAGCCGCAACCTGTGCGCCGGCATGATCTCGCCCAGCACCGGCCGCGCGGTGGCCCCGACCGGCGGGAACCCGAGCCCGAACCCCACCCCCACGCCCACCCCGACGGGTGGCGGGGGCTCGTGCACGGCCAGCCTGTCGGCGGGCCAGTCGTGGACCGACCGCTACAACCTGAACGTCTCGGTGAGCGGTTCGAGCAACTGGACGGTGACGATGAACGTACCGTCGCCCGCGAAGATCAGCTCGACGTGGAACATCTCCGCGTCCTACCCGAACGCGCAAACCCTCACGGCCCGGCCCAACGGAAGCGGCAACAACTGGGGCGTGACAATCATGCGCAACGGCAACAGCACCTGGCCGACGGTGTCCTGCCGGGTGGGCTGAAAGTTTCGGGCTCTCGGCGCCGCCTACCAGGCGACGGGAAGCGTCGAGAGCCCGTACACGAAGTGATGGGAGCGGAACCGCGCGGCCGGTTCGGTCTCGCGCAGGCCGGGGAACCGGGCGAACAGCGCGGGGAAGGCGATGCGCATCTCCATGCGCGCCAGCGGCGCCCCGAGGCAGTGGTGGGCGCCGTAGCCGAAGGCGACGTGCGCGTGGTTCTCCCGGCCGATGTCGAGCCGGTCGGGGTCGGCGGCGAAGGCGGGGTCGCGGTTGGCGGCCGGGAGCGAGACGATCACGACCTCGCCTTCGCGGATCTTCGTGCCCGACAGCTCGACGTCGCGGGTGGCGACCTTGGTGACCCCGGCGTGCAGGATGCTGAGGTAACGCAGCAGCTCCTCGACGGCGCCGTCGACGTCGCCGGGCAGCTTCGCCAGCTGGCCGGGGTTGCGCAGCAGGGCGAGGGTGCCCAGGCCCAGCATGTTCGTGGTCGTCTCGTGCCCGGCGATCAGCAGCAGCCCGCCGATCCCGATGAGCTCGTCGATCTCCAGGTCGTGCTCCCGGATGAGCATCCCGAGCAGGTCGTCGCCGGGCGTCGCGGTGTGCCGCGCGACCAGGTCGGCCATGTAGTCGCGGGCCTCCCGCTGCGCGCTGAGCCGCTTCTCGGGCGGGCAGGCGATGTCCATCATCGTGGCGGTACGTTCCTGGAAGGCCGCCCGGTCCTGGTAGGGCACGCCCAGCAGTTCGCAGATGACCAGCGAGGGAACCGGCATGGCGAAGTCGGTGACCAGGTCGGCCGGCGACCCCTTGGCCTCCATCGCGTCGAGATGGTCGTTCACGATCTCGGTCACCCTCGGCTCCAGGCGGCGGATCCGCCGCATCGTGAACTCGGGCGTCAGCATCCGCCGCAGCCGGGTGTGCTCGGGCGGGTCCATCATGAGCATCGCGCCCGCGCGCATCTGGACCTCTTCTTCCGGCGTGGGCTCCGGCAGGTCGGGGAAGCGCAGGTTGAGGCTGAGGGCGTTGCTGAACGTCTCGGGGTCGCGCAGCACGTCGCGGACCTCGTCGTAGCGGGTGACCAGCCACGCCTCCGGTCCGCCGTAGAGCGTCGGGACCCGGGCGAGCCCGTCTTGGCGGAGCAGCCCGGTGAGGTCGGGGTGCGGGTCGAACTCCTGGCGGCGCATGTGCAGCGGCAGCATGACAACTCCTGAATGACGAACCGTGTTCATACAGCTACATTCAGTGATTATGAGCGTTGTCACCTTGATGATCGTCGGCGACTCCATCAGCCACGGCAGCAGCGGCGACTGGACCTGGCGCTACCGGCTGTTCAAGCACCTCAAGCAGCACGACGTCACCCTCGACTTCGTCGGCCCCCGGAGCGACCTCGACGCCATCGCCACCCCCGAGCCCGGCGACGGCGACGCCACCTACGCCGACCCCGACTTCGACCCCGACCACAACGCCCAGTGGGGCCGCCCCTACTGCCTGGAGATGGCCGAGATCGCCCGGAAGGTGGCCGCGCACCGGCCGCAATACCTGCTGGTCCTGCTGGGGATCAACGACCTGTTCTGGTACGGCCACTCCGCCGACCAGAACGAGGCCAACCTGCGGGCCTTCATCTCCAACGCCAGAACCGGCAACCACGACGTGAAGATCATCCTGGGCACCGTCCTCGACACCCACCGGGCCTCCGTCGACCCCGAGTTCAACGCCCGCGTGTCGGAGTTCAACCGCCGGTTGATCCTCACGGCAGGCGACATGACGACCGCGCGCTCCCCGATCGTCATCGCCGCGACCCACGCCGAGTTCGTCGCCTCGGCCCACACCTGGGACGGCACCCACCCCAACGGCCAGGGCGAACTCCGCATCGCGGCGGCCTTCGCCGACACGCTGTCGGGCCAGTTCGGCGTGGGCGCCCCCTATCCCCGGCCGTTTCCCCTGGTCGTCGAGGCGCGCAAACCCGCCCCGGCGCTCTAGGAGACCCCCACCCCCACCGGCAACCCGAGCTGACTGTAGAGCTCCAACTGGTCGTAGTAGTCGCGGTCGGTGACGATCAGATCGTCCTCGATCGTGCAGAGCGACACCCCGCGCAGCGCGATCCGCCGCCCCGTGCCGGGCAGTTCCGCTCCATCGCTGAGCAGGAACGGCCCGTCATGGGTGCCGGTGATCGTGAACTCGGTGACGGCCGGGTCGTCGGCCGTCGGCAACATCCACGCGGTCACCTTCAGATCAGAGAACGCCGCGAACCAGTGGGCGTAGTACCAGGCGACCTGCTCCCGCCCCTCATGGATCCCCGCCGGTGTGACCAGGACACCCGCGGGTGCGAAGTGCCGCATCATCCCTCCGACGTCGTGCCGGTTATAGGCCTCGATGCAGAGGTCTTTGAGCTCCCGGGCACTGGTCATCGCACACCACCCCCTTCCGCCGAAACTAACAACCGTTTCGTAGCGGTTTGAAGGCTTTTTCCCGAGTCGTTGCCTCAGCAGGTGAGCAGCATGTCCAGGAGCGCCGTCTTCTCCTCGGCCTGCAGAGTCAGCGTCCACGCGTGCTTGACGGCGATCCACGACTTCGCGTACACGCACTCGAAGTCCCGCCTCGGCGGCCTCCAGGCGGCCGGGTCCTTGTCGCCCTTGGCCTGGTTGACGTTGTCGGTCACCGCCCAGAGCTGCGGCCCGTCGAGGTCGTTGGCGAACCGGCGGCGCTGCTCGGTCGTCCAGGCCCAGGCGCCCGACCGCCAGGCCTCCTTGAGCGGGACCATGTGGTCGATGTCCACGTCGGAGTCTTTGGTCCAGATCCCGCCGTCGTAGGGGCTGTGCCACGTGCCGGAGACCGAGCGGCAGGCGGCGTCGGTGACGACGTCGAAGCCGTCGCGCCGGAGCACGGTCTCGCGGGTGTTGCAGGTCCCGGCCACGGTCGACCAGTGGGGGAACAGCACACGGTCATAAGTGGAGGCGTTCCGCTCCTCGGCGACCTCCAGCGTCTCCAGTCGGTTGAGCACCTCCGCGACGGTCGGCACCCCCGGCACCTCGGCCAGCAGCAATGCGGCCAGAACCCAGCTCATCGGTCATTCCTCACGTTTCCGCCGGGCCCCCGTGGTCCGGCGAACGTGATCATGACGTCACCAGGTCGCGGTATCCATGACCTTGTCGTCCCACGGCAAGTCGCGCCGGTTTCCGCCGGTCAGCGGGCCGACGGTGAGGCGTCCACCGCCCTGGATCATGAGCTGGCCGTTCCGGACGGACAGCCGGCCGGCGCCCTTGAAGCGGTCGAGGATCCTGCCGTCGTCGGCCAGCCGCAGGATCCCGCCGGGGACGCCGACGAGGATCCCGTCGCCGGTGATCACCGGTTCGGCCGTGATCTCCTTGAACGTCCTCACCGGGCGGTCGGCGTCCAGGAACCGCAGTTGCTGCTCGGGCAGGCACGAGGCGGTGCTCGACACCGACGGGGGCGGCGGCGTGCAGGGCAGCGAGACGGTGAGGAGCAGCCGTTTCCCGTCGGGCGACCAGGCCAGCCGGCTCACGTCGGCCACCTTCCTGATCGTCTGGCGGCCCGTCCCGACGTCCCGGACGACGACCGAGGGCCCGTCGACGGTCTCGAAGGCGACCTTGGCTCCGTCGCGGGTCATCGCCCAGGCGAGCTTGGCGGTCCCGACGCCCTTCATGGCCTCGACGGGCTCGGGCGTGTAGGCGGGCCCGCGCAGGCGGAAGTAGCGCGGCTCGAAGTCGCCGGTCATGCCCAGCACGTGGAAGCCGTCGTCGGCGGCGGCGATGCGCCGGACGTGCTCGACCTCCGGCAGCCGCAGGTCGTCGCTGACGGCGACCCCGGCCATGTTGTAGACCGTCACCGACTGGTCGTGGTTCTGGACCAGGTAGACCGTCTCCGCATCGGCCGCGCACTGGGAGGTCGCCAGCAGGGTCAGGGCCGCCAGCACCCGCTTCATTCAGGTCACCTCTATAGAGTCGGCCGCGTGCAACGGCTGGTCCTGTTCGACATGGACAACACCCTCATCGATCTCGACGGCGCGTTCGGCGCCTGGGCCGCCGAGTTCGCCGGAACCCACGGCCTGGGCGACGACGGGGTGCGCTGGCTCCTCGATCTGGACATCCCGCACCGGGACCTGATGTTCCGGTGGATCAAGTATCACTTCGACCTCGCCGCGCCCGCAGAGGAACTGTGGGCCGGATACCGCGCCCGGATGCCGTTCCTGGTCGAATGCCGCCCGGAGGTCCTCAGCATGCTGGCCCGGCTGCGGGCGGCCGGCTGGAAGGTCGGGATCGTGGCCAACGGCATGGCCGACAACCAGCTCGGCAAGCTCCGCGCCACCGGCCTCGCCGACGCGGTCGACGGGTTCGCGGTGGCCGGGGTCGAGGGGATCAAGAAGCCCGACGTGGCCCTCTTCGAGATCGCCGCCTCGCGGTGCGGGGCGGCCCTGGCGGGCGGCGGCTGGATGGTCGGCGACAACCCCGTCGCCGACATCGAAGGAGGCCGGGCGGCCGGGCTGCGCACGATCTGGGTGACCCGCGAACCGCACGGCTCCGACGCCGACCACGTGGTCGCGGACGTCCTGGAGTCAGAAGCCCTGATCTCGGGTGACTAGTCTCGGACCTGCAGATTCCACTATGGAAGGAAAGACGTGGAACACCGCACACTTGGCCGGACCGGCCGGGACGTGTCCGTGGTCGGCCTCGGCACCTGGCAGCTCGGCGCCGACTGGGGCGACGTCAGCGAGGACACCGCCTTCGCCGTCCTGGAGACCGCCGTCGAGACGGGCGTCGACTTCTTCGACACCGCCGACGTCTACGGCGACGGCCGCAGCGAGCAGTTCATCGGCCGCTTCATCAAGGACCACCCCGACATCCTGGTGGCGACCAAGATGGGCCGCCGGGTCGAGCAGACCCCGGAGAACTACAACCTCGGCAACTTCCGCGCCTGGAACGACCGGTCGCGGCAGAACCTGGGCGTCGACACCCTCGACCTGGTCCAGCTGCACTGCCCGCCCACTCCGGTCTACTCGAACGACGAGGTCTTCGACGCCCTCGACACCATGGTCGCCGAGGGCCGCATGAAGAACTACGCGGTCAGCGTGGAGACCCGCGAGGAGGCCCTCAAGGCGATCGCCCGTCCGGGCGTGGCGAGCGTGCAGATCATCCTGAACATGCTCCGCCTCGGCCCGCTCGCGGAGGTCCTCCCCGCCGCCAGGGAGGCCGGGGTCGGCATCATCGCCCGGGTCCCGCTGGCGAGCGGTCTCCTCTCCGGCCGGTACGACACCGGCACGACCTTCCCGGAGAACGACCACCGCAACTACAACCGCCACGGCGCGGCCTTCGACGTCGGCGAGACCTTCTCGGGCGTCGACTTCGAGACGGGCCTCGAAGCGGTCCGCCGCCTGGCCCCGCTCGTGCCCGAGGGCGCCACGATGGCCCAGTTCGCGCTCCGCTGGATCATCGACCAGCCGGGTGTGAGCGCTATCATCCCGGGCGCCAGCAACCCGGGCCAGGCCCGCTCCAACAGCGCCGCCGCCGACCTCGCGCCCCTGACGGGCGAGACCCTGGCCGCGGTCAACGAGATCTACGACGAACTGATCGCTCCCCAGATCGGGAACCGCTGGTAGATCCGGCTAACGGCCGAGGCCGGCGTCCCTCGCGCGGATGATGGCCTCGGCCCGGTCGGCCGCCTGGAGTTTGCCCATGACCGCGTACACGTGGTTGCGGACGGTCTTCTGGGAGAGGAACAGGCGGGCGGCGATCTGGGCGTTCGACAGGCCGGCCGCGACCAGGTCGAGCACCTCGCGCTCCCGGGCGGTCAGGGTCAGGAACGTCTCGCCCGAGGTCTCCGGCGGTCGGGGGGCGAGGAAGTCGGCGATGCGGCCGGCCAAGACGGCGCCGAAGACCACGCCTCCCCCGGCGACCGTGGTGATCGCGCGCACGACCTCGTCGGGTTCGGCGCCTTTCAGCAGGTAGCCGCGGGCGCCGGCGCGGAGGGCGTCGAAGATCGTGCCGTCCTCCTCCGACATGGTCAGGACGACCACGCCGGTCTCCGGGCGGTCGGCCAAAACGCGGCGGGTGGCCTCGATGCCGTCCATCTCGGGCATCGAGACGTCCATGACGATCACGTCGGGCTCCTGCTGACGGGCCCGCGTCACCGCTTCCGCGCCGTTCGCGGCGGTGCCGATCACGTCGATCTCGTCGATGCTGCCGAGCAGGGCGGCGAAGCCCTCGCGGAAGACCGGGTGGTCGTCGACGACCAGGACCCTGACGGTCACACCGTCACCTCGTCGCGGGCGGGGAGGCTGGTCAGCACACGGGTTCCTCTCGGCTCCATCGGGGCGACCACGCAGGTGCCGCCGAGTTCGGCGGCGCGTTCGCGCATGGACACCAGGCCCACCCCGGTCGTCGCGGCCGCGCCCAGGCCGACGCCGTCGTCGGTGATCTCGACGGCCAGGACGCCGTCGGCGCGGGTCAGGGTCACGGCGCAGGTCGTCGCGCGGGCGTGGCGGCGGACGTTCGTGATCGCCTCGGCGGCGATCCGGTAGGCCGCCACCTCCACCGCGGCGGGCAGGCCGGTCAGGTCGCCGTGCTCCTCGACGGTCATGGTCAGGTCGGGGGCGAGCTGGCGGATCGCCCCGACCAGGCCGACGTCGTCGAGCGCCGGGGGGCGCAGGCCGTGGACCAGCCGTCTGACCTCGGCGAGCAGGCCGGTGAGCTCCTGGCGGGCCTGGCCGAGGATCTGGTCGGCGTCGTCGCCGGAGCGGCGGGCGGTGATCCTGGCCATGTCGATGCGGGCGGCGACGGCCGCCAGGGTGGGGCCGAGGCCGTCGTGGAGTTCGCGGCGCAGGCGGCGGCGTTCGTCCTCGACGGCCGACACGATCCTCTCCCGGCCGCGCTGCAGCTCCTCGGCCAGGTGGACGGCCCGCGCCGCCGCCGCGGCCTGGCGGATCACGTCGGCGAGCAGCCTCTCGTCGCCCGGCGTCGGGCGGGTGACCCGGGCGGGCAGCACCAGCCGGCCGATGCGTTCACCCCGGTAGGCGATGGGCAGCGCCCGGGTCTCCGCCGGGCGTTCGCCGTCTTCGACCAGGAGCGCGTCGGTGATCTCGACGCCCACGTACGACGACCGGAACGCCCGCCGGACCGTGCGGGCCAGCGTGAGGAGCTGCGCCTCGGAGTCGTCGGTCGCCTCCAGCCTCTCGGCCAGGCCGGAGACCACGTGGTAGGGGTCGTCGCGGTCGCCCACGACCCAGCGGCGGACCAGCCGCCACAGCCGGTGGCGCAGTTGCGCGTACGCGATGGCGACCGCGAACACCGCGATGACCAGGCGTTCGCCGTCGTTCAGTCGGGAGCCGAGGAACTGCCCGGCGCTGCCCAGCACCACCAGGTCGAGCACGAAGGTCAGGGCCAGCAGGAGGGCGTACACGACGGTGCCGCCGAGCAGGCGGTCGACGTCGACCAGGTCGGGCCGGACGATGCCGACCGCGACCGCGGCGGCGGTGAGGACCACCCCGACGGTCAGCCCGGCGGCCGTCCACGAGCCGGGCAGCAGCCGGAAGGTCAGCATGACCATGAGGTCGACCACGCCCGCCCAGACCAGCCAGCGCAGCCGCGTCCGGTCGAGCCCCGCCGACCCGCGATAGCGCCGGACGACCACGACGAACGGCGCGACCAGGCTCAGCGGCACGCAGAGCTGGGCCACGCCGAGCAGGGCCGTCCACACCTCGTCGGGCAGCGGCAGGTGGACCAGGTCGAGGTCGATGGCCCGCAGCGGCGCGGGGATCGGCCCCGATTCCGAGGCGGCCTGGGCGATCTCCGAGGGCGCCGCGATCAGCGTCAGCGGGAGCAGGCTCGTCAGGCCGAGACTGACCAGCGAGACCACCCGCCACCGGCCCGCCGGCAGCCTCCCCTCGGGGAACAGCAGCAGGACGAGCGGCAGCAGCAGCGTGAGCCCCGCGCCGAGCCGCTGGTAGATCAGGAAGGCGGCCGAACCGCCGGGCAGTCCGGCGGAGGTCGAGTAGGCCAGCCACGACGAGGCCAGCCCGTCGAGCGCCCACCACGCGCCGAAGCCGGACATCAGCCACCCGAGGGCGTGGCGCGGGAACCGGCCGAGGACGGCCAGCCCGGCCGCCGCGAGCGCGACCCCGGTCAGCGCGTCGACCGCGCCCGGCTGGAGCTGCAGCAGCACGCGATGGGCCGCCGGGACCCGTACGTCGACGAGGGCCGCGGCGGGCAGGGCGGCCACCGCGACCGCGAAGAGCACCTTCCGCACCAGCAAAGTGTGGCGCAGCAGGTCAGCGAAGTCCCTAGGACTCGTGTCCCATTTGTACTGAGCACCGGAACAGGACGCCACGCCCTGCCGGCCCGGGCCGCCCGATCCGGAGGATCGTCCCCGTTCCCGACAAACGAAGGACCGAGACGATGACGCTCACCGCCACCCCCGTTCAGCCGGACACGACCAACCGCAACCTCGCGCTCGGCCTGTCGACCGGCGCCCTGGTCTGGGCCGCCGCCAGCCTCTTCTACGGCTTCCAGCCGGCCAACGACCTGGGCTGGATGCTCACCGACCTGGGCGGGCTGGTCTTCCAGATCGGCCTGCTGTGCCTGCTGGCCCTCATGATCCGCACCCAGGCGACCGGCACCTCCAGACCGGCCCGGATCATGCTCCAGGTCGAGCGGGTGCTGCTGGTCCCGGCCATGGTCTGGAGCCTGCTGCACGCCGTCCTGCCCGACCAGCGCGACGCCGGCTGGCTGGCGGTCCTCGACGTCTTCTGGCCGCTGTCGATGCTCGGCATGTTCGTCATCGGGATCAAGGTCGCCTTCGCCGGGCGGTGGCGCGGCCTGGCCCGCGTCTGGCCGGTCGTGGCCGAGAGCTGGGCCGTCGTGACGATCCCCGCCATGGGCGTTTTCGGCCCGGAGGTCGGCGACGTCGTCGGCGCGACCCACCTGCTCGTCGGCTACGCCACCCTCGGCCTGATCATCGCCTTCCGGCCGGAGCTCGTCCGTAGCGGAAAGTGAGAGAGGAAAGGGCGCCCCACCACCAGGGGGCGCCCTTTCGCGTCATGACACCGTGAACGAGTCCACGTCGAACAGCGAGCCCGCGCCACCCGTGAAGACCAGGTGGAGCGGCCCGGAGGCCGATCCGGTCAGCGTCGTGGAGACCGTCACGTGGGTGTCCCAGCCGCCCGTCGGGGCGACCGCGACCGACCCGAGCAGCGTTCCGGTCGGCGAGCCCGACCGCACCTGGATGGTGCCGCCGGCCCCGGCCGACGACACCCGGGCGCTGAAGTTGCGCAGGCCCGAGGTGTTCACCCCGGAGTAGGCCGTCCAGTCGCCGTTGTCGATGTAGCCGACCGAGTAGCCGCCCTGGGCGTTCGGGTGGTCGGCCTGCTGCACGCCGCTCATCGACGTCCAGGCCTCACCCTGGACGGTCTGCGGCTGCGGGCCGCTTCCGGTGGTCGAGACCGTGATGGTGTCGACGTCGAGCAGGCTGCCGGAGCCGCCGGAGAAGACCAGGTGGAGCGGGCCGGAGCCCGATCCGGTCAGCGTCGTCGACACCGTCGTGAACGTGTCCCAGCTCCCGGTGGGCGCGACGGCCACCGACCCGAGCACGGTCCCGGTCGGCGACCCGGCCCTGACCGTGATCGTCCCGCCGGGGCCGCCCGAGGAGACCCGGGCGCTGAAGGTGCGCAGGCCCGAGGTGCTGACCTGCGAGTAGGCCGCCCAGTCGCCGTTGTCGATGTAGCCGACGGTCTGGCCGCCGCTGGCGGTGGCGTGCCCGGCGGGCTGGACGCCCGACTGCGAGGTGAACGCCTCGCCCTCGACGGTCTGGCTGGTGCCGCCGCCGGTGGTGGTGAAGCTGATCGTGTACGTCTTCCCGGCGGTCGCGTTCCAGCTCAGCGTGTCACCGGTCCGGGTGGCGGCGACGGTCGCGCCGGTCTCGTCCTTGACCGAGTAGGTCCCCGTGGCGGCGGCGGTGCGGACCTTGATCGGGGCGGTCCGGGCGGTCCGCAGGGTGATCGTCTCGGCCGCGCCCGACTTCCACGTCGTGTCGACGGTGACGTCGCCGCGCGCCTTGAGGCCCGTCACCGAGCCGTTGGCCCAGGTGGAGGGCAGGGCGGGCAGGACGTGGACGGTGTCGTGCTGGCTCTGCACGAGCATCTCGGCGACGCCGGAGGTCGCGCCGAAGTTGCCGTCGATCTGGAACGGCGGGTGGGTGTCCCACAGGTTGTCGAGGGTGGACGACTTGAGCTGCTCCGACAGGAGCTTGTGGGCGCGGTTGCCGTCGAGGAGACGCGCCCAGAAGTTGATCTTCCAGGCCTTCGACCAGCCGGTGCCGCCGTCGCCGCGCGCGTTCAGCGAGACGCGGGCGGCGTTGGCCTCGGCCGTGCCCGGGAGGATCTGATTGCCGGGGTGCAGCGCGAACAGGTGGGACACGTGGCGGTGGGTGTCGGTCTGGGAGTCCCAGTCGGTCTTCCACTCCTGGAGCTGGCCCCAGCGGCCGATGCGCAGGCCCGGGTCGAGGCGCGACAGCGCGGTGGTCAGCTCGTTCTGGAGCGAGGCGTCGACGTTCAGCGTCCGGGCGGCGGCCAGGGCGTTGGTGAAGACCTCGCGCACGATCTGCTGCGACATCGACGCGCCGGCCGAGAAGTCGCCGTTCTCCGGCGAGTACGACGGCGAGACCACCAGGCGGTTGTCGCGCGGGTCGGTGTGCAGGAAGTCGAGCCAGAACTCGGCCGCGCCCTTGATCGCCGGGTAGGCGGTGTCGCGCAGGTAGGTGACGTCGCCGTTGAAGCGGTAGCTGTCGTAGAGGTGCTGGGTCGTCCAGGCGGCGGCCTCGGGGAACCAGAACGACTGCGGGTAGTTGTGCACGCCGGTGAAGCCGTAGGGGTTGGTCTCGTTGTTGACGACCCAGCCCCGGGCGCCGTACATGTTCTGGGCGGTGACCCGGCCGGGGGCGACCATCGAGTTCACGTAGCGGTCGTAGGGCCTGGTGGTCTCGCGGAGGTTGGTCTGCTCGGCGGGCCAGTAGTTCATCTGCAGGTTGATGTTGACGTGGTAGTCGGCGTCCCATGGCGGGTTCACCACGTTGTTCCACACGCCCTGCAGGTTGGCCGGGAGGATGTCGTTCTCCCGCGAGGAGGAGATGAGCAGGTAGCGGCCGTACGCGAAGAACATCGCCTCCAGCGCCCGGTCCTGCGCGGCCGAACCGCCGGTGTAGTTGGCCCGCAGCGTGTTCGTCGGCACGGTCGGGTTGCTCTGGCCGATGTTCAGCTTCACCCGGTCGAACAGGTTCTTGTAGTCGGCCAGGTGGGCGGCCTTCAGCTCGTCCCAGCTCTTGGCGGCGGCGGTCGTCACCCGCGAGGTGACCCCGGCGGCCGGGTCGGCGCCCCGGTAGGTCGGGTAGACGTCGGAGTAGCTGGTGCCGGCCGACAGGACCAGCAGCACGCTGTTGGCGCCGGTGACGGTGACACGGTCACCGGCGTCCGTACGGGTGCCGCCCTGGTTGACGACCTGGACCTGGGCCTCGAACTTGAGCCCGTTGTTGGCCAGCGCGCCCTTGATGGTGAGCCGGCCGTTCGAGGCGGTGATCGTCTTGTCGTTGCGCGGCGAGGTGTGCCGCAGCGTGAACGACACCCGGCCGGTCTGGTTGGCCGAGATGCGGGCCACGATCACGTTGCCGGGGTTGCTGGCGAAGTACTCGCGGGTGTACTCGACGCCGCCCGCCGTGTAGCCCACCCGGGCGATGGCCTCGCGGAGGCTGAGCTCGCGGCGGTATTCGCTGGTGCTCGTCGGCGGGTTGGCGAAGTCGAGGAACAGGTCGCCGAAGGTCTGGTAGGAGCCGAAGTTCGTCTTGCCCTGGCCGAGAGCGTTGGCCACGGTCTGCGGGGTGATCCGGCCCTGCTGGTCGATCTGCGCCTGGATGTTGTCGATGGCCCCCGGTCGGGGGGAGGTCCAGTTGCCGTGGTTGTAGCCGCCCTGCGCGCCGGGGCCGCCGGTCCACAGCGTCTTCTCGTTGAACTGGATCTGCTCGGAGGCGACGCCGCCGAACAGCTTGGCGCCCAGCGGGCCGTTGCCGATCGGGAGGGCCTGGGTCTCCCAGTCGGTGGCCGGGGAGTTGTACCAGAGGGTCAGGTCGTCGGTGGGCGGCAGGGCCAGCGCGGACGCCTGCGTCTGGGTGATCGCGGTCATACCGGCCACCATGGCGAACACCGCCAATCCGGCGATGCATAATCTTCGGCGCACGGAATCCTCCGGTCAGGGTGAGGGGGTAGTCAAGGAAATAGCACCGAAATACCCGCGAAACAAGAGTTGGCATCCGATGTTTCCGTGCCGACAACCCCCCAAAACCCTGTATTGCCCCCCTTAGTCGATCAACAGATCGGATGTATTTCGAGTAGTTGGGATGGCCTCACATCCCGACGCCCATCCGTACGCCGACCTTGATCCCCCGCAGCGCCGTCTCCTTGGCCAGCACGGCCGGGCCCTTGGCGAAGAACGTCCGGGCGGGGCTGTCGTCGGCGTGGGTGATCTGCAGCAGCGCGTCCTTGCGGCCGAGGCTGATGCAGATGCCCAGGTAGCGGAACTCGTGCGGCCGGAGCGGGCGGCCCTCGATGAGGCGGATCAGGTTGTCGGCCGCGCGGGCGCCCTGCGGGATGGCGGTCTGGCAGGCGAACCGCGCCCCGGGCACGTCCGCGCAGTCGCCGGCGGCGAAGATCCGGGGATCGTCGACGCTGCGCAGGTAGTCGTCGACGGCGATCCGGCCCTCCTCGTTGACGGTGAAGCCGCTGCGCGCCGCGAGGTCGCTGGTGCCCGACACGATCGCCCACAGGGTCAGACCCGACTCCAGCTCCCGGCCCGAGCCGACCCGGACGAACCCGTCGCCCGCCGCCGTCAGGGTGTCCTCGACGACCTCCACCTTCAGCCCGGCCAGCGCGGCGAGCACCCGCCGCCGCACCTGCGGGCCGAAGGCCTCTCCGATCCGCGCGCCGATGAGCCTGACCCGCAGGTCGGGGCGGGCCGCCGCGACCTCCGAGGCCGTCTCCAGGCCGGTCGGGCCGCCGCCGACGACGGTGACCCAGGCCCCCGGGCCGAGCGCCGCGAGGCGGGCCCGCCCCTGTTCGGCCCCCTCCCAGGTGCCCACCGCGACCGTGCCCGGCATCGGCGTGACCGAGCTGCCGACGGCCAGCACGGCGTGGTCGAAGCCGAGCGAGTCGCCGTCGTCGAGCGTGACGACCCCGTCGCCGATCTTGTCCACGGCCCCGACCCGCACCGTGACGCCCTTCCGCATCATCGACGTGAGCGGGGTGACGTCGCGGCCGGTGCCCGACAGCGTCTGGTGCAGCCGGGGCCGCTCCACGAAGTGGCCGCGCGGGTTGACCACCGTGACCTCGGCGTCGGTCTTCTTGGCGAGCCGGTTGGCCGCGTAGGTGCCCGCGTATCCGGCTCCGATCACCACGATCTGCATTGCCGTCTCCTTGTCTGGTTGCGTCAGACAGGAGATGCTCCGCAGGACTTCCTTGTGACATGTCACGAAACGACCGGCTCCGGCATCTGATGGATATGACCGATCCCGCGACGGAGACCTTCGTCGCCCACCGCACCCTGCTCTTCACCGTCGCCTACGAGCTGCTCGGCTCGGCCGCCGACGCCGAGGACGTCGTCCAGGAGACGTGGCTCAAGTGGACCGGCGTGGACCTCTCGGCGGTCCGCGACCAGCGCGCCTACCTGGTCACCATCGCCACCCGGCAGGCGCTCGGGCGGCTGCGCGTCCTGGGCCGCCGCAAGGAGACCTATTTCGGCCCGTGGCTGCCCGAGCCCCTGCTGACCGCCCCCGACGTCGCGGAGGACGTCGAACTGGCCGACAGCCTGTCGACGGCGATGCTGCTGGTCCTGGAGACCCTCACCCCGACGGAGCGGGCCGTCTTCGTCCTCCGCGAGGTCTTCGATTTCGAGTACGCCGAGGTCGCCGAGGCCGTCGGCAAGTCCCAGGCGGCGGTGCGGCAGATCGCCCACCGCGCCCGGGGCCACGTGGCCGCCCGCCGCCCGCGCGGCACCCCCTCGCAGCAGCAGACCAGAGACGCGATGGCCGCCTTCCGGCACGCGATCGAGACCGGGAACCCGCAGGGCCTGCTCGACCTGCTGGCCCCCGACGTGGTGCTGCTCGCCGACGGCGGCGGCAACGTCCAGGCCATGCACCGGCCCCTCGTGGGGGCCGAGAAGATGGTCCGCTTCTACGAGGGCATCCTGCGCGCGTTCGGCGCGGTCATGACGCTGGAGACGACCGAGGCCAACGGCTGCCCGGCCTTCCTCGCCTACCTCGACGGCGTCCTCGACGGCCTGATGACGATGCGCGTCGAAGACGGCCTGATCACCGAGGTCTACTACGTCAGGAACCCGGAGAAGCTGTCCCGCCTGACCGAGGAGACGCCGCTGAGCACGCGGTGAGCAGTTCCTCCCACTGGGGGCCGATCGCGCTCATGTCGTATTCCTTGGCCGTGACCAGGCCGTTCTCGGCCAGGTGGGTGCGCAGGTCGGGGTCGGCGATGAGGCGGCCGATGGCGTCGGCCATCGCGTGGATCTTGCCGGCCGGGACGAGCAGGCCGTTGTGCCCGTCGGTGATGATCTCGGCCGGGCCCGTCGGGCAGTCGTAGGCGACGACCGGGACGCCGACGCTCATGGCCTCCAGGATGGTCATCGGCATGCCCTCGCGGCGGCTGCTGAGCACGTTGATCGACGCCTCGGCCAGCACCGCGCCGACGTCGGTGGCCGGGCCCATGAGGCGCACGCAGCCGGTCAGCTCCTTCTTCTCGATCGACGCCTGGAGCTTGTCGTGGCGGGCGCCCGAGCCGTAGATGCGCAGCTCCCAGTCGGGGTGGACGCGGTGGACGTGGGCCCAGGCGCGGATCAGCAGGTCGTAGCCCTTCACGTGGGCGAGCCGGCCGATCGCCACCACGACGGGCGCGGTGCGGTGCGCCGTCGCGCCGTTCAGCTTCGGGACCGCGTTCGGGATCCTGACCAGGTGGGCCGGGCGCTTCTTCTTCAGTGCCTTCTCGTACGACCGCAGGTCGGTCTCGGTGAGCGTGGCCACGGCGGTCAGGCGGCCGTAGCGGCGGGCGATCTGCTTCTGGGTCTCCTCCCCGTGCGACGGGAGGTTCGCGTGCTCCTGGCCGATGGTGATCACCTCGGGTCCGGCGAACCGGGCGATCAGCAGGTTCAGGGCCGGGCGGGTGCCGATGAGGACGCCACCGCGCCGCTTGCGGATGTAGCGCGCCAGCGCGAGGTCGGTTTTCAGGGTGTACCAGTGGGCGGCGGCCTCGTCGGGCGGCGTCAGGCGGCTGCGGAAGCGGTTGAGGAGTCCTTTTCTGCCGTTCACGCGATCATCGAGATAGGTGATCCGCACGCCGGGCGGCGGTTCGAAGAAGAAATCCGGGAGTTCGCGGACGACGCTGACGATCTCGACGTCATGGCGTTCGGCCAGGTGGGCGGCCAGGTTGAAGACGGTTCTGATGGTGCCGCCCAATCCGTAGGCGTGAAGCAGGAGAATGCGGATCTCGCGCGTGTCGGGCGGTGGAGCTTTTCTGGCCCGGCGCTGGTCGCGTTTCTCCAGCAATCGGATGACCGTTCGTCGTAAAGCTCCCGAGATGGTCAACATTTTCCCCTTTGAAATGTGTGATTTCCCCGGTATTAAGACGCGGTGAACACACAATTCGCTTATGTGATCTAGATCACACTCGGCCACCGCGCGATCTCGTCGATGACGTGCGGGGCGAGCGCCGCGGCCTGGCCGCGGATCTCGGGGATGGCCGTGGTCTCGTAGCGGCTGCCTCTCAGCACCGGCCCGAGGGTGACGAGCCGGTCGTCGGCCCGGCCGGTGGCGTCGACGAGACGTCCGCGCGCGTCGGCGTCCACGCCGAGCCCGAGCCGGTCGGCCCGCACCAGGCCGTCGCCCATGAGCCGGGTCAGCAGCGGATCGCGGGCGCAGACCGAGCCGGGCCCGGTGGCGTTGACCACCCACGAGACGGGCAGGTCGCGGTCTTTCAGGTGCACCGTCACGCCGTCGGCGCGGGGCGTGACCCCGTCCACGCAGCCGCTCAGCAGTTTCAGCCGGCCGGACGACCGCAGGCTCTCGATCTTCGCGGCGGTGACGGGCGGGATCCGGTGCCGGTGGATCTCCCAGTAGCGCGCCGCCAGCGCCAGGAACCGGCGCTGCTCCCTCAGCGGGAGCCGCGACCACAGCTCCGGCACCCGGGGCCGCAGCCCGTCGACCACACCCCGCCAGTCGTCGCGTGCGGCCGCCTCGCGCACGGCCCGGAAGAGCACCCGCAGCGTCAGCGGCCCTTCGGGCAGCGTGACCGGGTGGGGGGTCACGGGCCCTTCTGTGTGCACGCGGGGCAGCAGCCCGTGCCGCGACACCGCGTAGACCGTCCGGCCGGGCGCGCGGGTGAGCGTGACGGCCATGTCGACCATGGTCAGGCCGGTCCCGACGACGAGGACGTCGCCGTCGGCGACCCCGTTGAGCGCGCCCACCGCCCAGGGGTCGTTGGTACATCGCTCCTCGGGCAGCCGCAGTCCGGGCGCGGCGTTGCCGGTGGCCAGCACGATCGCGTCGGCGTCGTAGCCCCTCCCGTCGGTGAGCGTCACCCGGTAGGGCCGCCGCGAGACCGCCGCGACGTCGCCGGTGACCCGCTGGACGGTGCGCTCGGGCCCGTCCTGGGCACGCTCCAAAACGTCGCGCAGGTAGTGGCCGTAGGTCTGCCGGGGCAGGAAGGCGCACTCCGGCGCCCTGGCCCAGCGGACGAAGTCGTCCGGGTCGTGCTGGAGAGCGCTCATCTTCGCCGCGGCGGCGTTGAGGAGATGCGCGGGATCGGTGGTGGAGTAGGCCTGACCGAGGCCGTGACGGGCGTACCGGTCGATCAGCACGACCCGCAGGGGGAGACGACGGGCTCGTGCGTTGTGCAGCAGGTGAACGGCGGCCAGGGTGCCACTGGCCCCACCGCCCACGACCACGATGACGGGAGTCATGCCCTCAGGATAGGCAACTTTACCTACCTCTTTTATAGGCAATCTCGTGTTCATGCCGTGGACGAATCACGTTCTCATCAGCGGCAGCACCTCCCGGCCGAGCCGGGCCACGTTCTCCAGGGTCCTGCGATGGTCGCCCGCGCCTTCCACCAGGAGGATCAACCTGGTCAGACCGGTACGCCGGATCGTCTCGCGCAGCACTCCGACGCAGTGCTCCGGCGATCCGACCGGGTGGATACGGCAGAGCAGGTCGACATAGGCGTCGACGTCGCGGGCGGGTCGTGGGCGGCCGTCGACCGGGACGTAACCGGCCAGACCGGGGCGCAGCCAGCGCGGCATCGCCCGCTTGAGCTCGGCGACGGCCTCGTCGGTCGTGTCGGCCACGAACCCGACGGCGGCTCCGATGTGGTCGGCCGGGACTCCGGTGGCGGTCGACGGCGAAACCCCCTCGGCGGCGGAGTGCAGGGTGAGCGTCGCGGCCTTCTCCCCGGCGGCGGAGTGGCGGGCGAGCATCGCGGCCTTCTCCTCGTCGCCGACGTGCAGGCCCAGCAGCATCGGCAGGCCGCGTGCGGCGGCCAGGTCGGCGGTCTGCGCCGAGGTGCAGGCGACGACCGGGCGCAGGCCCGGCGGCGACGGCGTCACGGGGACCTCGCGGAAGCGGAAGAACTCCCCGTCGGCCGACACGCTTTCCCTGGTCAGCGCCGCGCAGAGCAGGTCGAGGGACTCGGCGAAGCCGCGCTCGAAGCGGGGCAGGCCGGTGCCGAAGACCTCCAGGTCGACCCAGGGGCCGCCGCGGCCCACGCCGAGTTCGAAGCGGCCGCCCGAGGCGTGGTGCAGGATCGCGGCCTCCTCGGCGAGGGCGACCGGGTGGCGGGTGGACAGCACGCTCACGGCCGTCCCGACGCGGATCCGCGACGTGCGGCCCAGGGCCACCCCCGCCAGCGTGACGGCTGAGGGAATCACGCCATAGGACATGAAGTGGTGTTCGGCGAGCCAGGCGTCGTCGAAGCCGGCCCGTTCGGCGGCGACGACGGTCTCGACGGTGTTCCGCAGCACCTCGCCGGAGGTCTGGCCGGGGAACAGCGCGCCGACCAGGAAGATCCCGATGCGGATCAGCGGCGTCTCCTTGTCAGTAGTCGCGGCGCCCACCAGTTCGCCTGCCCGGCCAGGGCCATCGCGGCGGGCAGCAGCACCCCTCTGATGATCGTCGCGTCGACCACTACCGCGAGGGCCATGCCCACGCCGAGCATCTGCAGGAAGACGACGCCGGAGGTGGCGTACACGGCGAAGGAGGCCGCCAGGATCGCGGCCGCCGCGGTGACGAGCGGCGCGCTCCGCGCGATTCCGTTCGGTACGGAGCTCACGACGTCACCGGTGCGGTCGTACTCCTCCTTGATGCGGGAGAGCAGGAAGACCTCGTAGTCCATGGACAGGGCGTAGGCGACGCAGAACATCAGGATCGGGATGCTGGGCTCGATGCTGCCCGTTCTGTCCTGGAAGAGGAAGACCAGCGCGCCGAACATGACCGACAGGCTGAGCAGGTTCAGCACCGCCGCCTTCAGCGGGGCCACGACGCTGCCGCTCATCACGAACAGCACCACGCACGTGACCAGCACGATCAGCCCGGCGACCAGCGGCAGGCGGCCCACGACGCCGTCGCGGTAGTCGGCCAGCTCGGCCGGGTAGCCGCCGACCACTACGCCGACCGGCGCGGGCAGCGCCCTGACGTCGGCGACCAGGTCGAGCCGGTCGCCGGAGGCCACGACCGAGAGCCACGTCCCGCCCCCGGCCGCGAACCGGGTGCCCGCAGGGGGCCCGACCGGCCGGCCGTCGGCGAACGACCCGGCCGCCGAGTCGACCCGCGCGACGCCGTCGATCCGGGACAGCTCCGCCGCGTAGGACGCCGGGAGGTTTTCCCTGGCCGCCACGACCTGGACGGCGTCCGCCTCCTCCACCGGGAACCCGGCTCTGACCTGGTCGTAGAGCTGACGGGCGGGAGCCGATTCGGGCAGCACGCGGTCGTCGGGGAGGCCGAACCTGATGCCGAGGAACGGCGAGCCGAGCAGCAACACGAGCGCCAGCGCCGCCCCGCCCAGCAGCAGCGGCCGGCGCATGACCCGGGTGGCCACCTCTCCCCAGAAGACCGGGGCCGGGGCCGGACGACGCCGGGTGACCCGGTGGCCCAGCAGCCGCAGGGCGGCGGGCAGCAGCACCGTCGCACTGGGCACGGCGGCGACGACGACCGCGAGGCCGGCGTACCCGAACGACCGGAGGAACGGGAACGGGAAGGCGAGCAGGACCGCGAGCGCGGCGGCGACGGTGACGCCGCTGAACACCACGGTCCGCCCGGCGGTCCGGACGGTCCGGGCGACCGCCTCGTCGACCGCCGCGCCCCGGCCGAGTTCCTCGCGGAAGCGGAAGACGACGAACAGGCCGTAGTCGACGCCGAGGCCGACGCCCATGACGAGGGCGAGGTTGGCGGCGAACGTGGAGACGTCGGTGAAGAGGGTCACCGCGCGGATCAGCGCGAGCGAACCGGCCACGGCGGCGACGCCGACGGCGAGGGTGACCAGGGCGGCGGCGAACCGGCGGTAGACCAGCCAGAGCAGCAGCAGGACCATCGGCAGCACGACCAGCTCCGCGCGCAGGAAGTCGGTCCTGGCCTGCTCCATGACCTGCCGGAACACCTCGTCGCCGCCGCCGACCTCGACCCTGACCAGCGGGCCGTCGCGGGTGAACTCCGGTGTGAGCGCCGGCAGGACGGTCCGTCTGACCGCGTCGGCGTCGCCCGGGATCCAGGCCAGCACGAGGGCCTGCCGGGCGTCCTGGCTGCGCAGGGTGGCCGAACCACGTGTCCAGTACGACCAGGCGTCCCCGCTGCGGGCGGCGAGTTCGCGGGTCAGCTCGCGGCCCGCCTCGGCGACCTCGGGGTCGTCGACGGTGCCCTCTTTGGCCGTGACGAGGAGGGCGAGGTTGGGGCTGCCGGTGCCGAACTGCGCGGCGAGAGTCTCCTTGGCCCGCATCGACTCCGAGCCGGGGGCCTCGAAGCGGCTGAGCGAGAGGGCGTTGAGCGTTCCGGCGGCGACGGCCCCGGCGGCGAGCGTGATCAGGAGGCCCAGGACGAGCACCCAGCTGGCTCCGCGCACGACGAATCGATCCCCTTGATAGGATTTTTGCGAGCAAACGCTCGCGTTTGAACAATACGAGCGGTCGCTCGCATTTTCAAGGGAGATCGTGATGGAGCGACGCCGGCAGGCGCGCGGTGAGCGGCGGATGGCCGAGATCCTCGACGCGGCGGCCGACGCCTTCGCCGAACTGGGCTACGAGAAGGCGTCCACGAACGCCATCGCCGCGCGGGCCGGGATCTCCCCCGGCTCGCTCTACCAGTTCTTCCCGAGCAAGGAGGCGGTGGCCCGCGCGCTGGCCGACCGGTTCGTCGCCGACATGCGGACCGCCCACGCCTCGGCGTTCGGCGGGGCCGACGTCGCCGCGATGGACCTCGGCGAGCTGCTCGACCGGGTGGTCGACCCGCTGGTGGCGTTCAACCTGGCCAACCCGGGGTTCAAGGCGCTGTTCGCCCGGCCCGACATGCCGGCCGCGCTCGCCGAGTCGTCGCAGCCGATCCAGGCGGCGATGCTCGGGCAGGTCGAGTCGATCCTCGGCGCCCGGGTGCCGGGGCTCTCCCCGGACGGCAGGGCGCGCAGCGCGCGGGTGCTGGTCAGGATCTTCCAGGCCATGACGCCGCTGGTGACGGCGGCGCCGGAGGAGGAGCGCCCGGCCGAGATCGCCGAGCTCAAGCGGGTGCTGGGGGGATATCTGACCTCGCTCAGCGCATAGACGCGCCCGTCCGGCGCCGCCACACGAGCACCAGCAGCACGGCCAGCAGGGCGGCGCCCGCGCTCCACGCCACCGGCGCCGACGACCCCTGGGTCTTCATCGCCACCGGCGCCGGGGCGGCCACGGGGGCCGAGTCGGTCGCGCACACCAGCGGCCTCGCCTCACCCGCGCGGGCCGCGCAGGAGACCACCGCCAGCCGCTTCAGTCCGGGGGCCAGCCGTTTCACGTCCATGGTCACGCTGAACGTCACGGTCTCGCCCGCCCTCAGCGGGTGCGTCCAGCGCACCCGGCCGTCGGCCGCCTTCCCCGACGGCGACGACGAGACCAGCGTCAGCCCGGGATCGACCGTCTGGCTGATGTCGAGGGACCTGGCGTCACCGGCGCCCGTGTTGGTCACCGTCGTCGTGTACGTCAGCCGCTGTCCTTGCTTGACCGAGTCGCCGCGGCCTTCGACCGCGATGGTCAGCTGAGCCTTCGGTTTCGCGTGCGCAGCCGGTGCGACGGCCAACAGCACAGCTGTTATTCCCGCGATTTTTCCCCAAAACGCCATGGTCCCCCCAGAGGCCGGCGGACGGATATTCCGCCGGCCATTCTCCGGCATTAGAGCGTGGTGGCGATGTAATTCAGCGTGCCCCGGTAGATGTCGGGGCGGACGAACGGAATGGTGATGCGGTAGTTGTTCGCGATGACGTCGCCCGTGGACGCCGAAGCCGACGGCTTGGTGTCGACGACGACCGGCGTGCCCGGGTTCAGCGGGGTGAACGTGCCCACCTGGGCCGGGCCGCTGACCTCGAGCAGCGAAGCCGGGATGACGTCGGTGCTGCCGGCGATCGACGGCAGCAGGTTGGGTGTTGTCGGCTGCACCGTCACGGTGTAACCGGCGAAGTTGTTCGTGGTCACGCGCATGGTCACCGGGGCTGCGGTGGTCACGACGTCGCGTGGCACGCCCGTCAGCGTGAACGACGAGGTCAGCTCGGTGAGCGTGATCTGGTCGGTGACCTCGACGATCGCCTCGGTGTTGCCGGTCGCCGTGTCGGCGGCGGCGGGCACGGCGCTCAATACGCTCGCCAGGCAGGCGAAAGCCGCGCACGCGATTCTGATGTAAGGCATTTGTGTCATCCCTTTCAATTAACCTCGACGCCATGATCACCGCGATTTCCCGTAGTTAAACTCATGATGTGCTGGCAATATAGTCGAGGGTCACCGAATAGCTACCCGAGGGGACAAATGGAATATCAACCTCATAATCATTCGAGAGAGAATCCCCGATTTGCGCCGACGGCCCCGACCGGCGGTGCACGACGATCGGCGTCGTCGCCGACAGCGGCTCGAATCCAGACGTCTCGGGCGACCGCACCTTCAGCGCGGAGATCGGGATCGAGGCGCCGGTCACCGGCGAGGTCAGCGCGGGCGCCGACGACCGCACGGTCACCGTGTAGCCGGTCGGGCTGTTGGTGATGACGTTCATCGTCACGATGCCGTCGCCGCGCCGGGTGGTGTCGGGCGGGCCGGTCAGGGTGAAGTTCCTGGTCAGGTCGGCCACGGCGATGCTCTGGGCGATCACGGCGATGGTCGTCGAGCAGCGCTGGTCGGTCGAGCCCACCGCACAGTTGGAGCCCCGGGTGGGCGACGTGATCGTGGTGGCCAGGGCGCCGTCGCCGGCGGCCGGGTCGATCCGCACCGAATAGGTGACGGTCGCGGTGGCGCCCTCCGTCAGGTCGCCCGTCCAGATCAGCTCGCCGTTGATCGGCGAGACGAAGCCCGAGGAGGCCCAGGCGTCGCCGCCGTAGATCGCCCCGCCGATCGGGTCGGTGTAGGTCGCCCCCGTGTACGGCGTCTGCCCCGTGTTGGCCACCGTCACGGTGTAGTTCACGATGCCACCGGCGACGATGCTCGCCACGTCGGCCTGCTTGGTGATCGTGAGCTCCGGCGTCAGCACCCGCACGGTCGTCGAGCACGACGGGCCGCCCGGACAGGTCGCGCCCCTGGTCGACGACACCACCTGCTGGGTGAGCCGGCCGTCGCCCGGATCCGGGTCCTTGATGCGCACCGAGAAGGTGACCGTGGCGACCGCGCCCAGGGCCAGGTCGCCGGTCCACGACAACGTCGGCTCGGCGTAGTCCACCACGCCCGAGGTCGCCGTGGCGTCGCCGTTGTAGTCCGCGTCGCCGAGCACACCGATCAGGGACGTGCTCCAGGTCGCGTCCTGGTAGGGCGCCTCGCCGGTGTTCCTGGCGGTGATCGTGTAGGTCACGACGTCGCCCGGGGTCGCGGTCTCCCGGTCGGCGACCGTGGTCAGGGTCAGTTCCGGGATGAGGACCTGAACCGCGGTCGTGCAGGCCTGGCAGTCGAGGCCCGGGGTGGTCGAGGTGACGTCGCTGGTCAGCGTGCCACCGTCGCCGCCCGGATCGACCACGGTGATCGAGGACGTCGCGGTGACCGACTCGCCGGGGGCCAGGGCGCCGTTCCAGGTGACCGAGCCGTCGACGTTGAAGGTCAGGCCGCCGCTGCTGACCTGCGCGTCGTTGTTGTACTGGGCGTTCGCCAGCGCGCCGGCCAGCGACAGCGTGAAGTCGGCCGGCGTGAAGGTGGTGCGGCCGTTGTTGGTCGCGGTCACCGTGTAGCGCACGACGTCTCCCGGCATCGCGACCGTCCGGTCGGTGGCGGAGACGACGGTGAACACCGCCACCGGCACGTCGGTCTCGCAGCGCGGGTCCGTCCCGCAGTTGCCGCCGACCGTCGGCGAGGTGATCCGGCTCGACAACATCCGGTCACCCGGGTCGGGGTTGCGGACGGTGACCGAGTAGGTGACCGTCGCCGACTGGCCGATGGCCAGCGCCCCCGTCCAGACGAGTTCGCCGGCCGAGAAGTCGACGGTCCCCCGCGTGGCGCCGCCGTCGTTGTTGTAGACGGCGTCGTCGAGCACCCCCGCCAGCGGGTCGGTGAACGTGGCCGCCGGGTAGTTCGTCTGCCCGGTGTTGGTGACCGTGACCGTGTAGGTCACCGTCCCGCCCGGCGCCGTCGACTCCGGGCTCGCCGACTTCACGATCGTCAGCGCCGGGGTGAGGACCTGGACGTTGCTGCTGCACGCCCCGCACGACACCCCTTCGGCGTCCGACGTCACCGTGTTGGCCATGATCTTGTCGCCCGGGTCGGGCGACCGCACGGTCATCGTGTAGGTCACCGTCGCCGACGCCCCGACCGCCAGGTCCCCGGTCCAGGTCAGCGCCGAGTCGGCGAAGTCCACCGATCCGGTCGTGGCGGCGGCGTCCGCGCCGTACACGGCGTCGTCGAGCGCGCCCGCCAGCGGGTCGGTGACGCCGATCCCCGTGTAGGGCGTCTCGCCGGTGTTCGCGATCGTGATCGTGTACGCCACCACGTCGCCCGGCTGGGCCACCGCGCGGTCGGCCGTCTTGGCGAGGGTGAGCTGCGGCAGCAGCACCGGCACGTCGATCGCGCACGCCGGGTCGGTGCCGCCGACCGGGCAGTTCGAGCCCGGCGCGGCGGACACCAGCCGGGTGACGATGCGCCGGTCCCCGCTCGGCGGCGAGTCGACGGTGAACGTCGCCGACACCGTGACGCTGCCGCCCACGGGGATGTCGCCCGTCCACATGAGGTCGAGACCGTCGACCCACAACGTCCCCGAGGTGACCGTCTGCTCGCCGGTCGGCGTGATGTCGCCGACGAAGCCGCCGACGGGGATCGCCACACTGATCCCGTAGTAGGGCGTCTGCCCGGTGTTGGTGAACACGGTGGTGAGCTGCACCGTCTGCCCCGGCTTGACGCTGGCGGCGCTGGACGACGCGGCGATCTCCAGCTCCGACACCGTGACCGTGGCCGAGCAGCGCGGGTCGGCGCCCCCGGCCGGGCAGTTGCCCCCCGGCGGGGGGGAGGTGAGCGTACCAGTGAGCAGGTCGTCGCCGGAGCCGCCCGCCGGATTCACCGTCACCGAGTAGGTGACGGTCACCGTGCCCCCGGCCGGGACGTTCCCCGTCCAGGTCACGTTCGGCGAGCTGAAGGCGGCGGTGCCCGACGTCGCGGCCAGGTCGCCGTTGTACGAGGCGTCGTCCAGCACCCCCGTCAGCGGGTCGGTGAAGGTCGCCCCCACATAGGGCGTGGCGGCGGTGTTGGCCACGGTGATCGTGTACGTCACGACCCCGCCCCGCACCACCGACGACGGGTCGGCCGTCTTGGTGAAGGTGAGATCGGTGGCGTCGGTGACCACCACGGTGACCGCGCAGGGCGTGTCGGCCGATCCCGCCGGGCAGTTGGCGCCCTTCGCGGCCGAGGTGGTCACCGCGGTCAGCCGCTTGTCGCCCAGGTCGGGGTTGTCGACGACCGCCGTGAAGGTGATCGTCGTACTGGCGCCCACCGCGAGGTCCCCGGTCCAGGTGAGCGTGGGCGCCGTATAGGCGACCGACCCCGACGTGGCGACGGCGTCGCCGCCGTACGCGGCGTCGTCGAGCAGCCCCGCCAGGTCGGTGAGGGCGGTGGTGCCCGTGTACGACGTCTGGCCGGTGTTGGTGATCGTCGTGGTGAAGGTGACGGTGTCGCCGGGGACGGCGGTCTGCCGGTCGGCCGAGGTCGCCACGGTCAGCGCCGGAGTCAGCACGACCACCCGCGACGTGCAGGCCGAGACGCACGCGCTGCCCGGCTCGGCCGAGGTCACCGCGTTGATGAGCTGCTTGTCACCCGGGTCGGGGTCGCGGACGGTCACGCTGTAGGTCACGATCGCGGTGGCGCCGACGGCGAGGTCGCCCGTCCAGTGCAGTTGCGGCGTGACGAAGACGGCCGTGCCCGCGGTGGCCGACGCGTCGTCGTTGTAGACGGCGTCGTCGAGCAGGCCGGTCAGGTCGTCGCTGACGGTGATCGCGGTGTAGGGCGTCTGGCCGCTGTTGGTGATCGTCGTCGTGTACCGGACGACGCCTCCGGGCTCCTGGGTGGTGGTGTCGGGCGTGGTGGTGATCGTCAGGGCCGGGATCAGCACGTCGATCCGCGCGGTGCAGGCCGGATTCGTGCCGCCGGTCGGGCAGGAGCTGCCCGGCACGTCGGAGACGAGCGTGCCCCGAATGATCTTGTTGCCGGTGTCGGGGTTCTTCACGGTGAGCGTCCCGGTGACGGTCACCGTGCCGCCGACGGGGATGTCACCCGTCCAGTTGATGCCGGTCGGACCGAGGACGAGGTTCCCCGAGGTGGCGACCTGGTCGCCGTTCGGGACCGCGTCGTCGATGACGTCGAGACTGGAGGCCGACACGGTGAGGCCCGTGTAGGGCGTCTGGCCCGTGTTGGCGAACGTCGCGCTCAGGTGGATGACCGAGCCGGGCGTGGTGCTCGTCTCGGTGTAGGCCTGGCTCAGGGCGAGGCGGGACAGGCGTACCGTCGAGGAGCAGCCGGTCGGGCAGGTCGACCCGGCATCGGTCGAGACGACCGTGCCCGTGATCAGCCCGTCGCCGGGGTCGGGGTCGCGGACCGTCACCGAATAGGTGATCGTCGCGGTCGCGCCGACCGCGAGGTCGCCCGTCCAGGTCAGGTTCGGCGCGGTGTACGACACCGTTCCCGACGTGGCGACGGCGTCCCCGTTGAAGACGGCGTCGTCGAGGAGCTGGGCGAGCTGGTCGGTCAGGCTCGCCCCGGTGTAGGGCGTCTGGCCGGTGTTCTCGGCCGTGATCGTGTAGCGGATCACGTCGCCCTGGGCGGCGCTGGTCCGGTCGGCCTGCCGGGTGATCGACAGGCCGGGCACGAGCACGTTCACCACGGCGGTGCAGTCCGGGTTCGGCGACCCCTGCGGGCAGGTGCTGCCCAGGACCGGGGACACCACCGTGTTGGACATGAGCCGGTCGCCCGGGTCGGGGTTCCTCACAGTCACCGTGTACGTGATCGTCGCCGTGGCGCCCACCGCGAGGTCGCCCGTCCACGACAACACGGGCGCGTCGTAGACGACCGTGCCGGAGGTGGCCGAGGCGTCGCCGTTGTAGACGGCGTCGGCGAGCACGCCCGTCAGCGGGTCGGTGAAGGTCGCCCCCTGGTAAGGGACCTGGCCGGTGTTGGCTGCGGTGATCGTGTAGGTGACCGTGCCGCCGGGTGTGACGGTCGGGGAGCTCGCGGTCTTCGTCAGGGTCAGCTGCGGTTGCAGGATCGGGACGGAGGTCGTACACGACACGCAGTTCAGGCCGGCCGTCGTCGAGGTGACGTTGCTGGTCAGCGTGCCCGTGGCCGGGTTGTTCACGGTGACCGACGCGGTGGCGGTCACCGACTGGCCGGGCGCGAGCGGGCCGGTCCAGGTGATCGTCCCGTCCGGGTTCAGCGTCAGGTTGCCCGAGGTGGCGTTGGCGTTGTTGTCGTAGGTCGCGTCCCCCGCCGGCGCGAGCGTGAAGTCGGCCGCCGGGTAGCTCGTCTGCCCGGTGTTGGTGGCGGTCACCGTGTGGCGCACCACGCCGGTGGGCGTCGTGCTCGACACGTCGGTGGCGGTGGTGACGGTGAGCTGCGGCACCAGCGTCGTGACGCTGACCGTGCACGGGCAGTTGTTACCCGGGCTGGCCGAGGTCACCGTGTTGGTCAGCGCGCGGTCACCGGGGTCGGGGTCGCGGACCGTCACCGAGTAGGTGATGGTGGCCGACGCGCCCGCGGACAGGTTGCCCGACCACGACAACGTCGGGGCACCGTAGGTCACGGTGCCCGAGGTCGCCGTCGCGTCGTCGTTGTACGTCGCGTCGTCGAGCACTCCGGCGAGCGCGTCGGAGAACGTGGCCGGGGAGTACGCCGTCTTCCCGGTGTTGGTGACCGTGATCGTGTAGGTCACGGTCGCCCCCGGCGTGGGGTTGGCCGTGTCGGCGGTCTTGCCGATGACGAGCGCCTGCAGCAGGACCGTCGACCGGCAGCGGCTGTCACCGCTGGAGGCGGCGCAGTTGGTGCCCGAGATCGGCGACACGACCGTGTCGGTCAGGGTGCCGTTCCCGCCCGTCTTCACGGTCACCGAGTAGGTGATCGTCGCGGTCGCCCCGGCGGCCAGGTTGCCGGTCCAGGTCACGTCCTGCCCGCTCAGCGAGGCGCTGCCCAGCGACGCGGCGAGGTCGCCGTTGTAGGTGGCGTCGTCGAGCACGTCGGCCAGCGGGTCGCTCAGGGTGACCCCGGTGAAGGCCGACGGGCCGGTGTTCGCCACGGTGATCGTGTACGAGACCGTCGATCCCGGCACCGCTGCCGACTGGTCGGCCGACTTGGTGATGACCAGCGGCCCGGCCCCCACCGTGATCGACGCCGACCTGGTGTCGCTCTGCCCGTTCGCGTCGGTCACCTTCACCGTGAAGGCGTAGGCACCTTGTGTGGTCGGGGTTCCCGAGATCAGGCCGGTCGTGGCGTTCAGCGTCAGCCCCGGCGGCAGTGCCCCCGAGGCGAGCGAGTAGGCGTAGGGGGCGGTGCCGCCCGACACCGACAGCGGCAGGTTGTAGGCCACGGCCACCTGCGCGGCCGGTGGTGGCGGAACGGTCAGCACGGGGGGCGGCACGATCGTCACCGTCGCCGCCCGGGTGTCGCTCTGCCCGCTCGCGTCGACGATCCGGACGGTGAAGGTGTAGGTGCCCGCCGACGTCGGCGTCCCCGACAGCAGGCCGGTGGACGGGTTGAGCGTCACCCCCGGAGGCAACGACCCGGCGCTGACCGACCAGGTGATCGGCGCGGTGCCGCCCGTCATCGTCAGCGGCACGTTGTAGGCGACGTTCACCTGCCCGCCCGGCGGCGGCCCGAAGGTGAGCTGCGGGTTGGCGTTCGGCGTCACGGTCGTGGACACCGTCGACGGCAACCCCGTGCCCGCCGCGTTCACCGCCGCGACCGTGAAGGTGTACGACGCCCCCGCCGTCAGCCCGGTCACCGTCTGCGTCGTCGCGGTGGACGAGTAGGAGATCGGCGGCTGCGCGACGCCGTTGAGATAGGGCGTGACGACGTAGCCCGTGATCGCGCTGCCGCCGTTCGACGCCGGAGGCGACCAGGTCAGCGTGGCCGACAGGTCCCCGGCGGTGGCGGAGGTGATCGTCGGCCGCCCCGGCACCGTGTAGGGCACGACCGTGTTCGACTGCGGGCTCGCCGTTCCGGTCCCGACGGCGTTCACGGCCGCGACGGTGAAGGTGTAGGAGGCCCCGGCCGTCAGGCCGGTGAGCGTCCGCGTCGTCGCGGTGGACGGATAGGAGATCGGCGGCTGCGCGACGCCGTTCAGGTAGGGGGTGACGACGTAGCCCGTGATCGGGCTGCCGTTCGGCGAGGGCGCCGTCCATGTCACGGTCGCGCTGGTGGCGCCCGCCGTCGCGGTGGGCGCGGTCGGCGTGCCGGGGGCAGAGGTGTAGATGTAGGCGGCGGCCCCGGCAACACCCTGGGTAACCACCGTCACGGACACGGCCGCCGCCGAGGGACGCGACGGCATCGACGGGATCGTCAGCGTGCCGTTGGCGTTGGCGACGAAGCAGTTCGTGGTGATCACGCTGGAGCACGGCAGCAGCACGACCGGCGTGCCGGCCTGCTGCTCGGCCGTGGTGCCGATCTCGATGGCGGTCGCGCCGCTCAGGTTCGACCCGCTGACGGTCACGGTCCCGCCGCCCGCGATGGTGCCGCTGGTGGTCGACAGACTGATGCCCGACGGCGCGGCCGGGATCGTGCCCGCCGTGGTGGTGGTCGCGATGCCCGGGTTGCCGTCGTTGGAGGAGACCGTCACCGTCGTACCGGTCTGGACGGTCGACGGCGTCACCGCGTTTCCGGTGACGATGCCGACGACGGTGATCGTCGGCAGGGTCGTGCCGCTGGGGAACGGGGTGCTGGAGTTCGTACAGGTGATCTTCTGTCCCGACGGCGTCCCGCAGACCCAGCCGTTGCCGAACGCGCCCACGGGCACCACGCCCGCCGGGAGCGTCTCGGTCACGGCGATCGGCAGCGTCTCGTTGGCGCCCGTCGTCGACACCACGGGCCTGACCGTGTAGGTCACCGGATCGCCCGGCTTCGGCGCCGAGCCGTTGTAGCTCGTCTGCGTCACGGTCAGGTCGGGCACCGGGTTGAGACTGTTGACCACGACGTTGTCGATCTCGTGGAAGTCGGTGACGCCGCCCGTCGAGGCCACCCAGCCGAACGCGAGCTGGCGAGGAATGCCGGCCGCCGTCGTCCACGTGGACGACGGGTAGAGGCCCGACGACACCGTGGGGAGCGCGCCCGTCAGCGTGCGGGGGGATCCGTTGACCGGGGTGAACTGGACCACGTAGGTGCCCGCCGCGACCGACAGTCCGGCGGCCGTGGTCAGCGTGCTCGACGTCGGGTTGATCGCGATCGCGACCGGGACCACCGACGCCGCCCGGGTGGTGCCCCGCAGCCGCAGGGCCGCCGAGTTCGTCGAGGTGGCCGTGCTGTTCAGGGCGCAGTAGCCGACGGTGCCCGCACCCGGCCCGCGCACCACGACCTGGCCGGGGACGGTCCCGGTGGTCGAGATGTAGGGCGGGTTCGTGCACCCGGCGCCCTGGTAGGAGGAGTTGCTGAAGTTGCCGTAGGCGTCGAACCCGAACCCGAGATAGGCGTGGGCCAGCCCGTCCCCTGCCGCGAACGGCGAGTACCCCAGCGAACCGCCGGGCCGCCCGATGGTGGCGGGCGGCACCGGGTTGGCCGGATCGACGGCCGCGACGACGAACGCCATGCCGTCGGCGCCGCCGCCGCCGTACTGGTACATGTTGAACGTCACGTCGAGGCCCTGCGAGGTCGGCACCGACGTGGCGCCGAAGACCCCGCCCTGCTGGCTGGTGACCGCGCTCGTCAGCCGCAGCGCGCCCGAGCCGTTGACCTCGGTCGAGGTGGTGCAGCTCTTCAGCCCCGTCCCGGTGGTGTTCCCGGCGGCCGACAGGCAGGCGACGTTGCTGCCGGTCGACCCGGCGGGCAGCGCCGGGATCGTCACCGGATAGGCGGGGTCGATCGTGTTGTTCTTGAACGACTGCACGAACAGCGTCGACCCGGCGGCGTGCGACACCGACGCGGGGACGTGCACGGCCGTGGCGACGAGGGCGACGGCGAGAACCCGCTTAAGCACGGCTGCCGCTCCCCGCCAGTTCGCGGGCGGCCGACTCGACCCGGCGACGGTACCGGTGCCGGGCGACGACCCAGATCAGCGCGCCGCCCATCACGACGGCGATGAAGACGACGAGCAGGTGCAGCGGGAAGACGACCACCTGAACCGTCCGGGTGTTTCCGCCGGGGACCGCCACGGTCACGTCGCAGAAGCAGACGAGCGGCGGGTCCCAGGTGGCGGCCACCTCACGGGTGGCCCCGCGCACGACGGTGAAGTCGGGGAACGGCAGATCCGTTCCGCCGGCCCGGACCTTGAGCCGCTCCGGCCCCCGGAAGTCCCGGTGGACCGTCCCGGTGCTGCGGATCCGCGCGGTGATCGGGACCGGCCCGCCGAGCACGAACCCGGGCGCTTGCAGGTCGGCGATCTCCGCCGACAGGTCGATCGCCCCGGGCACGGTGACGAACACCGGCGCGGCGATCCCCCGGTTGATCCGGATGTTCGCCGTGGTCTTCGCCGCCGGAACCTTGAAGATCACGGCGAACTGGTGGTCGCCGGGTTCCGGGGTCTCCGGCACGACCACGCGTAGCGTCACCGGCCGGGTCTCCCCCGGCGGCACCGTCAGCTGGGCCGGTTCGACCACGGCCCAGGCCGCCGCCGCGTAGGGGGCGCCGGGCTGGAAGCGCATCGCCCCTGACTCACCGGCGACGAAGTCGGATCTCTCGACGGTGACCTGGAACGCCTCCCGGCCCTTGTTGGTCACCTCGAACCGGTGCTCGGAGGTCCCGGCCGGAACGACCAGCCGGGTCGGCGTGACCTGCATCGAGAAGGCGGGCTCCTCCGGTCCGGCCGCCCGAACCGGTGTGCCTTGGGTCAAGAAAAGACACAACACGACGAGGAATCCCGCCGTGCCGCCCCGAACCGAATTGACCATCCGCAATGCCCCCCATAGCGATCAATTCGAGAAGGTATTCAATGGACCGCCAAGAGGACTGCTCAGGATCGTCCGTGGATTCCCAGTCTCCATCCATGGTTTTCAGCGGGGTCATATTCCGTAAAGCTTCCCCCGATGCGCCTTACTTCCCTCAATTGGGTATATGGGCCGGAGGGCAGGGATATACGGGGGAGAAATGAGAAAAGGCATCGCCGCGGCGGCGGGACTGTTGTTCGCGACCGTCACACCGGCAGCCGCGCTGGCGGCGGACGATCCGGGCTCGACGGGGGTCTCGATCAGGGTGCTGCCCCCGGAGGACCCGCCCGCCGGGGAGGAGCCGGACGGGCACCACGGAAAGCCGGTCACGCATCACGCCGACGACGACCATCGGGGCGGCATCGACAGCATTCACGGCAATGTGGACGGCCTGAACTTCGACGGCGATTCGGGCGCGAACCGAGATTCCGGAATTCACCGCGATTCCAGCACGCATCGCGATTCCGACGTGCAGCGTGATTCCGGTGTTCAGGGCAATTCTGACGTACAGGGTGATTCCGGCGTCAATGGCGCGCGTCCCGAGGAGCTGCCCTTCACCGGAATGAGCGGCGACGCCCTCCTGGTCCTCGCCCTCGCGGGCGCGGTCGCGTCGCTGGAGGGCGCCGCCCTGATCGTGCTGACCCGTCGCCGGTTCAGACGCTCACCTTGACTTCGTAGTCCTTCAGCCAGGCGTCGAGCTGGAGCAGCCGCTCCAGCGGCGGCCTCGGCAGCGGCTCGCCGTCGGCCCGGCTCACCATCTTGCGGGCGTCGACGAGGTCCATGATCTCCTGGCTCGGCAGGTAGTCGCCGCGCAGCAGCTCGCGGGCGGCGTCGCGGAGCGCGACACCGTACGACGGGTCCTGGGTCGAGGGGTAGGGCGACTTGACCCGGCGCAGGATCGAGTCGGGCAGGATGTCGGCGCAGGCCGCGCGCAGCAGGCTCTTCTCCCGGCCGTCGAACGTCTTCATCGCCCATGGCGCGTTGAAGACGTAGTTGACCAGACGGTGGTCGCAGAACGGCACCCGGACCTCCAGCCCGACGGCCATGCTCATGCGGTCCTTGCGGTCGAGCAGCATCTGCACGAACCGGGTCAGGTTGAAGTAGCTGACCTCCCGCATCCGCGCCTCCAGCCCGTTCTCGCCGGGCAGGCGGGGCACCTCGGCCATCGAGTCGTGGTAGCTGTCGGCCTGGTAGCCGGGGATGTCGAGCATCCGCAGCAGGTCCTGGTCGAGCAGGTCCAGGTTCATGTGGCCCACGATGTCGCCGACGGCCAGCCACGGGAAGGTGTCCGCGTGCACGGCCACCGGGTCGTGGAACCACTGGTAGCCGCCGAACACCTCATCGGCCGACTCGCCCGACAGGGCCACCGTGGAGTGGCTGCGGATCGCGCGGAACAGCAGGTAGAGCGAGGTGTCCATGTCACCCATGCCGACCGGCAGGTCCCGGGCGCGCAGCACCGCCGCCCTGACGGCGGGGTCGATCAGGTCGGCCGAGTCGAGCACGATGTCGGTGTGCTCCGACCCGACGTGCCTGACCAGGTCGTGCGCGTAGGGCCCGTCGGGCGTCGCGCGGGCGGCATCGGGCTTGAAGTTCTCGGTGTAGCCGCGGAAGTCGACGGAGAACGACCGGACCGTGCCGAGCCCCTGCGCCTTCAGGTCGTGCGCGGCCAGCGCGGTCACGGCGCTGGAGTCGAGCCCGCCCGACAGCAGCGTGCACAGCGGCACGTCGCTGATGAGCTGGCGGGAGATGATGTCGTCGAGCAGCCCCCGCACGTTCAGCACCGTGGCCGGGATGTCGTCGGTGTGCTCGTACGCCGTCAGCTGCCAGTAGCGCCGCTTGCTGATGCCCTCGCGCCGGATCTTGACGATCTGGCCTGGGCGGACCTCGTACATGCCCTTGAAGATCGCCACCTCGGGCGTCTTCACGAACGCGAGCATCTCGCGCAGCCCGTCGGCGTCGACCACCCGCTCGGCCATCGGGTTGGCCAGGATCGCCTTCGGCTCCGATCCGAACAGCACCCCGTCATGCGTCGGGTAGTAGTAGAGCGGCTTGATCCCCATCCGGTCGCGGACCAGGATCAGCTGTTCCGTCCGGGTGTCCCAGACGGCGAACGCGAACATGCCGTTCAGGTGGTCGGCGAGGTCCTCGCCCCACTCCAGGTAGGCGTGGAGGAGCACTTCGGTGTCGCTGTACGTCCGGAAGGCGTGCCCCCGCGATACCAGTTCGTCGCGCAGTTCCTGAAAGTTGTAGACCTCACCGCTGTAGGTGAGCACCGCCAGTTCGCGCCCGTCGGCCTCGGCGATCATCGGCTGCCGTCCTCCGGCGAGGTCGATGATGGCCAGGCGCCGGTGCCCGATCGCGGCGTGCGGAGAGAGCCAGAGTCCCTCGTCGTCGGGCCCCCGGCAGCTCATCGTGTCGGTCATGGCCTGCGCGATCTCCCTGGCCCCTGTCAGGTCGCGCTCGTAATCCACCCAGCCGGTGATTCCACACATGCTCCCGATCCCCCAATCGCTTGCACACCTGTGGCAACCCACGACCGGGGGGCCGATATGCCCGGATAAAAATTTTTTGGAGACCCGATGTCGAAACCACGGCAACCCGGACGACGCGTTGACGGAAGACCAAGAATCCGAAGGAGACACCAAAGATGGGCAAGGTCATCACCGGCGGCACGATGTCCCTCGACGGCTTCATCGCCGGCCCCGGCGAGAGCGGCTTCGACCTGCTGTTCCAGTGGTACGGCAACGGCGACGTCGAGATCGTCGGCGCGAGCCCGAACGTCCCGCCGCTGCGGCTGTCGCGGGCCAGCGCCGACCTGCTGAAGGACGAGTGGGGCAACGCGGGCGCCCTGGTCGTCGGCCGCCACCTCTACGACATGACGAACGCGTGGGGCGGCATGCACCCGATGGGCATCCCGGTGGTCGTCCTGACGCACCGCGTCCCGGAGGAGCGGCCGAACTTCGTGTTCGTCGACGAGGGCATCGAGGCGGCCGTGGCGAAGGCGAAGGAGATCGCCGGCGACAAGGACGTCGTGGTCAACGGCGGCCAGATGGCCCGCCAGGCGCTGGAGGCCGGCCTGATCGACGAGATCGGCGTGGAACTCGTCCCGGTGCTGCTCGGCGGGGGCACCTCGCTGTTCGCCGACCTCGGCATCGCGCCGGTCCAGTTCGAAGGCCCGATCAGGGTGGTCGAGGGCACCGGCGTCACGCACCTGCGCTACCGCGTGCACAGTTCCACTGACGGTACTTCTGCCTAGAACGCGACGCCGGGCCGGGCTTCACTCTCCCTCAGAAGCGCAAGCACCTTAATCAGGGGGAGCAATGCTCAAGAAGATCCTGCTCGCGGCCACCGCCGTCACGGCGATCGGCCTCGGGGTCACCGGTCCCGCCAGCGCGGGACCGGGGAACGACGGGGACCCGAACGCCTCGGCGGTGCTGCCGCCGAGGGACCCGGGCATGTGGTGGATCAAGACCGGCCAGTTCTCGGCGGTCTCCCAGGTCACCACGACCGCGGTCAAGGTCAAGCTGTGGACGATCCCGTCCACCATCAACCCGATCTACGTCGGCGCCCTGTGGCACTTCACACCGGTGCCGTCGACGCCGGGGGCGTACTTCGTGGAGAACCACAACGCCGGATGCCTGGACATCATCGACGGCATCAGCACCTCGGTGGGCGCGGAACTCGCGGTCCGCCAGTGCGACGGCACCCAGAGCCAGATGTGGTTCACCCCCTACAAGAACGGCAAGTGGGCCATGCAGAACAAGTGGAGCGGCTACTACGCGGCCGCGAAGTCCCCGGCGGAGAACCGGTACCTGACCCAGCAGTTCACCGGCTCCGACGCGGAGATCTACTTCTCGATGCCGTTCTTCGACAACGCGTGACCCTGAGGGCCCGGACCGAGCGCGGTCCGGGCCCTTTTGCATACGCTGTAGGGCATGGCACGGCTGGGCACTCTCGAGCGCTCGATCATGGACGCCCTGTGGGAACACCCCGACGGGGTCTTCGCCCACGACCTGGCGGCGAAGCTGCCGTCGCAACCGGCCACCACCACGGTCCTGACCGTGCTGGTGCGGCTGACCCACAAGGGCCTGGTCTCCCGCGAGCGGGTCGGCCGGGCCCACCTCTACCGGGCCGCCGTCGAGAAGGACGCCGTCGTCGCCGAGGCGATGCGGGCCGCCCTCGACGAGGCCGGCGACCTCGAAGGGGCCGTGCAGCGGTTCGTCGGCACGGTCTCACCCGAGGTCGCCGCCGCCCTCCGTGAGGCCCTCGACGCGAGAGACTCCCGATGACCCCGTGGTTACTGTCGGCGCTGGTCGCGCTGCTGCCGATGAGCGTCGCGGCGCGGCTCGCGAGGGCCGAATGGACGTGGCGGCACCCCAAGGCGGCGCTGGCGCTCTGGCAGGCCATCGCCCTGTCGGCCGGGCTGGGCGCGATCACCGCCGGGCTGGTCGCGGCGGTCGCCCCGCTCGACGCCGTGTTCCCCCACGGCATGCACACGTTCGTCCGCCAGCTGGCGTGGGGGCACGGCCTCCACGGCCTCGGCTGGCTTGAGTTCGCCGCGCTGGCCTGGTCGGCCGGGGTGCTGGTCTGGCTGGTGGCCCACACGGTCAGGGCGGCCGTGGTCGCGCTGACCGAACGCCGCCGCCAGCGGCTGCTGGTCGACGTGGCGGCGGAGCACCTTCCCGATTTCGACGTGTACGTCCTCCCGAGCGCCCGCCGCCTCGCCTACTGCGTGCCGGGAGCGGGCGGCCGGGTGGTGCTGAGCCAGGGGGCCATCGACTCGCTGTCGGCGGCCGAGCTCCAGGCCGTCCTGAAGCACGAACGGGCCCACGCCAGGGGCCGCCACGACCTGGTGCTGCTGCCGTTCGTGGCGCTCGCGAAGGCGTTCGCCTGGCTGCCGTTCGCCCGCACCGCCCGGCAGGCCGTGGCGGTGCTGCTGGAGATGATCGCCGACGACCACGCCCGCGACCCGATCCCGCTGGCCCACGCCCTGGTCGCGATGGCGGCCCCGGCCCCCGCCGGCGGGCTGGGCGTCGCCGACGCCGGGGTGGTCGAGCGGGTCCGCCGCCTGCTGGCCCGGGGCCGTCAGGCGGTGTGGTGGGTGTCGGTGCTGGTCTACTCGTCGGCGCTGCTCGTGCTGAGCGGGCCGGTGGCCGTGCTGGTCGCGCCGTGGCTGGTGTGGGACTGCCACCCGTCGGCCGACCTGCTCACATGCGTACCAGACTCGGGAACCTGATCAGGATCAGGGCGACGATCAGCAGGTACCACCCGGTCACCATCAGGATCCGGTAGGGGCTGCGCGACCAGCCGTACACGGCCATCGGGATCATGACCGCCCAGACCACCATGCAGTAGGGGCAGAGCGCGCCGATGACGTACAGGCTCTGGTAGATCAGCCAGTGCACGAACAGCACCCCGAGCAGCAGCCCGCCGCGCACCGACCAGCCGAACCACGACGGCAGCTCCGCGCCCGTCAGCAGCACCGCACCGACGCACGCCACGACGGCGAACCCGGCGATGCCGAGCAGCGGGTTCGGGAACCCGAACACCTCCGCCTGGGCCGTCTTCATGATCGACCCGCACGACAGCAGCGGGTTGATGCTGCACGTCGGGACGTAGGACGGGTCTTTGAGCAGCGCGATCTTCTCGACCGCCAGGACGAACGCGGCGACCAGCCCGATCAGGCCGCCGGCCAGTAGCCACCTCGCGGTGGCCCGGTCAACCGGCCAGGGCCGCATCGAGCGCCGCCTCGAACGCCTCGGCCGACTCCGGCTGGATCTTCTTCTCGTTGAGGAAGAAGGTCGGCGTGCCGGTCACGCCCACGGCCTCGCCGTCGGCCTGGTCCTTGCGGATGCGCTCAAGCGTGGCCGGGTCGGCGTAGGCCTTGTCCCAGGCGGCCAGGTCGAGCTTGAGCTCCTCGGCGAAGGTCCGGAACAGCGGATCGGCGGGCACCCGCTGCTCGCCCCACTGCTGCTGGGTCTCGAACATGCGCTTGTACATGTCCTCGAACCGCCCCTGCTGGGCGGCGGCCTCGACCGCGCGGGCGGCGCGTTCGGCGTTGAAGTGGCTCGGGATCGGGAAGTAGCGCGCCACGAACGTGACCCGGCCCTCGTACTTCTTCCGCAGCTCCTCCACCACCGGGAAGTAGGCGCGGCAGGCCTCGCACTCGAAGTCGAGGAACTCGACCAACGTGACCTTGCCGTCGGCCGCCTTCGACAGCACGTGGCTGTCCTCCCTGACGTAACGGCCGTCGGCGGAGGCGGTCTGGGCCCGGTCGAACACCAGGAACGCGGCGACGACCACGACGAACAGCCCGACCACGCCTATGGAGACCAGCCGCGCCCGGCGTTGGGCGGCGGCCCGCCGGTCCTTCTCCCGCATCGCCGCGACCTTGGTACGGACACTCCCCATGGCCCGCTCCCTTCACTGAACTTTTACCCAATGTAGAAGATAGCTTGTGAGGGCACCATAAAAGGCGGCCCGACTACCCTGAGTAGCCGATGGGTATCGCTCGGGTCATGAAGACCCTCCGGCCATGTACGGCTCTCGCGACGGCCCTGCTGACGACCTGGCTGACGACCGGGCCCGCGCCCGCCGCCGGGGCCTCCGCCCGCTCGGCGCTGGAGCAGCTCACCGTGCAGCCCGCCAGCGCCCGGATCCTGGCCCGCTACGACCGCGCGAAGTTCATGACCGGCTGGAGGCGCGAGGGCACCGAGGGCTGCGACACCCGCCAGACCGTCCTGATACGCGACGACCGGTCGCCCGGCTCGGGCGGCTGCGGCGACGCGACCGGCCTCTGGCACAGCCCCTACGACGACCGCACCCTGACGAACTCCGCCGAGATCGACGTCGACCACGTCGTCCCGCTGGCCAACGCCTGGATCTCCGGGGCCTGGCGGTGGAGCCCGGCCCGCCGCCACGCCTTCGCCCACGACCTCACCCGGCCCGAGCTGGTCGTGGTGAGCGAGTCGGTCAACCTCGCCAAGGGCGGCCGCAGCCCGGCCAACTGGCGACCGCCGGCGCGCGGGTACTGGTGCGCGTACGCCCGCGACTGGATCACCGTGAAGCACCACTACGACCTGTCGGTCACCCGGAGGGAGAAGGCGGCCCTGCGCGTCATGCTGCACACCTGCTGACCACCGTGATGGCAAGTACTTGCCAACTTGGAAAGTACTTGCCATCATCGAGCCATGGATCGAGACGAGGCGGCCGCCGCCCTGCGGGCGGCCGAGTCACACCGCGAAGCGGTGCGCGCGGTGAGCAGGTGGCCCGTGACCATCCTGCTCGCGCTGGGCGGCGTGCTGTTCGCGACCGAGTTCACGACGGTGTTCGTGTCCGGTCCGTGGACGTTCGTCCCCGCCTCCTGGGCCGCGCTCTGCGCGGTGTGGGTGGGCTGGTACGCCAACCGGCAGAGCGTCAAGCCGCGCGGCTACGTCCGCCGCTACTCCTTCTCGCTGGGAGCTGGGATGATGCTGCACGTCGCCTTCGTGCTCGCCGTCACGCTGGCCGGCTGGCACGGCGACCCCGTGGTCGCGCTCGTCGGCGCGGCGGTCGTGGCGGCCCCGTTCCTCATCGGTGCGTATGTGGAGAGCCGAGCCGCGTGAGTCATCCCCGCCACGATCTCGACGAGGTCATCCACTCGCCCGTCCGGATGTCCATCGTCGCCGTGCTGGCGGCGGCCGACCAGGTCGAGTTCCAGTTCGTGCGCGACGCCGTCGAGGTCACCGACCCCACCCTGTCGAAGCAGGTCACCACGCTCGAGAAGGCCGGATACGTCGAGGTCGTCAAGGGCTACCTGGGCAAGCGTCCGCGCACCTGGCTCAAGCTGACCCCCGAGGGGCGCGCGGCGTTCACCCGTCACCTGGCCGCGCTGAAGGCGATCGCCGACGGCGCCGGGATGGCGTGAAAACGATCAGACACCCCAAGGGCGCCCTTTAAGGAAGTTTTCAGGACTCGCACGTACCGTCGGTTCATGACCAAAGGGCCGAAGTCATGGTTGCTCATCGCGGCCGCCGTGGTCTGGGCCGTGGCGATCACCGCGATGGTCCTGGTCCGCGGAGGCGACCCACCCGAAGCCGCCGCTCCCAGCCCGTCACCGTCTCCCTCCGACACCCCGTTATCCGCCGCCGAGGTCTACCAGACGCTCCTCCCGTCGGTCGTCCGCATCGAGACCAAGCGTGACGAGTCCGACCACTCCAGCATGACCACCTCGGCCATCGGCACCGGCGTCATCGCCAACGCCGACGGCACCATCCTCACCGCCGCCCACGTGGTGGCCGGGGCCTCGTCCATCGAGGTCGCCTACACCGACGGCAGCCGCACCTCGGCCAAGGTCGCGGCCAGCGATGCGAAGAAGGACATCGCGACCCTCATGCCGGACAAGCTGCCCGGCACGCTCGTGCCCGCCACGCTCGGGGGCGGGGCCGAGGTCGGCGACGACGTGGTCGCGATCGGCAACCCGCTCGGGCTCACCTTCAGCACCAGCTCCGGTGTGGTCTCCGGCCTCGACCGCGAGGTCGCGGGCACCGAAGGGCACATCCAGTTCGACGCGACGGTCAACCCGGGCAGTTCCGGCGGCCCGCTCATCAACGACCGAGGCCAGGTGATCGGCATCGTCGTCTCCCTCGCGAACCCCACCGACGCCGGCACGTTCATCGGGATCGGCTTCGCCATGCCCATCGGCACCGCGATCGGCGACGGCCCGGCCCCGCCCCTGTGAGGAAGGACCCTCCCCCGTGAGTTGGAACGACCCCGAGAACGTCCCGTCGGGCCCGATCGAGAAGCTCCTGTACGAGGTCAAGAAGACCATCGTCGGCCAGGACGCCCTCCTGGAGCGCATGCTCGTCGCCCTGCTGGCGCGCGGGCACATCCTCGTCGAGGGCGTGCCCGGCCTCGCCAAGACGCTGGCTGTGAAGTCGCTGGCCGAGGCGATGGGCGGCGACTTCCGGCGGGTGCAGTTCACCCCCGACCTGGTGCCCGCCGACATCGTCGGCACCCGCGTCTACCACCAGCCGAGCGGCGAGTTCCAGGTCCAGCTCGGGCCGGTGTTCACCAACCTGCTGCTGGCCGACGAGATCAACCGGGCCCCGGCGAAGGTGCAGAGCGCCCTGCTGGAGGTCATGCAGGAACGCCAGGTCACCATCGGCCGCGAGACCCACCGGGTGCCGAACCCGTTCCTGGTCATGGCCACCCAGAACCCGATCGAGAACGAGGGCGTCTATCCGCTGCCCGAGGCGCAGGTCGACCGGTTCATGATGAAGGTCCTGGTCGGCTACCCGAGCACGACCGAGGAGTTCGTGGTCGTCGAGCGGGCCCTCACCCGCACGGCCGCCATCCAGAAGATCATCGAGCCGGAGAACCTGAAGAACCTCCAGCAGGAGGCCGACCAGGTCTACGTCGACCCGTCGCTGATCGAATACTCCGTCCAGCTCGCCCACGCCAGCCGCGACCCCGCCCGCGTCGGCCAGCACGACCTGGCCAGATACGTCACCTACGGCGCCAGCCCCCGCGCGTCGATCAACCTGGTGCTCGCGGGCCGCGCGCTGGCCTACATCCGGGGGCGGGAGTACGTCGTACCCGAGGACCTGCTCGACCTCGCCCTCGACGTCTTCCGGCACCGGCTGGTCCTGTCGTACGAGGCCCTGTCCGACGACGTGACGGCCGACCTGATCCTGTCGAAGATCCTGGCGAACCTGCCGGTGCCGAGGCCGGCCGGCCGGGGACGCTGACCGATGGCCTCCCCGCCCGACCGGCTGCTGCGCCGCCTGGAGTGGCGGCTGAGCAGACGGCTCGACGGCCGGCTGCAGGGCGCCTACCGCACGGTGTGGCGCGGCGCCGGCATCGACTTCACCGACCTGCGCGCCTACCTGCCCGAAGACGACGTGCGGCACATCGACTGGAACGTCACCGCGCGGCTCGACGAGCCCTTCGTACGGCTCTACACCGAAGACCGCGAGATGACCGCCTGGCTGGTCATCGACCGGTCGGCTTCGATGCGGGCCGGCAAGACCGAGGCCGCCACCGAACTGGCGGTCAGCATCGCCCGGATCGTCTCCCGGGGCGGCAACAAGGTCGGCGCCATCCTGTACGACAACACCGACCACCGCCTGATCCCGCCGCGCACCGGTCGCGACCAGGTGCTCCGCCTGGCCAGAGACCTGATGCGCGAGTCGGCGTACGCCAAGGCGACCACCGACCTGGCCGGGATGCTCAAGCTGGCCGCCGCGACCATCCGGCAGCGCAGCCTGGTCGTCGTCATGTCCGACTTCATCGGCGACCCCGGCTGGGAGAAGCCGCTCGGGATGCTCACCCACCGGCACGAGGTCGTGGTCGTCCGCGTCGTCGAACCGTCGGAGCTCGAACTGCCCGTCCTCGGCCTCATCGTGGTCGAGGACGCCGAGACCGGCGAGCAGCTGCTCGTCGACTCCAGCGATCCGCTGCTGCGCGGACGGCTGGCGGAGCAGGTCGCGGCGCGGGAGGCCCAGCTGGCCGACAGCATGCGGAAGGCAGGGGTCGACGCCCACCGCGTCACGACAGACCATGACCTGGTGGCCACCCTGCTCGGCCTGGTCAACGGACGGAGGGCCCGGTGACCTTCGACCAACCCCTCGTGCTGGCGCTCGCCGTGCTGCTCACGATCGGCGCGGTGGCGGCGTACGTCGCGGTCCAGAGGCGGCGCAACGCCACCCTCGCGGCGGCCGGTTTCGCCGGCCTGGCCGGCGGCGGCCTGCGCAGGCATCTCCCGTACGCCCTCCTCCTCGCCGCCCTGCCGATCCTGCTGACCGGGCTGGCCCGCCCGCAGGCCGAGGTCAGCGTGCCGCGCGTCTCGGGCATCGTGCTGCTGGCCTTCGACATCTCCAACAGCATGAAGGCCGACGACGTGCGGCCCTCCCGGCTGGCCGCCGCGCAGGCCGCCGCCAAGGGCTTCGTCGACAGGCAGCCCTCCACGGTGGACGTCGGGGTCATCCTCTTCGGCGACCAGGCGCTGCTCACCCAGGCCCCGACCGACGACCGCGGCGCGGTGCTGGCCGCGATCGGCCGGGCCGGGGCGAGCGGCGGCACCTCGCTCGGCCGGGCCATCCTCGTCGGGCTCGGCACCATCACCGGGAAGCCGGTCGTCCTGCCGGAAGAGGGGCAGCAGCCGCAGAGCCTCGGCTACTTCCCCGAGGCGACGATCGTCGTCTTCTCCGACGGCCAGGAGACGGGCGGACCCGACGTCGCGCTGGCGGCCGAACTCGCGGCGGCGTCGGGAGTGCGCGTCCAGACCGTCGGCGTCGGCACGGCCAGGGGCTCGACCGTCGAGGTCGACGGCTTCCGGCTGGCCACCGCCCTCGACGCGGACCTGCTCTCCTCGGTCGCCCAGATCACCGGCGGGAAGTACCACGAGGCCGCCGACGCGCAGGCGCTGGCCGCCTCGACCGACGCCATCGACCTGCGGCTCACCTTCAAGAAAGAGCCCCTGGAACTGACCGCTCCGTTCGCCGGGGCCGGGCTGCTGCTGCTCACCCTGGGCGGCCTGCTCGGCACCCGCTGGCACGGAAGGATCGTCTGATGTCGCTCAGCTGGCCGCTGGCCCTGCTCGCGCTGCTGGTCGTGCCGTTACTGCTGCTGGCGCGCTGGTGGTTCAACCGCCGCCGCAAGCGCTCCGCGATCGTCGTCTCCAGCGTCGGGCTGATCCGAGCGGCCATCCCCGGCCGCAGCGCGTGGCGGCGCCGGGTCCCGGTCGCGCTGTTCCTGGTCGGCCTGCTGCTCATCGGCTTCAGCCTCACCCGCCCGCAGGCCACCGTCTCGGTGCCGGCCGACAACACCTCGATCATCCTGGCCATGGACGCCTCGGGCTCGATGTGCTCGACCGACGTCGAGCCCAACCGCCTGACGGCGGCCACCGAGGCCGCCCGCGCGTTCATCGAGCAGAGCGACGACGGCACCCGGATCGGCCTGGTCGCGTTCGCCGGCATCGCCGGCCTGCTCGTCCCGCCGACCACCGAGAAAGACCAGTTGCTCGACGCCATCGAAGGCCTGCGCACCTCCCGGGGCACCGCGATCGGCCAGGCGATCCTCACCTCGATCGACACGATCGCCGAGTACAACTCCGACGTCACCGAGACCGGCGTCGACCTGAGCGCCCCGACGGGTCAGGACGGCTACGAGCCCGACACCATCGTGGTGCTGACCGACGGCTCCAACACCACCGGCGTCGACCCGATCACCGCCGCCGAACAGGCCGCCGCGCGCCGCCTGCGGGTCTTCACGATCGGCTTCGGCACGACCGAACCGGCCGCGATGGTCTGCACCGCCGACCAGGTGAGCGGCGACAACTGGCGGGGCGGCGGCGGGGGCTTCGGCCGCTGGGGCGACGACAGCGGCCTGCGCCGGGTCATGCAGATCGACGAGGAGACCCTCACCCAGGTCGCCGACACGACCGGCGGCAAGTACTTCCGCGCCGAGGACGCCGGCCAGCTCACCGACGTGCTCACCGACCTGCCGAGCGAGATCGGCCTGCACGAGGCCGAACGCGAGACGACGGTCTGGTTCGTCCTGTTCGGCACCCTGCTGACGTTCGCCGGAGTGGGCCTGTCGCTGTGGTGGAACCGGGGGCGCCAACTCATGACACGGTGACGCTAGAGTCGGACGCCATGGTACGGATCACCGAACGCCTCGCCGACCTCGCCAGCGGCGCCTTCCTCACGCAGGCGGTCGTCACCGCGAAGACGGCGCTGTCGGAGCACTTCGTGCGCGTCGAGCTCCGGTCCGACCGCTTCCGGACCGCCTCGTGGACGCCCGGCTGCAAGGTCCAGCTGCGCACCGACCGCGGCATGACCATGCGCACCTACACGCCGTTCGGGTGGGACCCCGCCGAGGGCACCGTCTCGCTGGTCGCCTACGAGCACGGCACCGGCCCGGCCGCCCGCTGGTTCGACCGGGTGACGCCCGGCGACCCCTGCGATCTGCTCGGCCCCCGCCGCTCGATCGACCTGAGCGGCGCCGCGCCCCGGCTGGTCTTCGTCGGCGACGAGACCAGCGTCGGCCTGGCCGCCGTGCTCCGGCAGACCCGGCCGGACGGCGTCACCTACGTGCTGGAGTCCACCCGCCCGGCTGAGTACACCGAGGTCCTCGCCGCGCTCGGGGTGACCGCGACGGTCGTGCCGAAGACCGCCGACCGGCGCGGCCTGCTCGACGCCGCCGGAACGGGCGCCTACGACCTCGTCGTCACCGGCGACGCCGCGACCGTGGGCCCGATCAGGCGCGCGGCCCGCGACTGGACGCCCGCGCCGGGGAAGGTCTTCGGCAAGGCGTACTGGGCCGAGGGCCGCACCGGCCTCGACTAGGCGTCTCGGGTCAGGTGTTGAGGGCCGCTAACACCACGACCGCCGCCATGACCCCCGTCATGACCCCGGCCAGCACCAGCAGCGTCACCCTGCCGATCGAGGCGGGCCATTTGGGGCGGCGGCCGGTCGCATGCGCGCAGGCGGCGTTCATGCGGTCGATGCGGGTGGCGAAGGCCCGATCATGAGTGCGCAACGAGTGTTCGATCTCCGTCAGGATGCGCTGTTCAGCCGCCGACATTCCCATGGGCGTGATCCTTCTCGTGGGGAAACCGGATGCCGTGCTACCCGGGAAATCCGCCGCCGAACCCGTCACACCGCGCTGTGCTCGGTCCATTCGTACATGCGCTGGTCACGGTGGATGACGATCAGGTCGGCCTTCTCGACGCGGGCGCGGGCCGGGGGCGCGTCGATCGCCGCGAGGGCGGCGGCGACGGCGGAATAGGGCACGGGCGCGTTGCTGTAGGCGATCGAGATGTGCGGGACGAACCCCGCCTCGCGGCCCGGCGCCATCGGCCACACCTCCGCCATCGCCTGCCGGATCGCGAGCCGCACCGCCACGACGGGCCCGGCCGGAACCGGGTCCCAGCGGACCGCCTCGCGGGTGATCACCGGCCGGGCCAGCTCGATCTCGAAGGCGGGCAGCACGGCCAGCCGCCTGGTGGCGGCCTCGACCATCAGCTTCACCTGCTCCTCGGCGACCTCGTCGACGAACCCGACCTGCTGCATGGTCAGGTGCAGCGACGCGTCGGGCACCGGGTCGAGCTCCTTCACCCCGGCGAGCCCCTGCCGGTAGACGCCCGCGAGGCGGTGCACGTCGGGGGCGTCGCGGAAGGTGAGGTGCCAGGCGTACCCCCGCCGCCCCACCCGCCAGCCGGGCCGCCACCACCAGTGGTCGGCCATCCGCTCTTCATCGCTCACGCGGTTCAGTGTGTCAAGTCAGCGCGTCAAGGTGCCAGCAACGTCAGCGTGCGGCGCGCGTGGGCGGCGGAGTCCGGGGCGGCGATCGGGTGGCGGGCCAGCACGTCCTCGTGGATCAGGAACGCGTCGGTCAGGGTGAGCGCGTGCGGCGCGAGTTCGGCGTGGGTCTCGTCGAGCAGCCCGGGAAGGGCGTCCACCTGCGCCGGGGATGTGCGCGTACCGGACCGCCGGCGCGAGCGCCTGCCGGGCCGCCCCGACCGCGCACGCGCTCATGCACAGCTTCCCGGCCGTGACCCGCCCGATGGACGTCAGCATGCGCCGCCGCCGGTTCCCCATCGCGCTGGCGAACACCCCGTCCGGCCCGATGCCGCCGTGCGGCCCCTGGAGGAGGGCGTCCGGGCCGAGCCTGACCTGGTCGAACGTGGTGAGACAGTGGTCGACCGCGGGGCGCGCCTTCGGCTGCAGCAGGTCGACGCGGACACCCGGGGCGTCGAGCGGGACGACGAACAGGAACACCCCTGGTCGGTCGTGCCGTGTCCGGTACGTCCTGGTCGACGACCCTCAGCCGGTCATAGGTGGCCGCGATCCGCTCCTCGTAGCCCAGCCCGGTGAGCTCGGCCGGGTCGAATCTGGCGAACAGGGCCGCCAGGGCGCGTGCACGTCCGCGAACCGGAACCCGAACAACGCCTCGGCCAGCGCCGCAGCAGCCACCATGACCCACTTTCAGGAGAGATTGATCTTGCCGACCACAGTAAGCACCCTCCGCGATCAAGTGGTGACAATGAGCTTCCGCTTAGGGTGGATATGACCCCGTTCCGACGTGGGAGGCATCGATGAGCGACAACCCGATCCTGGTCACCGGCGCGACCGGCAAGACAGGCGCCCAGGTGGTCGGCGACCTGCTCGACCACGGCCTGCGCGTCCGCGCCCTGGTCCACCGCGAAGACGACCGCTCGGCCTGGCTGTCGAAACAGGGCGCCGAGATCGTCACCGGCGACCTGCTCGACGTCGACGCCGTCGCCCGCGCCCTCGACGACGTCCGCCGGGCTTACTTCGTCTACCCGATCCTCCCCGGCCTCGTCGAGGCGACCACGACCTTCGCCCAGGCCGGCGCGGAGAACGGCCTCGAAGTGGTGGTCAACATGTCGCAGACCCCCGCCCGCCGAGACTCCGCGAGCACGGCCGCCCGCCAGCACTGGCTAGGCGAGCGCGTCCTCGACTGGGCCCCGGTGGGCGCCGTCCACCTGCGGCCGACGTTCTTCGCCGAATGGCTGCCGATCAACTGGCAGTTCATCGACGGCAGCGGCGTCCTGCGCCTCCCCTTCGGCGACGGCCGCCACGCCCCCATCGCCGCCGCCGACCAGGCCCGCGTGATCTCCGCCATCCTCAGAGACCCCGCCGACCACATCGGCCACTCCTACCCGCTTTACGGCCCGGTCGAGCTGAACCACCACGAGATCGCCCAGATCATGTCGGAGACCCTGGGCATCCCGGTCCGCTACGAGCCGATCACCACCGAGGCCTACGCCGACACGCTCCGGACGGCCGGCAGCCCGGAGCACCTCATCCAGCACCTGACCTCGGTGGCCATCGACTACCGCAACGGCCTGCTGGCGGGCACCGACGAGATCATCGAGCAGATCACCGGCCAAAAGCCCCAGACCGTGGAGCAGTACGTGCGAACCAACCGCGACCTGTTCTTCGGCTCGCCCACCTGATGCGACCCGTACAGGTGAACATCAAGGCCGTCGACGCCTCGGCGGTCGGCCGGTTCTGGGCGGAGGCGCTCGGGTGGAGTGCCTACAGTCCCGGCGTGACCACCTACGTCGGGCCCGACGGCGGGCTCGTCTGGCCCGACCCGGTGTTCGTCGGCGTCGACGTCGTGCCCGTACCGGAAGCCAAATCGGCGGCGAAGAACCGGGTGCACCTCGATCTCGCCACCACTTCCGCCGAGCATCAGGCCGAGCTGGTCAGCCGCCTGAGGGCGCGGGGGGCGACGCTCGCCGACGTCGGTCAGGGCGAGGTGCCGTGGACGGTTCTCGCCGACCCCGAAGGCAACGAGTTCTGCGTCCTGGAGCCACGGGAGGTCTACCGGGACACCGGCCCGATCGCGGCCGTCGTGGTCGACTGCGCCGATCCGCGCGCCATGGCCCGGTTCTGGGGTGCGGCGCTCGACTGGACCCTCCACCAGGTCACCGACGACCACGCGGTGCTGCGGTCCGCCACGGGCGGCGGGCCCTATCTCGACTTCTACCGCGCGGCCGGGCCGAAGACCGTGCCCGACCGCGTCCATCTCGACCTGCTGCCCTCGCCCGGCGCCGGCAAGGCGGCGGAGGTGGATCGGCTACGCGCCTTGGGCGCCGCCGACCTCGACCTCGGTCAGGGCGAGGTCGAGTGGTCATGCCTGGTCGACCCCGAGGGGCACGAGTTCTGCGTCCTGCGCCCTTAGCTGCAGCGGCCGAACATCTGCACGTAGGTCATGGCCGGGGTGACCGACACCGACGGGTCGGCGCTGCCGTAGGCCGCCCGCGTGTACATCTCGGTGTAGCCCGGCGTGAGGATCGTCGCGCGGTGCGGCGGGCTGCCCATCCACCAGGTCACGGCCGCGCGGGGCGTGACCGAGGCGCGGCCCCAGCCGAGGTAGGCGTTCTCGCCCACCGCCCACGAGGTCCCCTTCCGGCAGTAGCCTGCCGCCTTCGCACGTGCGGCCGGGTCGGTGCCGGTCTCCGGGTTGATGTGGACGTCGCAGCGCGACGGGTCGGACTTGAGCGGCGTGCAGTCGCCGACCTGGGCGACCGTGCCCCACCAGCGGATCCGCACGGCGTCGGCGACCTGCTTGGAGGTGGCGCTGCCCAGCGGCACCACGACGCGGCCCAGTCCGACGTACCGCTTCACCGGCTGCAGGCCGCGGGCGGTGCGCTCGGCGTTGACCAGGCAGAGCACCGACTGCTCGATCTTGCTGGTCTGCATCATGTGGTCGTAGCGGCCCCTGGCGGTGTCGGGAAGGCCGACTTCTCGCGGTAGACGAGGTCGGCGTCGGCGCAGGCGGCGGAGGTGTTCGCCAGCGCGGGGGAGGCGGGAACGGCGAGCGCGGCTGCCATCAGAACGGACGCGCCGAGGACGACAAGGCTTCTCATGTGCCGAGCGTGCGCCGGGGTGCTTGCCGACGGCTTGAGTACGCCTTTACTCAACCCCGCTGGACTAGCCTCTGACTGTGCTCGACTGGGATCACAACGCCTACTACCACCGGCTCCTGCTCAGCCACCTGCCGCCGGACCCCCGACGGGTGCTCGACGTCGGCTGCGGCTCCGGGGCCTTCGCCGCCGAGCTGGCCGGCCGCGCCGCGTGGGTCGACGGCCTCGACCGCTCCCCGGAGATGATCGAGGAGGCCGCGAGGCGTGACCTCGGCAATGTCGGCTGGGCGCTCGGCGACGTCCTGACCGACCCGCTGCCGGGCAAGGACTACGACGCGATCTTCTCGATCTGCGCCCTGCACCACATGCCCTTGCAGGAGGCGCTGCCGATCCTCGCGGCGGCCCTGCGGCCCGGCGGGGTGCTCGCCGCGATCGCGCTGCCCCGGCTCGACCTGCGCAGGGAGCTGCCCGTCGAACTGGCCGCGGCGGCCGGACATCGCGCGCTGGGCGCGGTGTTCCTGGCGAAACGGCGGCTGAACGGCGGCGGCGCGTTCGCCAAAGACGCCCTGCACGACGCCATGCCCATGGTGCTGACCCCGCCGCTGACCACCCGGGAGGTCGCCCGCGAAGCCGCCGCGCTGCTGCCGGGCGCGCGGGTGCGGCGGCTCGTCTTCTGGCGCTACCTCCTGACCTGGGAGAAGCCCGCAGGCTGAGTCACCCGCCCAGCGCGGCCAGGAGAGGAGGGTCAGTCGGTGGTGAGGGCGTCCATCAGGTCGCCCACCGTCGCGTCGGGCACGGCGCGGGCGACGTCGGCCAGGGCGACCATGCCCACCAGGGTGTGCCCGTCGATCACGGGCAGCCGGCGGACCTTGTGGGAGCCCATCGTCCGCAGGACCTCGCGGGCGTCGTCGTCGGCTCCGATGGTGACGACCTCGGCACCGCCCAGCTCACCGGCCAGGCACGACTTCGGGTCGCGGCCCTGGGCGATGACCTTCACCACGATGTCGCGGTCGGTCAGCATGCCCTGGAGCCGGTTGTCCTCGCCGCAGATCGGCAGCGAGCCCACATCGAGGCTGCGCATCTTCTCTGCCGCCTCGGCGATGGTCTGATCGGAGTTCACGCACTCCGCGTTCGGGGTCATGATCTCACGTGCGGTGGTCATGGCCTCTCCTTCCGTCAGCACCCCCGCTGCCCCTCTCACAGCGGTTGAAAAGCCCTAGAGATTGCGGGTGTCCCGGGGCTCGACGTAGGGCTCCTCGTCGGCGGGCCGCCCGGCGGCGATGGCCCGGCCCCGCGCGATCTCCGCGTCGAACTCCACCCCGAGCAGGATCGCGATGTTGGTGATCCACAGCCAGATCAGGAAGACCACGACCCCGGCCAGCGTCGCGTACGTCTTGCTGTACGACCCGAAGTTGGCCACGTAGAAGCCGAACAGGCCCGAGGCCACGATCCACCCGATGACCGCCACGGTGCTGCCGGGCGTGATCCACCGGAAGCCCGGGTGCTCGACGTTGGGCGCGAACCAGTAGAGCAGCGCCAGGACGAAGATGAAGACGACCACCAGAACCGGCCATTTGGCGATGTTCCAGATCGTCAGCCCGGTGTCGCCGATGCCCAGCGCCCTCCCGGCCTGCTCGGCCAGACTGCCGGTGAACACCACGGCCACGGCGCCCGCGGCCATCATGACGACCAGCACCGCGGTGATGCCCAGCCGGAGCGGCAGGGTCTTCCAGATCGGGCGGCCCTCGGGCATCTCGTACATGATGTTCGCGGCCCGCATGAACGCGCCGACGTAGCCCGACGCCGACCAGAGCGCGACGGCGAGCCCGATCACGGTGGCGATGCCGGCCGCTCCCTGGCTGCCCTGCAGCGACTGGAGCACCGTGTCGATGATCTGCCGGGCCGGGCCCGGCGCGATGGCGCTGAGGTTCTCGGAGATCGGCCGCGTGGCCGACTGCCCGAACAGGCCCAGGAGCGACACCACGGCAAGCAGGGCCGGGAAGATCGACAGGATCGCGTAGTAGGTCAGCGCCGCCGCCCAGTCGGTGATCTTGTCTTCCTGGAACTCCGCGACCGTCCGCCGGAGCACCTGCCACCAGGACCGTTTGAGCACCTGCGTGGGACGGTCGGGGACCTGGGGATGGGTCATGGACCTCCGCTACCCGGGCTCCCCACCAACAGTCGTTCCATCAGCGCCTTCGGATCGGCGACCGTCAGCGTGAGCCCCGGATGGCGCAGCGGCCCGATCGGGCGGCGGAACCTGAGGCAGAGGCCCTGCCGCGTGGTGGTGCCGAAGGTCAGCCCCCGGTCGGCGAGCGAGAGCCGGGGCCCGATGGCCTTGATCGCCGAGTAGGGCCCGCTGAGCTCGACCCCGGCGATGTTGCCGAGGTCGGTCGCCGCCTTCCAGGGCCCGAACGTCACCCGGACGCCGGCGTCCCCCACCACCACCCGGCACGTGTCGGGCCGGACGCCGATGAACCCCAGGAGCCGCCGGTACCGGTCGTCGAACTCGAACTCGAACACGTCGTTGGTCATGAATGTGCCCTACCCGGGATCAGGGACGGATCGCCGGGCAGGGGGAAATCATGAAGGCACTGGTCATCAACTGCACGCTCAAGCCGTCGCCCGCGCCGTCCAACACGCAGGCCCTGGCCGACGTCGTCATCGCCGAGCTCGGCCAGAGGGGTGTGGAGGTCGAGACGGTACGCGCGGTCGACCTGAACCTGCTGCCCGGTGTCGAGACCGACATGGGACCGGGCGACGACTGGCCCGCGGTCCACGCCAAACTGCTCGAATCGGAGATCCTCGTCATCGCCACCCCCACGTGGGTGGGCCACCCGTCGTCGGTCGCCCAGCGGGTGATCGAGCGGATGGACGCCATGATCGCCGAGACCGACGACGAGGGGCGGCCGGTGGCGTACAACCGGGTGGCCGGCGTGGTCAACACCGGCAACGAGGACGGCGCCCACCACGTCATCAGCGAGATCTGCGGGGCCCTGATCGACATCGGCTTCACGATCCCCGGCCAGGCCTGGACGTACTGGCACCTGGGCCCCGGCGCGGGCCCCGACTACCTCGACGACCAGCGCGGCCACGACTGGTCCGACAAGACCGGCCGCGCCATGGCCGCCAACCTCGTCTCCGTCGCGGCGGCCCTGGCCGCCGAGCCGATCGGCACTCCGCCGGAGTGATCGGTTACGCGGGGGTGCGGCCGAGGTAGCGGAGCAGCTCGTCGGCGACGGGGGTGGCGGAGGGGTCGCCGGTGGCCTCGACGACGGCGGCGTAGGCGCCCCACTGGCGCAGCGGTTCGACGATCTGCCGCGCGGCGGCGAGCAGGTGGCCGCCGAGCTCGTCGTCGATCGGCGACGGCTGACCGGTGGCGATCGCGACGTCCCAGGCGTGCACGGCGGCGTCGAGCGCGCACATCACCATGGCCACCGGCGTGGACAGCTCGCCGTGCGGCAGCGGCGTCGGCACGGTCGCGGTGTCGTCGGACACCGTGGCCCACGCCGCCCGCCCCACCTCGACGGCGTTCTTCACCAGCTCCGCCGGGCTGCCCTCGATCGACCCGGAAGGCGAGAAGGGGTCGTAGGCCGGGCCGGGCCCGACGCCGAGCGCCCCGGCCCACACGAGCTGGTCGGCCGCGGCGTGCTGGACGACCTGGGTGACCGTCCACTCAGAGCACGGGGTGGCGGCGTCCCACTGACCGTCGCGCACACCGGCGACGGCGTTCTCAAGAGCCTGGTAGGAGGTGGCCAGAACCTCACGAGCGTTCATCGTGTACGCCTTTCGTCGTTCGCGCTGATAAGAAAAGGCTATGGGCCCATTAGGCTAGATTCCTTCCTAATAGTCCCGAGGATCAGATGGCTCCCACGACGACCCGCGTGCTCCGCCTGCTGTCGCTGCTGCAAGACCGGTCGTACACCGGCCGTGAACTGGCCGAACGTCTCGGCGTCACCGAGCGCACCCTGCGGCAGGACATCCAGCGCCTGCGCGAACTCGGTTATCCGGTGCACGCCACGCGCGGCGCGGTGGGCGGCTACCGGCTCGGGCAGGGCGCGACGATGCCCCCGCTGCTGCTCGACGACGACGAGGCGGTGGCCGTGGCGGTCGCCGTCGGCCTGGCCGAAGACGGATCCAGCGGGATCGCCGACATCGACGCCAGCCTCACCCGGGCGCTCGCCAAGCTCCAGCGGATCCTCCCGAAGCACCTCCAGCGCAAGGTGTCGGCGCTGCGGTCGGCCACCGCGGTCGGGCCCGCCACGGTCGGCTCCCGCGAGCCCGACGCACCCGTGCCCGCCGCCACGCTCACCGTCGTCGCGAGTGCGATCCGCGACGGCGCGACCCTGCTGGCGGCCCACGCCGGCGCCGAGATCGAGGTGGAGCCCTACCGCCTGATCAGCTGGCGGCGGCGCTGGTTCCTGGTCGCCTACGACCTCGGCTCGCACACCTGGCGGGCGCTGCCCGTGGCCGATCTGTCGACGGTCCGGTCGGCCTCCCGCCGCTTCGCCGCCCGCTCGCTGCCCGACGACGACCTCGTCGCGTTCGTCCTGCGCGAGGTGGCGCAGACGGGCTGGAAGGTCCAGGCCCGGGTCACCGTCCTGGCCCCCGCCGAGACCGTGGTCGCCCGCATCAACCCGGCGGTCGGCTTCGTCGAGGCCGTCGACGCCCGCACCAGCGTTTTGGTCACCGGCGCGGACGCCCTGGAGACCATCGCCATCTACCTCAGCATGCTGATGATGGACTTCCGCGTCGACGGGCCTCCCGAACTGGTCGACCACGTCCGCACCATCGCCCGCCGCTACACCGAGGCCCTCGACGGGTCGGACGGGAAGGCTCACCCCGGTCAGCTCCCCTGACAGCGCCCGGCCGGTTGCGTACGGGGCTACTCATGTGGACCGTGCCAAAAGCCCGCAGCCTGGTCTCACCCAGTCCCATCGAGAAAGGGAGAGAACCATGCTCCGCAACCTCGCTCGTGCCGGTGTGGCGTTCGCGGCCGTGGCCGGCGTCGCCCTGGCGACCGTGCCCGCCGCCCAGGCGTCCGTCGGCTACTACGTCCAGAACCAGCAGACGTCTCTGTGCGCCACCATCGCGGGCGGCGTCTCCACCGCCAACAACGTGCCGGCCGTCCAGTACTACTGCGACGGACACGGCTCCCGCCGCTGGAGCCTCGCCCCCGGCGTCGGCGGCGGCGTCAAGATCCAGAACGTCTACACCGGCAAGTGCCTCACCCCCGCCGGCGGCGTCTCCACCGACAACAACCTGCCGATCGTCCAGTTCGACTGCGACAACCACAACTCGCGCTCCTGGCACCTCAACTACACCGGGACGCCGGGCCTGTACAAACTCCAGAACGTGCAGACGGGCAAGTGCCTGACCGTCTCGGGTGGCGTATCCACCGCCCCGAACGTGCCGCTCGTGCAGTTCACCTGCGACAGCCACCCCTCGCGCGCCTGGTACGTCTACCTGTGACCCACCTGGTTTCACGTGGAACCACACCCCGGCAGGGTGTGGCTGAGTCTCGACCGGGCCGCGAATACTTTGAGGCGTGAACACGAGACGACAGCTCGGGGAGTTCCTCCAGATCCGGCGCTCCCGGCTGCGGCCCGAGGACGTGGGGGTGGCCACCTACGGTGACCGCCGCCGCGTCCCCGGGTTGCGCAGGGAGGAACTGGCGCTGCTGGCCGGGGTGAGCTCGTCGTACTACTCACGGCTGGAGCAGGGGCAGGCGGCCAACGCCTCGCCCGAGGTTCTCGACGCGCTCGCCTCGGCGCTGCGCCTGGACGACGCCGAGCGCCGCCACCTGCACGACCTGGCCGCCGGCGGCCGCCGCCGGACCGCCTCCCCCCGGCCCGCACCCGAACGTGTCACCCCCGCGACGCGTCAGCTCGTCGCGGCGCTCGGCGACGTGCCCGTGGTGGTGCTCGGCCGGCGCGGCGACGTGCTGGCCTGGAACCCCCCGGGCCACGCCCTCTACGCGGGTCATCTCGCCCCCGACCGGCGACTCACCAACATGGCCCGCCTGGTGTTCCTGGACGCCCACACCCGTGACCTCTACGCCGACTGGCCCGCCAAGGCCCGGGGCGTGGTCGCCACCCTGCGGACGACCGCCGGGCGACACCCTGACGACCCTCCGCTGGCCGCCCTGATCGGGGAGCTCTCCGTGAAGAGCCCCGAGTTCGCCGCCATGTGGGCCGACCACCGCGTCAAGACCGGCGGCGACGCGGTGTACGAGATGCGCCACCCCTTGGTGGGCGCCATACACGTGACCCAGCAGACGCTGCGGACCGCCGACGACCAGGCGGTCGTCGTCGCCACCACCGAGCCCGGGTCACCTTCACACGCCGCGATGACGCTGCTCGTCCACGGCACCGCCACGCGGTCCATGCAGCCGACCGGCTGAACCCCTCCTCTGTGCCCAGGCGCTCCGGCCGGAGCGCCCGATGCCGCACGCCCTCATACAGACAGGACCAGGAATGCGCACCAGATTGCTCGCCCTCGCGATCGTCACCGGACTCGGCCTGGCGACCGCCGCGCCGTCGAACGCCGCGACCTCCCGGATCGCCGTGCACTTCGACGTGAAGAAGGGCCAGCAGCCGGAGAACCTCGCCCTCGCCCCCGACGGCACGGCGTACGTCACCTTCGCCACCGCCCGGCAGGTCGCCGCCGTCAGCCCGTCGGGCGTGATCAAAGTCCTGGCGACCCTGCCCGCCCCCGCCGACGACGGCGCCGACGTCCCGGCCCTCGGTTTCGCCCTCACCACGGGCATCGTCCGCACCGCCGACGGCACGCTCTATTTCCTGTACGCCAGCGGCGACCCCGCCACCACCGGCCTCTACCGCCTGAACCCCGGCCGCGAACCGCGCCGCATCGCCGCCCTCCCGGCGAACGGCCTACCCAACGGGCTGGCCCTCGACGTACCGGCGAAGACCTTCTACGTGACCGACTCGGCCCTCGGCACCATCTCCACCGTGCCGCTCAAGGGCGGACCCGCCCGGACCTGGTCGTCGGCCCGCGAACTCGCCGCGACCGGATTCCTCGGGGCCAATGGGATCAAGGTCCGGCACGGCGCGGTCTGGGCCACCAACCTCGACCAGGGCACCCTGCTCCGGATCCCGATCACGCACGGCCGCCCCGGCCCCGTCGAGGTCAGGGCCACCGGTCTGGCCGGCATCGACGACATCGCCTTCGCCGGCCGGCGGGTCGTCGCGACGCTCAACGCGCCGAACAAGGTCGTCGGCATCGACGCGAAGGGCCGGGTCGCGACGCTGCTCACGGACGGCCTGCAGAACCCCACCTCGGTGGCCGTACGCGGCCGGACCCTCTATGTGCTGAGCGCCGCCTACCTCACCGCCACCGACCCCAACCTGATCCACGCCACCCTGCCCCGAGACTGAGTGGCGGGATCCGGGCTCACCGCCGGCTCAGGCGCTCCTTCTGCAGCGGCGGGAGCACCGGGCCGGCGGGCTCGTTCAGGTCGCGGTCGCGGGTCTCCGGAGCCAGCGCGACCGCGGTGAAGCAGACCAGCGCGCAGCCCGCCATCAGGATCGCGATCGGCCACGACGCGCCGCCCGCCGCCGCGGCCAGGGCCGTGGCCACCAGCGGAGCCGGGCCGCTGACCAGCGCCGCCGCCCACTCGCGCACGACGGCGACGCCGCTGTAGCGGTAGCGGGTGTCGAACAGCTCGGCGAACAGGGCGGCCTGCGCGGCGAACAGGGCGGAGATGCCCACGCCGTACGCCAGGGCCACCGACAGCACGATGAGCACCGGGTGGCCGGTGTCGAGCAGCCAGAACATCGGGAAGGAGAACAGCAGCAGGAAGAGCGCCCCGCCGAGGTACACCGGGCGCCGGCCGACCCGATCGCTGAGCAGGCCGAACAGGGGGCCGGTCACGATCGACAGGCCCGACGAGGCGAGGTTGGCGATCAGGGCCACCGTCGCGGAGACGCCGAGCGTCCGGCTGACGTACGACAGCACGAACACCTGGATGATGTAGCCCATCGCGCTGAACGGCGCGTTGGCGAAGAAGGCGACGAGCACGCTGCGCGGCTGCCGGCGCAGCACCTCCAGCATGGGGAAGCGGCTCCGCCCGCGCCTGCGCTCGCGCTCGAACACCTCCGACTCCGGCAGCCGCGACCTGACGTACAGGCCGACGCCCACGCCGACGAGGCTGAGCAGGAACGGGAGGCGCCAGGCCCACGTGTGGAAGTCGGGCAGCGCCGACACCGCCGTGAAGACAAGCGTGGCCAGCAGCATGCCGATGGCCACCCCCATCCCGGGCAGCGAGGCCCACAGCCCGCGCCGCCTCGGCTCGCTGGCCTCGGCCGCCACGACCAGCGCACCGGCGTACTCCGCGCCCGCGCCGAAGCCCTGCGCCAGCCGCAGCACCACGAGCAGGATCGGCGCGAGGACGCCGGCCGTCTCGTAGGTGGGCAGCAGTCCCATGCCCGCCGTGGAGATGCCCATCAGCAGCAACGTGGCGGCGAGCATCGGCTTGCGGCCCACCCGGTCGCCGAAGTGGCTGAACACCGCGCCGCCGATCGGCCGGGCGAGGAAGCCCACGGCGAAGGCGGCCATGGAGCCGAGCGTGCCCGCGACCGGGCTGCTGGCGGGGAAGAACTGGTCGTTGAAGATGAGCGCGGCGGCCAGCCCGAAGAGGGCGAAGTCGTAGAACTCCACGACGCTGCCCACCACCGCGGCGCTGACGACGCGTTTCGCGGTCATGATCACTTCCTCTGCAGTATCTGGGCCAGAAAGCGCCCGGACTGGTCGATGGCCATCGCGGCGGCGTGGGTGCCGCGCAGCGCGTTGAGTGCGACGAAGCCGTGGATCACTCCGTCGTAGCGTACGGAGGTGGCGATCGCGCCGGCGGAGCGCATCCGGGCCGCGTAGGCCTCGCCCTCGTCCCGCAGGACGTCGGCCTCGGCGGTGATGACCAGGGCCGCCGGGAGCCTGGCCAGGTCCTGGGCCGGCGCCCGCAGCGGGCTGGCGGTCATCTGCGCGCGGTGCGCCGGGTCGGCGAGGTACTGGTCCCAGGCCCAGCGCATGTCGGCGGCGCGCAGGAAGTAGCCCTCGGCGAACTCCCGGTAGGAGCCGGTGTCGAAGGAGGCGTCGGTGGCCGGGCAGAGCAGCAGTTGCCCGGCCAGGCCGCGCCGGTCGAGCAGGGCCAGCGCGGCGGCCAGCGCGCCGCCTTCGGCGTCTCCCGCGACCGCGATCCGGGTGGGGTCCAGGCCGTGGGCGCGGCCGTGGAGGCGCAGCCAGTCGAGCGCGGCCCGGGTCTCGTGCAGCGCCACCGGGTGGCGTGCCTCGGGCGAGCGGCTGTAGTGGACGAACGCCACGGCGGCCCCGGAGCCCCGGGCCAGTTCGCGGGCCAGCCGGCCGTGGCTGTGCTCTCCGCCGAAGACCCAGCCGCCGTGCAGGTAGACCACGACGGCGAGCGGGCCGGTGGCGTGTTCGGGGCGGAAGATCGTCACGTTGGCGTCGTCGAGATGTTCCCGGGTGACGCCCGGCACCAGCATCTCGGGGCTCTGGAGGTCGCGGATGGCGGTGCGGGCCTCGTGGGGCGGCATGCCGTACAGGAAGGGCGGCTGAGCGGTGGCGTCGGCCAGGGCTCTGGCGGCGGGCTCCAGCACGGGTCTGCGCATGACGGTTGACCTTAAGAGGAGTCAGCACGACGGACATTCGTCACATGACGTATGTCTGAGACAATTCGGATGACGATCATGGGAGGAGCCGGACCGTGAACCCCTTGATCGGGCGTGGAGCCGAGACCGCGCGCCTCGAAGCGCTCGTCGACGGCATCCGTGAACAGGGCGACTCCCTGGTGGTGCGCGGCGCACCCGGGATCGGCAAGTCGGCGCTGCTGGCGGTCGCGGCGGCCCGTGCGCGGGCCGGCGAGGTGACCGTGTCGAGCACCTCCGGCGTCCAGAGCGAGACGCATCTGCCGTTCGCGGGGCTCTACCAGCTCGTGCAGCCCCTGCTCGCATCGGCCGAGGAGCTGCCCGCCCGCCAGCGCGACGCCCTGCTGGGCGCCTTCGGCATGGTGGACGTGAGCTCCCCCGAACCGTTCCTCATCGCGCTCGCGGTGCTCAACCTGCTCGGCGAGGCCGCGGCCCAGCGGCCGCTGCTCATGATCGTGGACGACGTGCAGTGGCTCGACCGGCCCACCACCGAGGTGCTCGGCTTCGTGGCCCGGCGGGTGCGGTCGGAACCGATCGTGCTGCTGCTGGCCGTCCGCGACGACCACCCCACCAGCCTCGACGACAGCGACGTGCCCGAGCTGCGGCTGACCGGGCTGAGCCCGCACGACGCCGAGGCGCTGCTCGACTCGCGGGCCCCCGCGCTGCCGGTGGGCATGCGCTGGCGGGTGCTGGCCGAGGCGGCGGGCAACCCGCTGGCCCTGGTCGAGCTGCCCCGGGCGCTGGGGGCGGCGACCACGGGCAACCTGGAGTTCCTTCCGCTGACCGCCCGCTTGGAGCGCGCCTTCGCCGCCCGCCTGGCGCTGCTGCCGCCGAGCACCCGGCTGCTGCTGCTGGCCGCCGCCGCCAACGACGAGCCCGACCTGACCGCCGCCCTGAAGGCCGCCTCCCTCGTCGCGGGCGGCGCGACCACCGCCCACGTGCTGATCCCCGCCGCCGAGGCCGGGCTGGTCAGGGCCGACCCCGACGGCATCCACTTCCGCCACCCCCTGGTGCGCTCGGCCATCTACCAGAAGGCCGGCCCGGCCGACCGCCTGGCCGTGCACGCCGCGCTGGCCGAGGTGCACGCCGCCAACCCCGACCGCAGGACCTGGCACCGCGCCGCCGCCATCGCCCACCGGGACGACTCGGTCGCCGCCGACCTGGAACAGGTCGCCGACCGCGCCCGGCGGCGCGGCGCGATCACCGTGGCGGTGTCGGCGCTGCGCCGCGCCGCCGAGGTCGGCGAAGACCCCGACAGCCGGGTCGAACGGCTGCTGCGCGCCGCCGAACTGTCCTTCGAACTGGGCCAGACGGGCCAGATCGCCGAACTGATCGCGCTGGCCGAACCCGAGCTGGAGGGCGAGCGCCAGCAGGCGCGGCTGGCCTGGCTGAAAGAGGTGCTGGAGGAGAACCGCAACGAGGGACCGCCCCGCATCCTGCGGCTCCTCGCCGCCGCCGACAGCGTCACCGACCGGACGCTCGCGCTCAACTTCCTGCGCGCCGCCGCGCTGCGCTGCTGGTGGACCGGCTCCGGCTGGGACCTGCGGCAGCGGGTGGTCGCCATGGCCGAACGCGTGGCCACCGGCCCGGACGACCCGGAGCTGCTGCAGATCGTGGCCACCGCCAGCCCCGTCGAGAACGGCGCCCTGGTGATGGAACGCCTGGCCGGGCTACGCGGCCGGCGCTTCGACGCGCCCATGGCCAGGATCCTCGGCACGGCCGGCAGCGCGATGGGCGCCCACGACCTGGCGGTGCCGTTCCTCAACGCGGCCATCGCCGACCTGCGGTCGCAGGGCCGGCTGGGGCTGCTGGCCCAGGCGCTGGTCTCGCTGGTCTGGAGCCTGCTGTTCTGCGGCGACGCTCCGGGCGCGCTGCTGGCCGCCGAGGAGGCCGAGCGGCTGGCCGGTGAGACCGGGCAGACGCGCTGGCAGTCCTCCGCGTACGCCGGGCAGGCGATGGTCGCGGGGTTCCGCGGCGAGGAGGCGCACGGCCTGGCGCTGGCCGCCGAGAGCGAGCGCATGCTCGGCGCCCGCGCCACCAGCTCCGCGACAGCGCTCATCGAGCACGCCCGGGGCGTGATCGCGCTGTGCGCCGGACGGCACGAGGACGCCTACGGCCACCTGCGGCGCCTGTTCGACCCCGCCGACGTCGCCTTCCACCCCGTGACCCGGCTGTGGGCCATCACCGACCTGGTCGACGCCGCGCTGCCCGCCCGCCGGGAGGAGATCAGGCCCCTGCTGGCCGAGGCGGAGGAGCTCGGCGCCCAGACCCCCGCCCCCCTCCTGCACCAGGGCCTGCGGTACGCACGGGCACTCCTCGCCGACGACGAGCGCCTTTACCAAGAGGCGCTCAACGGCGAACCGTGGCCCATCGGCCGGGCCCGGCTGACGTTCGCCTACGGGGTCTGGCTGCGGCGCCGCCGCCGGATCCAGGAGGCGCGGGTGCCGCTGCGCACCGCGCGGGACTCCTTCGACGCGCTCGGCCTGCTGGCGTGGGGCGAGAAGGCCCGGCAGGAGCTGCGGGCGGCGGGCGAGGTCAGCGACCTGCGCGTGTCGAGCGGGGTCGACCGGCTGACGCCGCAGGAGCTGCACATCGCCCGGCTGGCGGCGGCCGGGCTGTCGAACCGCGAGATCGGACAGCAGCTCTACCTGTCGCACCGCACCGTCAGCACCCACCTCTACCGGCTGTTCCGCAAGCTCGGCATCACCGCGCGCGGGCAGCTGCGCGACGCACTGGGTCAGTCAGCGTACGTCGGCTGACGGATGCCGCCCGGCGACGGTGGCGCATAGCGTCACTCACGCCGGTAGTCGTCGCCTCGGGAAGGGTGCTCAGCATGGTGCCGGGCGGCACGCCCAGATCGTCGGGCAGTGTGATCATCGGACGGGCTGACGAGCGTGCGGCGCTCGATCGTTTCGTGGCCACCCTCCGCAACGGCTTCAGCGGCGTCGTCCTGCTGCGCGGTGACGCAGGCATCGGCAAGACCGCGCTGCTCGACTACGTCTCGGCGAAGGCGCTCCCCACGACCAGGGTCGCCCGGGTCGCCGGAGTGCAGGAGGAGGCGGCGTTCGCGTACGCCGCGCTGCACCGCCTGCTGATCCCGTTCCTGCACCGGCACGACCGGCTGATGCCCACGCAGGCGGGGGCCCTGCGGGTGGCGTTCGGGCTGGCCGAGGGGCCGCCTCCGGACCGGTTCCTGGTCGGTCTGGCCACGCTGAGCATGCTGGCCGACGCGACCGCCGAGCAGCCGATCCTCGTGTGCGTCGACGACGCGCAGTGGCTCGACGGCGAGTCGCTGGCGGTGCTGGCTTTCGTGGCCCGCCGGGCGTACGCCGAGGGCATCGGGCTGGTCTTCGCCATGCGTACCGAACTGCCGGGCCTGGCCGGGCTGCCGGTGACCGAGGTGACCGGGCTGCCCGAGCCGGAGGCGCTGGAACTCCTGCGGGCCACCGTCGGCGGCACCCTCGACGAACGGGTCGCCGCCCGGATCGTCGCGGCCACGTCGGGGAACCCGCTCGCCCTCACCGACCTGGGCCGGGAGTTGTCGTCGGAGCAGCTCCGGGGCGGTCGTTCGCTGCCCGACCCGCTGCCGATCGGCAGCAGGCTGGAAGAGCTCTACCTCCGGCAGGTGCGCCACCTGCCGCCCGACACGCAGGCCTGGCTGCTGCTGGCCGCCGCCGAACCGGGCGGCGACCTGGCCTACATCTCCGCCGCGGCCGACACCCTTGGATTGAGGCTGGCAGCCACCGCGCCGGCCGAGGCGTCCCGGCTGCTCTCGGTGGGGGCCACCGCCGCGTTCCGCCATCCGCTGATCCGCTCGGCCGTCTACGGCGGCGCGACCAGCGTGGCCCGCCGGCACGCCCACCGCGCGCTGGCCGAGGCGACCACGCGTCCGGCCGACGTCGACCGGCGGGCCTGGCACCTGGCAGCCGCGTGCCTGCTGCCCGACGAGCAGGTGGCGGCCGAGCTCGAACGGTCCGCCGACCGGGCGGGCGCGCGTGGTGGCTTC
>NZ_SZQA01000021.1 GCF_005233835.1 Herbidospora galbida | reverse complement strand
GATGGTCGGCGGGACCAGGCGAGTAATTGTTCTCGTTCGTTGTCAGTGAGCACGATCGGCACTGCTGTCGGCAACGGCATGGGACATCGCTGCCCACTGACAACGCATTAACGCTTCAGGACACTAGAGCGGGAGGCCGCGCACATCCACGCGCTCAGCGGCTCGCGGCGACGTCGATCTGACTGCGGTTCGGCGACCCCCGGCTCACGAACGCTCCTGTCGTGAGGCGGGCGGCAGGAGGATGCCGTTGTTGGCGGACAGTCCTCCGTCGACCGGGAGGGTGACGCCGGTGATGTACGAGGCGGCCGGCGAGCTCAGGAACCAGATCGCTTCGGCCTGCTCGCGCGCTTCCGACCAGCGGTGTTGCGGAATGCGTTCGAGGATGGCCGGGCCGAGCACGGGATGGGCGGCGGCGGCGTTGAGCCCGACCGACACGCCACCGGGGGCGATCGCGTTGATCCGCACGTTCTCGGCCGCGTGGTCGAGGGCGAGCCCGCGCACCAGGTTGACCACAGCCGCCTTGGCCGCGTTGTACGCCCACGTCCCCGGATCGCCGCCGAGCCCGGAGATCGACGAGGTCACTACGACCGAACCACCCCCGGAGGCCCGCAGCGCGGGCAGCGCGGCCCTCACGCCGAGCGCCACCCCGCGTACGTTGACCGCCCAGATGCGGTCGAACCGCTCGACCGCGCCGGGCGACTCCAGCGGCCCGGCGCCGCCGATGCCCGCGTTCAGGACGACCGCGTCGAGCCGGCCGAACCGGCTCAGGGCCGTCTCGGTGAACGCCTCGTTGGTCTCCTCGGCGGAGACGTCCCCGGCCACGGTGGCGACGTCGTCACCGGCCAGGTCGTCGAGGCCCCGCCCGTCCACGTCGACGGCGACCACGCGCGCGCCGCGCTCCCGGAACAGGGCGACGACGGCCCGGCCGATCCCCCCGGCGGCGCCCGTGACGGCCACGACCCCTACGCTCATGCGCTCCTCTTCCCGATTCGAACACGCCGGTTCTCCCCGACAGGCAGGGGGTGCCAAGAAGATACCCGGTTGTTCCGGTAGGAATAGCGTAGATATGCTCTCAAAGCACCATCTCCGCAGCTCGGAACCGGGAACCCATGAGACTCACCCCCACGATCGCCGCCGCATCCCTCCTCCTCTTCGGCCTCGCCGCCTGTGGCGGAGGCGAGAACGCGTCTGAGGCCGAGGCCCCTCCGGCCAAGTCGATCATCCTGATCACCCCCAACCCGGTCGGCACCAACAGCTTCCTCCAGCTCGGCGTCAAGGGCGCCGAGGCCGCCGCCAAGGAGCTCGGCGCCTCCTTCAAGCTGTACGAGAGCAAGGACCCCACCTCCATCGCGCAGAACGTCGACGCGGCCGTCCGGGCCAAGCCGACCGTGATCGTGGGCATCAGCTTCTCCTTCGACGACGTGTTCAACACCGTCCCGAAGGCCAACCCCGACCAGCAGTTCCTCCAGGTCGACTCGTGCGCCAAGGGCCAGGCGCCCAACCTGGCCTGCGTGTCGTTCAAGGAGCACGAGGCGGCCTACCTGGCCGGCGTCGAGGCGGGCCTGCTCTCCAAGAGCGGCCAGATCGGCGTGGTCGCCGCCCTCGACACCCCGTTCATCCACCGCTGGATCGAGCCGTTCTTCGCCGGCGCGACCTCGGTCAAGCCCGACGCCGAGGGCACCCCGCTCTACGTCGGCGGCAGCAACCCCTTCAGCGACCCGGCCAGGGCCAAGTCGCAGGCCCAGACCCTCACCGGACGCGGCGTCGACCTCATCGCGGCGGCGGCCTCCGGCGGCAACCCGGGCGTCTTCGAGGCGGTCGCGGCCTCGGGCGGCAAGGCGTTCGGCGTCGACGTCAACCAGTGCGCGCTGAGCCCCGGCAACGTCGTCGACAACGTCCTGAAGCACGTGGACGTCGCCGAGAACGCCGCCATCAAGGAGATCTTCGGCGGCAAGACCGGCGGCGTGAAGGTCTACGGCCTGGCCGAGGGCGGCGTGGGCGTGAACGCCCTCGACGACGACCTGGCCTCCTCCGGCTGCACGGTCGCGGCCAGCCCCGACGTGGTGGCGAAGGTCAAGCAGACCCGCGACGACATCGTCGCCGGGAAGATCACCGTCGCGGACCCGCTGCAGAGCTGATGTACGCCGCCGAACTCGTCGGAGTGACGAAGCGGTTCGGCCCGGTTCTCGCCAACGACGGCATCGACCTCGCGGTCGCCAGGGGCGAGGTGCACGCCGTGGTCGGCGAGAACGGGGCCGGCAAGTCCACCCTGATGTCGATCCTGTACGGCCTGCACCGCCCCGACGCCGGAGAGGTCCGCCGCGACGGGAACCGGATCGTGCTGCGCTCCCCCACCGACGCCATCCGCCACGGCCTCGGCATGGTCCACCAGCGCTTCCGGCTGTTCCCCGGCCTGACCGTGGCCGAGAACATCGTGATCGGCGCCGAGCCGGTCCGCAACGGCCGCCTCGACCGCGCCGCCGCCAACGAGGCGGTGGCCGCCCTGTCCGAGCGCTACGGCCTGCGCGCCGACCCGTCGGCCCTGGTCGGGGGCCTGCCGGTGGGGGTGCGCCAGCGGGTGGAGATCCTGCGCGCCCTCTACCGCGACGCCGAGGTGCTCATCCTCGACGAGCCGACGGCCGTGCTGACTCCGGGCGAGACCGACCGCCTCTTCGAGGTGCTCCGCACCGTCGCCGCGACCGGCGTCTCGATCCTGCTGGTCACCCACAAGCTCTCCGAGGTCCTGGCCGTCGGCGACCGGGTGACCGTGCTCCGCCAAGGCCGGGTGACCGGCCGGTTCACCGCGTCGGAGACCGACGCCGACGAACTGGTCAACGCCATGATCGGCCGCTCGCTGACGCCGCCCGTCCCACGCCGCGCCCGCCCGCCGGTGGGCGATCCGCTCCTGGAGGTGCGCGACCTGACGGTCCGCGACGCCGACGGCGTGGCCCGCCTGTCGGAGGTCTCCTTCGCGGTGCGCCCCGGCGAGATCGTCGGCCTGGCCGGGGTCGCGGGCAGCGGCCAGCGCGAACTCGTCGACTCCGTGACGGGCCTGCGCGGCGCCGTTCCCGGCGTGTTCCTCGCGGGCACGCCCGTCCTGGCGGGCCGCGACCCCCGGGTGGCCTACGTGCCGGAGGACCGCCACGGCCGCGCCACCGCGCCCGAGATGTCGGTGGCCGAGAACGTCCTGATGGGCGCGCAGCGCGACCTTGCCTCCCGCTGGACCCTCCCCCGCGCCAGGGTCCGGGCCCGCGCCCGCGACCTGGTCGACCGCTTCTCCATCAGCGCCGCCTCGGTCGACACCCCGATCGGCGCCCTGTCCGGCGGCAACGCCCAGAAGGCGGTCCTGGCCCGCGAGCTCACCCGCCCGTCGACCGTGGTCGTGGCCGAGGAACCGACCCAGGGCGTCGACGTGGGCGTGCGCGAACGCGTCCACGCCCTGCTCCGCACCGCCCGCGACGAGGGCGCCGCCATCCTCCTCCAGTCGAGCGAACTCTCGGAGCTCCGCGACCTCGCCGACCGCATCCTGGTCCTGTACGAGGGCCGCGTGATCGCCGAGTTCCCCGGCGACGCCACCGAGACCGAACTCGGCCGCGCGATGACGGGAGCGACCGGATGACGCCCCGCGCGACGCCGCGAAGCCACGCGATGCCCGGAGCGGACCGGATGACGTCCCCTGCGACACCGCGACACCACGCGATGCCCGGAGCGGACCGGATGACGCCCCGCGCGACGCCGCGACACCACGCGATGGCCGCGCGCCGGAGCGGGGCGTTCGCATGAGCGCGCCCGCCCTCACCCGCCGCGTGATCGCCTCCGCGCCGGTGGTGGCGCTCGTCGGGGCGCTCGGGCTGACCACCCTCGTGATGCTGGTGGTCGGCGTCGATCCGACGCTCGCCTATCCCGCCCTGGTCAGGGGTGCCGTCCTCGACGGGAACCTCGAGTACACGATCGCCGCGTTCGTGCCCACGCTCGGCATGGCGCTCGCCTTCGCCCTTCCGCTCCGCGCGGGTGAGTTCAACCTCGGCGGCGACGGTCAGCTCGCGATGGGGGGCGTCACGGCCGCGGCACTCGCCCTGCTGGTGCCGCTGCCCCCAGGGGTCGCCGTGGTGCTGCCACTGGCGGCGGGAGCGGTCGCGGGTGGGCTGGTGGCGGTGGTGGCCGCGCCGCTCAGTACGCGACTCGGCATTCCCGCCATCGTCAGCACCCTGCTCATCAGCGCCCCGGCCGTCTCGCTGGCCTCCTACCTGGTGCGCTTCCCGCTGGCCGAACCCAACACCGGCATCGCGCAGACCCCGCCGCTGCCAGAGGCGGCCCATCTGCCCGCGCTCGGCGGCAGCGGCTACCTCACGATCGGCCTGCCGCTGATCGCCGTGCTCACCGCGCTGTGGCTGTACGCCGACGGCCGGACCGTCCTCGGCTACGAGATCAGGGCCACCGGCCAGAACCGGGAGTTCGCCCGCTACGGCGGCGTCAAGGTCGACCGGGTGGCCGCGCTCGCGCTGGCGGGCGGCGGCGCGTTCGCCGGGCTCGCGGGCGCGCTGATCGTGCTGGGGCCGCCGCACCGGTTCGTCGACGGGGCGCTGACCGCGCCCGGATACACCTTCACCGCCGTCGCGGCGGTGCTGCTGGCGAGCGCCCGCCCGGTCGTGGTGCCGCTCACCGTGGCGCTGCTGACGTTCCTCCAGGTCGGCGGCCAGGGCATGGAACGGGAGGCCGGGGTGCCGAGCCAGCTCACCCAGATCGTGCAGGGGCTGATCATCGTGATCGTCGCGGTGCTGGCGACCCTCCGGGCGAGGAGACCGCGGTGAACATCTTCGAGTGGTCGTTCCTGGCCGGCGTCCTCACCGCCACCGCGCCGGTGCTGCTGGCCGCGCTCGGCGGGCTGCTCTGCCAGGTCGCGGGCGTGTTCAACATCGCGCTGGAGGGCCAGCTGCTGTGGGGCGCGTTCGTCGCCGTCGTGGTCAGCGACCTGACCGGCAGCGCGTGGACCGGCGTCGTGGGCGCGGTCGCCGCGACCGTGCTGTTCTCGGCGCTGCTGTCGGGGCCGTCGGTGGCGCTGCGGGCCGACCCGATCGTGGTCGCCGTCGGGCTCAACCTGCTCGCGCTCGGCCTGACCGCGTTCCTGATGCGGCAGATCTTCGGCAGCGGCGGCACCTACAGCTCTCCCGACCTGGCCGGCCTGCCCGACCTGGGCGAGCTCGGCGTCGACGTCCCCGTACTGAGAGATCAGTCGCCGCTCGTGCCGGTGGCGCTGCTGCTGGTCGTCGTGATGGCCGCCTGGCTGACCCGCACCAGGTCAGGCCTGCGGCTGCGGGCCGTGGGCCAGCACCTCGACGCCGCCCAGGCGGTCGGCCTGCGCGTCTCCGGCTACCGGCACGGCGTGACGCTGGTGGCGGGCGCGCTGTGCGGGCTGGCCGGGGCGCAGCTCTCGCTGGGCAACGTGACGCTGTTCAGCGAGGGCATGAGCGCCGGTCGCGGCTGGATCGCCGTGGTGGCGGTCATGCTCAGCGGCGTCCGCCCCTATCGGCTGCTGCTGGCCTGCCTGCTGTTCGGCGTCGCCGAGGCGTTCGGGTTCCGGCTCCAGGGCGCGGGCCTGCCGCAGCAGGCGGCCGACGCCGCCCCCTATGTGATCACCCTGGCCGCGCTGGTGCTCGCCGCCGTGGCGCGGCGGCGGAGGAGGTCGTATGAACACGCCTGAACTGGCGAACTCGGTCAGGCTGACCGGCGACGCGGTGGAGATCCTCGACCGGCGCGTCTACCCGTTCGAGCGGCGGTGGGTCCGCTGCACGACCAGCGACGAGGTCGCCCAGGCGATCAAGGACATGGTCACGCAGAGCTCGGGCCCGCTGTTCGCGACGACGGCCGCGATGGTGCTGGCCGCCCGTGCCGTCCGGCACCGGCCTCGCGACCTGGCCCTGAAGGAGCTCCGGGCCGCCGGTGACCGGCTCGTCGCCACCCGCCCCACCAACAACCACATCCGCGACGCCGTCGCCGCGATCCTCGCGGAGCTGCGGGAAGGAGACCTGGCCGAACAGGTCGAGGCGGCGGCCGCCGCGCACGACCAGGCCTACCGCGACAGGTCGGCCGCCCTCGGGCGGCACGCCGCCGGCCTGCTGCCCGACGGCTCGACGGTGCTGACCCACTGCTGGGCCGACTACTACCTGATCGCGACCGTCCAGGCCGCCCAGGAGCAGGGCAAGTACCTGGAGTTCGTCTGCACCGAGACGCGCCCCTACCTGCAGGGCGCGCGGCTGACCGCGGCGACCCTGGTCGAGATGGGCTACGAGCCCACGCTGATCACCGACGGCATGGCCGCCGCCGCGCTGGCCAACGGCGTCGCCGACGTCGCCCTGGTCGCGGCCGACCGCGTCACCCTCGACGGCCACGTGATCAACAAGGTCGGCACGCTCGGCGTCGCCCTGGCCGCGAACCGGTTCGGCCTGCCCTTCCACGCGCTCGTCCAGCGCCCCGACCCGCAGGCCCCCACCCCGGCCGACGTGGTCATCGAGCACCGCGACCCCGACGAGGTGCTGCACGTCCTGGGGGTCAGGACCGCCGCCCACGGCGTCACCGGCCACTACCCGGCCTTCGACACGACACCACCTGACCTGGTCACCCGGATCGTCACCGAAAAGGGCGCCTTCCGCCCGGAGAATGTGAAAGAGGCACTATGACCAGGCGCATCGTCGTCGACACCGACACGGGTATCGACGACGCCCACACCCTGCTCTACCTGGCGGGCCGCCCCGACGCCGAGATCGTGGCGGTCACCTCGGTGTTCGGCAACTGCGTCGAGCCCGACGCCGCCCGCAACATCGCCTACGTCAACCGCCTGCTCGGCCTCGACGTCCCGATCGCCCGGGGCGCGGGCGAACCCCTCACCGGCACCGCCCACATCGCCGGTTACGTCCACGGCAAGGACGGCCTCGGCGACGTCGGCTACGACCGGCCGCTCCCCGAGACGACCGGGGAGAGCGCCGCCGAACTGCTGGTCCGGCTGGGCCGGGAGCAGCCGGGCGAGCTCGACCTGCTGGCCCTAGGGCCGCTGACCAACCTCGGCCAGGCGCTGCGCATCGATCCGGAGCTGTTCACCCGCTACCGCTCGGTCGTGCTGATGGGCGGGTCGGGTCCCTACGCCCAGCCCGGCGAACTGCTGATGGTGGACGCCAACATCAACAACGACCCGGAGGCGGCCCGCGCGGTCTTCTCGGCCCCCCGCAACGAGCTGGTGATGGTCGGCGTGAACGTCACCGCCACCACGATCCTCGACGAGGTCGCCATCAACGCCCTGCGGGCCGCCGGCACCCCTGTCGCCCGGTTCGCGACCGAGATCCTCGACGCCTACCTGGACTTCTACCAGAACGAGTGGGGCCGGCGGATCATCCCGCTGCACGACCCCCTGGCGGCCGGGATCCTCCTCGACCCCACGTTCGCGACCGCCTCGGTCGACGGGCCGGTTAACGTACGGACCGACGGTTTCCTGGCCAGGGCCAGGCTGATGCGGACCCACGACGGGCTGCCGCCGGCCTTCCCCTACCAGCCCGCCCCGCCCACCAAGGTGATCACCGAGGTGGACGCGGCCCGCTTCGTCGCCGACTTCGTGGAGGTGCTCACCCGATGAGCTGGATCGTGCTGGACATCGAAGGCACCACGAGCTCGACCGAGTCGGTGCACGTGGGCCTCTACTCCTACGCCCGCTCGCGGCTCGGCCCGTGGATCGACGCCCACCGCGACGACCCCGAGGTCGCGCAGGCGGTGAAGGAGACCGGCGGCGCGACCACCGAGGAGACCGTCGCCATCCTGCACGGCTGGATGGACGGCGACGTCAAGGCGACCCCGCTGAAGACCCTCCAGGGCCAGATCTGGGCCGCCGGGTTCGCGAACGGCGAGCTGACCGCCCACTTCTTCCCCGACGTCGCGCCCGCGCTGCGCGCCTGGCACGCCCAAGGGAGACACCTGGCGGTCTTCTCGTCGGGCGCGGTCTCCAGCCAGCGGCCGTGGTTCCGGCACAGCGCCGACGGCGACCTGTCGGTGCTGATCGAACACCACTTCGACACCGTCAACGCGGGCCCGAAGCGGGAGAGCGCCTCCTACGAGCGCATCGCCGCCGCGCTGGGCACCGACGACCTGCTGTTCCTGTCGGACGTGCCGGCGGAACTCGACGCCGCCGCGGCGGCCGGGTGGCAGGCGATCGGGCTGCGGCGGCCCGGCGAGCCGAGCGAGCGGGCCGACTTCGGCGCCCATCGGGTGGTCACGAGCTTCGAAGAGATCGGATGAACAGGGCATGAACAGGGAAGACGTGCTGGCCGCCGGGGGGCGGCTGGCGGTGGAGGCCGCCCGGTTCACCGGGATCGGCTGGATGCGCGGCACCTCCGGCAACCTGTCGGAGGTGGTCTCCCGCGACCCGCTGCGGCTCGCGGTGACCGCGAGCGGCCTCGACAAGGGCGAGCTGACGCCCTCCGACGTCGCCGTGGTCGGCGCGGCGGGCGAGCCGGTGGAGGTCGCGGGCGTCGAGCCGCTGACCCCCTCGGCCGAGGCCGGGCTGCACGCGCGGGTGGCGGCGGTGAGCGGCGCCGACGCGATCGTGCACGTCCACGCGCTGAACGCCGTGGTGGCGGCCCACCACTGGCCGAAGGGGGTGGTCCTGAAGGACGTCGAGACCCTCAAGGGCATCGGCCGCCTGGCCCACGACGACGAGGTCGTCATCCCCGTCATCGAGAACAGCCAGGACATGACCGAGCTCGGCGACCGCTTCGAGGCCGTGTACGACGCGGCGACGCCCGCCGTGATCGTCGCCAACCACGGCCTCTACACGTGGGCGCCCACCCTGCACCGCGCCCGGCACATCACCGAGTGCGTCGAGTGGCTGCTGGCCTACCGGATCGCCATTCGCTGATCAAAGCGAGACGCGGACGGCCGAAGGCCGGCCGTGGCTCGCGTCAGGAATCTGCCTCAAACAAAACGAGACGCGGACGGCCGAAGGCCGGCCGTGGCTCGCGTCAGGAATCTGCCTGAAGATACCCGCCGACCCGGTCGAACAGATCCCGGCCGGGTTCGGCGGTCAGCAGGTGCCGCGCCGCCCGCAGCGACCGCCTGATCGCGACGGCCCGCTGCGCCTCGGGCAGCGTCTCGATGTCGCTGACCCGGGCGAATCCGATGATCCGCCGGGCCGCCTTGGCCGCGCCGAACACCGCGGCGTCCTTGCGCACCGTGGCCAGGTAGCCCTCCAGCACGCCGTCGCCGTAGATCCGGGGGTCGACCCGCTCCGGCCACAGGGCCCGGAACTCGGTCTCGAAGGCCGCCCAGGTCTCCTCGGCCAGCCCGAGCGCCCATCGGGCGTGCTCCTCCTGCCCCTGTACGAAGCCACGCGCCGCCGCCAGCACGTAGTTGCCCCACAGCGCGCCGAGGTCGAAGCCGACCGGCCCGTAGAAGGCGAACTCGACGTCGAACGCCCGGGTCGAGCCGGGCCGCACCAGCACCGAGCCGGTGTGCAGGTCGCCGTGGATGAGCGCCTCGGCCCGCGTCATGAATGCCAGCTTGGCCAGCCCGATCGCGGTCCGCACGTCGGGGTCGCCCACGTAGGCGGCCACGTCGGCCTTGGTGGCGGGCAGGATCTTGTTGTGCTCGTGCTCGATGTACGGCTCGGTGAAGACCAGGTCCTCGGTGATCTCGCACAGCTCGGGGTTGACCGCGGCGGCCAGCGCGGCCTTGTGCCTGTAGTTGCCCAGGCCGAACACCGAGGTGCCGAAGGCGACCTTGGCGACGTACCGGCCGAGATCGGCGGCGACCCCGTCGGTGCGCACGCCCTCGTTGAGCAGCCCGCGCCAGACCCGGTGGTCCGAGAGGTCCTCCAGGGCGACGACGTGCCGGTCGTGGTCGACGTCGAGCAGGGCGGGCACGAGGCCCGGGGCCACCCGGCCGTGCTCGGCCAGCACGGCCGCCTCGATGCGGTTGCGGTCGGGGGTGATCGGCCAGGCCGGGTCGACCCGGACGTAGGGCATCGACTGCTTGAGCACCACGCCCGGGCCGCCCTCGACCTCCACGGCGAACACGATGTTCATGTTGCCGTCGCCGATCTCCCGTACCGAGACCGGGTTCGCGAACGCCGCCAGCGCCGGGCGGCTCGCCAGGTAGCCGGGCACGTTGTCGACGGTCAGCAGCTCATAGGCGCTCAACGGAACTCCTGAGGGTGTAGCTCACGACGAGGGCCCCTGCCAGCAGGGCGCCCTGGACGAAGGTCTGGGTGTAGTAGGGGGCGTTCAGCATGGTCATACCGTTGATCACCACGCCGATGAAGACGGCGCCGACGACGGTGCCGACCGTGTTGGGCCGGTTGGCGCCGAGGACGGCGTAGCCGATCAGCGCCGCCGCCACCGACTGGAGCAGGTAGGGGTCGCCCGCGCCCACGTCGCCCCGGCCGAGCCGGGCCGACAGCATGATCCCCGCGATGGCCGCGCAGATCCCCGACACGGCGTAGGCCAAGGCCCGGTAGCGGGCCACCCGGATGCCGGCGAGGCGCGCGGCCTCGGCGTTGCCGCCGATGGCGTACAGGGCGATGCCCCAGCGGGTGCGTTCGAGGAACAGGTAGACGACCACCGCGACCAGCGCGAACACGATGACCGGGACCGGCACCGAGCCGATCTTGCCGGCCCCGATCCAGGCGAAGCCCTCGGTGTAGCGGCCGGGCGCGGGCACGCCGTCGACGGTCATGCCCGGGGCCACCGACTTGCCCGAGGTGATGATCAGGGCGAGGCCCTGGAACAGGAACATCGTGCCCAGCGTGGCCACCAGGTCGGGGATCCGCGCCACCACGGTGAGCAGCGCGTTCACCCCCGCGACGAGCAGCCCGGTGAGCAGGCCGACGACGATCGCGGTGCCGCCGGTGAGGTTGAACCGGACCATGGTCAGCGCGGTCACCATGACGACCGCGCCGACCGCCGCGCCCGCCGACAGGTCGAAGCCGCCCGTGGTCATCGACACGGTCACCCCGAGCGCCACCACCCCGACGATCGCCACCGACTGCAGGATGATCAGCGCGTTGGCGTACGAGGCGAAGGCGGGCCGGAGCACCGCGAAGACGACCAGCAGGGCGGCCAGGATGACCAGCAGGCCATACCGGTAGAGCACACGGGTCACGAAGCGGCCCAGGGCACCCGCGCGACGTCGGGCGTGGTCAGTTCGGGCACGGCGCCGGTGAGCTGCTCGATGTTGGCGATGCCGCCGTCGCGCAGCTGCTTCTGGGTGACCAGGGCCGGCGGGATCTTCAGCTCGGGGTCGACCTGCTCCCCGGCGACCAGCAGCGCGGCGGCCCGGACCGCGATCCGGCCCACGTTCGACGGGTCGGTCGTGGCGGTCGCCACCCACGGGCTGTTCGGCTCGGTGATGACGCCGATGTCGGCGGTGGAGATGTCCGCGCCGTAGATCTTGATCTTGTCCTGGAGGCCGAGCTCCTTGACCGCGATGGCGGCGCCCTTGGCGAACTCGTCGTACGGCGCGAAGATCGCCTTCACGTCGGGGTTGGCCTGGAGGGCGGCCTTGGCCTGGTCGGCCACGGCCGACGCGGTCGAGTTGTTGACCACGCCGATCTGGGCGACCTCCTTGATGCCCGGGTTGTCCTTCTTGAACTGCGTCCAGACCTCGTTGCGCCGGTCGAGGGGGGCGAAGCCCGAGACGTACACGTAGAGGACGTCGCCGGTCCCTCCGGTGTCGGCCTTGAGCGCGCCGAGCGCCAGTTCGGCGATCTTGTGGTCGTCCTGGGTCAGCGCGACGGCCTTGGGCGTGCCCGGGTCGACGTCGAAGGCGACCAGCGGGACGCCGGCGTCGGCGGCCTTCTTGATGGCGGGCTGGACGGTGTCGGCGAACCCGTGGTCGACGATGATCGCGTCGGCCTTCTGCTGGACGGCCTGCTCCAGGTTGAGCGCCTGCTTGTCGTTGTTGCCGTCGCCGCTGGAGACCTCCAGCGTGATCTTGAGGGCCTGCGCCTCGGCCTGCGCCCCCGCGAGCCACTGCTCGAAGTAGTCGCCGGACGAGAGCTGACGTACGAGAGCGACCCGGACTCCCCCGGCGGCGAACTTGGCCGGGACGGAGACGGTCGGTGACGCGACCGGGGCCGCCGGGGCGGACGAGGGCGCGGAGGTGGTCGTGGTGGAGGTTCCCTGGGAGCATCCCGCGAGCGCCAGGACGCCCAGGAGAAGGGATGCGCCGAGAAGTCGTGCGTGAATCACACTCGGATGCTAGGCAGGCGTGGGAGTAATGTCCACTTTTCAAGTAGGATTTACGCAGATAGCCGCTGATTAGGGACGAAGCCCATGACCTACCTCACCGTGTACACCGACGGCCCGGCCCCCGAGACCCTCCTGCGGACCGAAGACCAGGCCGAGATCGCCACGAGCCTGAAGGAGATCGGCGTCCGCCTGCGCCACTGGGAGATCGTCGACGGCCTCGACGGCGCGACCCAGGACGAGGTCCTCGCCGCCTACCGCGACCAGGTCGCCGCCGTCGTCGCCGAGGAGGGCTACACCTTCGTCGACGTGGCCCAGCTCGGCCCCGACGCCCCCGCCGACGTCGCCGCCGCGGCCCGCGCCAAGTTCCTCAACGAGCACACCCACGACGACGACGAGGTCCGCTTCTTCGTCTCGGGCTCGGGCATCTTCTACCTGCACGTCGACGGCAAGGTGCACGCCGTGTTCTGCGAGCCCGGCGACCTGCTGAGCGTGCCCAAGCAGACCACCCACTGGTTCGACATGGGCACCCGGCCGCACTTCACGGCCATCCGCTTCTTCCACGACGACGACGGCTGGGTCGGCGACTTCACCGGCGACTCGATCTCGTCGCGGATCCCCGACTACGACACGATCGCGGCCGGCCGCTAGAGGTCGAGCAGCTGCTCGTAGAAGCCGCCGAAGCCGCGATCGGCGTCGACCAGGTGGATCTCCAGGATCCAGTGGGCCACCCGCCCGGCCTTGTCGATGCGGCGCATCGGGGTCGTGTTGCCCTCGGCGACGTAGGACTCGATGTCGGCGGCGTCGATCTTCTCGTGCGGGAACTCGCCGACGAGATGACCGGCGTGGACGTGCCCGAGGACCCAGCCGCGCTCGCGGGCGAGCCGGTCGACCTCGGCGAACAGCCGCGCGCCGGTCATCTCGGGATCGGCGGCGAAGAACTGCCGCCCGGCCTCGAAGACGACGGGCAGGTCGGCGGCGAGCCGGTGCTTCACGGGGTCGTCGCCCAGGACGTAGGTGCGCCCGAGGTCGGCCTCGAACTCCTCGAAGATCGGCCCGAAGTCGCAGAAGACGATGTCGTCGGCCTCGACGACCCGGTTGGGCGGGTTCTCGCGGTAGGGGAGCAGGGTGTTCGGCCCCGACCTGACGATCCGCTTGTGCCAGTGGCGGGTGGTGCCGAACATCTCGTTGGCCAGGTCGCGGACGTCGTCGCTGACGTCCTTCTCGGTCCGGCCCGGGGCGATGAGGCCGCGCCTGACGATCTCGTCGAACAGGGTGATCGCGTTGGCCTGGGCGGTCAGCAGCCGGGTGGCCCGGAACTCCTCGGCGGTGGCGGCGTCGACGTACACCCACGCCTTCTCCCCCGACCGCAGGTCGGCCTTGACCCGCAGGTAGTCGTCGACCTCGTAGGCGTCGGCGGCGGCCAGGTCGTCGGGCGTGAGGGTGAAGACCATCCCCTCGACGGCGTCGCGCGGGTCGCTCGTCGGCACGGCCACGGGGTGCTCGTCACTCCCGCTGTCGGCCACGACGGAGGCGTCGGTGATCTTCACGGTCTCCAGGCGGAACCCGACCAGGGCGTCGGGACGGCCGTCGAGCTCACGGCCGAACCGGGCGAGCTGGACCTGCGGGAGCCGCAGCGTCCCGTAGGAGAAGAGCAGATGATCAGACAAAGCGAACCCCCGTCACAGCGCCGGTCTGGAGTCCGCAGGATACCGACGAAGGGCCCCGGACATCTCCGGAGCCCTCGGCCGATCAGGCGCCGGGAAGCCAGAGGACCTCACCGACGCCGGTCAACGTGCAGGTCATGATCGGGGTGACGGACCCCCGAAAGGACGGCGGCGCCAGGCCTTCGGGTATTTTCCCCGGATCTCCAGCGGGGGCACCAGGGCGGCGTCCAGGGTGCGGACGTCGATGCTGACCGGGCGGTAGGACAGGGTGCGGAGCCGTCTGCCCATCACGGCGTGGGGGCGGTCGACGGTGTCGCGGCGGCCGCTGATGAAGGCCCACTCGTGGGCCGCCGAGCCGAAGTAGACGACCGTCGGGAACGCCGCGATGAAGTTGTGCCACGAGCGGCGCAGGGTGGTCTGGCGCCACATGGTCGGGCAGCCGGCCTGGGTGGCGATGACGCCGCCCGGGGCCAGGGCCCGGGCGCAGAGGTTGAGGAACGTGGCGCTGTAGAGGCGGTCGTGCTGGGCCGTTCCGCCGTCGGTCTCGTCGGGGAGGTCGACGATGACGACGTCCCAGGTCTGACCGGCCGCGACGGCGGCCTCGACGAAGGCGTAGCCGTCCTCGTAGTGGACGTGGATCGGGCCCTCGTCGCCCTCGGCGGCGGCGAGTTCCTTCTCCGTGTAGCCGTAGGGCAGGCGGCTCGCGCACAACTTCACCGCCTGCTCGTCGATGTCGACGTGGTCGACCCGGCTCGCCCCGCAGGCGACGAGCATCTGGCAGGCCACGCCCTCGCTCGATCCGATGACGAGGCAGCGGTCGACCCGGTCGGCCAGAAGCACCGGCGGGATGGTCAACGCCTCGTGGTAGACCTCTTGGGTCTGCTCGCTGCTCTGCCGCTCTCCGTTGGCGAACAGGGTGATGCCGTGGGCGGTCCGGGCGAAGTCGAGCGTCTGGAACGGCGTGCTCTCGCTGTGGATGACCTCGTCGACGCGCCAGAGCCGTTCCATGCCGTCGGCGATGGGCTCGGCGACCCAGGTGGTGCCGTTGATGGTGATCATGCGGATGCCTCCGGAGGCGTGTCGCCCCGGCGGATCACCTGGACGGTGACCTGGCCGGGCTGGAGCTCGTGGGTGAGCAGGTCGACCGCGGTACGCGGGTCGGCCGCGCCACAGGTGAACACGTCGACGAAGACGGCGGCGTGCTCGGGGTAGGTGTGCAGCGACGCGTGGGACTCGGCCAGGAGCGCCAGGATGGTGACCCCTTGGGGGACGAACCGGTGCGAGCTCATCTCCAGGATGGTCGCCCCCGACGCGGCCAGCGCCCGCTTGAGCGCGACCTCCAGGTGGGCGAGGTCGTCGAGGAGGCCGGCGTCGACCCCCCGCAGCTCGGCGAGCACGTGACATCCGGCGAACTCGCCGACCGCGACGGTCATCGCTCCTCCACGCAGAACGTGGGGAGCGCGGGCAGCCCGTTGACGGCGGCGCACGAGTAGCTGGAGGTGTAGGCCCCGGCGTCGAGGATCTCCACCACGTCGCCGGGCGCCAGCGCGAGGGGGAGTTCGTACTGGACGCGCTGGTAGATCACGTCGTCGCCGTCGCTGGTCGGGCCGGCCAGCACGACCGGCCCGGTGGGCCCGGTCACGCCGGGGGTGCGCAGCCGGTAGGCGATGGCCTCGCGTTCGGTCTCGACCAGGCCGTTGTAGCGGCCGACGTCCAGGAACACCCAGCGCCGGTGGTCGGCGGCCCGCCCTTCCCTGACGGTCACCACCTCCGAGCGGATGATCCCGGCCGCCCCGACCATCGCCCGGCCCGGCTCCAGCAGGAGTCGCGGCCGGTTGCGGCTGCCGAAGTGACGGTTGACCGAGGAGTTGACCGCCTCGCCGAACACCTCGATCAGCGGCCGGTTCCCGAAGGCGGGGTTCGGGTGGTACGAGATGGGCAGCCCGCCGCCGAGGTTGATCATCGGCAGCCTGACGCCCGCGGGCTCCAGCTGCAGCGCGATCTTCGCCGCCGCCGCGATGCCGACGTCCCAGGCGTCGGGGTTGCACTGCTGGGAGCCGACGTGCCAGGTGAGACCGAGCGGCCGGAGGCCGTTCGCCGCCGCGTCGGCGAGCAGTTGCGCGGCCGCGTCGGGGTCGCAGCCGAACTTGCCGCCGAAGGGCATCACCGCGTCGGGCGGGTTGACCGCGATCCGGCAGAAGACGTTCGACCGGGGCGCCCATCGGGCGATGTGGGCCAGGTCGCGGGGGTTGTCGAAGGCGAAGGTGCGAACTCCGAGCCGGTAGGCGGCGGCGATGTCGGCGGCCTTCTTGACCGGGTTGCTGTAGCTGAGGAACCGGCCGGGGACGCCCCGGGAGAGGCAGCGCTCGACCTCGCCGATGCTGGCGACGTCGAACCCCGAGCCGAGGTCGAACAGGGTGGAGATCACTTCGGGGGCGGCGTTGGCCTTGACCGCGTAGAGGATGCCGGCGCCGGGGAACGCGGCGGATAACGCGCGGTAGGCCGCGGAGACCGTTGGCAGGTCGACGAGCAGAGAAGGACTGGGCAGGTGATGGGTTCTGGCGTACGCGCGTGCGCGGAGAATGGCCGGCTCCGACTGGGGTGACGCGCTCATTGGACTGACTCTGGGCGGAGGTACGGGTGCAGGGGTTCCATCGGGACTTTCTCCGATTCCGAACTACTACCAATTCAGGCAGGCCCGAGAGTAGTCAAGTACCTTGACACGTTTAGTTGATATCTCGACAAAGCATCGTCGTTACCGTTCCGTGACAAGCGAAAGCCGGCCAGGCCCCGCGACGAAACCCCTGCTCAGGGGCGTCACGCGGGACACCGGCCGGCTGATGTCGGAGCGACTTCTCTATACAGATGCCGGAACGGTCAGCGATTCGACGAGTTCGCGTAGCGCCCATTCGGAGTGGCTGCCCGGCTCGGCGGCCAGGGTGACGAATTTCTGGCCGGAGCCGCTGACCGACAGCACCTCCCACGAGAGGCTGAGGTCGCCCAGCCGGGGATGGCGCAGTTCCTTGATCTCGTTGCCGCGCGCCTGGACCTCGTGCAGGGCCCAGATGCGGCGGAACTCCGCGCTCGCGGCGGTGAGCTCGGCCACCAGGCCGCGCAGGTAGGGGTCGTCGGGATCGGCCGCCACGGCGGTGCGCAGCTGGGCCGTCTTGGCGCGGGCGGCCTTCTCCCAGTCGGGGTAGAAGTCGACGGCGGCCGGGCTGAGGTAGATCATGCGCACGCAGTGGTCGATGTGCGTCATGCCCTCGTACAGGGCCTCGATCAGGGGGTTGTGGGCCAGCACCTCGAAGCGGCGGCCCAGCACGAGCGCGGGCGCGTGGCGAGACAGGTTGACCAGGCGCAGCAGACTCGGGCTGACCTGGTCCATGACCCCGGTCTCGACCTGGGGCCGGGCCCACGGGTGGGCGAGCGAGTAGAGGTATTCGGTGGCGTCGGGGTCCAGCCGCAGCACCCGGGCCAGGGCGCTGAGCACCTGGGCGGAGGGGTTGCGCTCGCGGCCCTGTTCCAGCCGGATGTAGTAGGAGTTGCTCACTCCGGCGAGCATCGCCACCTCCTCGCGCCGCAGCCCCGGTGTGCGGCGCGAGGGGGCGTGCAGGAAGCCCGCCTGGGCTGGACTGGTGGACTCACGCCGGGCGCGCAGGAAGTCGCCCAGGAGATTGTTGCTACCGTTGTCCATTTCATCACCATATGTACGAATTAGTGGGCCTACTGCAGAGCCGGAAGTCCCTCGTCCGCGCACGTCTCGGCGACGGCGCCGAACAGCGGCAGCCACAGGACGAACCGGGCCCCCGCCACGGAGTCCTCCAAGGTCAGCCGACCGCCGTGGCGGTGGGCGATGTCGCGGGTGATGGCCAGGCCGAGGCCGCTGCCGCCGGCGTCCAGGCGGCGGGCGTCGTCCAGGCGGGTGAAGCGTTCGAAGACCCGCTGACGGTCGGCGGGCGGGATGCCCGGACCGTCGTCGGTGACGGCGATGGCCGCCAGGCCGCCGACCGCGGTGAGGCTGAGCCGGACCGAGGTGGCCGCGTGCCGCCGGGCGTTGCCCAGCAGATTGGTCAGGGCGCGGATGAGCTGGATGCGCGACCCGCAGATCCACATGTGGCTCTCGACGTAGAGCCTGACCGGGACGCCGTGGCCGGTCCGGTTCACCCGGGCGGTCTCCTGGACGAGGAGCTCGGTGAGGTCGACGAGCTCGTGCGGGACGGCGGTCTCCGCGACGTCCACGCGGGACTGGGCGAGCAGGTCGGTGACGATGGTCTCCAGGCGGTCGACGGAGGAGAGGGCCGCGCGCAGGCTGCGCCACGGATCGGTGTCCTCGGGATGGTCGATGGCGTCCTCGATCTCGGCCCGCAGGCCCGCGAGCGGGTTGCGCAGCTCGTGGGAGGCCAGGGCGGCGAACCCGCGCTGCTGGGCGACCGCCTCCTCCAGGCGGGCGAAGGTCAGGTTGGCGGCCCGGACCAGGTCGGCGAACTCGTCGCCCCCGGGCGGGACGGGCAGCCCCCGGCCCAGGTCGTTGGCGGTGATCTTGTCGATGTCGCCGCGGATGGCCTCGATGGGCCGCAGCACCCGGCCGACGGCCCACCAGGTCCCGAAGCCCGCTCCGGCGGTCAGCACCAGGCCGCAGCCCATCAGCAGCAGGTCCACATCGTGTCCCCGCAGCAGGCCGGAGGCGTCGGCGTCGAGGGTGGCGCGGAGGGGCATGACGATCGCGTCCAGCGTGATCAGGACAGCCAGGACGGTCAGGACCAGCAGCGCGGTGGCCGTGGTGCAACGCGTACGGATGGATCGGGACGGATGGACGATGGTCACGTTGACCTCCGGTCGTTCGGTCACCTGGCCGTCGCGGCCAGGGCGCCCAGGAGACTGAGCGCGTGCTCCGAGGGGCTTCCGGGTTCGGCCTGCAGGGCGAGGACGTGGTGTCCCGGCAGGCGTACGACGTCGAGGACGTCGCAGAAGAGCGTGAGTTCCCCTACCACGGGGTGGCGCAGCCGCTTGACCCGGCGGGCGTCCGACGACAGGTCGTGCCCGGCCCAGATGCGCCGGAAGTCCCCGCTGCCCTCGGTGAGCTCGCCGAGCAGATCGTCGAGTCCGGGCGCCTGGCCCTCGGCGACGATGGTGTGCAGGACGTCGGTCGCGGCGGCGGCGATGTGCGTCCACTCGGTGAAGAAGTCGGTCGCCGCCGGGTCGAGGAAGACCAGCCTGAACAGGTTGTCGGCATAACGCAGCCCGCCCAGCAGCGCGGCGCCGAGATCGTTGGCCGCGCGCACGTTCATCAACGGGTCGCAGAGCAGGACGGCCACGTCCTGCCAGTCGTCCATGAGCCGCCGCAGACACGGGTCGGACGGGAAACTGCTGTTCATGCCACCGAACGTAGGCCGGATCCGGTGAGTCAGGGTGGCCGTGCCACACCCAGCCAAACCAGACATAAGGCGCATAAGGTGCCTGTATGGAAACCGACAGAAAGCTCGGCGAGTTCCTCCGGGCCCGGCGCGAGATCACCCCTCCCGCCCGAGTCGACCTCCCCGACGCCGGATCCCGCCGCACCCCCGGCCTACGGCGGGAGGAGGTCGCGATGCTGATCGGCGTCAGCACCGACTACTACGTCCGCCTGGAACAAGGCCGCGAACGCAACCCCTCCGACCAGGTGATCGCCGCCCTGACGGAGGTCTTCGCCCTGGGCGCCGACGCCGTAGCCCATCTGTACGCCCTGGCCCGGGGCTCGTCCCCGGCGGACGATACCTCCGACCAGGTCAGCCCGAACCTGATCCGGCTGATGAACAGCTGGCCCCGCACCCCCGCCTTCGTGATCAACCAGTGCATGGAGACGCTCGCCCTGAACCCCTCGGCCACGGCCTTCTATGAGCGGGGCCTGCGCCGGACGCCGAAGATCGGCAACAACACGCTCCGCGCGATGTTCCTCGACCCCGTCGCACGCGAGTTCTACGCCGACTGGGAGTCGACCGCCAGGGCCAAGGTCGCCCACTTCCGCGCCACCGCCGGCCGCAACCTCCACGACCCCCGCGTGTCGGAGCTGGTCGACGAACTGACCGACCTGAGCCCCGAGTTCCGCGACGCCTGGGCCCGCTACGACGTCCAGATCGAACCCGGCCGCCTGCGGCGCTTCCGGCACGAGCTGGTGGGCGAGCTGACGGTCACCACCGAGGTGTTCTCCCTGGCGGGGTCGCCGGGACAGCACCTGATCACCTTCCAGGCCGACCACGACCGGCACTCGGCGGAGGCGCTGGAGGAGCTGTGCGGGGACGTGGCCTGAGCCGATTCCGGGCGCTCTGTCAGATCACGCATTCAAAGCCGGCTCAGCGGACCAGGCGGAAGAAGGTCCGCACCTCGGCCACGAACGCCTCGGGCTGCTCGAAAGCGGCGAAGTGGCCGCCCCGGTCCAGCTCGTTCCAGTGCCGGATGTCGGTGAAGCGCTTGGCGGCCCACCGGCGGGAGGGGCGCGGGTTCTCTTTGGGGAAGATCGAGCATCCCGCCGGCACCGTCACCACGTCGGTCGTCGCGCCCGCGAAGCGCCGCTGAACCTGCTTGAAACTCTCCCAGTACAGCTGGGCGGCCGACGCGCCGGTACCCGGCAGCCAGTAGAGCATCAGGTTGTCCAGCAGCTCGTCACGGCTGAGGGCGTTCTCCGGGTGCCCGTCGCAATCCGTCCAGGAGCGGAACTTCTCCACGATCCACGCGCACAGCAGCGCCGGGGAGTCCACGAGGCCGTAGCCGATGGTCTGCGGCCGGGTGGACTGCTCCAGCGAGTAGCCGTCCTCCCACTCCCCCGCCCGCTCCAGCGCGGCCAGCGCGGCCCGTTCGGCGTCGGTGAGGTCGTCCATGGTCGCCGGGTCGGGGGCGGCGAGTGGTGGCATGAGGTGGATGCCCGCCACGTGCTCGGGGTCCTGCTGGCCGACGCTCGTCGTGATGCTGGTTCCCCAGTCGCCGCCCTGGGCGCCGTAGCGGTCATACCCCAGACGGGCCATGAGCCGGACCCACGCGGCGGCGATCCGCTCGACGCCCCAGCCGGTGCCGGTCGGCTTGTCGCTGAACCCGTAGCCGGGGAGCGAGGGGCACACGACGTGGAACGCGTCGGCCGGGTCGCCGCCGTGAGCCGACGGGTCGGTCAACGGACCGATCACCTTCAGGAACTCCACTATCGAGCCCGGCCAGCCGTGCGTGAGGACGAGCGGCAGCGCGTTCTCGTGCGGTGAGCGCACGTGCACGAAGTGGATGCCGAGCCCGTCGACGGTGGTGCGGAACTGCGGCAGCGCGTTGAGCCGCCGCTCCGTGGCCCGCCAGTCATACTCCTCGGCCCAGTAGCGGCACAGCTCCCGGAGGTAGGCGAGCGGAACGCCCTGGGACCAGTCGTCCACGGTCTCCCTGCCCGGCCACCTGGTACGGGTCAGGCGGTCACGCAGATCGTCCAACTCGGCCTCGGGGACCTGCAGACGGAACGGGGTCACCAGATGGGACATCGTGCGATCCTTTCGATCGGGAGACCGGCGTTCACCCGGCTCAGTTGAGGCGAGGGTCGTTGCGGACGGTCGCCCTGGCGTGCGGGCGCCCTCGGCGTCCGGGTCATGCGGCGTCTGCGGCCTGGGCCGAGAAGGTGGGGCTCAGCCCGGCATGCGGGACGCTGTGCCGGGTGTCTCATCACGGGCTTCCGGAGCATGATCGCCCTGGCCGCACCCGTCGGGGCAACCCGTGCCCGACGCGTCGCCGGCGCAGAGCTGGGCGGTCACAGTGGCGCAGGCCCACTCTTCCCACCTTTCCGGCGACCAGCCGCGGTCCTGGACGAAGACCAGGTACAGCTGCGGGCTGAGCAGGCCGAACAGCAGGTCGGCAGCCATCACGACGGAGACGCCGGGGCGGACGTCGGGCTTGCCGGCCAGCGCCTGGGCCGCGGCGTGGTGCACGGTGTAGCGCGGGTCGGGTCCTTCTGGCCATTGCGCGGCGATCTGCGGGTCGGTGGCCGCGGCGGTCGCGATCAGCGGCATGATCGGGGCCACCCGGCCCAGGATCTCGCGGGTACCGCGCACGTGCGCGCGCAACTGCTCGGCCGCGGTGGGCGCGGCGCATGCGGCGCGGAACCACTCCCGATCCATGGTGGCCACCGGCTCGGCGTCGCCGGCGATGGACGTGTCGACCACGTCCTTGAACAGCGTGCGCTTGTTGCCGAAGACGAAGTAGACGGTCTGGACGGCCATGCCCGCCCGGTCCGCGACCTCCTGCAGGCTCGTCGCGCCGTACCCCTGCGCGAGGAACAGTTCCCGCGCCGCCTTGATGATCTTCTCGCGGGTGCGGCGGGACCGCTCGGCCCGTTTGTCCGGCCGCTTGACGATGTCCATGAATAGAGTCTATTTCTAGAGTAGAACACTAGAGTGCAACTCTAAGAACTTGGAGGAGGGCGCCATGGAGCAGTCGAACACCGCTCAGAGAACGGACGCCGACCGGGTCGGTTCCGAACGCGACCAGGAGGAGGCCGTCCGACGCGCGCTGGAGGCCTACTACCGCGCCGGCGAGCCGCCCTGGGACACCGGCGTCACGCCGCCCGAACTGGTCGCCCTGGTGGAAGGGCACGGCGCGCCGCCGCCCGGCCGCGCTCTGGAACTCGGCTGCGGCACCGGAACCAACGCCGTCTATCTGGCCCGGCACGGCTGGGAGGTCGTGGCCGTCGATCTGATCGACCGGGCGGTCGAGCAGGCCCGGGCCAAGGCCGCTGCGGCGGGAACGGCGGTACGGCTGCTGTGCGGAGACGCCACTCGCCTCGACGACCTGGACGTGCCCGGACCTTTTGACCTGTTCTTCGACCTGAGCTGCTACTGCGGGATCCCGCCGCACCGCCGCGACGCCTACGCCGCCGGACTCACCCACCGCGCCGCTCCCGGCGCCCGGCTGCTGATGTTCGGGTACGGCCCCGAGGCGTTCGACGACCCGATATCCGGTGTCACCGCCGATGAACTGCGCGCCAGGTTCGCCGGCTGGGACCTGGTCGACACCACGCCGGGCACGAACCCGGTGCCCACCTTCTGGTTCGGCCTGCGCCGGCGCCCGGACTCAATGAGAAAGGGCGGGACTCCATGAGATCGGAGAACCGCCCGTTTAATCGCTGAAGATCAGGTGCCCCCTGCAAGATTCGAACTTGCGCTCCCGGCTCCGGAGAGGGGTGCACGTTCTCCTCTCCAACAGGCCTTGGCCTGCATACATACCCTTAGTAATCACTTGCACATCGAAACCGGCCCACAGCTGGCCCACTGTGGGAAGGATCTCGGTTCGCTACATGGCGTCCGCATCCTCCGACTGCTAAACCATCTGAAGGTCGAGGATTCCGCTAAAAGTTCATCCACTGGTTGAGGCGACCATTCAGGGGCCACTTTCATTGCCAACAGCAATATTCCACGTTGAAAGCAAATGCACTAACTCCTCTGAGATACGGAAGAAATCTTGACTGATATTCCTGTAGTCGAAACGCAGGTATTGATAGTGAGCCAAACCGCGTAAATCATCAGGAAGATCCATCTTGACGAGAGAAGGTGCGCCAGCGAGGAGAATCGGAATAATAACCGTTCCATCACGTATCGCTTCAGCCAGTTCCATGCGGGCCCAGGAATTTCCTGCCTCCCCCCGCCTATCCTCCTCGCGAATTACAGCATCCCAGCCTTGACCCACGACAGCCAGAATCACCCGGCTTTCTTTTATCGCAGATAGTATTGCCTGACGATAATCTACTCCCGGCCTTATAGATCTACTAGCGCGAAATATTGCGTCAGCGCCAAAGCGGCGAATGAGAAGCTCATCGAGAAGAGCTGCAGCGTACGCGTCAGATTGGGTTCGGTAGTTTAAGAAAATATAGGGCATAAGTATCCCCTAGTACAGGTGCCCCACACCGCTTACAAAGCGATGCAAGCGCTAACTATTGTAATCCTACGGGACAGACCCATACGCTAGCCAGGTTGGCGTACGGTATCGCTTTCCCTAGGAGCAGCGTGCCCCGAGAGTCACTCTTCGCAATCCTACCTTTCGGTCGTCTCTTCATACGGGAAAAGGACGGCCCAAAAAGAAGATTTAGTGCGATGCAAAAACATACCAGCGCCTCAGAGCTCGAATCTCTTGAACTTGTCATGTGGATGATTAACCGCTATGACCTACTGCGCTCATCTACGGCTTCACGCGCCACACTGCTAGTAAGCGCCAACACCTTCCTTCTGACAGGTACCGCGCTCTTACTTACCGTATACGGAAACGCTCGCCCAAACGAGCCATCATGGCTTTCTATCGCTTTTATTGGATTCTTCTTTGCGACGATATCGGCCATCCTCGCCTCTATTTGGGACTGCGTGAGCGCCATAGCAGCACAAAAGACAAGCAGAAGCGTCACGCCGAGCGCCATTCCCTCCCGATTCGCATTCAATTGGGGAGATACGCTAAAAGAAGTTTCCACATTTTCCGACTTCTCCACAAGGCTAACGGAAGCAAATCTGCAGGATAAATTGGGTTTTGCCGTAAGTGAGCTATGGACAGCAATCAATCAACACAAACGCAAGCATCGCCACCTTAGGCGCGGGGTGCGATTATTTCGCATTTCATTATTACTCTTCTTGATTTTGACAACATTTTCACTCATTCGCCGATTCATTTCCTAGAGAAGGTCAAAAACCTCCTATATCGGGGCGGACCCGATCAGATGGACCCCGTCGTGTTGCCGAATGGCTGGCCGGTCCCTGTCTCTCATGGCATCAAGTACTCGGATCGCGAATGCTTCGGACGCGACCGATGTAACCTCGTCGGCAGTCACCCACCGGAACGCCCGAGACTCGTCATTTTCGGTCAGCGTCCCCGAGATCGCGCGACAGCGAAAAACAAGTGCAATGATTCCTCTAGTCATGTGCTTGTAAACACCGGTCAAAGCCTCCGCTTCGACTTCCAGCCCTGTCTCTTCACGCACCTCGCGACGGAGACCGGTCGTGATGTCTTCGTCGCGCTCCAATATCCCGCCCGGCGCTTCCCAATGGCCGTTATCGCGCCGCTGGATCAAGAGAGCACGCCCGTCGGAATCGATTACGACGCCGGCAACGCTCACTGAGTGACGATTGTCGTGGTTCATGCTCGCCCTCCGGCGCTTCATCGACACAGCTAGACTCACGGTAGTACACGTATGTACGAGTAGAGGAGTGGGGCATGGCGGATTTCGCGCTTCCTGGTCTCGACCCAACATCCGACCGGCCGGTCTTCAAGCAGATCGCCGACCATCTCCGGGAAGCCATGAACGGCTCTGCACTCCCTCCGGGTTCTAAAGTGCCCTCCGAGAGCCAGCTCATGACGCACTACGGCGTTGCCCGCATGACCATCCGCAACGCACTACAGCTCCTCCAGAGTGAGGGCTTGACGGTCGCCGAACATGGCAAGGGGGTCTTCGTCCGCTCCCGGCCACAGGTTCGATGCTTGGCGTCCGACAGGTTCGCCCGACGCCACCGCGAGCAGGGGAAAGCGGCCTTCATCGCTGAGACGGAAGAGTCCGGAGGGAAGCCTTCCGTCGACTCCATCCAGATCAGCGAACAGGAAGCGTCCCCCGACGTAGCAAAGCGTCTCGGTTTGCCGGCAGGACAAAGCGTGGTCGTAAGATCCCGGCGCTATCTGATCAATGGACACCCTGTTGAGACTGCGATCTCCTACATTCCCTCCCACATCGCGCAAGGTACTCAGATCACCCATCCCAACAGCGGACCCGGCGGCATCTATGCACGCCTCGAAGAGTTGGGGTATCGACTCGATCATTTTGACGAGGAGATCCGTTCGCGGATGCCGCTTCGGGACGAGGTCAAGGCACTCAAGCTTGCACCTGGCATTCCGGTCTTCCACCTCATCCGTACGGCCTACGCGGACGACGGGCAGGCCGTCGAGGTCTGCGACACCGTGATGTCGAGCGACGCTTACGTCCTCTCATATCAACTTCCTGCCAGGTAGGGATTGACTCCTCTAGACGAGTCTGAGATACATATAGAGCAACTCCTCTAGACGAGTAGATGGCTAGAGGAGAGTGCGCAGCCGGAAGACCTAGGAAGGCGGCCAAGCCGCGCGCCGACGGGCTGTCGCACCTGATCGTTTGAGAACTCAATAGCGACGACGAAAGGGCTACCGCCTCCCAAGAAAGGCGGCCCTGCATACGCCCTGACCTGTGCGTATCACCCAGACCTACGCCAGACCGGGGCGGCCCGTTTCCGCCAAGACTCGAAGCCGCCCCGGCTGACTTCCCTTCCGCTCATCAGCAGTCAGGAGTAGTCGCCATCATGGCAAATCCCCTCCGTTCCAGCGACGTGCGCCCGCTTCGGGCTGCGCGTTCCCTCCGTGTCAGTGCTCAGGCCCCCGAGCATGTGGTGATTGTCGAACCCCTTACCCCGGAGCTTCGCCGGCTGGTCCCGTCGGCTGGCGACGCCGGTTGGGCGACCGTCGAGCGCTATGGCGGTCGTCCGGTCAAGGTCTGCGCCACCGGTGACGACCTGGCCCGGTTGACCGCGACCGCGCGTGGCGCCGCGTGGACATACGGCGCCGTGTTCACCGCTTCCCACCCGGCGACGTTGGCCGCCGGCCCGGAGCCTTGCGCGCTGGGCCAGGCCGCCGAGTGTGCCTATGACCCCGAGCTGCACACCGGCCCCGACGCTCCCGAGTCTCCTGAACAGGAGTCGGCTCGGGTGGCGGTGGCCCGGCAGGTGTGTGAGACGTGCCCCGTCCGGGCGTTGTGCCTGCCCTACGCCCTGGCCTCCGCGCCCGCTGATGGCGTCTGGGCCGGTTACACCGCCGACGAACTAGCCGCCTTGGCCCGCCCGGCGCTGGCGTCGTGAATTACATCCGATTCCGCCGCCGGTTCCGTCGTGGCCCGTGGCTGCCGCCCGGTACCGCCTCGACCTGGGTGTGTAGCTGCGGCGCCGTGAACTTCCTGACCTCGACCACCTGCCGCACCTGCGGCTGACACCCCTTCGGAGTGAGCAAGTGAGCGACACCGACACCGCCGCCACCACCCGCGCCGGGCACGCGATCACGCTGCACGCGGCCGAGTACGACCGGCTCAAGGCCGAACAGATCTCGCGCATCGGCTTCCGCGACAACCTGCTGTACGCCCAACTGACCTCGATCGCCGCCGTCGCGGCCGTGACCGCGTCCGCCGGCCGCCTGTACCTGCTGCTCGTGCTGCCGATCACGGGCGTCGTGCTCGGCTGGACGCACCTGTGCGCCGACCACATGGTCACGATGATCGGCCGGTACATCCGCGAGGACCTCACCCCGCGCCTGACCGCCGCCGCCGACCTCGACGGCGCCGACACCGGCCTGTTCGGCTGGGAGCACGACCACAGCCGAGACACCCGACGCCGTTCCCGCAAGTGGTTCCAGCTCGCGGTCAACCTGCTGGCGTTCTACCTGCCCTCCCTGACCGGCCTGATCGTGGTCTGGATTGCCGGGCAGCCATCTCCGTTAGTCATCGTCGCGTCGCTGGCCGAGTTGGTCATCATCACGGTCCTGGCGGTCCAGATGTGCGTGTACGCCGGTCTTCCCCGACTGCGGAAGGGCGGTACCCGCGCATGAGCCGCATCCGCGCCGCGTTCTACGACCCCACCGCCGCCCGCCACGACATCCCCACCTACCCGTGGCGGTTCGCCCCCACCGACCTGCTGACCCGGCGCCAGTTGGCCGAACGCGGGCTGCGCCCCGGCGGTCAGCAGGTGGTCGCACAGGTGATGTGGCGTTCCCGCCGCTACAACGCCCCCGGCGGCATCCGCGTCGCCTTCCTCTACGACGTGCGGTTCGCGCTTCCCAAGCGCCCCGCCACCCCGCGCCAGTTGGCCGCGCTCGCCAAGGCCAACGCCGCCCGCCGCACCTGCCCGGACTGCCGCAAGGACGCCGGCTACGTCCTGCCGCGCCACCTCGGTATCTGCCTGATCTGCGCTTACGGCCCCGAGGCAGTCGAGCCGATGGCCGCCTGACCACCCGCCCCATACCTGCCAAGGAGTCCCCGTGACGACCCCGCTGACCATCCCGTTCTCCGACCCGGCCGACGACGACGGCCCCGACCTCCCGGACTACGTCGGCATCGTCGACCGCGCCCCCCGCGCTGACCTGGCCACCATCGCCCATCTGCCCCGGCCAGTCATCCCGCTCGACGAGCCGGTAACCCCGCCTGCGGCCTCGCCGGCTCCTGCCCCCGCCGGTGAGGTCGAGAAGGGACGGACCCGCCGGGTGAAACGCCTGCGGGAACAGGTCGCCGAAGCCCGCCTGCTGGCCGACCTCCAGGCCGACGACACCCCGCTACAGCTCGACAGTCCCAAGGTTCGCCGCCGGCAGCGCGCGGCGCACGAGGCGGCCCGGTTGCACGCGCTCGCGCAGGACCCGGCGATGCGCGCGTGGTCGGCCGCGCGGATGCGGCGCCTGCTGGTGGCTGGCGCGATGGTGGGGCTGGCGCTGGCGCTGGCCTGGTCCACCGCCGGTGTGCAGCACTTCGCGGCGGACGGCGCCGACGCTTGGTCGCCCGGGTGGCTGTTCGCCTGGTTCGTCGAGCCGTTCATGTCGATCACGCTGTTGGTCGTCGTCGGCGCCCGTGCCTACATGGCCACCCTCGGCCAGCCCATCCGCTCCACGATCCTTGTCCGGATCGAGTGGCTGTTCCTGGCGCTGACCTTGGGGATGAACGCCTTCCCCTACCTGCCCGGTGTCGCCGACTCGTTCTCGTTCCCGCGTCTGGTGCTGCACCTGATCGGCCCCATCGTGGCCGTGGCCTTGGTGATGGCGCTGCCGATCATCCTGGCCGCCTTCGCCGCCCTCGACTTCACCCCGGAGGACCAGCGGAACGGCCCCCTTACTGGCCTTACGTACAGGGCGAGCCCGGAACTCATCGCCCGTGTGCAGGCCCTCACCGCCGAGGGCGAGCTTCCCCGTCATCCCAGTGCCCGCCAGATTCAGCGTGCTCTGTCCTGCGGCATGGACACCGCCCGCGCTCTGCGCGACGCGCTCACCGACCCCAACCTGTAAGGAGGACCTGCCATGTTCGATCCCATGGTTGCCATCGTCGGCAGCGCTGCCGCCTGCGTCAGCTTCGTCGGCTGGATCGCCGTTCGCGGCTTCAACGACCGCCACTACGTCCGCGACACCGTCAACGAGCACACCGCCCGGTTCTACCGGTGCGACCACTGCGGCGAACTGCACGAGTACGGCTGCCCCGCCCCGAACCCCCGGTGCGCCGGCCACCGTCAGCGGGACACCGAGATCCCGTCGTGACGCTGCCCGCCGCCCTGATCCGTCCCATTCGTAAGGCCGCCACGGGCGGCACTTGGGGCACGGCCGAATCCGCCAAGACACCGGCCGTGCCCTGCAACCCCGGACCTTCCAACGAGCACGAGGTGACCCCATCATGAGGCACGACCAGCCCACCCCCGTAGAACCGCCCACGCCAGAGATCGGTTCGAACCGCCCGGACGAACCGACCGGCGCTGAGGTCGTCCCCATCACTAGCGCCCGCGCCGGCCGCTCGACCGACGACAGCCCCGAGGCGACCGGCAAGAGCCGCGCCACCAACGTTCTTCTCACCGAGGCCACCATGGGCGCCGACGTCACGCCGGTCCTGGAAGGTCAGGTGATGGTCGACCAGCCGGGGCACGACCTGCCGGACTGGCGGACCGACCTGGAGGCCAAGGCGCGGACCCGTCAGCCGATCGTCCCGACGTGGCTGCGCTCGCGCACCGAGGCCGTCGACACGCTGGCCTGGGCCGGTCGGCACTACCTGCACGTCTCCGGCTACCAGCTCACCCGAACCCCGCTGTACGCCGGCCGGATGGCCGTCCGCGCGCCGCGCGGACTCGTCCGGCTGACCGGCGGGTTCATCCGATGGACCTTCGACCTGGAAGGCCACCCCGTGCGGATGGCCACCGTGCAGAAGGCCGACCCCGAGGCGTACCTGAAACTGTCCCGGCAGCGTGACGCCCGGGTGCGGCTGCGCGTGTGGATTGCCGGGCTGACCGTGCTGACGCTGCTGATCCTGGCCCTCATCGTCGCCAACCAGCCCACCGCGCTCCAGTTGGCGGCGCTGGCCGTGGTCGTCGCGGTGCTGGGCATCATCGGCAAGCCCGCCGACCGGCCCCTGATCGAACGCGCCGTGGTGCCGTCGGCAGTGGAGAAGCTGACCAGCGACATCGTGATCCGGTCGCTGACCGTGCTGGGCATCGCCGGCATCAACCAGGCCATGACCAAGAACCCCAAGGACGCCATCCGGTTTGTGGCCCCGATCACCCGGGATGGCCCCGGCTGGCGGGCTGACATCGATCTCCCGTACGGCGTGACCGTGGCCGACGTGATGGACAAGCGCGACCGGATGGCCTCAGCGCTGCGCCGGCCGCTGGGCTGCATCTGGCCCGAGGGCGACAGCGCGATCCACGAGGGGCGTCTGATCCTGTGGGTCGGGGACAAGGACCTGTCCAAGACGGTCGTGAAATCGCCGCTGGTCAAGGCGGGTAGCCACGATGTGTTCAAGGGCATCCCGTTCGGGTCCGACCCACGTGGACGGGCCGTGACCGTGCCGGTCATCGAGCACAACCACCTGATCGGTTCCCAGCCCGGTCAGGGTAAGACCGCCTCGGTTCGGGTGCTGGCCTCCGGTGCGGCGCTGGACCCGAGTGTTGAGCTGTGGATTCATGAGCTCAAGGGCACCGGCGACCTGGACCCGCATGAGCAGAACTGCCACCGGTACGTGTCCGGGATCGAAGATGAGGCGATCGGCTACGCCGCCGATTCCCTGGCGCTGCTGCGTAAAGAGGTCATGCGCCGGGCCGCCGCGCTCAAGGCGCTGCCGCCGGACTTGTGCCCGGACAAGAAGGTCACGCGGCAGATTGCCGACATGCGCTCGCTCGGTCTTCACCCGCTGGTGGCCATCTTCGACGAGTGCCAGAACCTGTTCGCGCACCCGGAGTTCGGCGACAAGGCGGGCGATGATGCCGAGTTCATCATCAAGCTCGGCCGTGCGCTGGGCGTGGTGCTGGTCCTGGCCACCCAGCGCCCGGACAAGGACAGCCTGCCGACCGGGATCAGCGCCAACGTGTCCATCCGGTTCTGCCTGCGGGTGGCTGGCCAGATCGAGAACGACATGATCCTGGGCACCTCCGCGTACAAGAACGGAATCCGCGCCACGGTGTTCCAGCCCAAGGTGGACGCCGGTATCGGCTACCTCGTCGGCGCGACCCCGATGCCCAAGGTCACCCGCACCGCCTACCTCGACACCCCGGCAACCCAGAAGATCGCCGACCGCGCGCACGCCCTGCGCTCCGGCGCCGGGGTGCTCACCGGGCATGCCGCCGGGCAGCGCCCCGAACAGGTCGCCCCCGCGTTCGATCTGCTGGCCGATGTACTGGCCGTGGTCCCGCCCGCTGAGGCGAAGGTGTGGAACGAGCTGGTGGTGGACCGGCTGGCCGAACTGCGGCCCGAGGTCTACGGCCCGTGGGCCGACCTCGAAGGCGGCGCGAAGACCGGTCAGCTCACCAGCGCTCTCAAGCCGTACGGCATCCGCACGATGCAGGTGTGGGGCACTCCGGAGGGTGGCGGCAAAGGCGCCAACCGCATCGGGATCGCCCGTGACGACATCCTCACCGCCGTCACCCACCGTGACAAGAAGCGGGCAACCGGGGCCGTTTCCTAGCCACCGGATCGCCTCTAGACCTAGAGGCCACCCCCTCTAGGTCTAGAGCCCCGCCTAGACCCTCAAACCGACCTCTGCCAGCGATCTAGCGTCTAGACCCTGGCCTGCGGAAACCCTCGATACGGCCCTGGAGGCCCTGATGGCCACCGTCATCACCCTGCTAGTCCTCTGCCTTCCGATCGCCACTCTGTGTTACATCGGGTTCTGCGCCAGTTCCCCGTGGGGCACCTGCCAGCGCTGCGCCCGGCGCCCGAAACGGCGCACTTGCCACGCCTGCGAGGGCACCGGCATGCGGCCCCGGATCGGCTGGCGCCTGTACGTCTACTTCCGCCGTCTGAACCGCGACGGCAGCCGATGAACGCCCGCAGACGCGACCGGCCGCGCCTGCTGGATCTGTTCTGCTGCGCCGGAGGTGCGGGCATGGGCTACCACCTGGCGGGATTCGACGTCACCGGTGTCGACGTCAAGCCGCAGCCCAACTACCCGTTCGCCTTCCGCCAGGGCGACGCGCTGGAGTACCTGGCCGCGCACGGCCACGAGTACGACGTGATCCATGCCAGCCCGCCGTGCCAGTTCTACACCAGCCTGCGGCATCTGCACCCGCACGACCACCACCCCGACCTGATCGGTCCCACCCGGGACCTGTTGATCCGGTCGGGACGGCCCTGGGTCATGGAGAACGTCCCCGACGCACCCATGCCCGGCGCGCTGGTGCTGTGCGGGTCGGAGTTCGCTCTCACCGCCAGGTGCCGAGACGGCAAAACCCGCTGGCTGAAGCGACACCGCCTGTTCGAGACCTCCGAGTTCCTCATGGGCGCCGGCGGCTGCCACTGCGGACGCAGACCCATCGGAGGCGTCTACGGCACCGGCGGGCGCGGCCCGATGCCCAACGGGTCCTACAAGTTCCACCGCAGCGAAGCCGCCGACGCCATGGGCATCGACTGGATGACCATGCGGGAACTGACCCAGGCCATCCCACCCGCATACACCCGCTTCATCGGCGAAACCCTTGTCGCCGATCTGACCGCCGATCACATCCCCGCCGCCGCTTAGGACCCGCACAACCCGTCAGACGCCGGACGGGCTGAGAGCGTCCTGACGGCCGAGGCAAGCAAACGCTTGCTCAAATAAGCGGACATAAATCAAAAGCCGCCTGAGGCGCTCTCAGCGCCTCAGGCACCCCAAGCCGGAGGAAACCCGCATGAAATCCCCGACCGACCACCGCGACCCCAACCAGGCCGCCGACCAACGGGACCACGAACACGCGCACAAGCCCACGACGCCGGGTCAGCACCGCTGGACCCACCACGACAACTACCACGCCACCTGCCGGCGGTGCGGCACCCGGGCACAGAAGCGCCCTTCCCCGTACGGGCGCCGGTGGTGGACCGAATGGCGCCTGCCGGACGGCACCACCCGCGACAACTACAACGGCCAGCCCACCCCGCCCTGCCAACCGACCGAGGAGGACACCGGTGCCTGCTGACCTGACCCGCTACGCCCTGGCCGCCGCCGCCAAGGGCTGGCACGTCTTCCCGCTCACCCCGCGCGGCAAGTGGCCGCTCAAGGGCTGGCCGTGGAAGGAACGCAACACCACCGACCCCGACGTCATCCGCCGGTTCTGGACTCGCACGCCTTACAACGTCGGCATCGCGTGCGGCCCCTCCCGGCTCGTGGTCATTGACCTCGACAAGCCCGAGAAGGAGGGGCTTCGCCCCCCGACCCCCTGGGACCTGCCGGGAGTCACCGACGGCGCCGACGTGCTGGCCGTGCTCTGCGAGCGCGCCGGGCAACCCCTGCCGTTCGACACCTTCACCGTGACCACGCGGCGCGGCGGACTGCACCTGTACTTCACCGCCCCCGCAGACGTCGTGCTGGGCAACACCCGAGGTGAGGACGGCAACGGGCTGGGCTGGAAAATCGACACCCGAGGCGTCGGCGGGTACGTCGTCGGACCGGGCAGTTTCGTCGACCTGCCCGACGGCGCCGGCCCGTACGAGGTCATCAACCGCACCCCGCCCGCCCCGCTGCCGGGATGGCTGGCCGAGCGCCTCACCCCCGCGCCTCTGCCGCCGCAGCGACCGGTCACGGTTCCGCTGGCCGGCGCCGACCGGCACAGCGCCTACCTCCGCACCGCAGTCGCGGCCGAGCTGGCGCGCGTGACCGACTCGCCCGCCGACGGCCACAACAACGCGCTCTACCACGCCTCGGTCGCCCTCGGTCAGCTCGTCGCCGGCGGCGCGCTGACCGAGTCCGACGTCACCGCCTGGCTTGCCTCCGCCGCCGAACAGGTCGGACAGCGGCCCGGCGAAGCCCACCGCACGATCGCCTCCGGTCTGCGCGCCGGCGCCCGACGGCCCCGGAGCGTGGCGGCATGACCGGCCCGACACGACTCCAGGTCGGGTCCGGCCCGGAGACCATCCGCGTTCTCAAGGCCGCGCTGGTGGACCGGCTGCTGCCCGACACCTACGTGTCGGCCGGCGCCCTGGTCCACATGGAGACCATCTCCGGTGGGCAAGCCAGCCCCGCCGCTGACGAGGACTCGCCGCTACCGGTGGCGGCAAGCCCGCTCACCCCCGCCACCCTGGCCGGTCTGCTGGCCGAACACGCCTACGTCTACCGGCTCCGCGCCCGCAAAGACGGCACCGGCGGCATGGAAACCATGGAAGAGGAGGTCACACCGCCCCGAGAAACCTTGTCCTCCGTCCTGGCGGGCAAGACCTGGCCCAAGGTATCTGCGCTGCACGGCGTGATCGGGGCGCCGGTCCTACGCCGGGACGGCACCCTGTTGCAGCGGCCCGGCTATGACGAGGCCACCGGCCTGTACCTGGCCGCCAAGGTCGCCCTTCCGCCGGTGCCCGACCAGCCCACCGCAGAGCAGGTGCACCACGCCCGCGACTTCCTGCTGAACCGGTTCCTGCGGGACTTCCCGTGGGCCACCGACGCCGACCGAGCCAACTATCTCGCGCTGCTGGCGACCCCGATCCTGCGGCACTACACCCGCAGCCTGACCCCGTTCGCGCTGATCGACGCGACCATGCCCGCCTCCGGCAAAAGCATCCTGACCGGCGGCCCCGGCATGCTCTACGGCCAGCGCGTCATGCCTTGGCCGTACGCCGAAGAGGAACTGCGCAAGAGCATCACGGCCGTCCTGTCCGAACAGGTCGGCGTGGTCGTGTGGGACAACCTGGCCGAGGGCACCGTCATCGACTCCGCAACGCTGGCGTTGCTGGTCACCGCTGGCGTCTGGTCCGACCGGCAGCTTGGAGCATCGCGGAACATCGCCACCGTCAACGACCGGCTGTGGATGGCCACCGGCAACAACCTCCAGGTCGGCGGGGACATGGCCTCACGGACCGTCCGGGTTCACCTGGACCCGAACATGCCCCGGCCCGAACAGCGTGATCAGACCCGGTTCGGTATCCCGCACCTGGACCAGTGGATCACCGTCCCGGCCAATCAGCTCACCGTGTTGTGGCATCTGCTGGTCCTGGTGCTGGACTGGACCCGCAACGGCGCCCCCAAAGCCGCCGGCGTCTCGATGCGGCAGTTCACCCCGTGGGCGCAATCCCTGGGCGGGTTCCTGGCCCACCACAGCGTTGACGGCTTCCTGGCCAACGCCGCCGACATCCGCGACATCGACGAAGACGAAACCCGCTGGCGCGGCTTCCTGTCCTGCTGGCACACCCGTCACGGCACCCAACCCATGACCGCTGCCGACCTACGCCGCTCCGGCGAACCCAAACAGACCGGGTTCGGTGACGACGACGCATGGGACGGCCAGTTCATCACCACCGCCACCGGCCGCATGCCCAACGCGCTCGCCCTCGGACGGCTGCTGACCGGCCAGATCGGACGCTGGCGCGGCAACTACGTCATCCGGTCCGCCAAGAACGACCGAGGCGACCGGAACGTGTTCTGGGTCGAGTGCCACACCGCTCCGGCCCCCTCCAACCGCTGAAACATCTCCGCATCTCCGCAAGCACCGTTGACCAGCACAAACGCTTGCGGAGTAGCCGACATGCCATCTCCGCACATCTCCGCATCTCCGCACTTCCTGCGGAGATGAACCCCGATTGCGGAGATGACCCCATCGGGAAATCTCTATCTCCGCATGCATCGCCCCAGGTCAAGGCCACTTTTGCGGAGATGCGGAGATGCGGAGATGTTTCAGCCCTCCCCGCAACGAACGGCACCTGACGACCGCCCCCGAAAGGCAGCCACACCATGACGCGAGCCAAGCAGCTTCTGACCATCGCCGAAGTTCTCGACGAGATCGACGTGCCGAAGTCCACCTTCTACCGCTGGTTGCACACCGGCCGTGGTCCCAAGTCCCTCAAGTTCCCCAACGGCAAGCGCAAGGTTCGGCGTAGCGACCTGGACACCTGGCTTGCCGCCTTTGAACAGACCGCAGCGTAGGAGGGCATTGCGTGGAAACCCTGGACGTAATCATCTGGAAGATCCGGCAGCGCAAGGGGAGAGCCAAGCCGTATGAGGTTCGCTGGAAGGTCTCCACCGAACCCAAGTCCAAGTCATTCCTTACCAGTGCGCTCGCCGACCAATTCCGCGCCGGACTGCTCAAGGCAGCCCAGAAGGGAGAATTGTTCGACACCGTCACCGGTCTGCCTTCCTCCATGCGGCAGGCACCCACCGAGAAAAAGCCCGTCCTGACCTGGTACGAATTCAGCAGGAAGTACGTGGCCATGCGCTGGAAGGACGCCGCAGCCAAGACCAGGGAAAGCATCGTGGACAGTCTTACTGTCGCCGCGTTCGCCCTGTTGGACGGCGAAGCCGCTGATCTACCCAGGAAGGACATCAGGGCGGCGATGCTGTGGGCGCTGATCCCCAGGCCGGACGACACAGCCATACCCGCGCACCTGGAGAATGCCGTCAGGCTTCTCCAGAAAGGCACCATTCCCGTGGGTGAGTTGGCAACTCCCGCCGTTATCCGGCTGATTGGGCAGGAACTCAGTCAGACGCGCGACGGCAAGCGGGCGGCACCCGACACGATCGCCCGGCGACGTCGCGGCCTGAACACCGCTCTCGAATACGCCGTCGAAATTGGCGAACTGTCCGAGAATCCTCTCAAGCGACTGAAGCGGAAAAAGACCAGCCGAGACACCGCCATTGACCGCCGCCGCGTGGTCAATCCCTCTCAGGCTCGCGAGCTGCTCACCGGCCTGTCCTACGTCGGAAGCTGGCACCGCGCCCGAGGCCGCCGCCTGGTCGCCTTCTTCGCAACCCTCTACTACGCCGGCATGCGGCCTGCCGAAGTCGTCGGACTCCGGCAGACGGACTGCCTCCTACCCGAGCAAGGATGGGGCCTGCTCACGCTGGAAGTGACCCGTCCCAGCAGCGGCAAGCAATGGACCGACACCGGCACCGTCCACGATGAACGTGGGCTCAAACAGCGCGAGGAACAGGAAGTGCGACCGGTCCCGATCCCGCCCGAGCTGGTGGCCATCCTGCGCACCCACCTGGAAGAGTTCGGCACCGCCGCAGACGGCCGACTGTTCCGCAACGAACGCGGTGGTGTCCTGGGAGCCTCCACCTACGCCCGCGCATGGGAGGAGTCCAGACGATTCGCCCTGACGCCGCAGCAGGTCACCTCTCCCCTGGCGGGCAGGCCGTACGACCTGAGGCACGCCGCCCTGTCCACGTGGCTCAACGCGGGGGTAGATCCTGCCACCGTCGCCGAACGCGCCGGCAACAGCGTGGAAGTCCTCCTCAAGCGCTACGCCAAGTGCCTGGACGGCCAGGCAGAGCAGATCAATCAGCGCATCGAAGCGGTCCTCAAAGGGTGATCAAACTCGGCCCGCCGTTGGCCCACAACTGGCCCACAACCAGCGAGCGTCAATGAGAACGGGCGAGTCCCAGTGAGACTGGAGACTCGCCCGTTCGATGCCATATATGCTGGTCACAGCTAGTTTTCGCTGGTGAAGATCAGGTGCCCCCTGCAAGATTCGAACTTGCGCTCCCGGCTCCGGAGGCCGGTGCTCTATCCCCTGAGCTAAGGGGGCTCAGGAACAAGCCTAGGTTACCAGCACTCCACACCCTCTTCGCACACCGTTATGCGACGCGCCCGGGCACACATCCCCCGAAAACCCCGCGCCAGCCGCCCCTCCCGGGTAGCCTCGCGGCCGTGGGTGAGGTTTTGGGGCGCGTACTGGTCGTCGACGACGACGAGGTCATCCGGCAGCTCATCGCGGTCAATCTGACCTTGGAGGGCTTCGATGTCTATACAGCCTTCGACGGGCAGGACTGCCTCGACCGGGTGCGGGAGGTCGATCCCGACGTGATCACCCTCGACGTCATGATGCCGCGGCTCGACGGCTGGGAGACCGCCACCAAGCTTCGCACCGACCCGCGCACCACCCACGTCAAGGTCGTGCTGATCACCGCGCGGGCCCAGGAGGACGACAAGCGCCGGGGGCTCGGCATCGGGGTCGACTCCTACCTGACCAAGCCCTTCGACCCGGCCGAGCTGATCCAGGTCGTCAGGGATCTCGCCGTGGCGGCGAAGAGCGGCTCCAGGTCACCGGAGATCTAGCCCTATCGTCGGTGCCATGACCTTCGAACTGGCCCTCTGGTACGAGCCCGAACCGATCTCCAAGGAAGACGCCCGGGACCGTTACCGCAAGGCCGAGCTTCCCCCGGAGATCAGCGCGGCCCTGGCCGCCGCCCTTCCGGGGGCCACCGTCGACGGCGCGCTCGTGTCGGCCCCCGACGAGGCGACCGACGAGGTCGGGAACGCCGCCTTCGCGTTCGCCCGGGAGCACGGGCTCGTCTGTTACGACGCCCGGCGTCACCTGATCCACAACCGGGAGCCCCTGGGCGCGTACCGGGACGTGCAGTTGCACACCGGTGACGGGGTCGTCGCCCACGATCCCGATCTCAACCTGGTCAACGACGTGCTGGAGACCCTGTCGGCGGAGAACCCGTTCATGGCGCTGGTCGTCTACGGCAGCCACTTCATCCAGGTCTCCCCCGGCTACGAGGTCGACTTCAAGGAGGACGGCGTCATCCGGTCGACGTCCACGACCGACCGGGAGCAGGTCAGGCGGATGGTTCTCCTTTATCTGGTCGGTGACCGGTCGTTCCTCGACGCTCATGAGTGGACGGTCCGGGGGTAGTGCCCCGGGCATGGAACTGCGCACCGATCGGGTCGGCCTGCTGCTCGACCAGCTGGAGTCCTCTGTCACCTTCACCCGCGACCGCCTCCAGGGCCTGACCGACGACGAGTACTTCTGGGAGCCCTCACCGGGCAACTCCTGGACCGTCCGGCGGCGGCTCGACGGCGACGTGGACGTCTACGGCAAGGGCGACTGGATCGCCGACTTCAGCCCCAACGAGCCCATCCCGCCGCCCGTCACCAGCATCGCCTGGCGAATGGCGCATCTGCTCGCCTGCTTCACGATGCGGTGGGACTGGACGTTCGGCAACCGGCGGATGCTCTTCGACGACCTGGAGATCCCCCACACGGCCGACGACGCCCAGAAGCGGCTGTTCGAGAGCGTCGAGCGGTGGCGGGAGGACGTCGACGGGCTGACGGAGGAGCAGCTCGACACCGTGGGGTTCAGCCAGTTTCCGGCGGGGCTGGACCCCACGGTGCCGTTCATCGCGATCGTGTGGTGGCTGAACCGGGAGTTCGTCCACCACGCGGCCGAGGTCGCGCTGCTGCGCGACCTCTACCGCGAGAAGCTGAAGTAGTTCAGGTTGACGAAGTCGGCCGGTTGACCGCTGCTGAAGGTGATGTAGACGGTCTGGGTGCCGCTGACGGCCGAGATGTTGGCCGGGACGGTCCGCCACGACTGCCAGCCGCCGGTGTTGCCGACCGACATCTGGCCGATCACGGTGCCCGTCGGGCTGCCCAGCCTGACCTGGACCAGGCCGCTGACTCCTCCGGCCGCGCCGGAGGCGACGCGGGCGTTGAACTGGGTCTCGCCGGTGAAGTCGACCGAGTAGCGCAGCCAGTCGCCGTTGGAGATGTAGGCGACGTTCTGGCCGCCGCCCGAGTCGGTCGTGGTTTCGAGCTGGGTGCCCTGCTGGGCGTTGTACGACTCGGCCTGGATCACGCCGCCGGTCGGGGGCGGCGATGACGGGGGCGGGGTCGTGCCGGCGCCGCTCTGCCAGACGGCGACGTAGTCGACGACCATGGGCCGGCCGCTGACGGTGGCGGCGGTCGGGGTGCCGAAGCCGGCCACGCCGTTGGGGAAGCCGCCGCCCATCGCCACGTTGAGCAGCAGGAAGTAGCCCGCGTGGCTGGTCATGTTGTTCCAGGTCGTGGCGTCGAACTGGTTCTGGCTGAGGGTGTGGTAGTTCACGCCGTCGACGTACCAGCGGAACTGGTTCGGGGTGATCGAGCGGTCCCACTCGAAGCGGTAGGTGTGGAAGGCCGACTGGCACGACGATCCGGGGCAGGCGCGGGCGGCGCCGAGGCCGTTGGTCTCGTTGCACGGGCCGCCGGGTGAGACGCCGCAGTGGAGCACGGCCCAGACCTGGTTGATCCCGTTGACGTTCTCCATGATGTCGAACTCGCCGATGCCGGGCCAGTTCCAGTAGTTGCCCCGGTAGGGGGCGCCGAGGGCCCAGAACGCGGGCCAGTAGCCGAGCGCCGCGTTGCCGGTCACGTTGGGCATCTGGATGCGGCCCTCGATGCGCAGGATCCGCCCGGAGGCGGGCTTGAAGTCGGCCCGGCGGCTCTCGATGCGGGCGGAGGTCCAGTTCTGGCCGCTGCCGATCGGGGTGATGCGCAGGTTGCCGCTGCCGTCGAGGCTGAGGTTGCTCGTGCTGGACGTGTAGTTCTGGATCTCGCCGGTGCCCCAGTTGGCGGGGCCGCCCGGGTAGCCGTGGCCGGTGTCGATGATCCAGTTGGCCGACGAGGGCAGGGTGCCGGCCGAGCCGTTGAAGTCGTCGGACCAGACGAGGGTCCAGCCCGAGGGGGTCGAGGGGACGGCGGCGTTGGCGACGCCGATGCACAGGACCGGGATCAGCAACGCGGCGATCCACCCGATCAGAGAGCGTTTACCGAGTCGTAAGGTCGCCATGGGAACCTTTCGGTAGGCGGGAAGTCGCAGATTGCCGTTACTGTGCGCCCGGCTTCACACCTCGTCAAGGCCTAAGGTGAAGATCCTAGAGAGCGCTCTCCACGTTCGGGCTCTGAACACGCGCGAGCGCTCCGAGCACTCCGGCGCGCTCTCCCAGTTCACCCTTCACCACGCTGACCGCGCGGGCCGCGCTCGGGATGGCCAGGCGGCCGACCACGGTCATGATCGGATCGATCAGCAGGGGACCCGCCTCGGCCAGCGCCCCGCCGATCACCACCAGGCCCGGGTTGAGGATGTTGCACAGGCTCGCCACCGCCACCCCCAGGTGGCGGCCCGCGTCGGCGATGACGCGACGGCAGCCGATGTCGCCGGCGTGCGCCAGCTCGACCAGCCGCGACACCGTGACCTGCCCGTGGGTGGGCCGGACCAGGTCGATGAGCTGCTGGCCGCCGGCCAGCGTCTCAAGGCAGCCCCGGTTGCCGCACCGGCACAGCCGGCCGTTCTCGTCGATGGTGATGTGGCCGAGCTCCCCGGCCGTCCCGGTGGCCCCCCGGTAGAGCAGCCCGTTGATCAGGATGCTCGCCCCGACCCCCGTGCCGATCTTCATGTACGCCACCTCGCGCCGCCCCTTGGCCGCCCCCCACGTGGCCTCGGCGAGCGCCCCCAGGTTGGCGTCGTTGTCGACCACGACCGGCACCCCGAGACGTCGTCCCAGCTCAGCGGCGGGATCGACGCCGGCCCAGCCCGGCAGTATGGTGCTCGACCCCATGATCCCCGTCTGCGGGTCGATCGGGCCGGGTAAACCGAGCCCGACGGCCCTGATCTCGGCACGGCTCACGCCCGCCCGCCCCAGCAGCCCGATGATCAGGCGTTCGGCCGCCGCCAGCCCCTCGGGAGCCCTGGCCCCCACGTCGAACGGGATCGCCTCCTCGGCCAGCACCTTGTGCGACCGCTCGGCCAGCGCCACCCGCAGGTGCGAGTGCCCGAAGTCGACGCCGACCACGAGCCCGGTCTCCCGGGCCGGGGAGATGAGGTGGCGACGCCCGCCCGCCTGGGAGATCTCCACCAGCCCGGCGTCGCGCAGCTCCCTGACGATGGTCGAGACGGTCGCCGGGGACAGGCCCGTCTGACGGGCCAGCTGCGCCTGGGTGAGGGCGCCGGACTTACGCACCGTTTCCGTGATCAGGCGGCGGTTGGTCTCACGTAGGCCCGTCAGGGAATTGGCCATCAGACGATCTCCCTTGTTCAGGGATTGAACGTACACCTCTTGACGTTCCAGTGGAACGGGTGTTTTCTGAACAGAGAGCGCTCTCAGTCGGTGGAAAGGGGCAGATATGGCCCCCCGTACGTTCAAGGTCATCATGGATGGGGAGGGGAACTACTCCCTCTGCCCCGCCGATCGCGAGCCCCCGGACGGGTGGGTCGCGACCGGCGTCGACGGCGTGTTCCAGGAGAACCTCGACCGCGTGGCCGCGCTCTGGGGCGTCGACGGAAAGATCGTCTGAAACGGGAACACGGTAGTGTCCCGCCGTGGCCTCTGTCCGAGTGGAACTGCCGATCGACGCGCCGCCCGCGCACACCTGGGACGTCATCCGCGACGTCGGGGCCGTCCACGAGCGGCTGCTGCCCGGCCGGGTCGCCGGCACGGAAATCGAAGACGGCCGCCGGCGCCTGACCTTCCCCGACGGCAACGTCGTCACCGAACTGATCGTCTCCCTCGACGACGAGGCCCGGCGGTTCTCCTACGCCGTCGTCGCGGGCGCCCGGCCCCCGCTGACCCACCACCACGCCTCGTTCGAGGTGCGGCCCGACGGGGTCCTCGTCTGGACGGCCGACTTCCTGCCCGACTCCGCGCGGGGAGAGGTCGAGATCCGGATGCGCTACGGCGCGGCCGAGATGAAGACCGCGATCGAGGGCGCTAGGCCGACTCCCTGACCACCAGTTCCGTCGGCAGGATCACCGACGACTCCCCCGGGCTCAGCAGCAGCCGGGCGAGCTCCCGCCCCATCCGCATCGTCGGCTGCCTGATCGTGGTCAGCGGCGGGTCGGCGTAGGGCGCGGCCGGGACGTCGTCGTAGCCGATCACGGCCACGTCGTCGGGCACCCGGCGGCCCGCCCTGCGCAGCGCCTGGAGCGCGCCGAGCGCCATCATGTCGGAGGCCGCGAACACCGCGTCCAGGCCCGGGTCGTCTTCGAGCAGCTGGGTCATCCCCTCGAAGCCGCTGTCGCGGGTGAAGTCGCCGATCGCGATGATCGAGCGGCGGCCCGAGTCGCGCAGCGCGTTCCGGTAGCCGGTCAGCCGGTCGATCCCGGCGACCATGTCGGGCGGCCCCGCGATGGTGGCGATCCGGCGGCGGCCCGACTCCAGCAGGTGCCGCACCGCCGACTCCGCGCCCCCGACGTTGTCGATGTCGACGTACGGAAGAGATGACCCCGTCAGGGGCCGCCCGCTGCACACCACCGGGATGCCACGGCGGGCCAGCGCGGCGGGCAGCGGGTCGGCGCCGTGCATCGAGGCGACGATCACCCCGTCGACGTGGCCCGAGGTCGTGTAGCGCTCGACCCGCTCGTGGCCCCGCGACGATCCGGCCAGCATCAGGACGACCTGTTTGTCGGCCGCGTCGGCCTCCGTCGAGACCCCGCGGATGATCCCGGCGAAGGTCGGGTCGTCGGAGAAGACGCGGACCGGCGGCTCGGAGAAGACGAGCGCGATCGAGTCGGCCCGCTGCGTCACCAGCGACCGGGCGGCCTGGTTCGGGACGTACCCGAGCTCCTCGACCGCCCGCTGGACGGCCACGCGGATGTGCTCAGCCACCGTCGTCGAGCCGTTGACGACGCGGGAGACCGTCGCTCGGGACACGCCCGCGCGGGCGGCCACCTTCTCCAGGGTGGGCCGGCTCACGCCAGGCCGTTCCTGCGGATCACCTCGGCGTACCACTTGGCGCTGTCCTTCGGGACGCGCTCCTGGGTGGCGTAGTCGATGTAGACCAGGCCGAAGCGCTTGTCGTAGCCGAAGGCCCACTCGTAGTTGTCCAGGAAGCTCCAGACCAGGTATCCGCGCAGGTCCACGCCGGCGGCGATGGCCGCGTGGGCGGCGCGGAAGTGGGCGTCGAGGAATTCGACGCGCCGCCTGTCGTCGACTCGGCCCCCGATGAGCGTGTCGTCGAAGGCGGCGCCGTTCTCGGTGATCATGAGCGGCACGTCGGGGTAGTCGCGGGACAGGCTCACCAGCAGTTCGGTGAGGCCCGCGGCCTCGATGGGCCAGCCCATGGCGGTCTTCGGACCGTCGGGGACGGGGAACCCGATGCCCTCGCTGCCCGGGAAGACCGGGTTGGCGGGCTCGCCGGGGCGGGGCTCGGTGAAGGTCGGGTTGTAGTAGTTGACGCCGAGCAGGTCGATCGGCTGGCTGATCACTTCGAGGTCGCCGTCGCGGACGAACGACCAGTCGGTGAACCGGGAGGCGCGGGCCACCACGTCGGCCGGGTAGACGCCGCGCAGGACCGGATCGAGGAAGATCCGGTTCATGATGCCGTCGGGCACCGCCACGGCGTCGGGGTCGGTCCCCCTGACCGGCGAGAGCGCGTGGGTGATGCTGATCTGCCGCGCGCCGAGGGCGCGCAGCTCCCGGGTCGCGAGCCCGTGCCCGAGAAGCAGGTGGTGGGCCGCCGCGAAGGAGGCGCCGATGTCGGTACGGCCGGGGGCGTGGATGCCGGCGGCGTAGCCGAGGAAGGCCGAGCACCACGGCTCGTTCAGGGTCGTCCAGGTCTCCACGCGGTCGCCGAGGCGGCGGTAGACGGCGGCGGAGTATTCGGCGAACCGCTCGGCGGTGTCGCGGCTGGTCCAGCCGCCGCGGTCTTCGAGGGCCTGCGGCAGGTCCCAGTGGTAGAGGGTGACGATCGGGGTGATGCCGGCCTCGATGAGGTCGTCGACGAGGCGGTCGTAGAAGTCGAGGCCGTGCGGGTTGGCCGGGCCGCTGCCGCTGGGCTGAATGCGCGGCCAGGCGACCGAGAAGCGGTAGGCCGACATGCCGAGCGAGGCCATCAGCGCCACGTCGTCGCGGTGGCGGTGATAGTGGTCGCACGCGACCTCGCCGGTGTGACCCTGGAAGACCTTGCCCGGGGTGGCGCTGAAGGTGTCCCAAATGCTCGGGCCGCGTCCGCCCTCGCGGGTGGCCCCCTCGATCTGGTAGGCGGCGGTCGCCGTGCCCCACACGAACCCCTGCGGGAATTCCAGGACCTCCGCCCCTGTGGCCACATCCGCCGACACGGTCATGCTGCCGCCCCCACCCAACCGGCCCTCCGTGTGAGAGCGCTCTCAGCCAGCATCCCGGCAAGTCGGGCCCCATGTCAACGCGGGGCGTTTATCACAGAGTTTTCCGGTGACGGGTGAGGCTCCGTTGACGGGAGCTTCACTCTCCGTCAGCGCTCCGCGCCTGAGAGCGCTCTCTACCACGGCTCCCGGGAGGGCGCCCGCCGGGCCGGCGGCGGCGCCGGTCACCGTCGGGCCGGCACGGCGTCGAGACGGCTGCCCGACCGGACTCGACGACGCCACTCTATTTGTTTATGCATCCGGATAAATTCCGACAAGAGTGCGGTGACCGAATCGGAACACAACCGTGGTCGCGCTCCCACCGCCGTCCCCATAACGTGTCCTGCGTTGGCGCTTAGAGCACTCATTGCCGGGAATGTGACGATCGACCCTCTGCCCGCCACCGGCTGGGACGTCATCAGAGAGCGCTCTCCACGATAACGGAACTGTCCAATTCACAATGCGGTAACCGTAATCTCACATGGATTGACATGCCGTCGTAACCGGGGTGAAGCTTCCGGAACCGCTCTCTGATGAGAGTTCATGGAAGAACTTTGGAGGAAGGGTCCATGTCGCTCCTCTCACGACCCGCCCGTTTGTCCGCCATCGCGGCAGGTTTGGGCTTGGCACTCGTGGCCACCGGCTGCGGCAACTCCGGCGGCGACTCCGCGGCACCGGCGGCCAGCGCCGGCGGCGGCGACGCGGCGTCCGCCGAATGCGCGCCGTTCACTGAGTACGGCAAGTTCGAGGGCACGACGGTGAGCATCTACTCGCCGATCCGCGACGCGGAGGCCGACCTGTTCGAGCAGGCCTGGAAGCCCTTCGCCGACTGCACCGGCATCAAGATCACCTATGAGGGCACCGGCGAGTTCGAGGCCCAGATCCAGGTGCGCGCCGACGCCGGCAACCCGCCGGACATCGCGTTCTTCCCGCAGCCCGGTCTCCTTGAGCGGTTCGCCAAGGCCGGCAAGCTGAAGCCCGCCTCCGAGAAGGTCAAGACCCTCGCCAACGAGAACTGGTCGCCCGACTGGGTCAAGTACGGCACCGTCGACGACGTCTTCTACGGCGCGCCGCTGGGCGCCAGCGTGAAGTCGTTCGTCTGGTACTCCCCCTCGATGTTCGCCGAGAAGGGCTGGACCGTCCCCACCACGTGGGCCGACCTGATGACCCTGACCGAGACGATCGCCGCCTCCGGCATCAAGCCGTGGTGCGCCGGCATCGAGTCGGGCGACGCCACCGGCTGGCCCGCCACCGACTGGATCGAGGACGTCGTCCTGCGCGACCTCGGCCCCGAGGGCTACGACCAGTGGGTCGCCCACGACCTGCCCTTCAACGACCCCAAGATGGTCACCGCCGTCGACAAGGTCGGCGCGATCCTGAAGAACGAGAAGTACGTCAACGGCGGCTACGGCCCCGTGAAGTCGATCGCCTCGACCGCCTTCCAGGAGGGCGGCGTGCCGATCACCGAGGGCAAGTGCGCCCTGCACCGCCAGGCCTCCTTCTACGCCAACTTCTGGCCCGAGGGCACCAAGGTGGCCGAGGACGGCGACGTCTTCGCCTTCTACCTGCCCGGCAACGACGCCAGCAGCAAGCCGGTGCTCGGCGCCGGTGAGTTCGTGGCCGGCTTCGCCGACCGTCCCGAGGTCCAGGCCGTCCAGGCCTACCTGGCCGGCGGCGACTTCCCGAACCGCCGCATGGCCCTGGGCACCTACGTCTCGGCCAACAAGAAGGTCGACGTCAGCAAGGCCGCCAACGCGATCGACAAGCTGTCGATGGAGATGCTCCAGGACCCGAGCACGGTCTTCCGCTTCGACGGTTCCGACCTGATGCCGGCCGCGGTCGGCGCGGGCACCTTCTGGAAGGGCATGACCGACTGGATCAACGGCAAGGACACGAAGTCGACGCTCGACTTCATCGAGGCCTCCTGGCCGAAGTCCTGACATAGGACCGCTGCCCGGCCCCGGAGCCACGAGCTCCGGGGCCGGGCACACCCGCACCCGGGAGACCTCCCCCATGGACTTCTTCTTCGATTTCGCCGCCGAGGCGCCCAAACTCCTCCAGCTTCTGGTCGGCGTCGTCGTGTTCCTGGCCTTCGTCGGCCTCATGCTCCTGCTGCTCGACCGCGCCCCCATGAAGGAACGGTCGTGGGGGCACTCGCTCCTGCTGCTCGGCCCCGCGCTGGTGCTGCTGGCGATCGGCCTGGTGGTGCCGGGCATCCGGACCACCCTGCTGTCGTTCATGAGCGGCGACAGCAGCCAGTTCGTCGGTCTGGACAACTACATCTGGATGTTCACCCAGCCGGAGTCGATCACGGTCCTGCGCAACACCCTGATCTGGGTGCTGCTGGTGCCGTCTCTGGTGACGGCCATCGGTCTCGTGTACGCCGTCGTGGTGGACAAGTCCCGCTTCGAGTCGATCGCCAAGTCGCTGGTGTTCCTGCCGATGGCGATCTCGTTCGTCGGCGCGGGCATCATCTGGCGGTTCGTCTACGCGTACCGTCCCGAGGACGCCAACCAGATCGGCCTGCTCAACCAGTTCGTGGTCTGGCTCGGCGGCGAACCGCAGCAGTGGCTGCAGAGCGCCCCGACCAACACCCTGTTCCTGATCGTCGTCATGGTCTGGATCCAGGCCGGTTTCGCCACCGTGGTCCTGTCGGCCGCGATCAAGGGCATCCCGGCCGAGATCGTCGAGGCCGCCCGGCTCGACGGCGCGAGCCCGCTCCAGATGTTCTTCCGGGTCACGCTCCCCTCGATCCGCCCCGCGCTCGTGGTGGTGCTGGTGACCCAGTCGATCGGCACGCTGAAGCTGTTCGACATCGTCCGCACGATGACGGGCGGCCAGTTCGACACCAGCGTCATCGCCAACGAGATGTACAACCAGGCGTTCCGCTACGGCGAGGCGGGCAAGGGCGCGGCGCTGGCCGTGTTCCTCTTCGTGCTCGTCACGCCCATCGTCGTCTACCAGATCCGCTCGCTGCGGCAGCGCCGGGAGGCATGAGCATGACCACCATCGCCCCCAGCGTGGCCCGCACGCAGCCGAAGACGGCCGCCGGCCGGGTGCGCAAGCGGCTGTCCGGCCGCGTCGCGAGCCTGATCGCGGTCGTCATCGCCCTGCTCTGGACGACCCCCACCTTCGGCCTGTTCCTGTCGTCGTTCCGTCCCGAGGACGACATCAAGCAGACCGGCTGGTGGACGTTCTTCAGCAACCCGCAGCTCACCCTGGAGAACTACCGGGAGGTGCTGTTCGGCAGTTCGTCGTCGTCGGGCCGGCTGGCGTCGTTCCTGATCAACTCGGTCGTGATCACGATCCCGTCGGTGCTGTTCCCGCTGGCGCTGGCCACCTTCGCGGCCTACGCGCTGTCGTGGACGCGGTTCCGCGGCCGCGACTGGGTCTACATCGGCATCTTCGCCCTCCAGGTCGTGCCGCTGCAGATGGCCCTGGTGCCGCTGCTGTCGTTCTTCTCGCAGGGCGTGGAGGTCTTCGGCATCACCCTGATGCCGGCCTGGAACCTCGAAGGCTCGGGCCAGTTCATCCAGGTCTGGTTCGCCCACACCTGTTTCGCGCTGCCGCTGGGCGTGTTCCTGATCCACAACTTCATGTCGGAACTGCCGGGCGAGCTGATGGAGGCGGCCCGCGTCGACGGCGCCACCCACGGCACCATCCTGCGCAAGGTCGTGCTGCCGCTGGTGGCCCCCGCGCTGGCGGCGTTCGGCATCTTCCAGTTCCTGTGGGTATGGAACGACCTGCTGGTCGCGCTGATCTTCTCGGGCGGCACCGCGGAGACCGCCCCGATGACGGTACGGCTGGCGCAGATGGCCGGGACCAGAGGAAACGAGTGGCAGCGCCTCACCTCGGGCGCCTTCGTCTCCATGATCATCCCGCTGATCGTGTTCCTGTCCATGCAGCGGTATTTCGTACGCGGCCTGCTGGCCGGAAGTGTGAAGGGCTAGGGGCCGATATCGTTATCGTCCGCAACCCGAGCCCCGTGGGAGGGACCCGTCGATGAAGCGCCCCACCTTGGAGGCCGTCGCCGCTCGTGCCGGGGTTTCCCGGGCGACCGTCTCCAGGGTCGTCAACGGCCAGTCCACCGTCGGTCCCGAGATCCGCGACGTGGTGCTGCGCGCCGTCCGTGAGCTGGGCTACGTGCCCAACTCCGCGGCGCGCAGCCTCGTCACGCAGCGGACCGACTCGATCGCCCTGGTGGTGTCGGAGCCGACGACGCGGGTGTTCTCCGACGACCCCATGTTCTCCACCGTCATCCGCTCGGCCAGCGTCGAGCTGGAGGCGGCCGACAAGCAGGTCGTGCTGATGCTGAGCGGCTCGGCCCAGTCCCACGCCCGTGTGGAGCGATACATCGCCAGCGGCCATGTCGACGGCGTCATGCTGATCTCGATGCACGGCGCCGACCCGCTGCCGGCCGCGATCACCCGCATGGGCGTCCCGGCGGTCTCCTACGGCCGCCCGGCCGTCCCGGTGGCCCTGCCCTACGTCGACAACGACAACGTGGGCGGCGCCGAGAAGGCCGTGAAGCACCTGCTCGAACGCGGCCGCCGCCGCATCGCCACGATCGCCGGGCCACAGGACATGATCGGCGGACAGGACCGGCTGACCGGCTACCGCAACGCCCTGCGCGACTCCGACCGGCGCTCGATCGTCGCGGTCGGCGACTTCACCCGCGAGTCCGGCGCGATCGCGATGCGCCAGCTCCTCGAAGACGACCCCCAGCTCGACGCGGTCTTCATCGCCAACGACCTGATGGCGATCGGCGCGATGCAGGCCCTGCGCCAGGCGGGCCGCAGCGTCCCCGACGACGTCGCGATCGTGGGCTTCGACGACATCGAGGCGGCCCGTTACACCGACCCGCCGCTGACGACGGTCCGCCACCCGATCATCGAACAGGCCGCGGCGATGGTGAAGCTGCTGCTCAGCCTGCTGGAGCGCGGCGAGACGGCGGCCGACCCGGTGATCCTGACGACCGAGCTGGTCGTCCGCGAGTCAGCCTGACCGAATCAACCTGACAGGGCTCCGTCGATCCGGCTGAGCACCTTCCGGCTGACCAGCCCGTAGGCGAAGAAGTCGACCCCAGCCGCGCCTGCCGCCTTGGCCGCCCTGACCTTGGCGGCCAGGCGTTCGGTCGAGTCGACGTCGCGGCGGCGTTCGCCCCAGCCCTCGATGTCGGGCATGCCCGGCCGCAGGACCGCGCGCAGTTCGCGGTCCTTGCCGACCGAGCGCGAGTAGGCGGCCAGGTCGTCGGCGATCCGCGTCGCGTCGCGGGCGTAGGCGAGCACGGCGAACGACGGGACCAGGTCGCCGAGCGCCACCAGGTCGACGCCGATCTGCCAGGCGTCGTGGGCGGCCAGGCCCGCCGTGGGCAGGCCGTCGGCGGCCCCCTTCAGCGCGCCGGTCGCGTCGGTGAAGGTGAGCTGCGAGCCCTCGTCGGTGACCGCCGCCGAGACCTCCGCGACCAGCGAGGTCACCGTCTCGGAGCGGGCCCGCGCGTAGGCGACCACCTCGGGGCCGGCGTAGGCGGTCAGCGCCGCCCGGGTGACCTGGCCCTGGGCGGGCGGGTCGCCGTCGAGGACACCGCCGACGATCCTGGCGCACTCCTCGCGCGCCACCTCGGCGTTCACGCCCAGCTGGGTGGCCCGGAGCAGGCAGTGGTGGCAGAAGCACAGGCCCAGCAGGAAGGCGTCCATGGGGCCGAGGGGGATGTAGGAGCGGCCCGCCTCGAACGCCGCGAAGTGCAATGAGTCGGCCACGACGCTGTCGACGCCCTGGCGGGCCACCGCGCGGGCCAGCCCGACGGCGTAGGCGCGCACGTCGGGGTTGGCCGGGCAGAGGTCGGCGGGGGCGCCGCGGTCGCCGAAGCAGTTGCGGACCGTCACCTCGGGGTGGCTCGCCCCAAGGGTCGGGTTGCGCAGGAAGACCGCCGAGCCGTGGAAGGCCAGGCCCCGCGACCGGCAGGCGGCCCGCAGGTCGTCGAGGATTTTGTCGTCGGCGCCGGGCTGGAGCGGCGGCGAGAGCCGGCCGAACAGGTCGGGCGGCGGGGGGAAGTGCACCCCGTCGTGCCGGAGGGTGATCCGGCTGGTGCCGTGAGGGGTGACGTCCGTGCTCTGGTGGACGGCGGCGGCCACGGTCACCCCGGCCACGCCGAGGTCCGTGATCCGGTCGAGCACCGCGTCGACGCCCTCGTCGCGCAGGTCCTCGACGAAGACGTACACCGAAGAATCCACTAACGCCCCTTGTAGGCCACGAAGTCGATTTCCACCAGGATGTTCATGAGCTGCGATCCTACGGTGGTCCGCACCGGATAGGGCTGGGTGAAGTAGGACTTGTACACCTCGTTGTAGGCGGCGAAGTCCTCCTTCAGGTTCTGCAGGTGCACCGTCGACTTGATCACGTCGTCGAAGGTCAGGCCGTGGACGGCGAGCACCGCGCCCAGGTTCCGCATGGTCTGGTGGGTCTGCTCCGCCACGTCGGCGCCGACGATCTCGCCGGTCGCCGGGTCGAGCGGCCCCATGCCCGAGGTGTAGACGAAGTCACCGACCACGAGCCCCTGCGAGTAGGCGCCGACCGGGGCGGCGCCGTCGGTGGTGCGGATCTCTTCCTTCACTTTTTCTCCTAGAAGTACGTGGTGAGCAGGTCGACCACGATGTTGTCGTCGTCGACGACGGGGATGACCCGCCACTTGTCGAAGGCGGTGCAGGGGTGGGAGACGCCGAACCTCAGCACGTCTCCCGGCTTGACCAGGCCGCCGGGGTCGCTGAGGTAGGTGTGCTGGTCTTGCAGCCCGGTCACCGTGAGCCCGTCGGGGGCGAACGGCAGGTCCAGGTCATAGGGGATGTCGCGCTTGCCGAGCCCGACGATCGCCATGCCGGGTTCGGGGGCCGAGACGACCTGGGCGTACACCTCGATCGCGGGCCTCAGCCGGTCGGCGAAGGGGCTCATCCGGGCGTAGAAGCCCTCGTCGTGGCCGATGTAGGCGCCGGGACGCACGATGACCCGGGCGTCCATGCCCGCCAGTTCGTCGGTGACCAGGTCGAAGTAGGAGCTGCCGCCGGCCGAGACGATCGGGGCGGCCAGGTCTTCGGCGAGCCGGCGCAGGTCCTTCAGGTATCGGGTGACGCCGGCGCGGTCGGGCTGGGTGCCCTCGTAGCCGGACACCCCGGCGAACTCGACGCCGTCGGTGGCGTCGATGAGCGCTTTGAGCGCTTTCGCCTCGTCAGGGGTCCGGCAGCCGGTCCGCCCGCCGGGATGCCCCAGTTCGACCAGGATCCGGAAGCCCTTCCCGGCCAGCAGCTCGACGCCCCCGGGCGAGTCGGCGTAGACGAGGAGGTCGTCGAAGGGCTGCCTCGCCAGCCAGTCGATCGCGCGCTCGTCGTAGATCTCGTTGGCCAGCAGGACCCGCTCGACCCCGAGGCTCCGGTAGACCATGACCTGGCTCGCCGTCGCGGCCGTCAGCCCCCACGCGCCCGCCGCGAGCTGCTTGGCGAAGAGCTGCGGGGACATGGTGGTCTTGCCGTGCGGGGCGTGCAGCAGGCCGTTGTCCCGTACGTGCTGAGCCAGCAGCCGCACGTTGTGGTCGAGGGCGCTCTGACGGGCGACCATGAGCGGCCACGTGAACGGCCCGTCGAACAGGCTGTGGCGTGCCGCCAGGAACTCCTCCGCCGTGACCGGCTCCGGCTGGACGAATCCCCGTGTGCGCCAGTCGATGGTCATGCCGGAAATGAGCACTCGTGGATCGTATAGGAGACTACGCCGGTCGCAGGGCCCGGCCGGGGCGTGCTGTGGTCATTCGTCCGTCTTTGAGGACCCGCTCCCCGTTGATCCACACGTCGTCGATCCCCCGGGCGAGTTCGCGGGGGCTGGCGTAGGTGGCCCGGTCGGCGACCTTCGCCGGGTCGACGAGGACGAGGTCGGCGGCGTGGCCGGGGCGTACCAGCCCCCGGTCGAACAGCCCGAACCGGCGGGCCGGGTGGGCGGCGAGGTGCAGCGCGGCCTCCGACCAGCTCAGATGCCCCTTCTCCCGCACGTGGTGACCGAGAAAGCGGGCGAACGCGCCGTAGGCGCGGGGGTGCGGGTGGCCGCCGACGTGCAGGCCGTCGGAGCCGCCGGTGTGGGCGGGGTGGCGCAGGATCCGGCGGACCGACTCCTCGCCCTCGGGGCCCTCGTCGGGGCGGGCGCTGACGCAGCCCGCTTCGAGATCGGTCTCGACGAGGAGCCGGCGGGCGAAGAGCGCCGGGCTCTCGCCCTGGCGCTGCGCGGCCTCGGGGATGGTGCGGCCCTCGGACCATTCGAGGCCCGGGGCGTGCGCGATGGTCAGGCGCTCCCAGGCGTAGTCGAGGTCGAGGTGCTCGATCATCGGCAGCGCCGCCGCCGGATCGGCGGCGGGCACCCCCTGCGGCAGCACGATCATCGCCAGGATCGTGCTGCCCCGCAGGTAGGGGTAGGTGTCGAAGGTCGTGTCGCCCTCCAGCAGCGGGAGCAGCACATCGGCCGGGCCGTGGAAGTGGGAGACGTGCAGCGCGACGCCGGCCTTCCGGGTGACGGCCAGCGCCTCCTTCATCCCCACGGGCGCCGACTGGCCGTAGCCGCGCATGTGGGTGACGTACGGAAGACCCTGGAGAGGCGCGCACAGGGAGGCGAGTTCGGTGACGTCGGCGTAGCGGCCGGGGACGTATTCGAGGCCGGTCGACAGGCCTGCCGCACCCTCTTCGAGGCCTTTCTCCACGATCGAGCGCATCGCGTGGATGTCGTCCGGAGACGCGGCGGTCTGAGCGGGTCCGAGCACGTCGTAGCGGATGGTGCCGTGCGGGAGCAGGAAGACGCTGTTCAGGGCGGCTCTGTCATGGCTCGCCCTGATCTCGGCCACCGACAGCGGGCCGTCGCCCGGGAAGTCGCCGTTGATCGCGGCGAAGTAGCGGGTGGCGTAGTCGAAGGCGGCCCTGGTGGTGGTCGGGGCGAACGAGAGCCCGTCTTGGCCGAGCACGACCGTGGTGACGCCCTGGCGCAGGTTGGCGAGCTGGAAGTCCGCGTCGTGGACGAGCGCGTCACCGTGGGAGTGACAGTCGATCATTCCCGGCATGACGTGGCGGCCGGTGGCGTCGACGGCGTCGTGGTGCGGCAGCCGCCCGACCGCCGCGATCTTCCCGGCCGAGATCCCGACGTCGGCGCGGAACGGCGGGGCGCCGGTTCCGTCGACGACCCAGCCGTTCGCGATCACCACGTCGAAAGTCACCTGATCAGTATGCGGACCGGTACTTCTCCTCGCACGTCACCGACGTGTCGACCGGGTGCGCCGCGAGGATCTCCGCCGCCCGCAGCCGGGACAGGTTCCAGCCGTTCCACGGGTCGGGGAAGCGCAGGTCCTGGACCTCGATCACCTCCCGGAGCACGCAGCTCCTGATCGGCTCGGGCAGCCGGTCGAGTCCCGGTACGGCGTCCGCGCTCAGCCGCCCCAGATAGTGCGCGTCGAGGCGGTCGACGCCCCGTACCGACACCTGGGTCTCGGCCACCTGCGCGTCCGGGTTCCAGACCGCGAAGACCATCAGCGACACGGCCGTGAGCAGGACCAGCGCCTTCGGCAGCCACGCCTGCCGCTTCACCAGCCCGCCGACCAGCACCAGGACGAACACCGCCGCGATCCACCAGATCGTCGCGCCCACCGAGGCGCGCAGCCGGGTGAAGCCGTAGGCGGCCGTGTAGAGGCCGAGCCGGTGCAGCGCCGAGGCCAGGATGACCAGGGTCAGCGCGCAGAGCAGCCCCAGCAGGGTCGCCATGATCCACCGGTCGCCCTTGATCATCACACTGCAGAAGGCCACGATGAACAGCACGAACACGCTGACGGTGATCAGCTCGAAGAAGCCCGAGCGGGCGTATTCGGCGAACGTCAGCCCGGCGGTCTCCAGCACCCTGCGGCTGCCGCCGAACAGCACCGAGATCTGCACCCCGACGAAGGCGGCGAACAGCAGGTTCACGCCGACCAGCGGGATGACCCAGAGGGTCCGGGCCAGGTTGAGCGGCGCGTAGTCGACGCGGGGTTCGGCGACCGGCCGCAGCGCGACCAGGATCGCGGCGGCGGCCACCACCCCGAAGACGACGAACAGGAAGATCCGCACCGGCAGCGTCCCGGCCCACGCGGGCGCCGAGAACAACTCGCGGGCGAACGAGGAGAACACCGCGTCGGCCGAGACGAACAGCACCCCGAAGACGCCCAGCAGGATCGCGGTGATCCCCAGCGACACCATGACGGGCAGCAGGCTGCGCCGCTTGAGTACCCGGCGCACCGGCCCGCCCAGGAACCACGGCACCGGGAACACCGCCAGCCCGACCGACAGCAGCCCTCTGATCACTCCGGCCCAGCCCCGCCCGCCCGACACGGCCAGTGAGGCGACCGCGAAGGCGGCCAGCAGGGTGAGCCCGACCAGCCAGTCGGCGTCCCGGAACAACGCGACCGACACCAGCCCGTAGGCGGCGACGGCGTAGGCGGCACTCCAGGCGTTGACGCGATGCCGGACGGCCGGGAACACCGCGAGCGTCAGCGCGACCGCGGTCAGCACCACCCCGAGACCGGTCGGCGCGTAGGGGAAGCAGACGGCCGCGACCAGCCCCGTCCCCATGGCGGCGGGGAGAACCCAGGTGGGCGTGTCGGGCAGGGCCGGCCGAGGGAAGAGCGGCGGCGGCGTGTACGCGTCGAACTGACCGCCCGCCTGGTCGGACGGCGTCCCGACCCGCCCGCCGAGCGACCCGCCGACGGCGATGCCGACACAGACGAACAGCAGGAACGCCCCGGCGGCCTGGATCTCGGTGTTGGGCCCCATCCCGAAGAACATGGCCGCGACCGTGCCCCCGAGCAGGCCGGCGAGCGCCCCGATGATCGCCCCGACGACGGCCCCGCCGATGGATCTCCCGGAGGGCGGCCCGTCGTCGAACATCCGCTGGCGGGAGGAGCCGGGCGGGTAGGTGGGGCCGCTCGGGGCGGCCTGCCCTCGCCGAGCGGGAGGGATCACGACGGGGTGCGGCGAGGTGACGGCGGTCCGGAGGGAACCGGCCGGGGTGGCGGTCGGCACGGAATCGGCCGAAGCCGCCGCAGGTTGCGCAGGAACAGCCGGAGGGGCGACCGACGCGGAGTCAGCCGAAGCCGCCGATGGGGCGAGCGACGCGGAATCGGCCGAGGCCGCCTCCAGACGAGCGGGAACCTCTGATGAGACGAGCGACGCGGCATCCGCCGGGACCGCATCCGCATGCGCAGGGGCGAGCGGCGCGGCATCCGCCGGAGCCGCCGCCGAATGCGCGGCGGCGAATTGCCCGGAATCGGCCGGAGTCGGCGCGGAAGGCGAAGGCTTCTCTTGGGTCGCAGTGGTTTGCGGTGAAGGCGTGACCGCACCGGGTACCTGGGTGACCTGCGGCTGGACTGGCTCCGCCTTGGAGCCATCGGCCGGAGCCGCCGCCCTCGTTGGCGGTATCCCAGGTGCCTGCGGCGCCATGGGCGCACCTTCGGTTGAGTCCCGTTCGGCTGCCGCAGACGGCGAAGCCTTCCACAACAGCCCCCCGGGAGACGCCGGAGCGGTTGGGGTCTCCGGCGAGACCCCGACGTCGGTCGACGATGGGTCCGTCTGGTTCACGGGACCGGCCTCCGTATCGGTTCGTGAGCGGCTCGTCGCCGGTAGGCGGGCGTGGACCGCCCCCGTGGGGGTCCGGCCCGCGGCGACGGTTCGTCCGGTCGGTGTGAGCTCCCTGACCGCCTTGGGCAGGGTGACGACCATGTGGCAGCCGGCGCCGTCGGCGACCGCGACGGTTCCCCCGTGGAGTTCGGCGATCTCCTTGGCGATGGCCAGGCCGAGTCCGGCTCCTCCGGCGTCGGCGGCGCGGCCGGCGTCCAGGCGGGAGAAGCGTTCGAAGACGCGCTGGCGGTCGGCGGGCGGGATGCCGGGGCCCTCGTCGGCGACCTCGATCTCCAGGGTGCCGTCGGCCGAGGCGCGGGAGGTCAGGGTGACCGTCCCGCCGGGCGGGCTGTGCCGGACGGCGTTGTCCAGCAGGTTGGCCAGCACCTGGGCCAGCAGGGCGGGGTCGGCGGTCGTCAGGTGGCGGCCGGGGTCGATCGCGGCGACGACCTTCACGTCGTCGCGGCCCAGTGACGCCTCGCGGACGGCCTGCCCGCCGAGGTCGGCCAGGTCGAACTCCTCGGCCACGATCGGCCGGGCCCCCGAGTCGAGCCGGGACAGGTCGAGGAGCTGCGCCACGAGCCGGCCGAGGCGCTGGGTCTGGGCGAGGGCGGTGCCGAGGATCTCGGGTTCGGGCGGGGAGACGCCGTCGACCACGTTCTCCAGCACGGCCTGCACCCCCGTGATCGGGGTTCGCAGCTCGTGGCTCACGTTGGCCACCAGTTCCCGGCGCTGCCGGTCGACCTCGGCCAGGTCGGCGGCCATCGCGTTGAAGGCCCTGGCCAGCTCGCCGACCTCGTCGCGGCTGGTGGCGGTGACGCGGAGGCCGTACGAACCCTTGGCGATGGTCTGGGCGGCGGCGGCCATCTCCCGCAGGGGCTTGGTCATCCCCCGGGCCAGCACCTGCATCATGAGCAGCGCCAGGAACACCGCGAAGGCGATCCGGAGGTCACGCGGGACGCCCCCGTTGATCCCGACCTCGTTGACCACGAACGCGGTCACCACGGCCCCGACCATGACGATCCCGAGTTTGACCTTGATGCGGCCGAGGAAGTCGAGCGGCCTCATGGGCGCACCAGGGCGTACCCGACGCCGTGCACGGTCCGCACCACTTCGGACCCGAGCTTGCGACGCAGCGCCCGCACGTGGCTGTCCACGGTCCGCGTTGCCGCCGCCTCGGAGAACCCCCAGATGTCGGCGAGCAGCCGCTCCCGCTCGTAGACCTGTCCGGGCCGCTCGGCGAGCCGCCTGAGCAGGTCGAACTCGGTCCGGGTCAGCTGCGCCTCGGCGCCGCGCACGAACACCCGCCGCTCGGCCAGGTTGATCTCGATCTCGCCGACCCGCAGCACCGTCTCCTCGGACGCCAGCTGCGCCGCCCGGTCGACCCGCCGCAGCAGCGCGTGGATCCGCGCGACCAGCTCGCGCATGCTGAACGGCTTGGTGATGTAGTCGTCGGCCCCCACCCCGAGCCCGACCAGCACGTCGGTCTCCTCGCCGAGCGCGGTCAGCATGAGCACGGGCACCGGCCGGGCGGCCTGGATGCGGCGGCACACCTCCAGCCCGTCCAGGCCGGGAAGAAGCCGGTCGAGCACCACCAGGTCGGGTTCGAAGCGCGCGTACGCCACCAACGCCCCTTCGCCGTCACTGGCGACGCGAACGTCGAACCCTTCCGCCGTCAGCCGGGTCGCGACCGCTTTCGCGATGGTGTCGTCGTCTTCGACGACCAGCACCCGGCGCTGCTGGGGATAAGCCATGCAGGCAGCGTAGAGGCCGGACGTGCAGAGCTTTCGCGCCTTTTTGTGGAGCTTTGGTGCAGGCTAACGTGAGGGCGTGATCGACATTGACGCATATCTCCACCGCCTGGGCCTCCCCCGCGAACCCCCCGGCGTCGAAGCCCTCTTCGCCCTCCAGCGGGCCCACGTCGAGCGGGTGCCCTACGAGACGACGGAGATCTGGCTGGGCCGCTCCACCACCGTCGACCCGCACGAGTCGGCGGCCCGGATCGTCTCGGGCCGCGGCGGCTACTGCTTCCACCTGAACGGAGCCCTGTCCGAGCTGCTGTCGGGCCTGGGCTACGCGGTGACCCGGCACTTCGGCGGCGTGCAGGGCTCGGCGGCCGACCCGGCCGGAGCGCGGGGCAACCACCTGGTGCTGACCGTCGGCGGCCTGCCGACCGAGGACAACCCGTCGGGCGAGTGGCTGGTCGACGCCGGCCTCGGCGACGCGATCCACTCGCCGCTCCCCCTGATCGAGGGCGCTTACGACCAAGGGCCCTTCACCTACCGGCTCCGGCCGTCGGAGGCGGAACCGGGCGGGTGGCGGCTCGACCACGACCCGCGCGGCAGCTTCGTCGGCATGGACTTCCGCAAGGTCCCGACGGAGATGACGGCGTTCGAGTCCGAGCACGTCCGCCTGTCGACGTCGCCGGAGTCGGGCTTCGTGCGCGTGCTCGCGATCCAGCGGCGCGACGCGACGGGGGTGGACTCGGTGCGGGGGCTGGTGCTGACGCGGGTCGGCGCCGACTCGACGTCGACCACGCTCGACCGGGAGGGCGACTATTTCGCGGCGCTGGCCGACGTCTTCGGCCTCTGCCCGACGGGCGAGGAACGCGCGATCCTGTGGCCCAAGCTGGCGGAAAGCCACGAGAAGTGGCTCGCCACCAGGGAAAACTGTTAGGAGTACAGTTCTAAGAACTGCACTACTACAAAAGGTGATCATGATCGACAAGCCTGGTGACATGTTCGACCGCGATTGGGAATGGGCTCAACTCTCCCGATGGGTGTCCTCGACGGTAGAGCGAGCGAGTCTCGGCGTGATGTCCGGGAGGCGCCGCCAGGGGAAGACGTTCATGTTGCAGGCCATCTGCGAAGCAACGGGGGGGTTTTACTTCGGCGCCACCGAGAATGTGCCTCGCCAGGAGGCATTGCGCCAACTCGGAAACGCTGTGGGGGACTTTCTGGGGTCGCCGGGTGTAACGCGGTTCGAGAACTGGCAGCAGGCGATTGACGGCCTGTTGTCTCTCTCCACCGACCGGCCGATACCTGTCGTGCTGGATGAATTCCCCTATCTGACCGGGGACGCGAAAGAACTACCCTCGATCATCCAGCACGCCCTGGCACCACGTCGCAAGCTCCGCCTCGACTCCCGGATCCGGCTGCTGCTCTGCGGCTCTTCCATCTCGTTCATGGGCGGGCTTCTGTCGGGACAAGCTCCCCTTCGCGGTCGTGCCGGCTTCGAGATGGTGCTCCCCGTCCTTCAACTTCCGTGTCGCAGCCGACTATTGGGGATTGCGTGATCGACGGCTCGCCGCGCTGGTCTATTTCATCGTCGGCGGCACGCCTGCCTACAGGGCGGAATTCCTTGAGGACGCCGTCCCGCGGAGCATCGACGACTTCGACGACTGGGTGGTCAACCATGTGCTGAGCCCAGTGAGTCCCCTCTTCCGAGAAGTGCGAATGCTGCTCGCCGAAGATCCCACACTCCGGGAGACCGGGCTCTACAGCACCGTCCTCGCCGCGGTCGCCGAAGGGAACAACACCCGAGGCGGCATAGCCAGCCGCATCGAACGCAAAGCCAGTGACATCTCCCACCATCTGAAAGTGCTTGAGGATGCGGGGATGCTCGTCTCCGATCCCGACCCTTTCCGGGCCAACCGCTCCTATTACCGCATCACCGAACCTCTGGTTCGCTTTCACCACGCGATCATGCGGCCGTCCTGGCCTCAGCTCGAGGTGGTGCGCCCCGGCCGCACCGAACGCATCTGGGCCGCCGCCTCCAAGAACACCTTTCCCAGTCTGGTCGCCGGCCCGGTCTTCGAGCGCATGTGCCGGGTCTGGACGGCCGACATGGCCTCTGACGAAACCCTCACCGGCATGCCCTCCAAGGTCCTTTCCGGCGTCGTGTACGACTCCTCGACCCGCGAAAGCCATGAGGTCGACCTGGCGGCCTTCGACTCCACCGGCGAACTTCTCGCGCTCGGCGAGGTGAAGTGGGGCGACGTGATCGGCATGGGTCATCTCGCCCGGCTGGAAAAGATCGCGACCCTTCGCCCGGCGCGGAGACTGCTGCTGTTCAGCGGCGCCGGCTTCATGCCGCAACTGGAGGAGGCCGCCCGCGAGAGCGGCGGCCGGATCCAGTTGGTCGGCCTCGACCGGCTCTACGAAGGCGACTGAATTCCGCGCAGCGTGGCCGCCACCAGCGGCCCGAGGGTCTCCAGGTGGTAGCCGCCCTCCTGCACCGCCACCGTCGGCAGCCCGAGCCCGCCGAGCAGCCGACCCGTCTCGAAGTAGCCCTCCCGGCTGATCCGCAGCGGGCTCTCCGGATCGTCGGCGGCGGCGTCCACCCCGAGTGAGACCACCAGGGCCTCCGCCCCGAACCGGGCCGCCGCCTCGCACAGCCGGGTGACCCCGGCCAGCCACACCGCGTCCCCCGATTCCGGCGCGACGGGGACGTTGAGGGTCGTCCCGCCGCCGGTCTCGTCGGCGAAGCCCACGTAGTGGGGGAACCAGCCCGCGCCCGGGTCGACGTGGACGCTGCCGTAGAAGACGTCGTCGCGGTCCCAGAAGATGGCCTGCGTCCCGTTCCCGTGGTGGGCGTCCACGTCGATGACGGCGACCTTCGCGTAGCCCTCGCCGCGCAGCGTCGCGGCGGCGACGGCCGCGTTGTTCAGGTAGCAGGAGCCGCCGTAGCCGTCCCGCGTCGCGTGGTGCCCGGGTGGGCGGCACAGCGCGTAGGCGGGCCCGCCGGACACCCGGCGGGCGGCGGTCCAGGCGGCGCCGGCCGCCGCCAGGGCGGCCTCCCAGGTTCCCGGCCCGACCAGGGTCATCGTGTCGTACGCGTACAGCCCCGCCCGCCCGTGCACCGCCGCGGGCACCCGGCCGGGCATGCCGCCCAGCATGGCCGGCGTGGGGAACACGTAGGGCACCACCCGGTCCTGCGGGTAGCCGGCCGCGACCCACTCGGCGTACACGTCCCGCAGGTGGCGCAGCATGCCCTCGGCGTGCACCGAGGTCAGCACGTCCCACGGCACCTCGTCCGCGTCGACCCACGTCAGGGGCACGTTCTCTTGGATGCGGCGGACCCGTTCGGCCACCTCGGTGCCGGGGGTGCGCAGGCCGATCCAGATCTCGGCCGACGGGTCGTGCCGCAGCGTCGCCGGGGACCAGACGCCGATCACGGGCGGAAGAACCGGTCGAGCACCCGTACGCCGAACTCCAGCGCGCTGACCGGCACCCGCTCGTCCACCCCGTGGAACATGGCGTTGTAGTCGAACCCCTCGGGCAGCGCCAGCGGCGCGAAGCCGTAGGTCACGATCCCCAGTTCGTTGAACGCCTTGGCGTCGGTGCCGCCGCTCATCACGTACGGGATCGGCAGCGCGGCGGGGTCCTCGGCGACCAGTGACGCGCACAGCGCGTCGAAGGTGGGGCCTCCCGGGTCGGCCTCCGGCGCGTCCTCGAAGCAGATGAACTCGCGGCGGACCTTCGGCCCGAGCAGCGAGTCGACGGTGGCCAGGAACTCGTCCCGGGAGCCGGGCAGGAACCGGCCGTCGACCTGCGCGGACGCCGACCCGGGGATCACGTTGACCTTGTATCCGGCGTCCAGCATGGTCACGTTCGCCGAGTTGCGCAGCACGTGGGCGAACAGCTCGCCGACCTGGCCGAGCCGCCGGGCCTCGCCGTCGAGGTCCGACAGGTCGAGGGGGCGGCCGAGCGCCCGGGAGATCCCGTCGAGCATGCTCACGACGCCGGGGGTCAGCTGGATCGGCCACTCGTACGACGCCAGCCGCGACATCGCGTGGCACATCTCGGCGACCGCGTTGTCGACCGCGCGGAGCGAGCCGTGCTGGGCGACGCCCTCGGCGGTCAGCCGCATCCACGCCATGCCCTGCTCGCCGACCGCCACGGGATAGACGCGTTTGCCCTCGTGGACGACGCAGTAGCCGCCGTCTTCGCTGATCGCCTCGCGGACCCCCTCGAACAGGCCTGCGTGGTCACGGGCCAGGAAGTACGACCCGTACTCCCCGGTCGCCTCCTCATCGGCCGTGAAGGCGAGCACGACGTCGCGCGACGGCCGGACGCCGCGCGCGGCCCAGTCCCGCACGAGGGCGAGGGTCATCGCGCAGGTGCCCTTCATGTCGACCGCGCCGCGTCCCCAGACGACCCCGTCGACGATCTCGCCCGAGAACGGGTGGACGGCCCAGTCGCCCGCGACGGCGGGCACCACGTCGAGGTGGCCGTGGATCAGGAACGGGTCGCCGTCGGAGGAGCCGCGCACGCGGGCGACCACGTTCGACCGTCCGCGCGACGACTCCAGGATCGTCGCCTCGACGCCGGCGTCGGAGAGCACGGTGGCGACGTACTCGGCCGCAGCCCGTTCGCCCCGGCCGCGATTGTCGCCCTCGTTGGTGGTGTCGATCCTGATCAGATCGGAGCAGATCGTCCCGACGTCGCTCATGGCAGGACACAGGCGGCATGGTGGCCGCGGTCGGCGGGCAGCACGGGCAGGCTCTCCTTCTCGCAACGTTCCGCCAGTTCGGCGGGGAGCCCGGCGGCGTAGGCCGGGCATCGGGGCCGGAAGCGGCAGCCGGCCGGAATCCTGGACGGATCCGGGGTCTCGCCCTTCAGCACGATCGGCTCCTGCCGGGCGATCTCCGGAACGACCGACAGCAGCGCCTTGGTGTACGGATGCCGCGGCGCCGTCAGCACCTCGGCCGTGTCGCCGGTCTCGACGATGCGGCCCAGATACATGACCGCCACCCGGTCGGCGATGTTCCACGCCAGCCCGAGGTCGTGCGTCACCACCAGCAGCGACAGCCCGAGCTCGGCGCGCAGCCGGAGCAGCAGCGCCAGGATCTCCCCGCGCACCGAGGCGTCGAGCGACGACACGGGCTCGTCGGCGACCAGCACGTCGGGTTCCAGCACGAGCGCCCCGGCGATCACCACCCGCTGCCGCTGCCCGCCGGACAGCTCGTGCGGGTAGCGGAGGAAGAACCGCTCCGGCGGGCGCAGCCCGGCCTTGGCCAGCGCGGCGGCGACCAGTTCGCGCTCGTCGCCGGGCACCTTGTGGATCCTGAGCCCCTCGGCCACGGCCTCGTAGACGGTGTGGCGGGGGTTCAAAGACCCGCTGGGGTCCTGGAGGACGAGCTGGACGTGCCGCCGGAACGCCTTCAACCGGCGGTAGTCGAGCGGGCGGTCGGCGCACTCGACGGTGCCGTCGGAGGGGCGTACGAGCCCGAGAAGGGCACGGGCCAGCGACGACTTGCCGCACCCGGACTCCCCGACCAGCGCGACGATCTCGCCGGAACCGATCTCCAGGTCGACCCCGTCGACCGCGCGGGCCGCGCCGAAGCGGACCCGGACGCCGCGTGCGGCCAGTGCGCTCATGACCCCTCCTCCGCGAGCAGGCAGGCGGCCCGCCGCCCGGCCGACACCTGGATCAGCTCGACGTCGGCCGACGAGCACCGGTCGAAGGCGACCGGGCACCGGGGATGGAACGGGCATCCGGTCGGCAGGTCGCCCGGATAGGGCGGATCGCCGGCCAGCCCGGCGGGCGCGTAGCGGAACCGGGGGTCGCCGACGCGCGGGAACGCCCCGGCCAGCGCCCCGGAGTAGGGGTGGCGCGAGTCGTCGAACACCACCGAGGCCGGGCCCTCCTCGACGACCTTGCCGGCGTACATGACCGCGACCCGGTCACAGGTCGTGCCGAGCACCGACAGGTCGTGGGAGATCAGCACCAGCGCCAGCCCCAGGTCTCTGACCAGCCCCGACAGTAGTTCCAGCACCTGCGCCTGGACCATCACGTCGAGCGCGGTGGTCGGCTCGTCGGCGATGACGAGCCGGGGCCGGCAGGCCAGCGCGAGCGCGATCATCACCCGCTGCCGCTGGCCGCCGGAGAGCTGGTGGGGGTGGTCGCGGGCGCGCCGGGCCGGCAGCCCGACCTGCTCCAGCAGTTCGCCGACCCGCCGGTCGGCCTCCTTCCGGGTGGTCGCCGGCTCGTGCAGCAGGATCGGCTCGGCGATCTGGCGGCCGATGGTCTGCACCGCGTTCAGCGAGTGCAGCGCGCCCTGGAACACGATCGACGCGGTCGCCCACCTGATGGCCCGCAGGCGGCCGAACGACATCCCGTAGACGTCCTCGCCGTCGAGCAGCACCGACCCGCCGACCCGCGCCGACTTCGGCAGCAGCCGCAGCACCGCGTTGGTGATGGTCGACTTGCCGCACCCCGACTCGCCCGCGACGCCGAGCACCTCGCCCGGCGCGACGCTCAGCGAGACCCCGCGCACGGCGGGGACGTCTCCGGCGTAGGTGACCGACAGGTCCCGCAACTCCAGCAGGCTCATGATCCCTCCCGCAGCCGTGGGTTGAGCACGACCTCCAAAGCCCGCCCGACCAGCGTGAACGCCAGAACCACCAGCACCACGCACAGGCCCGGCGGCAGCACGAACCACCATTCGCCGTTCGACATCGCCCCGGTCCCGTAGGCGTTGTCGAGGATGTAGCCCCACGACGGCCGCGTCGGGTCGCCCAGCCCGAGGAACGACAGGGTCGTCTCCGACAGGATCGCCACCGACACGGTCAGCACCACGTGGGCCAGCACGAGCGGCATCACATTGGGCAGGATGTGCCGGGTCATCTGGTGCCAGTCGCCGCCGCCGAGCGCCCGCGCCCGTTCCATGTACGGCCGCTCCCGCACGCTCAGCGTCTGCGCGCAGACCAGCCGCGCCGTGCCGGGCCACGACGTCACCCCGATGACGATGACGATGTTCAGCAGCGAGGCCCCCAGCACGGTGGCCATCACGATGGCCAGCGGCAGGAACGGGATGACCAGGAACCAGTCGGTGAACCCCATCAGCGTCGAGCGCGCCCAGCCGCCGTAGAACCCGGCCATGATCCCGACGATCGTCCCGATGACGATGGCGATGGCGGTGGCCGCGAGCCCGACGATCAGCGACACCCGGGTGCCGTGGATGAGCAGGGTGAGCACCGACCGGCCGTTCTGGTCGGTGCCGAGCCAGTAGTCGGCCGACGGGGCGGCGTGCGCCGGGGCGGTCGCCTTGGTGACGTCCAGCCCGGCGGGGTCGGCGAGCACCGAGGCGAACACGGCGACGAGCCCGAAGAACAGCAGGATGCCCAGCCCGGCCAGCGCCGACCGGTGCGAGCGGAAGTCGGCCCAGAACCGCGAGGCGGTGGCGCGCCGCCGCTGCCAGGTGATCGCCGTCACTGGGTGCTCACCCGTGGGTCCAGTACGGCGTACAGCAGGTCCGCCAGCAGTGTGAACACGATCACCCCGAGGGAGAAGAGCAGGAACACCGCCTGCAGCAGGGGGATGTCGGGCCCGCGCAGCGCCTCGGCGGTGAGCAGCCCCAGACCGGGCCAGGAGAAGACGTACTCGACGGTGATGGCCCCGCCGATCACGAAGCCGAGGTTGAGGAAGATGAGCGTCATGGTCGGCAGCAGCGCGTTCGGCACCGCGTGCCGCCGCCTGACCAGGTCCTCCCGCAGGCCCTTGGCGCGGGCCAGCGTCAGGTAGTCCTGCCGCAGCTCGTCGACCAGCGACGCCCGCATGATCGAGGTGTATTCGGCCAGGTAGACGATGGCGAGCGCGGTCACCGGCAGGACCATGTGCCAGGCGGTGTCCACGGCCGTCGCGAAGAAGCCCGACACCCCCACCGAGTTGATGCCGCCGCTCGGGAAGAACGGCAGCCACATGATCAGCATCATGCCGACCCAGAACTCCGGCATCGCGTAGAGCGTGTTGGTCGTGCCGGTCGTGATCCGGTCGAACCGCGACCCGCGCCGCCACCCGCTGCGGATGCCCAGCCAGACCCCGGCCACCGCCGCCACCAGGACGGCGGTGCCAACGAGCAGCACGGTCGGCCAGACCCGTTCGCCGATGATCTCCCAGACCGGCCGGTTGAACCGGGTCGAGTTGATCGCCGAGGCGAACGGGTTGGCCAGGTACTCGACGAACTGCTCGCCGATGGGCCGGTTGAGCTGCTGGCGCAGCCTGATCAGCTGCTCGGGCGACATGTTCCGGCCCCGCGTGTAGAGGCCGATCGGGTCGCCCGGCAGCAGCCGGAACAGGAAGAAGTTGAAGACCACGACGAACAGCAGGGTGCCGATCGACCAGCCGACCTTCTTCAGGACGTAGCCGCGCACCGGCTCACTCCCGGTCGTCGGCGGAGACCGACGAGCGCCGCCGCAGCGCCAGGAACCCCGCGCCTCCCAGGAGGAGCACCCCAACGGCCACGGTGATGATCAACCCCAGACTGCCTTCTGACGGCGTCTCGGCCGCCGCCTGCGGATCGGCGGCCGTGGCGGGCGCGATCGTCAGGTAGGAGTGGATGCCGTACTGGAACAGCAGCGACCCGTGCGGGTCGGGCTGCGCGGTGAAGCCCGACCAGCGGTCGCTCCGGTAGGCGACCAGGTCGTTGTAGTAGTAGGTGATCGCGTACGCCGCGTCGTCGTAGACCAGCTGCTGCATCCGCTTGGCCAGTTCGGCCCGCTTCGCCTGGTCGGTCTCGCCGGCCTGCTGCTCGTAGAGCTCGTCGTAGGCGGGGTTGCAGTAGAAGGAGTCCGACAGGTCGGCGTAGATCGAGTCGCCGTCCTTGTAGCTGCGCTTGCCGCAGGTGAAGACCGACATCTGGTAGTCGGGGTCGGGTTCGACCACCCAGCCCCACTCGAACATGTCGTAGTCGCCCTGGCCGATCACCTCGGTGAGGGTGTCCTCCGACATCACCTTGACGGTGACGTCGATGCCGACCTCCTTCAGCCAGCTCTTCACGAACTCCGCGGTGCTCTGCGAGTCCTGCGACTCCTGCCGCGCGAACAGCCGCAGCGCGAACCGCGTGCCGTCGGCCTTCTTCGGATATCCGGCCGCGTCGAGCAGCTGGTCGGCCTTGGCCAGGTCGAAGTTCTGCGGCGCGGTCGGCGTGTAGTGCAGCAGCGGATAGACCGGCGGGATGAACGCGTCACCGGGCGACCCGTGCCCGTTGAGCACCCGGTCGACGAGGGTCTGCCGGTCGATGGCGTGCGAGATGGCCAGCCGGACCTGCTTGTTCTTCAGCGCCTCATGCCCGTCGCCGATCGGGGTGCCGTCGGCCAGGGCCGCGCCGGTGTTGAAGGCGATCTCGTTGAACCCGGAGTACTCCGAGCTCCGCGTCGTCACCCCGGGCTTGTCCTTGAGCGAGTTGAAGACGTTGCTCTGCAGGTCGTAGGCGAAGTCGATCTCGCCCCGGACCAGCGCCTGCGCCTCGGCGTCGGCGTTGGTGAACACCCGGAAGACCAGTTCGTCGAACTTGGGCGCGCCCTGCCAGTAGTTCTTGTTCGCGGCGAACCGGAGGTACTGCCCCTTCCGCCGCTCGACCAGCTGGAAGGGCCCGGAGCCGACGACCGGCTGACCGTCCTGGGGTTCGTTCGCGTACGACTTGACCGCCTTCGCGTCGACGTCCTTCCAGACGTGCTCGGGCAGGATCGGCACGGCCAGCCGTTCCATGATCGGGGTGGGCTTCTTGACGTGCAGGACGAGCGTGGTGTCGTCGGTCGCCTCGGCCTTGTCGATGTTGGCGACGTAGTTGCCGTAGTTGGTCTGCTCGAAGTCGCCGCCGATGATCCGGTTGAAGGTGTACGCGGCGTCGCGCGCGGTCAGCGGTTGCCCGTCCGACCATTTCACCCCGGCTCTGATCTTGTACGTCCACGACTTCTTGTCCGGCGCCTCGCTGTAGGACTCGGCGAGGGACGGCTGCGGTGAGACGTCCTTGGCGCTGGAGGTGGTGAGGTAGTCGTACATGAGCGCGTAGGTCTCATAGGCCTCCACGACGATGCCCGTGAACGGGTTCGTGGAGTCGACATCCGACTGGATGCCGATGGTGAAGGTCAGTTTCGGGGCGGGCGCCGCCGGACTGAGGGGGGTGGACAGGAGCCCTCCGGCGAGTGCGAAGGTCAGTGCTCTGATGACGAAATGGTGCATATCGTCCTCCGGGGGCGGGAGTCGCTCCAAATCGGTACTGTCCTGCCATGACACACCCGGTAGTGCACAAACTGCACGGCATCGAGCGGATCGACGACCACGCCTGGATGAGAGACTCCGCGGCGGTACGCGATGTGCTCGTCTCCGAGCGGCGGCGCTACGAGTCCCGGATCGCCCACACCGCCCCCTTTCGGCAGCACCTCGCAGCCATAATGGCTGGACGGACGCCTGAGACTGAGTCTTCAGTCAGTTGGCGTCATGGGGCCTTTGTCTACTACACGCAGATTGACGCCGGAAGAGAGTTCGGCGAATTCAGACGAAAGCGTGATGCGACCGACCACGTCCTGCTCGACCTCGACGCGTTCGGCGATTACGTCGAACTGGGCGTGCGCGAGGTGTCGCCGGACGGGCGCTGGCTGGCCTACTCGATCGACGTGACCGGCGACGAGGTCTATGACCTGCGGTTCCGTGATTTGTCGACGATGACCGACCTGCCGGTGAGCATCGGCGGCACCTATTACACGGGCGGCTGGTCGGAGGGGTGGTTCTACTACACGGTGGTGGACGAGGTGTACCGCCCGTGCGAGGTACGCCGATACGACATCGCCACGGGCGCCGACGAGGTCGTGCTCCGCGAGGGCGACCGCCGTTTCGAGCTGACCGTGCGGGCGACCCGATCGGGCACCCACCTGCTCATCACCGCCGCCAGCCGCGACACGACCGAGGTGTGGTCGGTGGTCGACGGGGTGCCCGAGTCGGTCGGCGGGCGGCGTCCGGGCGTCGAATACCGCTGCGACGCGACCCTCGACGGCCTGGTGACCTGGACCGACGACGGGCATGCCGAGTTCCGGGTGGTCGGCGTGCCGCCGCTGCCCGGCGAGCGGATCCACTCGGTCGACTGCTTCGACGGCTACAAGGTGCTGACGCTGCGCCGGGGCGGCGACCCGCTGCTGCGGGTGCTCGGCGACGACGGTACGTCGTACGAGGTGCATCCCCCCGTCGCCTGCGGGCGGATCGCCCTGGTGCACAACGAGGAGTACCTGACCGATTCGGTGATCTTCGAGACGGGGTCGTACAGCGAACCGACGCAGTGGTGGCGGCTGACGCTCGCGTCCGGCGTCCGGAGGCTGCTGAAGGAGAACCCCCGTTACGACGGCTACGTGAGCGAACGCCTCTGGGCCCCCGCTCCGGACGGCGCGCGGATCCCCGTCACGGTCGTCCGCCGCGCCGACGTGCCGCTCGACGGGACCGCCCCCTGTCTCCTCTACGGTTACGGCGCCTACGAGGCCGTCTTCGACCCGACCTGGGACGCCGCCCTGTCGGCCTTCCTCGACCAGGGCGCGGTCTTCGCCCACGCCCACGTCAGGGGCGGCGGCGAGATGGGCCGCGCGTGGTGGCAGGCGGGCCGGTTGTCGCGCAAGACCACGACCTTCACCGACCACATCGCCGCGGCCGAGTTCCTGCTGGACGGTCACGTCTCGAAGATCGCCACCCGCGGCCTGTCGGCCGGCGGCCTCCTCCAGGCCGCCGTCTACGGCATGCGCCCCGACCTGTGGGCGGCGGTGGTGGCCGAGGTCCCGTTCGTGGACGTCGTCACCACGATGCTCGACGACACCATCCCGCTGACCGTGAACGAGTGGGACGAATGGGGCGACCCACGACGCCTTGAGGACTTCACGTGGATGCTCGCCTACTCGCCGTACGACAACATCCCGTCGGGCGACCTGCCCCCGCTGCTGGTGACGGGCGCGGTGAACGACCCCCGGGTGCTGGTCCACGAGCCGGCCAAGTGGGTGGCCGCGCTCCGCGCCAAGGGCGCCGACCCGCTGTTCCGGGTGGAGGTGGAGGACGGCGGCCACTCCGGCCCGCCCGGCCGCTACGCCCACCTGCACTACGAGGCGGAGATCTTCTCCTTCGTCCTGGAGGAGCTGAAGAAGACGTGAACGACCCCGCCCGCGAGCAGCCCCCAGAACGCGCCCCCCACCCCGAGGAATGAGACGCCGGAGGCGGTCACCAGGAAGGTGATGATGGCCGCCTCCCCCTCGATGCTCCTGACGGCGGAGGTCAGCGCCCCGAGGAGCGCCAGCCCCGCGACCCCCTGGATGAGGATCGGCGGCGACTGCACCACGAACGAGGTCGCGACCGCCGCCGAGAGCCCGAGGCAGATCATCGCCACCCCCGAGGTCGTGGACGCGATCCACCTGCGCGCCGGATCGGGCTCGGCGTCGGGCCCCGCCGACAGCGCCGCCGAGATGGCGGCGAGGTTGACCGCGTGCCCCCCGAACGGTGACGCGGCAGCCGACGCGACCCCGGTGACGGTGAGCGCCTTGGCGAAGGGCACCTGATACCCGAACCCCGCCATGACGGCCATCCCCGGCACGTTCTGGGACGCCATGGTCACCAGGAACAGCGGCACCGCGATCGAGACCACCCCTTGAACGGTGAACTGCGGGGTAGTGAACGTGAGCTGCGGCCACCCCGCGCCGACCGGGGCCGCGATGCCGACGACCGCGACGAGCAGCGCGGCAGGCACGGCCCACGTGCGGGCGAACCGCATCAGCACCAGCCAGACCAGCACGACGGGAACCGCCAGCGCCGGAACCTTCACCACGGCCTCGACGGGCGCCAGGCACAGGGGCAGCAGCACCCCGGCGAGCATGGCGGCGGCGATGGGCTGCGGAATGGCGGCGATCCAGCGTCCCAGCGGCTTGAACAGCCCCGCGACGACGATCAGCACCGACGAGACGAGAAAGGCCCCCACAGCGGTGGCGAACCCGCCGTCGACCGCCCCGGTGGAGGCGAGCAACGCCGCCCCCGGCGTCGACCAGGCGATCACGATCGGCATCCGATACCGCAGCGAGAGCCACATGGAACTGACCCCCACGGCGAGGCAGGCCGCGAGCAGCCCGGAGGCGGCCTGGGCCGGGCTCGCCCCCACGGCCTGGAAGCCGCCGAGCAGGATCGCGAACGAACTCGCGAACCCGACGACGGCGGTGACGATGCCCGCGACGATGGGCTGGACCATGGGCTTTCCTCCTACCGTTCCATAAACGGAACGCTTGCCGCGTGAGGGAGGATAGCCGACGTGGACGCCCAAGAGATAGGCCGCCGCCTCCGCGACCTTCGTGAGGCGAAGGGCATGTCGCTGTCGGCCCTGGCCAGAGTGGCGGGGGTGGGGAAGGCGACGATGTCGGGCCTGGAGACCGGCACCCGCAACCCGACCATGGAGACACTGTGGAAGGTGACGGCGGCCCTGGAGGTCCCGCTGACGGCCCTGCTGTCGTCACCCGCGGTGTTGCCGGACGTGGCCGTCGAGGGGGAACTGCTCGAATCGTTCACCGACGCGACGGTGACGTACGAGCTCTACCGCCTGGTCATCAAGGCGGGCACCGCCCAGGTGTCACCCGCCCACGGGCCCGGCGTGACGGAGCACCTGACGATCTTCAGCGGCACGGCCGAGGTGGGGCCGGAGGCGGCACCGCTGACGGGCGGGCCGGGCGACCACCTGGTGTGGACGTCGGACACGCCTCACGTTTATGCGGCGCGGGGGGTTGAAGACGTGCGGGCGAGTCTGTTGATCCGCTACCCAAAACCGGCGAGACATCTAGAATCCCCCTAAACACCTGCCAATGATGCACAAATGTCCGGAAAGCGAATTTCGGACATTTGCCCTACCGGGAAATGGCATCGGTCGGTGTTTTATCCGACCAGAGCTCGGGCCCGTGGGGGGACATTTGATCACCGGACGCTACCGCATGGTCTTCCATTCGGCCCTCGCTCCGGCGGACGCCTTCGCCACCGCCACGAGGGAGCTTCGAAGCTGGTTGACAGCCAAGAGCAAACATCGAGCGATCGATATCGCAGCATATGACGCCGGCCATTCACAGCTGGGGAAGGGCATCCTTCTCCTGCACAATGCCCGCGCCGAGGGTGACGGCACCCAGACACGGCAGTGGCAACTGAGAGAGCATGACGAAAACGGATATTGGCTGAGCTCCCTGGTCGTCCACGCTCCGGCGAAACCCGCGGACGCCCAGCAGCGCACCTGGTTCTGGCTCGATGTCGAGTACGTACGGAGGACGGACGGAGAGGAGATGCGGGCCGGCCTGCCCGGCATAGCCCGCAAGCTGCTCGCCGCCGTGAACGCCTATGACCATTGGGCCGAACTCGCACCCCGGCCCATTCTCATCAGGCCTGATCGAATTGAGCATCTGCTCGAAATCCTCACCGACGAGGAACGCCGGCTGCCGGTTGTCATCGCGTCGCCGCACAGCAAAATCCCATTCGACACGTGGCACAAGGTAATCGAGCAGGCCACAAAATACCTGCACGGGATCGCCAGCATCTACATACTCGATCCCGTCACCGAAAAGACGTTCAACGCGGAGATCGGCAGCAGCTTCGGAGTCTGGGGTGGCGCGGTAAGGACGTACCTGCCCGGCCTGGACTTCGCCGTCGAGGACGACGCCCGCCGACATCGCGTCCTGTCCAGCGCCCGCATCGAGGCCGACGTCCATCGTTCTGCCGGACTCCTCGCAGGACTTCCCCGGCAACTGTCGGCCGACAGCCGCCTTCCCAAGCCTTTGAGCCGATTGTCGCGAGCAGACGTCGCGCCCACCGCGACAAGTCGAGACAGCACGATCCCACTGGATCACTCAACCATCGTCGAAGAGTTGCGCCAGGAGAACAGCGAACTGCGTGAACTCCTGGAACTCTTCGACTACGAAGAGAGAACACTGAGAGGCGAGAGCGCCGACCTGAGAGACGACCTACTGGACACGGCCGCGGAACTCGAAACGGCCAACCAGAAGATCGCCGAGCTCTCCGACTGGGTCCGCACTCTCAGGAAACGGCTGGAATTCGCGGGAAAAGCGGCCGAAGCATGGGTTCCCGCCGAAGAGCAAACGGTGCTTCCCACTCAACTTCCCGAGGTTCTCGAGCTGATGGACGGCCTCGAACGAGTCGAATTCACCGGCGACATCGATGTGGTCTGGAAACTCGACGAAAGAGCGCAGTCCTCGACCTGGGCCCAAACCACCTGGCAAGTCGCCCTCGCCATGCAGGAATACGCCGACGCCGTGGCCGACGGGAAATTCCATGGTGATTTCCGTCGATGGTGCCTCGAACCGGCGGACGGGGTCGCCGCCATCTCCGCCGGAAAGGTCAAGACAGAGGAGTCCGAAACTGTACGGAAGAATGCGAAGATGCGCGGGCAACGCGAACTACCGGTGCCGCGAGAAGTGGATCCGTCAGGGCGCACCTATATGGGTGCACACATCAGGATCGCCGGAAGCGGCGGCATGAGCGCACCTCGCCTCCACTATTACGACGACGTCCGGGGCACCGGAAAAATCTATATCGGGTATTTAGGTCCGCACCTCGACGTGAAGTCGACGAATTGACCACCCCGGCAGCCGGTTCATCGTGGTGGGCGTGAAGACTAGAGCGTCTCCCGCAACTCCCGCTTGAGGATCTTCCCCAGCGAGTTCCGGGGCAGCGCCTCGACGACCTCCAGCCGCTCCGGCAGCTTGTACGACGCGATCCCCGTGTCCCGTAAGAACTCCACCAGCGATTCCAGCGTCACCGACGTCTCGGGCTTCACCACGACCATCGCGCAGGCCTTCTCCCCCAGCACCGCGTCCGGATACCCCACGACGGCCACCTCGGCCACGGCCGGATGCCCGGCAAGGAGAGCCTCGATCTCGGCCGGCGCGATGTTCGTCCCGCCCCGGATGATCAGGTCCTTGGCCCGGTCGACGTACCGCAGATACCGCCCCTGGGCGAGCTCGAACACGTCGCCGGTGATGAGGTACCCGTCGTCGTCGAAGGGATCCGCCTCGGCCGTCCCCGCCAGATACCCCGCGAACACGGTCGGCCCGGACAGCCGCAGCTCCCCGGGCACCCCCTCAGAAGTCACCTCGGTCCCGTCGTGCGAGAACAGCTTCACCGAGGTCCCGCCGAGCGTCCCCGGCCAGGACGTCCCGGGGGCGTCGGGACGCGGGAAGTAACGCGCCCGGTCATCAGGGTCGGGCATCGTCTCGGGATCGGAAAGAAGGGCGATCCCCTCGTTCGACCCGAAGAAGTTGATGATCGCGATCCCGTGCTTCTCCTGCCACCCCCGCACCATCGGCGGCGGAAGAGGGGCGGACCCCGACCCGATCCGGGTGAGCGACGAGATGTCGAACTGCCCCAGCACCTCGGGCTTGTGCAGCAGCATCGTCAGCAGGGCGGGCGGGGCGAGCGTGTAGGTCACCCGCTCCGAGGCGACCTGCGTCAGGTAGACGGGCAGGTCGAAGGGGTGGTGCTGGATGAGGGCGAACCCGGTCCGCAGCCACGGCATGAAGACGCCGCCGATCCCGGCCATGTTGACCATCGGGAACGGGTTGAGCACCACGTCAGACGGGCCGAGGCCGACCGCGTCGGCGCAGGTCCAGCCGACCGCGCCCCAGTCGTAGTGGCACCGCGGCACCCCCTTGGGCGTCGCCTCGGTGCCCGACGTCCAGCAGATGGTCACGCAGTCGTTGGGGTCGACGCTCAGCGCGGCCAAGTGCGCGGCGAGCTTGCCGGAGTCACCGGTGGCGGTCTCCAGGTCGCCGCCCCATTCGAGGACCGTGTCGACCCCGATCTCGTGGACGACCTCCGCACGGTCGGCCGAGGTGACGAAGACGGAGGCGGCGGCGAGAGGGGTCAGCTGGGCCAGCTCATAGCGCCGGAACTGCACCGGGAAGGGCGTCACGATCGCCCCGATGCGCACTACGGCGAGCACGGTGACGGCCAGTTCGACCGAGTTCGGCAACTGGACGGCCACCACGTCGGAGGCGGCGACGCCGCGGTCAAGGAGGACGGCGGCCACCCGGTCGACCTCGGCGTCGAGTTCCGCCCAGGTCAGCCGCTTGACCTGGGAACCGGCCATGAGGGCGGGCTTGTTCGGGGGGTCGGCCACGGCGAGGGCGGTGGGGCGTTCGGCAACGCGAGCCCGCAACAACCCGTCAATGGTGTCGTCAGTCCACCACCCGGCGGAGGTGTAGCGCTCGACGACATCTTTCGCGTGCAGCCTCATACCGGACTCCCGGACTCTTTGATTGTGCCCGGAACATTAGGCAACCCCGTCTCCAGGGTCAACGAGTTTCGGCTGATTCGTGTGGGTTAGGCGGAAGAGATCAGAAAGGAGGCCACGGATGGACCGCCGCACCACCGTCGAGCCGGATCAGGACCTGGACGTGATCATCGTGCTGACCCGTCAGCACGCCCTGATCAGGGATCTGTTCGATGAAGTGGAGCGCAGTCAGCCCGCCGACCGCAGGGAGACCTTCGGAAGGCTGGTGCGGCTGCTGGCCGTACATGAGGAGGCCGAGGAGGTCGTCGTGCACCCGGTCGCACTGGCCCGCCTGAACGGCGGGGCAGAGATCGTGGCGAGCCGAAGACAGGAAGCAGGGCACGTCAGGGAGCTCATCAGAAGACTCGATCCCGATTCCCCCGATTTCACGCGCGATCTGGAAGTCCTCAGGGCGACGGTGTTCGCCCACGTCACCGCGGAGGAGAGGTACGAGTACGCCGCACTGGACTCGGTGACCAGCGCGGCCGAACGGCACGCCATGGCCGAAGGGGTCAGGGAGACCTTCAGGCACTGATGTCGAAGTGCACCTCGCGGCGGGCGAGCACGCCGCCGCAGGCGGTGCAGAGCAGCACGGGGGCGAGCCCGGCGCCGCACGACTTGTGAGTGATGTCGAGTGTGGAGCCCGGTGGCGTCGGGAGCTCCCGCTGGGCCCACGCGACGAGGAACGCGAAGACCTCGAAGAAGGCCAGGCCCCGCTCGGTGAGGCGGTAGCCCGACTCGCAGGGGCGGAAGACGCCGAGGTCGACGAAGCGGCGCAGCCGGTCGGTCAGCACCGAGGGCGCGATGCCCATCTCGGCCTGGAAGTCGCCGAACCGCTTCACGCCGAGGAAGGCGGCGGCCAGCACGTGGGTCGACCAGCGGTCGCCCAGGATCTCCATGGCGTCGGGGCAGTAGCCGAGGTAGTCGGGGCGGGGGCCCGCGGTGCGGCGGTGCCGGCGGGGGGCGTGCGCGCTGGCGAAGGTGGCGTTCGGGCCGCGCACCGTATGGGTGCCGCGGGCGGTCATCACGTTGAGGCAGTGGCCGCAGCCGAGCACCGGGCGCGACTCGTGGCCGCAGACGTCGTGGATGAGCGGGGGGAGCTCGCGGTCGGTCCAGTCGCGTTCCCACGAGTAGATCGCGACCAGCAGCGACCACAGGTCGAGGCCGCGCTGGGTGAGGCGGTATTCGTAGCGGATCCGGCCGTTGCGGTAGGCGGCCGTCTCGAAGATCCCGCAGGCCACCAGTTCCTTGAGGCGGGAGGCCAGCACCGACTCGCTGATGCCCAGTTCGTCGCGCCAGCCGGCGAAGGTGCGGACGTGGAGGAGAAAGGCCCGCTGGAGGATCATCAGGACCCACCGGTCACCGAGGATCGTGAGTGCCTGCCCGATCGGGGTGAGCCGCTCTTCGGCCGGAGCCGAAGGTGGTGCGACCGTCAGGGTGGCCTCAGGCATGAGATTCCTGACAGGTGGTGCTGTGCATGTTTCCCCGCGCTTACTGGATGAACCCGAATATCCCACTGTAAGGGCACATTGACGAGCTGACTTCTTTATCCGTAGCGTCACTGTATGAAAGTTCTGGACGAATCAGGCGAAGACAACCCATACCTCCTCGGGGTGTACGCGCCCGTCCAGGAGGAGATCACCGCCGACCAGCTGAAAGTCGTCGGGGAGATCCCGAAGGACCTCAACGGCGTCTACCTGCGCAACGGCCCCAACGCGCGGTTCCCCATGCGGGGCCGCTACCACTGGTTCGACGGCGACGGCATGGTGCACGCCATCCACTTCGAGAACGGCACGGCCCGCTACCGCAACCGGTGGGTGCGCACGAGGGCGTTCGAGGCCGAGAGCGCGGCCGGGCGCTCGCTGTGGACGGGGGTGATGGAGAACCCGAAGGCCAACCCGTTCGGCAACGTGCGCGGGCTCAACCTGAAGGACTCCGCCAACACCGACATCGTGTTCCACCAGGGGCGGCTGCTCACGACGTGGTACCTGTGCGGGTCGCCGTACACGATGGACCCCCTGTCGCTCGAGACGCTCGGCGCGCAGACCTTCCTCGACACGCTGACCGGCGATGTAATGGCCCATCCGAAGGTCGACGAGCGGACCGGGGAGCTGTTCTGGTTCGACTACGGGCCCAAACCCCCGTTCCTCCGGTACGGGGTGGTCGGCCCCCAGGGCACCGTCGACCACCTGGTCGAGCTCGACCTGCCGGGCGCCCGGCTCCCCCACGACATGGCGATCACCGACAATTACGCGGTTCTGATGGACCTGCCGCTGTTCCAGGACCTCGACGCCGCCCGCCAGGGACGCTACAAGCTGACCTTCGACCGCTCGCTGCCGTCGCGGTTCGGGGTGATCCCCAAGCGCGGCCGGGCCGACCAGATCAGATGGTTCGAGGCCAAGCCCTGCTACATCTACCACGTGGTCAACGCGTGGGAGGAGGGCGGCGAGATCGTCATGGACGTCTGCCGCGTCGGCCGCCCCGCTCCCAGCGGCGGCGGCAGCGTGCTCGCCCGCATGATCAGCTACCTCAAGCTCGACGCCCGCATGTACCGCTACCGCTTCGACCTGACGACCGGCACGACCTCCGAGGAGTACGTCGACGGCGACCACAACACCGAGTTCCCCTCGATCGACCTGCGGATGACCGGCCGCAAGTCCCGGTACGCCTACAACGTCTCCGTCAAGCAGGCCCCCACCAACCTCTTCGACGGCCTGGTCAAGTACGACAACCTGACCGGCGCGAAGGAGACCTACTACTACGGCGAGCACCGCTACGGCAGCGAGGCCCCCTTCGCCCCCCGCGACGGCGGAGCCGGCGAGGACGACGGCTACCTGGTCACCTTCGTCACCGACGACCGGGAGGACCGCTCCGAGGTCCAGATCCTGGACGCCGCCGACATCACCAAGGGCCCGGTGGCCCGGGTGCTGCTGCCGCAGCGCGTACCCCTCGGCTTCCACGCCACCTGGGTACGGTCGGACCAGCTCCCCTGATCGTCCACGAACGAGAACGGCTCCAGATGCTCAGCGTTTCCCTCGGCCTGTGGCAGGACCGGCCGGCCTCCGACGCCCTGCTCACCGCCAAGGCGGCCGACGACCTCGGCTATCCCGAACTGTGGATCGGCGAGATGGCCACCTACGACGCCTTCGCCCTGGCCACCGCCGTCGGCCTGGCCACCGAACGCATCAGTCTGACCCTCGGCCCCTTCGCCGTCGCGGTCCGCGACCCGATGATGATCGCGATGGGCGCGGCGTCGGTGGCCGACCTGGTCGGCAGGCGGGTCGACGTCGCGATCGGCACGTCCAGCCCGCTCGTGGTCGAGCAGTGGCACGGCCGCCCCCACGCGGGTTCGGCGCGGGCGCTGGCCGAGCACGCCGAGGTGCTGCGCGGCCTGCTCGACGGCGAGAAGTCGGCGCATCCGCGCTCGTCGGGCTACCGGCTCCGGCTCGACGCCCCGCGCTCGACCGTCTCGGTCGCCGCCTTCGGGCCGCAGGCGGTGAAGATCGCGGCCAGGGCCGACCGGATGGTCCTCAACCTGATCACCCCCGCGTCGGCCGCCCGGCTGATCGGCGACTTCCGCGCGGCGGGCGGGAAGCGGGTGACCGCCTGGGTGACCGCCGCCACCGGCCGCGACGCCGCCGCGACGGAGCAGCTCCGCCGGGGCGTCGTCGGCTACCTGGCCGCCCCCGGCTACGGCGAGATGTTCACCGAGGCCGGGTTCGGCGACGTCGTGGCCTTCGCCCGCACCCGCCCGCACCCCCGGGAGCTCCTCGCCGAGATCCCGAACGAGCTGCTCGAATCGGTCGGGCTGCTCGGGCCCTCCGCCGAGAAGCGGCTGGCCGAATATCGTGACGCCGGGGTCGACGAGATAGCCGTGGTGCCCGCGAGCACGGCAGACGATCCAGGCGGGGCCGTGACGCTCAGGGAACTGCGGGCCCTGGACGCACGTTGAGGATCCATCGTCCAGTATTGAGATGCATCGCGAATGATCCGAAGGGGCCCCAATGTCGCCACTCGCCAAGTACTACGTCGGTGCGGGCATCGGTTCGCTGCTCGCCATCTGGCTGCTGCCCGGACTCATCTCTTTCCTGGTGGTGGTCGGGCTCCTCGGGGCGCCCGTCGTCGCCTGGTTCATGCTCGACGAATCCCAGCGGCGGCGCATCCTGCGCCTGCGCCGCCGGGGCATCGGCCGCTAGTCAGGCCGCCGCGACCTGGGCGTGAACCCGGTCGGTGACCCGCCGTTCGAAGTAGAACGACAGGAACGGCACCGTGCCGGCGAGCATCACGCCCAGGATGTAGCCCCACGACCAGCGGGCCTTCAGGCCCAGGTTGATGGTGGCGACCAGATAGACCATGTAGAGGAAGCCGTGGATCGGCGAGATGATCTGCGACGGCCCGGGGATGTCGAACCCGTAGCGCAGGACCATTCCGGTCACGAGCACGAGCAGCATGCAGCCCACGATGTAGGCCATCACTCGAAACGGCTTGAGGGCGGATTCCACGGTCACGTCTCCGGCTCGGGTTCGGGGTCATCAGATCGTATGGCGTCGCGGACGAAGTGGAACCACATGTAGACGGCGAACGCCGCGAAGATCCACCACTGGGCCGCGTAGGCCAGGTTGCGCCAGGTCAGCGCGGCCCCCTGGGTGGGGGCGGGCACGGCCACCGGGGTGGCCGACAGGGCGGGCGTCTGCCGGGTGGCCACGACGAAGCCGTCGCGCAGGTCGCCCGTCCAGAGGTTGATCAGCTCGGCCGTCGAGACGGTCGCGACCTGCCCGGTGGGCAGGGCGCCCCCGCGCTGGACCGCGTCCGACTGGTCGGGCGCCCGCAGGCGGCCGGTCAGGCTCACCTGGCCCGCCGGGACGGCCGTGGCGGGGTCGTCGGGGGAGGCCACCCAGCCGCGTACCACCGGCATGGTCGAGCCGTCGGTGAGGGTCAGCGGGGTGAGCAGCCAGAATCCCTGGCCGGCCGAGGCCCTGCCGCCGGGGGCGGCGACGTCGGGTTCGCGGTCGGCGACCAGCAGCTGCGCGGCGGCGTCGTAGGTGCCGGTCGCGGTGACCTGGCGGCCGACCTCGTCGGCGGTCACCCGTTCACCGGGCGTGCTGAGGTCGGTCAGCGCGACGGGGGCCGGGTCGGCGGCGGCCCGGGGTTGCCCGGAGTCGGTGAAGACGCCGAGCTGCCAGCGGCCGAGCAGGATGAAGGCCACCAGAACCCCGATCACCAGCAGGTGGAGGCCCACCAACCGGGGAGCGAACAGGGTGCGCAGCATGACTGACAAGGTATCCGCCTTGCACACCGGTCCCGGCCATGGGGCCGGATTCCTCAAAACTAGCAATAACGACATATTGGTGTCTCGTGGGCATGGTGTGTCGCTAGAGTTCGTGACATGTCTGACCCACAGGTTGACCCGGCCGGGAACACGCAGGCCTTCCGCGCCTTCGCCCGTAACCAGGAAGAGGCCGCGCAGGAGGCCCAGCAGCAGGAGTCGTCGCGCCTGCCCCTTTACATCGCCCTGGGCGTCGCCCTGGTGATCGTGGTGGCGGTCGTCGGCTACTTCGCCTTCCTGGCCTAGGAAGACCTCCCCTGAGCAGAACCGCCGGCGACCGCGCCCGCCGGCGGTTTTGACATGCTCAGCGAACCACCAAAGCGCTGCCGCCGCCCCTTCGGGTGGGCTCGGCGACGGCCTGGACCTTGCCGTGCCTGAGGAACTCCAGCGCGGTCGCGGCGCCGATCTCCGGGGTCGGCGCGAACGTGTGGCCCTTGGCGGTCAGTTCGGCGCCGTACCTGTCGATGAAGGCCTGTTCGGCCTGGGTCGCCGCGATGTTGCGCTGCGAGGCGCGCGGGGCGGCCAGGGCGTCGGGCAGCGACATGCCGAACGTGAAGCGGTTGAGCAGGATCTGCAGGACGGTCGTGATGATCGTCGCGCCGCCGGGCGAGCCGACCGCCAGCAGCGGCCTGCCGTCCTTGAGCACGATCGTCGGCGCCATCGAGGAGCGCGGGCGCTTGCCCGGGGCGGGCAGGTTGGGGTCGTTCGGCGCGGGGCCGAAGGTGAAGTCGGTCAGCTCGTTGTTGAGCAGGATGCCCCGGCCGGGCACCACGATCCCGGAGCCGCCGGTCTGCTCGATGGTGATGTTGTACGCCGCCACGTTCCCCCACCGGTCGGAGACGACCAGATGGGTGGTCTCGGGCCCTTCGGGCTGCTGCTCCTTGCTCTCGGGCGCGGGAGCGGGCGTGGCGCAGGGGCCGTAGACGCCGTCGGGCTGACCGGGCGCGGCCGGGTGGGGCAGCGCGGTGTCGCCGATCAGGCAGGACCGCTCCTTGGCGAAGCCCTCTGACAGGAGCTGCTTCAGCGGGACGTCCACGAACTTGGGGTCGCCGACGTAGGCGTTGCGGTCGGCGAAGGCCAGGCGGCTGGCGTCGAGGTACTCGCTCAGGCCGACCGGGCCGACGTTCTCGAGGATGTTGAGCGCCTCGCCGACCGTGGAGCCGCCGGAGGACGGCGGGGCCATGCCGTAGACGTCGAGGCCGTTCCAGCGGACCTTGGTCGGCTCGGGGGTGAGCGCCCGGTAGGCCCGCAGGTCGGAGACCTCCATCAGGCCGGGCCGGACGTTCCGGGCCGAACCGGGGGTGACGGGCGGGGTCTTGACCGTGGCGACGATCTCCTGGCCGAGCTTCCCGCCGTAGAGCCACGAAGGGCCACGGTCGGCGAGTTCCTGGTAGGTGCGGGCCAGATCGGGGTTGCGGAACGTCGAGCCGACCGGGGGCGGCGCGCCGCCCGGCAGGTAGAGGGCCGCCGTGGAGGTGAAGTCGGCGAAGCGGGCCGCGTTGGCGGCGGTCTGGTCGTAGAAGGTCTGGTCGACGGGGAAGCCCCTGCGGGCCAGGTCGACGGAGGGCTTCAGGGCCTTCTTCAGCGAGATCGTGCCGAAGCGGCGCAGCGCCAGGTCCCACTGGGCCACCGAGCCGGGCACGCCGACCGACAGGCCGCTGGTGACGGCCTGGTCGAAGGGGATGCCCTCGAAGGTCGTGGGGGCCATCGCCGCCGGGGCGGTCTCGCGGCCGTCGATGGTGACCACGCGGCGGGAGCGGGAGTCGTAGTAGACGATGAAGCCGCCTCCGGCCAGCCCGGCCGAGTAGGGCTCGGTGACGCCGAGCGCGGCGGCTCCGGCGACGGCGGCGTCCATGGCGTTCCCGCCGTCCTTCAGCACGCCGAGCGCGACCTTGCTGGCCTCCAGGTCGACGGTGGCCACGGCCCCGCCGTAGCCCTCGGCCACGGGTTTCTTCTCCACCTGGGGCCGGACCTGGGGCCGGGCCTGGGCGGGCGGCGCGACGAGCGCCCCCAGCACGACGATCCCGAGCGCGGCGCCTGTGACGCGTCTCATGGTCACCTCCACTTTGCGATCATCCAAGGATGACCGGACATGTCAAGACCCGGTACGCCCCGAGGTGTAGTGCGGGCTTCCCCCGCTGATGGATGTCATGCCCACTGAGGTCGCCTAACGTGACACCGTGGTCGAGCGCAGAGACGTGGTGCACGCCATCGCCGCGGCGGTGGTGCAGACTGTCGCGTCCGTCGGCGCCCAGATGGGCCAGCCCGACCGCACCCCCCTCGACTGGCGGGGCTACCTGCTCCTGCTCGTCGGCCCGGCGATGATCCTGTGGATGCGGCGGCAGCCCGTCGGGGCGATGGCCGTCACCCTCCTGGCGACCGCGACCTTCCTGACGTGCGGCTTCGCCTACGGGCCGGTGTTCCTGACGCCGATCATCATGATCGTCCACACCCTGGTCTCCGGTCACCGGCGCCCCGCGTGGGTGTGGGGCCTGGCGTCACTGGTCTTCGTCGTCGTCTATACGACGTGGTTCGCGAACGGCCCCAGCGGCTGGTTCCACAACCTCACCGTGGCGGCCTGCCTGCTGCTGGTGCTGGTCTTCGCCGAGTGGCTGCGGGCCTTCCGCGAGCGCCGGGCCGAGAAGGCCCAGAAGGCGGCCGAGGAGGAGCGGCGGCAGGCCAGCGAGGAGCGGCTGAGCATGGCCCAGGAGCTCCACGACGTGCTGGCGCACAACATCTCGCTCATCCACGTGCAGGCCTCGACCGCGCTCCACCTCATCGAGACCCATCCCGAGCAGGCCCGCAGCGCCCTGTCGACGATCAAGACGGCGTCCAAGGACGTGCTGAGCGAGATGCGCGGCGTGCTCGACGTGCTGCGCGAGGGCGCGCCCCGCAACCCGACCGCCGGGCTCGACCGTCTCGACGACCTGGTCGACCGCAGCTGCCTCGACGTGAAACTCGTCCGGACCGGCGAGGTCAGGGCCGTCCCGCACGGACCCGACCGGGCCGCCTACCGGATCGTCCAGGAGAGCCTGACCAACGTGACCCGGCACGCCCCCGGCTCGTCGGTGGTGGTCACCCTCGACTACGGCGACGACGCGCTGGCCGTCACGATCACCGACGACGGCGCCGGGAAGCGCGACGCCGTCACCGACCTGGGCGGCGGCAACGGCATCCCCGGCATGCGCGAACGCGCCTCGGCCCTGGGCGGGTCGCTCACCGCCGGCCCCCACGACACCGGCTTCCGGGTGGCCGCGGCCCTCCCGATCCCCGCGAAGGAGAACCCGTGATCAGGATCCTGCTCGCCGACGACCAGGCCCTCGTCCGGGCCGGGTTCCGGGCGCTGCTCGACGCGCAGGACGGCATGGAGGTCGTCGCCGAGGCCGGCGACGGGGCCGAGGCCGTGCGGCTGGCCGGGGAGCACTCCCCCGACGTGGTGCTGATGGACATCCGGATGCCCGGCACCGACGGCCTGACGGCCGTCCGGCTGATGCCGCCGGGGCCGAAGGTGGTCATGCTGACCACGTTCGAGCTCGACGAGTACGTCTTCGAGGCGCTCCGCGGCGGCGCCAGCGGGTTCCTGGTCAAGGACACCGAACCGGCCGAGCTCATCCAGGCCGTCAGGGTGGTGGCGGGCGGGGCGGCGCTGCTGTCTCCCGGCGTGACCCGGCGGCTGATCGCCGAGTACGCGTCGCGGGCGAAGGCCCCGGTCGTGCCGAAGCAGCTGGGTTCCCTCACCGAGCGGGAGCGCGAGGTGCTCGCCCTGGTGGGCAACGGGCTGACCAACGACGAGATCGCCGGGAAGCTGTTCATGTCGCCCGCGACGGCGAAGACCCATGTCAGCCGGGCGATGATGAAGCTCGGGGCGCGCGACCGCGCCCAGCTCGTGGTCATCGCCTACGAATCGGGCCTGGTCAGGCCGGGATGGACGTGATGAAATAGCCCGGTAAGCGCTTTCCGTACTGCGGCCAGGTGCGGAGGGAGTGGCACTCGGGCTACTTCTCGCGTCCGGCCGGTCACGTTAGGTTGCGCTGGTGATGGCCTTGTTCGCCGGCGGGGTGGGCGCCGGGCTGCTCGCGGGCTCCGTGTCGTGCACGGCCGTCCAGGGCGGGCTGATCGCGGGGGTCGACCGCATCTGGGCCTTCCTGGCCGGGCGGGCCCTGGTTCACATCGTGCTGGGGGCGCTACTGGGCCTCGTCGGCGGGGTGCTGGTGCTCTCGCCGCAGGTCAGAGCTCTCGTGCTGGTCGTCGCGGGGATCGGCGTGGTGGTCGCCGGAGTCGCGCTGCTGCGCAGGCCGATGGCGTGCCGGCCGCTCAAGGGATCGCCGTTCACCCGAGGGGCGGCGACGGTGCTGGTCCCCTGCGGGGTGACGCTGAGCACCGAGCTCGCGGCGGTCTCCGGCGGGTCGGCGCTCGCGGGGGCGGTGCTGATGGGCGGGTTCGTGCTGGGGTCGTCTCCGGCATTCGCCCTGGTGGGGATCGTCCTGAAGCGGCTGGCCCGGTGGGCCGGGGTGCTGGTGATCGCCGCCGGGCTCTTCACGGTCTTCTCCGGCGTACGGCTCGGCGGCTGGCTCCCCGACAGCCCCGCCGTCGCCGCCTCGGCCGGGAACGTGGTCTGGGCGACGCCCGACGGCTTCCGGCCGGCGATGATCACGGCTCCCGCCAACCGGGAGATCGTGGTGATCTTCCGTACCGACAACAACCGGAGCTGCACCACCACGGTCGCGATCGACGGCAGAGACGTCGCCCTGCCGGAGACCGGGCAGGTCACGATCAGGCTCGGCGCACGGGGGCCGGGGACGGTCCGGTACTCGTGCGGCATGGGCATGTTCTCGGGATTCATCAGCATCCGCTGAGGTAAGAAACTGGCAATCACCCTCCGTGATCAGACTGTTACATGTAACTCTGTCCGGCATGACAATGTGGCCTGAGGTGTCGGCCAGGATCGCACAGGTCCCGCCGCCCCGCCCCGCCGCCGACGGCGAGGGCGACGATCTGCACGCCGCCGCTCAGGCGGGGGACGCCCGCGCGGCCCACCTGCTCGGGCGGCTCTACGCCCAGCGTGGCGACCGCTCGGCGGCCCGCCACTGGTGGGAGCGGGCGGCCGGGGCCGGCAACGTCGACAGCGCCTTCAACCTCGGCAAGTGGCACGAGAAGCACGGGTCGCTGGAGGAGTCGCTGCGCTGGTACGAACTGGCCGCCGGCACCGGCGACGCCGAGGCCGCCGCCAACCTGGCCACGTTGCTGCTGGAGCAGAAGGGCGACGCCCCGGCCGCCTTCCACTGGTATGAGACGGCCGCCGCCGCCGGGTCGCGGCGGGCGTCCCGAAGACTGGCGCTGCTCTGCGAGGACGCCGGAGAGCTGACGCGCGCCCGCGACTGGCACCGCAGGGCCGCCCTCGACGGCGACCTGACCAGCGCCCACGACCTCGGCTTCCTCGGCTACTCGTGCGGCGAGGAGGGCGACGCGCGGCACTGGTGGGAGTTCGCGGCCCGGGGCGGGCACGCCGAGGCCGCCTACCACCTGGGGCTGCTGCTGCACGCCCTGCGCGATCCCGAGGGCGCCGAGGTGCTCTACCGGCTGGCCTCCCAGCACGACCACCCGGGGGCGGCCTCCCAGCTGGGCAACCTCGCGCTGGCCAGAAGAGACCTGCGCACCGCGCGGGCCTGGTTCGAGCGGGCCGCCGGCACCGGCCGGGTCGACGACCAGCGGATGGCCGGGTTCGTCTGCGTGGAACTCGACGACGCGCGGGCCGCCTCCCACTGGTTCGGCCGCGCGGCGGCGAGCGGCGACGCCGAGGCGGCGTACAACTTCGGGTTGCTCCTGATCGCCGAGCACGCCGACATGAGCGGCGGCGAGCACTGGCTGCGGCAGGCGGCGGCGCAGGGCCACTACCGGGCGGCGGTGGAGCTGGCCACGCTGCTGACGGCCACCGACCGGGCCATGGAGGCCGAGCGGTGGAGCAACCTGCCGAAGACCCCGGGCTGGGACCGGCCGGCCGAGCCCGAACTGGCCGCGCGGGCCGAACTGGCCGTCGCGGCGGCCGGACGGCGCGGCGAGACCAGCCTCGACGTGGCCGAGCTGAGCGAGATCCTGGGCACCTGGGACATGGTCACCCGGCGACTGCGCGACCCGATCGACCCGATCACGTGGCTGTCGGAGAAGAGCGGCCTGCACGTCGGCGCGGTCGAGCACCTCGCGGCGGTGCGGGCCACCCTGCTACGGCCGGGGACCGCCCCCTGGCCCACCCCCACCGAAGTGGAGCGGGTCCTGGAGACGGCCCGTGACCTGCGAAAACGCTTGGGCCTGAGTTAGGCCGCGATGACCTCGCCAACCGGGGTGTACGGCAGCTGGTGCGCCACCGCGACCGGCTCGTTGGTGACGAGACCCTGGTGGGTGTTGAGCCCGAGGGCGAGCCCGGCGTCGCCCGCCAGCGCCTTCTTCCAGCCCTGGTCGGCCAGCTTGACCGCGTAGGGCAGGGTGGCGTTGGTGAGGGCGTAGGTGGAGGTGTTGGCCACCGAGCCCGGCATGTTGGCCACGCAGTAGAAGATCGAGTTGTGGACCGTGAAGGTCGGCTCGGCGTGCGTGGTCGGGCGGGAGTCCTCGAAGCAGCCGCCCTGGTCGATGGCGATGTCGACGAGCACCGAACCCGGCTTCATGCGGGCGACCAGCGCGTTCGACACCAGCTGGGGGGCCTTGGCGCCCGGGATCAGCACGGCGCCGATCACCAGGTCGGCCTCCAGGCAGGCCTTCTCGATGGCGTACGACGTGGACACCAGGGTCTTGAGGCGGCCCTGGTAGATCGCGTCGATGAAGCGCAGCCGGTCGATGTTGACGTCGAGGATGGTCACCTCGGCGCCCATGCCGACCGCGATCTGCGCGGCGTGCAGACCCGAGACGCCGCCGCCGATGACGACGACCTTCGCCGGGGCCACGCCGGGCACGCCGCCCGGGAGCACGCCCCGGCCGCCGTTGAAGCGCATCAGGTTGTACGCCCCCACCTGCGGCGCCAGCCGCCCGGCCACCTCGGACATCGGGGCCAGCAGCGGCAGCGCGCCGCCGACCTGGACGGTCTCGTAGGCGATGGCGGTGGTGCGGCTCTCAAGGAGCGCGTCGGTGCACGGCCGGGAGGCGGCCAGGTGGAGGTAGGTGAAGAGCACCTGACCCTCGCGGAGCCGGTGGTACTCCTCGGCGATCGGCTCCTTGACCTTCAGGACCATCTCCGACTCGGCCCACACCTCGTCGGCCGTGTCGACGATCTTCGCGCCGGCCGCCAGGTATTCCTCGTCGGGGATGTGCGAACCGAGGCCCGCACCGCGCTGCACGTGGACGTCATGGCCGTGACGAACCAGCTCATGGACGCCCGCGGGGGTCGCCGCGACACGATATTCGTGGTTCTTGACCTCGGCGGGCACGCCGATCTTCATCTTCGGGGTTCCTTTCTCAGAGCAGAGCCCAGGCTTCGGTGAGGACTCCGCGAAGGATGGATTCGATTTCGTCGAACTCCTTCTGGCCGCAGATGAGCGGCGGGGCGAGCTGGACCACGGGATCGCCGCGGTCGTCCGCCCGGCAGTACAGGCCTGCCTCGAACAGCGCCTTGGAGAGGAAGCCCCGGATCAGGCGCTCCGACTCGTCGGCGGTGAAGGTCTCCTTGGTGTTCTTGTCTTTGACGAGCTCGACGCCCCAGAAGAACCCGCTGCCCCGCACATCGCCGACGATGGGCAGGTCGTAGAGCCTTTCCAGGGTGGCGCGGAACGCGCCCTCGTTGCGGGTCACGTGACCCAGCAGGTCTTCGCGCTCGAACAAATCGAGGTTCGCCAGCGCCACGGCCGCCGACACGGGGTGTCCGCCGAACGTGTAGCCGTGGGCGAACATCTCGGTCCCCGACTTGAACGGCTCGAAGAGCCGGTCGGAGCAGATCATCGCTCCAAGTGGAGAATACCCGCTGGTCAGACCCTTCGCGGACGTGATGATGTCCGGTACGTAGTCAAATTTTTCCCCGGCGAACATGGTGCCGAGCCGGCCGTAGGCGCAGATGACCTCGTCCGAGACGAGCAGAACGTCGTACTCGTCGCAGATCTCGCGCAGTCGCTTGAAGTAGCCGGGCGGGGGCGGGAAGCAGCCGCCGGCGTTCTGGACCGGCTCGACGAAGACGGCGGCCACCGTGTCGGGGCCCTCCATCTCGATCGCGCGGGCGACCCGCTCGGCGGCCCAGATGCCGTACTGCTCGGGGGTCATGCCGGGGACGCCGGTGATCTCGTCGGCGCGGTAGTGGTTGGTGTTCGGCACCCGGACCGAGCCCGGCACCAGCGGCTCGAACATCTGCTTGAACAGGGGGATGCCGGTGATCGACAGGGCGCCCTGCGGGGTGCCGTGGTAGGCGATCTGGCGGCTGATGACCTTGTGCTTGAGCGGCTTGCCGGTCAGCTTGAAGTACTGCTTGGCCAGCTTCCACGCGGTCTCGACGGCCTCGCCGCCGCCTGTGGTGAAGAACACACGGTTGAGGTCGCCCGGGGTGTGCTCGACCAGCCGGGCGGCGAGCTCCACCGCCTTGGGGTGGGCGTAGGACCAGAGGGGGAAGAAGGCCAGTTCCTGGGCCTGCTTGGCGGCCGCCTCGGCGAGTTCGCTGCGACCGTGTCCGGCCTGCACCACGAAGAGGCCGGCGAGGCCGTCGAGGTAGCGCTTGCCGTTGACGTCGTAGATGTAGGCGCCCTCACCTCGCACGATCATGGGGACCTCGGCGTTCTCGTAGGCGCCGTGGCGGGTGAAGTGCATCCAGAGGTTGTCGTGAGCCGCTCTCTGCAGGTCTTCGGGGTGCGTCATCAGTACTTCCCTTGGTGTCTGAGCTCCGCTGTCAGTGTGCATTGCGTCCCAGACTTCTGCCAAGGGAAAACGTGGTTGCAAATTGAAACGGCTTCGGATTCCTCGATATCTACGTGTAACGGCGACGAAATTCGTCGGTCGTCTGGAACGTGCCCGGTTTGTGGTTCGATGGGGCGCATGACTCCTGGTGACATCGAAGACGCCGTCGCCGCCGCCATGCCCCGCGCGGTGGAGGACCTCAAGGCGCTGGTCTCTATCCCGTCGGTCGCCTTCCCCGGGCATCCGGAGGAGGAGGTGCACCGCGCCGCCGCGGCCGTGGAGTCGCTGCTGCGCGACGCCGGTCTGCCGACCGTGCGGCAGATCCCGGTCGCGGGCAGCTTCCCCGCCGTCTACGCCGAGGCCCCGGCGCCTCCCGGCGCCCCGACCGTGCTCCTGTACGCCCATTACGACGTCCAGCCCCCCGGTGACCCCGCCCTGTGGGACACCCCGGCCTTCGAGCCCACCGAGATCGACGGTGCCGTGTACGGGCGGGGCGCCGCCGACGACAAGTCCGGCATCATCACCCACCTCACCGCGCTGCGCGCCTTCGACGGCCGCTTCCCCGTGGGCGTGCGGGTAATCATCGAGGGCCAGGAGGAGTACGCCGGCGAGCGCCTGGAGCGGTTCGTCGAGGAGAACCCCGACCTGGTCCGCGCCGACGCGATCATCGTGGCCGACTGCGGCAACCCCGCCGTCGGCGACCCGGCGGTGACCACCTCGCTGCGCGGCATGGCCGCCGTCACGGTCGAGGTGCGCACCCTCAAGGACGCACTGCACAGCGGCTCCTTCGGCGGCCCGGCCCCCGACGCGCTGTCGGCGCTGATGCGGATGCTGGTCGCGCTGCACGATGACAACGGCGACGTGCGCGTACCCGGCCTGGAGAAGGGCGTCTTCGACGGCGACGCGGGCACCGACGAGGAGTTCCGCCAGGGCGCGGGCGTGCTCGACGGGGTCTCGCTGGTCGGCACCGGCTCGATCGCCGACCGGATCTGGGGTTCCTACGCGATCACGGTGACCGGGCTCGACGTGCCGACGGTCTCGGGCGCGGTCAACGCGATCCAGGCGGTCGCGCGGGCCCGGGTGACCATCCGCGTCCCGGCCGCCAACGACCCGAAGACGGCGCTGTCCGACGTGACCGCGTACCTGGAGGCGCAGGCGCCGTGGGGCGTCCATGTCACGTTCTCCGACGTGTCGGTGGGCTCGGGCTTCCAGGCCCCGGCGGGCGGCCCGGCCCGTGCGGCTCTCGACCGCGCGATGACCAGGGCGTTCGGCCGTGAGCCGCGCGACGTCGGCCAGGGCGGCGGCATCCCGCTGGTGGCCACCCTCCAGCGCCAGTTCCCCGAGGCCGAGCTGCTGCTCTTCGGCGCCGAAGACGAGGCCGCCCGCATCCACGCCCCCAACGAGCGGGTCGTGATCGACGAGCTCCGCCGCGTCGCCACCGCCGAGGCGCTGTTCCTGCTGGAGTACGGCGCGTCGTAAAGAACTTTGGCGGGCCTCCATTCGTCGGGATAAATACCGACACGTCTGTGGGAGGCCCGCGTGCGCCGACGATCCCGCCGGTTCTCTGTCCTCGTGGTCGCCGCCGTCGTGGCGGGGGCGATCATCGTGGTGGTGCGGACGGTCCACGCCGACCCCGACTGCGCCCCGTCGACGGCCGGGGTGCGGATCGCGGCCTCCAGCGAGAAGGCCGAGCTGTTACGACAGATGGCGGCCGACTACTCGCGCAAGGGCTGCGGGAAGGTGACCGTGGCGACGATGGCGTCCGGGGCCGCCCTCGACGCGCTGGCCGACGGGTGGACCCGCGACGACGGCGCGCGGCCCGACGTGTGGAGCCCGGCGGCGTCGGCGTGGCTGACGCTGCTGCGGCAGCGGGCCCGCTCGGCGCCGATCCCGGCCGACGCCCCCTCGATCGTGAAGACGCCGCTGGTCATCGCGATGCCCGAGCCGATGGCCACCGCCCTCGGGTGGCCCGAGAAGGCCCTCGGGTGGGGTGACGTGCTGGAACTGGCCTCCTCCGAACAGGGGTGGGCGCGGCACGGGCACCCGGAGTGGGGGCCCTTCCGGCTCGGCAAGACGCATCCGGGCTTCTCCACCTCGGGGCTGAACGCGACCATCGGGGCGTATGTCGCGGCGACCGGGGTATCGGGAGACCTGACCACGCGCGACGTCGCCGCGCCGAAGGTGCGGCGGTTCGTCCAGGGGGTGGAGCGGTCGATCGTCCACTACGGCGACACCACGCTCACGTTCCTGTCCAACCTCCAGCGGGCCGACGACGCGGGGGCGGCGATGTCCTACATCTCGGCCGTCACCGTCGAGGAGAAGTCGGTCTGGGACTACAACGAGGGCAACCCCACGGGCGACCCGGCGACGCTGGGACGGCACGACAAGCCCGAGGTGCCGCTCGTCGCCATCCATCCCAAAGAGGGCACGCTCTTGTCCGACAACCCCTACGCCGTGCTGAAATGGGCCTCCCCCGCCAAGCGGAAGGTCGCGGCCGACTTCCTGGCCTACCTGCGGGCGCCCACGCAGCAGAAGCGCTTCACCGAGCACGGCTTCCGGTCCCTCGACGACCCCCTGCCGGTGCGGATCCTCCAGGTCCCGGCGCCGAAGGTGCTCGACGCCGTGCTGGCGAGCTGGGCCGAGCTGCGCAAGCCGGCCAACGTGCTGATGGTCATGGACGTGTCGGGCTCGATGGAGGCCCCCGCCTCCGGTACGGGCAGATCGAAGCTCGCCCTGGCCCAGTCGGCGGCCAAACGGGCCGTCGGCGACTTCGGGCCGCGCGACCGGGTCGGGCTGTGGTCGTTCTCGACCGGCCGGACGGAGCTCGTGCCGATCGCCACGGGCACCCGCGACGACCTGCGGGCAGAGATCGACCGCCTGCGCCCCCAGGGGGCCACCAGCCTCCATGACACGGCGCTGGCGGCGTACCGGCACGTACAGGACCGGGCCCGGAGCGACACCATCAACGCCGTGGTGCTCCTCACCGACGGACGCAACGAGGTCCAGCAGACGATCACCCTCGACCACCTCCTGAAGGGCCTGCGCGGGCGGCACCCGGTGCGGGTCTTCACCATCGCCTACGGCGCCGACGCCGACCTGGAGACCCTGAAGGCCGTCTCCGACACGACGAGGGCGGCCTCCTACGACTCCCGCGACCCCGGCGTGATCGACCGGATCTTCACGGAGGTGATCGCCAATTTCTAGGTTCGCCAACCCGTGGGCCCTGCTGCCGGGCGCCGTCGCGGGCCTGGCCACCCTGGCCCTGCGCCTGCCCGTCGCGGCGGCCGTCGCCGTCGCCCTGGCCGGCTGGCTGATCGCCGCCTTCCTGTCCTCCCCCGAACCCGACGAACCTCCCACGCCCACCCCGGTCACCACGGACAGCGCGGAGGACCGCGCCCTGGCCCGCGCCGAACGCGCCGCGGCCGCCTTCGCCGAACTGAGCGAGTCGATGCGCGGCCGGCTGCTGGTCGGCCCGGTGGCCTCGATGCGCCCCCAGGTCGACGACACGGTCGCCACCCTGCGGCGGCTGGCCGCCCACACGTCGGTCACGACGGCCGCCCTCGGCCGCCTGGACCCCGACTTCCTGCGCCAGGAACGCCTGCGCCTGACGCATGCCCGCGAGTCGGCCCGCCCGGAGATCGCCGCCGAACTCGACCGCGCGATCTCGGCCCTGACGGCCCAGGAGGAGGTCCACGCCCGCCTGTCGGCGACCCGGGAACGCCTGCTGGTCCGACTGGAGTCGACGGTCATCGTGCTGGAGGGCCTGGTCGCGCGGGTGGTCGAACTGTCGGCCATGGACGTCACCAGCGGCACCGACACCCCGGCGGCCCTCGACCACCTGACGGCCGACCTGGAGATCACCCGCCAGAGCCTCCACGACCTGGACGAGGAAACCAGAGGCGACCAGCCCTGATCCGGCTTATGCGTCCTGTGGTCCCATCAGAGCCGCCAGCTCCGCCGGGCCCGCGTTGCCGCCCGACACGACGATCGCGACCTTCCTGCCCGCGAACTCCTCCCGCCGATTGAGGACCCCCGCGAGAGCCGCCGCCCCCGCCCCCTCGGCCAGCGTGTGGGCGTGGGTGAGCATGAGGCGCTGGGCCGCGCGGATCTCCTCGTCGGTGACCAGCAGGAAGTCGGTGAGCAGGTCGCGCATGACCTGCTGCGGGAGCGCGTAGGCCGAGCCGGTCGCCAGGCCGTCCACTCGCGTCTTCATCGGCCGCAGCACCATCTCGCCGAGCCGCCACGAGTCGTGCGCCGCCGGGGCGGCGGCGGACTGGACGCCGATCACCTGGCATCCGGGAGCCAGGGCCCGGGCCACCAGGCAGGCCGCCGCCGCGCCGGTTCCGCTGCCGACCGGGACCACGATCGCGTCGAGGTCGGGCCGCTGGAGGAGGATCTCCAGGTAGAGGGTGCCCACTCCGGCGATGATCTCTGGCTCGTCGGCGGGGCTGATCAGGCGGCGGCCCAGCCGGTCGGCCTCCTCGCGGGCCACGTCGGCGGCCTCGACCATGGTCGCGCCGCCGATGACGACCGTCGCGCCGAGCGCCTCGACGGCGGCGACCTTGGACGGGTTCGGGTTCTCCGGCATCACGATCGCGCACGGCGTACCGAACAGCCGCGCGGCATAGGCGATCGACTGCGCGTGGTTGCCGGTCGAGTAGGCCACCACGCCCCGCGACCGGTCGGGCAGGGCGGCCAGGAGGGTGATCCCGCCGCGCACCTTGAAGGCCCCGATCGGCTGGGTGTTCTCGTGCTTCACCCAGAGCTCCGCGCCGGCGGCCGCGTTGAGGACGGGGTAGCTCCACATCGGCGTCGGCGGGATGTGCCGGGCGAGCAGGGAGGCGGCCTGGAGGATGTCACGCATGTCGGTCATGCCGACCAGCCTGAACCCACCTGCATCGATAGGTCCAATAGGGAAATAACGCGAAATCCATAGACGGTATCGATGTATTCCCGCCATATACCGGCGTGAGTAGCATCGATGAGGTGCTCGACCCCGTCCGCCTCAGGGTACTCGTCGCCGTCGCCCGCACCGGCTCGCTGACCGCGGCCGCCAAAGAGCTCCACTACGCCCAGCCCTCCGTCAGCCACCACCTCGCCAGGCTCGAAGCCGAAACCGGCGCCAAGCTGCTGCAACGCGTCGGCCGAGGGGTCCGGCTGACCGACGCCGGGCAGTTGCTCGCCGAACGCGCCGCCGAGATCCTCGGGCGGCTCGACTCGGCCGCCGCCGAACTGGAGGCGCTCATCCAGCTGAGGGCCGGCCGGGTCAGGCTGGCCGCCTTCCCCTCCGCGCTCGGCACCTTCGTGCCCGAGGCCGGGGTCCGGCTCGCGGAGTCGTACCCGGGAGTGGAACTGCACATCGTCGAGGCCGAGCCACCCGAGGCGCTGGCGATGATCAGGGCCGGCGAGGCCGACGTCGCGGTGGTCTTCGGATACGGACTGGGCGAGGACCCCGACATCCGCACCCGCCACCTGTTCGACGACCCCGGCCACCTGGTCTACCTCGACGGTTCCGCCCTCAAGGACCACCGCGACGGCCAGTGGATCGCCGGATGCGAACGCTGCCGCCGCCACCTGCTCGACGTGTGCGCGAAAGAGGGGTTCACCCCGAACATCACGTTCACCACCGACGACTACGTCGCCGTCCAGGCGATGGTCGCGGCCGGGCTCGGCGCGGCGCTGCTGCCGTCGCTGGCCCTGCGCGCCCACCGGAACCCGAAGGTCAGAACCGCCGAACTGCCCGGCTCGGTCAGGCACGTCTACGCCGCCACCTACGGCGCCCCGCCCGACCCCCCGGCCACCCAGGCGCTGCTGGAGGCGCTGGCAAAACCCCTGGCCTGAACGGCGGGATCGTCCCTATCCTCACCGCATGCCCGACCTGCCGACGCTCGCCGTCTTCTCCGTCGCCACCCTGGCGCTGCTGCTCGTGCCCGGCCCCGCCGTGGTCTACATCGTCACCCGCAGCGTCGCCCAGGGCCGCGCCGCCGGGATGGTCTCGGTGCTCGGCGTGCACGCCGGGTCGCTCGTCCACGTCGCCGCCGCCGCGCTGGGCATCAGCGCGATCCTGGCCGCCTCGGCGACGGCGTTCACCATCGTCAAGTACGCCGGCGCCGCCTACCTCGTCTACCTGGGCGTCCGCAAGCTCATGGACCGGAGTCCGGCCGGCGAGGCCGTGGTCGCCGAGACCCCGAAGGCCCGCCTGTTCGGCGAGGGCTTCGTGGTGAACGTCCTCAACCCGAAGACCGCCATCTTCTTCCTGGCCTTCCTGCCGCAGTTCGCCGACCCGCACGCCGGCCCGCTGGCCCCGCAGATCGTGCTGCTCGGCATGATCTGGGTCGTCCTCGGCATGGCCAGCGACGGCACCTACGCCCTGGCCGCCTCCGCGCTGGCCGGACGCCTGAAGAGGTCGGCGACCGCCCGGCGGCGGCTCGACGTCGGCAGCGGCGTGGTCTACATCGCCCTCGGCGGGGTGGCCGCGTTCACCGGCGAACCCGCCGCCAAGTAGCCGTTTCTGTCGGTGCCATGGGTCACGATGGCGGCATGATTCACGCCAACATCACGACCTCCCTCGACGGTTTCGTGGCCGGCCCGAACTGGGCCCCCGGCCGTGGTCTCGGCGACGGCGGCGAACGCCTCCACTACTGGGTCTTCGGCGGCCCGTGGACCTACGAGAAGCCGTCCTTCGAGGGCGAGCGGCACCCCGTCGACGTCGAGGTGCTCGGGGAGTTCCACGGCGCGGGGGCCGGCATCGTCGGCCGGGGCATGTTCGACGCGGCGGGCCGGTGGGGCGGCGAGAACCCGTTCCACAGCCCGGTCTTCGTGCTCACGAATCGCATCACCGACGACCTGCCGACGGCGTTCACCTACGTCTCCGACGCCGGAGAGGCCCTTGAGCGGGCCCGCGAGACGGCGGGCGACCGCGACATCGCGATCGGCGGCGGTGCCGACGTCATCAGGCAGTATCTCCGGATGGGCGTGGTCGACCGGCTCTCCGTCCACATCGCGCCGGTGGTTCTTGGCGGCGGCACCGCTCTGTTCGACGGCACCTTCCAGGCCGACCTCGACCTCGTCGACTGCCGCCACTCACCGCTGGCGACCCACCTGACCTACGACATCAGAGGCTGACCGGCCGGGCCTGGCCGCCGGAGACCAGCCCCGCCCTCCGCTCAGGCGAACTGCTCGCGGGCCCATCGGTAGTCGGCCTTGCCCGACGGCGAGCGCACCAGCTCGTCTACGAACGCGTACTGCCGGGGGACCTTGTAGCCCGACAGGCGCTCGCGGCAGTGGGCGTCCAGGTCCGCGTCCGTGAGGTCCTTCGTGCGCGGTTCGACGACGGCGGCGACGCGGTGGCCCCAGCGGTCGTCGGGCAGGCCGGTGACGACCGCGTCGAAGACGCCCGGGTGGCCCTTCAGCACGGCCTCGACCTCCTCGGGGAAGACCTTCTCGCCGCCGGTGTTGATGCACTGGGAGCCGCGGCCGTAGACGCGGATGGTGCCGTCCTCCTCCACGCGGGCGATGTCGCCGGTGAGCAGCCATTTCACGCCGTCGGCGTCGGTCACGAAGGTCTCGGCGGTCTTCGCCGGGTCCTTGTAGTAGCCGTGGGCGATCCGTCCGGTCTTGGCCACGACGCCCATCTCGCCGGGGGCGACCGGGCGCAGCGCGCCGTCGAGCACGGCCATCGTCGCGTTCGGGTTGGGCTGGTATTTCAGGCCCGCCTCCGGTGACGACCCGGCCACCGCCGAGGCGGTGTAGCCCGACTCCGTCGAGCCGAAACTGTCCATGATCATGACGTTCGGGAGCAGCGCCTGCAGCCGGTCGCGCACGGCGCCGGTCAGGATCGCGCCGGTCGAGCTGAGCACGAACAGCGACGACACGTCGTGGTCGCCGGTCTCCAGCGCGTCGGCCAGCGGGACGGCCATGGCGTCGCCGGTGATGGTGATCGACACCACCTTCTCGCGCCCGATCGCGCGCAGCACCGCGTCGGCCTCGAAGCGCGGCACGTAGACCATCGTGGCGCCCATCCAGAACGCGATGAACGTCCCCATCTGGGCGGCGCCGTGCATCAGCGGGGCCGCCGCCATCATGGTGAGTGGCCCGGCGGTGCGGGCCTGCTCGATCACCCCTTCGGGCGTGGTGTGCGGCGGGCCGTAGGGGTTGCCGCCGCCGAAGGCCATGAACAGGTCCTCGTGCGTCCACAGCACGCCCTTGGGCAGGCCGGTGGTCCCGCCGGTGTAGATGATGTAGACGTCCTGCCCGTCGCGCGGGCCGAAGTCCCGGTCGGCGGAACCCGTGATCGCCTCGCCGTACGGCACCGCGTCCGCGATGGCCGAGTCCCCCACCGCGATCAGGTGCCGCAGCCGGTCGGTGCGCGCGGCGGCGACCCGGTCGTCGAACTCGGCGGCGTAGAACAGGGCGACGATGTCCGAGTCGTCGTACAGGTAGCGCAGTTCCGCCGCGACATAGCGGTAGTTGACGTTCACCGGCACCGCGCGGATCTTCAGGATCGCCAGCAGCGCGGTCACGTATTCGAGCCCGTTGTAGAGGTGGATCCCGACGTGCTCGCCGGGCGCGACGTGCCCGGCGAGGTGGTGGGCCAGCCGGTTCGCGGCGGCGTCGAGTTCGGCGTAGGTGGCCCGGTCGTCGCCGCAGACCACGGCGGTCCGGTCGCCGATCGCGTCGGCCAGGCCCTCGAAGAGGTCGGCGTGGTGGAAGTGCATCGGGCTCATGGCTTCTCCGCTCCGACGATCCACATGGCGAAGAACTGCGCGCCTCCGCCGTACGCGTGCCCGAGGGCCCTCCTGGCCCCCTCGACCTGGTGGTCGCCGGCCATGCCCCGGACCTGGAGCGCGGCCTCGGCGAACCGGATGAGCCCGGAGGCGCCGATCGGGTTGCTCGACAGCACTCCGCCGGAGGCGTTCCACGGGATGTCGCCGTCGAGGGCGGTGGCCCCGGCCTCGGTGAGCTTCCAGCCCTCGTTGACGCCGCAGAAGCCGAGGTTCTCCAGCCACATGGGCTCGTACCAGCTGAACGGCACGTAGACCTCGGCCACGTCGAGGTCGCGGCGGGGGTCGGTCACCCCCGCCTGCCGGTAGACGTCCGCGGCGCAGTCGATCCCGGCCTGCGGGCTGACCGTGTCGCGGCCGGCCCGGAAGATCGGTTCGGAGCGCATCGCGCCGCCGTGCACCCACGCGGGCGTCCCGGTCACCGCCCGCTCCGACGACAGCACGATCGCGCACGCGCCGTCGGACGACGGGCAGGTCTCCAGGTAGCGGATCGGCTCCCACAGCATGGGCGTCGACTCGACCATGGCCCGGTCGATGCCGGGGATGCGCAGGTGCGCGTAGGGGTTCTTCAGCGCGTTCAGCCGGTCTTTGACCGCGACGAGCGTGCCGATGTGGCCGGGGGCGCCCGACCGCCGCATGTACTCGCGGATGTGCGGGGCGAAGTAGCCGCCCGCCCCCACGACCAGCGACGACGTGAACGGCAGATGGGTGGTCAGGGCCCACGTGGCGTTCGACTCGCTCTGTTTCTCGTACGCCACCACCAGCACCCGGTCGTGCACGCCGCCCTGGATGAGCGAGGCCCCGACCAGCGCCGTGGACCCGCCGACGCTCCCGGCCGTGTGCACCCGCGTCATGGGTTTGCCGGCCGCGCCGAGCGCGTCTGCCAGGTAGGCCTCCGGCATCATGACCCCCTCGAAGAGGTCGGGGGCCTTGCCGACGACCACGGCGTCGATGTCGGCGAACGTCAGCCCGGCGTCCTCCAGGGCGCGCAGCGCCGCCTCCCTGACCAGGCCCGCCATGGAGACGTCCCGGCGCCGGGTCGTGTAGTGGGTCTGGCCGACCCCGATGACCGCGCAACGATTGCCCATCACGACTCCCGGGACAGGACGGCGACGAGGTTGTGCTGCAGGCAGGGCCCGCTGGCGGCGTGCGCGACGGCGCGGGCGGCGGTGCCGTCCATGACCCGGCTCGCGGCCTCGCCGATGCGGATGAGCCCGGTCGCCATGACCGGGTTGGCGGCCAGCGGCCCGCCGGAGGGGTTGATCAGCGTGTCGCCGGAGAGGCCGAGCGCCTCGGCGAGGACGGTCTCCTCGTGGGCGAACTGGACGTGCAGCTCGGCGACGTCGACAGGGCCCTTGCCGACCCCCGCCGCCGTTGCGGCAGCGGCGGCGGAGGCCGACCGGGTGAGATCCCTCATGCCCGGATAGTGCGGGTCTATGCGATGCGCGATGCCGTTGATGTAGGCGAGGTTCGTGCGGTCGTGGAGGAGATCACCCGCGACCAGCACGATCGCGGCCGCTCCGTCCGTGATCGGGGCCGTTTCCACGGGTTCGGGCAGCTTGAGCGCGTACGGGTTGGTCTGAGCGGACTCCCAGCTCCGGCGGGCGATCGCGGGGAAGTCCCCCTGCACCGCGCTTCTCTGCAGGCCCGCGTAGGAGAGCTGGTCGAGGCCGAGCGGCGCGAGGTAGTAGGGGTCGAGCTGGAGGGTCATGATCTCCCGCAGGTCGCCCATCGACGACTTGCCGAAGCCGTAGACCAGGGCCGAGTCGACGTCGCCGTGCTGTAATCGCACCCACGCCTCGTACAGCGCGAAGGCGGCGTCCATCTCGACGTGGCTCTCCTGGATGGGCGGCCACGCGCCGAGGGCGTCGAGGGCCGACACGAACGAGAACGGCGCCCCGGCCAGGTAGTCGCAGCTGCCCGAGCAGGTGAAGCCGAACTCGGTGAGGCCCGACTGTTCGCGTACCGCCCGGATGACCGGGAGGATCAGCTCCGGCTCCGACAGCCCCGAGTCGTGGTCGGTGTGCGTGGTCTGCGCGAACGCCGCGACGGCGACCGGTCTCATCACGCCTCCCGTTCCGGCGCGAACCACTTGACGGTCCCGCCCTCGAACACGGCCCGCACCCGCATCCCTTCGGTGACCTCCCCGGCCGCCACCGAGCCCAGCAGCGCGATGATCGGGGTGTCGGCCCCGTCGAGCAGGATGTACGCCGACACGAACGGCACCTGCGGCGCCCGCGGATCGGGCAGGTTGTTGATCGCGAACGTGGTGACCGTGCCGGCCGGCCCGACCTCGACCTCGTCCTCGATGACCGACCCGCACTGGGGGCACGAGAGCCGGTAGGGCACGTAGACGGCGGCGCACGTGGAGCACCGGCCGGCGAGGAAGACGTTCCTGGTCAGAGCGTCCAGATACCGCTTCAGGGCGGCACCCGGCGTCACCGTGTACTCGGTCCGCACGTTCGCCACGATCGTGGTCACTTCCGGGACGAAACACTCGATGTCGGTGATCGACCCGATCCGGTCGTGCCGCCAGCGCGGCCAGACCCGCAACCCGGTCCGCATCGCCTTCGCCGGAGCGTCGATCGCGTGCACGAGCGAGGTGTCCGCGCCGTCGAGCCTGATCAGCGCCCAGGCGAACGGCCGGTCGAGGGGGTGGTTCTTGCGCGGTTCCTCGACCCAGGTCCACTCCCGGACGGTCCCGGCGGGGCCCACCTCGACGAAGTCGTCCGCCACGACCGGCTCTCCGGTCGCCGGGTCGTACTCCAGCGGCGGCACCAGCACCTTCCGGGCCGCCGTGCGGACCCCGACGATCCGGCCGGCGCGTAACTCGGTCAGGAAGCGGCCGATCACCGGCCCGGTCGACCGGGTGTAGCCGCCCGGAAACTCCAGCACGTGGTTGATCTCGGGGTTCGGTTCAGATGGCACTGGCCCGGCCCTCCCAGTAAGGCGCGCGGAGTTTGCGTTTCAGCAGCTTGCCGTTGGGTTCGCGGGGCATCTCGGCGATGAAGTCGATGGTCTTGGGCCACTTCATCGTCGACAGCCGCCCCCGGAGCGAGTCGAGCAGCTCGGCGGCCAGCTCGGGGCCGGGGATCACCCCTTCGGCGGGTTCCACGACCGCCTTGATCTGCTCGCCCCAGTCGTCGTCGGGGACGCCGAACACCGCGACGTCGGCGACCTTCGGGTGGACGAGCAGCTCGTTCTCGATCTCGGCCGGGTAGATGTTCGCCCCGCCCGAGATGATCAGGTCGGCCTTGCGGTCGCACAGGAACAGGAACCCGTCGTCGTCGAGATAGCCGATGTCGCCGACGGTGAAGAACTCGCGCAGCCGGTTGGCCCGGGTCTTCTCGGGGTCGCCCTTGTACTCGAACGCGGCGGCGCCCATCTTCATGTAGATGGTCCCGGGGGTGCCCCGCGGGACCTCCTCCATGGCGTCGTCGACGATCAGCAGCTCGCTGATCGGCCAGGCCTTGCCGACCGTGCCGGGGTGCTTCTTCCAGTCCTCCGGGGTCGCGAGGGTGCCGCCGCCCTCGGTGGCGGCGTAGTACTCGTAGACGACGTCGCCCCACCAGTCGAGCATCGCCGACTTGACCGGCACCGGGCAGGGCGCGGCGGCGTGGATCATCCAGCGCAGCGACGACAGGTCGTAGCGGCCCCGGACCTCCTCCGGCAGCGAGAGCAGCCGCTTGAAGTGGGTCGGGACCATGTGGGAGTTGGTGACGCGATAGCGCTCACACAGCCGCAGCGTCTCCTCGGCGTCCCACTTGTCGGTCAGCACGAGCGTGTGGCCCATGTGCAGCGCGCTGCCGCCGAACTGGGTGACGGCGGTGTGGTAGGCGGGCGCGGTGACCAGGTGGGCGTTGGGCTGCCCGGGGGTGATGCCGAACAGCCTCAGCAGCGACGTCATGAGCTCGGCCATGTCGTCGGGGTCGAGGCCGCTCAGCCCGCGTCTGACCCCTTTGGGACGCCCGGTCGTCCCGGACGTGTAGTGCATCGTCGCCCCGGCGGTCCGGTCGTCCGGCAGTTCGGCCGATCCGGTGGGCGGGGGCGAGAACCCGTCGATCTCCCCGAAGGCGAAGCACCGTTCGGGCCCCAGTCCGGCCCGGCCGCGTGCCCCTTCGACGGCGAACCTCTCGTCCACGAAGTAGGCCTTGGCCTCGCTGTCCTCGACGATGTACGCGATCTCCGGCCCCGTCAGGTGCCAGTTGACCGGCGTGTAGTACCACCCGGCCTGCAGCGCCGCCAGGTAGAGGACCAGCCCGTCGGAACCGTTGGGCACCAGCCCGCAGATCCCGTCGCCGGGCCGCAGCCCGAGGTCGCGCAGCCCGTGCACCAGCCGGTTGGCGCGGGCCAGCAGGTCACCGGCCGTGTGCTCCGTGCCGTCGGGATCGACGGCGGCGATCCAGGTGGGGTCGGCCTGCGCGAGCCGCCAGAATCCGAGTGAACCCATGAGCGCTCCTTCCAACCAAGCGCTTGATCTCTGGAAGTCGGCGTCGGACAGTACGTACGTGGAACGCCTGCCGATCAGCACCCCGCACTGCCGCGTCGACCGCGACGGCCACGTCGTGATCGTGACCATGGACCGCCAGGAGGCGCGCAACGCGCTCTCCACCGACATGCTCGTCGGGCTGGCGGAGGCCTGGACGTACATATCCGAACACGATGACGTCAGGGTCGGCATCCTGACCGGCGCGGGCGGCACGTTCTGCGCCGGCGCCGACCTCAAGGCCATGGCGAGCCCGAGCGAGGACGAACGCGTCCGCGCCAGGGCCGCCGAGATCCCCAACTACCACTGGCGCGGCCTGCTCCGCGAGGCCATGCCGACCAAACCGATCATCTGCGCCGTCGAGGGCTACGCCGTCGCGGGCGGCACCGAGCTGCTGGTCGGCACCGACCTGCGGGTGGTCGCCGAGAGCGCGACGCTGGGCCTGTTCGAGGCCAAGCGGGCGCTGTTCCCGATGGGCGGCAGCGCGATCCGGCTGGCCCGCCAGATCCCCTACGCCTTCGCGATGGACCTGCTGCTCACCGGCCGTCCGGTCGGCGCCCACGAGGCGCAGCGGATGGGCCTGGTCAACCAGGTCGTGCCCGACGGCCAGGCCCTGGCGCGGGCCAGGGAACTGGCCGACGACGTGGCCGCCAGCGGACCGCTCGCGGTGCGGGCGATCCTGCGGGCCTACCGCGACACCATCGGGGTGCCGGAGGAGGAGGCGCTGAAGATCTCCGACGCGCTCGGCTGGCCCGTCATCGGCAGCGAGGACGCCAAGGAGGGAGCCCGTGCCTTCCGGGACAAGCGGCCCGCCCGGTTCACCGGTCACTGATGGCCCGCAGCCGGTCCATGGCCTCGATGTAGCCCTCGACGAGGTCGAAGACCACCTGCCTGGCCGGTTTGACGTCGTTCATGGTGCCGATGATCTGACCGGCCGGGAAGGTGGCCAGTTCCTTCGCGTCCGACCGGCCGATGCGCCGCAGCGCGTCGCTGACCAGCATGAACTGCAGCGGCATCGGCAGCGTGCCGGGCGAGTCGGCGGCCTCCCAGGCGTCGGTCCACTCGTTCTTGAGCAGCCGGGCGGGCTTGCCGGTCCACGACCGCGACCTGACGGTGTCGCGGGAGGTCGCCGCGAGGATCTTGTCGCGGGCCACCGCCGGGGTGTCGGCCTCTTCCACGGTCAGCCAGATCGAGCCCGTCCAGACCCCTTCGGCCCCGAGCGCGAGCCCGGCGGCGACCTGCCGCCCGTCGCCGATGCCCCCGGCGGCCAGCACCGGCACGTCGACCGCGTCGACGACCTGCGGGATCAGCACCATCGTGGAGATCTCGCCGGTGTGCCCGCCGGCCTCGGTCCCCTGGGCGACGACGACGTCGACCCCGACCTCGACCTGTTTGACCGCGTGCCGGGGAGTGGACGCCAGCGCGGCGACCTTCACGCCCTTGGCATGGGCCATCTCGACCACGTCGGCGGGAGGCGGCCCGAGGGCGTTGGCGAGCAGCGCTATCGGGTGCTTCAGGGCGACCTCGACCTGGGGGCGGGCGGTGGCGTCGGTCCAGCCGAGCAGCACCCGCCCGGCCGCGCCGTCCGACTCGGCCACACCGTGGCGGGCCAGCAGGTCGTCGACGAACTTCCGGTGGCCGTCCGGGATCATCCCCTGGAGCCGCCCCACGAGTTCCTCGGGCGCGAACTCCGCGCCCTCGTAGGAGGCGGGCATCACGACGTCGACGCCGTAGGGCTTGCCGTCGACATTGGCGTCGATCCAGGCGAGCTCGGTCTCCAGCTCTTCGGGGGTGAAGTAGAGGGCGCCGAGGACGCCCATGCCCCCGGCCCGGCTGACCGCGGCGACCACGTCGCGGCAGTGACTGAACGCGAAGATCGGGAACTCAAGGCCGAACATGTCGGCCGCGCGGGTCCGCATGTCCCGACGCTACAACCGAACTGCAACCTGTTCCAGGCCTTGAATCAGGCCTGGAACAGGTTTAGGTAACAGGTTCTTACTTACCCGGCTCCGGGTCGCGGGGCAGGCCCAGCATGCGCTCGCCGATGATGTTGAGCTGCACCTCGGTGGTGCCGCCGTAGATCGTCATGGCCCGCGTGGCCAGGATCGCCCGGTTCCAGTAGCCGGCGTCGCCGAGCTTCCAGTCTGCCGCCGTCACGGCGGCCGGGCCGATGAGGTTCACCGCGCATTCGGAGACGTGCTGCGCGTGCGAGGTCGACAGCAGCTTGCGCACCGACGCGTCGGCGCCCGGCTCGGTCCCGGCCAGCTGCTTCAGGGTCACCCGCAGCGACAGCGCGTTGATCGAGTGGCCCTCGCAGACGACCTCGGCGAGCTCCTGCCGCTCGACCGGCGTCAGCTCCCGGCCGAGCCGCCCGGCCAGCCCGAGCAGGTCGGGCACCGACGAGCCGGTCCCGCCCGAGCCCGACGACAGCGACACCCGCTCGTTCGACAGCGTGTTGCGGGCCACCTTCCAGCCCTCGTTCACCGCGCCGACCACGAGCTCGTCGGGCACGAACGCGTCGTCGAAGAAGACCTCGTTGAACAGGTTCTCGCCGGTCATCTCGGTCAGCGGCCGGACCGTGACCCCCTCGGCCTTCATGTCGACGATGAAGTAGGTGATCCCGTCGTGCTTGGACCCCTCGCTCGACGTGCGGGCGATGCAGATCCCCCACTCGGCGACGTGCGCCACACTGGTCCAGATCTTCTGCCCGTTGAGCCGCCAGCCGCCCTCGACCCGCTCGGCCTTCATCTGGACGTTGGCCAGGTCGGAGCCCGCCCCGGGCTCGGAGAACAGCTGGCACCAGACGAGCTCCCCGCTGAGGGTTCGGGGCAGGAAGCGCTGCTGCTGCTCCTCGGTGCCGTACACGGCGATCGAGGGCACCACCCACGCGCCGATGATCATCTGCGGCAGCTTCAGCCCGGCCGCCTTGATCTCCTGCTGGATCAGCACCTGCTCCAGCGGCGGCGCGTTCCGCCCCCACGGCGCCGGCAGGTGGGGCATCACGAACCCGGCGGAGGCCAGCGCCCGCTTCTGCTCCGCGCCCTCCAGTGGGGCGATCGCGGCCAGCTCGCCGCGGATGCTCTCGCGCAGCGACTCGGCGTCTTCGGGCAGGTCGAGCCGCATCTCCCGGGTGACCCCCGCCAGGCTCAGCGCGGCGACCCGCTCCTTCCAGTCGGCCGAGGAGCCCGTCAGGGCCCGGATCGTGAGGGCGCGGCGGAAGTAGAGGTGGGCGTCGTGCTCGAAGGTGTAGCCGATGCCGCCGAAGGTCTGGATGGCGTCCTTGGCGCACTGCACGGCCGCGTCGGGGGCGACCACCCCGGCGATCGCCGCCGCGTAGTCGCGCTCGTCGCCGGTGGCGCGGGTGGCGTCCCAGACGGTCGCGCGGGCCTGCTCCAGCGCGACCAGCATGCGCGAGAGCTTGTGCTTGATGCCCTGGAACTGGCCGATCGGACGGCCGAACTGCACCCGGACCTTCGCGTAGTCGGCGGCGGCGGTCACACACCAGGAGGCCACCCCGATGGCGTCGGCGCCCAGCAGCACGGCCGCCAGGTGACGCACGGTCTCGGTGGTCAGGCCGTCGAGGAAGCGCGCCTCGGCGTCGGCCAGTTCGACCCGCGCGACGCCCCGGGTGAGGTCGAGCGCCGGGATCGGGGTCACGGTCGCGGCGGAGGCCTCGACGACCACCCACCTGTCGCCGACCGGCAGCACCAGCACGTCGGCCTCGGCCGCGCCGAGCACCTGTTCGGCCACTCCGGAGACCCGGTCGGCGCCGGTCAGGCTCGCGTCGAGGGCGAGCGCGCCGGTCAGCGACCCGTCGGCCAGGCCCGACAGCAGCTCCCCGTGGGCCTTGCTGTCGGCGGCGTGGATCGCGGCGCCGGCCAGCACGGTCGGCACGTAGGGGCCGGGCGCGAGCTTCTCGGCCAGGGCCTCGACCGCCACGGCGGCCTCCAGCAGGCCGTATCCGGAGCCCCCGACCTCTTCGGGCAGGTGCAGGCCGAGCAGCCCTTGGTCGGCGAGGCCGGACCAGAACGGAGGTCGTGCGGCCGGCTCGGCCCGGACGACCTGCGGCGTGATGTGACGCCGCGCCCATCCCGTCACCGACTCGCGCAGCGCTTCGTGCTCTTCGCTCAGCCCGATCGCCATAAGACCCCTCCACACTCGGCAATGTGGACAGAATCATATTCTAGAAGAAGCTTCGAGGCTACCGGGGGCGAAGCGTCTCAAGCAGGACGTTCAGGTCTTTACGCAGCTCTTTCCGCGAATCGGGCACCGAGGCGAAAAGCATCGCGGGCTTCCCCTCGGTCTTCATGAGCGCCACGACCGCCTCGGCGGTCCGCCGCTTGCCCCCGGTCTCCCAGGCCACCCGGTAGCCGAGCACCCAGCCGATGCCGTTGCGCGTCCGCTGCGAGGCGGTCCACTGGAAGGTGGCCTCCTCGGGCTGGTAGCGGGTGACGGTCCAGCGGGCCGCCTTGGCGGTCAGGGCACGCCACTGCGCGGCGGTCTTGGGGGTGCCGGGGTCGGCGCCGGGGATCGGGGCCGAGGCGATGACGGCCTGGCCGGCCCGCTGGCGGAACTGGAAGGGGTCGGGTTTGACCTGCTCCCAGGGGGCGGCGAAGGCGGCGTACGCGATGCCCGAGCGCCGGTCGTCGACGAGGCCGGCGGTGGGCGTGCCGGCTCCCGAATAGACGGCCAGTCTCTTCCCGGCCGGAGGCGCGGGCAGCGAGAGCGGGGTGCGGGTGGGCGCGGGGGCCGCGGGCGCCGAGGCCGAGTCTGCGGCGGGCAGCACCGCCACCTCGCGGACCGGCTCGTCGGCGGAGAACGCGGAGAAGGCGAAGACCACCGCGGCGACCGTGACGAGCGCGGCGAAGACCGTCCACAGGACCCGCGCCCGGTTGCCGCCGGAGGGCGGCGGCGGGGCGGGAGCGGGGGCCTGCTCGACCTCGACGGGAGGGCGATAGACCGGGATGGGGGTGGTTGGCGCGTCGTAGGAGCGTGCCGACGGCCGGGCAGGGGTGCCGAGTTCGTCCGCCATGACGGCAGATTACGTCAATATTCATGATCGAAGCCGGACGATGGCACGCTCCAACGGTGCTGGAATCCGGTGATCCACCTGGGTAGACAGGAGCGCATGGAATTCTCGCCGGTCATCACCCGGATCGCCGTTCTCGCCTGTCTCGCGGCGGCGGCAGGCTGTGCCAACTCGTCGCCAGGTACGGCGACGGCGACCCCGTCCGCGACCCCTTCGTCGACCGTGCCGGGCGCGCCGGTGACGCCGGCCCAGCAAGCCCTGAGCCTGGAGTCGCTGTACGAGGACGTCATCCACCAGGTGCTCCCGTCGATCGTGCAGATCACCACCGGGAACGCCCTGGGCTCGGGCATCGTGTTCGACAACCAGGGCCACGTCGTGACCAACGCCCACGTCGTGGGCGACTCCCGCGACTTCGAGGTCACCGTCCCGACGGGCGGGGCGGCCCGCAAGGCCACCCTCGTCGGCTCCTTCCCGGCCGGCGACCTGGCCGTCATCAAGGTCACCGACCCGCGCGGCCTGACCCCGGCGGTCTTCGGCGACTCGACCAAGCTCCGGGTGGGTCAGATCGTGCTGGCCATGGGCAACCCGCTCGGCTTCTCCGGCACCGTCACCTCGGGCATCGTGTCGGCGCTCGGCCGTACGGTCATCGGCCCCCGTGAGGGCGGCATGCCGGGCGCCACCATCGCCAACGCCGTCCAGACCTCCGCCCCGATCAACCCGGGCAACAGCGGCGGCGCCCTGGTCGACCTGCACGGGCAGGTGATCGGCATTCCGACCCTGGGTGCCAACAACCCGGAGCAGGGCCCCGCCGACGGCATCGGGTTCGCCATCCCGAGCGCCACGGCCACCGACATCACGCGGCAGATCGTCCAGAACGGCCGGGTGCTCAACACGCGCCGGGCGGCCCTGGGCGTCCAGGTGGGGACGGCCATCGGCCGGGACGGAGAGCCGATGGGCGTCCAGGTCGGCGCGGTCACCAGGAACGGCCCGAGTGAGAAGGCCGGGATCCGCACCGGCGACGTCATCACCAGCGTGAACGGCAAGGCCACCGAGGACACCGCGACCCTGAGCGAGGTGCTCGCGACGTTGAAGCCGGGCCAGAAGGTGCCGGTCGTGGTGCGGCACTCGGACGGCACTCAGACGACCGTTCAGGTGACGCTGGGCGAACTTCCCGGCGGAAGCTGACAATTCCATGTAAGAAGTTGGGTGTTCGATCGGGTCGGTTGTTACGGTCGGTCACGTGACATCAGATCTGGAGTCCTTCATCGCCGGTCTGCCCAAGGCGGAGCTGCACGTCCACCACGTCGGTTCCGCCTCCCCCCGGGTGGTGGCCGAGCTCGCCGCCCGCCACGAGGGCAGCACCCCCGTGCCCGCCGACCCCGAGCGGCTGGCCGAGTTCTTCACCTTCCGCGACTTCGCCCACTTCATCGAGGTGTACGTCTCGGTCCTCAACCTGATCCGCGACCCCGAAGACCTGTGGCAGCTCTTCTACGGGGTCGGCCGTGACCTGGCGGCGCAGAACGCCCGTTACGTCGAGCTGACCGTGACGCCGTACACCCACCTGATCAACGGGTTCGCCCCGGAGCAGTTCTGCGAGATCATCGAGGACGCCCGCGCCCGGGTCCTGCGCGACCACGGCCTCACCTTCCGGTGGATCTTCGACATCCCCGGCGAGCTGGGCATCCCGGCGGCCGAGAGCACCCTGCGGATCGCCCTCGACCAGCGCCCCGAGGGCCTGATCGGCTTCGGCCTCGGCGGTCCGGAGGTCGGCGTGCCGAGGAAGCAGTTCGCCCCCTACTTCGACGCCGCCCGCGCCGAGGGCCTCCACTCGCTCCCGCACGCCGGGGAGACCACCGGCCCCGAGACGGTGTGGGAGGCGCTGCGCGAGCTGAAGGCCGAGCGCGTCGGCCACGGCATCGGCAGCGCCGGTGACCCCGCCCTGCTGGAGCATCTGGCGGAGAACCGGATCGCGCTGGAGGTCTGCCCGACGTCCAACGTCTGCACCCGCGCCGTAGCGTCGCTGGAGGAGCACCCGCTGCCCGAGCTGGTCAAGGCCGGAGTGCTCGTCACCGTCAACAGCGACGACCCGCCCATGTTCGGCACCTCCCTCAACAAGGAGTACGCCGTCGCCGCCCAGCTGCTGGGCCTCGACCGCGCCGGAATCGCCGACCTGGCCGGAAACGCGGTCCGGGCGTCGTTCATGGACGAGGCCGGAAAGCGCACCTTGCTGTCCGAAATAGCGGAGTATGCCCGTCTTTAACGGCATACGCCGGGAACAAGGCTTCGTCCGCGATCAAGGGGTCTATGCTGACCGGAGCCGCGACCTCCCTTGGAGACCTGATGTCGGAGCCGAAGAACTTATTGCCCTGGGCGTCCCCGCGTGACGAGAACGCCCCCAAAATCGACACGTCGGTTCCCCATTCGGCCCGCGTGTACGACTACTGGCTGGGCGGTAAGGACAACTTCGAGGCCGATCGCAAGGTCGCCGAGGGCACCGCCGCCGTCGCGCCCGGCATCGTCCAGGGGGCCCGGGACAACCGCGCCTTCCTCGGCCGGGCCGTGCGGTTCCTCGCCGAACAGGGCGTCACGCAGTTCCTCGACATCGGCACCGGCATCCCCACCCAGGGCAACACCCACGAGGTCGCCCAGCAGGTCAACCCGGCGGCCCGGATCGCGTACGTCGACAACGACCCCATCGTCATGACGCACGCCCGCGCCCTGCTCCGCAGCACCCGCGAGGGCCGCACCTGCTACGTCGAGGCCGACCTGCGCGCCCCGAAGTCGATCCTCGAACACCCGGAGATCAATGACGTCATCGACTTCGACCAGCCCGTGGCGCTGGTCATCGTCGGCACCCTGATGTTCATCACCGACGAGGAGGACCCGCCCGGGCTGGTCCGCCAGTACACCGAGGCGCTGGCCCCCGGCAGCTACTTCGCGGTCAGCCACGTGACGGCCGACTTCTTCCCCAAGGCGGTCGGCAACGCCGCCGACGCCTACCGCACGCCCAACCTCGGCTTCACCCCGCGCTCCAAGGAGCAGATCAGCGAGTACTTCGAGGGCTTCGAGCTGGTCGACCCCGGCATGGTCCCGGTCGCCCTGTGGCGGCCCGACGAGGACCCCGACCTGTTCCCCGACCGCGAGCACGGCGCCTACGGCGCCATCGGCCGCAAGATCTGAACGCCGTTGCCGTAGAGCACCGCCCGGAGCCAGTCGTCGCCGAGGTCGAGCCGGACCAGCGCGCCGACGGCCTCCGCGTAGGCGTAGGGGATGTTGGGAAAGTCGCTCCCGAACAGGATGCGGTCTTCGTAGTCGAGCAGGCGTGAGCGGTCGGACGGCGGGAACGGCCACGCCTGCTCGGTGAACTCGGTGAACGCCATGGTCGTGTCGAGGCCGACCCCCGGGAACCGCCCGGCCAGATCGAGGAACGCGCCGTATTCGGGCAGCCCCATGTGCGCCACGACGACCCTGAGCCGGGGATGCCGTTCGAGCACGCCGGTGATCGGCCCCGGCCCGGTGAACCGCCCCGGCACCGGCCCCGACCCGCAGTGGGTGACCACCGGCGCCCCCGCGTCGGCGATCATCCCCCAGACGTCGTCGAGCAGCGGGTCGCGGGGGTCGTACTCCCCCACCTGCAGGTGGGCCTTGAACACCCGGGCGCCGCTCTCCAGCGCCTCGCGTACGTAGTCGGCGGCGGACTCCTCGGGGAAGAAGGTCGCCGTGAGGGCGCAGCCGGGGGTGGCGGCGGCGAACTCCCGCGCCCACGCGTTCAGCCAGGCCGCCATGCCGGGCTTGTGGGCGTAGATCATCGAGGTGAACGCGACCACGCCGAACTCCCGCAGCCTCTTCACGTGGTCGTCGGGGTCGTTCCCGTGGGCTATCGGCCAGGGGAACCCGAGGTAGGCCTCGGCGCCGGCGAAATAGGCCTGCACCTTGTCGAGCACTCGCTGGGGCATGAAATGGGTGTGCACGTCGACGATGCCCGGCAGTCCGAGCCCTCGCCAGACCTCCTCCACCGACATGCCGGACAGTCTGTCAGACGAGGGTGAGGCCCCCGTCGACGGTCAGCACCATCCCGGTCGAGTAGTCCTGGGTCATCAGGTAGAGGTAGGCCTTGGCCACGTCCTCGATCTCGCCCACCCGCCCGGCCAGGCACGTGTCGGCGATCTCCTGGTACATCTCCTCGACGTGGAGCGTCCCCTGCCACAGCGGCGACCTGATCACCCCGGGGGCGACGCAGTTGACCCGTACGGGCGCGAACTCCACGGCCAGCGCCTTCGTCAACGCCTCAAGCGCCCCCGAGATGGACGCCGGCCCCGCCCACCCGAACCCCGGCCGGTCTTTGGCCACCCCCGCCGTCACGATGATGCTGCCCGTGTCGGGCATCCGGCCCCGCGCGGCCTTCGCGGCGGCCAGCGCGCCGAAGAAGCGGATCTGGAAGTACTCACGGGCCACGGCGATGTCGAGATGCTCGACCGGGGAGATGTAAAGGGGCTCCCCGGCCGTGTAGATCAGATGGTCCAGACGCCCGATGCGGCCGATGACGCTCTCGATGGCGTCCGGGTCGCTGAAGTCGGCGACGTCTCCCCACGCTGAATCGGGCAACTGGTCGAGGGTGTGGCGGACGTTCTCCTCGCGGGAGGAGACCACGACGACCTCGGCCCCGTGGGCCGCCGCGATCCGCGCGGCCCCGAACCCGATGCCTGAGGTGCCCCCGAGGAGAACGACCCGCTGCCCGTCCAGTTCCATCTGCATCCCCCTTGACCTGGGCACCCTCGGTTTCTGTCATACCCATTGGGCAGAATCCGCCTATGAGCAAACCACCAGTCGTATCACCTGAAGAGTGGCAACTTGCCCGCGATAACCTCCTGAAAGCGGAAAAGGAGGCCACACGGGCCGAAGACGCCGTCGCCGCCCAGCGCCGCCGGCTCCCGATGACGGAGTTCCGGAGTGACTACGTCTTCGCGGGTCCCGACGGGCCCCGCACGCTTCTCGATCTCTTCGAGGGCCGCGACCAGCTGATCGTCTACCAGTTCATGGACAACGGCCCGCGCCACTTCTGTCCCGGCTGCACCAAGTTCACCGACAACGTCCCGGCGGGAGCCCTGCCGGCGCTGGCCGAGAAGGGCGTCAGCTGGGCGACGATCTCCAACATGCCGCTGGCCCAGATCGAGGCCTACAAGGCCGAACGCGGCTGGACGCTGCCGTTCCTGTCGTCGAACGGCACGACGTTCTCCGACGACTGCGGCGCGGGCCGGGGCTTCATGCTGAGCGTCTTCCTCCGCGACGGAGACCGGGTCTACCGCACCTACAACACGACGGCGCGCGGGGTCGACCGCCTGGTCTTCACCCACAGCTTCCTCGACCTCACGCCGTGGGGCCGCCAGGAAGACTGGGAGGACTCTCCCGTGGGCTGGCCGCAATATCCGACCTACGGCTGAAATTCGCGGCGATGAGGCTGCCGCCGACCTCATCGCCGTCCATTAAACAATTCGCCCGCGCCGTTGTGAGCGGCTACGGTTTTCGACAACAGCAGCCGCTCCAGTCAAGCAGGAAAGGACGATTCCATGAGCTACGAAGCCCGGCAGGAACAGGCCGGCGGCCTCCTGCTCGTCCTGGTCCTGCGGCAGCGGCGATCCCCGGCTGAATAAAAGGGGAAACGCCCGCGAAGCCGCCAGGTGACGACCCGGCGGCTTTTTCATGCGCCGAATTCACGCGTCCGTAGCCCAACGGGAGAGGCGCCGGCCCGAGATGCCGGAGGTCGCGGGTTCGAATCCCGCCGGACGTACCAAGCCGCTCTAGCCCAACGGCAGGAGGCACCGTGCTCAGGACACGGGCAGTCGGGGTTCGAATCCCCGGGGCGGCACCCCGTTGATCCAGCGGTCCAGTTCGCTCGGGGTACAGACCACACTGGCACCCATGAACGGCACCATCGACAAGATCGCCTGGATCTGCCTCCGCGACGGGAGGATCCTCGGCGCCCGGTCGCACGGCAAGGACGCCTACTACGTCCCCGGCGGCAAGCGCGAACCCGGCGAGACCGACCTCGACACCCTGGTGCGGGAGATCCGCGAGGAGCTCACCGTGACCATCGCCCCGGGCACGGCCGTCCTGGTGGGCGTCTTCGAGGCGGGGGCCCACGGCCGGACCGACGGCGTCATCGTGCGGATCACCTGCTACACCGCCGACCACGAGGGCGAGCCGACCCCGGGCGGCGAGATCGCCGAGCTGGCCTGGCTCACCTACGCCGACCGCGACCGGGTCTCCCCCGCCAACCAGGCCGTCTTCGACCATCTCCACCACGCCGGCCGCCTCAGCTGGTCGTAAGGACTGTTGCCCGCCAGGCGCTGTTACGAGTTGATGTCGCCCCTTGACCCGTCCATAGGGCCGTCCTAGGGTCCATGGAAAGTTAGGAAGACTTACTAACTTGCCGTGCATCCCTGGTCATAGGAGGCACCACGTGCGCTCTCTCCCCCTCGCGGCAGCCGGACTGCTGGCCCTGACGCTGACCGCGTGCACCGCGGGCAACTCCGCGCCGCCCGCCCTCGGCGCCAAACCCACGACCACCTCGACCGACCCCGCCGCGCTGCCCGCCGCCACGCTGGAGCTGTGGCACGGCTTCTCCACCGACGTCGAGACCAAGGCGTTCGAAGACGCCATCGCGGGGTTCACCGCGAAGTACCCGCAGATCAAGGTGGTCGCGCAGAAGGGCATCCAGGACGCCCAGATCACCCAGGCGATCCGGGGCGGCCAGGCGCCCGACGTGGCGGCCTCGTTCACCACCGACAACGTCGCCCAGTGGTGCAAGAGCGGGGCGTTCCAGGACCTCACGCCCGTCATCGCGCAGGACGGCATCGACCTGAACGTGCTGCCGGCGGCGTCGCGGTCGTACACGGAGTTCGAGGGCAAGCGGTGCACGATGCCGCTGCTCGCCGACGCCTACGGCCTCTACTACAACAAGGCCCTGATGAAGGGCGAGCAGCCGCCGAAGACGCTGTCGGAGCTGACCGAGCTGACCAAGAAGCTCACCGTCCGCGACGCCGAGGGCAACATCGAGGTCGCCGGGTTCATCCCGAGCTTCCAGTACTACGAGAACTCCCCCAGCCACCTCGGGCCGATGGTCGGCGCGAAGTGGTACAACGACGACGGCACCTCGGCCATCGGCTCCGACCCGGCCTGGAAGCAGCTGCTCCAGTGGCAGAAGGAGCTCGTCGACTGGTACGGCTACGACAAGCTGGAGAAGTTCCGCAAGGGCCTGGGCGACGAGTGGGGCGCCGAGCACCCCTTCTTCGAGGGCAAGGTCGCGATGGTCCTCGACGGCGAGTGGCGCAACGCCATGATCGCCGCCGACCCCGAGGCCAAGGACATGGACTACGGCACCGCGCCGCTGCCCGTCGCCGACGACAAGCCCGACCTGTACGGCAGCGGCTTCACCGCCGGCACCGTCATCGGCGTACCGAAGGGCGCCAAGCACCCGCAGCAGGCCTGGGAGCTGGTCAAATACCTGACCACCGACACCGAGTCGCTGGTGACGCTGTCGAACGCGCTGCGCAACGTGCCCACCACCAAGGCCGCCATGGACCACCCCGGCCTGGCCAAGGACGACAGGTTCGCCACCTTCCTCGACATCTTCGCCCACCCGAAGACCTCGACCCTGCCCGCGAACGTCAACAGCGTCTTCAACCAGGACGCCTTCTCCACCTTCCTCATCGAGTGGGAGAAGGGCGCGGTCAAGGATCTGGACGCCGGCCTGGCGGAGGTAGACGCGCGCATCGACGACAAGCGGAAGCTGTCCGGGAGCTGATGATGGCGGCCTCCACCCGGGGCGAGGGCGTCCGCGCCCTCGTCTGGCTGGCCCCGTGGATCATCGGCATCGCGGTCTTCTTCGTCTATCCGCTGGCCTCCACGGTGTACTTCTCCTTCCACCGCTACGACCTGTTCACGCTGGAGTTCGTCGGCCTGGACAACTGGCGCTACGCCTTGTCCGACACCAGGCTCGGGCGCTCGGCGCTCAACACGCTGTGGCTCGTGGTCTTCATGGTCCCGGCCCAGCTGCTGTTCGCGCTCGGCGTCGCGCAGCTGCTGACCAAGCTCAAAAGCGGCGGCGGGATCCTGCGCACGATCTTCTACCTGCCGTCGCTGGTGCCGATGGTGGCGGGCACGGTCGCCTTCGTCTACCTGCTCAACCCGGCCACCGGCCCGGTCAACCAGCTGCTGGCCCTGGTCGGGATCACCGGTCCCGACTGGTTCGGCAGTGCCGCGTGGGCCAAGCCGAGCCTCACCCTGCTGGCCCTGTGGGGGGCGGGCAACACCGTGATGATCTTCCTGGCCGCGCTGCTCGACGTACCGAAGCATCTGTACGAGGCCGCTGCCATCGACGGCGCGGGGGCATGGCGGCAGTTCCGCAGCATCACGCTGCCGGTCATCTCCCCGGTGCTGATGTTCTCGGCCGTGACCGGTGTGATCTACGCGGTGCAGTACTTCACCCAGGCGATGATCGCCTCCCGGGTCGCCTCCGGCGCGACCGACTCGGCCGGCACCACCTTCACCCCCGGCTACCCGGACGGCGCGCTGCTCACCCTGCCCCAGCACCTGTTCCACACCGGTTTCCGTGACTGGTCGATGGGCCTGGCCTGCGTGTACGCCCTCATGCTGTTCGCCGTCTCGATGGTGTTCACCCTGGTGCTGCTGCGCCAGTTCGGCCGGGCGGAGGCGGCCTCGTGAGGCGCCGACGCGGCCTGGTCTGGATCGCCCAGCACGCCATCGCCATCGCCCTGGCGCTGATGTTCCTCGGCCCGATCGTCTTCATCGCGCTCACCGCGCTGATGACCGACGAGCAGGCCCTCACCAGCCGCCTGTGGCCCGACCAGTGGAACTGGGACAACTTCGCCGAGGTGTTCGCCCGCTCCGAACTGCTCACCTGGACGGCCAACACCTTCCTGTACGCCTCCCTCGCGACGGTCTTCATGCTGGCCTCGTCGATCCCGGCGGCCTACGCGCTGTCGCGGTTCCGGTTCCGGGGCGGCAAGGTCGCCTTCCTCGTGGTGATCAGCGCGATGATGCTGCCGCCGCAGGTCGTCGCGGTGCCGATCTACCTGGTGTGGGCGCGGCTCGGGCTGACCGACTCGCTGTGGCCGCTGATCCTGCCGATGCTGTTCGGCGACGCCTTCTCGATCTTCCTGCTGCGCCAGTTCCTCATCACGATCCCCCGCGACTACACCGACGCGGCCCGCGTCGACGGCTGCTCCGACGTGCGCATCCTGTTCACGGTCATCCTGCCGATGGCCCGCCCGGCCATCGCCGCGGTGGCGCTGTTCTCGTTCTTCTACTGCTGGAACGACTACTACGGGCCGCTGCTGTACGCCGGCGTCGACCAGGAGGGCTGGACCCTGTCGCTCGGGCTGGCCACCTTCAAGGCCTTCCACAGCGTGCAGTGGAACCTGACCATGGCGGCGACCCTGCTGGTGACCGCGCCGGTGATCGTCGTGTTCCTCTTCGCCCAAAAGGTCTTCATCGAAGGCGTCACGCTGACGGGGGTCAAGGGGTGAGGACGGTGCTCGCGGTCGACGGGGGCAACAGCAAGACCGATCTCGCCCTGGTCGCCGAGAACGGCGCGGTGCTCGCCACCGTGCGCACCGGCCCCTTCCTGCCGCAGAGCGAGGGTGTCGAGGCCGCCGCCGACGTGGTCGACCGGGCCGCCCGCGACCTGCTCGGCCACGGCCCGCCGTACGCCGACGCGCTGGCCGGCTACCTGGCCGGGGCCGACTTCCCCGCCGAAGAAGATGCGCTGCGTGCGGAGTTCCTGCTGCGCGGGTGCGCCAAGGAGGTGAACGTCGCCAACGACGTCTTCGCCGTGCTGCGCGCCGGGGCCGCGCGGCCGTGGGGCGTCGCGGTGGTGTGCGGGGCCGGGATCAACGCCGTCGGCGTCGCCCCCTCGGGCGAGGTGGCGCGGTTCCCCGCGCTCGGCAGGCGGAGCGGCGACTGGGGCGGCGGCGAGGAACTGGCCGACTGGATCCTGTGGCACGCCGCCCGCATGGAGGACGGCCGCGGCCCGTCGACCGCGCTGGCCGATCTGGTCGTCGGCCACTTCGGCACGGCCACCGTTCAAGAAGTGGTGCTATCACTGCATTTCGGCGATTTGTCCCCGGCTAGGCTGCATGAGCTCGTACCGGGCCTGTTCACCGTCGCGGCCGGCGGCGACCCGGTGGCCAGGGAGGTGGTCACCCGCCAGGCCGAGGAGGTCGCCGTGCTGGCGCGCGTCTGCCTCCAACGGCTGGGCCTGCTCGACGCCGCCGCCGAGGTGGTGCTCGGCGGCAGCGTGCTGACCGCGAAAGACCCGTACATGCACGGACTGATCGAGGCCGCGATCGGCGCGAGCGCACCGCGCGCGCAGGTCGTGGTCGGCACCCTCCCGCCGGTCGCGGGCGCCGCCCTGGCCGGACTGGACCTGTTCCACGCGGACGACTCCGCGCGCACCCGTGTTCGTGAACATTTCAGGAGGAGCGAATGACCAGGCTGTTCCCCGCCGCCCTCGCGCTGGCGCTGGCGGCGTGCGCGACCACCGCCCCGGCATGGGCCGACACCACCCCCAGCCACGTCCGGGTCGACCAGGTCGGCTTCCTGCCGGGCGAGAGCAAGCACGCCTATCTGATGACGAGCGGCGCGGCCGGCCGCTTCACCGTGGTCGACCACCGCGGCCGGACCGTGCTCACCGGCCACGCCGGCCGCGACCGGGGCGCCTGGAACAGCGGCTATCCCCACGTGTACGACCTCGACGTCTCGAAGCTGCGCGCCCCCGGCCGCTACCGGATCAAGGCCGGCGGCACCACCTCGGCCGAGTTCCAGATCGCCCCCAAGCACAACCCGGCCACCGACATCCTGGGCTTCTTCGGCCTTCAGCGGGACACCACCCACCACAACGACCGCGCCGCGTCGGTCTACGACTGGCCCACGTTCACCGGCCCCGACACCGACCAGATCAAGGGCGAGCTGACCAAGGTCGGCGGCCCGGTCGACGTCGAGGGCGGCTGGTTCGACGCCGGCGACTACCTCAAGTTCACCCACATCCTGTCGTACGTCGACACCCTGCTCTTCGCCGCCCAGCGAGACGGCAGGGTCCACACCGCGGCCCTGCGCGACGAGGCGACCCACGGCCTGAAGTACCTCGACAAGATGTGGGACGAGAAGTCCAAGACCCTCTACATCCAGGTCGGCGTCGGCGCCGGCAACGAAGAGGGCACTTTCATCGGCGACCACGACATCTGGCGCCTCCCCCAGGCCGACGACACCGACACCGCCGAGGGCCACCAGTTCATCCGCAACCGCCCGGTGTTCCGCGCTGCCGCCCCCGGCCAGCCGATCAGCCCCAACCTCGCGGGCCGCACCGCCGCCGCCTTCGCCCTGGCCGCCCAGCTGGAGCCCGACCGCAAGAAGGCCGCCCACCTGCTGGAACAGGCCGCCTCCGTGTACGCGATGGCCAAGACCACCGACGTGGGCCAGCTGGTCACCTCGCTGCCGCACGCCTTCTACCCCGAGAGCGTCTGGCGCGACGACATGGAACTCGGCGCCACCCAGATGACCCTCGCCGCCCAGCGCCTCCGCGACCCGAGGGCCGGAAAGTGGCTGGCCGACGCCGCCCGCTGGGCCCGCGGCTACCTCGACGACGACCAGGGCGACACCCTCAACCTGTACGACGTGAGCGCCCTCGCCCACGCCGACCTGATCACCGCCATCCGGGCCGCACGCGCCAGGGGCCTGGCCGTCTCGGAGGCCGACCTGATCGCCGGCCTGAAGGCCCAGCTCGACATCGGCGCCGCCCGAGCCGCCAAGGACCCCTTCCGCGCCGGCGCCCAGCACGACGAGTTCGACTCCGTCCCGCACGCCTTCGGCCTGGCCGCCACCACCCGCCTCTACCGCAAGGTGACCGGCGACCGCTCCTACGACGCCTTCGGCACCCAGCAGCGCAACTGGACCCTCGGCGCCAACCCGTGGGGCGTCTCCTTCGTGGCCGGCGCGGGCGCCAACTCCATCGCCTGCCCGCACCACCAGATCGCCAACATCACCGGCAAGCCCGCAACGGGCGCGGTGGTCAACGGCCCGAACAGCGCCGGCCTGTTCGAAGACGGTCTCGGCGGCCACTTCGACGAGATGCCCCCCTGCCCGCCCAACGGCGTCGACGTGTACAACGAGTTCACCGGCCACGGCAGCCGCTTCGTCGACGACGTCCGCTCCTGGCAGGCCTCCGAGCCGGCCGACGATTTCGCCGCGATCGCGCTGTACGCTTTGACCCTCACCTCGTCATGATCATCGCCGCGGAGATGCAGTGAAGCCTCCCCTTCACGGGACCCCCAGCCTGATGCGCGCGATCAACGAAGGCCGGGCCCTCCGGGTCCTGCTCGAACGCGGCCCGCTGACCCGTCCCGAGATCGGCGAGCTCACCGGCCTCTCCAAACCGACGGCCTTCCAGCTCCTGGCCCGCCTCCAAGAGGCGGGCCTGGTGGTCGCCGACGGCATCCGCGCGGGCCAGCCGGGCCCCACGGCGGAGATCTACCGCATCAACCCCGACTCGGCCCACGTCGCCGCCCTGGACGTCACCCACGACCGCATCAGCGTCCAGATCGCCGACCTCACCGGGACGATCCGGGGCGAACACACCGTAGACCTCACGGAAGGAACCCCCGGTCCACTGGTCGACCGCCTGGCCTCGGCGATCGCCGGGGCGACCCCGCCCGTCCCGCTGCGCCGGATCGTGATCGGCGTGCAGGGCGCGGTCGACCCCACCACGGGCCTGCTGTCCTACGCCACCGACGAGGACCTGCCCGGCTGGCGCATCCCCGACCTCCTCCCCACCCTGCGCGAGGGCCTGGGGACGGAGGTCGACGTGGAGAACGACGTCAACCTCGTGGCCCTGGCCGAACAGGCCCACGGCGCCGCGACCGACCACCCCGACTTCGTCCTCCTGTGGGCCGACGAGGGCTTGGGCTCGGCCCTGGTCATAGGGGGCCGCCTGCACCGGGGCTTCTTCGGCGGCGCGGGCGAGGTGGGCTACATGCCCACCCCCGGCGTGGCCACCGCCCGTGACGGCGGCCGCTTCGGCCACCACGGCTACCAGGCCCTGGTGGGCGGCCCGGCAGTCCACGACCTCCTCCGCACCTACGGCGTGGAGGCCCCCGACTTCCGCCGCGCCATGACGGCCGCGGTAGCCCTGTCCCAGGGCACCGACCGAGCGGCCGAAGAGGCCCGCGCGGGCCTCCGCCTGGTCGCCTCCCGCCTGGCCGTGGGCCTGGCGGCCATCGCCTCGGTCGTCGATCCGGGCCTGGTGGTGCTGACAGGGGGCCTGCCGGTGGCGGGCGGGGAACTGCTGCGTGACCTGGTCGAACGGGAGCTGCACGCGCTGGCGCACTCGCGCCCTCAGGTGCGGCTGTCGGCACTGGAGGGCAACCCGGTGCTGGCGGGGGCGCTGGAGCTGGGGCTGACGTCCGTACGGGAGGAGCTGTTCGAGGGCGTCCTGGTCAGCCGTTCCTAGACCGTCAAGCAGTGGCATCCGGAGGCCGCGGCACGGCCACGATCTCCACCATGTCCTCGAGCCCGGCGAAGTCTTTGGGATTGGCGGTGTAGAGAGGGAGCCCGTTGCTCGCGGCGATCGCGGCGATCATCAGATCGGCCACTCGGCCTCGCGGCTGCCGACCACCGGCTCGAACGGCCGCACAGATCTGGCCGTACATACGAGCGGCCTCGTCGTCGTAGGGCAGCGCGTCGAATGTGGCCTCGACATGCTGCAGCACCGCCATCCGCCGAGCCCGCCTGATCGGATCGTCGGTCGCGTGCGGCGCGTCAGACAACTCACCGAGCGTCACAGCGGTGATGAGCACCGCCTCCGGAAGTTCATCAGCGTTGTGGAGGGCCAGCACCGCCACGATGTTCGTATCCAGCACACCTTCCGCGTGTCTCACAGACCGGTCCCCTCAAGGGGATCGTGAGGCAGTTCCTGATCGATACCGGCGTCCAGGTCGGCACGCAACTCGTCGACATCAAGAGCAGGCGCACCGGCGAAGATCGCCAACACTTCGCCGGTCGGAACGGCACGCCGACGCTTGATCGGGACGACATCGGCAAGCGGTTCACCATTGATGGTCAACACATACCGCTGCCCCCGCCGCAGCCCTCGCGTAACACTCCCCGAGTCATTGACGAACTGCCGCACACTGACATCAACCGGCCGCGATCTCCCGCTCATCTCCACCCTCCACCCGTACCACGCTGTACCACACTAACACCGCAACCCTTCCGCAGATGAGCGGCGTGAAGCCTTCACCGAACTCCTTGGGACGGGGCAGCACTCCCACAATCGAGGGATCTGCAGCGCATCACCCCACTTTCATGGGGTGAAAATGCGTCAATCGCACTGAGGTACCCGTCGTACGAACGTTCATCAGGACCCTCATCGCCGGATCGTTCGGATTCGAAAGCCGAGCGAAGCGAGGCCTTGCCAGGGAGCGCGAGGGGCGGAGCCCATCGCCAGGGAGCGCAGCGACCCCGGAGCGCAGCGACCCCGGAGCGCAAGCGACGCCAGGGGCGCGAACGCGCACCAGGGGGAGCGCGAGGGGGCGCCAGCCCCTTCGCATCGGGGGGTTCGGGGGTCGCCCCCCGTAGAAACGAGGAATGGCCCGCGGCAGCCGCCCCGAAGGGGCGTCAACCACGGGCCATTCCGAGAGTGGAGGTGGCGGGAATCGAACCCGCGTCCTTCAGCACCGAGTCAGGGCTTCTCCGGGCGCAGCCTGTTTAGCGTTTTCTCAGCCCCGGCGCTCTCACAGGCGAGTCGCCGACGGGCTCATCCGCTGTTTGTTTTCCCATCCTCCCCCGCGGCCGGCGAAGATGGTGGAGCCTCCTAGCGATGCCAGATCCCGGGCCGGAGGCGGTCCCGGGCTGACACGGTTTAACTCGTCTGCTTAGGCAGCGAGAGCCAGGGAACCCTGGCTAACCGAAGTGGCCTTGGTATTGGCACTTATTTGTTTGCGGTCACAGTGTTAACGAGGTTATGTCCGCCGTCCTCGGCCCGCTTCCCCTGGCTTGTAATGCCAAAGTCGAAACCGGTCACCCCCTGTGCAGTTGTCAAACCCGTCCGCGCAAGCGTCCGGACACCGCAACTTTACCCGTACAACCACCCCGCCGCGAACACGTATTCCCTCAGGGCGCCAGCGCGCCGAAGAACGACCCCGCCACGGCGGGGGCGGCGCCCGGGACGCTGGTCTCGACCATCGCGGCGATGGCGATGTCGCCCTGCCAGCCGACGAACCACGACAGCTGGCGGCGCTGCTTCTTGTCGGTGAAGCCGACGTGGGAGGCCACGCCGTAGACCTCCGACCCGGCGACCGACGCGGCCTTGGCCGACCCGCTGGTCACTCCGGCCCTCATGAGGGTACGCAGCGTCGAGACGCGGCCGGGGTCGAGGCTGATCGGCTTGGGCGGGGTCGCGGGAGTGGCGGCCGCCTCGGCGCTGACGTCGGGCAGGGCGGGGCTGCTGACGAGAACGGGCGGGCGCCAGGTGCCCGACTGGACGGCCGCGGCGACCAGGGCCATCGCGAGGGGGCTGACCTGGACGCTGGTGCCGGCGATGACCTTGGCGCGGGTGGCGTCGGTGGCGGGGGTGGGGACGTGGCCGCTGTGGCCGGGGAGCGGGAGGGTCCAGTCGGCGCCGATGCCGAACTGCTGGGCGCTGAGGAGCAGGTCGTCGCTCTTGACCTTGCGGGCCAGGGAGGCGAGTGCGGTGACGCATCCGTGGGCGAAGTCGGCCTCGAAGGTGGGGGCGGCGGCGGTGACGCCGACCTGCTGGAAGCGGGCGCCGCCGACGGTGCGGTCGGCGGTGCAGGGGATCTTCTCCTGCGTGTCGAGGTCGGCCTTGAGCAGGGCGTCGGTGGTCACGATGGAGAAGGCGGTGCCGGGCGGGAACTTGCCCGCGAGGGCGTCTCTCTGCTGGTGGAAACCCTTGGTCGCGATGGCGCGGATCTCACCCGTGGAGGCCTGCACGGCGACCAGCGCGGCCGGCTGGGAGCCGGCGACGGCCAGGTCGGCGGCGTGCTGCATGGCCGTGTCGAGGGTGGTGCGGACCGGCGCGTTCTTGCGGCCGGGCCACGACTTGAGTTCCTTCACCTGCTGCGACGACTTGGAGTCGAGGACGACGACGCGGGTCTCGGTCGAGCCGGTGAGCTGGTCTTGGTAGGCCTTCTGGAGGCCGTCGCGGCCGACGGTGTCGCCGGCCCGCTGGGGGCCGCCGAGCTGCTGCTCGCTCTCGGGGGTGACGGCGTTGACGCGGCCGACGATCTGCGCGGGCGACTTGGGGGCGACCGGCGGGTGGACCTGTTCGATGGTGAGGCCCTGGATCGCCTGGAGCTTGGCCGACAGCTCGCGGTACTTGTTGGGGCCGAAGGTCGCCAGCGGGACCTCGTCGGTCGGCGGGGCCGACAGGATGCGGCTGAGCAGCCGGTCTTGGGCGAACCCGGTGATCTTGGAGAGCTCCTCGCAGACCTTGGCGGGGTCGGTGAGCTCGGCGGGCACCACCTGGGCGACGTACTGGGTGTCGTCTTCCTGGAGGGTGTCGCCGTTGCGGTCGATGATCGGCTGGCGGGGCTCGGGGTCGATCTTCACCGCGAGCCGCTGGCCCTCGTGGAGGTCGGGGTGGACGACCTCGGGCGACCAGTGCACCTTCCACCGGCCGTCGACCAGCCGCAGCGGGAGCACGCTGTCGTACTCCCACAGCGGGTTGTTCTCGCCCAGGTTGACCTCGGCGGAGAAGTTGGCCTTCGCGCTGTCGCCCTCGCGGCTGATGGTGCCGAGCGCGAAGCGGATCGAGGCGGCGTCGAGGTGGAGGCTGGCGTCGCCGAGCGCCTTCACCACGGTGGCCTCGTCGGCGTCGGCCCGGCGGGCGGCCATCTCGTAGTCGCCGCTCTGCCAGCCCACGAGAAAGTCGCGGACCGCCTCGTGGGGGGACGGCTCCTCGAAGCAGGCGGTCAAGCCGGGCGCCAGAAGCGCCAGCGTGAGCGCCAACCGAAGGGGACGACGGGCGGTCACGGCCTAGCGGCCCCCCTTGCGCCGGACGGCGTTCGACATGGCGCGTGACATATCCCGGTTGTCCTGCTTCTCACGAAGGGTCTGACGCTTGTCGTAGTCTTTCTTGCCGCGCCCGATGCCGATCTCGATCTTGGCCCGGCCGTCTTTGAAGTAGAGGGCCAGGGGGACCAAGGTGAGGCCCTTCTCCCGCAGCGTGGCGTAGATCTTGCCGATCTCCTTGCGGTGCAGGAGCATCTTGCGCTTCCGCTTGGCGGAGTGGTTCGTCCAGGTCCCCTGGGTGTATTCGGGGATGTGGACGTTGTAGAGCCACGCCTCGTCGTTCTCGACGGCGGCGAACCCGTCGGTGAGGTTGGCGCGGCCCTCCCGCAGCGACTTCACCTCGGTGCCGGTCAGGACCAGACCGGCCTCGTAGGTGTCTTCGATGAAGTATTCGTGACGGGCACGTTTGTTCTGGGCGATGACCTTGCGCCCGGTCTCACGAGGCATGGCAAGAGCCTACCGGCGGCTCGTCACACCCGCAGATAACGGCGGAGCGTGATGAACGAGGCGAGGATACAGATGATCACGCCGATGGCCATCGTGCCGGAGATGATCCCGGCGACGGTGTTCCAGCCCAGGGCTTCGGGGATGAAGTTCTGGATGCTGTCGAAGATCAGAACCTTGCTGGTGATGAGCATGACGGCGGCCAGGACACCACCGATCAGACCCGCGATGACACCCTCGAGGACGAACGGCAGCTGGATGTAGACGTTGGACGCCCCGACGAGCCGCATGATGCCGGTCTCGCGACGGCGGTTGAACGCCGACAGCCGCACCGTGTTGCCGATCAGCAGGGTGGCGGCGAAGACCATCGCGAAGGCGACCGACAGGGCCATCCACTGCAGCTTGTCCATGAAGCCGAAGTAACTGTCGAGCAGCTGGCGCTGGTTGACGATGTTGGAGACGCCGGCCTGGCCGGTCAGCTCCTCGGTCACCGCCTGCGACTGGTCGGGATCTCCCAGCTTGACCCGGAACGACTCCGGCATGTCTTCGACCTTGAGGAACGAGGCGAAGACGTTGTTCGACTGGTTGTCGAGGAAGTTCTTGTAGGCCGTGGCGGAGTCTTCGAAGATGACGTCCTCGACCTGCGGCATGCCCTTGATGACGGCCTCGAGCGCCGTCTTCTGCTCCTCGGAGATCCCCTTCTTGTCCGTACACGGCTCGAAGGGGGAGTTCTCCTTGCACAGGTAGACCGAGAGCTCGACCTTGTCGGACCAGTAGCTGGTCATGCTCGAGACCTGTGAGTTGATCATCAGCCCGATGCCGAGCAGCGCCATGCCGACGGCAACGGTCACGATGACCGCGATGGTCATCGTGAGGTTGCGACGGAGGCCGATCCAGACCTCGGAGAAGATGAAATTCGCCCGCATGCTTCCTTCTTAGTAAGCCTGGCCGTAGACACCCCGCGACTGGTCGCGGACGATCTTGCCATCCTCCAGCTCCACCACGCGCTTGCGCATGGAGTCCACGATGGCGGCGTCGTGCGTCGCCATGAGGACGGTGGTGCCGGTCCTGTTGATGCGGTCGAGCACCTTCATGATGCCGATGCTCGTCGCGGGGTCGATGTTTCCCGTCGGCTCGTCGGCCAGCAGGATCATCGGTCGGTTGACGAAGGCCCGCGCCATGGCCACTCGCTGCTGCTCGCCACCCGACAGCTCGTCGGGCATGCGGTGGGCCTTTCCTTCTAGGCCGACCAGCTCGATGACCTCGGGAACGACCTTGCGGATGAAACGGCGCGGCTTGCCGATGACCTCAAGGGCGAACGCCACGTTCTCGTAGACGTTCTTGTTGGGCAGCAGCCGGAAGTCCTGGAAGACGCATCCGATGCGGCGCCGGAGGTGGGGCACCTTGAAGTTGGAGAGTTTGGAGAGGTCCTTGCCGGCGACGTGGATGGCGCCGGAGTTGGGCCTTTCCTCTTTGAGGACCAGGCGGAGGAACGTCGACTTTCCCGAACCCGACGGCCCCACGAGGAACACGAACTCGCCCTTGTCGACGTCGACCGAGATGTGGTCGAGCGCAGGGCGATTCTGGTTCACATAGACCTTGGTGACATTATCGAAATGGATCACGGGCGCATCACGGCATGCCAGTCTAGGGGGCGGGGGACATCCATACCGGGGGGCGCCGGTCTCTTTGCTCCAGATCGACGTTCCGGTTGGCCAGAGCTCAGTCTAGGGGTAACACTGGCATGGAACGTCCATAACGGAAACAAAACGATTAGGGCATAGGTAAAGGGCTGATGAGCTGCGAACACTTGGTATGCGCCGCGTGCGCCGCACCTGTGGTGGAGGGTCGCTGCCCCTCCTGCCGTGCCGCCAGGGAGAAGATGCACCAGCACGGATTCCTGGGACTGCCACCCCTTCTGGTGGCCCTTGTGATAGTGCTCGCCCTCGCCCTGACGGCGCTGAAGGTCGCCTACAGCTGACCTATTCCTGGCCCGACTCCTGGCGGCGCATCCAGCGGATCTCGCCCTCGATGAACTCGTCGAGGTCGCCGTCGAGCACCGCCGTCGGGTTGCCGGCCTCGACCCCCGTGCGCAGGTCTTTGACGATCTGGTAGGGGTGCAGCACGTAGTTGCGGATCTGGGTGCCCCAAGAGCTGGTGGTCTCGCCGCGCAGCTCGCTCATCGCCGCGGCCTCCTCCTGCCGCTTGCGCTCCAGGAGCTTGGCCTGGAGGACGGCCATCGCCGAGGCGCGGTTCTGGAGCTGCGACCGCTCGTTCTGGCACGACACCACGATGCCGGTCGGCAGGTGGGTGATGCGCACCGCCGAGTCGGTGGTGTTGACGCCCTGACCGCCGGGGCCCGACGACCGGTAGACGTCGACCCGGAGGTCGTCTTCGTTGATGTCGATGTGGTCGGTCTGCTCGACCACGGGCACGATGTCGACCCCGGCGAAGGAGGTCTGGCGGCGGCCCTGGTTGTCGAAGGGGCTGATGCGGACCAGCCGGTGGGTGCCGTGCTCGCCGCGCAGGGTGCCGTAGGCGTAGGGCGCCTTGACCGTGAAGGTGGCGCTCTTGATGCCGGCCTCTTCGGCGTAGGAGGTGTCGTAGACCTCGGTGCCGTAGCCCTTGCGCTCGGCCCAGCGCAGGTACATGCGCAGCAGCATCTCGGCCCAGTCGGCCGCGTCGACGCCGCCGGCCTGGGAGTTGATCGTCACCAGGGCCTCGCGGGCGTCGTATTCGCCGGCCAGGAGGGTGCGGACCTCCATCGCGCCGATGTCGGTGCGCAGGGAGGCCAGTTCCTTGTCGGCCTCGGCCAGGGTGTCGTCGTCGCCCTCTTCCGCGGCCAGTTCGTAGAGGACCTTGAGGTCTTCGAGCCGGGAGGTCAGGCCCTCGACCCTGTTCACCTCGCCCTGGAGGTGGGAGAGCTTGCTCGTGACCTTCTGGGCGGCCTCGGGGTCGTTCCACAGGTCGGGTGCCGCGGCCTGTTCGCCCAGCTCGGCGATCTGCTTGCGCAGGCTGTCGAGGTCGAGCACGTCCTGAATGCTGTTCAGGGTGCCGGTAAGCTCGTTGATCTCTTCTGCTGGATCGATGGCTGCCACGTTTCTAAAGGGTACGCGAACACCGGACCGACTCAGGTACGGTCCCTTTTGCACAAGGGAGGGGGATTCACATGCGCCGCGCGCTGACCCTTCCTCTGGCCTTTCTGCTGCTGGCGGGATGCACGAGCCAGGGCCCCGCGCCCAAGCCGAGCCCGGTCGCCGCCACCACCAAGCCCTCCCCCACTCCGGCCCCGCCCGCCCTCACCCTCGACGAGGCGGCCAGGGCGGCCGACGTCTTCCTCGGCGCCGACGACGTGATCAGGAGCATGGGCGACGGCCGCATGGCCCTCGACCGCGCCAGGGACGGCCAGGACCCGCTCGTGCTGGCCGAATATCGGTCATCCGAAAACAGGCCCATCCGATACTCCTGGGGACCGCGCCGGCTGATCGTCCCGCGCCTGCAGAAGGGGGTCACCCCCTGGTTCGCGGCGGTGGCCGAGCGGCGCCACGGCAAGGTGAAGCAGACCGCGATCATGACGTTCATGAAAGAGGGCGAGTTCTGGCAGCGCGGGCTCGCCACCCTGCTGAACAGCGGCGCCGTCCTGCCCCAGATCGCCGAAGACGCCGAGGGCTACGCCGTCTCGCTCGACGCCCGCGACCAGTCGATCGCGATCAGCCCCAACCTGCTGGGCCCCCTGCACGCCACGGTCGCCGAGGAGGGCCCCGACGGGTTCACCTCCGACCTGATCGAGGAGGGCCCGCTGACCAAGGGCTTCTTCGACGACATCGCCGCGCAGAAGAAGATCTACAAGACCGAGGGGTACGAGTACATCTCGATCTTCGCGGCGGCGGCCTCCTACCCGGTTCAGGCGGTCCGCACCGCCGACGGCGGCGGCCTGCTCTTCTACACGCTGACCCGCACCAGCCAGTGGATCCCGGCGCTGCCCAACGCCGTGGGCGGCCATCTGCCGATCCCGGCCGACGCCAGGTGGGACCTGACGACGACCGAGATCCTCAAAGACCGGCGGATCCAGGAGACCCAGCAGTTCCTGGCGCTCGTCCCGCCCCGCACCTCCACCGCGAAGGCCGAGATCATCGCCTACGACGGCCGGATCACCCAGGCCAGCGCTACGGAGTAGCGCGCGGCAGACCGCTGGTGGCGACCAGGGTCCGGATCGCGCGCAGGGCCACCGACAGGGTCGCCAGGTCGAAGACGTCGCTCTCCCAGATCTCCGACAGGGTCTGCCGCGACCGGGTCACCTCGGCCTCGTTGGCCTCCGACCAGCGGGCCAGCCGCTCCTCCGGCGCCTCGCCCGGCTTGCTGTGCATCAGCACGTCATGAGTGAGGCTGGCGTGGGCGGCGTAGAGGTCGTCGCGGAGCGCCGAGCGGGCCATCGTGTTCCACCGGCTGTCGCGCGGCAGCGCTATCACGCGTTCGCGCAGGCGGGCGAGCTGGACGCGGTCGGCCAGGTCGAAGTAGACCTCGGCCACCTCGCTCACCGGCCGGTCGGTGGCGACCGCGATCTCGACCAGGTCGAAGGTCGAGTAGGCGGGCACCATCGCGGCCACCCGCTCGGCCAGCTCGTCGGGCACGCCGCGGCCGACGAAGTGGTCGCGGCGCTCCTCGAAGGCGGTCAGGTCGGGACCGGTCAGGAGCTTGGGCAGGTTGGGCAGCAGGGCGGCGCCCTCGGCGAAGAACCGGGCCGAGGCGGCCAGGTCGAGCGGCGGGCGGCGGTTGTTGAGCAGCCAGCGGGTGCCGCGCTCCGACAGCTTGCGGCCTTCGAGCAGCATGGCCAGCTGGGTGTCGACGTCGACCCGGTTGTCGAGCCCCTCGACCTGGCGGCGGAACGCGGGCAGGTCGAAGACCCGCCGGGTCACCAGGTAGGCCCGCGCGATGTCGGGCGTGGAGACGCCCAGCTCCTCGTGGAACCGGAAGACGAAGCTGGTGCCGCCGCTGTTGACCAGGTCGTTGGTGACGCCGGTGGTGATGATCTCCCGCCGCAGCGGGTGATTGTCCATGAAGGTCTCGTACGCCCCCCGCAACGCCGACGGGAAGTAGGAGACCAGCCACTCGCGCAGTGCCGGGTCGTCGGGCAGGTCGCTGGCGAGCACCTCCTGGTCGACCACCAGCTTGGTGTAGGCCAGCAGCACCGAGAACTCCGGCGCGGTCAGCCCGAGCCCGGCCTGGCGGCGTTCGGCCAGCGCCTTGTCGGAGGGGAGGAACTCCAGCGCCCGGTTGAGCTGGCCCTGGCGCTCCAGCCGCCGCAGGTAGCGGGTGTGGATGTGCAGCATGTCGGCGGCCTGCTTGCGGGCCGCGGCGAGCACCACGTTCTGGGCGTGGTTGTCGCGCAGCACCAGGTCGCCGACCTCGCCGGTCATCTGGGCCAGCAGCCCGTTGCGCTGCTTCTCGGTCAGGTCGCCCTCGCGGACCGCCTCGTCGAGGAGGATCTTGATGTTGACCTCGTGGTCGGAGGTGTCGACCCCGGCGGAGTTGTCGATGAAGTCGGTGTTGACCAGGCCGCCGCGCAGCGCGAACTCGATGCGGGCCAGCTGGGTGAAGCCGAGGTTGCCGCCCTCGCCGATGACCTTGCAGCGCAGGTCGGCGGCGTTGACCCGGAGCCCGTCGTTGGCCTTGTCGCCGACGTCGGCGTTCGACTCGGCGGTGGCCTTGGCGTAGGTGCCGATGCCGCCGTTCCACAGCAGGTCGACCGGGGCCCGGAGGATGGCGCTGATCAGGTCGTTCGGGGCCAGTGAGGTGACGGCGGCGTCGATGCCGAGCGCGCTCCGCATCTGCGGGGAGACCGGGATCGACTTCGCGGTACGCGGCCACACCCCGCCCCCGGTGGAGATCAGGCCGCGGTCGTAGTCGTCCCACGAGCTGCGCGGCAGGGCGAACAGGCGCTCGCGCTCGGCGAAGCCGCGGGAGGCGTCGGGGTCGGGGTCGACGAAGACGTGGCGGTGGTCGAAGGCGGCCACCAAGCGGATGTGCCGCGAGAGCAGCATGCCGTTGCCGAATACGTCGCCCGACATGTCGCCCACGCCGGCGACGGTGAAGTCGGTGGTCTGGGTGTCGAGCCCGAGGGTGCGGAAGTGGTATTTGACCGACTCCCAGGCGCCCCGTGCAGTGATGCCCATGGCCTTGTGGTCGTAGCCGACCGAGCCGCCGGAGGCGAACGCGTCGCCCAGCCAGAAGCCGTAGTCCTTGGCCACGCCGTTGGCGATGTCGGAGAACGTCGCGGTGCCCTTGTCGGCGGCGACCACGAGGTAGGTGTCGTCGCCGTCGTGGCGCACCACGTCGGCGGGCGGCACGACCTGGCCGTGGACCAGGTTGTCGGTCAGGTCGAGCAGGCCGGAGATGAACTGCTTGTAGCAGGCGACGCCCTCGGCGAGGAACTCGTCGCGGCCGCCCTGCGGCGGGTGCTTGACGACGAAGCCGCCCTTCGACCCGGTCGGCACGATCACGGTGTTCTTCACCATCTGCGCCTTGACCAGGCCGAGGATCTCGGTCCGGAAGTCCTCCATGCGGTCGGACCAGCGCAGCCCCCCTCGGGCCACCTTGCCGAAGCGCAGGTGCACTCCCTCGACGCGCCGTCCGTACACGAAGATCTCGAACTTGGGCCTCGGGAGGGGCAGCACGCTGATCGACTGAGGGTCGAACTTCAGCGAGGTGTACGGCTTGCGCCGGCCCTCGGCGTCGTGCTGGAAGAAGTTGGTGCGCAGCGTCGCGCCGACGCATTCGAGGTAGGCCCGCAGGATGCGGTCCTCGTCGAGCGAGGCGACCTCGTCGAGGGAGGCCAGCACCTCTTCCCGCAGCGCGGCCGACATGTCCTCGCGGGAGGTCTCGGGCAGGCGCGGGTCGAGCCGGGCCTCGAACAGGCGCACCAGCAGGCGGGCCAGCCGCAGGTTCCCGAGCAGCGTCTTCTCGATGTAGTCCTGCGAGAAGGTGGCCCCGGCCTGGCGCAGGTACTTGGCGTAGGCGCGCAGCACCTCGGCCTGCTCCCAGGTCATGCCGGCGGCGAGCACGAGCGCGTTGAAGCCGTCGTTCTCGACCTGGCCCCGCCACAGGGCGGCGAAGGCGTCCTGGAACAGGCGCTTGAAGTCGTCGGCGGCCAGCTCCGCGGCCCGGGTGTAGCGCAGCCCGAAGTCGTAGATCCAGGCGTCCTTGGTGCGCGGGTCGTTGTCGCGGTCGACCTGGTAGGGCCGCTCGTCGACGACCTCGACGCCCATTCGCGCCAGCAGCGGCAGGACGTGGGACAGCGAGATCGCCGCGCCGAGCCGGTAGAGCTTGAACCGCCACTCCCCCTCGACCGCGTCGAGCGGTTCGTAGAGGTTCATGGCGATGTCGTCGGCGTCGTCGTCGCTGAGCTGTTCGAGGCGCTTGAGGTCGGCGACGGCGGCGCGGGGCGGGAAGTCGGCCTTGTAGCCCTCGGGGAAGGCGATGCTGTAGCGGCGGATCAGCCCCGGCACGTCGGCCTCGTCGCACAGGTCGGCGATGGCGGCGGCGAGGTCGTCCTCCCAGGTGCGGGTGGCGGCGGTGACCTTGGCCTCCAGAGCGTCGACGTCGACGCCCTCGGTGGTCAGCGGCACGCCGCGCTCGCCGCGGACGACGACGTGCAGCCGGGCCAGCGCCGACTCGCCGATCATCGCGCTGTAGTCGAGGGTGTGCCCGCTCAGGGCCTTCATCAGCAGGTCCTGGATCTGCAGGCGGACCTTGGTGGTGTAGCGGTCGCGCGGCAGATAGATCAGGCAGGAGATGTAGCGGCCGTAGTCGTCGCGGCGCAGGAACAGCTTGACCTGCTTGCGCTCGCGCAGCCGCAGCACGCCCAGGGCGATCGGCAGCAGCTCGTCGGCGGAGATCTGGAAGAGCTCGGCGCGCGGGTAGGTCTCCAGGATCTCGATGAGGTCCTTGCCGTCGTGGCTGTCGGGCGACAGCCCGGCCTTCTCCAGCACGGCGGCCAGCTTGCGGCGCAGCAGCGGCACCCGGGAGATCGACTCGTTGTAGGCGACGTGGGTGAACAGGCCGAGGAAGCGGCGCTCGCCGACCACCTCGCCTTCGGGCGAGAAGAGCTTGACCCCGACGTAGTCGAGGTAGGCGGGGCGCGAGACGGTGGCCCGGCTGTTGGCCTTGGTGACGATCAGCACCTGCTTCTCGCGGGCCTTGGCGCGCAGCTCCGGCGGCATCGCGGCGAAGCTGCCCGAGCCCGCCCGGTCGGGGCGCAGCACGCCCAGGCCGGTGCCCGGCTGTGAGGTGAGCGTGTCGTCCTCTTCGAGCCGGTATTCGCGGTAGCCGAGGAAGGTGAAGTGGCCGTCGGCCAGCCAGTGGAGCAGCTCCAGGCTGTCTTCGACCTCGCCGGGGTCGAGCGGCGGCGGGTTGACCGCGAGGTCGTCGGCGGTGGAGACGGCCAGGGCGCGCATCTTCGCCTGGTCTTCGACCGCGCCGCGCACGTCGTCGAGGACCCGTAGCAGGTCGGACTCGAGCAGGCCGCGCGCGACCGGGTCGGTCTGGCGGTCGATCTCGATGTACATCCACGACTCGGCCAGGGTGAGGCCGGTGACGTCCATCTCGTCGGGCCCGAGGAGCCGGCCGGTCATGTCGCGGCGCACCCGCATCTGGGGGTGGACGATCAGATGGGCGCCGAGCTCGTGCCGTTCGATCTCGTTGGTGACCGAGTCGACCAGGTAGGGCATGTCGTCGGTGACGATCTGGACCACCGAGTCGCCAAGGTCGCATCCGTGGTCGTCGGGGGCCTGGGGAAGCACCCGCACCAGCGCCCGTCCCTGCGGCCGGACCGCGGCGAGCCTGCGGTGGGCCAGCGCCGGACCGTAGATGTTGGCCGGGTCGCGGTGGGCGAGGTCGTCGGGCGGGACGTTGCGGTAGAACTCCCGTAGATATCCGAGGGTGTCGTCATCGGCGTCGCCGCACGCGGCGGCGGCCGCGCGGAGCAGGTCGTCGAGTTCCCCGGCCGGATCGAGCGGCATCGCGGTCCTCACTCCTTTGTGAGCTGGTGCGAGTTGCGTGAGGGCCCTCACGTCAGCCGCGAAGAGGAGGGCGGTCGTGTCAGCATCGCACAGCGCTTCCCGTGAAACGGTGATAGATGCACGACACGGGGACGCGACCTCTGGGCGGACGCCTACCGGTCTCCGTTGACCGGCAGCATTGGACCACCAGCATCTAAGGCAGATTCAAAAGACGAGCCACGACCGGCCCCCGGCCGTCCGCGTCTCGTGTCCATCGGGCAGATTCACAAGACGAGCCACGACCGGCCCCCGGCCGTCCGCGTCTCGTGTCCATCGGGCAGATTCACAAGACGAGCCACGACCGGCCTCCGGCCGTCCGCGTCTCGTCTCCGATAACAGCCGAAAACACCGCAGCCGTCAAACTCGAGGTCGACGGCTGCGGTGTTCTCACGTCACGCGGATTAGTTGGCTCGCTCCGATGATGACTTCACTCCATCGAGCAGGCCGGGCAGCTCGGACATCGTCTTGAGCTCCTGTCGGCACCGCTCACACGCGTCGAGGTGGCGTTCGAAGGCCTCGACGTCGCCGTCGTCAAGCACCCCGAGGGCGTAGGCCGCCACTTCAAGGTGTGACGACTCGGACATCAGCTGGCCACTCCCCTCTCCTTCAGGACCCCGCGGAGGGAACGCAGAGCGTAGTACAGCCTCGATTTCACAGTACCCGGAGGTATCCCCAGTATCACTGCTGCCTCGTTAACCGTACGGTCCCGTAAGTATGTCTGTTCGATAACTTCTCGGTGATCGGCGCTCAGGCCGCGCAAGGCGTCGGCGACGACGATCGCCGCCAGAGTCTTGTCGGCACCGTCGGGCACCGCGATGCTGTCCGCCTCGGGTGGTTCCACCTCCCGGGGACGGACACCGCGGCGGCGGCGGCCGTCGATCACGATGCGGCGAGAGACGGTGAGGAGCCATGCCCAGAGCAGACCCCTCTCCCACGTCAGTTTCGCCGCGTTACGCCAGGCACGAAGCAACGTCTCCTGAACGACGTCCTCCGCCCACTGAAGGTCGTTGCCGGTCGTCTGCCTGACCTGACGGAGCAACGGACCACCGAACTCGTTATAGAGCTCCCTGATGAGGCGATCATCCCAATCAGGGTCTACGTCGGGGTCCAGACGCTCGAACCGGCTGTCGAGTTGTCGGCGCACAGGCCACATATTTGCATCAGCCTTTGTGGCCTGTACACAACTCTGACAACTCTCGTCATTTCTAACTATTCCTGAACCATCCGCCACAAGCCCGCGTACCTCCCCCCGAAAGAGAGGAGGCGCCATGCGGTTCCGGTTCGGGGAACTCGTGGTCTTCGCGGTTTTCCTGTTCGCGGCGGCCGTCGCCGTCATCGTCGTCGTGCCCCAAGAACAGGCGACGGCGCAGCAGGGTTTCACTTCGACCCGGTGGGGCCCGTTGAGCCCCGCCGACAGGGACTTCCTCGTGAAGGTGCGGTGGGCGGGGCTCTGGGAGATCCCCGCCGGCCGCTGGGCTCAGGAGCGCTCGACCAACGAGAAGGTCAAGATCGCGGGCAACCACCTGATGGTCGACCACGCGAAGCTCGACGAGGCGGTCCGCGCGGAGGCCGCCGCCCTCGGCGTGCTGCTCCCCAACGAACCCAACCCTGACCAGCAGCGCTGGCTGGGTGAGATGTCGAACGCGACCGGCGCCCAGTTCGACCAGATCTTCGCCGACCGGCTGCGGGCCGCCCACGGCAAGGTCTTCGCCACGGTCGCCGCGATCCGCGCAGGGACGCGGAACGAGAGGATCCGCGCCTTCGCCGCGGAGGCCAACGTGGTCGTCATGAAGCACATGCGTGTGCTCGAGGAGACCGGCCTGGTGGACTACTCCGCGCTCCCGGTCCCGCCGGTCTAACCAGGAGGAAAAGAAGAACATGCGTAAACGCGCCCTCGCCATGGCGGGAGCTCTGCTGGCCGGGTCCCTGATCCTGCCGAGCTTCCCCACGCCGGCCTTCGCGGCCTGCGACCCACGCATCGGCGGCGCCGAGTGCGACGCACTCGGCCCGGCCCTGAGCGACTTCGTCGACATCCGCCGCGTCGGCCGCGCCAACGGCGTCGTCGCAGGCGGCGGATCGTTCACCTCGCAGTGTGGCCGCAACGAAAGAGGGCACCGCAACTCCGACAACCACATCGTCGCGCCGGGTGTGACGAACGGCGCGCACCACGTCCACGACTACGTGGGCAACGTCACCACCAACGGGTTCTCCACCGACCAGTCGCTCGCCGCCGGCGGCACGACCTGCCGGAACGGCGACCGGTCCGCGTACTTCTGGCCCATCCTCCGCCTCCGGCCGGACCTGAGGCTGCAGGGCCAGAACAACAATCAGCAGCAGCGACAGCAGGACCAGCAGCAACAGCAGCAGCAGCAGGACCCCAACCAGCAGCAACAGGATCCGAACCAGCAACAGCAGGATCCCAACCAGCAGCAGGACCCGAACCAGCAGCAGGACCCCAACGCCCAGCCTCAGCAGCAACAGCAGCAGCAGGGCGACCAGGCCGCTCCCAACGATCAAGCCGTCAATGACCAGGCTGCGCAGCAAGGCGACCAGCCCGTCAATGACCAGGCGGGGAACACCGGCCAGGCCGACCAGAGCCAGCAGCCCGCAGCGAACGCCGGCAACGGCGCGGCGCAGGCGCAGAGCTTCAGCAGGCAGCAGCCCCAGCCGGAGAACCAGAGCCGCTTCGGCAACCGCGGCGACAACAACGGCGGCCGGGGCAACAACCAGGGCGGGAACAACAACGGCGGCAACAACGGCGGGCAGCAGCCGCAGCCCGGCCAGACCGGCCAGCCTCCGCAGCCCGGCCAGGACGGTTCGGAGATCGGCGGCTTCGCCGACGGCAACGTCGGTCAGATCCTGACCCCGCGTTCGGTCCAGCTCCAGTTCCGCGGCAACCGGTTCAGCCGGGTCGTCGCGATGCCCCGCTTCCTGCGTGTGATCACCGGTGACGCCAAGGCGGCCACCAACGGTCCGGCCAACGCGCGGGCGCAGTGGACCTGCTCCGGTTTCCAGAACCGGGCTTCCGACAAGTATCCGGTCTGTCCGAGGGGCAGCCTCGTGATGCGCATCCTGGACTTCCCGAGCTGCTGGGACGGTCAGAACACCGACAGCGCCAACCACCGGACGCACATCGTGTTCCCCGACCAGAGCGGCCGCTGCCCCCAGGGCACCCGGGCCGTTCCCCAGCTGCGCATGACCCTGGCCTACTCGGTGCCGCAGGGCGCCAGCTTCGCCGTGGACGCGTTCCCGGAGCAGAAGCACAGCCCGATCACCGACCACGCCGACTTCCACAACGTCATGCCCAACAACCTCATGAACTTCATGGTGCAGTGCATCAACCGTAATCGCCGCTGCTGACAGGCGGCCTCAGAGCCCTCGGCAGATCCCCCCTAATCGGAGGAATCAGTGTCAAAAAGGCGGGCTCATCGGCGATCCGAACGCTTCGACCTCCAGAAACGAGGCGTTCGGATCGTCCTGGGCTCTCTCGCGTTCACCATCATGGCCGGATCCCTGCTCGGTGCCCGTCTGGGCCTGAGCACCCAGGTCCTGCTGATGGCGCAGGAGTTCCTCACGTTCTACGCGGGCGTCTTCTCGCTCGTGGCGCTCACGGCGACCGTGGGACTCGGACTGCTCACGTCCGAGCGCATGATCCTGCCGATCAAGTGGCGGGTCCGGGCCCAGCTCGTGCACCGGGGCGCCGCCCTCATCGGGGTCGGCTTCCTGGTCGTCCACATCGGCATGAAGATCGCGGCCGGGCTGGTCCCGTCGTACGGGTCGGTGATTCCCACCACCAGCCTGGCGGTGGGAGCCGGCGCCGTCGCGTCGGACCTGTTCATCGTGATCGTCGCCACCGGGGTGATGCGTGGCCGGTTCGCCATGGCCGTACACCCCTGGATCTGGCGTGGCCTGCACGACTTGGCCTATCTGGCCTGGCCCGTCTCGATCCTGCACGGCCTGGCGGCCGGACGTACCCCCGCGCCCTGGGTGGCGTGGAGCTACATCCTCTGCATCGTGGCCGTCGGCACCGCCCTCATGATCCGCGCGATCGTCTCGCTCAGGCCGAAGACGACCATGCGGGACGAGATGGAGGAGCTGCCGATGCCGCAGGAGGACGCCAAGCGCAAGAAGACCCGGGAGGCCGAGCGCGAGCAGGTCGCCCAGCCTCAGAAGCTAAGGAGGGTTGTCTAAGACATGATTCCCTACCGCGTCTCCAAGATCCGCAGGCTCGGTCCGGCCCGGCTCACCGCCGGCCTCGACGAGCACCGCCGGATGGACCTCGACACTCACTACGAGATCCACGGCAAACTCGACGGCCAGTCCGTCGACTCACTGATCTCGCTGGCTGAAGAGGTCGACCTGCGGGGACGCGGTGGGGCGGCCTTCCCGTTCGCGCGCAAACTCCGGGCCGTCCAGGCCAACGCGCGCACCTCCGACACCGTCGTGCTGGTCAACGCCGCCGAAGGCGAGCCGGCCAGCATGAAGGACAAGATGCTGCTCACCCGCAAGCCGCACCTCGTGCTCGAGGGCGCGCTGCTGGCGGCCAGTGCGCTGGACGCCAAAGAGGTGGTCATCGCCACCCCCGCGGGTGAGCTGGCGGAGGGCTCGATGCGCGCGGCCGTGGCCGAGCGCGGGCTCATCGGATACGTCCGGGTGGCCGGCATCCAGGAGCGGTTCATCTCCGGCGAGGGCGGGTCCCTCGTCCGGGCGGTGAACGGCGAGCTGGGCCAGCCGTCCGGGCGGAAGGTCCGGACCAGCGACGCCGGGGTGCGCGGACTGCCCACCCTGCTGTCGAACACCGAGACGTTCGCCCAGCTCGCGCTGCTCGCCGAGCTGGGCCCGGAGGAGTACGGCTCCGTCGGCACCGTGCAGGAGCCCGGCACCACCCTGCTCAGCGTGAGCGGGTCGGTGAAGGCGCCCTCGGTCGTGGAGGTCACGCCCGGCGTGCCGCTGGCGCAGGTGCTCGACATGTGCGAGGCGGACGTCGGCGACGGCGTGCTCATCGGCGGCTACCACGGCAAGTGGCTCAGCGCGGCCGACGCCTACGGCGCGATCGTGTCGCGCCGGGGCATGCAGCAGGCGGGCGGTGAGCTCGGCGCGGGCATCATCGTGCCGCTGGGCCCGGACACGTGTCCCCTCGGGGAGACGGTCCGGGTCGCCGCCTATCTCGCCCAGCAGTCGTCGGGGCAGTGCGGCCCGTGCCGCATCGGCCTGCCGGCGCTCGCGCGGGCCCTGTCGGAGCTCACCATGGGCGACCCGCAGGCCCACGACCTGGTGAAATCGGCCGCCACGGCGGTGAAGGGCCGGGGCGCGTGCTTCCACCCCGACGGCACGACCCGCTTCGTGCTGTCGGCCCTGGAGGCCTTCGCCGAGGACGTCGACGAGCACATCATCAACGGCTCGTGCGGCCGGGGTGTGAAGAACACCCTGCCCATGCCGATCACCGAGGCCAGCGACGTGCGGCTGGTGGTCGACTGGACCCGCTGCCAGGGCCACGGCCTCTGCGCCCACCTCATGCCCGACCTGGTCAAACTCGACCACCACGGCTTCCCGGTGTTCATGGACGCGCCGGTCCCGGCGTGGGCCAAGAGCGAGGCGCAGCGGGCGGTCGAGATGTGCCCGGCGCTCGCGCTCCGAGTCGACTCCCGGAAGTAATCGTTCCGTTATCCAAGCGGTCGTCTCACGAGGTAGTACCAACCCTCGGGGAGTGATGTGCAGTGGATCGTCGTGAATTTCTGTCCGCGGCGGCGCTCGCGCCGTTCGCGGGCGCGGCGCCCGACTGGGCCGCGCTGGACAGGACGCTGAAGGGCCGTCTCGTACGGCCCGGCGACGCCTCCTACGCCACCGCCAAACGCGTCTTCAACGTCGCCTTCGACAATGCGACCCCCCGGGCCGTCGCCTACTGCGCCTCCGCCGCCGACGTGGCGGCCTGCGTGGGGTTCGCCCGCCGCCACGGCCTGGCGGTGCACCCGAGGTCGGGCGGCCACTCGTACGCCGGCTGGTCGACCGGATCCGGCCTGGTCGTGGACGTCTCCCAGCTCAAGGCCGTGAAGCTCACCGGCGGCCTGGCGACGGTCGGGGCGGGGGCCAAGCTCATCGACGTCTACGCCACCCTGGGCAGGAGCGGCGTCAGCATCCCCGCGGGCTCGTGCCCGACGGTCGGGGTGGCCGGCCTGACGCTGGGCGGCGGGATCGGGGTCGTCGCACGCCGCTACGGGCTGACGATCGACGTGCTGAAGGCCGTCTCCCTCGTGACGGCCGGCGGAAAGCTGATCACGGCCACGGCCGGCAGCCACCCCGACCTGTTCTGGGCGCTGCGCGGAGGCGGCGGCGGGAACTTCGGCATCGCCACCTCGTTCACCTACCAGACCCACCCCGTCCAGGACGTCACCGTGTTCACGATGCGCTGGCCGTGGTCGCAGGCGTTCGCGGTGGTGAAGAAGTGGCAGAAATGGGCCCCCGCGGCACCCGACGCGCTGTGGTCGAATCTGCACCTCTCCCAGGATCCGGGGCGATCCGTCTCCGTCACCGGGCTCTATTTGGGCTCCAGATCGCGCTGTGAGGCCCTCCTGAAGGGTTTCCCGCCGTCGACACGGACGGTCAAGTCGCTGAGTTACCTCCAGGCGATGTACTTCATGGCCGGCTGCTCGACCCTGGAGGCCTGCCACACCGGGCCGCGCGACCGGTTCAGCGCCAGCTCCCATTTCGCGTACGCCGAGATGAGCGACGCGACCATCAGGGCGCTCATCGCCCAGGTGGGCCGGGCCGGGCGGCACACCGTCCTGATCGACGCGCTGGGCGGGGCGGTCGGCCGGGTGGCCCCCGGCGCGACGGCCTTCCCGCACCGGAAGGCGCTGTTCAGCCTCCAGTACTACGCCCACTTCGACGGCGCAAGCGCGTGGGTCCGCTCGGCCCGCGATTCGATGACGCCGAGGCTCGGACGGCATGCCTACGTTAACTATCCCGATATAGCCCTAAAGGACTATAAGGATCAGTATTACGGCGCCAACGCCGCCCGGCTGGCGGCCGTGAAGAAGGTCTACGACCCGACGGGATTCTTCAGGCATCCGCAAGGGGTGTGAAGAACGCCAGCACCTCGGGGTTGGCCATCGCGTCGGGGTTGGCGGCCTGCTCGACCGGCACGCCCTGGAGGATCTTGCGCACCGGCACTTCGAGCTTCTTGCCCGACAGGGTGCGCGGGATCCCCGGCACGGCCGCGATCTCGTCGGGCACGTGGCGCGGCGACAGCTCGGTGCGCAGCGCCGTCTTCAGCTCCTTGACGAGGGTCTCGTCGAGATCGCGTCCTTCGGCGAGGGCGATGTAGAGCAGCAGCCGGCCCTCCTGGCCGAGCCGGCCGGTGTCGATGACGAGGCTGTCGGCGACGGCGTCGAAGCGCTCGACCACGCGGTAGAACTCGCTGGTGCCCATCCGCACCCCGCCCCGGTTGAGGGTCGAGTCGGACCGGCCGTAGATGACGCTGCCCCCGTCGGGCAGGATCTTGATCCAGTCGCCGTGCCGCCAGACGCCGGGGTACTCCTCGAAGTACGACTCCCGGTAGCGGCGGCCGTCGGGGTCGTTCCAGAACATGACCGGCATCGAGGGCATCGGCGCGGTGATGACGAGCTCGCCGACCTCGCCGGTGACGGGCTCGCCCGCCGGGTCGAACGCCTCGACCCGCGCCCCGAGCGAGCGGCACGGGATGACGCCCGCGCGGACCGGCAGGGTCCTGACCGCGCCGACGAACCCGGTGCAGACGTCGGTGCCGCCGGAGAACGAGCCGAGCTGGACGTCCGCCGACACGTCGGAGTAGATCCAGGCGAAGCCCTCGGGCGGGAGAGGCGAGCCGGTCGAGCCGACGCCCTTCAGCGCTTCGAGCCCGGCGGGCTTCAGGCCGGCCTTCATCGAGGCGACGATGTAGGGGGCGCCGGTGCCGAAGTAGGTCACGCCCTCTTCGGCGACGAGGTCCCAGAGGGCGCCGGTCGAGGGGTGGGCGGCCGAGCCGTCGTACAGGACGACCGTCGCGCCGACCAGCAGGCCGCCGGCGAGGTAGTTCCACATCATCCAGCCGGTGGTGGTGTACCAGAAGAACCGGTCGCCCTCGCCGAGGTCCTGGTGGAAGGTGAGCGACTTCAGGTGCTCGACGACGATGCCGCCGTGGCCGTGCACGATGGGCTTGGGGAGCCCGGTCGTACCGGAGGAGTAGAGCACCCAGAGCGGGTGGTCGAAGGGCACCCGGTCGAAGGCCAGGTCACCGGGGCGGGTGAAGGAGTCCCACTCGGAGACGCGCACGGTCGCGTTGAGCGAGGGCAGCCGCGCGGCGATGTCGGCGACCACGTCGGTCCGGTCGAAGCGCCTGCCGTTGTAGGTGTAGCCGTCGACCGCGATCAGGACCTTCGGCTCGATCTGGGTGAACCGGTCGATGATCGCCGGGGCCCCGAAGTCGGGCGAGCACGACGACCAGATCGCCCCCAGCGACGCGGTGGCGAGAAAGGCGATCAGCGCTTCGGGAATGTTCGGCAGATATCCGGCGACCCGGTCGCCCTTCCCCACGCCGAGCCGGACCAGCCCGGCCCGCGCTTTCGCGACTTCGTCGCGCAACTCTCCGAGCGTGTACGTCCGCCGCTCGCCCGATTCATCCCGAAATATCACTGCAATACGGTCGGCAGGGCCTTTTAGCGCGTTTTCCGCGTAATTAAGGCGACTGCCGGGAAACCACTGCGCTTGCGGCATTTCTCCGGTTATGACCGGAGAATCGGAACGGTCGCCGACGACGCCGAAGTAATCCCAGACGGCGGTCCAGAAAGCGGCGGGCTCCTCGACCGACCACGACCACAGCCCGTCGTAGGAGCCGGGCCGGCCGACCGCCTCCTGGAAACGGGTGATCCGGGCATCCCGGATGACCTCGGCCGATGGGACCCAGAGCACGTCGCCTTCACTCACCATGGGGCCCATCCTGCTGCGAGGTCAGCGGGATGTCACTGTCGGCCCCCCACATAACGGTCGGTCAGGCGGGCCACCGCGGCGACCACTTCGGAGGCGTTCGACAGGTCGGGCAGCACGATGTCGGCCCCGGCCTCGGTGAGTTCGGCGGCGGTCGACCGGCCCGACGCGACCGCGATCATCGCGGCTCCGGCGATCCGGGCGGCCTGCACGTCACGGGTCGAGTCGCCGATCAGGACGACCTCGAAGGGGGCGCGGTACTTGTCCTTGGCCCGGCCCTGGGCGACCTGGAGGAGGCTGGCCTTCGGGTAGACCTCCTCGCCGTAGCCGCCGACCTCGAAGTCGACGTACTTGTCGAGGCCGAAGGCCATCAGCTTGTGGATGGCGTTCGACTTGACGGTGCCGGTCAGCACCGACTGGACCGTCCCGTCGAGGCGGGAGACGGCGTGCAGCGCGTCCTTGGCGCCGGGCATCGCCCGGCCCTCCTTGGCCAGCCGCTTGCGCCGGTCGCCGAACGACCGGGCCAGCGCCTCGATGAACCTCGGCAGGTGCCCGTCGTCGACCACGATGCCGTTGATCGCCAGGGTCTCGAAGATGATCTCCGAGTCGGGCCGCCCCATCGCGGGCGCCAGCTTCACGAGCGGACGCCCGGTGACCGCGCGGAACGCCTCGGCGTAGGCGTCCCGGGTGACGATCGTGACGTCGACCAGGGTCAGGTCGATGTTCCAGAGGACGAGTCGGCGGTCGATGGCTGCCTCCGGAGGCGTCATGAATCTGCCTTGGAAAAAGGTGGGTTCGCCCAGAGTAAGGCCCTCTGCCCCGGATCGGGTCAGATCAGATCCATTGCGTCTGAGAGCGAGTCGACCACCGGGAAGCCGAGCGCCGCCAGTTCGGCGCGGCTGGTCATGCCGCCGGTGTAGAGGATCGCGCGGGCGCCGACGTGCTGCGCGGCGATGCCGTCGTCGACGCTGTCGCCGATCACCACGACCTTGGCCGGGTCGAGGTCGAGGGCCCTGACGTGGGCCTCCATGTGGTCGGCCTTGTGGTCGGCGCGGCCCGAGGGGCGCAGGCCGTCGACCCGGGTGAAGTGGTGGTCGATGCCGAACTCGGCGATCTTCGGCACCAGCCGCTCGTGCTGCCACATCGACAGCAGCGATTGGCTGCGACCGGAGTCGCCCCAGGCCGCGAGGCTGGCCACCGCGCCCTCGGCCAGGAGGCAGGCCTCCATCAGCCGGTGGTAGTGGTCGTGGAAGCCCCGGTCGAGCAGCTCCCACTCGCCCTCTTCGAGGGCGCGGCCGATCATGCGTTCGTACGCGACCCAGATCGGGCGGCAGTAGACGCTGCGGAACCCGTCGAGGTCGATGGGGGCCAGCCCGTAGGGGCGGAAGATCTCGTTGGTGGCGCTCACGACGGCGTCGGAGTCGTGAAAAAGGGTGCCGTTCCAGTCCCAGACGATGTGTGTCATAGCGCCAACAAGGTTATCCGAGGACGTCCGGGATCTCCTGGGTGGCGTACCAGAGCAGCTCGTGGGCCTCGGCGCCGTCGACGGTGAACTGGGCGTCGTCGTCGCCGGCGTCGGCCGCCTTGAGCGCGAGCGCGGCGGCCTCGACGTCAGGCACCGCCGACTCCTCGTCGACGTGGGCGGCCTGGATCAGCCGCATCGGGACCGGCGCGCCGAGCCTGACCCGGCCGCGCTCGGCGACGTCGGGGCTGACCTGGACGTCGGCGTCGGGCACGTCGGCCGCGATCACCACCCGGCGGGCGGGAGCGGTCACGCCGTCGGCCAGGTCGGCCGCGATCATCCGCAGCGACGCGCGGGCCGCCTCCGTGAGGGCAACGTATTCGAGCTCCTCGGTGTCGCCGGAGACGTACCACTCCACGAGTGCGGGCGTCACGGCGAACCCGGTCAGCGGAGCGGGGCCCAGCTCACCCGCGGCGGCCGTGCGGGCCAGCGCGGAGAGCGTGCACGGAAGGTAGACACGCATGCGACGAGTGTGCCAGGAAGTCACGGAAGGGCGCGCAACGGCACCTTCAGCAACGTCTCCAGTTCGGCGATGGTCGAGTCGGCGTGGGTGTGCAGGATGCCGGTGAAGCCCAGTTCCCGGGCGGCGACGATGTTGCCCTCGATGTCGTCGATGAAGACGCACTCCGACGGTTCGAGCCCGACCAGGCCGACGGCGTGTTCGAAGATGCGCGGCTCGGGCTTGCGCATGCCGACCTCGCCCGAGATGACGACGGCGTCGAACGCCTCGTCCCAGCCGGTGCGGTCGTAGTCGTTGCCCCACGAGTTCGACACCAGGCAGGTCTTGTATCCGGCCTTGCGCGCCCGGCGGAGCATCTCGAACATCGCCTCGACCGGCAGGAACCCGGCGAACATGCGGGTCAGCAGACCTTCGGCGACCGGCGGCATCCCGTCGAGCGTGCGCAGCTCGGCGGCCAGGCCGGTCTCGAAGGCGAGTGCGGTGATCTCGCCGCGCTCCAGCGTGTGGATCGGGTTCTCGGCGCCGCCGCCGTACGCCGCCGTGATGAGGCCGCGCATGACGTCGCGGTAGTGGTCGGCGTCGATGTTGTCGCCGACCAGCCACGTGTTGATGGACTCGGCCATGCTCGTGGTGAGCACTCCGGCCCAGTCGATAAGCACCCCTTTGACCGTCATGTGGTCAAAGGGTAGTCATTTTGCGGCGCCGGTGATCCGCCGGGCCACAGCCCGGTGCTCAGTGGTCTTCATGAGCTTCACGGCCTCGGCCGGGGTCGGGAACGTGCGCGGGCTGTCGAGGCGGAACTCCCGCTTCAGGTGCAGGATGCGCTCGACCGACTGGTTCAGCCTGGTCGCGGTGATGCGGCCCGACGCGACCGCCGCGAGGACGGCGTCGCGGGCGACGTCGAAGTCGGGCGGCATGAGCAGGATGTCGGCCCCGGCCAGGATCGCGCGGACGGCCACCTCGCCGTCGCCGTACTTCTTGCGGACGCCGTCCATGTTGAGCGCGTCGGTGAAGACCACGCCCTCGAAGCCGAGTTCGCCGCGGAGCACCCCGGTGAGGATCTTCTTCGACAGCGTGGCCGGGTCGCCCGACGGGTCGAGCGCGGGCATCACGATGTGGGCGCTCATGACGGCGTCGACGTCGTTGGCGATGGCCTCCTTGAACGGCGGCGCGTCGAGCTTCTCCCACTCCTCGCGGGTGTGGTCGATGACCGGCAGCGAGGTGTGGCTGTCGACGTTGGTGTCGCCGTGGCCGGGGAAGTGCTTCACGGTCGCCGCGACCCCGCCGTCGTGGAACCCCTGCACGGCCGCGCCGACCATGTCGGCGACCTCTTCGGGATCGTTCCCGTAGGCGCGCGGCCCGATGACCGGGTTGTTCGGGTTGACGTTCACGTCGGCGACCGGGGCGAAGTCGAGCGAGATGCCGAGCGCGTTGAGCTCCTCGGCGGTGACCCGGGCCGCGTCGCGGGCGTTGCGCAGGTCGCCGGTCTGACCGATCACCGAGGCGCCGGGGATCTCGGTGACGATGCCCTTGAGCCGGGAGACGATGCCGTTCTCCTGGTCGACGCCGATCAGCAGCGGCACCTTCTTCGCCGCCGAGCGCAGGCCGGCGGTGAACGTGGCGACCTGGCGGGCGCTCTGGATGTTGCCCGTGCCGGGGAACAGGATGACGCCGCCCAGGTGGTACTTCTGGATCACCTCGACCGGGCTGCCGACGCCGTAGCGGGCCAGGTTCTCCTGGTGGGCCGACCGGGCCGACGAGCCGTAGAGCACCGGCATGAAGAGCTGGCCGACCTTCTCCTCGACGGTCATCTCGGCCATCGGATCTTCAGTGGGAGACGGCGACGGGCTGGGAGCGGGGGGCGGGGCGACGACCGAGGTCGTCGGGGAACTGGGGAGGGCGGTGCGTGGCGGGGTGGTCGAACACCCCGCCACGACGACGAGCAGACCGGCGCCGAGCAGCGCCCTGTGGAGGGACACGCCAGACACCGTAGCGGCTAGAGCCCCAGATCATCGAGGCCGGTCAGGTGGGCGCGGGCCGCCGCCTTCGCCTCGGACGCGCCCGGTGCGTCTCGGGCGGCGTCGGCCGCCGCGCGGCACTGGTCAAGGGTGTGCCGGGCCAGCGACGCGCGTACCCACGGCAGCGCCGGGGCGCCCATCGACAGCGATGTCACACCCAGTCCGACCAGCACACAGGCCAGCACCGGATCGGCGCCGGCCTCGCCGCAGACCCCGCAGCTCTTCCCGGCCGCGCCCGCCGCCCCGGCGGCCAGCGCGATGAGGTCGAGCACCGCCGGATGCCAGGGATCCTGCAGGTCGGAGACCCCGGCGATCTGACGGTCGGCGGCCATGGCGTACTGGGTGAGGTCGTTGGTGCCGATCGAGAAGAAGTCGACCACCCCGGCCAGGTCGCGGGCGCGCAGCGCGGCCGACGGCACCTCGATCATGATGCCGGCGGTCTCCAGCCCGGCCGCGTGGCACGCGTCGGCGAACCAGGCCGCCTCGGCGACGGTCGCCACCATCGGGGCCATGACGTAGGGGATCGCCTCGGTGCCCTCGGCGGCACGGGCCAGCGCACCGAGCTGGGCGGCCATCATGTCGGGATAGCGGCGGAACATGCGCAGGCCGCGCTCGCCGAGGGCCGGGTTGGGCTCCTCGCCGGGCGGCGGCAGGAAGGCGAGGGGCTTGTCGGCGCCCGCGTCGAGGGTGCGGACCACGACGCGTCCGCCGGGGAAGGCGTCGAAGACGGCCCGGTAGGCGGCCTGCTGCTCCTCCTCGGTCGGCGCGTCGGCGCGATCGAGGAAGAGGAACTCGGTGCGGTAGAGACCGACGCCCTCGGCGCCGTTGGCCAGCGCCGCTTCGAGGTCTTTCGGGCCACCGACGTTGGCGAGCAGCGGGACGGGGTGCCCGTCGGCGGTCGCGCCGGGCCCGGTCGTACCCGACAGCGCCTCGGCGCGGGCCCGCGCGGTCGCGACGGCGGCCTGCGCGGCGGCCGGCTCC
>NZ_SZQA01000020.1 GCF_005233835.1 Herbidospora galbida | reverse complement strand
GCCACGAGCGCCGCGCCCAGCGCGGCCGCCTCGTCGGGCGCCGCCGCGGCCGCCCCGGTCGGCCCCGCCGCCGACCCGAAAGACATCAAGGTATCCGGTGCCCTGGGCAAGAAGCCCAGCGTGACCTTCCCGAAGGGCGGCCCGGCGCTGACCTCGTCCACCCGGGTCATCTCCGAAGGTGACGGCGCCGCCGCCGCCGACGGCGACACGCTGGTCGCCAAGGTGAGCGTCTGGACGTGGGACGGCAAGGAGAACAAGGCCACCGGCTCCGCCTACGACACCGGCCAGTCGGAGTTCGTGCCGATCAGCCAGCAGCAGATGCCCAAGGCCCTCTACGACGGCCTGCTGGGCAGCAAGCCCGGCGGTCGCGTGCTCGTCGTGGTCGGCAAGGACTCGATCGACCCGGCCGTGGTCGAGCAGGCCAAGACCCAGGGCACCGACTTCACCACCAGCTCGCAGGTGCTGGTCATCGACGTCGTGTCGGCGACCGCCAAGGCCGCCAAGGGCAAGGCCACCGACCCCGGCATCGAGGGTGTCAAGCTTGTCAACCCGGGTGACGACAGCGCTCCGACGCTGACCACCACGACCACCGCGCAGCCGCCGAAGGACCTGACGGTCAAGACCGTCATCCAGGGCGACGGGCCGAAGGTCAACGAGAACCAGACGGTGATGGTCCACTACACCGGCAAGATCTGGGGCACCGACAAGCAGTTCGACAGCTCGTGGGAGCGCAAGCAGCCGACCTCGTTCGCGCTCAACCAGGTCGTGCCCGGCTGGAAGCAGGGCCTGACCGGCGTCAACGTCGGCAGCCGCGTCCTCATCACCATCCCGCCGGCCCTCGGCTACGGCGAGGCCGGCCAGCCCGACGCCGGCATCAAGGGCACCGACACCCTGGTGTTCGTCGTCGACGTGCTCGGCGCCCTGTAACACCGATGGACGAGCTCGCGGCGGTCGCGGCACTCAACGACCCCGTCCGCCGTGAGCTCTACCGATTCGTCACCTCGAAAGGCCGCCCGGTCGGGCGCAACGAGGCCGCGGAAGCGGCCGGCGTCGCGCGCACCCTGGCGGCCTTTCATCTTGACAAGCTTGTCGAGGCGGGCCTCCTGGAGGCCGATTTCGCCCGTCTGACCGAGAAGAAGGGTCCGGGCAGCGGCCGCCCCGCGAAGGTCTACCGCCGGGCGCCGGGGGAGCACGTCGTGAGTGTGCCGCCGCGCGACTACCGCACCCTGGCCCTCGTCCTGGCCGAGGTGGTCGATCTGCTGGGCGGCGACGAGGTGGCCGAGAAGGCCGCCCATCGCATCGGTGCCCGCCTCGGCGCCGAGAGCGCCGCCGGCTCGCTCGCCGAACTGCTCGCCGAGCGCGGCTACGAGCCCTATGACGACGACGGCCTGCTGCGCCTGCGCAACTGCCCCTTCCACGTGCTCGCCCAGGAGCAGCCGCTGCTGGTGTGCTCGATGAACCTCTCCCTCTGCCGGGGCCTGCTCGAAGGCCGGGGGGAGCCCGGCGCGCCCCGGCTGGACCCCCGTCCGGGGGAGTGCTGCGTCGTCTTCCCCCAAGAGAACTCTAAAACAAATCAAAGTTGACATAGAAGACCCGGCTTTGCGACGGTGAGGTCATGCATCTGGCCCAGTTCAACGTCGCCCACATGCGCGCGCCCGTCGACGACCCCCTGCTGACCGAGTTCGTCGCCGCCCTCGAACCCGTGAACACGCTGGCCGACGCCGCACCGGGCTTCGTGTGGCGCGCGATCGCCAACGAGGACGACCCCGAAGAGACCATCACCCACGAGTTCGGCGACCACCTGCTGATCAACTACTCGATCTGGGAGTCCCGCGAGACGCTGTGGAACTTCGTCTACCGCTCGGCCCACCTGGCGGTCCTCCAGCGCCGCCGTGAGTGGTTCCTCCGCGTGGCCGAGCCCTACACGGTGATGTGGTGGGTGGAGGAGGGCGAGATCCCGTCGCTCAAGGAGGCATGGAACCGCCTCACCCTGCTGCGGGAGAAGGGCCCCACCCCGGACGCCTTCACCTTCAAGGAGTTCTACGAACCCAACGGCGATAGGGGATAGCTCGGGTTCCGGGCATTCTCCCGCGCCGTCCGGGGCTGTCTTTCGCTCCGTTACGGCTCCGCCCGCCCGGCACCGACCGCCGTCTCCGCCCGCGCCGCAACCGGCGCCAACCGGCCGCGCCGGTCCGCCCCGCCACGGCACATGCGGGGACCACGAGCCGCCGATCGGCGGCGGGTGATCACTTCTCCGGAGATCGGGAACAGGGGCCCTGATCGCCGGTGCCGCCGGGGCCTTCGGTCAGGCGGGCAGGAGGGTGGCGGCGTGGCGGCCGGCCGCGGCCGAGGTGAGGAAGTAGGCCAGGTCCTGGTCGAGTTTGCGGCCCATGGTCGACAGCCCGACGGGGGAGGCCCGGAGGGCGTCGTACAGGCCGTCGACCTGGACTTTCACCAGGTTGTGGCGCTCGCCCAGAGGCTCGGCCTGGCGTTCGACGCGGGCGCCGAACTCGCCGCCCAGCTCCGGGACGACGACGTCGGCGCGGGTCAGGGCGACGCGGCCGTAGGCGGTCAGGCTGTGGTGGGAGACGCCGATGTGCCGCTCGCGGAGGTCGCCCTCGCTGACGCGCAGGGCGGCCACCGGGCGGCCGTTCAGGACACCGGCTGCGTTGATCGCCTCGCCCGACGAGACGCCCGAGAAGCCCCACTTCGTGCCGGTGCCCAGGTTCCCCGGGCCCTGGGCCACGATCGTCAGGTCGGCGTGCAGGATGTGGCGGGCGGCCAGCAGCCCCGTGTGGGTCGTCACCGCCTCCAGATCGCCCCCGAACGACTGGCCGACCGTGACAACGCCTGTCAACCAGCCGATGTCGCGGAGCTTCGCGCACGCCATCGAGAACCACGCCGGGAGCGCGCCGCCGTCGAGCATCACGTAGGCGACCCGGGCCGCCGGGCGCTCCAGATAGAGGCCGCAGAGGATCGCGGGCAGCGCGGAGTGCAGGTCGGCGACCACGACGGGCATCCCGTCGAGGGAGTCCGCCTCGCGGAGAACCTCGTGATGCGGGGAGTCCTGTTCGTCGGCGCCCAGAACCGTGGCCTGCAAGGGGGTGTAGCGGGCCTTGACGAGATGCCCCGGCCCTGAGGGATCTTGTGGCAAACGGTCAGGAATCGCCACCACCATGGCGTAACCTCCCGTACCGAGGCCCATGGCGAGGGCGGTCGTGTTCAGCAGCACCGTGTCGCCGGGCTCGGGGCGGCCCACCAGCGGCGGATAGGCCAGCGCCCGGCATCGGGCGCCGTCGTCGACGGCGACCTCGATCTCGAGCGCGCCGGGCCATTCGCGCCTGATCTCACGGACCTCGCCCCTGCGCCATCTGATCACCGGAAAAGGGTAGCGTTCGAGTCAGGAAGGAGGGCCGATGTCGCGGCGGAAGACGGAACGGTTGCTGAATCTGGTGATCTGCCTGCTGTCGACCCGGCGTCCGCTGAGTGCGGAGCAGATCCGCTTCGCGGTCCCCGGGTACGACCCGGTCAACGACGAGGCCTTCCAGCGGATGTTCGAGCGGGACAAGAACGAGCTCCGCGAGATCGGCATCCCGATCGAGGTCCAGAAGGACCCGTGGGAGGACGACCCGGGCTATCGCATCGTCAAGCAGTCCTACGAGCTGCCCGAGATCACCCTGGAGCCCGACGAGGCCGCCGTGCTCGGCCTGGCCGCGCAGGTCTGGCAGCGGGCCAGCCTCGCCGAGGCGGCCGGGGGCGCGATGCTCAAGCTGAAGGCCGGCGGGGTCGAGACCGACCTGGCCGAAGGGCCCCTGGAGCTGCGGGTCGACACCCGCGACGCGGCCTTCACCCCGCTGTGGGAGGCGGTCCGCGACCGCCGGGCCGTCACCTTCCACTACCGTTCCGCGGGCAGCGAGACGGTCCTGAAGCGTGTGGTCGAGCCGTGGGGCGTGCTCTCGCGCCGCGGCCGCTGGTACGTCGTCGGCCACGACCGCACGCGTGACGGCACCCGCGTCTTCCGGCTCAGCCGGATCACCGGTGACGTCACGCCCACCGGGCGGCCGGGGAGCGTCGAGGTGCCCGAGGGCGCCGACCTGCGGGCGCTGGTGGCGTACGCGGGGGAGGACCCCGGCCCCGAACGGACCGCCACGGTGCGCGTGCGCCCCGGCACCTGCCAGGGCCTGCGTCACCTCGCCCGTGAGGTGCGGCCCGGCGCCGAGTGGGACGAGGCCGACATCGTCTTCACCGACCCCGAGCGGCTCGCGGGCTGGCTGGCCAGCCTGGGGCCCGACGCGGTGATCGACGGCCCGCCCGACGCCCGCGAGGCCGTGCTCCGCCGTCTGAAGGGTGCACTCCATTGAACGACCGGCTGCCCCGGCTGCTCGCCCTCGTGCCCTACCTGATGTCCCACCCCGGCGCCTCGGTGCCCGAGGTCGCCAAGGTGTTCGGGCTCAACGAGAAGCAGCTCATCGACGACCTCCAGCTGGTCTGGATGTGCGGCCTGCCCGGCCACACCCCCGGCGACCTGATCGACGTCTCCTGGGACGGCGGCGAGATCCTCATCGACAACGCCGACACGATCGCCCGGCCGCTGAAGTTGGGCGTCGACGAGGCCAGCGCGCTTCTGGTGGCGCTCCGGATGCTCGGCGAGCTGCCCGAGTTCGCCGGCGGCGAGGTCCTGGGCCGGGTCGTGGCCAAGCTGGAGCAGGCCGCCGGCGACGGCGCGGCCGCCGTCAGCACCCAGGTCACCGTCGAGGTCGAGGCCGCCCCGGGCGCGCTGGCGACCGTCACCGACGCCGCCCGCCGCAAGCGCCGCCTCTCGCTCGTCTACTACACCCCCGGCCGCGACGAGGTCGCCCCCCGCGAGGTCGACCCGCTGCGGGTCGTCCTGGTCGACGGGCGTCACTACCTCGAGGGCTGGTGCTACCGGGCCGAGGCGATGCGGATGTTCCGGGTCGACCGGATCCAGGAGGTCGCCGTCCTCGATGTCCCGGCCGACCCGCCCGCCGAGGCCGAGCCGATGGACGTCACCCAGGGCGTCTTCCGCCCCTCCGACACCGACGAACTGGTCGAGCTCGAGGTCACCCCGTCGGGGCGCTGGATCTCCGAGTACTACCCGGTCGAGGAGGTCGAGGAGCTCGGTGAGGGCCGCCAGCGCGTCGCCCTGCGGGCCCGCGACCAGGGCTGGCTGGTGCGCCTGGCCCTGCGCCTGGGCGACTCGGGCCGGGTCGTCCGCCCCGAGAGTCTGGCCGAGCGGGTCGCCGAGACGGCGAAGCGGACCCTGGCCAACTACGAGGGCAGCCTGTGAATCACCGCCGCCGGGCCGTCCCGGCCGCCGGCGGTGAAGGAATCGTGGCGGCCGGGTGACGATGGTTTCGGCTGATCAAGAGGGAAGTCCGTGATCTGGTTACTGGTCGGTCTCGGGGCGGCGGGGCTGCTCCTGGTGGGGTTTCTGGCCGTTCGGGTCTTCATTGCGGCCCGGGGACTGGGGGCCGAAATCGAGCGGGCCAAGAGCCGAATGGACCCGATTCGTCCCCCTGAAGGGTGATGAGCACTGCGATCGCAGCGTACGATCGGGCAAGGACGTGCATCACCCGCCCCTTAAGGACGTGTCATGGGAAGCCTGGGACCCACTGAGCTGATCATCATCGGGCTCATCATCATCCTGCTGTTCGGCGCCAAGAAGCTCCCCGACACGGCTCGTGCCCTGGGCCAGTCGCTGCGCCTGTTCAAGAAGGAGACGCAGAAGCTCCGCGAGGAGGACGACGACAAGTCCACCGTGGTGCAGGCGCAGGCTGAGACCGTGACCCCGCAGGCCGCTCCGGTGCCGCCGGCGCAGATCCCGCCCGCGACGCCGACGCCCTCGGTCGAAGACCGGCTGCGCCAGCTCGAAGAGGAGAACGCGAAGCTCCGCGCCACCTCGCAGCCGGCCGCGCAGCCGTCCGACAAGCAGAACTGAACCCGCCGCACCTTCTTTCGAGACAGGATCATGGGATGGCCCTGTTGAAGAGGTCGTCGACGCCGAAGCCCTCGGCCGCGGCGGACGATCCCGATGGGCGCATGTCGCTCATGGACCACCTTCGCGAGCTGCGGAACCGCCTGTTCAAGATGATCATCGGCGTCGTGCTCGCGACGATCGTGGGTCTGGTCTTCTTCGACCCGATCTGGGATTTCATGACCGGGCCGTTCTGCCGGCTGCCCGACGCCTACCGGCTCGGCGGCGGCAAAGAGTGCAGCCTGGTGGTCAACAGTGTCACCGGCGGCCTCTTCATCAACCTGAAGGTGGCCTTCATCTTCGGCATCGTGGTGGCCTCGCCGCTGTGGATCTACCAGATCTGGGCGTTCGTGACGCCGGGTCTCTACCGCAACGAGAAGCGCTACAGCTACACCTTCCTCGGCCTGGCCCTGCCGCTGTTCCTGGCCGGCGCGACGCTCGCCTACCTGACGATGGACAAGGGCCTGTCGCTGCTGCTGGGGTTCGTGCCCGAGAACTCGGTGCCGCTCATCGACGTGAACGAATACCTCACGTTCCTGATGATGATGCTGCTGATCTTCGGCGTGTCGTTCCTGCTGCCGCTGCTGCTGGTCTTCCTGAACCTGATCGGCGTGGTCCGCTACGAGACCGTGGCCAAGCACCAGCGCATGGTGATCTTCGGGTTCTTCGTCTTCTCGGCCGTCGCGACCCCGAGCCAAGACCCGTTCACGATGCTGGCGCTCGCGCTGCCGATGATCGCGTTGTTCTTCGTCGCCGAAGGCTTCATGTACTTCCACGACAAGCGCGCCGACGCCGCCGCGGCCCTCAAGGCCCGGCAGATCGAAGAGGAGCTCGACGGAACCCCGGCCGAGTGAGCCGGCCCGTCGTCCTGGTGAACCCGGCCGCCGGAGGCGGCCGGGCGGCCCGCCGCCTCGGCCCGGTGCTGAGCCGGCTGGGCGATCACGAGGTGATCTCGGGCGCGTCGGCGGGCGACACCCTCGAACGGGCCCGCGCCGCCGTGCGGAAACGGCCTCCGGTGGTGGTCGCGTGCGGGGGTGACGGCCTCGTGCACCTGGCCGTCCAGGCGGTGGCCGGCACGGGCGTCCCGCTCGCGATCATCCCCATGGGCACCGGCAACGACATCGCCGCCGACCTCGGCATCCCGCGTGACCCGTTAGCCGCCGCCGACCTGGTCGCCGGGGGAGTGCCCCGCCTCATCGACGCCGCCACCGTGGGCGACCGGTGGTTCGCCGGGGTGCTGGCCTGCGGGTTCGACTCCCGCGTCAACGAGCGTGCCAACGCGATGACGGGCCCGGCCCGCTATGTCACCGCCGTGCTCAGGGAGCTCCGGGAGTTCCGCCCGATCCCCTTCCGCGTCACCCTCGACCACCACCCCGCCCTGGAGCTCGACGCGATGCTGGTGGCCGTGGGGAACACCCGGTCGTACGGGAACGGAATGAAGATCTGTCCCACCGCCGTGCCCGACGACGGGCTGCTCGACGTGGTGATCCTCAAGGCGCTGCCGACGGCCGCCTTCCTGCGGGCCTTTCCCCGCGTCTTCCTGGGCACCCATGCGAAACACCCGGCCGTGGAGATCCACCGTGCCGCTTCCGTGACCCTGGAGGCACCCGGCGTGATCGCCTACGCCGACGGGGAACGCGCCGGACCGACGCCACTGACCTGCACGGCCCGTGCCGGTGCGCTGACGGTGATGACACGGCCGTAACAGGAATATCGGTAGGGTTGACGGCATGAGCACGCCTGCGGAACGCTACGCCGCCTTCCGTGACCAGCAGACCGAGTCGGGCCCTGCGCTCACCTCGTTCCGCGGGTTGTACGACTTCGAGCTCGACGAGTTCCAGCTCGACGCCTGCCAGGCACTGGAGGCCGGAGACGGCGTGCTGGTGGCGGCCCCGACCGGGTCGGGGAAGACCGTGGTCGGCGAGTTCGCCGTCCATCTGGCCCTGGAGCAGGGCCGCAAGTGCTTCTACACGACGCCCATCAAGGCGCTGTCGAACCAGAAGTTCAACGACCTGGTGCGGCGCTACGGCGCCAAGAACGTGGGTCTGCTGACGGGTGACAACAGCGTCAACGGCGACGCCCCGATCGTCATCATGACGACCGAGGTCCTGCGCAACATGCTCTACGCGGGCTCCCAGACCCTGAGCGGCCTCGGCTACGTGGTCATGGACGAGGTCCACTACCTCGCCGACCGCTTCCGGGGCGCCGTCTGGGAAGAGGTGATCATCCACTTGCCCGAGTCGGTGCGCGTGGTCGCCCTGTCGGCCACGGTCTCCAACGCCGAGGAGTTCGGCGAGTGGCTGGGCGCGGTCCGGGGCGACACGACGGTGATCGTCGACGAGCACCGCCCGGTGCCGCTGTGGCAGCACATGCTGGTCGGCAACCGCCTCTACGACCTGTTCGCCAGCGAAGACGGCGCGACCCGCATCAACGCCAACCTGATGCGCATCTCCCGCGACGAGCAGCGGCTCAACCAGGCGCGCGGCAAACGCGGCTACAACCGCCCCCGGCGCACCCCCCACGACCGCGCCCAGGTCATCGAGCGCCTCGACGCCGAGGGCCTGCTGCCGGCGATCACGTTCATCTTCTCCCGCGCGGGCTGCGACGCCGCCGTCAAGCAGTGCCTCTACGCCGGCCTGCGGCTCACCACCGACGAGGAGCGCCACGAGATCCGGCAGCTGGTCGACGAGCGCACCGCCCACCTGCCCGACGAAGACCTCGCGGTGCTGGGCTACCTCGACTTCCGCGACTGCCTGGAGCGCGGCCTGGCCGCCCACCACGCGGGCATGCTCCCGGCCTTCAAGGAGGTCGTCGAGGAGCTGTTCACCAAGGGCCTGGTCAAGGCCGTCTTCGCGACCGAGACGCTGGCGCTGGGCATCAACATGCCGGCCCGCTCGGTCGTCATCGAGAAGCTCGACAAGTGGAACGGCGAGACCCACGCCGACCTGACCCCGGGCGAATACACCCAGCTCACCGGCCGGGCCGGCCGCCGCGGCATCGACGTCGAGGGCCACGCGGTGGTCGTCTACCAGCCGGGCATGGACCCGATCGGCGTCGCGGGCCTGGCCAGCACCCGCACCTACCCGCTGCGGTCGAGCTTCCGGCCCTCCTACAACATGGCCGTGAACCTGGTCGGCCAGGTCGGCCGCGAGCGCGCCCGCGCCCTGCTCGAAGACTCCTTCGCCCAGTTCCAGGCCGACCGCGCGGTCGTCGGGCTGGCCCGCCAGCTGCGCAAGCACGAAGACGCGCTGCAGGGCTACAAGGAGGCGATGACCTGCCACCTGGGCGACTTCCCCGAATACGCGGCGCTGCGCCGGGCGCTGTCCGACCGGGAGGCCGAGCTGTCCAAGCAGCGCGGCGCGGCCCGGCGGGCGCAGGCGGTGCAGAGCCTGGAGGTGCTGAAGGTCGGCGACGTGATCCGGATCCCCGGCGGGCGCCGGGCCGGGCTGGCCGTCGTCCTCGACCCGGGCGTGAGCGTGCGCGGCGAGGGCCCGTCGCTGCTGGTGCTGACGGTCGGCAAGCAGGTCAAGAAGCTGACCCCGGCCGACTTCCCGGTGCCGGTCGAGCCGGTCGAGCGCATCCGGGTGCCGCGCAACTTCAACGCCCGCAGCCCCAAGGAGCGGGCCAACCTGGTCGCCACCATGCACGCCAAGCTGGGCGACGTCGACCTGGGCAAGCCGGTGCGCGCCCGCGACCACGCGGCCGAAGACGACGAGATCCTGCGGCTGCGCCGCGAGCTGCGCCAGCACCCCTGCCACGGCTGCGACGAGCGCGAAGACCACGCCCGCTGGGCCGAGCGCTACTACAAGCTGCTGCGCGAGACCGAGGGCCTGCGCCGCCGCGTCGAGGGCCGCTCCCACGTCATCGCCCGCACCTTCGACCGGGTCTGCGGCATCCTCGACCAGCTCGGCTACCTCGACGGCGAGACCGTCACCGACGAGGGCCGCCGCCTCGCCAAGCTCTACACCGAGCTCGACCTGCTGACCGCCGAGTGCCTGCGCGGCGGCATCTGGGAGAAGCTCGACCCGGCCGAACTGGCCGCCTGCGTCTCCTCCCTGGTGTACGAATCCCGCCAGACCGACGACAACCGCAGCCCCCGCGTCCCGGCCGGGGCGGCGAAAGAGGCCCTGGCCTCGATGGTGAAGCTGTGGGCCGACCTGGAGGCCGTCGAGCAGGACCACGACCTGTCGTTCACCCGCGAGCCCGACATGAGCTTCGCGTGGGCGGCCTGGCGGTGGGCCAAGGGCCACACCCTCGACGCGGTGCTCACTGACAACGACCTGGCGGCGGGCGACTTCGTCCGGTGGATCAAGCAGCTGCTCGACCTGCTGGGCCAGTTGCGCGACGCGGCGCCCAAGGGCAGCAAGGTGCGCGAGACCTCGACGAAGGCGATCGACGCCATGCGGCGCGGGGTGGTGGCCTACTCGTCGCTGACGTGAGAGCGGCGAACTGACCGGCCGGTCAGGCGCGGGTAGTGGTTCGTTCGCGCACCGTATCCCCATGGGGAGATTCCGGGCGTAACGCGGCGGAAATCCGCTATGTACAAGCCCCGCCCCTGGAGGTCCGGATGTTCGCTCTCCTCGCCGCTGTCCTGTTCCTCGTCGCCCTCGTCTTCGCGATCGGCGGCTACGCCGTCGGCGCGGTCCTGACCGTCACCACGCTGACCATCGCCGGCGCCGTGTTCCTGGCCCTGCACCTGGGTGGATACGGCACCACATGGAGTCTCAGGAAGTGACCTGACTTTGTAAAGGGCCGTTCCGCGATCGCGCGGGGCGGCCCTTCGCTCATTTCCCGGCGCATTATTCGGTTACAATCGCCTTGGCCGACGCCAATTGAGCACATTAGCGATACGACATCTCCGGACGATTGAGGAGCGTAATCCCCGATGAGCGCAACGGCCCCATCAGCATTGCTGCGCGTGTCCGGTCTGCATAAATCCTATTCCCGCCTGCCGGTGTTGAACGACGTCGGCTTCTCGCTCCGGGCCGGTGAGGCCGTGGCGGTCGTCGGGGCCAACGGGTCGGGCAAGACGACCCTGCTGCGCTGCGTCGCCGGGGTCGAGGAGGCCGACGAGGGGCTGGTCGAGTTCGACGGGGTCCCCCTGCGCGAGTCCGACCCGGCCGTGCGGGCGGCGATGGCCTGCCTGCTCGACGACGTCGACTACTTCCCCGACATGTCGGTCGTCGACCACCTGACCCTCTACGCCTGGGCCCACGGCGCCGACGACCCCGACGGCCTGGTGGCGGCCACCCTGCGCGACCTCGACCTCGAAGGGGCCGCCGACCAGCTCCCGATCACCCTGTCCAGCGGCCAGCGCCACCGGCTCGGGCTGGCGTCCTGTCTGGTCAGGCCGCGCCGGCTGCTGCTGCTCGACGAACCCGAGCAGCGGCTCGACGTGACGGGCCGCGCCTGGCTGGCCGACCAGCTCCAGAAGGAGAAGGCCGCCGGGGTGGCCGTGCTGTTCACCTCCCACGACCGTGCGCTGATCGACGCGGCGGCCGACCGGACGATCGAGGTGGCCGGATGACGGTCATCGGGGTCCGGGCCCTGCCCAAGGCCGCCGAACTCCGCAGCCGCCGGCGGGCCCGCCGGCCGCGCCGGCCTCTCGGCTTCCTGCTCTCGATGCTCGTCGAACGCCTCGTCTACCTGGGCATTCTCGGCGGGCTCGTGGTTGAGGTCACCGAGGCGGGGGTAGCGCGCATCGAGGGCGGCGGCGGCGTGCCCGACCTGGTGCGCACCTCGGTCACCCAGCTCACGGCGGCGGTCCTGGCCCTGGTGTGCATGGTGCTGCTGGCCAAGGCGCTGCTCGCGTTCGGCCCGCTCTACGCCGGGTCGCCGGCGCGGACGTGGCTGCTCAGCACCCCCGTCGACCGGGGGTCCCTGCTGCGCGGGCATCTGGCGGCGGCGGTGGCCGTGGGGGCCGTGGTGGGCGCGCTCACCGGGTTCGTCTTCCTCGCGGTGACCCGGTTGTCGGTGCCGGTCGTGGCGTGGGTGGTGTGCTGGGCGGCGGCCGGAGTGGTGCTCACCTGCCTGTGCGTGCTGGTCCAGGCGAGCGACCGGCCGGTCGCGGCCGTTCAGCGATGGCTGAGCGTGGCGGCCTACGGGCTGGTCGCGGTGGCCGTCGCGGTGCTGGCGCTGCGGCCGGGCCTGGCGCTGACCGGGCTGGAGTCGGCGGGCTCGGCGCCGTTCACCGTGGCCGCCGTGGTCGCGCTGACGGCGGCGGTGGCGGCGGCCACGTGGGCGCGGCGCAGCCTCGGCGCGATGACCCGGGGGAAGGTGTCGTCGGGGGCCGAACTGGCCACCGCGACGCACGTGTCGGTGCTGTCGCTCGACGTGACGATGTTCTGGTCGATCGTGCTCGAACGGCGGGCGCGGGCGGTGGCGCGGGTGCGTCCGGCGGCGATCAGCGGAAATCGATTCACCGCATTGGTGAAAAGCGATCTGGCGCGAATCCGGCGCATGCCGACGGGATTCTTTATGTGGGCGGCGCTGATTTCCGTTCCTTATGGCGCCTATGTCGTCGGGCTGGAGGCGTTTCTGCCCGCGCTGCACACGGTGACGGCATTCGCGGCCGTCGACAGATTGGCGGCCGGATTGCGGGTCATTTCGCGTTCTCCGTCGATCCGGCGGGCGCTGGGCGGCTCCGATCTGATGCTGACGCTCGCGTTCCTGACCGTCCCGGCCGCCGGGGCGGTGGTCTGGTCGGCCGTCACCTGGGCGCTGGTCCCCCCGCTGTCCCTCCTCACGGCGGCGGTGTCGGCGGCCGGCGGGCTGGCGGTGACCTACCGGGTGGCGACCCGGCCGCCGCTCGACTACTCCAGCCCGCTCGTGGACGTCGGGCTGTTCGGCCCGACGCCCCTGGGGCTGATCCTGCAGCTGGTGCGCGGTCCGGCGCTGCTGGCGGGGCTGGCCCTCCTGCAGACCGTGATCGCCGGGTGACTAGCAACAGGCGTACGAGCAGGAGAGCACCTCGGTGCAGGTGGTGAACGTCAGCAGCACGATCGGCACGCCGCCGGCGCGTTTGCGCATGTTCTGGGCGAGCAGCACGAGCCGCTGGCGTTCGGTGGAGTAGCCGCCGACCTCGCCGTTGAAGAACGACATCATGCGGTCGACGGTCTTCTCCAGGTCGGCCTCCTCGCCCTTGACGAAGGCCGCGCCGGAGCCGACGAAGTCGTCGATGCCGGGCACCGTCGCCCACGACCGTTGGAGCTCCTCGAGCAGGGCGGTCACGTCGTACTGCGGCCTGGGCGGCTCAGCGTCCACGGGGGGCCTCCTCGGGTGAAGACGGGCGGGGCAGGTGCAGCGGTGAGACGATCGCGGGGTCGTCGCGGCGGAGGGCGGCCAGCGCGACCCCGGCGGCGCCGAGCATGAGGCCGTACCCCCGGGGCCAGGCCAGGTCGTCGTGGTGGGCGGCCAGGGCGCGGCGGGTCATCTCGCGGGCGAGGTCGGCGTCGCCGTCCTCGGCGTGGTCGGCGGGGGCCAGGGAGAGGATCTCGGCGATGCCGGCCGATCCGTGGCACAGGCACATGTCGTAGACGAGCGCGGGATGGGTGGCGGCGGCCCGGCGGGCGGCCGCGAAGCCGATCCGCGCCTCGTGCGGGGCCAGCCGGCCTCGGGTCAGGGCGATGCCGGGTGCGCCGTAGCACCAGTCGTACCGGTTGAGATCGGGTTCCAGGGTCAGGTCGCCGTCGGGGCCGCGCTCGTGGGCGGTGCGGGCGTCGCGCCAGTTCCCGTCGTGGAACCAGGTCCGTTCGTAGGCGACGGCCCGTCCGGCCGCCGCCAGGAAGGCGGGCTCGCCGGTCGCCTCGGCGAGTTCGGCCAGGGCGAGCGCGCACCCGGCCGCCCCGTGGGCGTAGCCGACGAAGCCGGGGGTCCACGACAGGGTGCCGCCGGTGTCCTCGCCCTGGCCGATCAGCGTCGTGCCCAGGTCGGCGGCCAGGCGCAGGCCGGTCGGGTTGCCGAGGTCGTGGGCGGCCAGGACGGCCAGCAGCGCGCCGGCCGTCCCGTCGATCACGTCGGCGGGGCCCTCGCCGGTCAGCGCGTCGCGGGCGGCGGCGTCCACCAGGGCGAAGCCGCGTTCGACCAGTTCGGCGTCGCCGAGGGCGCGTCCGGCCAGAGCCGCGGCGAGGCCGGCGCCCGAGCGGCCGCTGTAGAGGCCGGGGCCGGGCAGGTCGGGGGCGGTCGCCAGCGCGTGCCGGGCCGCCTTCCTCGCCAGGCCGGTGAAGGCGGGGTCGGCGAGCTGGGCCAGGAACAGGGCCATCCCGGCGGTGCCGTCGTAGACGTCGGCGCCCATCGGGACCCATCCGGCCCGGCCGCCGATGTCGGGGTGGGGTTTGAGCCAGGTGCAGCGATCGCCGTGGACCAGCGCATCGGCGGCCATCCGCCGGGCCAGCCGTTCGGCCTCGCCGGTCAGGCCACCGGGGACGACCGGGGCGGGCGCGGGGGTCGCGCCGGTGAGGCCGTCGAGGAGCCGGGCCACCTCGGGGGTCGCGTGGGGGGTGGCGAGGGAGCGTCCGGCCTTCTCGAACGCCTCGGCGACGTAGGCCAGCTGGAGGTCGCGGTCGGCGCTGCCCTCGGCGTGGGCGCGCATGAGGCCCTCGGCGATGCGCTCGCACACGAACATGCCGTAGCTCTCGCCGCCGCCGGGGTCCTCGGCGACGCCGAGCCCGAGCCCGGCCCTGCGGGTCAGCGCCGGGACGTACGGGCGCATCATCGGCAGCGACCGCCGGTGAAGGTCGCGCAGGGCGGGCCACACGCGGGCGAGGTCGTCGTGGCCGATGTAGAGCACGGCGCTGTCGGCCCGTTCGGGCCAGTCGGCGTCGGCGTGCACGACCTTGAAGTGGTAGGCCAGGTCGCCGACCACGCGGGTGAGGGGTTCGATGAGGCCGACCGCGCCCGCGGCCGCCATGTTCCAGTAGAGGCGCACCAGCCGCTGGCCGTCGGCGGCGGGCTGCCCGTGGGGGCTGCGGAAGAGCACGAACCCCGGCGACTTGGTCACCGAGACGCCGGGGATGTGCACCTCGACGTGCTCGGCCGGGCCGGGGAGGCTCAGCCTGACCCGGACCCCCTCCAGGTCGATCAGCGGTTCGGCGCCGGTCGTGACCAGGGGCAGCCGTCTGGACGTGGGGGCGACGTGGGCTCCGGCGTACACGGCGGCGTTGACGAACCGGGCCGACCGGGTCGAGGGGAGGCCCTCCATGATGGACTCGCGGAAGGCGGCCACCTCGCGGCGCGGCCGGCCGAACAGGTAGCAGCCCCGGTAGAGCAGGCGGCTGACGAAGGAGCCCGCCGCCTCCCGCATCATGGCGTCGTCGGGCAGGGGCCGGATCGTGTCGACGACCTCGCCGAACCAGGCCAGGTCGTAGGTCGCGGAGACGGTCGCCGCGGCCAGGGCGGCGGCGACGATCTCCCGGTTGTCATCGGTCGCCATCGTCGATCGCCAATCCGAAGAAGGTCCGGGCGGCGACGCCGGGGGTGGTGTGGAAGTTCGCCGCCATCTGCAGGAGCTGCCGGGAGGTCGCCAGCGGCACGCTGCGCTGGTGGGTCTGCTCGACGGCGAACTGCACCAGCCGCGCGCCGCACCAGCGCATGAGGTCGTCCAGGCCGGCCTTGGCGAGGTCGAGTTCGCCCGCGTAGGTGACGACGTAGCTGCCGAGGAAGGCGTGCGCGAACTCGCGGATCTCGCGCAGCCCGTCGACCGCCGCCGCGTTCGCGGTGGCCTGCGCCTCCATGGGCACCCACGCGTCGGGGTCGGTGAGCCACCACACGATGCGTTCGGTGAGCAGGCCGGCGATGTCCCAGCGGCGGTCGCAGGGGCCGCCCATCTCCCAGTCGATGAAGACGGGCTCGCCCGTGGGCCGGAGGAGGATGTTGTCGCCGCGCAGGTCGCCGTGGCCCATCGCGTCGGCGCGCCACTGGCCGTGTACGCCGTCCAGCAGCGCCGACAGCGCCGGGTTGGACTGGACGGTCCGCACCACCTCCAGCGAGGCGGGGCTGTGGAACTCGATGGAGTCGAGCGTGGGGTGGCCGCAGCGGAGGATGGGCGGGGCGTCCTGCGCCGGAAGGCCGCCGTCGTCGGCGACGGTGTGCAGCCGGGCCAGCGCCGCGCCGATCCCGACCGCCGTGATCGGCCGCCTGGCCGGGTCGGCGATGTGGGCGTCGCGGGGCGCCTGCCCGTCGACGAACTCGGTCACCAGCAGGCCGGCGTGGTCGTCGAAGGCGGAGAAACGCGGCAGGTAGGGCGCGAAGGAGGAGCCGCGCAGCACGCGGTAGACCTCCGCCTCGCGGTCGAGCGTCTCCTGTGTCTCGGCCGAGGTGCCCTGCTTGACCACCCAGCCGGCCTCCGCCAGCCGGACGATCAGGCAGCGGCAGCGGCGTGACTCGTCCACGACCGTCAGCCGGGGGTCGAGCATCTGTTCCGGGCTCAGCAGGCCGTGCCCGGCGAGGGCGCGGACGGCCGTCACCTCGTCGAGGACGGGACGGCCGGCGGTGAAGACCGACTTCTCGGCGGTGAGCCGATCGGCCCGGACGACGACGTCGGCAGGGTCGGCGTTCAAAGGATCTCCGATCGGTCAGCAGCATCCCATCGAGCAACTGAACGCGGCGGTGCAGCCCGCGATGCTCACCGTGATCGTGACGAATCCGCACCGCTCCTCGGCGGTCTGCGCGAGTTCGATGATGCGCTTGCGGTGTTCGGCGTTGCCGTAGCCGTCGCCGTGCAGGACCTTGGTCATCGCCTCGATCGCGTCGTCGAGCTCCAGGTCGCCTTTGATGAATCCCAGCGCGGCGGCCCGGTAATCGGCGGCGCCGTCGATGCTCTTCAGTTCGAGATTGATCTGCTCAAGAATGTCGTAGCCCTCGGGCACCGCATTTCCCTTAACGTTTTCGGGCAAGCTCGGGAATCCGCCCGGGAAATCCCAGGCGGATTCCGGCGTACCGATTACTGTTTGAGCATGTCATCTACGTTCACTCGCAGAATTGCGCCGCCGAAACGAAAGGGCGGTCTTTCTTCTGTGCGACTCGCGGCGCCGGGCCGAGGAGATGGGCCCGAGAACACGGTGGAAAGGCGGAACTCGCACAGGTGGAGCGGTGGAGCGGTCGGTCCGGACGGCTCAGCAGCAGAAACCGGAGCAGCTGAACGCGGCCGTGCAGGCGGTGAGGGTGGCGAGGACCGACGCCCAGCCGCACTTCGCCTCGATGGTCTGACCGAGCTGGATCATGCGCTCGCGGTCGGCCTCGTCACGGCAGATCTCGCCGCGCAGGAACGGGGCCATGGCCTCGAGCGCCTGCTCCATGTCGACGTCGCCCTTGAGGAATCCGTTGGTCGCGGCGCTGAACTCCGCGAATCCCGAAATTCCCATCAGGGCTTCGTTGACGTCCTTCATGACCTCCGGGTCGGCTGTCTTCTCCTCTACTGCGGGTAGTGTCGCTGTAACAGATGTCATACGTGACTCACCTTCCTATTAGGGGTGGGCTAGAGGCAGAAGACCACATCTGTCCAGAACATGTCAACGGAGAAGTAAGTCCGTTTCTGCCAGATTCTGTGTTATTAATAAAGAGTCGGGGGCCACGGAGAACACGAGATTACGGACGCACTTTTCGTCCGTCCCGGCCGCCCGGAATCATCGTTCCCGACTTGCCGAGGTCGCCGTGGACACGCCCAACCTGACCAGGGACCAGGCCCGCCTGCGGGCGGAGCGGATCAGCGTGGAGTCCTGCCACGTCGCGCTAGACCTGACCGGCGACGACGGCTTCACCTCGGTCACCACGGTCCGCTTCAGCTGCCTGCGGCCCGGCGAGGCGTCGTGGATCGACCTGGTGGCCCTGTCGGCCGACGAGGCGATTCTCAACGGACACCCGCTCGACCTGACCCGGTACGACCCGGCCGAGGGCATCGTGCTGCCGGAGCCGGCCGCGCGCAACGAGCTGACCGTGCGGGCGCGCTGCGCCTACGGCGATTCCGGCCGGGGCCTGCACCGCTTCACCGACCCCGCCGACGGCGCGGTCTACCTGTACACCCACTTCCAGCCGGCCGACGCCAAACGGGTCTTCGCCTGCTTCGACCAGCCCGACCTCAAGGCTCCGTACACGCTGACCGTGACCGCGCCCGCCGCGTGGACGGTCCGTGGCAACGCCCCCGTGCGGCACGTCGAGCCGATCGGCGACGGCACGCGACGCCACCACTTCGACCCGACCCCGCCGCTGCCCGCCTACCTGGTGGCGGTCGTGGCGGGGCCGTGGGCGGAATGGCGCGCCGACGACGACGGCGAGATCCCGCTGGCCCTCTACTGCCGGGCCTCCCTGGCCCCCCACATGGACGCGGAGCGGCTGTTCGCCCAGACGCGGCGGGGCCTGGCCTACTACCGCGACGCCTTCGGCGTCCCCTACCCCTTCGCCAAGTACGACCAGTGCTTCGTCCCGGAGTTCACCGCCGGGGCCATGGAGAACGCCGCCTGCGTCACCTACCAGGAGGACATGCTCTTCCAGGGCCACGTCACCGCCCACGACCTGCGGGCCCGCGAGGAGACCGTGCTCCACGAGATGGCCCACATGTGGTTCGGCGACCTCGTGACCATGAAGTGGTGGGACGACCTGTGGCTGAACGAGGCGTTCGCCACGTACATGAGCGTGCTGGCCCAGGCGGAGGCGGCCGGGCACGCGCACGCCTGGACCACCTTCGCCAACATCCAGAAGGCGTGGGCCTACCAGCAGGACCAGATGCCCACCACGCATCCGGTCGTGGCCGACGTGCCCGACGTCGAGACGGCGGGCGTCCACTTCGACGGCATCACCTACGCCAAGGGGGCTGCCCTCCTGCGGCAACTCGCCGCCCACGTCGGCAGAGACGACTTCTTCACCGGGCTGCGCGGCTACTTCGCCGCCCACGCCTGGGGCAACGCCACGCTGCGCGACCTGCTGGCGGCGCTGGAGAAGGCGTCCGGACGCGACCTGTCCCGCTGGAGCGGGCAGTGGCTCGAGACCACCGGCCTGGCCACGCTGCGCCCGGTCTGGTCGGCCGGCGGCGACGGGCGGTTCACCGCGTTCGCCGTCGAGCAGTCGGCCGACCTGCTCCGCGACCACCGCGTCGCCGTCGGGATCTACGACGACGACGGCCACGGGCGGCTGGTGCGGGTCCACCGGCAGGAGATCGACGTCAGCGGGGCCCGCACCGAGGTGCCCGAGCTGACCGGCCGCCCGCGCGGCGCTCTCGTGCTGGTCAACGACGACGACCTCGGCTACTGCAAGATCCGCCTCGACCCGGAATCCCGAGCCGCCCTCCTGCGCCGCATCGGCGACCTGGCCGATCCGCTGCCCCGGACGCTGGCCTGGTCGGCGGTCTGGGAGATGACGCGCGACGCCGAGTTCCGCGCCCGCGACTACGTGGCCCTCATCCATCGCGGGCTGGCCGCCGAGACCGACACCGGCGTGCTGCGGCGGCTGCTGCAGCAGGCGCACGCCGCCCTCGACACCTACGCCGACCCGGAATGGTCACCCGGCGGCTGGCGCGCGCACGCCACCTGGCTCATCGAGGAGGCGGCCGCCGCCGAGCCGGGCTCCGACCGCCACCACGTGCTGGTCAACGCCCTCCTGGTAGGCGTCCTGGACGAATCCCAGCTCGCGCACGTCCGCCACTGGCTGGCCGAACCCGTCGACCCGCTGACGCGCTGGCGGATCGTCCAGGCGCTGGTGGCCCACGGCGCGGCCGGAGACGCCGAGATCGACGCGGAACTGGCCCGGGGCCCGGCCTTCCTCGGTCCCTCGCAGGCCGAACGGGCCCGCGCGCTGCGCCCCGGCCACAAGGAGGAGGCATGGCGGCGGGCGATGCACGACGAGAGCCTGCCGGGCGCGACCGTCGAAGCGGTGATCGGCGGCTTCGGCCACCCGGCCCAGAAACCCCTGCTGCGGCCCTACGCCGCCCGCTACCTGGAGGAGATCACCGGAGTGTGGCGGCGACGGGGCGAACGCGCCTATGGTCCCGCGATGGTGCTGTTCCCCTCGTGGGCCGTCGACCAGCCGACGATCGACGCCGTCGGGGAGTGGCTCACCCGGACCGCCCCGCCACCGGCCCTGGCCAGGCTGGTGGGGGAGGGGCGGGCCCGGCTGGCACGGGCGCTGGCCGCCCGTGCCGTCGACCGTTCGTCATGACCCGCCGAGCCAGCGGCGCAGCGCCTCCTCCAGGCCCGCCGTGTCGCCGGGGGCCGTGCCGGCCCAGGCGACGTAGCCGTCAGGACGGACCAGCATCGGCGCGTCCGACTCCACGTGCGTCAGACGGCCGGCCCGCGACGCCCCGGCCCCGGCCAGGTGGTCGGGGCCGGTGAGGACCGCCCGCCCGGTCCGCAGCGCCTCGGCGATCCGTCCGCCGGGATCGGGCACGCTGCACCCGACCAGCGGATGGTCGCCGGGGAGGTCGTACTTCTGGAGCACCCCCGACAGCTTCTTCGCCATGTACGTCGCGCCGCCCGGAGTGGCCACGAGATCGCCGACGATGCGGCGCAGCGACTCGGTGAGCGGGTCGAGCCGCATCAGCGCGATCTGCGCCCGCGTCCAGTCGAGCACCCACGCCCCGACCGGATGCCGCTCCCGTGTGTAGCTGTCGAGCAGCCCGGCCGGCGCCCACCCGTGCACCGTGGCGGCGAGCTTCCAGCCGAGGTTCAGCGCGTCGCCCAGCCCGAGGTTGAGCCCCTGCCCGCCGAACGGCGAGTGGACGTGCGCGGCGTCGCCCGCGAGCACGACCCGGCCCCGGACGTAGGTGCTCGCCTGCCGCGCGTGGTCGGTGAACCGGGTCGCCGACCGCACCGAGGTGATCGTGACACCGGTCTTGGACACCCGCCGGACGCTGTCCTGCAACTCCTCGTGGGTGACCGGCGCGTGCCGGTCGGGCGGCGGGCCGTCCATCTCGACGGTGAGGATGCGGCCGGGCAGCGGCGTGTAGACGTAGATGCCGTTCTCGGTGCGGTTCCACCCGGGGGTCAGCACCTCCGGGTCGGCGAACTCCACCACGGCCTGGTGGCCCGTGATCTCCGGGTCGGTGCCGGGGAAGTCGAACCCCGCGCCCCGCCGGACCGCGCTGCGCCCTCCGTCGGCCCCCACCAGCCACCCGCACCGCCACCGCTCGCCGGAATCGAGCTCGACGTCGACCCCGTCGCCGTCGTCGGCGAACTTCACCATCTCGGCGCCCTGCCGCAGCTCGGCCCCCAGCTCGGCCGCCCGCCCGGCGAGGATGGCCTCCAGCGCCTGCTGGCTCACGGGCATCATGTCCCGCGACCACGCCGCGCCGAAGTCGGGGTCGCCGTAGTCGACCAGGGAGCGCGGGACGGTGATCCCGGCGAAGTGCCCCGCGATGTCGGACGAGACGGGCACCCGGGCCAGGTCGGCCCGCCGGGGGAGGGCGGCGAGCAGCTCCCGCGCCTGCCGCCCCTGAGCCTCGAGCAGCGCGGGCAGCAGGCCCCGCCGCTGGAAGGCCTCGACCGAGGGGATGTGCAGCCCGATCGCCTTGATCGTCGGATCGACGTCGGTCCGCCGCTCGACCACCGCCACCCGCACCCCGGCCAGCGCCAGTTCGCACGCGGTCATCAGCCCCACGGGCCCGCCGCCGACCACCACGACGTCGTGGTCCACCGGCTCAGCCATGGAGTTCCAGCACGATCCGGGTGCCCGCCTGCTCGACGGCCGCCACCTTCAGCCCGGCCTCGGCCGCCAGCGCGGCGATGTCGTCGGGGGAGCGGTCGGGGTGGTGCATCACGGCCTCGAACCACAGGGTCATCCCGGTGTCGACGTGGCGCAGCCGCTCGGTCAGGCTCACCTCCGAGACGAGGATCCGGCCGGTGTCGCCCGCGGCGAGCGCGCAGTTGCGCAGCAGCCGGACCGCCGCGTCGTCGTCCCAGTCGGCCAGCACCGCCGACAGGACGTACACGTCGGCGCCCGGCGGGAGGGGCTCGAAGAAGTCCTGCCCGAGGGCGGCGGCCCGGCCGTCCAGCCCGGCCGCCGCGAACCGCTGCGCGGCGGCCCCGGCGAAGCTCGGCAGGTCGATCAGGGTGGCCGACAGCTCCGGATATCTGGTGAGCAGGGCCTCGACCAGGGCGCCGGTGTTCCCGCCGACGTCCACGACCGTGCGGGCCCGCGCGAGGACGGGGTGGGCGAGCAGGACGTCGATGTCGAACCCGGCCGGCACCGCGAGCTGGGCCTTCAGCGCGTCGGGGGTGCCCTGCGCGCCGTCGACGTGGCTCCACAGGTCGGTGCCGTACATGCCGTGGTAGACCGACTGGCCGGTGCGCACCTTGTGCAGCAGGTGGACGGCCGACAGCTCGGTCCGGCCCAGCACCGTGTCGAGGTCCAACTGGTCGAACGGGCCCATCGGCGCGTCGCCCCGCCGCAGCAGCCGGCCGAGGTCGGTGAGGCCGTACCGCCCCTCGCCGGCGCGCAGGAGGCCGAGGTGGACGAGGTGGTCGAGCAGCTTGCGGAGCGGACGCGGGGCCGTGCCGGTGCGGGCGGCGAGGTCGTCGGCGGTGAGGTCGCCCGCGTCCAGGTGGTCGGCGAGCCGTAGGGTGACGGCGGTCCGGACGCTCATCGGGGTGACCAGGTCGGCGAGGGCCATGATCCTGGCGTGACCGGCGAAATCAGGGGTCAATCGAGCCTCCCGTACTGTCAGTGGTACGCGATGCTTTCTGACCCGAGACGATATCAGCCGATAAATCCCGGAGTAAGGATCGTCATTCCGGTTCGTCGGCCGCGGGCACCCAGGCGAAACGGATCTCCCGCGTGGCCGTGTCGGCGCGCAGCAGGCGGGCGGAGATCCGGTGCCCGAGCGGCAGGTCGGCGCCGTCGCAGCGGGCGATCACGGCCGGCTCGGCGAGCTGGATCTGGCCGCCCTTGCCGTTCTCGGCGACGTCGACGACGACCGCCTCGAAGGTCTCCCCGATCCGGTCGCGCAGCAGGAACGCCTCCACCAGGTCGACGCAGGCCCGGTCGACGCCCGAGGAGCGCCGGGTGGCCACGGCCATCTCGCGGGGGAGGGTCGCCAGCGCCTCGCTGATGTCGTCGGGGACCGGTTCGCCGCTCGCCACGGCCAGGCAGACCTCGGTGGCGTAGCGGTCGACCAGGCGACGCAGGGGAGCGGTCACGTGGGCGTAGGGCGCCGCGACCGCGGCGTGCAGCGCGTCGGGCGGCGGCTCGCCGTCGAAGGCCACGTAGGCGGCGCCGCGCAGCAGGACCGTCGACTCGTGCAGGAACGCGGCGTGGCCGGGGATCTTGGGGTCGAGGCCGTGGACGACCTCGCCGTACCCGGCCCCCTCGGGCCAGGGCACGCCCAGCGCCAGCGCCATCCGCCGCACCTTGCCGACGTCGGCCGGCCCGGCGGCGGGCAGCACGCGCAGCACGCCCACCTCGGCGTCGAGCATCATCTGGGCCGCGCACATCCCGGTCAGCAGGGAGATCTGCGCGTTCCACTCCTCGCACGGCTGCGGCGAGCGGAACTCCACCCGATAGCCGTCGCCCGACCGCACGACCTCCTGGTCGGGGGTCGGCAGCGTCACCCCGCCGCGGGCCCGCTCGATCTCCATGCGCAGCGGCCCGATCTCGGCGAGCAGCCGCAGGGTCCCGTCGGCGCGGCCGGTGTCGACGAGGGTCTGCACGTAGTCGTAGTCGAGCCGTTCCCGGCTGCGCACCAGCGCCGGCTGGACGTCGAACCCGACGACCTGGCCCTCGGCGTCGAGGTCGATGCACCACAGGGCGACCGGGCGGATCTCGCCGGGCAGCAGGCTCGCCGCGCCCTCCGACAGCACCGGCGGGTGGAGGGGCACCTGCCCGTCGGGCAGGTAGACGGTCTCGCCCCGCCGCCGGGCCTCGGCGTCGATCGCACTGCCGGGGCGGACGAAGGCGCCGACGTCGGCGATGGCGTACCAGACGCGGTAGCCGCCCTGGCGCTCCTCCAGGCACAGGGCCTGGTCGAGGTCCATCGAGCCGGGCGGGTCGATGGTCAGGAACGGCAGGTCGGTACGGTCGTCGCCGACGAAACGCCGTGAGGCGGTGGCCGTGGCCTCGTCGAGGACCGCCGGGGGGAACTCGTCGGGCAGGTCGAACTCCCGGCGGACCCGGTCGAATCCCTCGCTCAGCCGCGGCGTCCCGGCCTCGGGTATCCGGATTTTTCGGTGTGGCACGCCCATCAACGTAGCGGCTCAGCTCTTTCCGAGCACCGCGAGCAGCCGGTTCAGCGGGCTGTCGAGGCCGTAGCGGTCGGCCAGCGCGATGAGCGCCTCGGCGTCGTGGGGCTTGGCCGGCACCTCGAACGACCCCGAGGGGATCGGCACGTCGTGGGCGACCCGCACCACGGCGGGCGCGACCGCCAGGTAGTCGCGGGCCGCCTCCAGCTTGTTGCGCGCCCCCGCCGGGAAGCCCTCGTCGCCGACGGCGGCGAGCAGCGCGTCGAGGGAGCCGAACCGCGTGATCAGCGAGGCCGCCGTCTTCTCGCCGATCCCGGCCACGCCGGGCAGGCCGTCGGAGGGGTCGCCCCGCAGCGTCGCGAAGTCGGCGTAGGCCCGGCCGGGGATGCCGTATTTGGCGGTGACCCACGCCTCGTCGACCGTCTGCAGGTTCCGAATCCCCCTTACCGTGTAAAGGACCCGGCGCCGTTTCTCGTCGTCGACGAGCTGGAACAGATCCCGGTCGCCGGTGACGATCTCGACCGGCTGTGAAGAGGTGACGGTGAGGGTGCCGATGACGTCGTCGGCCTCGTACCCCTCGACGCCGAACGACGCGATGCCCACGGCGGCGAGGACCTGTTCGATGACCGGCACCTGCGGGGCCAGCGTGTCGGGGATCTCCTCCTCGTCGCCGGAGGCCACCCGATGGGCCTTGTACGACGGGATCGCCGCCACCCGGAAGGCGGGCCGCCAGTCGGCGTCCATGGCCGCGACCAGATGGGTGGGCCTGTGGGCCTTCACCAGCGTGGCGATCATGTCGATCAGGCCCCGGACGGCGTTGACGGGCATGCCGTCAGGGGCGGTCATCGACTCCGGGATGCCGTAGAAGGCGCGGAAGTAGAGCGACGGGGTGTCGAGAAGCATCAGCACCCGTCTATGCTCCCAGCACCCCCACCGCCAGCAGGCACGTGTCGTCGCGCGGGTTGGGCCCGCCGACGGTCTTCAGCATCGCGTCGACCCCGTCGGGCAGGTCGGCCACGGTCAGCGACCCGGCCGCCGCGAGCACCTGGGCCTGGCCCTCGTCGATGTCGCGGTCGCGCCGCTCGATCAGCCCGTCGGTGAACATCACCAGCACGTCGCCGGGCCGCAGCTGCACCTTGGCCACGCCGTAGGCGGGCTTGCGGGTGGCGCCCAGCAGCACGCCGGGCGGGGCGACCATCGGCCGCGCGATGCCGCCGCGCACCAGCACCGGCACCGGGTGGCCCGCGCCGGCCCAGGTGAACCGCAGCGTCGTGGGGTCGAACAGGCCGACCACGGCGGTGGCGGTGGTGTCGTCGAGGCGGGTCATCGTGAGCGTGTTGAGCCAGCCGAGCATCGCGCCCGGACCCTGGCCGGTCATCGCCAGGGCGGCCAGGCCGTGGCGGAGCTGGGCCATGTGGGCGATCGCGGGGACGCCGTGGCCGGACACGTCGCCGACGGCGAGCAGGATCCGCCCGTCGGGCAGTTTGCTGGCCTCCCACCAGTCGCCGCCGAGCACGTTGAGCAGCTGCTCGGGCTCGCCCGCGATCTGCCGGTGGTGGCTGCCGATCGGGCGCTCCTCCATCGGCACGCAGCGCACGGCGACCCGGGCGCTGGGCAGGACCAGGTCGGCGCCGGGATCGGGCATGATCGCGTCGCGCAGCAGGTAGGTGAGCTGCTGTTGTTCCGCGAGCCGCGCCTCGGTGCGGTCGAGCCGCTCTCTCATCGAGGCGACCATGTCGGCCGCCGTGTGGGCCCCGGCCAGGGACGGTTCCTCGATGGAGGGGTGGGGCGGCTGCTCGCCACCGGCGGTGCCGGTCATGGTGAGGCTCGCTCTCGGGAAACGCATGGTCCAAACAGGGTGAGAAGTGACGGATGGGGGACGAGCCGTAAACGGCCCTGTGCGGAGCGTAGCATCGGTCGAGACAGGTCGCCGGGTTTTTCGCCGATCCACGCCACTTCTAGTATGACGCTGTGACATCGGAGTCCCTTGACGTGTTTTCGGCCGACCGCCTCGACCTGGTGCGATCGGCGACCGCGGCCTCCGGGGCCGGCGCCCTGCTGCTGACCCCCGGCCCCGATCTTCGCTATGTGTCCGGTTACGACGCCCACGCGCTCGAACGGCTGACCTGTCTGGTCGTGCCGGGCGACGGCGGCGACCCCTTCATGATGGTGCCGCGCCTCGAACTGCCCGCCGCGCAGGCCTCGCCGGCCGGCCGCCTGGGCGTGGAGTTCGTGCCGTGGGACGAGACCGACGACCCCTACGCGGTCGTCGCCCACCGGCTGGGCGAGGTCGGGAGCGTCGCCCTGGCCGACCGCATGTGGGCGATGCAGTCGCTGCGGTTCCGCGACGCGCTGCCGGGGGCCGAGCAGCGGCTCGCCTCCTCGGTGCTGCGCGACCTGCGGATGCGCAAGTCGGCCGCCGAGGCTGCGGCGCTGGCCGAGGCCGGGGCGGCCATCGACGCCGTCCACGCGCTGGTGCCCTCGCTGCTGAAGGCGGGCCGGACCGAGCGCGAGGTCGGCCGCGACATCGCCGACGCGATCCTGAGCGCGGGCCACGTCACGATCGACTTCGTCATCGTCGCCTCGGGCCCCAACGGCGCCTCGCCCCACCACGACGTGTCCGACCGGGTGATCCGGGCCGGCGAGCCGGTGGTGGTCGACATCGGCGGCACGATGGCCAGCGGCTACTGCTCCGACTCCACCCGCAACTACTGCGTGGGCGAGCCCCCGGCCGACTACGCGCGCTACTTCGAGGTGCTGCGCGCGGCGCAGGACGCCGCCTGCGAGGCCGTCCGTCCCGGGGTGACCTGCGAGTCGATCGACGCGGCGGCCCGCGAGGTGATCGCGGCGGCCGGTTACGGCGAGCTGTTCGTGCACCGGACCGGCCACGGGATCGGGCTGGAGTCGCACGAAGACCCCTACATCGTGGCGGGCAACGACGAGCTGCTGGTCCCCGGCATGGCGTTCTCGGTGGAGCCGGGCATCTACCTGCCCGGCGAGCACGGCGCCCGCATCGAGGACATCGTCGTCTGCACCGAAGAGGGGGTTTCCCGGCTCAACAACACGACCCGGGATCTGGTGATCGTCTGATTGCCGTACCGTGTGCGAAATGGAGGAGATCGACAGGCGGATCGTCGCGCTGCTGGCGGCCGACGGGCGGATGAGTTTCACCGATCTGGCCAAGGAGACCGGGCTCTCGGTGTCGGCCGTCCACCAACGGGTGCGGCGGCTGGAGAAACGCGGCGTGATCAAGGGATACGCCGCGCTGGTCGACTTCGACGAGGTCGGGCTGCCGCTGACCGCCTTCGTGTCGATCAAGCCGATCGATCCCGCCGCCGCCGACGACGCCCCCGACCGGCTGCGCCATCTGGCCGCCATCGAGTCGTGCCACAGCGTGGCCGGTGACGAGAGCTACATCCTCAAGGTCCGGGTCGGCTCGCCGCGCGACCTCGAAGAGCTGCTCAACCAGATCCGGGCCGCCGCCAACGTGTCGACCCGGACCACGGTCGTGCTCTCCACCCCGTTCGACTACCGGCCTCCCGCCGTTTAGAAGGCCGCCCTGACCCGGTCGTAGGCCTCGGGGGTCGCGCCGAGGGCGTCCAGGCCCTTGAAGGCGGCGCCGACGATCGGGGGGACGTCGGCGACGACGAGTTTCGCGTGCGGGGCCTGGGCGGCGTACCGCTCCTCGACCAGCGCGGTCAGGAGCGGGTCGCGGGCGGTCAGCACGCCGCCGCCCAAGACCACCTCACACGGGACGTCGAGCAGCCCGATGCGGCGCATGGCGACCACGCCGAGCACGGCCACCTCGTCGGCCAGCCGGACCACCACCGAACGGGCGACCGGGTCGCCGCCGCGGGCGGTCTCCAGCAGCGGGGCCACCAGGTCGTGCAGGCGGTCGTAGGGGAGGTCGCCGAAGTGCAGGGCGATCACGACCTCCTCGACCGTCGCGGCGCCGAAGACCCGGCAGACCATGGCGGCCAGTTCGCTCGACGGCCCCCGGCCGTCCTCGGCGCGGGCCGCGTGCCACAGGGCCTCCTCGGCGATGCCTCCGCCGCCGCCCCAGTCGCCGGAGATCCGGCCGAGCGCGGGGAAGCGGGCCACCCGGCCGTCGGGGGCGACCGCCACCGCGTTGATCCCGGCGCCGCACACCACCGCCGCGCCCCACGGCCCGCTCGCGCCCGCTCTGAGCAGGGCGAAGGTGTCGTTGCCGACGACGATCTCCGGGGCGAAGCCGCGGCGGGCCATCTCGTCGCGGAGCCGGACCTCCTCGATGGGCAGGTCGGCTCCGGCGACGTAGGCGAAGACGTGGTCGGCATAGGGGGCGGGCCCGTCGAGGGCGCGCTCGATCACGTCGATCGCGGGGACGACGCCGCTGCTCTGCGGGGTGAACGGGCCGCCCCGCCAGGTGCCGAGCACGGCGCCGTCCTCGCCGATCAGGGCGATGTCGGTCTTGCTGTTGCCACCGTCGATCGCCAGGATGGTCCGCATCAAACGGCCCAGGGCAGGTGCGCGCGGTTGGCCGCGATCAGCCGGGCCGCCAGACCCGTCGCCAGGTCCGACTGGCCGATGAGCGGGTGGGCGAGCAGCGCGTCCCGCACGCGGCGTTCCCCGCCGTTCCGGGCCGCGTCCAAGGCCAGTTCCTCGTACGCCGACACGTTCGCGATCAGCCCCCGGTAGAGCGGCTCGACGGCGGGCACCGGCAGCGGCGCGGCGCCGGACGCGCCGATCACGGCGGGCACCTCGATGACGGCCTCCGGGGGCAGGAACGGCAGGGTGGCGCCGTTGCGGGCGTTCACCACCTGCACGTCGCCCCGGTCGCCGGCCAGCGAGGCGATCAGCGCGACCGCCGCCTCGGAGTAGTAGGCGCCGCCGCGCTTGGCCAGCAGTTCGGGCTTGGTGTCGCTGGCGGGGTCGGCGTAGACGTCGAGCAGGGTCTGCTCCATCGCGGCCACCTCGGCCGCCCGCGACGGCTTGACCCGCTGCTCCTCGACGACGTTGTCGTGCTCGTAGAAGTAGCGCAGGTAGTACGACGGCACGACGCCCAGGTCGCGCACGATCCACTCGGGCAGCCCGACCTCGGCCGCGATCGAGGCGGCGTGCTCCTCGAGGAGCGCGGGCAGCACCTCGCGCCCGTCGACGGTCACCGACCGCTCCCACGTCAGGTGATTGAGCCCGACGTGCCCGAGCCCGATCGACTGCCACGGCACGTCCAGGAGGGCGGCGAAGCGCCGCTGCATCCCGATGGCGACGTTGCACAGGCCGATGGCGCGGTGGCCCTCGTCGAGCAGGGCGCGGGTCACGATGCCGACCGGGTTGGTGAAGTCGACGATCCACGCGCCGGGCGCGCGGCGGCGGACCTCCTCGGCGATCTCCAGCACCACCGGAACGGTCCGCAGCGCCTTGGCCAGGCCACCGGCGCCGGTGGTCTCCTGGCCGACACAGCCGCACTCCAGCGGCAGCGTCTCGTCGACGTTGCGGGCCGCCTGGCCGCCCACGCGGAGCTGCAGCAGCACCGCGCCGGCCCCCTCGACGCCCGGCCCGACCTCCGCGTGCTCGGTCACCGCAGCGGGGTGTCCCGCGCGGGCCAGCATGCGGCGGGCCATCCCGGCGACCAGGGACAGCCGGTGGGCGTCCGGATCGACCAGGGCGATCTCACTCAGCGGCAGCTCCTCGCGCAGCCGCGCGAAGCCGTCGATCAGCTCTGGTGTGTACGTCGAGCCGCCCCCGACAACGGCGAGTTTCACTCATCCTCCTTGTAGTTTCGATCCGAAGACCTCGTCCCGGACCACGTCGAGCCCCAGGTGCAGCGCCCCGGCCAGCACCGGGTTGCCCTCGACGGCCGACAGCCGCAGCGGCGGCCTGGGCAGCGTGAGGGCGTGCAGTTCGCGTTCGGTCAGCGCCCGCAGCGTCTCGCCGCCGGCCAGCGGCATCCCGCCGGCCAGCACGATGACCTCGGGGTCGAGCACGGAGGTGATCGCGGCCAGCCCCATGGCCAGGCGCCGCGCGATCTCCCGCAGCCCCTCGGCGGCCTCCCCGGCCCGCTTGCCACCCTCCTCCGCGACCCGTACGGCACGCTCCACGGCCTCGGCCGCCGACGTTCCACGGATCCCGCGCGCCCGCAGCAGCCGCAGCACCGCCTGGCCGCCGGCCAGGGCCTGGAAGCCGTGGTCGACCCGCTTGCCGACGTCGCGCGCGGTCGGCGCGCCGACGGCCGGCATGTAGCCCACCTCGCCCGCGCCGCCGGTGGCCCCCCGGTGCAGCCGGTCGCCCAGCACGATCGCCGAGCCGATGCCCGAGTCGACCCACAGCAGCACGAAGTCGCGGTGCCCGCCGTGGGCGCGTTCGGCCAGCGCGACCAGGTTGACGTCGTTCTCCACGTCGACCGGCGTGCCGACGCCGCCCGACAGGGTCGGGACGAGGTCGGGGATGTGCCAGCCCGGGATGTGGGCGGCGTAGCCGAGACGGCCCGTGGACGGGTCGACCGCGCCCTGGATGCCGATCACCACGCGGTTGACCGGGTGGGGCCAGGCCTCGGCCAGGGCGGTGCGCACCTTCTCCACCACGTCGCCCCCGGCCCGGCCGGGCGTCGGGAACGTGGAGGCGCCGACGACGGCTCCGGTCAGGTCGGCCACGGCGACCTCGATCCGGTCGCGGGTCACGTCGAGGGCCGCGACGTGGGCGGCCCCGGCGTTGATGCGGTAGAGCTCGGCGGTCCGGCCCGGCAGGCCCTCACGGATGCCGTCGAGCACGACCAGACCGGCCTCCTGCAGGCGCAGCAGCAGCTGGGAGGCGGTCGGCTTGGACAGGCCCGTCAGGGCGCCCAGTTCGGGCCGGGTCAGCGGACCCCGGTCGAGGAGGACCCGCAGGGCCGCGCGGTCGTTGATGGCCCGCAGCAGGCTGGGGGTTCCTGGAGTCGGCTGGCTCACTTTGGAGAAAGTAAAGAAACCTTCCAAACGAGTCAAGGGGCCGACACCGCATCGTGACCGGCCGGCTCAGTGGTACGCGTAGAATCTATCGGCCTATGCCACAGTCATCCGCGCCCGAGCTGACCCGTGAACGCGACTACGTCGCCGGCCTCTACGACCGGCTCGACCAGTTGCGGGTGCGCACCCGCGCGCAGCTCGACGGCGTGCTCGCCCAGGGCGCGTTCGGCACCCACCAGAACCGGTCGGAACGCGACAACTTCGCCGTCATGTACTCCCAGCGCCTGGCCCGGCTGTGGGCCGTCGAGCGCGGGCTGTGCTTCGGCCGGCTCGACCTCGCGCCCGGCGCCGAGGAGACCCGCTTCTACATCGGCCGCATCGGGCTGACCGACGACGAGCAGCAGCGACTGCTGATCGACTGGCGGGCCCCGGTCGCCCAGCCGTTCTACCGCGCCACCCCGGCCGCGCCGATGGGCGTGACCCGCCGCCGCCACCTGCACATCAAGGGCCGCACCGTGGTGTCGGTCGACGACGACCTGCTCGACCTCGACAGCCTGACCGCCGACGACCGCGCCACCCTCAACGGCGAGGCCGCCCTGCTGGCCGCGCTCTCGGAGACCCGGACCGGCCGGATGCGCGACATCGTGGCCACCATCCAGGCCGAACAGGACCGCATCATCCGTGGCGACCTGTCGGGCGTGATGGTCGTCCAGGGCGGGCCCGGCACCGGCAAGACCGTGGTCGCGCTGCACCGGGCGGCCTACCTGCTCTACACGTACAGAGAGAGGCTCGAACGCCGGGGGGTGCTCATCGTCGGGCCGAACCTCACGTTCCTGCGCTACATCGAGCAGGTCCTGCCGTCGCTGGGCGAGACCGACGTGCTGCTGTCGACCGTGGGGGAGCTGTTCCCCGGGGTGACCGCCACGCGGCCCGAGCCCGCCGCGGCGGCGGCGCTCAAGGGCGGGCTGCGGATGGCCGACGTGCTGGCCCGCGCCATCGCCGACCGGCAGCGGATGCCGGCCAAGCCGGTCGACATCAAGCTCGACCGCTACACGCTGCGGCTCGACCGGCAGACCTTCGAGGCGGCCCGCAACCGGGCCGTCAAGTCGCGCCGCCCGCACAACCAGGCCCGCTCGGTGTTCGTGCGCCACCTGCTCAACACGCTGACCAAACAGGCCGCCCGCCACCTGGGCCGCGGCGTGCTGTCCGACGAGGACTTCGCCGACCTGCGCGAAGACCTGCGCACCGAGGAGCCGGTGAAGGCCGCGCTCAACCGGCTGTGGCCCTACCTCACCCCCCAGCAGCTTCTCCTGGGCCTGTTCACCTCGGCCGACCGCATGACCGCCGCCGGGCTCAACGCGGCCGAGGCGGCGCTGCTGCTGCGCGAGCCGCCGCGCAAGGGCGAGCGCTGGTGGAGCGAGGCCGACGTGCCGCTGCTCGACGAGGCCGCCGAACTGCTCGGCGACATCGACGAGGGCGTGCTGCGGGCCGCCCGCCGCGCCGAGGAGGAGCGCGAACAGCAGCTCGCCTACGCCCGCGAGGTCCTGGAGATGACCGGCCTGGCCGACATCATGGACGCCGAGCGCTTCGCCGAGCGGCAGCAGGAAGAAGAGGGATATCTCACAACGGCCGAGCGCGCCGCCCGCGACCGCACCTGGGCCTTCGGCCACGTGATCGTCGACGAGGCCCAGGAGCTGTCGGCGATGGCCTGGCGCACCCTGATGCGCCGCTGCCCCTCGCGGTCGATGACGATCGTCGGCGACATCGCCCAGACCGGTTCGGCGGCCGGCGCGCCCAGCTGGAAGAGCGTCCTCGACCCTTACGTCCAGGGCCGCTGGCGCGAGTCCCAGCTGACCGTCAACTACCGCACCCCGGCCGAGCTGATGGCCGTCGCGGCCGACGTGCTCACCCTCGTCGACCCCTCGCTGAAGGCCCCCGACTCCGTCCGCGAGAGCGGCGAGAAACCCACCTCGGTACGCACCGACGACCTGGTCACAGACCTGCCGGGGATCATCGAGCGGCAGAAGGTGGCCGACGGCAGGCTGGTCGTGATCGTCCCCGACGGCCTCGACGTCGGCATGCCCCGGATGACCGGTCCGGAGGCGCTCGACGCCGAGGTGGCGGTGCTGTCGGTGACCGAGGCCAAGGGCCTGGAGTTCGACGCGGTCGTGGTGGTCGAGCCGGCCAGGATCCTGGCCGAGTCGCCGCGCGGCGCGAGCGACCTTTACGTGGCCCTGACCAGGGCCACCCGGCGTCTTTGCGTCGTCCACACCGGACCGTTGCCCGAGGTGCTGGCGGGCCTCCGATAGCGGCCCTTGTACCAGCCTGTCCCACCTGCGAAAACTTGGCGTTCCCGCTGCTGGGGAGCTGGTTGACATCTGCGCTCAGGTCGGTAGTTTGCTGCGCAGTCCAGCACGGGACTGACCGGTTGGCCGTCCTCAGACATCGTCGGATTCCGCGTCCGTGACGGAGCGTCGCCCCACATTCGGGACGCTCCGTGGCTCAGCCAGGCGCGGCGCCGGCGCTTTTGTCGGGCCGGGGCACCACAGCCGGGTGGGGGGTTGGACCCGGGAGGGGTCCCGGCGCCCAGTAGACAACGGAACTCCGCGCCCGCCGCCGACGGGACGGAACCGGTCCGAAGGGCGCTCAGGGCTCCGAACCGTCTCGTGAGATGGGCCTGGGCACGTGGCACCCGTGCCCTGTGCGTAGCCGGATGGTCCTTGAGTTCTCCTGTGGCCACAGGAGAACTCAAGGACCATTGCTGTGAGTTCCCTGGGATGTTCCAGTGCCTGTTTTGGGGCCTGCCGTCCGGCGCGGTACCGTTCCGACCAGCCCTTCATTCGGTCTGGTCAAAGGAGACGCGTGCTCGCAACGGCGACCCCGCGGTCGACCGCCCCGGCGTTCGCCCCGCCCGTGTGGGCCCGCGCCGGTCTCGCCGTCGCCGGCGGCCTGCTGATCTTCCTGGCCTTCCCGCCGCTCGGCTGGTGGTTCTGCGCCCCCATCGGCGTGGCCCCCGTTGTTCTGTCGGTGTACGGCGTGCGCCCCCGCCGGGCCCTGTGGATCGGCTTCGTGGCCGGGCTGGCGTTCCTGCTCCCCGCCATGGCGTGGGTGCGCCCCATCGGTGACGACGCCTGGGTGGCCCTGGTCGTCATTGAGAGCGCTTTCTGGGCCGCCCAGGGCCTGCTGGTGTCCCTGGTGCTCCGGATGCGGCTGTGGCCCCTCTGGGCGGCGTGCCTGTGGGTGCTGCAGGAATGGGCCCGCAGCACGTTCCCGATGGGCGGCTTCCCGTGGGCCCGCCTGGTCTTCAGCCAGGGCACCGCGCCCTACCTGAAGTACGCCTCGCTGTTCGGCGCCCCTTTTGTAACTTTCACCGTCGCCCTGACCGGTTGCCTGCTGGCCTACCTGGCCGTTCACCTGTTCACCCGCGACTACCGCGAGCGCGTGGTCGCGCTGACGGCGGCCGGGGTGGTAGCCCTACCGGTGGTGGGGATGCTCGTCCCCCTCCACGGCGACGAGGGCAAGACGGTGAACATCGGGGTGATCCAGGGCAGTGTGCCCCGCAGCGACCAGCTGGGCTTCCACGGGGGCGAGCCGGCCGTCGTGCTGAAGAACCACGCCGAGGAGACCCACCGGCTGGCCGAGGCGGTCCGGGCGGGCCGGCAGCCCAAGCCCGACCTGGTGGTCTGGCCCGAGAACTCCACCGACATCGACCCGTTCCGCGACCCCGCCGCCTACGCGGTCATCGACGCGGCGGTGAAGGACGTCGGCGTGCCGGTCCTCGTGGGGGCCGTGGTGGCCATCGGCGACGACTCCCGGGCCACCCGCAGCATCGTGTGGGACCCGGTCACCGGGCCCGGCGCCTTCTACGACAAGCAGAAGCTGGTGCCGTTCGGGGAGTTCACGCCGTACAAGGACCTGGTCCTGTCGCTGTTCGAACGGGCCGCCCTGGTCGGCCGGCAGTCGATCCCCGGCACCAAGCCGGGCGACCTGAAGGCCGGCCCGGTCACCCTCGGCGCGATCAGCTGCTACGAGGTGGCCTTCGACACCGTCGTCAACGGCACCGTCCGCGCGGGCGGCTCGCCGCTGGTGGTGCAGACCAACAACGCGACCTACGAGCTGTCGAACCTGCCGCCGCAGCAGCTCGCCATGTCGCGGATCCGGGCGGTGGAGCACAACCGCGCGGTGATACCGGTCGCGACCACCGGAATCTCGGCCCACGTGGCCCCCGACGGGCGCATCCTGTGGGAGACGCCCGAACTGGTCGCGGCGAGCACCGTGGTGACCGCGCAGGTGCGCACGCGTGACACCGTGGCGACCCGGGTAGGTGTTCTGCCCGAGATCATTTTGATGGTGGCGGGATCGGGCGCGGCCGTCATCGCGGCGGTGGCCGCGCGGCGGAGCCGGCGGGACTTCGAAGGTCACTAGGAGGAGCCGATGGACCGGATGCTTGGGCGCGTGCTCGTGATCGTTCCCACCTACAACGAGCGCGACAACCTGCCGCGCATCGTCGAGCGGCTGCGCGCGGCGCTGCCCGACGTCGACCTGCTCGTCGCCGACGACAACAGCCCCGACGGCACCGGCAAGATCGCCGACGAGCTCGCCGAGCGTGACGACCACGTCCACGTGCTCCACCGGCCCGGCAAGCAGGGCCTGGGCGCCGCCTACATCGCCGGGTTCCAGTGGGGGCTCGAACGGGGCTACGACGTGCTCGTCGAGATCGACGCCGACGGGTCCCACCAGCCCGAGGAGCTGCACAAGCTGCTCGCGGCGGTCGAGGGCGGCGCCGACCTGGCGATCGGGTCGCGGTGGGTGCCGGGCGGGAAGGTCATCAACTGGCCGGCCTCGCGGGAGTTCCTGTCGCGGGGCGCCAACACGTACACGCGGATCATGCTCGGCATGCCGGTGCGCGACGCGACCGCCGGATTCCGCGCCTACCGGGCCACCACCCTGCGCAAGATCGGCATCGAGGGCGTGCAGTCGCAGGGCTACTGCTTCCAGGTCGACCTGACCCTGCGCACGGTCCGCGAGGGGCTGCGCATCACCGAGGTGCCGATCACCTTCGTCGACCGGGCCGTCGGGCAGAGCAAGATGAGCCGCGACGTCATGACCGAGGCGCTGTGGCGCATCAGCGTGTGGGGCGTGACGGGCATCCCCGATCGGTTTCGCCGTCGGCGTTAACGGGAACCCGGCCCGCGCGCGCAGGCGTTCCAACCCTCGTAGGCTCGCGTGTGGAGGTGTGACGAATGCTGCGAATCGGGCTGTTCCTGGCGTTTCTCGTGGTGCCGGTGCTGGAGATCTGGCTGCTGATCCAGATCGGTGAGGTCATCGGCGGCTGGACCACGGTGGCGCTGCTGATCGCCGACAGCCTGCTCGGCGGCTGGCTGGTGCGGCGCGAGGGCCGCCGGGCCTGGGCCGCGCTGCAGAAGGCGATCGAGTCGGGCCGCATGCCCGACCGGGAACTCGCCGACGGCGCCCTGATCGTGGCGGGCGGCGCGCTGCTGCTGACCCCCGGCTTCATCACCGACCTCTTCGGCTTCTTCATGATCCTGCCCTTCACCCGGCCGTACGCCCGCCGGCTGGCGACCTGGTTCCTGGGCCGGCGGGTCAAGTCGATGGCCGCCCGCTCGCCCTACGCCCCCTTCATCTCCGCCATGCCCCGCCATGATTCCCACGACCAGCAGCGGCAGCGCGACAACGTGGTGCGCGGCGAGGTCGTCGACGACTGAATGAACCCTCCGGGCGGTTCGCGGTGAAAGCAGGGCGTCAGACCCAACCGCCCGAGAGGATCCCATGAGGGATGCGACCGCGACGGCCCGGGACAACGACCTGGTTCGCTTATCCCTGACCGACCCCGAGTGCTTCGCCGCCCTGTTCGACCGGCACGCACCCCACCTGCACGCCTACGTGGCCCGCCGATTGGGCCCCGACGTGGCCGACGACGTCGTCTCGGACACCTTCCTGGACGCCTTCCGCCGCCGCCACGTCTACGACCCGGCCCACACCGACGCCCGCCCCTGGCTCTACGGCATCGCCTCCAACCTCGTCGGCAAGCACCGCCGCCGCGAGTCGGCGCGTTACCGCGCCTACGCCCGCACCGGCCCCGATGAGACGCTCGCCGCCCTCGTCGAGGAGGGCGTGACCACCCTGGCCGTCAACCGGCCGCTGCTGCGCGCGCTGGCCGCACTGAAACCCGGCGACCGCGACGTGCTGCTGCTGGTCGCCTGGGCCCAGTTCACCTACGAGGAGGTGGCGGTGGCCCTGTCGATCCCGGTGGGCACGGTCCGCTCCCGGTTGAACCGCGCCCGCACGAAGGTCAAGACCGCGCTGGAGGCCGCAGATGCCTGACGTCGATCTGGCCACCCTCTTCGAACGGCCTCCGGCCACCGAGGCCGACCTGGCCGGCGCCCGGGCCCGCTTCCTGCACCGGGCGGCGCGCAGCCGCCCCCGGCGCGACCGCAATCTCCTGAAGGCGCTGCTGGCGGCCCTGGCGACCACGCTGGTGGCCGTGACCGCCGCCGTCGCCCTGCGGCCGCTTCCGGCCACCCAGCCGCCGCCCAAGCCACCTGAGCCGTCCGAGGCCCGGCAGGCTCTGCTGACGGCAGCCGATGCCGCCGCGGCGCAGACGTCCGCGTTCGAGCCGGGGAAGCCGGGGGAGTACCTCTGGGTGGTCTGGTTCCACCAGGGTTGGGACCCCCGCAAGGGCGAGGTCACGACGTTTTTGGTCGAGAACTGGAGCCCCAGCGACGGCAAGGGCCCGTGGCTGCGCAGCACGGGGAGGCACGAGACGCTGTTCGCGCGGCTCTGCCCCTCCCAGGACCCGTCCGCCTGGTCGCCGGACCTCCGCGCCGAGATCACCGCCGGGGACGTCCCCGGCCGGTTCGGTCAGATCGCCGCCATGCTGGAGTGGACCCGCTTCCACCCGGAACGCGCGGCCGCCCTGCTGCGGCTGGCCGCCGAGCTGCCCGGCCTCACCGTGACCAGGGGGCAGACCGACGCCAAGGGCAGACCGGCGTTCACCGTCGGCCTCGCCCTCGACGGGCTCCGCGACGAGCTGGTCTTCGACGAGCCCGGAAACACCCCGCTGGGGCGGCGAACGGTGGTGACCAGGGACACCCCCCAGGGGGAGGGCAGGATCCCGGCCGGCACCGTCATCGGGCACACCGTCGACCTGTACGGCGTCGAGCCGAAGCTGCCGCGCAAGCCCGCCAAGTCGGCCAGCCTCGACGGCGAGCCGCCGCTGAGGGCCGATCAGGTGAAGCGGGTCGAGCGTGAGGCGCGCTGCGACTGACCCCGTGAACGCGACAGGGCGCCCTCCGGATGATCCGGAGGGCGCCCTCGCGTCGGTGGTGGGATGGGGCCTATGCGCTCTTGCGCCGCTGTGCCCGCAGAATCGCCAGGCGCTCGTTCAGGACCTCTTCGAGGTCTTCGATCGAACGCCGCTCCAGCAGCATGTCCCAATGGGTGCGCGGGGGCTTGGCCTTCTTCTGCTGGGGCTGCTCGGCGTCGACCCGGAGGGCGGGGGAGCCGCAGTGACGGCACTCCCAGCTCGCGGGGATCTCGGCCTCAGCGGCCAGTGGAACGGTGGTGTGGTGACCCCTGGGGCAGGTGTAGGACACCTCCTGGCGGGGTGCCAGATCGGTGTTGCGGTCGTTCTCGTAGCTGGTCGCGCCGAGCCGGGTACCGCGAAGTGCACGCTCGCCCATGTTCTAAGCCTCCTGAGGTCCCCCTATACGACACAGCTATAGAGGGGTTGGTCTCCACCGGGTACAACGCCTGATACCGTGTGTGGATTCCCACCCAAGACGTGATCCAATCGCGCTTTTTCCGGCGCTCGTGAACCGATTCGCCGTCAAATCCGTTCTGGCACGTCGTTGCCCGCGGCCCTGATCGCCTTCGGCAGGTTGACCGACGCGAGCAGCACCCCGCCGATGATGAAGAAGATCACCAGCGAGACGATGCCGTACCGGTAACTGTCGGTGAGCTGGAGGGCCAGGCCCAGGGTGAAGGATCCGATGAGTGTCGCACCCTTGTCACTGATCTCGTAGAGGCTGTAATACTCCGCTTCGCGCCCCTTCGGGATCACGTGGGAGAACAACGACCGCGACAGGGCTTGTGTTCCCCCCATCACGATCGCGATGGCGAACCCGAGGGCGAAGAACAGCAGCGGCCGCTCCGGCGGCACGAAGTAGGCGGCCGCCACGACCCCGCACCAGCCGACCAGCGACCAGAGCACGGTCTTGCGGGTGCCGATCCTGACGGCGACCCGGCCCAGCAGGATCGCGCCGAAGAACGCCACGAACTGCACCATGAGGATCGCGCCGATGCGCTCGGTCTCGCCCAGGCGCAGTTCCTGGTCGGCGTAGGTCGCAGAGAAGCTGATGACCGTCTGCACGCCGTCGTTGTAGGCGATGTACGCGAGCAGGAAGACCAGCGTCAGCGGATAGCGGGTGACCAGGTCGCGGATGGTGAGCCCGAGCTGCCGCACGCTCAGCACGACGGCCCTGGCGGCCCCTTCGTCCGCGGCGGCCTGGCCGCGGCGGTTGCGCAGCCGCAGCAGCGGGATGATCGTGAACCCGCCCCACCACAGACCGGCCGAGGCCAGCGCGAGCCGGACCGCCGTGCCGGTGTCCATGCCGAGCGCCTCGGCGTTCAGGAACAGCCCCAGGTTGACCACCAGCAGCAGGCCGCCGCCCAGGTAGCCGAACCCCCAGCCGCGCGCCGACACCCGGTCACGCTCCTCGGGCGTGGAGATCTGCGGCAGGAAGGAGTTGTAGACCACGAAGGCCGCCGCGAAGCTGGTCTGGCCGACGATGAACAGCACCCCGCCCAGGATGTACGCCCCGTCGGCGACGAACCACATGAGAAGGGTGGCCGCCGACCCCAGGTAGGCGAAGAACCCCATGATCTCTTTCTTGCGCCCGGTGTGGTCGGCCAGCGCGCCGGCGATCAGCATCACGACGATCTGGCAGACCGCCGCGACGCCGACCACGAACGAGTAGTAGGCGCTCGGCCGGACGTCGAACCCGATCACGTCGACGAACGGCGCCCCGTTGGCGGCCTGCTCGGCGATCTCGGTCAGATAGGGCCCGAGGAACACGGTCATGACCGTGGTCGGGAAGGCCGAGTTGGCCCAGTCGTACCAGTACCAGCCTTTTTGCTCGCGGGTTCTGGCCTGCGGGCTCTCGTCGATGACCTGGGGGGAAGCCATTCCTACTCGCTCTCGGGTGGGCTAAGCGAGACGCGGTCGGCCGAAGGCCGATCGTGGCTCGCGCTTGGGAATCTGCCTCGGTGGTGGGGAGACGCGGGCGGCCGATGGGCGTCCGTGGCTCGCGCTTGGGAATCTGCCTCGGTGGTGGGGAGACGCGGGCGGCCGATGGGCGTCCGTGGCTCGCGATGGGAATCTGCCTCAAGTAGTGGGCCACTGGCCGCGTTCGGTGAGCACCTCGCGCAGGCCGGTGATGTTGTCGGTCATGATCCCGTCGACCCCGAGGTCGAGCAGGCGTTCCATGGTCGGCCGGTCGTCGATGGTCCACACGTGGACCTGGACGCCGATCGAGTGGGCGGTGCGGACGAACGCCGGGGTGACCACGCGCAGCCCCCGCCACCCCAGGGGCACCTGCGCGCACGGGACGCCCGACCCGGACAGCCCCGCCAGCAGCCGCCCGTAGCCGCCGCGCGCCGAGGCGGTGCGCAGCGCCGCGATCGCGCGGGGGCCCATCGCCGAGCACACCTCGGGCCCGCAGGCCCGCCGGGCCTGCGCGAGCCGCATGTCGGAGAAGGAGGTCAGGCACACCCGCCCGGAGGCGCCGGTGCGCCGCAGCGCCCGCGCCAGCGGCACGATCGCCGGCGACTCCTTCACGTCGATGTTGACCCGTACGTCGGGCCAGGCGCCGAGCAGGTCCTCCAGCAGCGGGATCTCGTCGACCCCGCCGATGCGGGCCTTGGCGACCTCGCGGTAGGGCAGCCGGGAGATGCGCCCGCGCCGGTCGGTGACCCGGTCGAGGGTGTGGTCGTGGAAGGCGACGAGCACGCCGTCGGCGGTGGCGTGCACGTCGGTCTCCAGGTAGGTGTAGCCCATGGCGACGGCCTTCTCGAAGGCGGCCATCGTGTTCTCGCGTCCCTCGGCGGCCCCGCCCCGGTGGGCGAAGGCCAGCGGCCCGGGATGGTCGAGGAAGGCGAACCGTCGCTGCACGAGCGTGAGTATGCCCGGTGTGCGAGCCCTGTTCCACTCGCCTCCCCGCACAGCGGGTTGTCCGGGTTAACGCCGCGCGAACGCGGGGTTTCCACGTGGCTTGGTCGGTCTTTGCGGGATCGGGGTTGGCGGTCTGGGGTGGGTCGTGGCGGGGTTTTCTTCGGGTGTGCGGGTAAGCGTGGCTTGGTTGGTCTTTGCGGGATCGGCGTTGGCGGTCTGCGGTCGGTCGTGGTGGGTTTCCTTCGGGTGAGCGTGGTTTTGTTGGCCTCTGAGGATCGGCGTTGGCGATCTGGGGTCGGCTGTGGCGGGGTTTCCTCGGCACGCGGCTTCGTTGGCTTCTGACGGAATGGTGGGCGTCTAAATCGGTGGGAACCTCGCGTGATGACCGTGCAGGGTGGACGGCATGTTCTCTGATCGTCTGGCGGAAGGGCTGGCCGTTCCCGTCGAAGGGTGGGACTTCTCCTGGTTCGACGGGCGGGCCACCGAGCAACGGCCCTCCTGGGGATACGCGCGGTTGCTCGCCGACCGGGCCGCCTCGGCGACGGCGCTGCTCGACGTCCAGACCGGCGGGGGTGAGGTGCTGGCGTCGGTGCCGGTCCTGCCGCCGGTGGTGGCGGCGACCGAATCGTGGGAGCCCAATCTCGCCATCGCCCGGAAGCGGCTCGGCGAGGTCGTCGCCCACGTGGCCGACGACGCCGACCTGCCCTTTCCCGACCGGCACTTCGACCTCGTCGTCTCCCGCCATCCCGTCGCCACCCGATGGGACGAGATCGCCCGCGTCCTCACGCCCGGCGGACGCTACCTGGCCCAGCACGTCGGGTCGGGGACGGTGCGGGAACTGACCGAGTTCATGATGGGGCCGGTCACCAGCGGTCGCCGCGACCGCGATCCGCTGACGACCCGTTCCGGCGTGGACGTCGTCGGCCTCGTGACCGCCGCCGAACGGGCCGGGCTCGACGTGGTCGACGTCCGGCACGAGGCCCTGCGGATGGAGTTCTTCGACGTCGCGGCCGTCGTGGTGTTCCTGCGCAAGGTCGTCTGGACGGTCCCCGGCTTCACCGTCGACGCCTACCGCGACCGCCTGGAGACGCTGCACGACTTCATCGAACGGCACGGGCCGTTCGTCGCCCACTCGCAGCGGATCCTCATCGAGGCGGTTCGCTGATCAGGCCCGCGTCGTGGACGAGCAGCGCGATCTGCACCCGGTTGTTGAAGCCGAGCTTGGCCAGGATGCTCGACACGTGCGCCTTGACCGTCGGGACGCTCAAATAGAGTTCGGCCCCGATCTGGGCGTTCGACCTGCCGTGGCCGACCGCGACGGCGACCTCCCGCTCCCGGGCGTTGAGCGATTCCAGCTTCGTCACGGCGGCCGCCCTGCGGCGGTCGGGCCCGCTCTCGGCCACCCGGTCCATCAGACGGCGCGTCACCCCCGGCGACAGCACGGGATTGCCGCGCGCCACCTCTCTGACCGCCTCGACGATCTCGGCCGGCGGCGTGTCCTTCAGCAGGAAACCGGCCGCGCCCGCCCGCAACGCCCGCAGGACGTGCTCGTCAGCGTCGAACGTGGTCAGCACGATGACCTCGGGGGCGTCCTTCCGGGCACGGACGCGTTCGGTCGCGGCCAGCCCGTCGACGTTCGGCATGCGGATGTCCATGAGGATCACGTCGGGCGCCAGCGTCTCGACGAGCCCGGCGACCTGGGAGCCGTCGCCCGCCTCACCGGCGACGCGGATGTCGGGCGACCCGCCGAGCATCATCGTCAGGCCCGCGCGGACCAGCGGGTCGTCGTCGACGATCAGCACGGCGATGGTCATGCCGGCCAGGGTAGCCAAGCCGTCAGCGCCCAGCCGCCGTCAGGCCGTCCGCCGTGGGTGAGCGTCCCGCCCGCCAGCGCCACCCGCTCGGCCAGCCCGGCGAGCCCCTGCCCGCCGGGACGATCGGCGGCCGGTTCCCCGGACGGCCGCGTGTTACGGACCTCGATCGTCAGCCCCGCCTCCGGCGCGCCGGTGACCGACACCTCGACGTCGGCGCCGGGAGCGTGCTTGCGGGCGTTGGTCAGCCCTTCCTGGACGATCCGGTAGCCGGTCCGCCCGGTCAGGCCGGGCACCTCGCCGTCGACCTTCTCCGTCAGCGTCACCCGCATGCCCGCCCGCGCCGACTCCTCGGTGAGCCGGCCGACCTCGGCTAGCGTCGGTTGCGGCAGCTCCCGTACGGGGGCACGAAGCACCCCGATCACGTCGCGCAGATCCTGGAGCGCCAGGTGGGCACTCTCGCGAATGATCTTGGCGGCACGGGCGACGTCTTCGGGCGGCGCGTCCGGCCGGAACTCCAACGCCCCGGCGTGCACACTGAGCAGCGACAACCGATGACCGAGGACGTCGTGCATCTCGCGGGCGATGGTCTCGCGGGCCTGCAACTGGGCCTGCTCGGCCCGGAGCCGGACCTCGGTCGCCATCTGCGCCTCCCGGTCGCGGCGGGACGCGGCCAGCTGCCGCCGATGGTGGATCACCATCCCCCAGCCGGTGGCCATGCCGTAGATGGACGAACCCAGCAGGAACACCGCCGCGCCGGGGTCGGCCGGGTCGGGCCGCAGGACGACGAAGACCACACACGACAGCACGCTGAGCCCGAACACGCCCCCGGTGACGCGGGGCGGACGGTGCACGGCCACGTTGAACAGCGCCACGATCGTCGCCCCGGCGATCAGCTCCGACCAGGCCGAGACGACCACCATGATCACGGCCAGCCCGGTCGGGTGGCGCCGCCGCCACCAGACGGCCGCGCAGCCCGCCACCGCCAGCACCTGGTCGAGGTAGAACAGGGCGGGGTGCGGCAGCAGATGGAGCGTCGGAACCCGCATGGACGCGGTGAGCAGCCCGAAGCCGACCGCGAACCCGAACAGCAGCGAGTCGACGATCCAGTCGCGGGGGCGGCGGGGGGAGACGTCCATCGCGTCCGAGCGTAACCACGCCGGCTTTGCCCCGGCTACGCGACGATGGTCGGTCAACGCCCGACTTTCGTCGTGACCGCGAGCACCGACGAGCCGGCGGCCAGCACCAGACAGACGGCGATCAGCCCCCCGATGAGCGGCCAGGGGATCACCAGAGGGACGTCGGCGTTCATGGCCTCGGCGAACGCACCGCGGATGCCGAACAGCGCGGGCAACGCGACCACCACTCCCAACCCGGCGCCGAGCAGCACCGCGAGCGCCGACTCGGCCGCGACGGTCCCGCGCACCTGCCGGGGCGTCGCCCCCGACAGGCGCAGCACCTCCAGGTCGCGGACCCGGCCGGCGGCCGACACCACCATCGTGTTCACGATCGCCACACCCGCGTAGGCAGTGGACACCACGACCAGGAGCAGGGTCGCGATCCACACCAGCCGGTCCTCCTCGGCGTCGGCCTCGGCCGCATAGGTCTCGACGTCGACGACCCGCGCCCCCGGACCGGCGGCCGGAGCGGCGCCGACGACGTAGGCCTCGTCGGCGAGGACCGCCGGGTCGTGCCTCCTCAGCAGCTCCCGGGACACGAGCGTGTCGGCGTCCGCGTTCTGGACGGTGCCGGCGACGGTCAGCCTCGCCGAGGTGCCGTCTTCGAAGGACACCGTCAGCACCGCGCCCGTCCGCAGCCCCCGCTCTTCGGCCAGCCAGTCGGCGAGCAGGATCCGGTCGTCGTGGCGGAGCTCGTCGAGCGGGCCGACGGTCTCCCCGGCCGTCTTCAGGAGTTCGGGTGTGGCCCCGATGGTGCTCAGCGGGTCGCCGTTCGCCTCGAACAGCGCGCTGAACAGGGACGACTCTCCGCCGGACGCGTCGGTCAGGCCGGGCGTGCCGTCGGGCACGACGACCGCGTCGGCGCGGATCGTGGTGGCGCGCACGGCCGCGAACCCGGCGGCGGTCGTCTGGACCATCCCGGTGATCAGCACCGCACACCCGATGGTGACCAGCACCGGCGTGGCCGTGGCGGCGGTCCGGCGGACGGCGGTCCGGGCGTTCTCCCGGACGAGCATCCCGACCGCCCCGCGCCCTCGGGTGAACGGCCACGACGCGTACCGCGCCACCGGCGGGACCACGACGGGGGACAGCAGCGCCAGGCCGGCGATTACCCCCACCGCGGCGACCAGTCCCGACATCACGAACGAGCCCTCGGGGTCGGAACTCGCCGCCGAGGCCAGGCCGAGCGCGCAGAAGGCCAGCCCGGTGATCCACCGCAGCCGCGGCATCGGCCGGTCGTCCACCTCGGCCTCGCGCAGCGCCTCCAGCGGACCCACCCGTGCCGCCCGCCCCGACGCCGACCAGACGGCCACCAGGGTCAGCACCACCCCGCCCGCGAACGACCCCGCCAGCGGGAGCGGCGACAGCCCGACCGTGAAGCCCGCCGGCTCGAACCCGACGCCGACCAGCACGGCGCCCAGCACGGGGGCGAGCAGCGCACCGGCCGCCACACCCGCCGCCGTCGCGGTGACGCCGACCACGAGCGCCTCGCCGTACACCATGGCCCGAACCTGACGCGGCGTCGCACCGACGGCCCGCAGCAGCCCGAACTCCCGCCGCCGCTGCGCCACCCCGACGGCGAACGTCGACCCGACCACCAGTACGGACACGAGCGCCGACAGAACGGCCATGCCGGTGAGGATCTGCATGCCGATCCAGCGGGTCCGCTCGTCGTCACGAGACTCCAGCACGCTCCGCGCGTCACCGACGAGTACGTCAGCGACTTTCTGCGCCGGGTTGCCCGAGGCGGGTGGCGCTGCGGTGTGGCTTGTCGTGGAGCCGGCGGCGCTGCCTGCTGGGTTCGCGCTCGAAACGTCCGCAATCTTTTGCGACGCGTCACCCGGCGCGCGGAGCACCGCGGTCTTGCCTGTCGTGGAGCCGGCGGCACTACCCGCTGGGTTCATGTTTGCCGCGTCGGGTTCCTGCCGCGAGACCATGGCGGAAGCGGTACCTGCCGCATTGCCGGTTGAAGGGATGGCTGCTTTCGTCTCGACGGGGGCGCTGCCCTCCATGTGGTTCCCTTGCGTGGCCTGGGCCGAGACGGCATCTGCGGCCTTCGCGATCGCCGCCACGTCTGCTCCCGGCTTGACGACCAGGCCGATCGCGCGCACCCCTGCCGACAGAGGGGCCGCTTCGGCGTCGTTGAGGAAGACGCCCGGTCCGTCGACCGTGCCGGACACGGTGTAGGTCACCGGACCGTGCACCGTCAGCACGGACACCCGCGTCCCCGGCGTCAGCCCCAGTGACCGGTCGACGACCGCTTCGCCCTCTCGGGGTTCGGTGCCCGCGGTCAGCCGGTAGGGCGCCAGCTTCGCCGTCGACCACGCGTAGCCTCGTTCGGAAGGCGCCGGCCGGCCATCGATCATGGGCTGGGCGTAGAAGGTCCGGTCGGGGACGGCCTGGGCGACTCCCGGGATCGCGGACAGCTTGTCGAGCAGTGACGTCACCGTCTCGGGTGACCACGGGCGGTCGGGGGCGAAGCTGCCCTCTCCCCGCTCGGCCCTCGGAGCCGACACGAACACCGGCGTGCCCGCCAGCCGGTCGGGGACTCTTTGCCCTGCCGAGGCCAGCGCCAGGACGCTCATCGACACCAGTGCCATGCCGAGGAACAGCACGACGAAGCCGCCGGCGAACGCGTGCCACCGGTCTCTCACGGTCGCGAAGCTCAACATGTTCCCGCCATCCGGGCGGCGACGGTCTCGGCCGTCAGGGCGCCGGTCAGCTCGTCGACGATGCGTCCGTCCTCTAGGAAGATCACCCGGTCGGCGTAGGACGCCGTCACCGGGTCGTGGGTCACCATGATCATCGTTTGGCCGTGGTCGTCGACCAGGCGGCGCAGCATGCCGAGGACCTGGCGTGAGGTCTGGGTGTCGAGCTGACCGGTCGGCTCGTCGGCGAACACCACGGCGGGCTTGGTGATCAGAGCCCGGGCGATCGCCACCCGCTGCTGCTCGCCGCCCGACAGGCCGTTCGGCCGATGGCGAGCCCGGTCGTCGAGGCCGACCTCCGCCAGGGCCTGGAGAACCAGGCCGGGGGCGGCGGACCGCCCGGCGAGGCGCAGCGGCAGTGCGACGTTCTGCTCGGCGGTCAGCGCGGAGACCAGGTTGAACGCCTGGAAGACGAACCCGATCCGCTCGCGGCGCAGCACGGTCAGTCCGTGTTCGTTGAGCGACCCCAGGTCGGTGCCGTCGATGACGACCGTTCCCTCGGTCGGGCGGTCGAGACCGGCCGCGCAGTGCAGCAGCGTCGACTTCCCCGACCCCGACGGGCCCATGATCGCCGTCAGGGTGCCCGCCTCGAAGCCGGCCGTCACGCCGTCGAGCGCCGCCACCGTTCCGTAGGTGCGGCGTACCGCTCTTAATTCGACCTTCATGGCGTCAAGCGAAGCCGACCCGCCCCTACCGGCGCATTGGTGCTGCGGCGAGGAGCGAGAGTAGTCCTGGCACTACCGTGCCGGCCCGGCTAGATCGGTTACGGTCGGGGCGTGCTGACCAGAACCGCGATGGCGGCGATGACGCGTCGGCCACTGGCCTTCCTGGGCTCGTCGTGGCCGTGGCGCGCGCTCGCGTATCTGTTGTGCAGCGCGGTCTACGCGGTGTCCGTGTGCCTGCTCATCTATACGGCCTACGTCTTCGGCACCGGCGCCGCGTTCTGCGCCGCCCTGTTCGCCCTCATCGTGCTGGCGCTGCCGCTGGCGGCGTTCGAGCGGACTCGGCTGCGACTGGTCGACCGCATGCCCGCCGACGATCCGCATGTGCGGCCGCCGAGACCGGGTGTGCGGGCCTGGCTCGCCACCCGGGTGCGGGAGCAGGCGACCTGGCGCGATCTGGGGTTCACGGTCGTCGCGCTGTCGGTGCTGTGCTGGATGGACCTCGGGCTGGTCTCGTCCGCGTTCTGGCTGCCGCTGCTGCTGATGTCGGCGCCGTTCCAGCCGAGCATGCACTGGGTCGACGGCCTGCCCCTGGCCGTGGGCGGAGTGCTGCTGGTGCCCCTGTCGGCCTACATGCTGGCGGCGTGGGCGGGCACGCGGGCCATGATCGTGCGGGCGGTCCTCGCTCCGGGCGAGGCCGAGATCATCCGATCGCGGGCCCGGCTGGTCGACGCGTTCGAGGCCGAACGCCGCCGCATCGAGCGCGACCTCCACGACGGCGCCCAGCAGCGGCTGGTGTCCCTCAGCATGAAACTCGGCCTCGCCCGCCTCGACCTGCCGCCCGGCTCGCCCGCCGAGGCCCAGGTCGCCGAGGCCCACGAGGAGGCCAAACGCGTTCTGGCCGAACTGCGCGAACTGATCCGGGGCATCCATCCGCAGGTCCTCACCGACCGGGGGCTCGGCGCGGCGGTCGAAGACGTGGCGGGACGCTCGCCCGTCCCGGTCGACGTCGACGTCGCACTCCCCGGGCGGCTGCCTCCGCCGATCGAGGCCGCCGCCTACTACGTCGTCTCCGAGGCGATGACGAACATCGCCAAGCACAGCGGTGCCCGGCACGGCTTCGTCTACGGCCGCCTTCACGAGGGCGCCCTGATCCTGGAGGTCCGCGACGACGGAGTGGGCGGCGCCGACCCGGCGGCGGGCTCGGGCCTGGCGGGCCTGGCCGACCGCGTCGCCGTCACCGACGGCGTGATGACCGTGTCCAGTCCGCGCGGTGGCCCGACCCTGTTACGTGTGGAGATTCCATGTCCCGGATAGTCCGGATGGCCGTGGCAGGTCTTTCCCTGAGACTCGCTCCTGAGTCTTTGGATAAGATCATTTGTCCTGTCTCCGGCCGCCCTGGGAGACGGGGTCTGGAGTCGCCTGTGGTTCTGCGCCGCACGTCCCTGAAAGTCGGCCGCTGCCTGTCTTCGCGACGCTCACGAGGAACCTGCCAACCCATCTTCGGACGGCTCCGACGGAGGTCTCGTAATGCCGTCTCTGGACGTCCAGGTGACCCCTTGAAGTGGAGGTCGCGTGCCCCCCGTTCCTGGTTTGCTCGCGTGATCCCTGAGGCGGAGGTCACGTGCCCTGTGTCCTGGTCGTTCGGTTGATGCTTGAAGTGGAGGTCGTGTGCCCCGTCTCCGGGTAGCGCTGGCCGAAGACGGTGTGCTGCTGCGTGAAGGGCTCGCCGGGCTTCTCGAGCGGTTCGGTCACGACGTCGTCGCCGCCGTCGGCGACGGTGACGCGCTCGTCGAGGCCGTCACGGTCCACGAACCAGACATCGTCGTCGCCGACGCGCGCATGCCGCCCGGCTTCTCCGATGAGGGCCTGCGGGCCGCGCTCGCCCTGCGCGCGACCCGTCCCCATCTGGCCGTTCTGGTACTCAGCCAGTACGTCGAGCAGACCTACGCCGCCGAACTCCTCGACTCCGGCGGCGGCGCCGGCATCGGGTATCTGCTGAAAGACCGCATCGGCGAGGTGCGCGAGTTCGTCGAGGCGGTCGAACGCGTCGCGGCGGGGCACACGGTCGTCGATCCGGAGGTGGTGCGGCAACTGCTCAGCCGTCGCCGTGAACCGCTGGCCCGGCTGACCCCGCGCGAACTCGAGGTCCTCGGCCTGGTCGCCGAAGGGCGCTCCAACGCCGCCATCGCGCGCGCGTTGGTGGTCACCGAGGCGGCGGTCGCCAAGCACATCGCCAGCATCCTCGCCAAGCTCGACCTGCCCCCGGCCGAAGACGACCACCGTCGGGTGCTGGCCGTGCTGGCCTACCTCCGGGGCCGCTGAATGGGGTATGACTCCACCCGAAAGTCGCGTCACCCGGAGACCTTCGGCCGAGCCGCCGCGACCGTCGCCGCCTCTAGCGTCGGCGGCATGCGAAAAGGTCCCCGCCTTATCGGCCTGCTCCTGTTCATGATGGGCGTCAGCGGCACCATCGACCACCTGGCGACGCAGCCGATCATGGGTCTGCTGTTCAACGCTCCCAACCGCTGGATCTTCCAGCGGATGGACCTCTTCGAGGGTCGCGAGGTCTTCGCCAACCTGTCGCTCGCCTTCGTCGGGGTGGTGCTCGTCGCGTTCTCGTTGCGGCGCTGACATTCCCTATCGTTCCCTATAATGGGGAACATGCAGCCATATTCGGTCGAACAGGTCGCGAATCTGCTGGGTCTTCACGTCAAGACCGTGCGCAACTACGTCCGGGACGGGAAGCTGAAAGCGGTCCGCATCGGCAAGCAATACCGGATCACCCGCGACGACCTGGAGGCCTTCACCGGGCAGCCGGTGGTCCCCGAGACGGTGCGGCGTCACCGTGCGGTCGAGGTGTCCAGTGTCGTCCAGGTCGACGCGATCAGCCGGGAGCAGACCGACCGGCTCTCCAACGCGCTGATCGCCGCCGCCAACAGCGGCAGCGCCGAAGCGAAGCTCCGGGTCGAGACCATCTACGACGAGGTCAGGGCCTCGCTCAAGATCATCGTGATCGGCGGGGTCGCCGACACCGCCGCGCTGCTCGCCATCGTCGACGCCCTCACCAAGGAGTGACCGTGCACTTCACGCTGCCCGCCGACGGGCCGCCGATCGCCGGCGAGGCCGACGCGCTCGACGTCATCGGCGCGACCTTCGGGCAGGGCGTGACCTGGGTGGTCATCCCGGCCGAGCGGCTGCCCGACGCCTTCTTCTCCCTGCGGACCGGGCTCGCGGGCGCGATCCTGCAGAAGTTCGTCCAGTACGGCCTCCGCTTGGCCGTCATCGGAGACGTCTCCCGTCACGTCGCGGCCAGCGACGCCTTCCGCGACCTGGTCCGCGAATGCAACCGCGGCGACCAGACGTGGTTCCTGCCGACGCGTGAGGAGTTCGACGCCCGCGTCACGGCACCCCGATGAGCCGCAGCACGGCCGTGGTCGCCGCCGCCGCGATGACGATCACCGGGAACGGCGCCTTCCGGATGGCCAGCACCCCCGCCACCAGCACCCCGGCCGGCCGCGCCCACCCGGCGAACGACGAGGTCACGACCAACGCGAACAGCAGCACGAGCGCGGCCACCGACAGCAGGTCCTCCAGGCGGGGCGGAATCCGTACCCGGTCCCGGAAAAGGGGGCCGGCCAGCCGGAACGCGAGCGTCCCGGCGGCGAGCACCACGATGGCGGCGATCGGCATGTCCATTTCAGGCCTCCTTCGGCCGGGTCAACGGCTCACGACACTGACGGCAGGGCCGGGCGACGGCCGGGTTGAGGCTCATGGCCGTGACGGCGGGGTGCCGGCGGCCAGGTCGGCGGCTTCGCGCATCTCACGCCTCCTTCGGTCGTGCCAGCAGGCCCAGCAGGGACAGCAGCACCGGGACCCCCGCAGGCAGCACCGTCGAAGCCGCCAACGCGATCGCCCCTCCCACCAGCACCGGCACCCGCACCCTCCGCTCGGCAAGCGCGGGCATGATCAAAGCCAGCAGCACGGCCGGAAACATCGCGTCGAGCCCCAGCGCGTCCGTGTCCCCGATGAAGGTCCCCGCCAGCGCCCCCACGACCACCGACACGTTCCACGCCGCGAAGAGGGCCAGTCCGCTGACCCAGAAGTAGTCGTGCCGTTCCCGCGCGTCCCGCCCCTTCAGGGCGAAGGCCACCGTCTCGTCGGTGATGAGCTGGGCCCCGTACACGCGGCCCTTCAGGACGTCCGCGACGGCGAAGCCGAAAGGGAGCAGTCGGGCGTTGAGGACCAGGCCGGTCGCGACCGCCGCGACCACGCCGCCGCCGCCCATCACGATGCCGATGGCGGCGAACTGGGCTCCGCCGGCGAAGACGATCAGGGACATCACCACCGGGACCCACGGGTCGAAGCCGCCGGATACGGCGATCGCGCCGAAGGACGCTCCGACGATGGCGTCGGCGACGCAGACCAGGGCTATGTCTCGCAAAGCCGTTCGCGATATCGAACGCATGGCCATTAGGATGAACACATATGGCAATGTTCGTCAAGGCGAACAATTGGACTCATGGAGCGAACGGCTTGGACACCTCCGCCGCGTTGATCACGCTCATCGCCGCGTCGATACGGCGCGAGCGCGACCGGGTCGGGCTGTCGCTGACCGAGCTCGCCAAGCGGGCCGGGATCGCCAAGTCGACCCTCTCGCAGCTCGAATCCGGCGCGGGCAATCCCAGTGTGGAGACCCTCTGGGCGCTTGCGGTCGCGCTGGGGGTGCCGATCAGCCGGCTCATCGATCCGCCCCGGCCGCATGTGCGGGTGATCCGCGCGGGGGAGGGGCCGGTCACGCACTCCGAGCGGGCCGACTACGCCGCGACGCTGCTGGCCTCGTGCCCGCCCGGGGCGCGGCGGGATCTGTTCCGGATCGACGCCGAGCCGGGGGAGCCCAGGGCGTCCGATCCGCACAACCCGGGGACCATGGAGCACGCGATCATCGGGCGCGGGCGGGCGCTCGTCGGGCCGACCGAGGGGCCGGTCGAGCTCGGGCCGGGCGATTACATCACCTACCCTGGCGACGTGCCGCATGTCTTCCGGGCACTCGAACCCCAGACCACCGCCGTGATCGTCATGGAGCACGTGTGATCGACCTGCGCTCCGACTGCGCCTCCTGTGCCGGACTGTGCTGCGTGGAGTTGCCGTTCACCCGATCGGCCGACTTCCCCCTCGACAAGCCCGCCGGGAAGCCGTGCGCCAATCTGGCCGGCGACTTCCGCTGCCGCATCCACGACCGGCTGATCGACAGCGGTTACCGGGGCTGCGTCACCTTCGACTGCTTCGGCGCCGGTCAGCGGGTCACGCGGGAGAAGCTCGACGTCGCGCTCTTTCCGCTGATGCGGCAGCTGCACGAGCTGCTCTGGTACCTCGACGAAGCCGGCCGGTACGGCCACGCCGCCGACCTGCGTGAGGAGACCGAGGCGCTGGCCGCCTCCCCGGTCATCGACGCCTTCGCGGTCGACGCGCTGCGAGGGCGGATCGGGGCGCGTCTCGGGGAGATCAGCGAGCGGGTGCGCGGGCCGGCCAGGGAGATGCGCCGCGATCTGGCGGGGGCCCGGCTGCGCGGGCAGGACCTGCGCAAGGTCAGCCTCCGGGGGCGGCTCCTCATCGGGGCCGACCTGCGCGGCGCCGACCTCCGCGGGGCCGACCTCCTGGGGGCCGACCTGCGGGGGACCGACGTGCGGGGCGCCGATCTACGGGGCGCCCTGTTCCTCACCCCGCCGCAGGTCGCCGCCGCGCGGGGTGACGGGGAGACCCGGCTCGACCTCGACCGGCCCGGTCACTGGCGCTGAGCGCATCTGCCGCCACTCCGGGCGCAGGCCGGTGAGGGTCGTGATCAGGAAGTAGGACACGCCGCAGACGATCAGCACCGGCACCAGGCCGGTCGCCGCCACCGCCGCGCCGGCCGCCAGGCCGCCGAGGGGCATGCCCGACCAGGCCACCGCGTCGCTGAGGGCGTTGACGCGGCCCAGGATCGCCCTCGGCACGCGCTCGAAGTAGATCGCGCCGATGATCGGGTTCAGGAAGCCGCTGCCGAAGCCGCCGACCGCGAAGACGGCGACGACGGCCCACAGCGGTACGTCGACCGCCAGGATCAGGAACCTCGGGGCGCCGATGACGAGGAAGCCGAGGAAGAAGACCAGCCGGCGGGGCAGCCGGTGCGCGACCATCGCGGCGATCAGGGAGCCGGCCACGGCCGAGATGCCCATGACGCTGGTGGCCAGGCCGATCGCGGCCGGGCCGCCGCCGCTCTCCTTGGCCCAGACCGGGAGGAGCAGGGAGGCGAAGGCGGCGTCCAGGAAGTTCGTGAGGCCGACCATGATCGTGATGGTCAGCATGAGGCGTTCGCTCTTGAGGAAGGCGAAGCCCTCGCCGAAGCGGCGCCAGTAGCCGACCCGGGGGCCCGTCTCGGCCGGGCGGTGGCCCATGTCTCCCGGCAGGACGGTGGCGACGATCACCGAGCCCAGGGCGAAGCAGACGGCGTTGGCGATCAGGGCGACCATCGGGCCGGTCAGGGCCACCAGCGCGCCCGCGACCGCCGGGCCGACCGTGGAGGCGAGGCGTTCGGCGACGCCCGCGAGGCCCGCCGCCCGCTCCAGGGGGATGCGGCCGAGTTCCGCCGCCTCCGGGACCATGATCTCCTTGGCCAGGTCGCCCGGACCGCGCACGGCCCCGATGACCGCGACCAGAACCAGCAGCACCGGGAAGGACAGCGCCCCCGAGAAGTGCAGGATCGGGATCAGCGTGGCCGCCACGGCGCTGATCGCGTCGGCCCGCCACGACATCCTCCTCGGCCCCACCCGGTCGACGACCGGGCCAGCCAGGGCTTTGACCAGCACGTACGGAGCCATCTCACAGAAGGCGACCAGGCCGGTCTGGGTGACGCTGCCGGTGGTGACCAGCACGAACCAGGGGATGGCGATCGCGGAGACGCGGGTGCCCGTGAGGGCGACGAGGGAGGCGGCGAACAGGCCCGCGACCGGGCGCCACGAGCGCGTCATGACGGCTCCGGCAGGGAGTGGATGACGATCACGACGCGCTCCGCGTCGTCGGGGCCCTCGGCGTCGGCGCGGTCGAGGCGGTAGCGGCCGACGACGGCGTGGAGCTCCTCGATCAGGCTGTGGGCCTCCTCGGGGGTGAGGCGCAGGGACCAGTCGCTGAGGTCGAAGACGTCGCGCCACGGGCCGGGCATCGTCTGGTGGGCGGCCAGGGTGCGCTGGGCGCGCCGGCCCTGGACGTCGATCACCGACTGGAGGTAGAGGAACGCGGCCTCCGGTTCCTGGTCGGCCAGTTCCCTGTTCTCGAAATGGGTGGCGCGATGGACCGCCCGCCACCAGCGCTCACGGCCGTTGCCCCGGTCGACGTCCTCCTCCACCAGCCCGCCGCCCGCGAGCTGGCGCAGGTGGTAGCTGGTCGCGCCGGACGTCAGGCCCAGCCGGTCGGCGAGGCCGGTCGCGGTCTGGGGGCCGTAGAGCCGGAGCAGGCCGAGCAGTTGCACGCGGACCGGATGCGCCAGCGCGCGCAGGCCCTTGGCGTCGAGGAAGACTGACTCGTTCATGTGCACCACCGTAAACCGCAAAGAACTCTTTGCAAAGAACTCTTTGCGATTTGGCATGGCCGAAAACGGTACGCCGACGTAAGATCCAGGAGAAAAGGGGATCATGCGCGCGTTCGTCATCACCGGGCCGTTCCAGGGCGAAGTCCTGGACGTCGAGCCGCCCGTGCCGGGGCCCGGCGAGGTGGTCGTCCGGGTCGAACGGGCCGGGGTGTGCGGGACGGACGCCGAGTTCTTCACCGGCGAGATGGCCTACCTGCACGACGGGCAGGCCCGCTACCCCCTCCGGATCGGGCACGAGTGGTGCGGCGTGGTGACCGCCCTCGGGGCCGGGGTCTCCCGCGAGTGGCTCGGCCGGCGGGTGACCGGGGACACCATGCTCGGGTGCCAGGCCTGCCGCCGCTGCCTCAGCGGGCGGCAGCACCTGTGCGCCGACCGCTTCGAGATCGGGATCCGGTACGGCCGCCCGGGGGCCCTGGCCGAATTCCTGCCGGTGCCCGTCTTCGCCCTGCACGTCCTGCCCGACCACGTCGGGCCCGCGCTGGGGGCGCTGGTCGAACCGGGCGGGAACGCGCTGCGCGCCGTGCGGGCGGCCCGGCTGCGGGCGGGCGACCGGCTGCTGATCCTCGGGCCGGGCACGATCGGCCTGCTGGCGGCCATGTTCGCGGCCGCCGAGGGCGCCGAGGTCCACCTGCTCGGGCTGTCGACGGCGTTCGCCCGCTCCCTCGGCTTCGCCTGCCACACCGAGGTGCCCGACCTGCCGTTCGACGCGGTGATCGACGCCTCCAACGCCGCCCGGCTGCCCGCGCTGGCCGCCGAGAAGGTCGAACCCGGCGGGCGGGTGGTCTACATCGGGCTGGCCGGGGAGCCGAGCCTGGTCGACACCCGCGTGATCGCGCTGAAGGATCTGCGGGTGACCGGCGTGCTCAGCGCGTCAGGGGGCCTGGCCGGCACCATCGAGCGCTACGCCTCCGGGGCCGTCGACCCGACGCCGCTGGTCGCCGCGACGATCGGGCTCGACGACGTGGCCGGGGCGCTGGCCGGGGGCCGGGATCCGGATCAGCCCCCCAAGATCCACATCGACCCGTCCGCCCAGACGGAGCGCTCGTCGACGTAGGGCGCCAGCAGGCCCGTCAGCAGCGGATCTCCCTGGCCGTGCAGGCCGTCGGCGGCGATCCCCCGGGCGATCCCGGCCAGCAGGTCGGCCACTTGGATGCGGGCGTCGAGGTGGGACTCCTCCAGCCGCAGCTCCTCCAGGGGGCAGGCCCGCCGCAGCAGGTCGATCCGTTCCTCGGTGAGGCTCGTCTGGCGGTCGTGGACGATCGTCACCGGGCGGCCGCGGCCCCAGTACTCCACCGCCCGCACGATCGCCGGCAGCAGCGGGTCGAGGGGCGCGGCCGTCGCCGGGTTGCGGGCCAGGCGCACGCGCAGGTCCTCGATCTGGGGGCGGGCCTTGGCCAGGCGGCGCAGCAGGTCGCCGGCCTCGCCGGGAGCCTGGGCCAGGTCGTCGACCAGGGCGAACACGTCGTCGATGGGCCGCTCGGAGTAGGGGCGCATCAGGTCGTTGAAGGCCTCCAGCAGGTCATGCCACCGCGCGCCGAAGGCGGCCGGACCCAGCCGGTGGAGGCGGTCGCCGTCGTCGCCGACCAGGTCGGAGAGGCGGCGGGTCATGAAGAGGGTCTTGTCGGTCAGGTGGACGTGGGCGCGACCCCGCAGCGGGCCCCTCGGGCCGAGCAGCCACTGGAGGGCCAGCCGGTGCTTGGCCCGCCGGATCACGAAGGCCTTGTACTCGGTGATGGGCGAGGGGGCGCGGTGCCGCACCTCGTCCATGCAGGCCTCGGCCTCGTCGAGGGTGAGCGCGACGCCGGCGTGGGCGAACACGTCGGTCACCCCGCCGATGAGCTTCTCGCCCTCCGCCCCCGACTCGTCACACCCGATCTCCATGCAGGCCATTAGACAATACGGGGCGAACGTCGCGCCGCCCGGTTTGTGTATGGTGCCGCCCATGGACCAGCCTGAATGGTGGCGGCTCGAACGCCGCGCGGCCCGCGCCTGGCCCGCCGTAGACGTGGAGGAGCGGGACGGCTGGCTGCTCCGGCACACTCCCTTGGTGCCGCGCCGGCGCACCAACTCGGCGCTGCCGCTGCCCGGAGCGACCCCGTCGATCGAGGCGGTCGAGCGCTACTACCGTGATCGCGGCCGGGCGGTCTGCGTCCAGGTCAGTCCGGCCGAGGCCCACACGGCCCTCGACGGCGCGCTGGCCGCCCGGGGCTACCGCCGCGACGTCCCGACGCTGATCCTCACCGCTCCCACCTCCGCCGTGGCGGGGGAGGCCGGGCCGGTGGAGCGGGTCCGGGATCGCGCGCGCTGGCCGGAGGTGTTCGGCGCGCTCGACGACCGGCTCACCACCGTCGAGGTGATCATGCGCATCCCCGAGCCGGTCGCCCTCTTCGCCGCGACCGCCGGCGGCGCCCTCGCCGGCATGGGGGTCGTCGCCGTGGACGACGGTTACGCCGGCGTCTTCTGCATGGTCACCCGGCCCGGCCACCGTCGCCGGGGGATCGCGTCGGACGTCCTGGCGGCCGGCGCCGCCTGGGCCGAGGGGGAGGGCGCCCGGTGTCTCTACCTCCAGGTCGAGGAGGACAACCCGGGCGCCAGGGCCCTCTACGCGCGGCGCGGCTTCACCCTGTCGCACGGCTACCACTACCGGATCAGCGACTGAACGCCTCGGTGAGGATCCGCTCCACGAACTTCTGGAAGTGCTCCGACTGGGACATCGCGGCGTCGTCCACGAAGGTCAGCGAGCCGGTCAGGGTGGTGCCGCCGTCAGGGGTGCTGTACATGATCGTCGCGTAGCCCGACAGGCCGCCGTTGTGGTTCAGCAGGGCGCCGTCCTGGAGCACGAACAGCCCCAGGCCGTAGCCCGCCTTCGGGTGGGGGGTGCGCATCTCGTCCAGGAGCGGAGCGGGCAGGAGGCGGCCGGCCATCAGCGCCGAGACGAACGTGGCGAGGTCTTCGGTGGTGGAGATCATGTCGCCGCCGGTGGAGATCCACGACGGGTTCTGGCGGGTGACGTCGACCGTCTTCTCGACGCCGTCCTCCTCGTAGCGGTAGTAGGCGTGGGCGTGCGGGCCGGGGATCTCCGTGTCGGTTTCCGGCAGGAAGGTGTTCGTCAGGCCGAGCGGGCCGAGGATCAGCCGGTGCGTCTCCTCGGCGAGCGAGCGGCCGGTGACCTTCTCGACCAGCAGCCGCGCCAGCACGTAGTTGGTGTTGGAGTAGTTCCAGTCGGCGCCCGGCTCGAACCGCGCGGGCTTGGCCAGCGCGAACCGCGCCAGCTCCTCCGGCGGGTAGGTCGTGAAGCGGGCGTCCACCCACTCCCTGCCCAGCACGGGGATGCCGGGGACGACCGTGCCGTCCTCGAAGTACTCGCCGGTGAAGGCGAACACCCCGCTGGTGTGCTGCAGCAGCATGCGCACCGTGATCCGGGGGTCGAGGTCGAAGCCGGGCAGGTGGCCGGCGACCGGGTCGTCGAGCCCGAACCTGCCCTCGGCGACCAGGCCCAGGACCGCGGTCGCGGCGAAGGTCTTGGTGGCGCTGCCGATCCGGAACCGGCCGTCGGCCGGCGGCCCCTCCGGCTCGCCCAGCCGGGCGACCCCGGCGGTGCCGACCCAGACCTCGCCCCGGTCGTGCAGGCGCAGCTGCGCGCTGAGGATGCCGGGGCCGACGAGCTCGTCGATGGCGGCCTGCAGGGCGGTGGTGGTGGTGGACATGCGGTGCTCCTCGCGTTCGTGGTGATCGATGGGTCAACCGTCGCCGACCGCGCTGACACGGGACCGCCGCGGCACTGACACGCGGCGGATACCGCAGCGGTCGTAGGCGATCGGCCATCCTCCGCATGACGCGCCGGACCGGGCCGGGCCGCGACGATCGGCCCATGAACACGGCATATCTGGGCGCGCGGCGGATCGTGACGATGGTCCTCGCGGCCGCCCTCCTCATTCAGGGCATCACCGCCGGTCTGCTGCTGGCCTCACCGGGCGGGCGCGGGATGCACCGCGCCAGCGCGATATTGGTGCTGCTGGCGGCGCTGGCCTCCCTGGTGGTGTCGATCATGACGCGGGACCGGAAGGTGATCGTCCCGGCGGTGATGACGCTGCTCCTCGTCTTCGTGCAGATGTACTTGGGAATCGCGCACTTCAAGGCGTTGCACGTGCCGATCGGCATGATCATGTTCGGGGGAGTGGTGCACGCGCTGACCGCCCTCTACCCGTCGAGGCAGAACGCCACGGCGGCGGCGTGAGGCTCACCCGGCGTGAGGCCCTGGCCACCATCGGCCTGGGCGGGTTCGCCCTGGTCACGGGGTGCTCGCTGCTCGCGGGCACCCCGGTGCCGCAGGTCCTGCGCAGCACCGCCCCGCTCCCCGAACCGTTCGCCGTCCCGCTGCCCGTCCCGCCGGTGGCCCGGCCGACGCGGCGCGGCGACACCGACTACTACGACCTCACCGCACGTCAGGCCGTCGCCGCCGTCATCCCGGGGCTGCGCACGCCCATTTGGGGCTACGACGGCGTCTTCCCCGGGCCCACCATCGAGACCCGGCGCGACCGCCGGACCGTGGTGCGGCTCACCAACGGGCTGGCCGCGCCGACCGTGCTGCACCTCCACGGAGGCCACACCCCGGCGGCCTCGGACGGCCATCCCACCGACCTCGTACTCCCCGGGGCGACCCGCGAATACGACTATCCGATGACGCAGCGGGCCGCCACGCTCTGGTATCACGACCACCGCATGGACTACACCGGCCCGCAGGTCTGGCGCGGCCTGGCCGGGCTGTTCCTGGTCCGCGACGACGAGGAGGACGCCCTGCCGCTCCCGAAGGGCGAGCGTGAGGTCCCCCTGGTCATCTGCGACCGCTCGTTCGCCGCCGACGGCACCATGCCCTATCCCGGCGTGCCGGGGAAGCCGGGCGCGAAGGAGGCGTACATGGGCGGGGTGCTGGGCGACGTCACGCTGGTCAACGGCGCGCCGTGGCCCGTGCTGAAGGTGGCCCGCGCCCGCTACCGGCTGCGCGTGGTCAACGCGTCGAACGCGCGGCCCTATGAGCTGTCGACCGGCGGACCCATCGTCCAGATCGGCACCGACGGCGGCCTGCTCCCCGCGCCGAGAACCCTCGATGCGGTACGGCTGTCGCCCGGCGAACGGGCCGACCTCGTCGTCGACTTCGCCGCCCACCGGATCGGCGACCGCGTCGAACTGCGCGACCTGGCCGACGACGGCCGGGTCATGCGGTTCGACGTCGACCGCGACGCCCCCGACGACTCCGCGATCCCGGCCGTCCTGTCGAAGGTCGACCGGCTCGACCCCGCGTCGGCCACGGTGACCCGCGACTTCGAGTTCACCAGCGGCAACCTGCACGGCGGCACCGGGTGGCTCATCAACGGCAAGCCGTACGCCGCCGACCGGGTCGACGCCACGGTGAAGCTCGGCGCGACCGAGATCTGGCGCTTCACCAGCGACGTCAGCCACCCGATCCACCTGCACCTGGCGCACTTCCAGGTGCTCACCGACGGCGCCCCGAACCCGGAGTGGAAGGACACCGTCGAACTGCGCGAAGCGCAGACCCTTGAGGTGATCGCCCGGTTCGACGGCTATCCGGGGCGGTACGTCTTCCACTGCCACAACCTCGAACACGAGGACATGGCGATGATGGCGACCTTCGACGTCATCCCCTGAACCGGGGCACCACCAGCCCCGACTCGTAGGCCGCGACCACGGCCTGCGTACGGTCGCGCAGGCCGAGCTTGTTCAGCACCCGGCTGACGTGGGTCTTCACCGTCTCCTCGGTGACGGTCAGCCGCCGGGCGATCTCCGGGTTCGACAGCCCCTCGGCGATGAGCCGCAGCACCTGCGTCTCGCGGGGCGTCAGCCCCTCGACCGACACTTTGGGCCGGAGCTGGGCGAACTCGCCGATGAGCCGCCGGGTGACCGTGGGCGCGAGCAGCGCCTCCCCGGCGGCCACCACCCTGACGGCGTCGAAGAGCCGCTCGGCGGTGACGTCCTTGAGCAGGAACCCGCTGGCTCCGGCGCGCAGCGCGTCGTAGACGTATTCGTCCAGGTCGAAGGTGGTGAGGATGAGCACCCGGGCGTCCGGCGACAGCCGCCGGGTGGCCTCGATGCCGTCCATGACAGGCATCCGGACGTCCATCAGCACGAGGTCGGGGGCGGTCCGGGCGCACACCCGGACCGCCTCCGCGCCGTCGGAGGCGGCGCCGACCACGGTGAAGTCGGGCTGGGTGGCCAGCAGGTCGGCGAACGCCGACCGGACGACGGGATGGTCGTCGGCGATGACGATCCGGATCATGCCGTCGTCCCGGGGAGGACCGCCTCGACCATGAACCCGCCGCCTCTCACCGCTCCGGTACGCAGCGTCCCGCCCACCGCGGACGCGCGCTCCCGCATGCCCGCCAGACCCAGCCCCTCGACCGGGTCGTCGACGGCGGGCCCGTTGTCGCGGACCGTCACCCGCAGCACGTCGACGCCGTAGGCGAACTCCACGTCGACCGCCGCGCCCGGCGCGTGCCGCCGGACGTTCGTCAGCGCCTCCTGGACGATCCGGTACGCCGCCAGCTCCGCCACCGGATCGAGGGCGATCGGCGTGCCGCGCAGGATCAGCCGGGTCGCCCCGCCCGAGGCCGCGCGGGCCGCGTCGACCAGGGCGTTCAGCTCGCGCAGCCCCGGTTGGGGCGCCCGCTCCGGCTGACCGGTGTCCTCACGCAGGACGCCGAGAAGGCGGCGCATCTCGGTCAGCGCGCTGCGCGCGGTGTCGCCGATCGCGCGCAGCCGGTCGGCCCCGGCGGGCGGCAGGCCCGGGGTGGCCAGCCGGGCCGTCTCGGCCTGGACGGCCACCATCGAGATGTGGTGGGCCACCACGTCGTGCAGCTCCCGCGCGATCCTGGCCCGCTCACCGGCCGCGCTCCGGCGCAGCAGGCTCTCCTCGATGACGTCGCGCGCGGCGGCGCTGACCCGGGCCCTGCTCCGGGCCTGCCAGGCGATCCCGGCCAGGGCGGCGCTCGGGGCCAGTGCCGCCGCCACGGGAGCGTGCCCGGTCGCCGCCAGCACCAGGCACGGGACGGAGCAGGCCAGCGCCGCCCGGTCGGCGGTCTCGCCCAGGCGGAACAGCGCGATCAGGGTCGCCGCCAGGCCGGCGTACGCGGGATGCCGGAAAGCCGTCAGCGACAGCACGGTGGCCACCGTGACCAGCACGGCGGCGGCCGTCCGCTGCGGCCACAGCAGCACCAGCGGCAGCGTCGTCGCCAGGCCGACCAGCGCCAGGGCCATCGATTCGGACACGCCCAGGACGAAGGCGGCCACCACGAGGAGACCTGCGACGACACGCCCGTTCACGCAGGTCATTCTGCCCTTCGGGGGGCGAACCGGCATCCCTCGTACGAGCTACCCCAAGACCGCTCCGTCGCGGGACGCCCCGCCGCGACCCCGAGCCTAGGGTTCCGGAGCATGGACGCGACTGTCGAAGTCAACGGGCTCCGGAAACGGTTCGGAGCCACAAGGGCCCTCGATGACATGACCTTCACCGTCAGGCCGGGGGTGGTCACCGGGTTCGTCGGCCCCAACGGGGCGGGCAAGTCCACCACGATGCGGATCGTCGTCGGCCTCGACCGGCCCGACGAGGGGTCGGCGCTGGTGGGCGGGGCGGCGTACCGGACCCTGAAAAGGCCCCTGACCCACGTCGGCGCCCTGCTCGACGCCTCGGCCCTGCAGCCGAGCAGGACCGGCCGCGACCACCTGCTGTGGCTGGCGCGGTCGCAGGGGCTCGGCCCGCGCCGGGTCGACGAGGTGCTCGGGCTGGTCGGCCTCGGCCCCGCCGCGCGGCGGAAGGCGGGCGGCTACTCCCTCGGGATGCGGCAGCGGCTCGGCATCGCGGCGGCGCTGCTGGGCGACCCGCCGGTGCTGCTGTTCGACGAGCCGTTCAACGGGCTCGACCCGGAGGGCATCGTGTGGATCCGCGGCCTGCTGCGGTCGCTGGCGGACGGCGGGCGCGCGGTGCTCGTGTCGAGCCACCTGATGAGCGAACTCCAGGACGTCGCCGGGCACCTGATCGTGGCCGGTCGCGGCCGGGTCGTCGCCGACCGCGACGTCGAAGGACTGATCGCGGCCGCCTCCGACGGCAGGGTGAGCCTGCGCACGACCGCACGCGAGGACGCCATGGAGGCGCTGGCCCGCGCGGGCGCGACCGTGACGGTCACCGGGACCGACGCGCTGACCGTGTCGGGCCTGACGGCGGCCGGGACGGTGGCGGCGCTGACGGCGGCCGGGGTGCCGTTCGCCGAGGTGAGCGCCCACCGGGCGACGCTGGAGGAGGCCTACATGGAGCTCACCCGAGAGAGCGTGGAGTTCCGGTGATCGCGCTGCTGAGGTCCGAATGGACCAAGTTCCGCACGGTGCGCGGCTGGATCGCCGGGTCGATCGTGGCGGTCCTGCTCACCGCCGGGGTCGGGCTGCTGGGCGCGGCCGGGACGGTCCGCTCGTGCGAGGGGCCGCAGGGGAACGTCTGCCCGGAGATCCCGATCGGGCCGGGCGGCCAGGCCGTCACCGACCGGTTCTCCTTCTACCACCGGGCCCTTCCGGGCGACGGCTCGATCACGGCCAAGGTCGCCGGCGTCAGCGGCGTCATCACCTACCCGCCGCCCGGCCACGACCAGATCGTCCCGGGCGTGGTGCCCTGGGCGAAGGTCGGCGTCATGGTCAAGCGCGACCTCACGCAGGGGTCGGCGTACACGGCCGTCATGGTCACCGGCGACCACGGCACCCGCGTGCAGGACGACTTCGTGAACGACCTCGCCGCGGGCGGCGACCCGTGGCTGCGGCTCTCGCGGACCGGCGACGTCCTCACCGGCGAGACCTCGCCCGACGGGACGTCATGGCGGGTCGTCGCCACCACGCGCCTCGCCGGACCGGCGGTCGTCGGGCTGTTCGCCGCCTCCCCCTGCGACGTCACCCTCGGCCAGGGCTCCCTCGGCGGCGTCATCGGCGCCTGCCGCCTCACCAACGTCACCGGCAGATTCGAGCACGTGACCGTCGAAGGGGCGGCCGGGACGTGGACGCACGACGACGTCGGGGGCGAACCCGGCGCGCCGTCGCTGTCGGTCGGCGCGGCCCGCGACTGGGGGAGCGCGATCCAGCTCACCGGCTCGGGCGACATCGCCCCGGCGGGCATCGACGGGGGCGCGGTCATCGAACGCACCCTGAGCGGCGCGACCATCGGGCTGATCGCCGTGATCGTCGTCGGGGTGCTGTTCGTGACGGCCGAATACCGGCGCGGCCTGATCAGGTCGACGCTGGCCGCCAGTCCCGGCCGGACCGGGGTCCTGCCGGCCAAGGCGGCCGTGGTCGCGGCGGTCACGTTCGCCGGGGGACTGGTCGCGGCGGCGATCGCGGTGCCGGTCGGACTGCGGCTCATGCGCGACCGGAACAACGCCATCGCGCCGGTCACCGCGCTCACCGAGGTCCGCGTGATCGTCGGCACGGCCGCGCTGCTGGCGGTGACGGCGGTGCTGGCCCTCGCCATGGGCGCGCTGTTCCGGCGCAGCGCGGCGGCGGTCATCGCCACGATCATGCTGGTGCTGCTGCCGCAGCTGCTCGCGACGGCCTCGGTGATCCCCGCGCCGGCGGCCGAGTGGCTGCTGCGGGTCACCCCGGCGGCCGGGTTCGCGATCCAGCAGAGCATCCCCGAGTATCCGCAGGTCGAGGACTACTCCGTGCCCGCTCTCGGCTACTATCCCCTGCCACCGCTGGGCGGCTTCGCGGTGACCTGCCTGTATGCGGCCGCGGCGCTCGGCGCGGCGATCGTGCTGCTGCGCCGGAGGGACGCATGACGACGATCCGGTCGGAGTGGACCAAGTTCCGCACCCTGCCCGGCCTTCCGTGGCTGGCCGTCCTGCTGGTCGTGGTGACCGTCGGGGTCGGGGCGGCGGCCTCGGCGCTCGTGCCCTGCTGCGACGTGCTCCCGTCACGGGTGTCGCTCGCCGGCGTCCTGGCCGGGCAGGTCGCCGCCGTCGCGCTGGCCGTCGGGGTCGTGTCGGGGGAGTACGCCACCGGCATGATCCTGACGACCCTGCTCGCCGTGCCGGACCGGGGGCGGCTGCTGGCCGCCAAGGCCCTGCTGACCGGGGGCCTGACACTGGCGGGGGCGCTGGTGGCGATCCCCGTGTCGGCGGCCGTCGGGCCCGGCGCGACGCCGACGGCCGTCGTCGGGTCGATCGTCTACCTCGTCCTGGTGTCGCAGTTCGCGCTCGGCGTGGCCGCGCTGGTCAGGGACGCGGCGGTGGCGATGGGGGTCACGCTGGGGATCCTGTACGGTCTCCCGCTGGTCGCCCGCATGGTCCAGGATCCCGGCTGGCAGGAGCGGCTGGCCTGGATCTCGCCGATGGAGGCGGGGCTGGCCGTGCAGGGAGGGCTCGAACCCGTCGGGACCTGGGCCGGGCTGGCGGTGCCGGCCGTCTGGGCGGCGGTCGCGCTGGCCGCCGGGCGGTCGCGGGTGGGCGGAAGTGTCGGTCCGGTCGTCTAGGCTCTCCGGCGTGCTGCCTCCCCTCAACGAATCGCTCGCGGCCGACTCCCACAGCCTGATCCAGGTGCGTGGGGCCAGGGAGAACAACCTGGCCGACGTCTCCCTCGACATTCCCAAGCGCCGCATCACCGTCTTCACCGGGGTCTCCGGGTCGGGCAAGTCGTCGCTGGTCTTCGGCACCATCGCGGCCGAGTCGCAGCGGATGATCAACGAGACCTACACCGCGTTCATCCAGTCGTTCATGCCCTCGCAGAGCCGTCCCGACGTCGACGCGCTCCACAACCTGAGCGCCGCCATCGTGGTCGACCAGGAGCGCATGGGCGCCAACTCGCGGTCGACGGTCGGCACCGCGACCGACGCCTACACCATGCTCCGCGTCATCTTCAGCCGGCTCGGGCAGCCCCACATCGGGCCGTCGACGGCCTTCTCGTTCAACCTGCCCGACGGCATGTGCCCGAAGTGCGAGGGCCTCGGGCAGGTCTCGACGATCGACGTCGACCAGCTCGTCGACCGTGAGAAGTCCATCAACGAGGGCGCGATCACCGTCCCGCAGTTCCACGTCGACAGCTGGTATTGGCAGATCATGGCCCACTCCGGGTTCTACGACCCGGACAAGAAGCTGAAAGACTTCACCGACCAGGAGTGGGACGACTTCCTCAACAAGCCGGTCACCAAGGTCAAGGTCGGCTCGAACAACTTCAGCTACGAGGGCCTGGTCGTCAAGGTCAACCGCATCTACCTGACCAAAGACCGCGAGTCGATGCAGGGCGCCATCAAGGCGTTCATCGACCGCGCCGTGGTGTTCGCCCGGTGCCCCGAATGCGAGGGCACCCGGCTGACCCGCGCCGCCCTGTCGTCGAAGATCAACGGCGTGAACATCGCCGACTGCTCCTCGATGCAGGTCAACGACCTGGCCGCGTTCCTGCGCACGGTCGACGACCCGAGCGTCGGGCCGATACTGACCGGCCTGCGCGGCCTGCTCGACTCCCTGGTCGGCATCGGCCTCGGCTACCTCAGCCTTGACCGCTCCTCCGGCACGCTGTCGGGCGGCGAGGCGCAGCGCGTGAAGATGGTCCGCCACCTCGGGTCGAGCCTCAGCGACGTCACCTACGTCTTCGACGAGCCGACTGTGGGCCTGCACCCCCACGACATCCGCCGCATGAACGAGGTCCTGCTCATGCTGCGCGACAAGGGCAACACGGTCCTCGTCGTCGAGCACAAACCCGAGGTCATCGCCATCGCCGACCACGTCGTCGACCTCGGCCCCGGCGCGGGCGAGAACGGCGGCACCATCTGCTACACCGGCGACGTCCCCGGCCTGCGCGCCTCCGGCACCCTGACCGGCCGCCACCTCGACCACCGGGCGAAACTCCGCGACCGCGTACGGACCCCGCGCGGCCACATCCCCATCTCGGGGGCCACGCTCCACAACCTGAAGAACGTCAGCGTCGACATCCCGCTCGGCGTGCTGACCGTGGTGACCGGCGTCGCCGGGTCGGGCAAGAGCTCCCTCATCCACGGCTACCTGTCCGGCCGCGAGGGCGTCGTCGTCGCCGACCAGACGGCGATCAGGGGGTCGCGGCGCAGCAACCCCGCCACCTACAGCGGCCTGCTCGGCCCGATCCGCACCGCCTTCGCCAAGGAGAACGGCGTCAAGGCGTCCCTGTTCAGCGCCAACTCCGAAGGCGCCTGCCCCGGCTGCAACGGCATCGGCCTGATCTACACCGACCTGGCCATGATGGCCGGGGTGTCGTCGGTCTGCGAGCAGTGCGAGGGCAAGCGCTTCACCGCCGAGGTCCTCGGCTACCGGCTGCGCGGCAAGAACATCCACGAGGTCCTCGGCATGTCGATGACCGAGGCCCGCGACTTCTTCACCACCGGCCAGGCCCGCACCATCCTCGACCGCATGGTCGACGTCGGCGTCGGCTACCTGCGCCTGGGCCAGCCGCTCAACACGCTGTCGGGCGGCGAGCGCCAGCGGCTGAAACTGGCCATCCACATGGCCGAGAAGTCGTCGGTCTACGTCCTCGACGAACCCACGACGGGCCTCCACCTGGCCGACGTCGACCAGCTCCTCGGCCTGCTCGACCGCCTGGTCGACGACGGCAACACGGTCGTCGTGATCGAGCACCACCAGGCCGTCATGGCCCACGCCGACTGGATCATCGACCTGGGACCGGGCGGCGGCCACGAGGGCGGCGAGATCATCTTCACCGGCCCGCCGTCGGCCCTGATCGCCGACGCCGACACCCTGACGGCCCAGCACCTGAGGGAATACGTGGCCTGACGGTCGCACGGGTGATCCCGGCGCGGCTCGCCACAGCCGGCCGTGACGGTGGCGATGTCCTGAGAGCCGGTCCAGGGCTCGCCACCGGAAGGATTCGCGGTCGGGGCTCCTCAGCGTGCGAATGCGCCGGCGGCGGAGACCGGTGGATTACCGCTGCCCGCTCTCCCGCCGGGGCAAGGCTCATCGGGGCTTAAGACGGGCGTCACCCGGGCGGTGAACACCGGACAGGCGGGGGTGATGCGATCGCTTCGCACGCGTCCCTCGGTTCGCGCCGGGCGCTCGACCCCACATCGTCCACCTGAGCGCAGGAGCCGGCATGCGCTATCTCCGTTATGTCGCCGTCGGCGACAGCCAGACCGAAGGCCTCAACGACGGCGACGAGGCCGCCGGTTACCGGGGCTGGGCCGACCGGTTCGCCGAGCTGCTCGCCGTCCACCATCCCGGGATCCAGTACGCCAACCTGGCCATCCGGGGCCACCGCGCCCGCCACGTCAGGTCGATGCAGCTGGCCCCCGCTCTGGCGATGAAGCCCGACCTGGTCTCCGTGATGGTCGGCATGAACGATCTGGTCCGTCCCGGGTTCGACGTCGACGCGGTGATGGCCGACCTCGACGCCGTCTACGCCGCGTTCGCCGACGCCGGGGCGACCGTTCTCACGTTCACCTATCCCGACGTGACCAGGATCTCCGCGATGACCCGCCATCTGCGGCCGAAGCTGCTGGAGTTCAACCGGCGCATTCGCGAGTCGGCCCGGCGACTCGGGGTGATCGTGGTCGACACGGAGTCCTACGAGATCGGGGTCGACCCGAGGCTGTGGTGCCGCGACCGCGTCCACGCGACCCCGCTGGGACACGCCCTGATCGCGGCGGGCGCCGCCCACGCCCTCGGCCTGCCGGGCGCCGACGACTCCTGGGCCGCGCCGCTGCCGCCGCTGAAGACGCCGAACCCGCTGGCCAGGTATCGCGCGGAGGTGGTGTGGGTGGTCACCTTCCTCGGCCCGTGGCTGATCCGCCGCCTGACCGGCCGCTCCTCCGGCAACGGCCGCCTCGCCAAACGCCCGGCCCTGACCGACGTCGTCTCAGGCGCGGGCCACGCGGGCGACGTTCGCCGCTTCGGCTGACGGGCAGGTCGCGGCACCGCTCACCGGCTGCCGATGGGGCCACGGATTCGAGCACCTGCCGGTACTCGTTCGAGAAGACCGATATTCCGACGGTGCAGCCGGTGCCCGGCTCGGGCCGCCTTCTGCGGGACCCGCCGCGCTGGCGGGAAACGGCCCTGGCTGGGCGTTCATCCGGGGCGCGGTTGAGCGGTGGCCTCGTCTGCGGCGGTTGTTCGGGAAGGCGAGTGGTGTGGGTCACAGCCCCGGTCCACAAGCGATATTTCCCCATATTTGTGTATCCGCGAGGTTACCCCCACTGTCCGCAAGCGGACGGTTACCTGTTCCCACTGATGTGTGTGAGTTCACGAAGGCGGGAGCACATGGGCCTGATCCGTGGCGAACTGATCGACATCGTCGAATGGAAGGGCGGGCGGCCGGGGGTCGTCGCCTGGCGGTACGACCGGCCGTTCGACGAGCTCAAGAACGGCAGCAAACTGATCGTCCGGGAATGGCAGGTCGCGCTGTTCGTCAGGGGCGGTCAGATCGTCCGGGAGTGTCATGCCGGGACGCAGACGCTCCAGACGGGCAACGCCCCGGTGACCAGCAGGCTGCGCGGGTTCCGCTACGGGTTCCGCTCCCCGGACAAGGCCGAGGTCCATTTCGTCAGCACCCGCAGGTTCACCAACCTGAAGTGGGGCACCCGGCGGCCCGTCCAGTTGCGTGACCCCGAGACGGGGCCGGTGCTGCTCGCCGCGCACGGGAGCTTCTCCTTCCGGGTGGCCGATCCGACCGCCTTCCTCACCCAGCTCGTCGCCGGGCAGCCGCTCGTCGAGGCCGAGCAGGTCGCCGAGGCGGTCAGGGGGCCGCTGCTGCGGCGGCTGACGACCACGCTCGCGGCCTGGTCGGAGCGGCGGACGGTGCTCGGCGTGCTCAACGACGCGGCGCTGCCCGACGAGGTGGCCGCCGCCGTCAGCCGGGATCTCGCCGAGACCGGGCTGGAGATCTGCGACATCGACATCGGGGGCCTGACCACGCCCCTGCCACCGTGGGGGTAGCGCGTGCACTGCGAGCTCTGTGGCGGCGTGACCGAGTACGTCCCTGGGGGCGAAGGCATGCGCTGCCCGTACTGTCAGGATTTCCAGCCTCTCGTGGTGACCGGGCCGGTGGTGCGGCGGCCGGTGGAGACGCTGCGCGGGCGGCTGCCCGTGACCGTCACCGACGAGCACCGGGTGGTCTGTCCCCGGTGCGGGACCACGTCCACGCCCGCGCTGCTGTCGTCGCGGTGCCCGGCCTGTGAGACGCCGATCGTCAGAGAGCTCGGCGGCGAGGTGCGGCCCGGCGCGGTGGTGCCGTTCGCGGTCGACCGGCGGCACGCCTCGACGGCCCTCGACCGGTGGGCGGCCGCTCTCTGGTTCGCCCCCGAATCGCTCGGCCGGGTGTCCGACGCCGCCTCGATGCGGGCCACGTTCCTGCCGGCCTGGGTGTTCGACCTGGAGACCGTCACCCGGTACGCGGGACGGCGCGGCGACCACTACTACCGAATCGAGACCGACGACGACGGGCGGAGCCGCCAGGTGCGGCGCACCCGCTGGACCTACGCGCGCGGCAAGGTCGGCCGCCGGTTCACCGACGTCGTCGTGCCGGGGGTCCGGCAGCTGAAGACGGGGAGGCTCCCGGCGGCGACGGTGCCGTTCCGGGCCGAATACCTGTCGGGCGTGGAGACGCCGCGCTACACCGTCCCGCCCGACCTGGCGCTCGACCAGGCCAAGACCTCGGTGAAGCCGAGGGTCAGGGCGGCCTGCCTGGCCGACATCGGCGGCGACGACCGGCGGCTGCACTCCGTCGTCACCACGTATCCCTCGATCGACGGGGATCTGGTCCTGCTGCCGTACTGGACCGGGACCTATCTGCTCGGCGGGAAGACCTGGCGGTTCACCGTCGACGGCGCCACCGGGGAGGTGTGCGGGAGACGGCCCTACAGCGCGGCCAAGCTGACCGCGCCGCTCGTCGTGCTCGCGCTGGTCGTGCTGGTCGCCGTGCTGGTGCTGCTCAGCCGGTGAGGGCCGCCGCGAACGCGGCGAACGTCGGGGCGCCCGGGTGGCGGTCGAGCACGGCGAACCTGACCTGGTCGAACGGCTGCGGCCCGGCGAGGGCGGTGGCGAAGGCGGCGGCGACCATGCCGGGGTCGTTGCCGAACACCCCGCAGCCCCACGCCCCGAGCACCAGCCGCCGGTGGCCGTGCGCGGCCGCGACGTCGAGCACCCGCGCGGCCCTGGCGGTCAGCAGCGCGGGCAGCTCGCCGAGTGACTCGCGCTGACTCTGCCCCATCGCCCGCGCGTTGGGCGCGGCCGAGGTCAGGAACGCCACCCGGTAGGGCGCGTCGAGGAGGTCGCCGCGGTCGTCGCGGAACACCGGCACGCCGGGGGAGTAGATCACCCGGTCGCTGTAGCGGAGATCGCCCTGCGCGCGATGGAAGGCGTAGAACTCGGGGGCGGCGGTCAGGCAGGGGTAGAGCGCCGAAGCGCGGGCGACGTCCTCCTCCTGCGCCTTCGCGCCGTTGAGGAAACCGCCCCCGGCGTTCTTGGCCGAGGCGAAGACGAGACAGGCCGGCTCACCGCCCATCTCGCGGGCCGCCTGCAGCGTGGTCTGGTTGGTCACCTCGATCAGCGGCGTGCCGTCTCCGTGCCGGTCGAGCCGCTCGCCGGGCAGGTGGAGGCGCGTCCGGGCCGGGTCGACGGTCACCTCGACCCAGCGGCCGGAGGGCCCCCGGTATCCGCCGTTCTCGACGATGGTCATGGTCTCGCGGGCGACGGCCCGCAGTCGGGTGCTCATCAGTCATGATCGTCCCAGCGCGGCCACGGTCAGCGCGAGCGGATTTCGTCCCGTAACGCCCGCGCCACCTGAGCCATCAGCGCCTCGGCCCCCGGCTGCCGGACCGCCGCGACGCGCGACTCCGTCAGCGCCGCCACCGCGTAGACCTGGCCGCCCGCGTGCTCCACCACGCCCACTTCGTGGCGCAGGTTGAGCATGGTGCCGGTCTTGGACGACCACGTCGTCAGGTCGGAGGTGAAGTCGGGGGCCAGGCGCTGGCGGAGGACGTTGTCGCCCATCAGCTCGCGCACCCGACCGGCCACCCACGGGTCGATCCTGGACGGCCGCCACAGCGCCGCCAGCAGGTCGACGAACGCGCGGGCCGAACCCGACGACCCCCGGGTCACGTCGAGCTGCGGGACCGGGTGGCCGCGTCCGGCGGTGCCGCCCTCGATGGCCAGCACGTGGGCCAGGTGGCCGCCGAGGGCCTGCACCGGGCTCTCGGTCAGGTGGCGCAGCGTGTGGCGGACGGAGATGCCGCGCAGGCCGTGCTCCTCCAGGAAGGCGGCCACCATCGCGGGCGGGGTCAGCTCGAACAGGGCGTCGCCGGCCGTGTTGTCGCTGACCGTCATGGTCAGCAGGAGCAGGTCGTCGACGGCGATCTCGGCCGGGTGGCGGAACCTGCTGGTGCCGGTCGGGCCGGGGGAGAAGCGGGCCCCGGGGCCGACCGTCAAGCGGGCGGCGCCGTCGAGTTCGCCGCGCCTGATGCGGTCGAGGGTGGCCACGGCCAGCGGGATCTTGACCAGCGACGCGGTGGCGTACTCGTCGTCGGGGTCGATGCCGAGCTCCTCGCCGGTACGCAGGTCGCGCACCAGGAACGAGCCGCGCAGGCCGCCCTCGTCGAGCATCCGGCGCAGGTCACGGATCACGCGTCAACCCCCAGGCAGGCGGCCACCCGACGCCATCCCCGCACCCGCTCGGCGTCGTCCCCGATGGCGGAGGCCACAGCGTACCCGCGCGGGAGGCGGATCTCGCCGACGGGCCGCCACTCCAGCCCGAGCTCGGCGGCCTGACGCGGCGAGCAGAGCAGCAGGTCGGCCGAGACCATCACCTCGGCGGCGGCCGCCACCAGCGAGGGCGCGACGGCGACCTGGGAGGGGAGCAGGCCCGCCGCGTCCCTGAGCCGGAACAGGCGGTCTCTGATGTGCGGGACGTCGTCCTCCGGCTGGATCCAGATCCGGGGCCGGCGGCCCGACCTGTCGGCGCGGGCGGGCCGGAGGCTCTCGACGTACACGACCGGACCCGGCGGGCTTCCCACGCCGGCCAGGCCCAGGTCGACCACCCACGTCGCGCCGTCCTCCGGCGTGGCGACCAGCGCCGCGCGGACCTCGCGCGAGCGGGCCAGTTCGGCCCTGATCCCGGCGGCGGCGGCGACCACGTCGAGGTGGACGCCCTCCTGCCGGGCCTCCACGGTCAGCAGCGCCAGGTCGTGGACCGCGCAGATCTCCGGCACGGCCAGCCGGAGCGGCTTGAGCCGGGCCTGGCCCGCCTCCCACTCCATGTCGTCGGCGAGCCGGACGAGGCGCTGCGCCGAGGGCAGCAGGTCGCGGCCGAAGTCGGTCAGCAGCGCGCCCCGCGCCGACCGGTCGAAGAGCTTCGCGCCGAGGTGCTGTTCAAGCGCGGCGATGCGGCGGCTGGCCACGGGCTGGGGGACCTGGGAGGCGGCGGCGCCTTCGGTGAAGCTGCCGCGTTCGCTCACGTTGACGAACACTCTCCAGGCGGCGAGGAGGTCCACGACCAGGAATTATGTCATGAATGCATAATGTACTCTTCGACTGTCTTTGACGGTATTTACGCTGACAGAACAGACTCTTCGCCATGCTTCCCCTCGTGTTGTCCCTCGCCCTGCTCTCCGGAAGCGTCACCGCTACGCCGGCGTCGGCGGTCGCGGAACTGCGCGCACTGGAGACCGCCTACAAAGGGCGAATAGGGGTGTACGCCTACGACACGGCCACCGGCAACCTGATCACCTACCGGTCGGGCGAGCGGTTCCCGTTCGCCTCGACCTTCAAGGCGGTCCTCGCGGCGGCCGTCCTGGACAAGGAGCCCGACATCCTGCGCAAGCGCATCCGCTACGACCAGAAGGACCTGCAGCCGCACTCCCCGGTGACCGCGAAGCACGTCGCGACCGGGATGACCGTGGCGCAGCTGTGCGAGGCCGCCGTGACCGAGAGCGACGGCACGGCGGCGAACCTGCTGCTCCGCCAGATCGGCGGACCGAAGGGCCTGACCCGCTACTTCCGCGGCCTGCACGACCCCGTCTCCCGCCTCGACCGCCCGGAGCCGGGTCTGAACGACTGGAGCCCGACGGACCCCCGCGACTCCACCACCCCGGCCGCGATGGGCCGCGACCTGCACGCCCTCACCCTCGGCGGCGCGCTCGACGCCGGCGACCGCGAGCGCCTCACCGGCTGGCTGGTGGGCAACCGGACCGGTGACCGGCGCATCCGCGCCGGACTGCCGGCGTCGTGGAAGGTCGGTGACAAGACCGGCACCGCCGCGACCTACGGCGCCACCAACGACGTCGCCGTCGTCTGGCCCGCGAAGGGCGGCAAACCGATCATTATGGCGATCTACGCCAGGCGGGCCGGGAAGAACGCCGCCCACGACGAGAACGTCATCGCCAAAACCGCCACGATCGTGGCCCGTGGCCTCGGGAAGCTCTGATGCGTCTGCGTAACATGCCCGGCCTGCTCGTGGCCGGAATCGCCGCCGGGGTCATCACCGCCGGCCTCGCCCTCCCGGCCGGTCTCGCCCTGAGCGGGGTGGCCGAGACCATCGACCTGAGCCCCATGGAGCTGGCCGAACCGCCGCTGGCCGAGAAGACCACGCTGCTCGACGCCGACGGCAAGCGGATCGCCCAGTTCTACGACCAGTACCGCGAGATCGTCACCGTCGACAAGGTCGCGCCCGTGATGCGCACCGCGATCGTGGCGATCGAGGACGACCGCTTCTACCAGCACGGCGCCATCGACCTGGAGGGCACCATCCGGGCCCTGGCCGCCAACCTCAGCGCGGGCGGCGTCGCCCAGGGCGGCTCCAGCATCACCCAGCAGTACGTCAAGCAGGTCCTGCTCAACAGCGCCACCACCGAAGAGCAGAAGGAGGCGGCGCTCGCGCCGAGCTACGTCCGCAAGCTGAACGAACTCCGCTACGCGCTGTCGGTGGAGCAGAAGTACACCAAGGACCAGATCCTCGAGAAGTACCTGAACATCGCCTACTTCGGCGCGGGCGCCCACGGCATCCAGGCCGCGGCCAAGCGCTTCTTCGGCGTCTCGGCGGCCAACCTGAACCTGGCCCAGTCGGCGACGCTGGCGGCGGCGGTCCGGCTGCCGACCTCCACCGACCCGGAGGGCGGCAAGTCCAACCGCGACGCGCTGGTCGCGCGCCGCAACGTCGTCCTCGACCGGATGGCCGAACTCGGCAAGATCACCCCCGCCGAGGCCGCGAAGGCGAAGAAGACCAAGCTCGGCTACAAGGGCGTGCCGATCCCCGGCGGCTGCGAGACGAGCGAGTACCGCTACTTCTGCCAGTACGTCTCCGCGGAGGTGCTGGCCGACAAGCGCTTCGGCAAGACCCGCTCCGACCGCGAGCGCGCCCTCAAGCAGGGCGGTATGACGATCCGCACCACCCTGAACCCGAAGATGCAGGACGCCGCGCAGAAGGGCATCGAGGCCTACGTCGGCCCCAAGGACGGCCCGGTGGCCGCCCAGGCGCTCGTCGCACCGGGCACCGGCGCGATCCGCGCGATGGCCGCCAGCCGCGACAACCTCGACTACAACGTGGTCGCCGACCGCGCCCACGGCGGGCTCGGCGGCGTCCAGGCAGGATCGACGTTCAAGACGTTCACGCTGCTCACGGCGCTGAGCCAGGGCATGCGGCTGAGCGACGGGTTCAACGTCGGCGGGTCGTACACCGCGCCGTCGCCCTCGGCGTTCACCGACTGCGCCGGCAACGCCGTCGGCGACCCGAACCACGCGGTGACCAACGACGAGGGCTCGCCCGGCTACACCACCCTGCAGACCGGGACGTGGGGCTCGGTCAACACGTTCTTCATGACGCTGGAAGAGCGTGTGGGCCTGTGCGAGACGGTCAAGACGGCCAAGTCGCTCGGCATCAAGCGCGCCGACGGCAAGAAGCTTCAGGAGTTCGAGACCTTCACGCTCGGCATCAACGAGATGGACCCGGTCACCGTGGCCAACGCCTACGCGGCGATCGGCGCGCGGGGCAAGTACTGCAAGCCGATGGCCATCACCGCGATCACCGACCGCGACGGGAAGAAGACCTCGTTCACGCCCGAGTGCACGCAGGCCCTGGACGCCGAGGTGGCCGACGCGGCCGCCGACATCCTGTCCGGGGTGTTCACCAAGGGCACCATGAGGGCCGTCGGCGGCATCGGCCGCCCGGCGGCCGGCAAGACCGGCACCAACGACAACCAGTCGAGCGCCTGGTTCGCCGGCTTCACCCCCGACCTGGCCGGCGCGGTCAGCCTGGCCGACCCGCGCGGCGCGACCACCCACAAGCTGAACAACGTGACGATCGGCGGCCGCTGGTACGGCTCGGTGTTCGGCGCGACCGTCCCGGGGCCGATCTGGAAGGCGACCATGACGGCGGCCCTGGAGGGGATCCCGGCGACGCCGTTCACCCCGATCAACCAGTCGCGGTTCGGCGTGCAGGAACGCTTCGACCCGTGGGACGAGGACCCCTACGGCGAGGACCCGTGGGACGAGTACGGCCAGGGCCCCCCGGACGGCTGGGACCAGAACGACCCCGGCACGACCGACCCGGGGAACGACGGTCCCGGCCGGGACGAGCCGGGGCCCAACGATCCCGGGCCCAACGATCCCGGGCCCAACGATCCCGGGCCGAACGACCCCGGGCCCGATGACCCGGGCCAGAACGACCCCGGCCCGAACGATCCGGGGCCGAACAATCCGGGCGGGCCGAACCAGGGCGACACTCCGGACATGTCTCCGGGGGCCGGCCGGGGCTGACGTTCAGCCGACGTCGTAGGCGTCCCGGGCCGACAGCACCTTCGGGAGGTTGGCCCGGGACCACGCGCACATGGTGTCGAGCGGTTCGACCAGGGAGTGGCCGAGCGGCGAGAGCTCGTACACGACCTTCGGCGGGATCCCCGGATAGGCGGTCCGGGTCACCAGCCCGTCGCGCTCCATCGAGCGCAGCGACTCGGTCAGCACCTTCGGGGTGATGCCGGTCAGCGGGACCTTGAGCTCGGAGTAGCGCCGGGGGCCGTCCTGGAGGCAGCGGATGATCTTCGCGGTCCACTTGTCGCCGATCCGGACGGGCGAGGTCACGGGGGCGCACCCGGCGAACATGTCGGGGTCGAGAGGCTCTGCCACCTTCGGGAGGGTACGTGAGTATCGTTGCGGAAACCAAGGGTGCGCAGGTTAGCGTCACGCCCCATGAGAATCGTGGTTTTCGGAGCGGGCGGCCGGGCCGGCCGCAGGATCGTGACCGAGGCGGGCGCCCGCGGGCACGAGGTCACCGGCGTCTCCCACCGGCCGGGCGACTGGACGGTCGGCGACGTCACCGACCCCGAGTCGGTGGCCTCCCTGGTCGCCGGGCAGGACGCCGTCGTGATGGCGGCGAGCAGGTATGAACCGGACTTCTTCCCCCGTGCGGCCAAGGCCCTGGTCGGCGGGATGGCCGAGGCCGGGGTGACCCGGCTCGTGGCGGTCGGCATCGGCACGACGCTGGAGACACCTGAGGGCGTGCCGCTGTACGAGACGCCCGGCTTCCCCGAGGACGCGCGGGCCTTCACCCTCGGGCACGTCGAGGAGCTCGGCGTGCTCCGGGAGTCGGGGCTCGACTGGGTGGTGCTCGCCCCGCCGCCGGTCTTCCTGAACGAGGACCCGGCGACCGGCCGGCACCGCGTCGGCGGACGCCGCGCGCCCGCCGACGAGACCTTCGGCTACGCCGACCTGGCGGCGGCCGTGGTCGACGAGGCCGAACGGCCCGCGCACCACCGGGAACTGGTGGCCGTCACCGCCGTCTAGGCCCATTCCCCGGCGAGGTGGAGCGGCGCCGCCTCGACCCCGGCGGCGGTCATCGCGCGCCGGCAGGCCAGGGCCGTTTCGGTGTCCACCAGCCCGAGGACGGGCGGCAGCCCCGGGATCAGGGACTCCAGCCGGCAGGAGGCGATGGTGCCGGGCAGCCAGGGCGCGGGCACGTCCTCGGTCAGCCGCCGCTCGATCCCCGGCATCGACAGCAGGCCGCCGCCCACCACCGTGACGTCCCGCCTGGCCCGCGCCTTGGCGACGTCGAAGCAGTGGGGGAAGGAGTCGTCCACGACGATCGTGCCCGGCCGCAGCCGGTCGACGTCGATGACCTGATCGTGGCCGTTCACCGCGGCGACGATCAGGTCGGCCTCGTAGACCTGGTCGATGCCGCAGATCTCCCCACTTGGGGGCAGGCCGTCCAGCGGGGCCGCGTCGTCGCGCAGCAGCAGCCGCTTCGGCCGGTCGGCCGCGGCCAGCAGCAGACCGAGCGCCGACCGGCCGATGGAGCCGAGCCCGACGAAGGCGACGGTCAGATCACGCGGCGACCGTCCCGCCAGCGCCTTCTGGACGGTCAGCACCACCGAGACGGCCGTCGCGGCGTGCCCGGTCGTGACGGGCACAGCGGTTCGCCGCGTCACGTCGAAGCCGTAGCCGGTCAGCGACGGGATCGTCCCGGCGAGCGACACGGTCCGCGCACCGAGCGCGGCGGCCTGCTCGACGGCTTCGGCGGTCCGCGCGGCCAGATCGGGCGTGCCGGCGAGCTCGTCGGCGAACAACGGCAGACAGACGAAACCCGACCGGCCGAGCGGCGTGCCGAGCTCCTCGGCCAGGCGCGGGCTTCCGCCGGGGAACAGCAGGGCGCGCACGCCTTCTCGGGTCAGCGCGGGGTCCCCGGCGAGCGCCCGCACTTGTGCGAAGGGGGGCAGATAGCCGACCAGGGCAGCATCAAGGGTCGCTTTTCCAGCGAGCGGCCGCGCCTGAGGGATCAGCAGCGGGCCCTCGGCCAGGGGCGCCCTTCCGGCGAGAGGTCGCTCTTGGGCGATCAGCGGCGGGCGGGCGGTCGGCAGTTCGGTCCGCGGCAGTTGCTCGACACGTTCAGCCTCGGCCACGGCGGTCCGCAGCAATCGCTCGAAACGTTCCCCGTCCGCCACGGCGGTTCGCAGCACCAGCCGCAGATCGCCGTCCGGTGTGGGCCGGACCGACAGGAAGGTCTGGGCGCCCACGGGGGCGATCTCCCCGTCGAGGTCCCAGGTCAGCCGTAAAGTGCGGCCCTCCAGCGGGCCCAGCGCGGTGAAGTCGAGGTAGGTGAAGAAGAACTGGGTGGCCCTGATGTCCTCGGCGTTCGCCGTGCGGGCGGCCCTCACCTCCTTGGCCACCGCCCGCAGGTCTCCGGCGGCGGGCCGGACCGGCACCGCGTGCGCGTACGGGCCGAAGACCAGGTGGGCGTCCGGTGGCGCGTCGTCGCGGCCGGACACGGCGACGCCGAGCATGAGGTCGTCGTGGCCGGTGAAGGCGGTCAGCGCCCGGTGGTAGGCGGCCAGCACAGCGACGAACAGTGTCGTGCCGGCCTCCGCGGCGGCCCGCCGCAGCGCCGCCGCGCCGACGGTGAACGCCACCGTGCGGGCCGGGCCCGGCGCGACCACCGGCTTCCGGTACGCCTCCCGCCCGCCCGCCGGGGCCCGGAGCCGGGCCACGTGGTCGCGGAAGGTGCTGCGCGGCGCGGGCGACCCGACCCCGTCGTAGGCGGCGAGCAGTTCACGCCCGAGCAGCGCAGCGCTGTAGCCGTCGCCGATCAGATGGTGGGCGTGCACGACCAGCACGTGCTCCTCGGGGGTCAGCGTGACCAGCCGGAGCCGAAACAGCGGCCACGCCCACGGCTCGAAGACCCGCTCCCGCTCGGCGGCGATCGACGCGGCGGGGTCGGCGGCGTCCTCGAAGATCACCGGCAGCCGCAGGGAGCCCGGGAGCTCCTGCTGCACGTCGCCGGGGAAGACCGTGCGCAGCATCCCGTGCCGGGCCACGCAGGCGTCGACCGCGCGCTGGAACCGCTCCCGGTCGACCCGCCCGTGCACCCGCAGCGTCGCCAGCCACGCCTGGCCGGCCAGCAGGAACCCGCGCTGCGCGGGCGTCAGCGGGAACGGCCCCTCGTCATCGGTCGTCGGCACGTCCGAAGGTTCGGCGTCGTCGATGGCGCGGGCCAGCGCGGCCAGCGTGCCGTGCTCGTAGACGACCGTCGGGCGCGGCAGGGTGGCGATGTGGTCGGCGAGCCGGGCGAACACGCGCAGGATCAGGATGGAGTCGCCGCCGAGCGCGAAGAAGTCGTCCTCCCGCGACACGCGGGGCACCTCCAGCAGCGAGCGCCACACCTCGGCGACCAGTTCCTCGGTCGGGGTCGCGGGCGGGGTCCCGTCGAGCTCGCGGCGGTCGATCTTGCCCGTGGGGGTCTGCGGGAGCGCGGTCACGATCTCGATCCGGGCCGGGATCATGTACGCGGGCAGCCACGCCCCCAGGTGCCGGCGCAGCGCGACGGGATCGGGGTCGCGGCCGGGCCGGGGCTCGACGAACGCGGTCAGCCGTTCGCCCGTCAGCACCACGGCCGCCCGCGCGACCTCCGGATGCGTGTGGAACGCCGCCTCGACCTCCCCGGGCTCGACCCGATGGCCCCGCACCTTGACCTGCGCGTCGAGCCGCCCGAGGAAGACGAGGTTCCCGTCGGCGTCGCGCCGGACGCGGTCGCCGCTGCGGTACCACCGCACGCCGTCGCGTTCGACGAACGCCGTGCCGGGGTCGTCGAGGTAGCCGGGGGTCAGCCCGGCCCCGGCGATGAGGAGTTCGCCGGTGTCGTCCACCTCGACGAAGGTGCCCGCGACGGGCCGGCCGATCGGGATCGCGGTGACGTCGTCGGCGGGGCGCTCGTCGATGACGTGGCAGGTGGCGTTGATCGTCGACTCGGTGGGGCCGTAGAGGTTGGCGATGCGGGCGACGGGGCCGTACAGGTCGAACCAGCGGCGCACGTGTTCCGGCGGCAGCGCCTCGCCGCCGACGTGGATCCAGCGCAGGCGGTGCTCGACGGGCCCGGCGTCCAGCAGCCGCGCCCACAGGCTCGGGACCGAACTCCACACCGTCACGTCGCGGAGCCGCCCGGCCAGCAGCCCGGGGTCGCGCACCTCCTCCCGCGTGAACGTCACCACCGTCGCGCCGACCAGCAGCGGGGCCAGCAGCTGCCTTACCGAGGCGTCGAAGCAGACGGACGCCGTCTGGGCCAGCCGGTCGCCCTCGTGGTAGCCGAAGGCGGCCAGGGCCCAGTCGAGGTAGTTCTCCACCGACCGGTAGGTGATGGGCACGCCCTTGGGGCGGCCGGTCGAGCCGGAGGTGAAGATGACGTAGGCGATCGCGTCGGGGGAGACGTCCGGGGCGTCGTACTCGCCCTCGCCCGAGACGTCGGTGACGACCGTGGTCACGCCGCAGCGGGTGAGCTGGTCGCGGCGGCGGGCCTCCGGATGCGTGGCGTCGAGGGGCACCCAGCCCGCGCCCGCCCGGACGATGCCGACCAGGCCGACGACGGTGTCGATCCCGGGTTCGGTCATCAGCCCGATCAGGTCGCCGGCCCCGCGCAACCGGTTGGCCAGCGCGGCCGACCGCCGGTCGAGTTCGCCGTAGGTCAGCCGGGCGGATCCGGTGTCGACCGCGACGGCGTCGGGGGTGGCGCGGAACTGCGCCCGCAACCGGGCCGCCAGCCCCGGCCGCTCGGCGACCGACAGCTCGGACAGATGATCGGCGGCCAGCCGGGCGACCGTCGCCCGCCGGAACAGCCGCGACGGGAAGTTCCACGAGAACCGCAGCTCACCGGCCGACTCCCAGCACAGCAGGCTCAGCCGGGTCGCGGCCGACGCGGTCCCGGCGGCGGTCGCGACGACCTCCACCGGGCAGGCCGGGTCGGTCGCGGCGGGGAACCGGGCGAAGCTGAACGACGCCGGGCTCGCCGTGCGCGGGCCGCCGGCGGCGGGCAGCAGCCGGGCCAGGTCGGCGGAGGTCGGGGTGGCGTGCCGTTCGGCGTCCTGCCAGAGGTCCCGCAGCCGCGCGGCCAGCTCCGGCAGCGGCTCGCCGGGGCGCACCCCGGTCAGCAGCGGCAGGGTGTCGGCCAGCGGCCCGACCAGGCGGTCGACGCCGGGAAGGCGGACCTCGCGGCGCGCCCGGGCGACGTTCACCGCGACCGCGCCGCCGCCGGTCCAGCGGGCGAGGCAGCGGACGTAGGCGGCCAGGAGCAGGTGGAACAGCGAGACGCCGTGCGCGGCGGCCGTCGCCCGCAGGGCGGCCGACTGGTCAGCCGTCAGCGCGACCTGCACGGCGTCGAGGGGCGGCCCGTCCGGGTCGCCGTCGTAGGGGAGGCGCAGGTCGGGGGTGGTCTTCAAGACCTCCGTCCAGTACGTCAGATCGCCCGCCCCCGCCGGCTCCGAGGCGGCGGCGTATTCGGCGAAGGTCGTGGCCAGGGGCGGCAGGACCGGGGCGGTCCCGCGCGACAGGGCCGTGTAGACGGTCCAGAGCTCCTCGCCGAGCACGTTCAGGCTGAAGCCGTCGGCGGCGAGGTGGCTGGCGACGATGACCAGGTGGGTCCCGGCGGGGGTGCGCGCCAGCACCGCCCGCAGCGGGCTCCCGGCCGCGAGGTCGAACGGGCGGTTGCGGAGCTCGCTCTCCAGAGCGTCGAGATCGTCGGTGTCGCGGACCTCGAAGAACGGGCGCACCGACGGCTCCGCCGACTGCGTGCCGTCGGGATTGATCCGCAGCCGCAGCATCGGGTGCCGGTCGACCAGGTGCTCCAGAGCTCGTCGGAGGCGGTCGGGGTCGAGAGGCCCGGTGATGGTCTGGCGGACATACCCGTACGCCGAGATCTCGGGGTAAAGACGGTGCTGGGTCTGGAACGCGACCTGCACCGGCGTGAGCGGGAACGACCCGTCGGCGTCGAGGTGGGCCGACAGCTCGCGCAGGGTGCGGAACTCGAAGAACAGGGTGATCGGAAGCGGGCGGCCCAGCTCCTTCTCCAGGCGTTTGACCAGGTCGACGGCGGTGAGCGAGTCGAGCCCGAGGCTGAGGAACGACTCGTCGTCACCGATGTCGTCCCGCCGGAGCGCCCCGCCGACCAGCCGCCGCACGACCGTCCGCACGTCACCGGAGGGCGGCACGGGAGCCGGTTCCGGTACGGCGGCCAGATCGGCCACCACCACCTGCGCGGCCCCCGATCCGACCGCGCCGCGCAGGGCGGCCAGCGCCGCCGACGGGTCGAGCGCGCCCCGGGTCACCCCCGCGCGGGCGGCCAGGCCGACCTCCGCGAACGCGGCGAAGTTCACCGCGATCCACGGCCCCCCTTCGGCCCGGCACAGCGCGTCGAGGTAGGCGTTGGCGGCGGCGTAGCCGCCGATCCCCCCGGCCAGACCGGGCAGCACCGACGACACCGACGAGAACGCCGCGCACACGATTGGCGTGAGCCCATGGCGGCGCAGCCCCTCGGCGAGCAGGTGGGCGCCACGGGTCTTGGCCGCCATGCCCGCCACGATCGCCTCGGGGGCCGCGCCCCGCAGCGCGCCGGGGCGCACCTCCCCGGCGGCGTGGAACAGCCCGTCGAGCCGGGGCAGCCGGGCGAGCAGCGCCTCGACGTCGGCCTCCCGCGACACGTCGGCGGACTGGTAGTCGACGGTCGCGCCCCGGGAGCGCAGGTCGGCGAGCAGTCCGGCGGGCGGCCGGGGCGACCGCCCGGCCAGCACGATCGTGGGCCGCCCCCGGTCGGCGAGGTCCCGCGCCAGCGCGGCCCCGACCCCGCCCGCGCCGCCGGTGATCAGGTAGAACCCGTCCGGGGGCAGCTCCCGCGAGGCGGGGACGACCGCCTCCGGCTCCCGCTCCAGTCGCCGGCCCTCGCGCCACGCGACGAGCCCGGAACCCCGGGCGGCGAGCTCGCTCCCGACGGCGGCGACCCTCTCGTCGAGGGGCTCCCGCGAGGCCAGGTCGACGACCCTGACCTCGCTGCCCGTCTCCTGGGCCAGCGCCGCCGCCAGCCCTTCGACCACCGCCTGCTCGGGCCGGTCGACGTGCACGTCCTGGGTGACGACGAGCACCCGCGCCGCGTCGAGCGCGACCAGCGCCGCCGTCAGGTCGCGGTGCACGGCGTCGAGCGCGTCGGCCGAACCGGCCCGCCGGGGCGCTCCGGCCACGAGAACAGTGACGTCTCCGCCGGTCAGCACGGTCACGCCCGGGGCGGCGAGCGCCTCCGCCAGGCCGTCGACGGCCACCGGCGGGCCGTCGACCGGCCGCTCGCGCCAGACCAGCCGGTGCAGCAGCCGCGACGAGGGCCAGTGGCGGCGGCGCTCGAACGGATACGTCGGCACCGACACCCGGGTCCGCCCCCGGTCCATGGTGGTGCGGTCGATGGGGAGGCCGCGCTCCCACAACGCGCCGACGGTCTCCAGCAGCGCCCGCGCGCCGCCCTCGTGCCCGGCCGCCATGGTCGTCACCGCCGTGGTCCCGGTGCCGGAGGCGGCCCGGACCGCGCCGCCGAGCGCGGGCGACGGCCCGAGCTCCAGGAACGTGTCGTACCCCTCGGCGACCAGCCGGCCGATCGCGTCGGCGAACCGCACCGGCCGGGCGGCGTGGTCGCGCAGGTAGGCCGGGTCGAACGACGGGTTCCACGCGTTGGTGACCGTGCTGAGCAGCGGGATCTCCGGCGGCCGGACGGTCATCCGGGCCGCCGCCCCGGCCAGCGGGTCGAGCGCCGGGTCCATCAGCGGCGAGTGGAACGCCCGCGCGACGTTGATCCGGCGTCCGCCGAGCGCCTCGACCGCCTGCGGCGGCCCGGCGACCACGACCTGACCGGGCGCGTTGACCGCCGCCACCGTCACCCCGGGCGGCAGCGCGGCGTCGGCGGGGACGACCGCCATCGCGCCGGGCGGGCAGAGGTCGTGCATCAACCGGCCGCGTTCGGCCGCGAACGTGACGGCGTCGGCGAGGCTGAGCCGCCCCGACACACAGGCGGCGGCGATCTCGCCCACACTGTGCCCGGCGACCGCGTCCGGGGTCACGCCCCAGGCGCGGAGCTGGCGGGCGAGCGCGACCCCGTAGGCGACCATCAGCGGCTGCACCACGTCGGTGCGGACGACGTCGGCGGCGGGATCGACGCACCAGTCCTTGAGGGTCCGTCCGCCGACGGGGCCGACGAGGTCGGCGGCCTCGTCGATGACCTGCCGGAACACCGGCGCGTTCGCGTAGAGGTCCGCCCCGGAGCCCTGCGCGCCCTGACCGGGCAGCAGGAGGACCAGCCGTGGACGCGGCCCGGCGACCCGCCCCTCGGCGTTCGCCAGCCGTTCGGCCAGGTCGCCGTCGGCGACGACCGCGAGGCGGTGCGGGCCCTCGTCGCGGGCCCGCGCGACCGACGCGCAGACGTCGCCCTCGTCGTGGCCGGGGAGGAACGCGGCCAGATCGCCCGCCGCCCGGCGCAGCGCGGGCGCGCTCCACGCCGACAGGGTGAGCAGGCTCAGGCCCTCGTGCGGGGTGCGCTCGACCTGTCGCGCGGGGGCCTCGGACAGGATGGCGTGCGCGTTGGTGCCGCCGAAGCCGAAGGCGTTGACCCCGGCGGTGCGCGGGCCGGTCCACTCGACCGGCTCGGCCGGGACCGTGAACCCGTCGAGGCCCTCGGCGGGGGGATCGGCGTGCAGCGACGGCGGCACCTTCCCGTGCCCCAGCGCCAGCACGACCTTGACCAGGCTCGGCATCGCGGCCGCGTTGAGCAGGTGGCCCACGTTGGTCTTCACCGAGCCCAGCAGCCGGGAGCCGGTGGGGAAGGCGTGCCGCAGCGACCGCAGCTCGATCGGGTCGCCGACCGGGGTGCCCGTGCCGTGCGCCTCGACGTAGGCGACCTCGGCCGGGTCGACGCCCGCCTCCGCGTAGGCCTGGGTGATCACCTCGCGCTGGGTGAGCGGGTTCGGCGCGAGCAGGCTCAGCGACCGGCCGTCGTTGTTGACGGCCGTGCCCCTGACGAGGGCCAGGACGGTGTCACCGGAGCGTTCCGCGTCGTCGAGCCGGGCCAGCACCAGCGCCGCGCCGCCCTCGCCGGGCACGAACCCGTCGGCCGCCGCGCCGAACGCGCGGCACCGCCCGGTCGGGGAGAGCGCCTGGGTCTTCCCGAGGGCCCGGTATCCGGCCGGGGTGAGGGTGAGGTTGACCCCCGCCACCACCGCGAGGTCGCATTCGCCCTGCTGGAGGCTGCGCCGGGCCAGGTGGAGGGCAACCAGCGCCGACGAGCAGGCCGTGTCGACGGCCAGCGCCGGGCCGGTCAGGTCGAGCGTGTGGGCGACGCGGGCGGCGAGCAGGTTCGGCAGGTTCCCGGTCAGCGCCTCGGCCGGGAGCCCCGTCGCGCCGTGGGCGGCCTCCAGGATCTCCCGGTAGCCGCTCTCTCCGGCGGCGGCGAACACGCCGACCCTTCGGCCGTGGCGGCGGGAGCCCGCGTAGCCCGCCCGTTCGAGCGCCTCGTGGGCGAGTTCGAGCAGGAGCCGGGCCTGGGGGTCGGTCGCGGCGGCCTCCTCGTCGGACAGCCCGAAGAAGCGCGCGTCGAACAGGGCCGGGTCGTCGAGGAAGCCGCCGTGGCCGGGGTGGTCGAAGCGGGTGATGCGGGCGATGGCGTCGTGGCCGCCGTCGAGCCGCTCCCAGAACCGCTCGGGGGTGTCGGCGCCGGGGAACCGGCAGGCCATCCCGGTGATCGCGACCGGCGACCCACCGGCACCGCGCACCGAGGCTCGTTCGTGGGCGGGCGGGGCCAGCAGGTGGGCCGCGAGGGCGGCGACGGTGTCGTGGTCGCGGACGTCCGAGGGACGCAGCGTCACCCCGAACCGGTCCTCGACGGCGGCCAGGACCTGCATGGCCTTGAGCGACGACCCGCCCAGCGCGGCGAACCGGTCGTACGGCCCGACGGCCTCGACGCCGAGCACGTCGGCCCAGATCGCCGCGACGGCCGCCTCGACGTCGGCCCGGGAGCGCGGGGCCGGGCTGAACTCCCCGGCCTCGAACCGGGCCCGCAGCACCGAACGCCGCAGCTTCCCGCTGGTCGTCCGGGCGAACGCCGTCGACGGCACCGTCACCACGCCCACGTCGTCGTGCCCGCACGCCTCGGCGACCCGCCGCCACACCTCGGCGACGACCCCGGCCGGCGCGGGCGCCCGGACGAACACCACGACCCGCTCGCCCTCGGGCCCCGACGAGCCGACGACCGCCACCGGGCCCTGCACGGCCCCCGCCGCGACCTCCTCCAGGTCGGCGGCGTGGAAGGTGGCGCCGTTGACGAACACGACGTCCTTGGCCCGGCCGGTCACGCACAACCGGCCCTCGTGCAGGAACCCCAGGTCACCGGTGTCGAGCCAGTCGCCGAACGGCGCGGCGCGGTGGTAGCCGCGGGCGACCTGGGGCCCCCGCACCTGGATCGGCCCGACCCGGTCGTCTCCGGCGATGCGGACCTCGCAGCCCGGCACCGGCGGGCCGACGTCCATGAACTCGACCGCGTGCGGACCGGCCGCGGTGAACTCGACCCGGCCCTCGGCCAGCGCCCGCCGGTCGAGCACCAGCGGTTCGGCCGTGGCGCCCGGCGGCGGCACGGTCACCGCGAGCGTCGCCTCGGCCAGCCCGTAGACCGGCTGCGGCACGTGCGGCGGCAGCCCGGTCTTGGCCAGGAACGCCCGCCAGACGCGCGGCGAGATCGGCTCCGCGCCGACCAGGATCAGCCGCACGCTCGACAGGTCGAGCCGGGCGATCACCTCGTCGGGCACCCGCCGCTCGACCAGCGCCAGCGCGAAGTTGGCCGCCGTCAGCACGGTCGCCCGGTGCCGCGCGGCCGTTTCCAGCCACACGGCGGGGCGCTTCGCGAAGGCCAGCGGCGCCAGCTTCACCTGTTTGATCCGGGCCGCCAGCGGCGCGAGATGGGTGCCGATGAGCCCCATGTCGTGGAAGTAGGGCATCCAGCTGACCGAGACGTCGTCGGGGGTGATCGCGGCGGCGGCCCGGATCTGCGCCAGGTTCGCCACGACGGCCGCGTGGGTGAGCTCGACGCCCTTCGGGTCTCCGGTGCTGCCGGAGGAGAACTGGAGGAAGGCCAGGTCGTGCGGTGACCGTACCGGCAACTCGGTGGCCTTCTCCCCCCGAAGCAGGGCGGCGGGGGAGAGCGCCCGCGCCTCCGGGATCGGCGGCTCGTCGGCCACCGTCGGCGGGCGGCCGAGGAACTCCCACACCGGCCGGACCCGGCGCGGATCGGGGGCCAGCGGGACGGGCACGAGCCCGGCCGCGACCAGCCCCCAGAAGAGCGGCTGGAAGTCCTCGCTCCGGTCGGCGACCAGCGGAATCGGGGTGCCCGGGGGGATGCCCTCCCGTAACAGCGCGCCCGCCACGCGCAACGCCTGGTCGCGCAGTTCGGCGTGGGTGACGACCCGCTCGGTCCCGTCGCCGCGCACGTGCACGACGACCTGGTCCGGCGCGTCGTCGGCCGCCCCCAGCAGCACATCAAGCAGCATCGTTCGCCCCCGGCTCTCGCGGATTCCGGGACATGATGACAGAGACCGGGCGAATTGCGCGTCACGCATATAGTGCGTGACGCGCAAGTTATTGGTAGGTTCGGCGGCATGCGCACCAAAGGCATCAACTACGACACCGGCTTCGCCGACGTCTACGCCCGCGCCGCCGGGCACAGCACCCACGAGCCCTTCGACCTCGCCGAGGTCGCCCGCGACATGCGGGTCATCCGCGACGACCTGCACTGCACGGCGGTCCGGATCAGCGGGCAGTATCCCGACCGGCTGAAGGCCGCCGCCACCGCCGCCGCCCAGGCCGGGCTGGAGGTCTGGCTGTCCCCCTTCACCTGCGACCTCACCGTCGGCGAACTGCTCGCGGTGATCGCCGACTGCGCCGAGCACGCCGAGCGGCTGCGGCTCGACGGCGCCGAGGTGGTCATGGTCACCGGGTCGGAGGTGAGCATGATGACCACCGGCTTCCTGCCCGGGGAGACGCTGCGCGAGCGGCTGCCCCGGCTGGGCGAGGGGATCGCCGACGTGCCGGACAAGGTGAACGCGTTCCTCGCCGAGGCGGTCGCGCTGGTGCGGGCACGGTTCGGGGGCCGCGTCACCTACTCGTCGCTGCCGTTCGAGCGGGTCGACTGGACGATCTTCGACATCGTCGCCACCGACGCGGGATACCGGTCGGCGGCCACCGCCGCGACCTACCGGGAGACGGTCTCGGCCCTGGTCGAGCAGGGGAGGGCGCTGGGCAGGCCCGTCTCGGTCAACGAGTTCGGCTGCGTGACCTACCGGGGCGCGGCCGACGCGGGGGAGCGCGGCGACTCGGTCGTCGAGTGGAGCGACCGCGGCCCGGCCGCCCGGCTGACGCGGGAGGTCGTGCGCGACGAGGAGGAGCAGGCCCGCTACCTGCGTGAGGTGCTGGCGATCCTCGACGGTGAGGGGGTCGACGCGGCGTTCTGGTACACCTTCGCGCGGTGGGACCTGCCGGGCGGCTTCGACGTCGCGAGCCCGGGTGTGGTGAAGGTGCTGGGCGACCGGGCCGGGTGGGAGCCGAAGGCGTCCTTCGCCGCCCTCGCCGACGTCTACGGGCGCATGAATATGCTGCCGTCATGACCGACCTGAGGGCCCGCAACCGGCAGGCCACCCGCGAGGCGATCACCACTGCCGCGCTGCGCCTGGCCGTCGAACAGGGCCCCAGCGGCCTGGCTCTCGTCCGCGTCAACGACATCGCCTCGGCGGCCGGGGTGTCGCCCCGGACGTACAACAACTACTTCTCCAGCAGGGAAGAGGCCATCTGCGGCGGGCACGCCGACCAGTCGCGGCGCGCGGGCGACGCGCTGCGCGCCCGGCCCGCCGGCGAACCGCTCGACGTGGCCGTGACCGAGGCGATGGTCGGGCTGTTCACCGACCCCGAGCCCGACCGGGCCGGGCTGCGCATGATCATGCTGACCCCCGAACTGGAGGGCGAGGCGCTGCGCGCCTTCAGCGTGGGGGAGGCCTCGCTCGCCGAGGCGATCGCCGAACGCACCGGCGAGACCGGGCTGCGGCCCGAGGTCACGGCGGCGGCCGTGGTCGCCGCGATCAGGGTCGCCGGGAGGAACTGGCTGGCCCCGGCCGCGAACCGGCCGTTCGCCGACGTCATCCGGCGCGCGCTGGCGTGTGTCTTCTCACCTGATCAAACCTCTCGATGAGGTAGATCGTTTACGCCCGTGCAACGGAAGTTAATGCCGGGACAATAGTTGAAAGTTTAACTCGTGCTGTTTCGTGAGCTTTGTGTGGCTTGCGGGACATAAATGCACGAGAGGAATGCCATGAGGCTTTCTAGAGCCACCGCGATCCTGGCGGTGGTGACGGGGCTCCTCGCCCTGCCCGTCCCCGCCTCCGCCGACACCTGGTCGGTCGTCGAGGTCGACGGGGGATACAAGGTGACGTTGACGCTCGACGAACCCCTTCCCGTCCGGAACGCCGTCCCCGAGCTGGCGGTCGACGGCGAGTCCCTCGGGTTCGCGACCGAGAGCGCCGACGGCCACACCCTGACCCTGCTCACCGACGACCCGCGCGCCGCCGGGGCGCAGAGCGTCGAGGTCGCCTGGAACGGCGTCGTCGAGTCGGCGGCGCAGGTCCGGTCGCGGGCCGTCTACACCCCGCCGGCCGACCCCCAGCCGACGACGATCGCGACCGACCCCGGTGTCCTGGGAACGTTCCCGGTCACCGAGACCGACTACGACCTGGGCTCGCAGGCCATCGCCCTGGAAGGGCTCGGCGGGCGGTCAGGCGAACTGAAGGCCCGGGTCTACGCCCCGACGGGCGCGACCGGCCGGCGTCCGCTGGTGCTGTTCCTGCACGGGCGGCACTCCGCCTGCTACGACGCGGTGACGCGGCGGACCAGCAACAACGCCTGGCCCTGCCCCGCGCCGCAGATCCCCATCGACAGCTACACCGGCTACAAGGGCCCGGCCGACGCCCTGGCCAGCCACGGCTACATCGTCGTGTCGGTCAGCGCCAACGCGGTCAACGCCTTCGACGCCAACTTCTCCGAGGACCGGGGCGCGCTGGCGCGCGGCCAGGTCGTCATGCGCCACCTCGACCTCATCAACGAGGCCGAGAAGGGCAAGGGCGACCCGCAGCTGGTCTCCCTGTTCCAGGGCCGCGTCGACCTCGACAACGTCGGCCTGATGGGCCACTCGCGCGGCGGCGAGGGCGTGGCCAAGGCCGTGCTGATGAACGCCGGCCGGGCCAAGCCGTACGGCATCCGCGCCGTGCTGCCGCTCGCGCCGACCGACTTCGCGCGGGCCTCGCTGCCCGGCATCCCGACGCTGACGATCCTGCCGTACTGCGACGGCGACGTGTCGAACCAGCAGGGCCAGCACTTCTACGACGACTCCCTGTACGCCGTCCCCGGCGACACCGCCTTCCGCTCGGTCCAGATGGTCATGGGCACCGACCACAACTTCTTCAACACCGAGTGGACGCCCGGCGCCGCCACCGCCCCCGCCTCCGACGACTGGTCGAACAACAACGACCCCGTCTGCGGCAACCGCGCGGCCTCCCGCCTGTCGGCGAGTGAGCAGTACGACGTCGGCACCGCCCTGATGGCCGGGTTCTTCCGGCTCGTCCAGGGCCAGGAGACGGCGCTGCTGCCGCTGTTCGACGGCAGCAACAAGACCGTCGCCTCGACCGGCCGCGCCGTCGTCTACTCCGTCGCCCAGGCCCCGGCCTCCAGCCGGATCGACGTCGACACCTTCTCGGGCTCGACGAAGGCGGTGATCAGCGGGTCGGCGACCGGCGTCGTCTGCGCCAGCATGCTCGACCGCTCCCCCCAGAGCGGCCTGCCGTCGTGCGCGACCAAGCTGACCACCTCGCAGGCGCCGTCGTGGACCCCCGCGACGTACCTGCCCAACGCCACGGCGACCTCGCTCATGCGGTTCGGCTGGACCGACACCACCGGCAAGCTCACCGTGCCGCTGGCCGAGCGGAACATCTCCAGGGCCGAGTACCTGACCTTCCGGGTCGCCCGCGACGAGAACATCCCGGCCGCCCAGCCCCTCGACCTCGACCTCACCCTGGTCGACGGCCGCGACCGCAGCGTCACCGTGCCGGTCTCCTCGCTGAGCACCGCCCTGGAGGCGCTGCCCGGCCTCGCCTCCCCGCTGCCGAAGACCTGGCTCCGCGCGGTACGCCTGCCGCTGGCCGGGCTCAGCGGCATCGACAAGAAGGACATCAAGGAGGTGTCGCTGACCGGCTCCTCCGCCACCGGCGGCGTCTACCTGGCCGACCTGTCGTTCACCCGCTACCGCGTCGGCGAGGAGACCATCGCCACGCTGCCGCAGGTGTCGGTGGGCGACGTGACGGTGGTCGAGGGCGACGGCCCGGGCACCGCGACGATCCCGCTCACCCTGTCGCGGGTCTCCACCCAGCCGGTGACCCTGTCGGTACAGGCCCTGGCGGCCGGCACCAACCCGGTGATCGCGTCGCTGGCGACGTCGGTCACCATCCCGGCCGGATCGCTCGGCGGGACCTTCACGGTCCCGGTGACCGGTAACACGGTCAGGTCGACGACGGCGCAGTCGTACCAGGTCGTGGCCGGCGTCACGGCCGGCGCGACGGTCGGCGACGGCTTCGCCCGTCTGGTCGTCACCGAAGACGACTGATCCTCGGCCGACGCCTCCGCCCGACGGTGGGAACGCCGGGCGGAGGCCTCTCCGAGCATGGGGCACCCGCGTATACGCCCGGTATAGGGCCAGGTATCAGAGCCAGCCGCGGGACCGCGCCGTGCTGACCGCCTCGGCCCGGTTGCGCGCCCCCGTCTTGCCGATCGCCGACGACAGGTAGTTGCGCACCGTCCCCTCGGTCAGGAACAGCGACCGGGCGATGTCGGCGACGCTCGCCCCGCCGTCGGCGGCGCGCAGGACGTCACACTCCCGTACGGTCAGCGGGCTCGCCCCCACCGTCAGAGCCGTCACCGCGAGCTTCGGGTCGACCACGCGCTCGCCCGCCATCACCCGCCGGACGGCGGCGGCCAGTTCGGCGGCGGGCGCGTCCTTCACCACGAAGCCGGCCGCCCCCGCGTCGAGGGCGCGGCGCAGGTAGCCGGGCCGGCCGAACGTCGTCACGATGACGACCCGCACCACGCCGTTGAGCCGCTCGGCGACCTCCAGGCCCGACAGGCCCGGCATCTCGATGTCGAGCAGCACCACGTCGGGGTGGCAGGCGGCCACCGAGGCGAGGACCTCGTCGCCCCGCGCCACCTCGGCGACCACCTCGATGTCGGGTTCGAGGCCGAGCAGCGCGGCCAGGCCGCCCCGTACGAGGTCCTGGTCGTCGGCGATGAGCACGCGGATCACGGCACCTCCACCCGCAGCCGGTAGCCGCCCTCGGGGCGGGCGCCGGCCTCCAGGGTGCCACCGGCCGCCTCGACCCGTTCGGCCAGGCCCAGCAGGCCGGTGCCGGGCCCGGCCCCCGTGCCGGCCCGGCCGTCGTCCCGGATCTCCAGTGACCGGGCGCCGAGGGTGATCCAGCAGCGGGTGGCCCCGCTGTGCCGCAGCACGTTGGTCACCGCCTCGCGTACGACCCAGGCGAGCAGCGACTCGGAACCGGACGGAACGGGACCCGCGCCCGAGACGGTCAGCTGGATCCCGGCCAGGTCGAGCGCGGCCCGCGCGTTGCCCAGCTCCTCCGGCAGCGACACCGCGCGGTAGCCGGCTACCGCGTCGCGCACGTCGTCGAGGGCCTTGCGGGCGGTGCGCTCGACGCCGCCCATCTCCTCGGCGGCCCGCGCCGGGTCGGTCTCGGCCAGCCGGGCGGCGAGCTGGCTGCGGATGGTGATCGAGGTCAGCGTGTGGCCGAGGATGTCGTGCAGGTCGCGGGCGAACCGCAGCCGCTCGTTCTCCACCGCGAGCCGCTCGCTCTCGGCCGTCGCCCGGCTGAGCCGCATGATCAGGCGCCGCATGTGGACGAGCGCCCCCACCGCCCCCGCCTCCAGCGCCATCACCAGCGGCACCCACCACACGAACCCCTCGCCGAACGCCGCCAGCGCCACCACGTTCACCACCATCGTCCCGGCCAGCCCGGTCGCGAAGAACACCGGCGGCAGCGTGCCCAGCACGGAGATCACGAGCACGAACGAGGTGTACGCCCACGGCGCCCCCAGCAGCGGATAGAGCGCCGCCGCCGAGGTCAGCAGCAGCGCGACGCTCCGCAGGTCGGGCCCGCCGACGCCCATGACCCGCCACATGATCCGCCCCCAGCAGAAGGCGAACACGCCGACGAGGATCACGATCAGGGCGAGCTCGGCGGGCCCCCGCGTCCGGAACGCGGCCCACAGCGGCCAGACCAGCACGAGCAGCCAGACCTGGGAGGCCAGCCGCGCGACGGTCAGCGCCCTGCGGCTCACCTCCACGCGGCACTCCGGTAGCGCCACACCCCGAGCAGGACGAACAGCGCCGTCCACCCCGCGAGCACCAGCACCGAGGTCCCCGTCGGCGCCAGCCCGTCGAGCGCCCGCCAGCCCAGCGACCCCGCCTGGTAGGCGGGGCTGTACTCCGCCGGCGTCCGCAGCCCCTCGGGCATCCGCGACACCGGCAGCCACAGGCCGCCGAGCACCGCCAGCAGGAAGTAGGCGACCATCATGGCGATGTTGGCCGACTGGCCCTTCAGCGAGTAGCCGAACGCCACCCCGAGAGCCGCGAACGGGATCACCCCGGCCCAGATCAGCAGCGGCAGCGCCAGCCACGTGCCGGCCGGCAGCCGCACCCCGCCCAGCAGCGCCCCGGCCGCCAGCACGATCACCACGCTCGGCAGCACCGCCAGCATCCCGCCCACGAGCTTGCCGACGATGTAGCCGTGGGCGGGCAGCGGCGTGACGGCCAGCTGCCGCAGCCAGCCGCTCGACCGCTCCAGCGCGATCGCCCCGCCGATGAACAGCGCGCCGCCCATCGCGCCGTACGTGGCCATCGACACCATCGACACCGGCCCGGAGGCCAGGTCGAGCACCTTCGTCCACAGCAGGTAGAGCAGCACCGGGAACCCGGCCAGGAAGACGAGGTTGACCGGGTTGGACATGGCGCGCCGCACCTCGAAGCGCAGGAAGGACCGCATCACGCCCCCTTCCCGGTCAGGCTGACGAACGCGCTCTCCAGGTCGACCCCCGACGTGCGCACGTTCCGCACGTCGCCGAACCCGGCGAACAGCGCGCGGAGCGTCGCGTCGGAGTCGCCGGTCCGCAGGGTGGCCGTGGTGCCCTCGATCACGATGGCGTGCACGCCCGGCAGCGACCGCAGGCCGGGCTCGTCCATCGTATCGAGGGTGAGCCGCACCTCCGTGCCCCCGACCAGCGCCTTGATCTCCTCCACCGGCCCGTCGGCGACCACCCGTCCGCCCGACAGCAGCACGACCCGGTCGGCGTGGTCGTCGGCCTCGGCCAGGTAGTGGGTGGCGAACACGACGGTGCGGTCGCTGACCTGCCGCCACAGCGCCCGCCGGGCGTCGACGTCGAGCCCGACCGTGGGCTCGTCGAGGATCAGCAGCCGGGGGTCGCCCGCCAGCGCGAGCGCGAACCGCACGAGCTGCCGCTGGCCGCCCGACAGCCCCAGCACGCGGCGACCGGCCAGCGCCTCGAGCTCGGGGTCGGCCAGGATCGACGGCGTCGGATACATCCCGGCCACGGCCCCGACCAGGTCGCCGACCCGGACGTCGTCGGGCAGCCCGGCGTCCTGCAGCAGCACCCCCACCCGACCGGCCGCCAGCGCCTCACGGGGCGGACGGCCGAGCAGCCGGGCGGTGCCCGAATCGGGGGAGAGCAGTCCGAGGGCGATCGACAGCAGCGTCGTCTTCCCGGCCCCGTTGGGCCCGAGCAGCGCGACCTTCTCACCCTCGCGGACGCGCAGGCTCACGCCGTCGAGCGCGGTGATCTCTCCGTAGTTCTTCTTCAGTTCGGTGAGTTCCAGCATGGGTTCAGCCTCGCCGGGAGGGGGTGGCGGCCTGTAGTGCCGCCGATCAGCCCGGCCCGGATGACGAATGTCATAGCGTCACACCGGCAGGAACTCGATGATCTGCCGGGTGCCCGTCGGGATGACCGCGCCCCGCGTCAGCCCCGCCTTCGCGGCCAGGTCGGTGAGCTGCTCGACGTCGCGTTCGCGGCCCAGGCAGTAGGCGAGCATGCGCAGGTCCATCTCGGTGCTGACCGCGCCGCCGGTCGCCTCCTCGATGACGATCACCCTGCCGCCGGGCCGGGCGGCGGTGGCGCAGCCGGCCAGGACGCGGCCCGCGTCGGCGTCGCTCCAGTCGTGCACGACGCGCGACAGGACGTAGCCGCCCGCCCCGGCGGGCAGCGGGTCGAAGAAGCTCCCGGCCAGCGCCCGCCCGCGATCGGCGAGACCGGCGTCGGCCAGGGCCCGCGCGGCGGTGGCGGCGGGGGCCGGGAGGTCGACCACCGTCCCGCGCAGCCCGGGGTGGGCCCGCAGCAGCGCGATCAGCAGGGTGCCGTCGCCGCCGCCCACGTCGACGACCTCGCCGAGGGCGGCCCAGTCATAGGCCGCGGCGACCTCGCCGACCTTCTGGGCGCCCATGGACGCGTCGAACGACCCGGCCACGCCGGGGTCGGCCGCGAGGTCCTCCCAGAAGCCCCGGCCGAACCGCCGGGGGAAGGCCGCCTCGCCGGTGCGGACCGTGTGGAGCAGCTCCACCGCGCACAGGTCGGCGCGGCCGATGGCGCCGGTCAGGTCGAGCTGGGCACGGACGCGCTCGGGGTGGTCGTCGCGCAGCCACTGCCCGTCGTCGGTCAGCGCGTAGCCGCCCTCCTCGCGGTGGAGGAAGCCGGCCGTGACGAGGTGGTCGAGGACGCGGACGAGAGGGTCTTCGGCGACCCCCAGCCGGGCCGCCAGCGCCGGGCCGGTCGCGACCCCGGCGGTGATCTCGTCGGCGACCCGCAGCGTGGCCGCGACCCGCAGGGCCATCGGCGTGTAGAGGTCGGCGGCCCGCCAGAGCCGGCCGCCCCAGGGCTCCGTCATCGCGCCCTCCTTCGTGGTCAGACGTCGGTGATCAGGGAGTTCAGCACGGCCTGCCGGTCGGCCTTGGGGGTCGGGCCGTAGCGGCGGGTGCTGTCGAGCGATTCGAGGCCGAGGAGCTCGGCGACCAAAACGGGGTCTTCGCCGTCGTGGATGAGCTGGGTGGCGAAGGTGTGCCGCAGCACCAGGGGGCTGACCGGCTCGGCGGGATCGGCGAAGCCGGTGACGATGTCGCGGGCCGCCCGGTCGCTCAGGCGGAAGCCCCGGTGGTTCAGGAACATCGCCGGGTGGGCGTCGGCCCCCTTCCAGCCGGCGCGGGCCTCCAGCCAGCCGGTCAGGACCTGACCCAGGTCGGGGTGGACGGGCACCAGCCGGCTCCGGCCGCCCCGGACGCTCAGGCCGTCGGGACGCACGTCGGCCACGTCGAGGCCGACGACCTCGGAGATGCGCAGACCGGCGAGGTAGGGGAGCAGGGCGATGGCCCGGTCGCGGGGGGTCGCGGTGCGGCGTACCTGGGCGAGGTAGCGGCGGACGCCCGGGGCGTCGAGGGTGCGGGGGGCCGGGCGGCGGACGTCGCGCTCGCGGCGGGCCCGGGGCTTGCCGACACCCCGCCGGGCGTAGAAGTCGTCGAGGGCCGACAGGTAGGTGTCGATCGTGGTGGGGGCGCGGTGGGCGCTCTTGAGGTGGCGCCGGAAGCCGCGCACGGCCCCGGTCGCGGTCGCCGGGTCGGTCAGCGGGTCGGCGTCGAAGGTCTGCCCGGCCAGCCACGACAGGTATCCGCGCAGGCGGGAGACGTATTTCGCGCGGGTGGAGCCGGCCAGGGAGGTGGTCTCGAGCGCGGCGGCGTACTCGGCCAGCACCGTGGTGTGCGGGGCCGGGAGCGCGACGGCTCCGGACCGGCTCTTTCCGTAAGTCACCCCTGCATTCTACTTCCGGAAACACGGATTTCCGGAAGTCATGAGGTATCCTGGAGATACCGAGGACATTTCGAGCGTTGGCATTCAGGTCGGCGTCGCCCCCGGCGAACCATGACCGGCTCCCCGAGGGGCTGGATGGGCCAGGCGCACGATGACGACGTCAGTGACCACTCAACGAACACCGATCAAGTCCGTCGCCTCGGCGATGCCGCAGGCCGACAGCGCCGTGCGGCTGAGCCTCAGCCCGGCGCTCGACCGGACGGCCGTGGCCGACGGTGCCTGGTGGCCCCGCTCCCGCGACGCCACGGCCGAGCTGCCCGGCCTGATCGCCGCCGTCGACCAGCGGATGGGCCGCGCGACGATGCGGGTCGGCCTCCACGCGGACGCGTGGGACGACATCCCGCACCGCATCCCGGCCCGGGGGCGGCAGATCCGCGTCGGCTGGTTCCGCCACTCCGATCCACGCATGATCACGCTCACGCTCGACGGACGTCAGGAGGTCGCCCTGCTGGTCGTCCCGCCGGACGCCGAGCGCGCGCCCGACGCCGGGGAACTCACCGGCGAGCAACTGCGCGCCCTGGCCGCCGAGCTGGCGCTCTGACACCCCCCTGTACCGCCTGCCGGCTGGATCGAGCGGCCCAGAGACCGCCCGTCCTGGCGGCGGGCCGATCTCCGGCCGGCAGGCATCTCCATCCCGCCCTTCAGTAAGGAAGATCCGCCATGACCGTCATGGAAACCACGGCGCCGACCGTCATCCACCTGTCGGGAGACATCGACATCTTCACCACGGCCGCGCTGCGCCGCCAGGTGCTGGGCGCGCTCGACGACGGCGCCGGAGCGCTCGTCCTGGACATGTCCGGGGTGACCTTCTGCGGCGCGGGCGGGCTGGGTGTGCTGCTGCACGCCCAGCGCCGGGCCCGGGCGCTGGGCGCGACGGTGACGCTGACCGGCGTCCCGCCGAGGATGGCCCGGCTGCTGGAGGTCACCGGGCTGAGCGACCGGCTTCCCCTGGTCGTCTGATCAGAAGCCCGGCATCCCGGCCTTGCCGGCCACGACCGTGCTGGTGAGGGTGCCGACCTCCGAGATCGTGATGGTGATCTCGTCGCCCGCGCGGAGGGTGAACGGCAGCTCGGGCACCAGGCAGGTGCCGGTCGCCAGGATCACCCCGTCGGGGAAGACGTCCTCGCGGAACAGGTAGCCGACCAGGTCGTCGAGCCTGCGGTGCAACTGGCCGGTGCTCGCCTCCCCGTGCCAGGCCCGCCCGCCGTCGCGGGTGATCGTCAGTTCGATCCCGAGCGCGTACGGGTCGGGCACCTCCCATGACGGCCTGATCGCCGGGCCGGTGGCGCAGCCGCCCAGGTAGATCTTGGCCTGGGGGAGGTAGAGCGGGTTCTCGCCCTCGATCGTGCGCGAGCTCATGTCGTTGACCACGGTGTATCCGGCGATCTCGCCGTGCCGGTTGACGACCAGCCCCAGTTCCGGCTCCGGCACGTCGATCTCGGAGTCGCCCCGCACCGACACGTGCCCGCCGTGGCCGGTCGCCCGCCAGGCCGCCGACTTGAAGAACAGCTCGGGACGGTCGGCGTCGTAGACGAGGTCGTAGACGTCGGCCGCCTTCTCGCTCTCGACCATGCGGGCCGCCTTGGAGCGCTCGTAGGTCACCCCGGCCGCCCACACCTCCATGCGGTCGTCGAGCGGCGGGAGGAGGCGTACCGACGAGCGGTCGTGGCGGGGGCCGTCGGCGGCGGCGCACCGGTCGCGCAGCTCCTCCACGGTGAGCCGGAGCAGGTCGCCGATCGTCCCGTCGATCTCGGTGAGGTGGACGCCGTCGTCGAGACCGATCGTGGCCTGGCCGGTGACCGGGCCGATGAATCGCACGATGTGCACTATCTGCTCCTTTGGGGTGGTTCGTCGGGGCTATCTTCCCAAAGCCGTTCCGTCGCCGACGTGCAGGAGCGCGTCGGCGCCGTCGAGGGTGTCGGGGGCCAGGGGGAAGTAGCCCATCTGAGGGGTGGTGTCGGTGCGGGAGACGCCCGACGGCATCGCGGTGGTCAGGCCCCAGGTGGGGAACCGGCGCCGCAGGTCGCCCTCGTAGGTGCCGTCGGCCGGTTCGCCCAGCCCGAGGACCGGGCTGCGGCCGAGGCTCGTCGCGATGAAGGCGTACCGGTCGCCCCACAGCGACGCCACGATCTCCCCGGCGCCGTGCCAGGTCAGGGCCTTGTCGCCCAGGCGCCAGGTGCTCGGGGTCTTCTTCAGGTGCAGGTTGTGGGAGAAGACGAGGGTCCGGCCCCGGCGGGTCTCGGCGTCGCGGATGTCGAAGAGGTTCTCGGCCATGATGGCGTCGCGGACGGCCAGCAGCAGGCACATCCGCGCGCCCTGGTCGTCGAGGGGGACCGCCGCCTGCCGGTGGTAGCGGAGCAGGCCGATCCCGGCCGTCAGATGGGTCTTGGCCCGCAGCCACGCGGCGCGCGGGCTCTCCGGGGCCCGCTCGTAGAGGCGGGCGAGCATGTCGTCGGCGATGACCCGCACCTTCCCGGCCTCCGGGGTCGCGCCGGGCGACCGGGCCGGATCCATGATCGCGTCGGTGTGGCCCCAGCGTTCGTCGTCGCCCAGCAGCCCGGCCAGGTCGACGTCGAGGCCCAGGTGGTCGCGGGCGTGTTCCAGGTGGGCGCGCGGGCTGGGGGCCGTGGTGTTCTCGGTGGGGGCGTCGAAGCCGTGGAAGGTCAGCCGCTCCTCCGGGGGCCGCGTGGCGTTGTGGTCGCGCAGCCAGGTGACGAGGGCGCGGTTGGGGGCGTACGCGCCCCAGCCGTGGGAGAAGCCGTCGCGCATGACGTCGTCGAGGGAGCCGGGCCCGCCCTGGACGTAGTCGTCGACGGCCAGCGCCGCGACGCGGTCGATCTCCAGGGCGATCGAGCGGAAGCCGAGGCCGGTCAGCCGGTCGAACAGGTCGTTGCGCAGCCATCCGAAGGCAGGCTCGCCGTGGGTGGGCTCGCCGAGCCCGAGCAGTTCACATGACGGAGGGACGAAGTCTCGAATGTCCTGACTCATGTGCCGCAAGCGTAACATTGAAGCCTCCGTTGAGACTTTTCCCGCTTTCGTCGTCGATCGGGGAGCTAAAGTCTCCAAACGGTGATGAACCTTGCGACCAGCTGACCTCGCCCGCGAGCACGGCATCTCGACCCAGGCGGTCCGCAACTACGAACAGGCCGGGTGCCTGCCGCCCGCCGGGCGCACCCCCAGCGGCTACCGCGTCTACACCGAGGCCCACGCGGCGGCGCTGCACGCCTTCCTGGGGCTGGTCCCGGCGTACGGGCACGCGACGGCGGTGCAGATCATGAACGCCGTCCACGACGACCGGCTCGACGACGCGCTGGCCCTCGTCGACGCGGGCCACGTCCAGCTGCTCCGCGACCGGGAGACCCTCGACGCGGTGCGCGGAGCCGTACACCACCTGACGACGGGGCCGGGGAACCCCGGCGTGAAGAGCATCGGCGCGCTCGCGCGCCGGCTCGGGCTCACCCCGGCCACCCTGCGCACATGGGAGGAGGCCGGGATCCTCGATCCGGCCCGCGACCCGGCCACCGGATACCGGCTCTTCCGCGCCGACGACGTCCGCGACGCCGAACTCGCCCACTTGCTCCGGCGCGGCGGCTACCCGCTGGCGCACGTCGCGACGGTAATCCGGCAGATCCGCACGGCGGGCGGCGCCGGCTCGCTCGCCCGCGCCCTCGACGACTGGCGGCGCCGCCTCACCGCCCGGGGGCTGGCCACGCTGCACGCGGCGGCGCGGCTCAGCTCCTACCTGGCGGTCAGGGGGTCACTTGTGGGTGCGGAGCACCCGCTTCTCGACCAGCCCGAGGATCACGTCGCACAGCTTGCCGAGCGCCGCGAGCAGCAGGATGGCCAGTAGCAGGATGTCGGTCCGGCCGGTGTTCTGGCTGTCGGTGAGCAGGAAGCCCAGGCCCATCGACGACGCGATCAGCTCGGCGGCGACCAGGAACAGCCAGCCCTGGGCCAGCCCCAGCCGCAGCCCGGAGAAGATCGCCGGGGCGACGCTGGGCAGCATGATGCGGCCCAGCAGCTCGCCGCCCCGCAGCCCGTAGGCGCGGCCGACCTCGACCAGGTGGGCGTCGGCGTGCGCGAGCGCCGCCGAGATCGTGGTGTAGACGGGGAAGAAGCTGCCGATCGCGACCAGCGTGATCTTCGGCCCCTCGCCGATGCCGAGCCACAGCACCAGCAGCGGCACCCAGGCCAGCGACGGAACCGCCCGCAGCGCCGCGATGCTCGGCGCGACGACCGCCCGCACCGTCGCCGACAGCCCGACGACGGCCCCCAGGAGGAACCCGAGCCCGGCTCCGGCGGCGAACCCGATCAGCACCCGCTGCACGCTGATGGCCAGGTGCTGCCACAGCGACCCGTCACCGGCCAGCTCGCCCAGCGCGTCGAGGACCGACAGCGGCGGGGGGAGCTGGGCCGACGAGTAGAGCCCCGACGAGGCGGCCGCCTGCCAGCCCACCAGCACCACGACCGGCAGGATCAGGCCGGCGGCGAGGGGCCGCCACCGTCTCTTGACGGGAGGCTTGCGGATCGGCCGCTCCGACTCCTCGGCCGATCCGGTCGTGTCGAGCAGGGTCACGGCTTGGCCGCCTGCTCGGCGAACTTCGGCTCGAGCAGGGTGTCGAGGGCGGTCTTGGCGTCCTGCTCGGTCTTGACCTGCTTCTCCTCGACGAGGGTCGGCAGGATGCGCTCCAGCACCGCGCGCTGGTCGGCGCCCGGCACCGGGCTGACGGTCAGGTTGGTGCGCTCGGTCAGCACCAGCTTGGCGACCTCGGGCGACACCTTCGACTCCTTCGACAGCAGCGCGACGGCCGCGTCGGGGTTCTTCTGGATCCAGTCGCGGGCCTTCTCGTAGGCGTTGACCGTCGCCTGGACGAGGTCGGGGTGCTCGGTGATGAACGCCTCGCGGGCGTTGAGGAAGCCGTAGGAGTTGAAGCCCGGGTTGCGGTAGACGAGCTTGGACCCGGCGTCGGTCTGGCTCTGCGCCATCAGCGGGTCGAGCCCCGCCCACGCGTCGACGTCGCCGCGCTCCAGCGCGGTCTTGCCGTCGGCGTGCTGCAGGTTGACGACCTCGACGTCGGTCGCCGCGAGGCCCGCCTCGTGCAGCGACTGCAGCAGGAAGAAGTACGGGTCGGTGCCCTTCGTGGCGGCCACCCGCTTGCCCTTCAGCCCCGCCACGTCGGTGATGGGGGAGTCCTTGGCCACCACGACGGCCGCCCACTCGGGCTGGCTGAAGATGCCGACGGCCTTGATGGGCGTCCCGTTCGAGCGGGCCTGGAATGCTGCGGCGCCCGCCGTCGAACCGAGGTCGATCACGTTGCCGCGCAGGTTCTCGTTGGCCTTGTTGGAGCCCGCCGACAGCGTCCAGGTGACCTTGACGTTCTTGGCGGCCAGCTCGGTCTCCAGCCACTTCTGCTCGCGGATGACCAGGCTGGAGGGGTTGTAATAGGCGTAGTCGAGCCGCAGTTCGGTCTGCTGCCCGCCCGCGTTCCCGGCGGCGGGCTGCCCCGTGGCGTCCTCCCCGCTGACGCAGGCGGTGGCGAGCGTCGCGGCCAGGGCGAGGGTCAGCGTGATCCGGAGTCTGCTCATCGTGCGTGGGTCTCTCTTTCCAGGGGGGTACGTCGCGGCACGCCGAGGCCTGCCAGCAGTTCGGACCTCAGCTCGGCCAGTTCCGGCTGATGATGGTCCCGGGGCCGATCGCCCGGCACGTCCAGGACGACGCTCACTCCGGTGGGAGCGCCGCCCAGAAGCACGACCCGGTCGGCCAGCTTCAACGCCTCGTCGACGTCGTGGGTGACGAGGATGACGGTGGTGCCCGATCGCCGCTGCACGTCCTCGACGAGGTCCTGCATCCGCAGCCGCGTCAGCGCGTCGAGCGCCGCGAACGGCTCGTCGAGCAGCAGCACGCCGGGCCGCCGTGCCAGCGCGCGGGCCAGCGCCGTCCGCTGCGCCATGCCGCCCGACACCTGCCGGGGCCGGTAGTCGGCGAACCCGCGCAGCTCGACCTCGGCGAGCCACTGGCGGCTCTCGGCGTCACGCCGGTTGCGCGGCAGGTCGCGGGGCAGCCCGAGGGCGACGTTGCCCGCGAGGGTGCGCCAGGGCAGCAGCCGGGGCTCCTGGAACACGACGGCGCAGCGGGGGTCGATGCCGGTGACGTCGCGCCCGTCGACCCGCACGCTTCCCGAGGTGGCGAGGTCGAGCCCGCCGACCATGCGGAGCAGCGTGGACTTGCCGCATCCCGAGGCGCCGAGCAGGGCGACCACTTCGCCGGGAGCGATCTCCAGATCGATGTCGCGCAACACGACATGGTCGCCGAATGCCCGGCCGACGCCGCGCAGCGAAACACCTGCGGGTGCGGTAGTGATCGTCACGAATCGGACTATATCCTACCAAACCGATAGACATAACGGGGTACCCAGTGAATCATCGGCCCGTGCAGCCGAACCTCGCCGCCGCGGACCCCGGAGTCCGGGCCGCCGCCCTCCGATGGCTGGCCCGCCACGGCGAGCCGGCGGACGCGGCGGCGGTCGCGGCCCTCGTCGAGGACCGCGCCGAGTTCGATGATCGGGACGAATGTAGCGACCCCCCGGAGTCGGCCCGCACCCCGGTCCGCCTCATCGCGATCGAATCCCTCGTCGCCCTCGCCGCACCGGGCGCCTATAGAGAGGTGTTCGACCACGCCCTGGCCGACGCGGACCTCCGCATCCGCGCCGCCGCGACGCTGGGCGCCTCAACCGGGGCGCTGCTGGCGCGGCTCGCGGTGGAGGAGGACCGGGGCGTGCGCTACCGGATCGCGGTCGCGCTGCATCCGGCCGACGTGGCGCTCCGGGTCCTGGAGGAACTGAGAGCGGGCGACGACTTCGCGGCCGTGGCGGCCGGCGTCGTCCTGGACGCCGCCGCGGAAGCCGACTGACCCGGCGGACTCCAAGCGGGGTGCAAGTCGATGCTGGCATGCTGATCCCGAAATTTCGGGAAGGATCATGGTGTTCGGGATTGTTCGCCCCTGCAAGCACAACCTCTGCGGCAACCTGTTCGCGGAGTGGATGGCCCACCTGTGCGGCCTCTGCGTGGCCCTCCGTGACGAGCACGGCCACGCCGCGCGTCTCGTCACCAACTACGACGGCCTGCTCGTCTCGGTGCTCACCGAGGCCCAGTCGAAGGAGACCCGGCACCGCCGCGCCGCCCCCTGCGCGCTGCGCGGGTTCAAGGGCGCCGACATCTCGGAGGCGGAAGGGGTCCGGCTGGCCGCCGCGGTGTCGCTGATCCTCGCCTCGGGCAAGCTCAAGGACCACATCGAAGACGGCGACGGGCCCTTCGCCCGCCGGTTCGTCGCCGCGGGCGGCGGGCGGCTGGCCGACAGGTGGGAGCGGGCGGGGACTACCACGGCCGGGGCGCTGGCGTTCGATCCGGGGCCGCTGCTGGCCGCCGTACGGGAGCAGGCGCGGGTGGAGCGGCTGCCGGGCATGTCGCTGCTCCAGTTGACCGCCCCGACGGAGGACGCCGTCGCGGCGGCGTTCGCGCACACGGCGGTGCTCGCCGGGAAGCCGGGCAACCGGGAGACGCTGGAGGAGGCAGGGCGCTACTTCGGGCGGCTGGCCCATCTGCTCGACGCCGTCGAGGACCTCGACCGGGACCGCGCGCAGGGCGCCTACAACCCGCTCGTCGCCTCCGGCACCGACCTCGCCACCGCCAGGCGGCACTGCGACGACGCGATCGGCGGGCTCAGGCTGGCGATGGCCGATCTCGACCTCGAACGGCGCGGGCTGGTCAAGGCGCTGCTCGTCAGGGAGACCGGACGGGCCGTCGAGCGGACCTTCGCCGAGGCGGAGGCCCCGAAGAAGGACCGCCGCGTCAAGCCCGACCCCGGCGGGCTGATCTCGCTGGTGTGCTCGGCCGCCGCGTGCTGCACCTGCGGGCTGTACCGCCCCCCGTGGGACGAGGAGCGGTACAAGTCATGCGCCGAGCGCTGCGACTGCAGCGGGTGCGACGCCTGCTCCAACTGCTGCGAGGGGTGCTCGGGCTGCTGTAACTGCTGCCAGTGTTGTGACTGCTCCTGCAACTGCTAGCACTTCGGGGCGACGGCGTCGATCTTCCCGCCGAAGTCGTCGTCGTAGACCTTGCGGAAGTCGCCGCTGCGGACGACGCGGGTCTCCTTCTTCGACGGCACCTCGATCCAGTTGATGAAGCAGCCGTCGGAGGTGGCCCGGAAGGAGCCCACGTTGTCGTGCAGCGCCGGGGGCACGTCCACGTAACCGTTGCCCGGGTTCCAGCACCACGACGAGCCCCTGTAGTCGCGGCCGCTGAACATGCAGATGTCACCGGGCCCGGCCTGGGCGGCGGGAGCCGTGACGGTCAGGGAGGCGAAGGCGATCAGGCCGGCGAGGGTGGCGTAACGAATCATGCTGCGACGATAACCCTGGGTGATCATGTGGATCCCGTAGGCGACGTACAGGAAAAGGGAAAAGCCCGGCCGGGGTGGCACCCGGCCGGACTCTTTCTCACACGGGTCAGCCGACGACCGAGCGGAGCGGGATGCCCGCCACGTTCAGCTCGTTGACCAGGTCACGCAGGAAGGGGTGCTCGTGGATGTCGAGGCCCTCCGGGTTCGGGATCGTCAGGTACGACGACCCGGCCGCGCTGGCGACCGTCGCGGTGTCGGTGTACTTCGCGACCACGGCCTGGGTGCGGGCGAGGTCGGCGTCGGCCACCTGGATCTGGAACGGACGCCACTCGCCGCCGATCAGCGGGGTCTCCTCGGCGGGGGCGGCGGTCCGGGCGAGCGAGCGCTTCTGCGCGGCGGGCGAGGCGGCGCCCTTCGGCATCAGCAGGGCGTTGGCGACCAGGTGGATGCCGTTCTCGTTGTACGCCCGGAAGAGCGGGTTGTACGCGAACAGCACCGCGTGCCCGGCGCCGGTCGGCTCGTTGGTCAGCGCGACCGAGCCCTTGAGCGCGTCGGCGCCGTTGGTGGTGCCGTTGACCCACCAGGTGTCGTCGGTCGGGTAGGTCAGGACGTTGGTCCCGGTGGTCGACGGGTTGAGGATCGGGTCACCGTTGTTGAACTGGAAGTCCTCGGCCGGGCGGCCCAGGGCGACCGCGTCCGACGTCGCGGTGTCGACCCGGAAGTGCGAGCCGATGACCTGGTAGCCGGTCGGCTTGGTCTTCTCGGTGGTGCTGGTCAGACCGGCCGCGCGGGCGACGCGGGTGCCCTGGTTGCGCAGGCCGATGTACGTGCCGCCGGTCGAGACCCATGCCTTGAGGTTGGCCTGGCCCTGGGCGGTCAGACCGCCGGTGGCGTTGCTGCCGTCGGGCATCAGCAGGACGCCGCGCTCGGTGAAGGCGGCGGTGTTGTTGTTGATGTCGGCGGTGGTGACCGGCTTGAGGGTCAGGCCCCACTTGGCGCCCAGGACGAAGCGGGCCTCGCCGTAGGAGCCGGAGGTGGTGGAGACGCCCGTGCCGTTGTAGAGGCCGACGTCGGGGGTCTTCAGGAGGGTGCCCGAAGGAGCGTCACCGCTGCCGGCGACGGTCACGCCGAGGGAGGTGGCGAGCTCGTCGAGGCCGGCGCGGTTGACGTCGCCGGGCGAGAAGCTGACGACACCGGTCGACAGGTCACGCTTCAGCGCGACGCCCTGGCCGAGGAGCTTGAAGGTCAGCTCCGAGGCGGCGGCGGAGTCGAGCGGGTAGGAGAACGAGCCCTTCTTGGACGCGCCCTGCGCGACGCCGCCCTCCATCTTGCGGACCAGTTCGGCCTTCGGCGACAGCTCGTCACCGGTGTAGACCGTGTCCACGCCCGCCAGGAGCGGGTTGCTCCAGGAGGAGACGTCGTAGAAGTACGGGAACGGCACGTACGGGTCCTCGCCGAGCGTCGCCTGGATCCAGTGCTTCTGCGGCTGCGCCATCGGGATGTAGTACGAGCCCTCGGGGATCACCTTGCCGCTCTCGGACCGGCCGCCGAAGATCTTGGCGTTCGGGACGGTGAGCGGCTGGGTGAGGCGGTAGACCTCGACGTCCATCTGACGCAGGCGCTCGACCAGCTTGCGCACGTCGCCGAGCTGACGGTCGTTCAGCAGGAAGTACGAGCGGATCTTGACGTCCGGCACCGGGAACTGGACGGTGTTGGTCGGCTGCACGACCTCGTTCGGCTCCAGGACGCCCTGCTGACCCTCGGCCAGCGCGGTCTTCCAGATGTTCCAGTAGCTGCCGAGGATCTCGTGCTTGTTGGCGGCGGCCCAGCCCGTGGTGGCCCACTGGGTGTTGAACTGCTGCTGCACGCGGTCGGGGACGGCCGAGGAGGAGCCCTTCTCGAACGTCATGCCCGCGGCGCCGAACCCGGTGGCCGGGACGGTGTCGCCGTAGCCCATGTAGAACATGTCGTACGTGGCGTAGTTGAAGTAGCACTCGACGGTCACCGAGCCGCCGCAGGCGCCGTTGAAGCCGAAGCCGGCCTTGTTGGCCTCGCCGATGCGGTTGATCCAGTCGACCGGCTGGTCGGCGATCTCGTGGTGGATCGGGTCGGCGTTCGGCGGGAAGAAGTACTGCCGGCCGCCCATCTCGTGGGCGTCGATGAAGACCTGCGGCGGATACTTCCGCAGCAGCTCCAGCTTGGCGTCGGTCTCCTTCTGGGTGCGCGCGAACCAGTCACGGTTGAGGTCGAAGCCGTACTCGTTCTGCCGGCGGCTGGCGTCGCGGCCGTCGGGGTTCTGAGTGGGCACGATGATCGTGAGCAGGTTGTCGTTGCGCGACTTGACGTCGCACGACAGGCCCGAGGCGAGCTCGTAGAGCGTCTGCAGCGAGGCGTCGGCGCCGCTCTTCTCGCCGCCGTGCACGTTGCCGGCGACGTAGACGATCGCGGGGGTGTCCTGCGCGATCTTGGCGGCCTTGGCGTCGGTCTGGGTGCGCGGGTCCCGCAGCGACACGATGTCGTCCGCGATCTTCTTCAGCCGCGCGTCCGTCACGTTGGCCGCGTTCGAGACGATCGCGTAGGGCATCTCGGTGCCCAGCACGCTGTTCGTCATCACGCCGAGGCGCACGCGGTCGGAGGCGGCGCCCACGGCGTGGGTGTAGTCGATGAGCTCCTGGCTGGTCAGGATCCGGGTCTGGCCCGCGCCCAGCGGGAACCCGAAGAACTGCTGGGGGCTCGGGACCGACGCGATGCGGGCGTTGGGGTCGCTGGAGCAGTCGGCCGCCGCCGACTGCGCCGAAGCGGTCGGCGTCAGGGTGAGGCCGGCCGCCACCAGGGCCGCGGCGCCCAGTGCCGCGACGTAGGGGGATTTTCTGCGCATGATCGCGCGAAACCGCATGTCGCCTCCAGGGCGGAGGGGACGGGGGCGCTCGGGAGAGGGAGCCCGTCCGAGGGAGTACAAAAGCCACTGCGGACGGTAATGGAACGGTAAAAAAGGGACAAGGGACAGGAAAACTCAACAAAACACTGTCAGAACCTGTGGTATCTGACATATTACCAGGTCACATGGGCCACGCTGGTCTCGGATGTCCCTTTATAACGCCCGATAACGACTGGGCGTCGTCTTCGCAACCCCGGGAACTCCCTTTCTCGCCGTTCGTGGGTCAACGGCTTCGCTCCGTCACGGCTCCGCCTGGCCGGCCGCACGACCACGTTCGGCCACGCTCGTGGTGCGACCACGGGCGCGGAGCTCGCTGAGGACCTTTGCCAGTCGCGCTTCCCGCCCTTGAGGGCTCCGGGCCTTGAGCAGCGGCAGGACCAGCAGGTAGCGCGCCGTCCGGTCGAGCCCCTCGAAGACCGCCCGCGTCGCCGGATCGAGCGCCGCCTCCAGGTCGGCGGGCACCGCGAACTCGCTCTGCGCCGCGTACGCGGCCTGCCAGCGGCCGTCGGCGCGGGCCAGTTCGACCTCCGCCAGCCCCGGCGGGCGCATCCGCCCGGCCTCGGTGAGGGCCTCGACCCGGCGGACGTTCACCCGCGACCACGGGCTGCCGCGCCGCCGCCGGGAGAACCGCTGCAGGTAGCTGTGCTCGTCGTGACCCTTGCGCTGGCTGTCGATCCAGCCGTAGCAGAGCGCCACGTCGAGCGCCTGGCCGATGGTGACCGAGGTCAGCGGCGCGCCCTTTTTGGCGATGACCAGCCACACGCCCTCACCGGCGTGGTTGGCGGCGAGCCAGGCCTCCCAGGCCGCCGCGTCCGGAAAGTGCATCATCGGCCCAGCATCTCCAGATAGTGCGGGTTGTACATGACGCCCAGCACGTTCCCGAACGGGTCGGCGACCGCGGCCGTCACGAACCCCTCCCCGCGGTCGGTCAGCGGGATGTGGGGCCTCGCGCCGAACTTCAGCAGCCGGTCGAGGGCCTCCGCCACGTCGTCGACGTGCCAGTGGACCACCGCGCCGCCGGGCCGGGCCGGGGCGCCGCCGGGGGCGTACCGGGAGTCGGCGAGGCCCAGCTCCGCCAGGTGGTCGCCGATCCGGAACTCCACATACCCGGGCACCTCGAAGTAAGGCCCGGTCCCGAGCACCTCGGTGTACCACTTCGTGGCGGCCGTCAGGTCGTCGGCCCAGAACGTGATGGTGGCCGGTCCGCGCAACATGGGTTGCTCCCTTCGTCTCCCTCCGCACACTAGGCACGATCGCGGAACGTACGGTTCCGCGATTGACTGGGGGCATGCTGGAAACCTCCGTCAGGCTGCTGCGCCTGCTGTCGCTCCTCCAGTCGCGCCCCGACTGGGGCGGCCCCGAACTCGCCGCCCGGCTCGGCGTGACCGGCCGGACGGTCCGCAACGACGTGGAGCGCCTGCGGATCCTCGGCTACGAGATCCGGTCCACCCCCGGCGTGGCCGGCGGCTACCGGCTCGGCGCGGGCGCGGCCCTGCCGCCGCTGCTGCTCGACGACGAGGAGGCGGTGGCCGTCGCCGTCAGCCTGCACGCCGCCGCCGGAGGCACCGTCACCGGCATCGAGGAGACCTCGCTGCGGGCGCTGACGAAACTGCAGCGGATGCTGCCCTCGCGGCTGCGGCACCGCATCGACGCCGTCGGCATGGCCACGGTGTCCGTCGCCCGGCGCGGCCCGACCGTCGACGCCGCCACCCTCACCCACATCGCCGCCGCCGTCCGCGACCGCGAACGCCTGCGCTTCGACTACCGCCTCCGCGACGGCACCCCCGGCGTGCGCGAGGTCGAACCGCACCGGCTCGTCTACACCGGCCGCCGCTGGTACCTGCTCGCCTGGGACGTCGCCCGCGCCGACTGGCGCACCTTCCGCGTCGACCGGGTGCGGCCCCGGGTGCCGAACGGGCCGCGCTTCGTCCCCCGGGAACCTCCGGCCGACGCCGCGACCCAGGTCATGCGCGGGGTCGGCTCGGCCGCCTACCGTCACCCGGCCAGGGTGCGGCTGCACGCCCCGATGGAGCGGCTGACCGAACTGCTGACCCCGGCGGCCGGGGTGCTCGGCGACGACGGCGTGCTGGAGACGGGCGGCGACTCGCTGGGCGACCTGGCGGCCTTCCTCGGCAGTCTGGGCGTCGACTTCACCGTGCTCGACCCGCCGGAACTGACGGAGTACCTGCACCGTCTGGCGGAGCGGTTCGCCCGAGTCTGAGTACACTCGGCGCCAAGATCCGTTATCTCCATTCGGGAGCCGACAGACGTGACCGGGCCAGCCCACCCCGACGGTCAAGGGCCTCTGCGCCTGCGGATCCTCGGCCCGCTCCGGCTGTGGCGCGACGGCGTCGAACTCGACGCGGGCCCCCGGCAGCAGGCGCAGCTGCTGGCCCTGCTGCTGGCCCGCGCGGGCCGTCCGGTCAGCACCCGTGAACTGATCGACCTCATCTGGGGCGACGACGCCCCCGCCAGCGCGCTCAACATCATCCAGAAGTACGTCGGGGCGCTGCGGCGGCTGCTCGAACCCGCCGTCCCCGCCCGCGCGGCCGGCCACTACCTGCACCGGCGCGGCGACGCGTACGTCTTCGAGGCCGGGCCCGGCACACTCGACCTCCTGGAGTTCCGCCACCACCTCGACGCCGCCCGGTCGGCCCTGGCCGGGCAGGCGTCCGACGCGGCGCTCGACCACTACGTGACGGCGCTCGGCCTCTGGCACGGCAACGCGGGCGACGGCCTGTCGCTCGAACCGGCCGCGGCACCGGTCCTGACCGCGCTCGACGACGAGTTCCACGCCGCCTGCGTGGCGGCGGCCGACCTGGCCGTGGCCGCACACCGGCCCGAGCGGGTGATCAGGGCGGTCCGGCTGGCCGCCTCGATGGCGCCCTTCCACGAGCCGGTGCACGCCGCCCTCGTCACCGCCCTGGGCGCGGCGGGGCGGCAGGCCGAGGCGCTGACGGCCTTCCACGACGTCCGCGACCGCCTCGCCGAGGAGCTCGGCATCGACCCCGGACCGGCGCTGCGGGCCGCCCACCTGCGGGTGCTGACGCAGACCCCGGAACCGCCGGACCGGGGAGGCGCCGGGCCGAGGCGCCCGGCCGGGCTGGTCGGCCGGGGCGCGGAACTGGCCGTGCTGCGGCAGGCCGTCGAGGCGGCGCTCACCGGCGGCATCGGGCTCGCCGTCGTCGAGGGCGAACCGGGGGCCGGGAAGACGCGCCTGCTGGAGGAGGCCGCCGCCCTCGCCGGCCGGCGCGGCGCGCTCGTCGTCCGGGCCTCCTGCCTGGAGGGCGACGGCACGCCGTCGATGTGGCCGTGGGAGCAGGCGCTCGCCGGGGTCATCGACGCCCTGCCCGCCCCGGCGCGGGAGAAGTGGCGGGCCGGGGAACTCGGCCGCCTCCTCGAGTCCGGCGGCGACCGGACCGGCCCGCCGGTCGCCGGAAGCCGCGCCCAGTTCCGGCTGTTCGAGCAGGCCGTCGGCGTCATCGGCCAGGCGGCGGCCGAACGGCCGGTGCTGCTGGTCATGGACGACCTCCAGTGGATCGACCCGGCCTCGCTCCAGATGTTCGGCCACGTGGTCGGGCGGCTGCCCGGCGGCGCGGCGATCGTCTGCGCGCTCCGCGACCGCGCCCCCACGCCCGGCTCCGACCTCTCCCGCGCGCTGGCCGCCGCCAGCAGGCTGCCCGGCCACCACCGGATCCGGCTCGGCCCGCTCGGCCTGACCGACGTGGCCGAGCTCGTCCGCCGGGAGACCGGTCACCGGCCCGGCGCCGAGGTCGCCCGCGACATCCTGGCCCGCACCGAGGGCAACCCCTTCTTCGTCCGCGAACTGTCGCGGCTGCTCAGCGACCGGGGCGCGCTCGGCGACGCGGCGGCCCGGCCGGGGGTGCCGGCGACCGTGCGCGACGTCGTCCGCGACCGGATGGCCGGCCTCGACGACGACGCCCGCGACCTGGTGCACCTGGCGGCGGTCATCGGCCGCGACGTCGACCTCGGCCTGCTCGCCCGCGCCGCCGGGACCGGCGTCGCCGACTGCCTCGAACGCCTCGAACCGCTGCGCGCGCTGGGCCTGCTCGAAGCCGAGCCGCACGATCCGTTCGCGTGGCGGTTCGCGCACGACCTGGTCCGCGAGTCCGTCACGGAGACGACGGAGCACTGGCGGGCCGTCGGGCTGCACCTGCGGGTCGCCGACGCGCTGGAGGAGGGCCGGGCCGACGACGAGTCCGTCACCGAGCGGCTCGCCTTCCACCTGTGGGCGGCCAGGGTCCTGGCCGACCCGGTCCGCGTCGTGGAGGCGCTGAAGCGCGCGGGGCTGCGGGCGGCGGCCAAGCTCGCGTTCGCCGCCGCCGACCGCCACCTCGAATCGGCCGCCCAGCTCGCCCGGACCGCCGGTCTCCCGGAACTCGAACTGTCGGCCCTCTCGCTCCTGGCCATCGCGCCGCGCCGGCAGGCCGGGTTCGGCGGCACGACGTTCGACCTGCTGGAGCGCGCCGAACTGCTGGCCCGGGAGCTGGGCCGCGACGTCGACGCGGCCGGCCTGCTCTTCGCCCGCCTGTTCGGGGCCTACACGTTCATGGAGTGGGACCGCGCCGCGCTGGTCCGCCGCCTTCACGAGCAGGGGGAGGCGGCCGCGAACCCGATCGTCCGCGTGTACGGCCGCCAGGCCTGGGGCCTGCACCAATGGGACGTCGGCGAGATCGGCGAGGCCTACCGCGTCTTCCGCGCCAACGACCCCGCCCTCCTGGAGGGGGTCGTGGCGGCGTACAGCGACACCCCGATCAGGCGCGACGTCTCGGGGGAGTGGCCCGGCTGGGTGGCCGTCGTGACGGCCATGCACGGCGACGTCGCGGGGGCATGCGCCATGATCGACGCCTGGAACGGCCCCGACGACTCCTACGCGGTCGCGACCTGGGCCTACTACGTCACCATCATCGCGTCGATGGCCGGTGACGCGGACCGGGTGATCCGCACCATCGACCGGTGGATCGCCGTGGGCACCGGCCGCGCCGCCATCCAGCAGGAGCTCTACATCCGGCTGAACTGGTGCTGGGCCCGCGCCCTGACCGGCGACGACCCGGCCGGTGTGGCGGCCGAGGCCGAACGGCTGGTGGAGGCGGGGCTGACCGACCCGCCGCGCTGGGGCCTCGCCTACCACCACGCGCTCATCGCCGAGATGTGGCTGGCCGCCGGGAGCCCCGACCGGGCCGCCGCCGCCCTCGACCGGGCCGGCCACGCCCTGGAGGCCCACGGCCAGCGCTATGCCGAGGGTCTGGTCCTGTTCCTGCGGGCGCGCCTGCTGCGCGCCCGGGGCGAACCCGCCGACGTGGTGCGGGCGGCCGCCGAGGCGGCCCGCGACCGGTCGGCCGAACGCGGGTCTCACCTGTTCGCGGGCCGCGCCGAGAGGCTCCTCGCCGAACTCTGACGACGGCTGATCGCCCAGCCGAACGCGGTCGCCGTGAAGAACATGAGGATGCCGTAGACCGCGCCCGGAACGGCCATCTCGGCGCTGTTCAGCAGGGCGGGGCTCAGCGCGATCGTGATGGCCAGCCCGGTGTTGTGCAGGCCGATCTCGAACCCGGCCGCGGTGGCCGCGCCGTGGTCGACGCCGGCCAGGCGCGGCACGCCGTAGCCGACGGCCACGCTCACCACGTTGAACGTCAGCGCGGCCAGGCCGACCGCCGCGAAGTAGCCGGGGAGGTCGTGGCGCTCGGCGTACAGAACGGCGGAGATGACCGTGACCAGGACCACGACCGACAGCACCCGGACGGGCAGGTTGAGCCGCCGCGCCAGCCCCGGCGCCAGCGCCCGGACGAGCATCCCGGCCGCGACCGGCCCGAGCACCATCACGAAGAGCTGCTGCAGCTTGTCGGCCTGCAGCCCGAGGGCGGCCCCGCCGGGAAGGAGGTGGTGGGCCGAGAGGTTCACCACGATCGGCAGGGTGACCACGACCAGCACCGAGTTGACCGCGGTGAGCGTGACGTTCAGCGCGACGTTACCGCCGAACAGGTGGCTGAAGAGGTTGGCCGTCGGGCCGCCGGGCGAGGCCGCGACCACCATCATGCCGACGGCGAGCTCCGGCGGGAGCCGGAAGGCCAGCACCAGGCCGAAGCAGACCACCGGCAGCAGCACGATCTGGCAGAGCAGCGCGACCACGACCGCCTTCGGGTGACGGCCCACCCGCCGGAAGTCGTCGAGCGTCAGCGCGAGTCCCAGCCCGAGCATGACGATCCCGAGGGCGAACGGCAGGCTGGCCAAGATCAGAGGGGAATCCATGGTCCAGTGTGGGCCCGGCCGTCTTGACGCCGAGTGAACCGCCCGTTCAGTGGGCGTCCAGTGCCGGGACCCAGCATGGGACCCATGACGACTACCCGACGACCGGTGCCGGTCCGGTGACCGTGCACATCCGCGCGTACGAAGCCCAGTGCGCCGCCGAGGAGGACCGGCACGTCTCCCCGGCGAAGAGCGCCGCGCGACCCAGGCTCGCCCTGTTCGCGCTGGCGCTGGGCACCTTCGCCATCGGCACCGGCGAGTTCGGCAGCAACGGCGTCATCCAGCTCTTCGCCGCCGACCTGGGCGTGTCCATCCCGGTCGCCACCCACGCGATCACCGCCTACGCCCTCGGGGTGGTGATCGGCTCCCCGCTGATCACGCTGCTCGCGGCCCGGGTCAACCGGCGCACGCTGCTGCTCGGCCTGGCCGTGCTCTTCCTCGCAGGCAACGGCCTGTCGGCCCTGGCGCCGGACATCGCGCTGCTCGTCGTCTTCCGCTTCGTGGCGGGCAGCGTCCAAGGGGCGTTCTTCGGCGCCGGGGCCGTCGTGGCGGCGTACGTCTACGGGCCCGGCCGGGGCGGCAAGGCGTTCGCCACCGTGATGGGGGGACTGACCGTCGCCACCGTCGCGGGGTCGCCGCTCGCCACGTTCGTCGGCCAGCAGGCCGGGTGGCGGGTCATGTACTGGGCGGTGGTCGCCGTCGGCCTGCTGGCGGGGCTCGCGCTGGTGGCCTGGCTGCCGCGCACCGGCGACCTGCACGGCGGCCCGGTCAGGAACGAGCTGAACGGGCTGCGCCGGGGCGGCGTCTGGGTGATGGTCGCGGTCGCCTCGCTCGGCATCTCCAGCATCTTCGCCGTCTACACGTTCATCGGCCCGTTCGTCACCGACGCCGCGCGGCGCGACCCCGCGCTCATCCCCGTGGCGCTGGCCGTCTTCGGCCTCGGCATGGCGGTCGGCAACCACTTCGGCGGGCGGGCCGCCGACCGGTGGGAGCACCGCGGCCTGACCTGGGGCTACGGCGGAGTGCTGGCCCTCCTGGCGCTGATCGGGGTGGCGGGCGGCGAGTGGCTCGTGCTGCTGCCGTGCCTGTTCGGCGTCGGCGCGACCATGATGTACGCCATCCCCACCATCCAGGTCAGGCTGACCTCCCTCGCGCCCGACGCCCCGACCCTGATGGGCGCGCTCAACCTGGCCGCGCTCAACCTGGCCAACTCCCTGGGCGCGATCGGCGGCGCGATCACCCTGGCGGCCGGCTGGGGCACCCTGTCGACGGTGTGGGCCGGCTTCGTCCTCACCTCGGCGGGTCTGGCGCTGTACGCACTGACGCGCACACGCGGCGGGCCAGGTCGGCCTGAAAGCCCTCGTCCAGCGGAAGGACCCCGTTCTCGGACATGAGCGCGTGGAACTGCTGCCGCTCATAGGGCCGGCTGCCCAGGCTCATGGCGTACGTCCGCTCGGTCGGCACACGAAGCACGGTCCCCGGGTCGTGCGGCGCGTCTGCTCGTCCATATCCGCCCAGCGTCGCACGGGCCGGTGGCGGCGCGGAATCCACCGATCGGCTGAGCCGGGATCCCGCCTGACGGGCGGTGCCGGAAGGCGCCCCCGCCGGAGCACTCTTGGGCCATGCCCTCCGTGATCGAGGTGACCAACCTCCACAAGCGCTACGGCGACAAGATCGCCGTGGACGACGTCTCCTTCACCGTCGAACAAGGCGAGATCTTCGGCATCCTCGGCCCCAACGGCGCCGGGAAGACCACCACGGTCGAATGCGTCGAAGGCCTCCGCACCCCCGACGGAGGCACCGTCTCCGTCCTCGGCCTCGACCCGCTGCGCGACCACACCGAACTGACCCGCCGGCTCGGCGTCCAGCTGCAGGCCGGCATGCTGCCCGAGAGCCTGCGCGTGGGCGAGGCCCTGGAGCTGTACAGCTCCTTCTACCCCCGCCCCGCCGACTGGCGCGCGCTGCTCGACGACCTCGGCCTGCCCGCGAAGGCCCGGTACGCCGCCCTCTCCGGCGGCCAGAAGCAGCGGCTGTCGATCGCGCTGGCCCTGATCGGCAACCCCGACATCGCCGTCCTGGACGAACTGACCACCGGCCTCGACCCCCAGGCGCGCCGCGACACGTGGGCGCTGATCGAGGGCGTCAGGGCGCGCGGGGTGACCATCGTCCTCGTCACCCATTTCATGGAGGAGGCCGAACGCCTCTGCGACCGGGTGGCCCTGATCGACGCGGGCCGGGTCGTCCTCATAGACACCCCCGCCGGGCTGGCCGACCGCGCCCAGATCGAACAGCGCCTCCGGTTCCGCCCCTCCCGCGACCTCGACCTCGCCCTGCTCGCCGACCTCCCGGGGGTCACCGGCGTCACCCGCCGGGGCGAGCAGATCGTCGTGACCGGCGACGACACCGTCGTGAACTCCGTCATGGCCGTTCTGGCCAGGAACCAGATCACGGCCGAGCGGCTCCGCGTCGAACAGGCCGGCCTCGAAGAGGCCTTCGTCCAGCTGACCAGAAAGGACGTCCAGTGAACGGCGCAACGTGGCGGCTCATCGCCGTCGAGGGAAAGCTGAGCCTGCGCGACAAGGTCGCGCCCGTGTGGGGCGTGGCCTGTCCGCTGGTGGTGCTCGTCATCCTGGGCAGCATCCCGGCGCTGCGCGAGCCCATCACCGCCGACCTGACGATCTTCGACGTCTACGTCCCGGTGCTGATCCTGTTCAACATCGCCATCCTGGCGATGACCGCGCTGCCCACCACCCTGGCGGGCTACCGGGAGAACGGCGTCCTGCGCAGGATGCGGACCACCCCGGTCGGGCCGGTGCGGGTGCTCACCGCCCAGCTCGCCGCCAACTTCGCGATCGCGCTGGTCGCGATGGTGTTCTTCCTCCTGGTGGCCGGGCTAGGGTTCGGGGTCGACCCGCCGCGCCACCCGCTCGGGTTCGCGGTCGCCTGGCTGCTGGCCACCGCCGCGCTGCTCTCGATGGGGCTGCTGGTCACCGCGCTGGTGTCGTCGCGGGCGGCGGCCACGGCGATCGGCACGCTGCTGTTCTTCCCGATGATGTTCTTCGCGGGCCTCTGGGTGCCGATCGCGCAGATGCCGCCGCTGCTGCAGGACATCAGCGCGTACACGCCGCTCGGCGCCGGCATGGGCGCCTTCCAGGACGCCTACCTGGGCGGCTTTCCCTCCTGGCCGCCGCTGGTGATCCTGGTGGCCTACGCGGTGGTGTGCGCGGCCGTCGCGGTCCGCTGGTTCCGCTGGGAGTAGGGTTGCCGTTCTTACTGGTCACCGTCGTGCCGTACACACTGCTCGCCGGGCTCGCCGTCCTGGTCGTGGCCGCCGGGTTCCCGGTGACCGAGCTGCTCCCGGCGGCGGTGTGGATGGTCGTGCTCTACCGGTGGCGCGAGAAGCCGGCGTTCTTCGCCGGGCTGCTGGCGATCACCGCCGTGATGGTGCTGCAGAACCCGCTGTACGGGCTGTTCACCCCCGTCCCCTACATCTACGCCTTCACGGTGCTGACCTGGCCGTGGCGGCTGGCCGGGGTGGGACTGACCGCGGTGGTGGCGGGGCTGGCGCAGGCGTCGGCCGCGCCGGGGATGGTCGTGCTCCAGGGGGTCATCATCGGGGTCAACGTCGTGATGATGGTGACCACCGCCTGGGTGCTGCACACCGCCGACGTCGAGCGGGAGCAGCGGCTGGCCGCCATGGCGAAACTGGAGGCCGCGCTGGAGGAGAACGCCGGGCTGCACGCCCAGCTGCTCGTCCAGGCGAGAGAGGCCGGCGTCCTCGACGAGCGGCAGCGCATGGCCCGGGAGATCCACGACACCCTCGCCCAGGGGCTGATCGGGATCATCACCCAGCTCCAGGCCGCCGAGCAGCGGCACGAGGTGCCCGCCGCCTGGCGGCGGCCGTTCGACGCGGTGATGGGGCTGGCCCGCGAGAGCCTGGCCGAGGCGCGACGCTCGGTCGACGCGCTGCGGCCCGCCCACCTGGAGACCGCCCGGCTGGGCGAGGCCCTGGAGACCGTCTCCGGCAGGTGGTCGGCGCTGCACGGGATCCCGGTCCGGTTCACCGCCACCGGCACGGCCCGGCCGCTCGCCCCCGCCATCGAGGTCGCGCTGCTGCGCACGGCCCAGGAGGCGCTGGCCAACGTGGCCAAGCACGCCGGGGCCACCCGGGTCGGGGTGACGCTCTCCTACCTGGAGGAGGAGGTGGCGCTGGACGTACGGGACGATGGGAAGGGTTTCGATCTTTCGGCGCCCAGACAAGAGCAGACCGGAGGGTTCGGGTTGGGCATCATGCGGCAGCGCGTCGAAGGGCTCTCCGGGAGCCTGCGCGTCGAGTCGGAGCCCGGTGGCGGCACCGGCGTGTCCGCCTGCGTCCCCTGGAGGTCCGCGTGATCCGGCTGCTGGTCGCCGACGACCACCCCATCGTCAGAGACGGCCTGTGCGCCATGTTCGCCGCGGCCCCCGGCTTCGAGGTGGTGGGCGAGGCGGCCGACGGCGCCGAGGCGGTGCGGCTGGCCGTCGACCTGCGGCCCGACGTGATCCTGCTCGACCTGCGCATGCCGGAGCTCGACGGGCTGGGCGCGATCACCGAGCTGTCGAGGCTGGGCGTGCCGTCGAAGATCCTGGTGCTGACGACGTACGACACCGACTCGCACGTGCTGCCGGCGATCGAGGCGGGCGCGACCGGCTACCTGCTGAAGGACTCGCCCCGCGAGGAGCTGCTGCGCGGCGCGCGGGCCGCCGCCCGGGGCGAGAGCGTGCTGTCGCCGACGGTGGCGGCGCGGCTGCTGAGCCGCGTGCGCACGCCTCCGCCCCCGCTCAGCCCCCGTGAGCTGGAGGTCCTCGAACTCGTCGCGGCCGGGAACACCAACCGCGAGGTGGCGGCCCGGCTGTTCGTCACCGAGGCCACGGTCAAGAGCCACCTGCTGAACATCTACGCCAAGCTCGGCGTCAACGACCGCGCCGCCGCCGTCGCCGAGGCGTTCAACCGGGGCCTGCTCGTCCCGCGTTAGGCCCGCGACAGCGGCAGCCTGACCGGCGGGGGCAGCGGCGCGGCGACCGGGTCGGCCATGAACGACTGGATCATCAGCGCCGCGAACCGGCGGGACGCCGCCACCCTCATCTCGGGCGACTCGGCGCGGATGCCCTCGTTGGCCATCAACGCCAGGCTGAGGTCCTCGACCACGAAGTCGCGGCGCAGCGGGCCCGCCTTCTTCGCCCGCCCGACGAGTTCGAGGAGCATCCGCAGCGTGCGGTCGCGGTCGGCGGCGAAGACGGCCTCGGGGAGCCGCGAGGTGAACACCCGGGCGAACCCCCGGTCGAGGGCGTGCAGCTCCATGAGCCGCTCGACGACCAGGCGGAAGCCCTGCCACGGGTCGGGCGCCGCCAGCCCCTCGGCCACGATCGCCGAGCACGTCTCCATCTGCTCGGCGAACGCCTCGGCCAGCAGCTCGTCTTTGGTCGCGAAGTGGCGGTAGAGGGTCGCGGCGCCGACCCCGGCGCGGCGGGCGATCTCACGGATCGGCACGTCGATGCCCTCGGTCGCGAACGCGAGGCGGGCCACCGCGAGGATGCGTTCGCGGTTGTCGCGGGCGTCGGAACGCAGCCGCGTTCCCACTTGTGCCGTCATCGCTCTCACTTTAGTCAAACGGACGGGGTGTTCCGTTACGGTCCCCGGACATGAGAGCAGTCCAGTTCGCCGCATACGGCCCGCCTTCCGTCGTCCACGTCACCGAGGTTCCGGAACCGCACGCCGGGCCGGGGGAGATCCGCGTCGCCGTGCGGGCGTCGGGGGTGGCGGCCGGCGAGGTCGCGATCCGCTCCGGGCGGCTGCGTGACCTGGTGCCCGTCGCCTTCCCGTTCCGGACCGGCTTCGACGCCGCGGGCGTGGTCGACGAGGTCAGCGACGGCGTCACCGGCGTGCGCGTCGGCGACGAGGTGTTCGGCGCGGCCCATCCCGCCCGGCGCGGGGCCAACGCCGACCTCGCGGTGCTGACCGCGTGGGCGCCCAAACCGGCCGCGTGGAGCTGGGAGGAGGCGGGCGGCGCGGCGGGCGCGGCCGAGACGGCCACCCGGGTCCTCGACCGGCTCGCCGTCGCCGCCGGGCAGACCGTGCTCGTCCAGGGCGCCGCCGGGGCGACGGGCTCGGTCGTCGTCCAGTTCGCCCTCGCACGGGGAGCCACGGTGATCGGCACCGCGAGCGAGCGCAACCACGCCTTCCTGCGCTCCCTGGGGGTGGCGCCGACGACGTACGGGCCGGGCCTCGTCGGCCGGGTCGGCGCGCTGGCACCCGCCGGGGTCGACGCGGTCGTCGACTGCGCGGGCGGCGCGTTGCCCGATCTGATCGCCCTCGCCGGCGACCCGGCGCACGTGGTGACGATCGCCGACTTCACCGCGCGGGAGCACGGCGTGCACCTGTCCCACGGAGCGCCCGCCTCCGAGGCGGGCGCCGCCGACCCGCTCGCCTGGCACGGCCTCGCGGTCGCCGTCGGCCTGGCGGAGGAGGGGCGGCTGCGGGTGCCGGTCGCGGCGGCGTTCCCGCTGGACGAGGTCGTGTCCGCGCACGAACTCGGCGAGACCCGGCACGCGGGCGGAAAGATCGTGCTGGTGCCCTGACGGAAAGTTTCGGTCCTCGGGCGGCGATGTTCCGAAACCCGGGATCAGCGAATAGCTGCAGCTGAAAGCGGCTTGACCGGGCTGATCGGCACCGGAACGACGGTGAAAGTTTCGAAACTATTGACCACTACGTTCGTTACATCTACGTTTGCTGCGATCGAGTACGGCAGACGGAGGGACGGGGTCACATGAGAGCTGCGCTGCTGGAACGGGTCGGAGCGCCTCTCGTGGTGCGCGACCTCGACCTCGCCCCACCCGGGCCCGAAGAGGTGCTGGTCAAGGTCGAGGCCGCCGGGGTCTGCCACAGCGACCAGCACTACCTCGCGGGCGACCTGAAGTGCCCGCTGCCGGTCGTCCCCGGGCACGAGGGCGCCGGCGTGATCGAGGCCGTCGGCCCCGGCGTGACCCGCTTCCGGCCCGGCGACCGCGTCTGCCTCATGTGGCGGCCGAGGTGCGGCCAGTGCCGCAACTGCGTGGTAGGCCGCCCGGCCCTGTGCGAGGCCGCCGGCATCATGGTCGGCTCCGGCGGCCTGCTCGACGGCACCACCCGGCTCAGCGCCGAAGGGGAGAAGGTCCACCACCTGCTCGGCGTCTCCTGCTTCGCCGAATACTGCGTCGTGTCCGAACGCGCCGTCGTCCCGGTCCCCGACGGCGTCCCCCCGGAGATCGCCGCCATCGCCGGATGCGCCGTCATCACCGGCGTCGGCGCCGTGCTCAACGCCATCGGCGAGTGCGCCGGCGACGGCGTCGTCATCTTCGGCGCCGGCGGGGTCGGCCTGTCGGCCGTCCTCGGCGCCGTGCTGGCGGGCGCCAACCCGATCATCGTCGTGGACGTCGTCGCCGAGCGCCTCGAGACGGCCGAACGCCTCGGCGCCACCCACGTCGTCGACGCCTCGGCCGCCGACGTCGCCGCCGCCCTGGCCGACATCCGCCCCGGCGGCGCCGAATGGGCCATCGAGGCCATCGGCCGCCCCGACACCCTCGAGACCGCCTTCGAGGCGCTCCGCCCCGGCGGCACCCTGGTCGCCGTCGGCCTCGGCAAGGTCGGCCAGACCTTCAACGTGCCGGTCAACCTGCTGGTCCAGCGCGAGAAGCGGGTGATCGGCAGCCTCTACGGCTCCGCCAACCCCCTCGTCGACCTCCCCAAGATCTTCGAGCTCTACCTCGCCGGACGCCTGCCCCTCGACCTCCTGATCGGCAGGCGCTACCGGCTCGACCAGATCAACGAGGCGTTCGCCGACCTGACCGGCGGCGCCGTGGGCCGTGGAGTGATCGTGCCATGAGCGAGTACGCCGTCTACCCCAGCCTGCGCGGCAAAGTCGCCCTCGTCACCGGAGGCTCCACCGGCCTCGGCGCGGAGTTCGTCGCCCAGCTCGCCGCCCAGGGCGCCAAGGTCGCCTTCGTCGACGTCGACGACGCCGCCGCCCAGAAACTGACCGACCGGGCCCTCTACATCCACGCCGACGTCACCGACATCGACGCCCTGCGCACCGCGATCGTCATGGTCGAACAGGCCCTCGGCCCCGTCTCCATCCTGGTCAACAACGCCGCCAACGACACCCGCACCGGCATCGAGACCCTCGAACCCGCCGACTGGGACCGGGGGATCGCCGTCAACCTCCGCCACCAGTTCTTCGCCGCCCAGGCCGTGCTGACCGGCATGCGCTCGCTCGGCGGCGGCTCGATCATCAACCTCGGCTCGGTCAGCCCCCATGTCGGCCTGCTCGGCCTGCCCGCCTACGTCTCCTCGAAGTCCGCCATCGAGGGCCTGACCAAGATGATGGCCCGCGAACTCGGCGGCGACCACATCCGCGTCAACTGCGTCATCCCCGGCTGGGTCTTCACCGAACGGCAACTCACCCATTGGGTCACCCCCGAGGTTCGCGAGAAACTCGCGGAGGTGCAGTGCCTGCCCGACAACCTCGAGCCGTCCGACGTGGCCCGGCTGGTGCTCTGGCTGGCCGCCGACGACAGTGCCATGTGCACCGGACAGAACTGGATCGTGGACGCCGGATGGATGATGTGAACGAGAAGAACGTGACGCGACGCAGTCAGCACTGGTTCGGGGCCGAAGGGCGTTCCGGGATGCTCTACCGCTCCTGGATGCGCAACCAGGGGTTCGGGCCCGAGGTGTTCGACGGCCGGCTGGTCATCGGCATCGCCAGCACGTGGTCGGAGCTGGCCCCCTGCAACGCCCACCTCGACCGGGTCGCCGACGCGGTCAAGCGCGGGGTCTGGATGGCGGGCGGGTTCCCGCTGGTGTTCCCGGTGATGGCGACCGGTGAGACGCTGCTGCGGCCGACCGCGATGCTCTACCGCAACATGCTCGCCATGCAGGCCGAGGAGCTGATCCGGGCCAACCCGCTCGACGGCGTCGTGCTGCTGTCGGGGTGTGACAAGACCACGCCGGGGCTGCTCATGGGCGCGGCCAGCGTCGACCTGCCGGCCGTCATGGTGACGGGCGGGCCGATGCTGAACGGCAAGTTCCGGGGGCAGGACGTCGGCTCGGGCACCCACGTGTGGAAGTTCGAGGCCGAGATCAAGGCCGGTCGCATGTCGGTCGAGGACGGCTACGTCGCCGAGGGCTGCATGGCCCGGTCGAACGGTCACTGCATGACGATGGGCACCGCCTCGACGATGGCGTGCCTGGCCGAGGCGCTCGGCATGCAGCTGCCCGGTTCGGCCACCTGGCCGGCCGTCGACTCGCGCCGCTACGAGGTCGCGCAGGAGGCGGGCAAGCGGATCGTGGCCATGGTCGAGGAGGACCTGAAACCGAGCCAGATCATGACCCGCGCGGCGTTCGAGAACGCCATCCGCGCGAACGCGGCGATCGGCGGGTCGACCAACGCGATCGTCCACCTGACCGCGCTGGCGGGCCGGCTCGGCGTCGAGCTGCCCCTCGACGACTTCGACGCGCTGGCGCGTGACGTGCCGACGATCGTCGACCTGATGCCGTCGGGCCGGTTCCTGATGGAGGACTTCTGCTACGCGGGCGGTCTGCCGGTCGTGCTGAACCAGCTCGACGAGGCCGGGCTGGTCAATCCGGACGCGCTCACGGTGACGGGCCGGACGCTGCGGGAGAACGTGCGGACGGCGGTCAACTGGAACACCGAGGTGATCCGGCCGATGGCCGCGCCGCTGCAGCCCGCCGGCACCGGCACCGCGATCCTGCGCGGCAACCTCGCGCCGAACGGCGCGGTCATCAAGCAGTCGGCGGCCTCGCCCGCGCTGATGACCCACGTCGGCCGGGCGCTGGTGTTCGACTCGCCGGAGGCCTACCACGCGGTCTGCGACGACGACGATCTCGACGTGACCGCCGACGACGTCCTGATCATCCGGGGCGCCGGGCCGAAGGGCTACCCGGGCATGCCCGAGGTGGCCAACGTGCCGCTGCCCGCCAAGCTGCTGCGCGCCGGGGTGACCGACATGGTGCGGATCAGCGACGGCCGGATGAGCGGCACCGGTTTCGGGACCGTCGTCCTGCACGTCTCGCCCGAGGCGGCCGTCGGCGGCCCGCTGGCCCTCGTCCAGACCGGTGACCTGGTCGAACTCGACGTGCCGAAGCGGAGCCTGACGCTGCTCGTACCGGACGACGAACTCGCCCGGAGAAGGGCCGAGTGGGTGCCGGCGACCCATGAGGACGTCGGCGGTTACCGGTGGCTCTACCGGGAGCACGTGCTCGGGGCCGACGGGGGCGCCGACTTCGGGTTCCTGCGCGGAGGGCGTGGCAGCGAGGTGCCGCGCGATTCGCACTGACCTCGGTACGATCGGTTGATGTCCGACTCGTTAGATTCGCGCGTCACCGTCGCCGACATCGCCGCTGAGGCGGGCGTGTCCCGCGCGACGGTGTCGAAAGTGCTCAACGGCCGTTCGGACGTGGCGCCCGCCACCCGGTCGCAGATCGAGGCCCTTCTCGCGACGCGCGGATACGTCCCCACCAAGCGCACGAAACGGCCGCTGCACCTGCCCCTGCCCCGGGCCGCCACCCGGCGGCGGGGCGGGCTGCTGGAGCTGGTGGTCAACGACGCGGGGTCGCCGTGGTCGGCCGAGGTGATCCGCGGGGCCGAGCAGGAGGCGCGCTCGGCCCGCGTCGGCGTGGTGGTGTCGGTGTTCGACGGCGCGCCGGGGCACGGGCAGCAGTGGCTGGAGGACATCGCCGACCGGGCGCCGGGCGGCGTCATCCTGGCCCTGTCGGAGCTGACCCCGGCCGACCTGGCCCGCATCGCGAAACTGGGGCTGCCCGCGGTGCTGGTCGATCCGGTCGGCGACGCCGACGGCACGATCCCGTCGATCGGCGCGGGCAACTGGGGCGGCGGCATGGCCGCCGCGAAGCACCTGATCGAGCTCGGCCACCGCCGCATCGGCGTGATCACCGGGCCGATGCGCATGCTGTGCAGTCAGGCGCGGCTGGCCGGGTGCCGCGCGGCGGTCGAGCGGGCCGGGATCGCCCTCGACGACGATCTCGTCATGCACGGCGACTTCCACTATCACAGCGGGTCGACGCTGACCGGGGCCCTGCTCGACCGGCCCGAGCCGCCGACGGCGATCTTCGCGGGCAACGACGAGCAGGCCCTCGGCGTCTACGCCGCGATCCAGGAGCGGGGCCTGCGGGTGCCCGCCGACGTGAGCGTCGTCGGGTTCGACGACGTGCCGATGGCGCAGTGGATGGCCCCGCCGCTGACGACGGTCCGGCAGCCGATCGCGAAGATGGCCGCGCTGGCGGTCCGGTCGCTGCTCGGCCACCAGGACGGCGCCGAGATGACCGAGGGCCGGGTCGAACTGTCGACCAAGCTGGTGGTCCGGGCCAGCACCGCCCCCTATTCGCCGGGGTAGCGCAGCCCGGCCTGGGCGCGGACCTCGTCCATGGTGCCCATGATCTGGCACGACTCCTCAAGGGTGAGGATCGGGCTCTCCAGCAGGCCGGCGCGCACGCAGCGGGCGACCTCCTCGGTCTGGAAGCGCAGCCCGTTGCCGGGCACGTCGAAGGTGTACCGCTCGGCCGCGCCGCCGCGCGTGGTCAGCGTGAACGACGTCGGGCGGTACCACCAGGGGTCGATGTCGATGCGCGCCTCGGTCCCGGCGATGGAGGCCCGGTTGGGCAGGAACGCCTCCATGCTGCTGGTCGCGACGCCCTGCCGGCCGTCCTCGTACTTGGCGATCACGGCCGTCTGGCCGTCGACGCCGGTGTCGCCGAACTGGGTCGACGCGGTGACCGAGAGCGGCCGGCCGAAGACCATCGACAGGAACGAGACCGGGTAGACGCCCAGGTCGAGCAGCGCGCCGCCGCCGAGGGCGGGGTCGAACATGCGGTGGACGGGGTCATGGCGGAACCAGACGCCGTGCTCGGCCACCGCGAGGCGCACGTCGCCGAGCCGCCCTTCGGCGAGCAGTTCGCGGATGCGGACCATGTGGGGCAGGAACCGGCTCCACATGGCCTCCATCAGGAACACGCCGCGGGCGCGGGCCGCCGCGACGAGCTTCTCGGCCTCCCGCCGGTTGATGGTGAACGGCTTCTCGACCAGGACGGCCTTGCCGGCCTCGATCGCGGCCAGGGCGCCGGCGTGGTGGGCGGGGTGGGGGGTGGCGACGTACACGGCGTCGACGTCGTCGGCCGCCAGCATCGCGGCCTGGTCGCCGTAGGCGCGGGGGGCGCCCACTTCGGCGGCGAAGGCCTCGGCGCGGGCCGCGGTCCGGGAGCCGACCGCCACCAGTTCACCGGCCTCCGACAGGCGCAGGTCGTCGGCGAACTGCTTGGCGATGCCTCCGGTGCCGATGACGGCCCAGCGCAGCGGTGCAGAAGATGTCATGACAATTCCTCTAATCGAAGGAGGCGGCCGCGTCGCCGAGCGACGGGCCGCCCCCGATGTCCGTCAGACGACGGATGCTTCCATGACTCGGTCAAAACCGACAAAACGTCGCGAGCCGGTCATTGTGACGGCGAGGACGCCGCGGATGTCGGCGCTGGACGCGCCCACCCGCAGCTCGACATCGCCGGGGTCGACCTGCCGCCGCCACGACGACCCCGTGTAGGAGGTCTGGTCGGCGTGCAGGGTGAGGATGAGCTCACGGCTCTCGCCGGGGGCCAGGTCGACGCGCCGCGCCGCGATGAGCGCCTGCACCGGCCGGGCCACCTCGGCGACCGGGTCGTGCAGGTAGACCTGGACGACCTCGGAGGACTCCCGCTCGGACTCGTTGCGCAGCGTCACCGTCACGTCGAACGTGCCGTCGGTGGTCCACGCGCCGGAGCCGGTGACCTCCCCCCAGGTGACCGGGGCGTAGGACAGGCCGTGGCCGAAGGCGAACAGCGCGGTCGGGTCGACGTTGCTGACCTCGCTCTTCTGGGCCAGGGGAGCGCCGAGGTAGGTGGCCGGCTGGTTGCCGCCGTCGCGCGGGAAGCTCACCGGCAGGCGCCCGGCCGGGTTGGCCCGGCCCGACAGCACGTCGGCCAGCGCCGCCGCGCCCTCCTCGCCGGGGAAGAACCCGCACACCACGGCGGCCAGCCGGTCGATCTGCCGGCCCAGCTCGTAGGGGCGGCCGACCAGCAGCACCAGCACGACCGGCTTGCCGGTGGCCAGCAGCGCCTCCAGCAGCTCCTCCTGACGGCCGGGCAGCGCCAGGCCGGGGGCGTCGCAGCCCTCGCCGGAGGTGCCGCGCCCGAACAACCCGGCCTGGTCGCCCAGCACGGCCACGATCACGTCGGAGCCGGCGGTGGCCGCGACCGCCGCCGCGATGCCCTCGTCGTCGCCGCCGGTCACCGGCACGCCCTGCGCGTAGGTCACGTCGTACTCGCTCTTGAGCGCGTCGAGCAGCGTGGGGATCTCGACGCCCATGCCCGTCTCCGGGTGGTGGACGCCGACGTGCATCGGGAAGGAGTAGCAGCCCATCATGGCCTGCGCGGTGTCGGCGCGCGGCCCGACCACGGCCAGCTTCACGCCGGGGGAGAGCGGCAGCGTCGCCTCCCGGTTGTGCAGCAGGACGATGGAGCGGCGGGCCAGCCGGCCGGCCAGCGCCCGGACCTCGGGGCCGTCGAGCACGGGGTCGGTCTCGTCGAGGATGGGCGGTTCGGGGTTCCAGTCCTCGTCGAGCAGGCCGAGCTCGACCTTCTGGACCAGCACCCGGCGCAGCGCGCGGTCGATCAGCGCGAGGTCGACCTCGCCCCGCTCCACCGCCTCGACCAGCGCGGGCCCGAAGGTGTTCACGGTGGGCAGCTCGACGTCGATCCCGGCGGTCAGCGCCAGCCGGGCCGCGTCGGTGGGCGACTCGGCCACGTGGTGCAGGGTCTGCAGGAACGCCACCGAGAAGTAGTCGGCCACGACCGTGCCGGTGAAGCCGTAGGCGTCGCGCAGCAGGTCGGTCAGCAGGGCCACGTCGGCCGCGACGGGGGTGCCGTCGATGTCGGAGTACGAGTTCATCACCGACCCCGCGCCCGCGCGCAGGGCCATCTCGAACGGCGGCAGCAGCACGTCGGCGACCTCACGGCGGCCCGCCGAGACGGGGGCGAGGTTGCGGCCGCCCTTGGACGCCGAGTAGCCCACGAAGTGCTTCAGCGTGGCGACGACGCCCTGCGACTGCACGCCCCTGACGTAGGCGCTCCCGATCAGGCCCACGAGGTGCGGGTCCTCCCCGATGGTCTCCTCGACCCGGCCCCAGCGCAGGTCGCGGGCGACGTCCAGGACCGGGGCCAGCCCCTGCTGGACGCCGAGGCGGCGCATGGTCGCGCCGATCTGGGCGCCCATCTGCTCGACGAGATCGGGGTCGAACGTGGCTCCCCAGCACAGCGGGTTCGGATAGACGCCCGCCTGCCAGGCGGCCACGCCGGTCAGGATCTCCTCGTGCACGAGGGCGGGGATGCCCCACCGCCCGGCCGTCATGAGGGAGCGCTGCGCGGCCGCGAGGGTCGCCGCGCCTTTGACCGGGTCGACCGGCGTGGTGCCGAACGGCCGGGTGAGCTGGCCGATGCCGTCCTTCACCAGGTCGTCCCAGGGGACCGGCAGCGCGGTGAACTCGTGCTGGTGGGGCGCCATCTCACCGTCGGCGTTGTCGATGCCGACCCACACCCCGTACAGCTGGGCGATCTTCTCCGGCAGGCTCATCCGCGCCATCAGCGCCTCGGCCCGCTCCTCGGGAGACCGTCCCGCGTCTTTCCAGGGGGCGGGGGTGGTCACGATGGTCATGTGTCTCTCCGGTTGATACGGCGGTTCATGCCGGCCATCCGCCTGACGGGGGCGCCAGCCGGTCGAGTTCGTCCCACAGCTCGGCGGGGATCGGGATGGTCGCGAGGTCCAGCGTCGCGGCGACGCGTCCGGGTGCGGAGACGCCGACGATGGTGGAGGTCACGCGGGGGTCGCGCAGCGAGAACTGGAGCGCCGCCGCCGGCAGGGGCACGCCGTGGGCGGCGCACGCCTTCGCCATGGCCCTGACCGCCTCGCGGATCGACTCGGGGGTCTCCCGGTAGGCGTAGCGGGGCTGGGCGTCGGGGCCCTTGACGAGCATGCCGCCGCCGTAGGGGGCGCCGTTCACGAAGGCGATCCCCTTCGAGGAGGCGTCGTCCATCAGCGGCTCCGCCGAGCGGTCGACCAGGGTCCAGCGGTTGTGGTTGATCACGGCGTCGAACACGTCGGTGCCGACGAACCGCCGCATCAGGTCCACGGGGCCGCCCGCGACGCCGATGTGACCGACCACGCCCTCCTCGCGGAGCGCGACCAGCGCCTCGACGGCCCCGCCGGGGGCCATCGCCTCCTCGAAGGTGATGTGGTACTCGGGGTCGTGCAGGTACATGACCGGCACGTGGTCGACGCCGAGGCGCTCCAGGCTCTCCTCGGCCGAGCGGCGCACCCGCTCGCCGGAGAAGTCGCCGGTGTCGGGGTCGGCGTCGGCCTTGGTGGCCAGCACGAACCCCTCCGGCAGGCCCCGGCGGCGGATCACCGCGCCGATGCGGCGTTCGGCGCTGCCGGCGCCGTAGTTGTTGGAGGTGTCGAGGAAGTTGACCGGGCCGTCGAACACGTCCTCCACCGTCGCCTCGGCGCGGGCGTCGTCGACGGCGTAGCCGTAGAGGGCGGGCATGCTCGCCAGCGGGCTGGTGCCGACGCAGATCGGCGTCACGCGGAGGCCCGTCCGGCCGAAAGGTCGTCTGTCCATCTCAGATCACGAACCTGTTCGCGGGTCGGCCGCGGTGGCCGGGCTGGGCCCGGAAGATCGCACCGGCGGCGGGCTGGTCACGGAGCTGGGCGGGGGAGAGCTCCTCGGTGGAGGTGGAGATGTAGAGCTGGTCGAGGCCCGGCCCGCCGAAGGCGCACGAGGTGACCTGGGTGACGGGCAGCTCGATGACCACGTCGGGTGCGCCCTCCCAGTAGCGGACCACCCGGCCGCCGCCCCAGAAGGCGACCCACACCCCGCCCTCGGCGTCGACGGTCAGGCCGTCGGGCATGCCGGGCTGGTCGGAGGTGTCGGCGAAGGTCCGGCGGCCGGTCATGTCGGCGTCGAAGACGTCGATCCGCCTGGTCGGGGTGTCGACGTAGTAGCAGCGGGCGCCGTCGGGCGACCAGTCGATCCCGTTGCTGCACGTCACGTCGGTGAGCACGGTGTGCAGGGTCCGGTCGGTGTCGAGCCGGTAGAGGGCGGCCGCGCCGGTGGTGAAGGCGTAGGCCATGCTCCCGGCCAGGTAGCGCCCGGCCGGGTCGACGTTGCCGTCGTTCATCCTGATCTCCGGACGATCCGCCAGCGGCGCGGCGAGCCGTTCGGTGACGACGCCGCCCGAGGTCAGGGCCATGCCGTCGCCGTCGGCGATCAGCAGGGTGCCGGGGTCGGTGGTCATGTGCACGGCCGTGACCGGCGCGGGCAGGTCGACCCAGTGGACGTCTCCCTCGGGGCCGGCGTCGAAGACCCGGCCCCTCGGGATGTCCACGAACCGCAGGCGGCCCGCGACGTCGTCCCAGGTCACGCCCTCCAGGTGGACGCCGTCGACGTCCAGCCAGACGTCGGTCATCAGGGGGCCAGCGGCGTGATCGCGGCGACGGCGGCGTGGTGCGCCGCCACCAGCCGGCCCAGCACCGCGTCGGTGGCCGCGTCGGGACGGGTCTGCTCCGGGTGCGCCGCCCGCCAGTCGTGCAGGCGGCGGGCGCCCTCCGACCACGTCGTGGTCGGGTTGAACGCCGGGACGAACCGCTTGATCTTGCTGTTGTCGAAGACGGCGGTGTGCGCGAGGTCGCCGAGGATCAGGTCGGACCAGAACCAGTCGGGGGCCACCTTCGGCAGGAACTCCGAGGGCAGGTGCACCAGCCGCGGTTCCACGTTCTCGGTCCGGGCGATGATGCCGTAGATCTGGTCCCAGGTCAGCGACTCGTCGGAGGTGATGTGGAAGTCCTCGCCGATCGCCTGCCAGTTGCCGATCAGGCCCGCCAGGCCGACGGCCAGGTCGCGGGCGTGGGTGAGCGTCCACAGGCTGGTGCCGTCGCCGGGCACGAGCAGTTCGTCGCCGCGCGCGATGCGGTCCCAGGCCGTCCAGTCGCCGGGGAGCGGCGGGTTGGCGTCGTCGTAGGTGTGCGACGGGCGCACGATCGTGACCGGGAACGCGCGCTCCTCGTAGGCGCGGTGCAGCACGTCCTCGGCGGCGATCTTGTCGCGGGCGTAGGCCAGGTAGGGGTTGCGCCGGTTGGTCGACTCGGTGACCGGCCACTGCCGCACCGGCTTGTGGTAGATCGAGGCGGAGCTGATGTGGACGTACTGGCCGACGCGGCCCTCCAGCAGGCCCACCATGGCGGCGGCGTCGTCGGCACCGAAGCTGAGGAAGTTGACCACGCTGTCGAACGCCGTGCCCTCGAACACCTCGGAGAGGGACTCCGGGTCCTGCACGTCGCCCGTGATGGGCGTGACGCCCTCGGGCAGGGGGCGCTTGCTGGTCTTGCCCCGGTTGAGGACGTACACGTCCTGACCCTGGCGGACCGACTCGGCCACGCACGACGAACTGATCGTGCCGGTGCCGCCGATGTAGAGAACCTTCATTGTGAACTCCTAGTTGCGGGACTTGCCGGCGTACCAGTCCTCGAAGCCGTTCTCCACGACGCTGATCAACAGGTCGTCGTTGCGGATGCCGAGGTCGGCCAGGTTCTTCGCGATCAGGTCGAAGGTCGCCCACTTGGTCGTCACGTCGTACATGTGGACCATCTGGATCTGGATGCTGATCAGGTCGCGGCGGTCGACGCCGTTGTATCCGGGGTCCGCGACCAGCTCGCCGGGGGCGTGCGTGCGGAAGATCTGGAACTTGTCGGTCGGGTCCATCCCGAGCCCGTCCACCAGAGCCTGGTGGACGCCTTCGCTGATCTGCGGGCCGAGCCGTTCGGCGAGGGAACGGTCGAGGTCGATCTGCACGAGAGGCACCGGGGACTCCTTTGAAAGAAAGTTTCGGGAATTATCCGAAACTCCGAGCATTCGGAGACACCGTAGGGCCGACTTTTCCGGACGTCAAGACTGTTTCGAGGAAGTTTCGGACGGCGCGGCGGTGCTGTCCCTGATCACAAGGCTGGTCGAGAGCTCCAGCCGCAGCGGCTCCTCGGCCGGGTGCTCGGCCTCCAGGACGTTGCGGACGGCCAGCATCGCCATCTGCGCCAGGGGCTGCCGGATGGTGGTCAGTTTCGGGGTCGTCCACTCGCAGACCTCGGTGTCGTCGAAGCCGACCACGCTGAGGTCGTCGGGCACGCGCAGGCCCCGGGCGTGCACCTCCTCGTACACCCCGGCGGCCTGCTGGTCGGAGGCGGCGAACACGGCGGTCGGAGGTTCTCGCAGGTCAAGCAGGTCGGCGGCGCCGCGACGGCCGCTCTCGGGGTAGAAGTCGCCCGGCCGGATCAGGGCCTCGTCGACCGGCAGCCCGGCCCGGCGCAGCGCGGCGCGGTAGCCGTCGAGGCGTTCCATGCTGCACGGCACGCCGTCGGGCCCGGTGATCATGCCTATGCGCCGGTGGCCCAGGTCGATGAGGTGCTCGGTGGCCGCGAAACCGCCGGCCCAGTTGGTGGCCCCGATGGTCGGGATGTCCTTGTCGAAGCCGCCGACCTGGTCGACGACCACGAAGGGGGCGTCGATGGTGCGCAGCCGGGCCGCCCCCAGGTGCTGGGTGCCCGATCCCACCAGAACCACTCCGTCGGTCGGCCGGGAGGCGATCGACGTCAGCCATTCGCGGGGATTGGCCTGCCGGTCGTGGGTGACGGTGAGCACCAGCCGGGCCCCCAGCCGGTAGGCCTCCTGCTCGGCGCCGCGCAGCAGTTCACTCGCCCACGCGGTGTCGAGTTCGGTGATCACGAAGTCGACCAGACCCACTTTACGTGGCTCTGACCTGGCCCTTCGCTGGTAGCCTGTGGCCTCCAACGCATCCTGCACGCGTCGCCGGGTCTCCGGGCCCACGGCGTCACGGCCGTTGAGCACCTTGCTCACGGTCGGCACGGATACCCCCGCCGCCGTGGCGACCATCGCGATGGTCACCCGGTCGGCCCGCCTGGCTGTGACCCGCTTCGGCACGACACCTCATCATGCGTAGATTCGATCTGTCGAAACTTTCCATCACCGTAGCACCGGCAGGCCCGGTGCCGTCCAGAGCGCTTTTGAACTGGGAAAACTTGAATCATTTCGCTGGACGGCAGTCCGGGGCGGCGCTGGGGACGGGGTTGACAAGATCCGGAGTTTCGAAACTCGACGGAAACAATTTAGCCCAAATTCTTGACACTGCCGAGAGCTCGGTGTTTCTCTCTTTCGAGACCGCTTTCGAAACTTTCGGAGTTTTCGGAAGCCTTGCCTGATCCGGCTCTCGACACTTCTCGCTGGGCGCGGACCGGCGTCAGTACCACGGTGCGTGCCTATCACGCGCAAGGAGAGATCACATGCTGGGATCTTCGCGGATCTGGAAGCGTCGTCCCCTCGGCTTCGCCGCGGCGCTCATGAGCGGCGCGCTGGTGCTCGCCGGATGCGCCGGCGGCGGCTCACCCGCACAGAACGGCGCCCAGGGCGCCGACCAGGGGTCCGCCGACTCGGGCGAGATCACCTGGTGGGGGTGGACGCCCGACGCGGCGCCCGCCAACGCCTATATCAAGGCCTTCAACAAGGTCTACCCGAACATCAAGGTCACTTTTAAGAAGCTCACCATCGACGGGTACGACGCGGCCATCCGGCCCGCGCTCGCCTCGTCGGTCGGCCCGGACGTCTTCGACGTCGCCCCGGGCGCGGCCAACGGGTCGGTCGACATCTATGGCGTCAACGCGATCGACCTGAAGCCCGCCGTGGAGAAGACCCTGGGCGCCGACTGGGAGTCGAAACTGGCCCCGATCGGGGTGTCCAGCCTGAAGAACGGCGACAAGCTCGCGGCCCTGTCGGTCGGCTCGGTGTTCTCCGGCACGGTCTGGATCAACAAGGACCTGTTCGACAAGTACAACCTGCAGCCCCCGACCACCTACGACGAGTGGAAGAAGGTCTGCGCGACCTTCAAGGCCAACAACGTCGGTTGCTTCGTGCAGGGCGCCGCCCAGACCGCCTTCAACGAGGACACCCTCCAGGCGATCTCCAACAACGTCCAGCCGGGCGTGTGGGAGAAGGCCCTCAAGAAGGAGGTGCCCTGGACCGACCCGACGATCGTCAAGGCGCTGACCCTGTGGAAGGGCCTGTTCGACGACGGGATCATGCAGGAGGGCGCGCTCGGCACCCAGCAGTACCCCGACGCCAACAACGGCTTCATGTCCGGCAAGTACGCCATGGTCATGATGGGCAGCTGGTACATGCAGTACTCCACCGTCGAGGGCATGACGGCCGCCATCTCCGGCGCCGGCGTCGCCGACCCCAAGCCGTTCACCCAGATCCCGATCGCCTTCCCCGACATCGCCGGCACCGGCAACGTGGGCTCCCTCTACGGTGACGCCGACTTCGGCCTGGCGGTGAACCAGAAGTCGAAGAACATCGCCGCCGCCACGACCTTCGCGACCTGGCTCGGCACCTCCGCCGAGGGCCAGCAGGCGGTGGCCGACATCCTCAACGACATCCCCGCCCTCGTCAGCGCCCAGCCCAACTGGGACACGGTGAAGCTGGTCAACCCCGAGGTGCAGAAGCCCGCGCTGGAGAAGCTGATCTCCGACGCCGGCAAGTCGTCGGAGCCGCGTCTCGCCACGGTGGTCGCCGACCTGCAGACCGCCATCGGCGTCGCGTCCACCACGGTGGCGGCCGGTGAGGCCACCCCCGAAGAGGCCGCGGCCACGCTGCAGGACACCGCTTCGAAGATCAAGTAACCCCCGAGGACGGAACCCTTGACCTCCACGACCACATCGAAGACCGGGGCACGCCGTCCTTCCGGGTCCTCCGCTCCGGGACAGCGTTCCCGGAGCGGGGCGATCCGCCCCTCCGGCCTTCCCTGGATCCTGCCCGCGTTCGTCTTCGTGGTCGGCATCCTCTACTACTGCATCGGCGAGACCGGTTACCTGTCGACCCTCGACTGGGACGGCACCAGCCCGACCCCCACGTCGGTCGGCCTGCAGAACTACCAGGACATCCTGGTCGACCCGATCTTCTGGCAGGCCATCTGGCACACCGTCGTCTTCTTCCTGGTGACCTTCACCGCGCAGACCGCGATCGGCTTCGTGTTCGCGGCGCTGCTGCACTCGAAGGTCAAGCTCGCCACCGTCTACAAGGTGATCGTCTTCACGCCGGTGGTCATCGCGCCGGCGACGATGGCGCCGGTGTTCCGGCAGATGTTCGCCGCCGACGGCCAGCTCAACTGGTTCCTCGACCACGTCGGCCTGGGCTTCCTCTCTCAGCCCTGGCTGGCGCAGTCGAGCACGGCGATGCCGGTGATCATGTTCATCACCGTCTGGAACTTCACCGGCCTGACCTTCGTGCTCTACTACGCCGCGATGGGCCAGATCGACCCCGAGGTGCTGGAGGCCGCGCGGACCGACGGGGCCAGCAACCTCCGCACCCTGGTCAGCATCGTCTGGCCCGGCGTGCGCAGCACCACGGTGGCGCTGGCCATGCTCAGCGTGATCGGCGCGCTGAAGACCTTCGACATCCCCTACCTGGTGACGATCGGCGGCCCCAACTACGCCACCGAGTTCCTCGGCACCTACATCTACCGGATCAGCATCCCCAGCGCCCACGTCGGCTACGGGGCCGCGCTGTCGATCATGCTCCTCGTGCTGGCCCTGCTCGGCGCCATCGCCGTCGCCGCGCGCTCCAACCGGAAGGACGGTGAGAGCGGTGTTTGAGGCCCGCCGCCCGTCGGCCAGGCTGCTGCTGCAGATCCTGGTCACCGCGATGGTCATCCCCTACCTGTTCCCCCTGGTCGTGATGGTGCAGGGCTCGCTGGCGGGGGAGGGCTGGGGCAACTACCGCGCCGTCTTCGAGGTCGGCACGATCGGCACCTTCTTCAAGAGCAGCGTCATCATCTCGGTCTCGACGATCATCATCGTGTACGTCCTGACGATGCTCGCCGCCTTCGGCTTCTCCAAGCTGCGCGTGCGCCGCAAGGAGGTCTACTTCTGGATGATCCTGGCGGCGCTGACGCTGCCCGAGGTCGTCCTGCTCACCCCGCTGTTCGCCACCACGCTGGCCCTCGGCGTGTACGACACGTACTGGGCGGTCGTGCTCCCGCTGGCCGCCCTGCAGATCCCCTTCACCGTCCTGATCGCCCGCCGGTTCGTCGACGGGGTGCCGGACGCGCTGTTCGACGCCGCCCGCATCGACGGCGCGAGCACGTTCACCTCGTTCCGCTACATCATCATCCCGATGACGCGGCCGATCGGCGCCGCGATCGTGGTGCTGACGCTGATCGGCTCGTGGAACGCCTACCTGCTGCCGCTGGTCCTCATCCAGGATCCCGCCCAGCAGACCGTCACGCTGCTGCCGCAGTTCTTCGTCAGCCAGTTCAGCAACGACCAGACCAAGGTGCTGGCCAGCGCGGTCATCACCGCGATCCCCGAGATCGTCGCCTACCTCTGCCTGCAGGGCCTCTTCGAGCGGGGCCTGGCGGCAGGTGCCGTCAAGTAAAGGATCCCTTCCCCCATGACCTTCCTCCGGGTCGACGGACGTCAGTTCGTCGACGAGTCGGGCACGTCCATCCGCCTGCGCGGCGTCGCGGTCGGCGGCTGGCTGAACATGGAGAACTTCATCACCGGCTACTCGGCCAACGAGGCGCTGATGCGCAGCACGGTGCGTGAGGTCCTCGGCGACGAACGCTACGAGCTGTTCTTCGACCGCCTGCTGACCGCGTTCTTCAACGAGGACGACGCCAAGCTGCTGGCCGAGATGGGCATGAACTGCGTCCGCCTCCCGGTCAACTACCGCCACTTCGAGGACGACGAGCGGCCGTTCGAGTTCAAGACCGAAGGGTTCAAGCACCTCGACCGGGCGGTGGAGGCCTGCGCCAAGCACGGCATCTACACCGTGATCGACCTGCACGCCCTGCCCGGCTCGCAGAACCACCACTGGCACTCCGACAACATCACCCACCGCCCCCTGTTCTGGGACCACCCCCACTTCCAGGACCGCGTGGTCAAGATCTGGGAGCACATCGCCGAGCACTACAAGGGCAACCCCTGGGTGGCCGGCTACAACCCGATCAACGAGCCCGCCGACGAGTCGCGCAAGGTGGTCGGCCCGTTCTACACCCGCCTGGTCAACGCGATCCGGGCGATCGACGACCGGCACATCCTGTTCCTCGACGGCAACACCTACTCCACCGAGTTCGACGTCTTCGACGAGCCGTGGGAGAACACGGTGTACGCCGCCCACGACTACGCCGCCCCGGGCCTCGGCGGCGGCGGCCCCTACCCGGGCGAGACCGCCGGGAAGCACTGGGACAAGGCCGCCCTGGAGGAGAAGTACGCCGAGCGCACCGAATACTCCCGCCGCACCGGCACCCCCGTGTGGGTCGGCGAGTTCGGCCCCATCTACACCGGCTCCGAGCCCCGCGACGCCGAGCTCCGCCAGCTGCTGGCCGACCAGCTCGACATCTTCAAGCGCGACGACGCCGGCTGGTCGATCTGGATGTACAAGGACCTGGGCCGCCAGGGCCTGGTCATGGTGCGCCCCGACTCGCCGTACCTGAAGCGGTTCGGCGACTTCGTCGCCAAGAAGGTGCGCCTGGGCGCCGACCAGTGGGGGAGCGACGGCAAGGGCGTCGCCGAGGTGACCGGCCCGTTCTACCAGATGATCGCCGACGAGTTCCCGGACTTCGACCCCTACCCGTGGGGCCAGTACGACTGGGTCCGCACCCTGCTGCTCAACCTGACGGTGGCCCAGCCGCTCGCCTACGAGTACGCCGAACTCTTCCGCGGCCTCACCGACGACGAGCTGATCGCCCTGGCCGACTCGTTCGCGCTGGCCAACTGCGACGTCCGCACCACCCTGCGCGACCAGATGATCGAGGGCTAGCGACCTCCACGCCGGCCGGGGCCAACCCTCGGCCGGCGTGGTCCACCACGTCGTCAGAGGTGCGTGAGCGTCCACTCCTCGAAGGTGGTCAGCGGAATGCCGAAGGCGCGCGCGTACTCGGGGCGGGCGGGCTGCCCCACGACGCCGCTGCGTTCGTGCGCGACGGCCGCCCACGCGGGCATGCCCTTGGCGACCGCCTCCTCCTCGGTCAGGTCGGGCGCGGCCACCTCGGTCTTGAGCGCGGCGGAGAGGGCCTCGGCGATCTCCGTCATGGAGCGGTAGTCGCTCGCGAGCTCGAGCTCGATCCCGTGGAACCGCCGGGGGTCGGCGATGGCCGCGGCGGCGGCCCGACCGACGTCGTCGACCGCGACCAGGGACATCATGGTCTGCGGCTTGAGCACCGTGGCCAGCCCGCCCTCGACCCCTCGGGGGAACAGGTAGGCCTGGTCGGGCAGGAAGTTCTCCATGAAGAAGCCCGGCTTGATCAGCGTCCAGTAGGTGAACCCGGCCTCACGGACACGATCCTGGATGGCGCCCTTGGCGGCGTAGTAGGGATCGAGCCCGGCCCACCGCTCGGTGGTCACCCGCTGCCCCGCGCCGGAGACGGACGTGTGCACGAACTGCGGCACCCCGGCGGCCAGCGCGGCCTCGATCAGGTTCTCCGCCTGGGCGCGTTCGCCGTCGAAGTCGATGGTGTCGTCCTTCATCGGCGGCATCTGCACCGAGAACACGGCCCGCACCCCCTGCGCCGCCGCGACCAGTGAGTCGCGGTCGTGGAGGTCGCCGGTCACCAGCTCGGCCCCGAGGGCCGCCACCGCCTTGGCCTTCGCGGTGCCGGGGTCGCGGACCAGCGCCCGGACGGGCACCCCCGCCGCGATCAGGGCGCGGGCGGTCGCGCCCCCCTGCTGTCCGGTGGCACCGGTGACGAGAACGCTGGACATGGCAAACTCCTCTCGAAAAACGGCGGACCCCGCCGTTTCTGTTCCGGTACGATACGGAGACCCCCGCCGTTTAGCAATCCCCGAGGTGAGGCCCGATGCGCGCCGACGCCCAGCGCAACTACGCGCGCCTGCTCGCCGTCGCCGAAGAGGAGATCGCCCTCAACGGCGCCGACGCGTCACTGGAACAGATCGCCCGGATCGCCGGCGTCGGCTCGGGCACGGTCCGCCGTCACTTCCCCACCCGGCACGCCCTGCTCGCCGCCGTCTTCCGCGACCGGGTCGAAAGCCTGTGCGCGCAGGCCCGCGACCGCGTCGGCCGAACCGACGCCAGGGCGGCCCTCCTGGAGTGGCTGAGCGCCGTGACCACCTCGGCCGCGACCATCCGGGGCCTGGCCATGGCCCTCAACCGCGACCGGGCGGCCGACGCGGAACACGAGCACTGCGCGACGACGCAGCTGACCGAGGCGGGCGAACCGCTGGTCCGTCAGGCGGCGGGCGTCCTGGCTCCCGGCGTCACCATCGCCGACCTGCTCGCGCTGATCACCGGCATCGCCCTGGCCACGGAGGACCACCCCGACCCGGCGGCGGAGGCCAACCGCCTGTTCGCGCTGGCCGTCGCGGGTCTCAGCCCGCAGGGCGAGGTCAGGCGGCCTGCCGCCGCGCGGTGAGGACGCCGAGCGCCGACAGCAGGCGGTCGACGTGTTCCTCGGTGCTGCCGATGCCGATCGAGGCGCGGACCGCGCCGCCGATCTCGTCGCAGCCGCCCTGGCCCACGCCGAGCAGGTGCCGGACGAACGGGTGGGCGCAGAACTTGCCGTCGCGCACGCCGATGCCGTGGTCGGCCGACAGCCGTTCGGCCACCTCGCGGGCGGTGTGGCCGTCGACCACGAACGAGACGATGCCCACCCGGGGGTGGTCGGAGGGCCACAGGGCCAGCTCGTGCACGCCGTCGATGGCGGCGAGCCCGGTCCGCAGCCGGGTGAGCAGGCGCTCCTCCTCTTCGACCAGGCTCGTCCAGCCGGTCGAGGTCAGGTGGTCGCAGGCCGCGGCGAGCGCGATGGCGCCCAGCACGTTGGGGGTGCCGGCCTCGTGCCGGGCCTCCACGTCGGACTGCCATTCGGTCTGCTCGCCGACGGCGACGACCGCGCCGCCGCCCTTGAGGTAGGGCTCCGCCCGCTCCAGCCAGTCGCGCCGGCCGATCAGCACGCCCGCGCCGAAGGGGGCGTACAGCTTGTGGCCGGAGAAGGCGACGTAGTCGAGGTCGAGGGCGGCGACGTTCAGCGGGCGGTGCGGGGCCAGCTGGGCGGCGTCGACCGCGATCCGGGCGCCGTGCCGGTGGGCGATGTGCGCCAGCCCGGCGATCGGCCACAGCTCCCCGGTGACGTTGGAGGCGGCGGTGACCACCAGCAGCGCGGGTCCCTCGATCGCGGCGAGCGCCTCGTCGGCGGCGCGGAGGGCCTCGCCCGGCAGGGCCGGCGGCGTGAGGCGGACGGGCGCGGACCAGGGGAGGAGCGTGGCGTGGTGCTCGGTGTCGAAGACCACTGCCGTGGTGCCCTCGGGCAGGCTGCGGGCCAGCAGGTTCATCGCGTCGGTGGTGTTGCGGGTGAACACGAGCGCGTCGTCGGGCCGGGCGCGGGCGAACGCCTTGATCGTGTGCCTGGCCTGCTCGTAGCGGGCGGTGGTGAGCTGGGAGGCGTAGCCGGCGCCCCGGTGGACGCTGGAGTAGGCGGGCAGCGCTTCGGCGACGGCCTGGCTGACCGCCTGGAGACAGGGGGCGCTGGCGGCGTAGTCGAGATTGGCGTAGGGGACCAGGGCACCGTCGCGGACGGGGACGTCAAGGGACAACACGGGGGACACAACGCCTCCAGGAAAGCCACGCGCTTGCCCGCCGCACCCCGCGACGGACCAGGTCTTCACCCGGGGCACCCCGCCGCGGACGCGAGGGTTGCCGGCCAGCAAGCCGGGGCTGTGCGCTGGCACTCATGACCTTCGCCGGAACTATAACCCGACGGCCCGGCCCGGACGCAAGCCCGGTTGCAGATCTACTTTGTAAAGGCGCCGGACCAGTGCAACGACAGGTCGGCCGCCTTGCGCTCGGCCCGGATCTCCATCCACTCACCGAGGATCGTGGCGTGGTCGACGACGACCGGCGCGCCCCGGTCGTCGTAGGTGACGCGTTCGCTGACGAACACCGGGCTGCCCGCCGGATGCCGCAGGCGGGCCGCCACAGGGGCGGTGAGCAGGGCCGGTCTGATCCGTTCGGTGGCCCGGTGGACGCGCGCCCCGGCCTCGGCGAGGGCGGTGTAGAGCGGGGTCTCGGTGAAATCGGCCCCTCTGATCGCCGAGGCGTGGGGCTCGGCGATCCAGGAGATCTGGTGGACGGCGGGCCGGCCGGACAGGTGGCGCACGCGGGCGAGCCGCAGGGCCCGCAGGCCGGCCGGCGCGTCGCCGAGGAGCCGGGTGAGGGAGCGCGGGGCCGGCCGCAGCGCGGCCGAGAGCACCTCGGTGCGCAGGGGATGACCCTGCCTGCGCAGGTCGTCGCCGAGGCTGCGCAGGGTGTCGAGGGGGTATTCGGCGCTGGGCTGGGTCACGTAGGTGCCGCGGCCGGCCCGCTGGTCGATCAGGCCCTCGCCGCTGAGGACCTGCAGCGCCTGCCGCAGCGTCATCATCGTCACGCCGTAGGAGGCGCTGAGCTCGCGTTGCCCCGGCAGCGCCTCACCCGCGCGGTAGTGGCCCGACTTGATCTTGTGGATCAGGTCGTCGGCGATGGCGCGGTAGCGTGGCGTGCTCATCGGGCTCCCTGTCGACTGCGCCGTCGAGTGCGCGGCGGATGCTCGCCACATACTCTCCCAGCTCGCGGGGCCGGGCGCCGTCGAGCAGCCGGCGCATGAGCGCCGAGGCGACCACGACGCCGTCGGCGTGCCGCGCGAGTTCGGCGGCCTGGGCGGGGCTGGAGACCCCGAAGCCGAACAGGACGGGCAGGTCGGTGAGCTCCTTGAGGTCGCGGCCGAGGCGGGCGGCCTGTTCGGGGACCTCGCCCCGTTCGCCGGTGGTGCCCATGCGGGTCAGCGCGTAGACGAAGCCGCGGCTGCGTCCGGCGATCTGGCGCAGCCGGTCGCGGGAGGTCGACGGCGCGGCGAGCAGCACGAGGTCGAGGTGCTCCTTCGCGGCGGCGTCGGCCAGGTCGCCGGCCTCCTCCAGGGGCACGTCGGGCACGATGAGCCCGCGCAGCCCGCTCGTGGCCAGCGCCGCGCAGAACTCCGCGCCGCTGCGCTGGAAGACCAGGTTGCCGTACGTCATCGCGACGAGCGGCACCCCCACGTCGAGCGCCGTGACCTCGCGGAGGATCTCGGTGACCGTGGTCCCGGCGGCGATGGCCCGATCGGAGGCCTCCTGGATCGTGACCCCGTCCAGCATGGGGTCGGAGAACGGGAAGCCGATCTCGACGGCGTCGGCTCCGGCGTCGGCGTAGGCCCGGACGACGTCGGTCCAGCCGGGCGCGGCCCCGGCGGTGACGTAGGGCACCAGCAGGCGGCGCCCGGCGGCGCGGCGGGCGGTCAGGAACTCCTCCAGCGACGTGGTCACAGCAGCTCCTTGATGGACGCGATGTCCTTGTCGCCCCGGCCCGAGAGGGTCAGCAGCACGGTCGACCCCGGCGCGATCCCGCCGGATTCGGCGGCCCGGATCACCCAGGCCAGGGCGTGGGAGGACTCCAGCGCGGCCACGATCCCCTCGGTGCGGGCCAGGCGGACGAGCGCCCGGACGACCTCGGCGTCGGTGACGGTCTCGTAGCGGGCGCGGCCGCCGTCGCGGAGGTGGGCGTGCTCGGGTCCGATGCCCGGGTAGTCGAGCCCGGCGGCGACCGAGTGGGCCTCCTGGACCTGACCGTGCTCGTCCTGGAGGACGAGCGAGCGGAAGCCGTGCAGCACCCCGGCCCGGCCGAAGGTGGCCGCCGCGCCGCCCTCGGCCTCGACGCCGACGAGCCGGGCGGTGGTGTCGACGAACCCGGCGAAGGTGCCGGCGGCGTTGGATCCGCCGCCGATGCAGGCGACCACGTAGTCGGGCACCGCGGCGGGGAGTTCGGCGGCGCACTGGGCGCGGGCCTCCTCGCCGATGACCCGCTGGAACTCGCGCACCATCCACGGGTAGGGATGCGGGCCCATCACCGAGCCGAGGCAGTAGTAGGAGTCGTCGACGGAGGCCACCCAGTGCCGCATCGCCTCGTTGCAGGCGTCCTTGAGCGTGCGGCTCCCGGTCGTGACGGGCACGACCTCGGCGCCGAGGACGTGCATCCGCAGGACGTTGAGCTCCTGCCGTTCGATGTCGCGCTCGCCCATGAACACGGTGGCCCGCAGCCCGAGGAGCGCCGCGGCGGTGGCGGTGGCGACGCCGTGCTGACCGGCGCCGGTCTCGGCCAGCAGCCGCCGCTTGCCCATCCGCTGGGCGAGCAGCGCCTGGCCGACCACGTTGTTGATCTTGTGGGACCCGGTGTGGGTGAGGTCTTCGCGCTTGAGCAGCAGCGTGATCCCGAGCTCCCGCGAGAGCCGGTGGGCGGGGGTCAGGGGCGTGGGGCGGCCGGCGTAGACGGTGAGCAGGGTGGTCAGCCGGTCGCGGAATCCGGGGTCGGCCCAGGCGTCCCGGAACGCGGCCTCGATCTCGTGGCAGGCGGGGATCAGCGACTCCGGCACGTACCGCCCGCCGTAGTCGCCGAACCTGCCGCTGGTTCCCGGATCGCTCATCAGGGCGTGTTCGGTCATGGACGTCATCCTCCGGACTGTTCTAGAACAGCTGCTGTTCTAGAACAGTACCCCAGAGGTGTCGCCGGGCGTCAACGCCTCAGGTCACGGGCGTGCCGGAGGCCAGGGGATCTCCGCCAGGAGAGGCAGCAGCGCGGCCTCCTCGTAGTCGAGGTGCGCGTTCAGCTCCGTCGACATGCGGTCGAGTTCGGCGCGGAAGCGCCGGGGGTCGGCGCCGCCGATGTCGGCGAGCAGGGCGGCCAGGTCCCCCTGGATGCGCGCGACGGTCCGGTGTTCGGCGGCGAGCCGGTCGAAGGTCTCGGCCAGGTGCGGGTGGTGCGGGGCCATGCCGGGGAACAGGTGGCCGTCCTCGCTGGTGTGGTGGAACTCCAGCGCCTGGCAGAAGGCCAGGCAGCGCTGCCGGATCTGCAGGCCGAGGCTCGGGGGCTCGCCCGGCCGGGCGGCGAAATGGGCGTCGACCTCTGCCCTGACGTGGCGCAGTTGTCCGCGCAGCCAGGTGTGGACCTCCAGGAGCTTGTCGGCGAGGGTGGCGACCTCGCGCGGCTCGCCGGGATCGGCGCGCTCCAGGACGACGACCGGCAGGAGGCGGGTGGTCTGGGCCTGGTAGTCGCCGTAGCCGGGGGAGACCTTCACGACCTGCTCGAACAGCTCGTCGCGCCGGGCTCCTTCGGCGGGGACGGCCAGGGCGTCGAAGACCTCGGCGCCGAGCTCCACCCGTACAGAGGGATGGGCGAGCAGGTTGTGGTACCAGTCGGGGTGGCGTGGGGCGCCCAGGTTGGAGCCGACAACCAGCAGCAGATCGCCGTGCCGGACGTAGCCCAGGGGAGTGGTGGTCGGCTTTCCGGACTTCGCGCCGGTGGTCGTGAGCAGGAGCAGGTCGCCGCCTTCGAAGTCGATGACGGATCGGTTGACTGACGTGGGCATGCGGATGTGGGTCTCCGGAGATCAGAAAAAAAAGGGGGGAAGTCAGAGGCAGGGGGAGTGTGAACTCTTCGCCGACCCCCTCGTGAAGGATGCTCGCCCGATCACCGGCCGGCCCACTGCTCTTTGGCCGGAGTCACGCGACATCGGAGCCCATTAGATCTTCCGGCCGTCGCCTCGTCAACGCGCTTAGAAATCTACTTTGTAAAGGCGTCGGGTTGTGGCGAAGACTCGTATCACAACCCGAAAGTCCGCCACGAGAGCGGAAGGCCGCGCTCTTCGTCGCCTGGGTGGAGTGTGGTTGTTCGGTGGGGGTTCGGTGCAGGCCGTTGTCCGGGGGAGCGTGGCCGGTCGACGATGACTCCATGGTGTGGATGCGACGGCGGTTGAGGGGTGTCCTCGACCGGATCTATGTGCGCAGGCTGGCGGGGCGGCTTCCTCGGGAGTCGATGCCGCGTCATATCGGGATCATGGTCGACGGCAATCGGCGGTGGGCGCGGTCGGCGGGTTTCCGTGATCCGGCCGACGGTCATCGGGCGGGTGGTGCGAAGATCCCGACGTTCCTGCGCTGGTGTGACGCGTACGGGATCGAGCAGGTGACGATCTATCTGTTGTCGGACGACAATCTGGGCCGCGGTGAGGAGGAGGTCGCGGCCCTGCTGGGGATCATCGAGGACGTCGTCGAGGAACTGGCCGCGCCGGGTCGCCGGTGGGAGGTCACCGCGATCGGGAGTCTGGATCTGCTGCCGGACGCCACGGCTCGGGCGATCAAGGATGCGGCGGCGCGGACGGTGGGCCGGCGGGGTGGGGTGAGGGTGAACGTCGCGATCGGTTACGGGGGTCAGCGGGAGATCGCCGACGCGGTCCGGTCGGCGATCGGTGAGCAGCTGGCGTCGGGTGTCCCGTTGGAGGAGATCCTGGCGGGGTTCGACGCGGAGTCGATCTCGCGGCATGTGTACACGGCTGCGCAGGCGCCGCTCGACATGATCGTCAGGACCAGCGGCGAGCAGCGCCTGTCGGGGTTCATGTTGTGGCAGTCGGCGTACGCGGAGATGCATTTCTGCGAGTGCTATTGGCCGGATTTCCGGGAGATCGACTTTCTGCGGGCGCTTCGTTCGTATGCGGGCCGGGGTCGCCGTTTCGGCCGGTGATCGGTCACCCGTGGTCGGTGGTGAGTGTGTCGATAGTGGCGGTGGTCTGGGTGACGCCGTTGAGGACGCAGCCGGCGCCGAGGTCGATGAGGTTGCTGGTGGTGCGGCCGGTGAGATGGGCGGTGCCTCCTTCGACGGTGTAGGAGGTGAGGTCGCCGCGGTGGAGGACCTGGTTGATGGTGGTCTTGGTGCCGTCGTTCCAGGTGATGGCGATGCGGGCGTAGCCGGGGCCGATGGGGCCGGGGCACTGGGTGGTGAGGTTGCCTTCGACGCGGATGGAGCCGCCGGTGATGGCCGGGTGGCGGGCGGAGGAGCAGACGCCGAGGTTGCCGGTTCCGGCCATCCAGGTGGTGGTCTTCCGGTAGGTGAGCCCGGGGTCGTAGGTCAGGTTGAGGCTGCCGCCGTGGCAGGTGATGTCGCCGGTGTCGGCCGCGGCCGGCTGGAGCGGCGCGAGGGTGGGCGCGAGGGTGAGCGCGAGGGCGGCGGCGCACAGGAGCGGACGCATGGGTTTCCCTTCTGTCGAAGGGCTCCATGATGTTCACGGGCGGGTGCCCCCGAGGCGTGCCGACGTGCCAGGGGGCTGCGGGGTTTGCCGGAATTTCACCTGGTCAGCGGGCGAGGAGCGCGCGGATTCGCCGGGTCGTCTCGGCGGGGGCCTCTTCGGCCATGAAGTGGCCGGCGGTGGTGGTGTGGTGGCGCAGGTCGGGGGCCCAGGCCCGCCAGAGGGCGGCGGCGTCGTAGCCGAGGGCGGCGCCCCAGTCCTGCTGGATGACGGTGACGGGCATGGTGAGCCGGGTGCCGTCGGCGCGGTCGGCGGCGTCGTGGTCGAGGTCGACGCCTGCGGAGGCGCGGTAGTCGGCGACGATCGAGGGGATCGCGTGCCGTGCGGCGGTCAGGTAGGTGTCGCGGACGTCGCGGAGGGCTTCGGGGTCGCGGACCCAGGCGTCGAGGAAGTGGCCGAAGAAGGCGTCGGGGTCGGCGGCGATGAGGGTTTCCGGCAGGCCGGGCGGCTGGGCCATGAGGTAGAGGTGCCAGGCGACCGCGGCGGTGGCGCCGTGCAGGACGTTCCACATGTCCAGGGTGGGCAGGACGTCGAGGCAGGCCAGGTGGGTGATCGCGGTGGGGTGGTCGAGGGCGGCGCGGAAGGCGACGAGGGCGCCGCGGTCGTGGCCGGCCAGGGCGAATCTCTCGTGGCCGAGGGCGTGGGCGAGGGCGATGATGTCGGCGGCCATCTCGCGTTTGGAGTATCCGGTGGCGGGTTTGTCGCTGTCGCCGTATCCGCGCAGGTCGGGGCAGATGACGGTGTGGGTGGTGGCGAGGTCGGCGGCGACGTGCCGCCACATGAGGCGGGTCTGCGGGAAGCCGTGCAGGAGGACGATCGCGGGTCCGGCGCCGCCGACGGCGGCGGTGAGGGTGACGCCGTCGGCGACGGGGACGCGGTGGTGGGTGAAGTTCTCGATCACGGGGTCGAGGTTGCCGGGTGCGGATGAGCATCCGATGAGCGTTAGCGTGGCGGTGTGTCCGTTGTGGTGGGGGTCCTCGGGCCGGTGGAGGCGTGGGACGCGGCGGGCGCGGCGATAGCGTTGCGCGGGCCGCGCCATCGTGAGGTGCTGGCGCGGCTGGTCGCGGCGGGGGGCCGGGTGGTGCCGGTCGAGGTGTTGGCGGCCGATCTGTGGGTCGACCCGCCGGAGGGCGCGGTGGGGGCGATCCGGACGTTCGTGGCGGCGTTGCGGCGGGCGTTGGAGCCGGGCCGGCCGCCGCGGACGCCGCCGCGGGTGATCGTGACGGCGGGGCCGGGGTATGCGTTGCGGGCCGAGGCGGACGTGTGGCGGTTCGAGGAGGCGGCCCAGGCGGGCGGCTCGCCTGCGGCGGTGCTGGCGAGGCTCGACAAGGCGCTGGCGTCGTGGCGGGGGCCGGCGTACGCGGGGATGGTGTGGGCCGAGGGGGAGCGGGCGCGGCTGGCGGAGGTGCGGCTGGGGGTGGTGGAGCGCAGGGCGCAGGCGTTGCTGGATCTGGGCCGGGCCGCCGAGGTGGTGCCGGATCTCGACGCGCACGCGCGGGCCCATCCGTGGCGGGAGGAGATGTGGCGGCTGCTGGCGCTGGCGCTGTACCGGTCGGGGCGGCAGGCCGACGCGTTGGCGGTCGTGCGGGGGGCGCGGGCGGAGCTGGCGGGGCGGCTGGGGCTCGATCCGGGGCCGGGGTTGCGGGATCTGGAGGCGGCGATTCTGCGGCACGACGATCGGCTGGCGTTCGGTGACGCGGCGGCGCGGGTGTGGGCGAGCGCGGCGGCGGCGCATGACCGGGTGGCGCCGGGGGCGGGGCCGAGGCTGGAGGCGGCGGTCGGGCTGATGCGGGGGCTGGCGGTGACCGGGGGCGAGGGGCTGGTGGCGGCGCGGGAGCATCGGGCGGCGGCGGTGGAGGCGGCCGAGGAGCTGGGTGACGCCGAGCTGGTGGCGCGGGTGATCGGCGCTTATGACGTGCCGGCGATCTGGACGCGGTCCGACGATCCGGCGCAGGCGGGGCGGGTGGTCGGGGCGGCGGCGCGGACGCTGGAGCGGCTGGGGGCCGGGGCGGAGCCGGCGGCGCGGGCGCGGTTGCTGGCGACGATCGCGGTGGAGTCGCGGG
>NZ_SZQA01000002.1 GCF_005233835.1 Herbidospora galbida | reverse complement strand
AGGCCGCTCACGCCGAGGCGCTGGCCACCGTCGCCCGCGACGCGGCCGTGCGGGCGGCCTGGGCGGGCGGAGTCGGCGACCCGGCCGTGCTGGCCGTCTGCGCGGGCACCGACTCCCGCACGGTCACGGCGTTGGTCGGCGCGGCAGCGGCAGCGGACGACCCGGATGCTTGCGCGCGTACCAGGACGTGAGCAGCTGCTCCACCGCGACCAGATGGAAGTTGAGCTGGTCGAACAGCTCCCGTACGTCGTCGTCGGAGGCCGTCAGCCGGAAGGAGTCGACCAGGGTGGTGATGGAGTCGGGGTCGGCATAGGGACGACGGCCGGCGCGCTCGGCGCGTTCGTCCTCGAACGGGCTGAAGATGGAGTGCGTCATGGTTCCCCCTAGGCGGCGAACATGCCGGTCTGAGCGATGAGCCGGAGCAGGGCCAGGTCGTCGACGTCCATGTCCTGCGCGTACGCGTCGAACAGCTCTCCGGCGCGCCTGCGGTTGACCTCGCGGGTGTGCCGGGCCGTCCAGCCGAGCGGCGGGCGCAGCAGCAGCGACCACAGCGGGAGCAGCCGCGCGCCGCGCCGCAGCTTGTCGGTGAACCCGCCGACGCCGAAGTCGATCTCCTGCAGGTGCCTGGCCAGGCACATCCTGACCGGGGCGTGCGACTGCAGGACCGGCTGCTCGGCGAAGTGGCCGGTGCGCCGGGGGTCGACCGTGATGCGGTGGGCGACCAGGCCGTCGCCGTGCTGGAAGACCAGCCGGTAGCCGATCGTGGCGCCGTTGTGCGTGCAGAGGATCACGTGGGCCGAGCCGGCGAGCGGCGAGGCGAGGTAGCGGCGCAGCTCGCGCTCGGCCGCGGTGGCCTCCTTCGGCGTGGGGTGCAGGCGGGCCAGGTCGGGCAGCAGGGCCGCCGTCAGCGGCAGCACCTTGATGGCCCGCGCGCCGTCGGCGAACACCCGCTCCTCGCGCCGGGCCAGCGTCCGGCTCGACCGCTGCAACGCGCCCAGGTGCTCCTCGAAGGTGGCGCCCTGGATCCGCAGGACCGTCCGCGCGTGGGTCAGGATGAGGGGCGCGCGCGGGAAGTAGCGGGTCAGCCGGCCGGCCGTGGGCCCGTCGAGGTAGAGCACGGCGGCGGTGCCGTCGTCGGGCATGGCGTACTGGACGGCCCGCGCCCACAGGTGCTCGTCGTCGGGGTGGCAGACCGGGACCGTGCGGTATCCGGCCGTCGCGCCGATGAGCGTGACCCGCCCCCACGCCTCGGGGGTCCGCAGCCGTCCGCCCCGCAGCATCGAGCCGAACAGCCGGGCCGGGTCGAGCATCGGCCGGGCGGGCGCCCGGTCGTAGTGGCTGACGGGCACCACGGTCCGCAGCGACGGCCGTCCCGCGCCGCCCACCCAGCCGAGGACCACCCCGTGCCAGGCCGCCGCGTCGGGGTCGGCGTGCGCCTGGTGCCAGGCCCGGCTGTTGAAGAACCCGGCGGCGGTACGGGGGGCGAGCTCGTCCCACCGCGCCGGAGCCGACCGGAGGGGCGCGGTGGTCAGCCGCACCGCCTCCACACCCGGCCGCTTCGGCGCCTCCTCGTAGAAGGAGACGGCCGCCGTGCCGGCCCTCATCGAACGGCCTTCGCCATGCTGGGCGGCATGACCGGCCGGCTGTCAGCCGCGGCGGCCTTGTCCGTCGCCTCGTCGGGCTCGGCCTCCGGGGCGGGCTGCGGGGCGGGCGGGGCCTGGGGCGGCAGGGGCGTGGAGTAGGGCGTCAGCGCGGGCAACGGCTCCGACCGGTCCTGCGACGGCACCGAGTCCGACGGCACCGGGCCGGCCGGCGACTGCGACGCGGCGGCTTCCACGGGCGAGGGCTGCGATCTGTCGTGCGAGGCCGTGCGGAGCACCGCCTGCCGCGCGGCGCTCTCCACGGGCAGGGCCGTCGGGTTCGGCGCAGAACCGGGCGGCTCCGGCGTGGACCGAGGCGCCTGGGCGGACGGCGGCAGGGGCGCGGGGGCCTGCACGGGGTTCGGCATCGGATTCGGCAGGGGCCCGGGCCGGGTGTGCGCTCCCGGGACCGACGGCAGCGGGGGGATGTACTGCGGCGCGGCGGTCTGCACCGGCAACGGAGTCGAGTACGGCCGCGAGGCGGGCAGCGGCTCGGGCGTGGAGTTGGGCGCGGAGGCGGCCAGCGGTTGCGGCGTGGAGTGCGGCGCGGAGGCCGGCAGCGGTTGCGGCGTCGTGTGCATCGGCGCGGCGGGCCTCGGCTGCGGAACCGCGGTCCGGGCCGGCTGGGCGGTCGGTTGCGGCATCGCCGTCTGAGCCGGCTGAGCCACCGGCTGGACCGGCTGGGCCTGCGACGGCTGCGGGGCCGGAATCTGGACCGGCTGGGGCTGGGGCTGGGACGGCTGCGGGGCCGGGATCGGGATCGGCCGGGGGGCCGGGGTCAGGGTCGGCTGAGAGGCCGGCGGAAGGGTCGGCTGGAGGTCGAGGGCCGGTTCCGGTTCGCGGATTCGCTGGATCGACGGGGGCAGGAAGGGCCACTCCGCCGGGATGTACAGGTGGGCGGCGCGCAGGTGGGCGGCCCTCAGGTGGGCGGCGCGCAGGGCGCACTCGCGGGGGTTGCGGCCCGTGACGACGGCGCGGCCGCCGGGCTCGTAGCGTTCGAGCCAGCCCGCGTACGGCAGGTCGTCGTCGAGGTCGGCCAGGCGGGGGGCGCGGATGTCGACGGGGGTGACGATCGCGGCGCGGCGGTGGCGGTGCCGGGTGGCCTCCGGTTCGCGGCCGCAGCTGATGGCCGCCGCGGCGGCCGGGAGGTTGACCCCGGTGACCAGTTCGACCACGTGGCACAGCAGCGGGTCGGGCGGCCCGGCCCGCAGGCCGGTCACGATGGCCCCCTCGTCGGACAGCAGCAGGCTCACGCCGCAGTGCCCGTCCTGGACGCCCACCGCCGACACCGCGGTCGCGATGACCGCCGCCGCGTCGGCGTCGTCGAGAAGCGGGTCGGCGGCGTCGACGATGTCGTACTCCCCGAACCGGCGGATCACCGCGACGCCGATCGGCGCGCCCGAACGGACCCAGCACTCCACTGTGACCGGTGCGCCCACCGGAACCTCCTCGACGAGAACGGCGCCGCTGTCACCCGTCGCGGCCTGGGCGCCGGCGAATCCGGCGGGGATGCCGGCCAGATCGTCCACGCGCCGCCGGGACAGGTTCCCTCCGGGGGTCCGGGCGACGAACAGGACGGGGCAGCCGATGAGCCGGGCGGCCCGGTTCGCCTCTTCGGTGGAGACGGCGAGGATCGACCGCGGGGTGCGCATGCCCCCGGCGGCCAGCAGGACCTGGGTGCTGAGGGGGTCGGCGCTGCCGATGGCGGCCGTCTCCCCGAAGGAGGGTAGCCCCAGCCGCACGGCCGCCGCCGCCGCGACCTCCTGGTAGCGCGGCTCCCAGCAGATGACGCCGTCGACGCGGCGGGAGAAGCCCTCGACGGCGGCGGCGACCGCGGACGGGGTCATGGCCGGGACCCGCAGCCGGTCGGTGTGTCCGGACCGGCCGGCGGAGACGTCCTCGGTGTCGACGAGCACCACGTCGAAGCCGCCCTGGCGGACCTGGGCCAGCAGCGCCGCCGCGTCCTCGGAGCCGCCGGAGCCCACCAGGGCCACGGTGCCGCGGTGGGGAGTGGGGATGCGCGCGCCGCCGCGGTGCGGCCACGGAACCCGGCGGGCGAGCGCCCGGCCGTTCACGACGCGACGCCTGGTCAGTCCGTCCCTTTCGCCGTTCATAACGAACAGGTATTGCACGTTCACTTGACTGCCGCCTTTACGAAGGAGGGTTCGCGCGGACTTGATGCAAATGATGTTGGAAGTATTGACAGGCCGATGTCAAGAAGAATTGTGACGGAGGGGGAAATGCATATCTGCCGTGATCCTTTTACGGGACATAACCCCACATACCAGGACGATCCGGACTCGCGTAACTCAAGTCACTCGCATTTCTGTAAAGGAATTTGACAAGAAGCCTTACAGCATGACCGATACCCCGACCTGCAGTGACGACGTGCTGGAACGCAACAGCGCAAGAGTGACCGAAATCCGACCCTATTGCGAAAGTGGAGAAAGTAATTAAGATCTCAACTTGTGTCAGATAGTTTGTCAGAACGCGAAAGGAGGGTCATATGAGCATCCCGGCCGACGCCGTGACCCGAATGGTCCTCACCAACGACGGATCAACGACGCAATTGCTTTCCGCGTTACTCGGCGTACCGCTGCGCGTCCGTGTGCTCGACCAGCGGGGGCTGCCGTCCTCGCAAGTGCGGCCCCGCGCGGCCGTCAAGGCACTCGTGGCCGGCGAGGGCGACGAACCGCTCGTCGTCCGTAAATCGCAACTCGTCCGCCCGGACGGCAGGGCCATCTCGGTCAACACGGTGATCATGACGTCGAACCACCTGGTCGCCCGCAGCATCGTCGACGGCGGGGGCACCCCCCTCGGCCGGGTGCTGCAGGGGGCAGTCGAACAGCGTCGGGTGATCACCGAGACCGGCTGCCGGATGAGCGAATGGGGCGGTGTCGGCCGGCCCAGCGTCTACCGCTCGTATCTCGTCTTCGCTGGAGGCAGGCCATTCCTCCACGTGGAAGAGCAGTTCCACCCCGCGATCGTGACGCCCATCCGGGACCTCCCCCTCCTGGAGGAGGACCCCCGGCCGTGGCCCGCGAAGAAACGTCCAGCGCACCCCCGCCGAGGACCCGCGATGCAGACGTACATCAGCGACACCCTGGTCTCCCTCCCCCAACCCACCCCCGCCCGCAAGCCGGCCGAATGAGCGTTCTCACCCAGCGGCGCGGTGACGACGGCCTTCCCCCGTTGCTCACCGACCCGCCCCGCCGCCTCCAGGGGCGCGGACGACCGGCGCCCAGCTCCCACAAGCGCAAGACCACCTACCTGCCCGTCATCGTGTGCGCCGGCATCATGGGCATCACCATGGCCGACACGCTCGCCGCCACCCTCGGCGTGCCGCAGGTCGCCGACAGCGGCTTCGGGCCCAAGTCACCGATCGACACCCAGTGGCTGCTGACCGCCTTCGCCCTCCCGTACGCGGCGCTGCTGCCCGTAGGGGGGCGGCTCGCCGACGTGTTCGGCCCGCGGCGGCTGCTCACCATCGGGCTGTCCCTGTTCTCCCTCGCGGCGTTCTGCACGGTCATCACGCCCCTGTGGAGCCTGCTGCTCGCCGCCCGCGCCGCGCAGGGGCTCGGCGCCGCCCTCATGGTCCCCGCCTCGCTGGCGATGCTGCTGGCGACGGTGCCCACCACCCGCAGAGCCGCCGCCATCGGCGTCTGGAGCGCGTCGACCGGCGTCGCCGGCACGCTCATGTACGCCCTCGGCGGCTGGTTCAGCCAGAACATGGAGATCGGCTGGCGCGTGCTGTTCGTGCCCAGCGCGTTCCTCACCCTGCTCCTGCTGACGCTGTCGATGACGCTCCCCCGGCCGCCGCACACCCGTGGCGCGGTGCCCGACATCATCGGCTGCCTCCTGCTGGGCGCCGCCCTCGCGATGCTCACCTGGGCGATCGTCCAGTTCCCCCGGCGGGGCTGGGACCCGTACGTCATCGGCGCGGTGTCCGGAGGGACTCTGATGCTGCTGGCGACGATGGCCCGCTCGGCCTACCACAAGGCCCCCGCCATCGACCTCGGTCTGTGGCGCAAGGGCCGCTTCGCCCTCGCCGGAACCCTCTCGGCCCTGTACGGCCTGGTCTCCCTCCCGATCCTGGTGATCATGCCGCTGTTCCTCGGCCAGGCGATGTTCCGGTCGCCGGAGCTGATCGGCGCCGCCATCGCGCCCAACGCGGCCGGTGTCCTCATCGGCAGTGTCGTCGCCGGCGGCCTGATCAAACGCCGGGGCCCGCGCGTGGTCATCTACCTGGGCGCGGTCATCATCGCCGGAAGCTGCATCGGCCTCCTGCAACTGGTCATCGGCACCGGCAGGCCGCTCGACGTCCTGCAGGTGTGGCTGCCCCTGAACGCCGCGCTGGGTCTGGGCTTCGGCCTGCTCAACGCGGGCTCGTCGGCCGCCGCCGCCCTGACCGCCGGCCCGGAGCGCTACGCCACCGCGGTCGGCGCGACCATGTCCGTCCGTCAGGTGGGCGGCACGATCGGCATCGCCGTCACGGTGGTCCTGCTCGAACGCCCCCTGGTGGAGGCGCCGATGCCGGGCTACACGAGCGTCGTCCTCGGGTCACTGGGTCTCGCGGTCTTCGCGGGCTGCCTGGGCCTGTTCTTCGGCGCCGCGAAACCCCCGGCCCCGGCCCGGTCCGCCAAACGCGCCCCGAGCCGACCCGAACCCCGCCCGACCCCTCGCCCCGCACCCCGCCCCACTCCGCGCCCCGACCGTCCGGTCGCACGCACCCCCGTCCACCCGCCGATCCCCCTGCCGCGCCGCGCCGTCCCCATGTCGGCCCCGGTCGGCGACGAGGTCGCCGCCGAGATGCTGCGCACCCTCAAGGAGACGACCAACCGCATCAACCTCATCGCCGACGTCCTGCTGGACCAGCAGCGACCGACGCGGTGAGCCGCGAAACCAGCCTGCCCGGTGACCCGCTGCTCGGGTCACCGGGCAGGCTCTCGCGTTGTGTCAGGCGGTGATGCGCTCCACGACCAGCGGCAGCAGGCCCGGGTCGGTGTTCTCGGTCACCTCGTAGGCGCCGTCGAGCGACTCCAGCGCCCGCTCGAACCGCGAGGTCTCGTCCGCGTGCAGGGTCATCAGCGGCTGGCCCTGCCGCACGATGTCGCCCGGCTTGGCGTGCAGCACGATCCCGGCCCCGAACGACACCGGGTCCTCCTTGCGGGCCCGGCCCGCGCCCAGCCGCCAGGCGGCCACACCGACGCCCAGCGCGTCGAGGGTGGTCAGCACGCCCGAGGCGGGTGCGGTGATCTCCATCGTCTCGGCCGCGCGCGGCAGCAGGGCGTCGGGGTCGCCGCCCTGGGCGGTGATCATGCGGCGCCAGGCGTCCATCGCCGAGCCGTCCTTCAGGGCGACGGCGGGGTCCTTGCCGGACACCCCGGCCGCTTCGAGCATCTCGCGGGCCAGGGTCAGCGTCAGTTCGACCACGTCGGCGGGGCCGCCGCCGGCCAGGACCTCGACCGACTCCTCGACCTCCAGGGCGTTGCCGATCTTCAGGCCGAGCGGGCGGTCCATGGCCGTGAGCAGGGCCACGGTCCGCACGCCGGCGTCGGTGCCCAGCTCGACCATCGTGCGGGCCAGTTCGCGGGCGTCGGCCACGTTCTTCATGAACGCGCCGGAGCCGACCTTGACGTCCAGGACCAGGGAGCCCGTGCCCTCGGCGATCTTCTTGGACATGATCGAGGAGGCGATCAGCGGGATCGACTCCACCGTTCCGGTCACGTCGCGGAGGGCGTACAGCTTCTTGTCGGCGGGGGCCAGGCCCGAGCCGGCCGCGCAGACGACCGCGCCCGCCGAGCGGATGACGGCGAGCATCTCCTCGTTCGACAGCGACGCCCGCCAGCCGGGGATCGACTCCAGCTTGTCGAGCGTGCCGCCGGTGTGGCCGAGGCCCCGGCCGGACAGCTGCGGGACGTAGGCCCCGCATGCCGCCACCAGCGGCGCGAGCGGCAGGGTGATCTTGTCGCCGACGCCGCCGGTCGAGTGCTTGTCGGCGGTCGGGCGGTCGAGCATCGACCAGTCCATCCGCTCGCCCGAGCGGATCATCGCGGCGGTCCAGTCGGCGATCTCGCGGCGGTTCATCCCGTTAAGGAGGATGGCCATCGCCAGGGACGACATCTGCTCGTCGGCGATCGAACCAGACGTATAGGCGTCGATCACCCAGTCGATCTGGGCGGCCGAAAGCTCGCCCCTGTCACGCTTGGTGACGATGATGTCGATCGCGTCGAATGCCATTACTTCCCCGAAAGATCGTAAGGCCCGAAGGCGAACGGCAGGAACTTCGCCATCGGCCACGGCCCCTCCGGCGTCTCCACCAGCAGGTCGGGACCGCCGTGCTCGAACAGCAGCTGGCGGCAGCGCCCGCACGGCATCAGCAGTTCCTCGTGCCCGTCGACGCAGGTGAAGGCCACCAGCCGGCCCCCGCCCGAAGCGTGCAGGGCCGACACCAGACCGCACTCGGCGCACAGGCCGATGCCGTAGGAGGCGTTCTCCACGTTGCAGCCGGTCACGATCCGGCCGTCGTCCACCAGCGCCGCCGCGCCCACGGGGAAGTGGCTGTACGGCGCGTACGCGTGCCGCATGGCCTCCCCCGCCGCGGCACGCAGAGCGTCCCAGTCGATGCGCGTCATTTCGCCTGTCCCCTCCGATAAGGCAGCCCGTCGGCGGCCGGCATCCGCAGCCGTTGCGAGGCCAGCGACAGCACCAGCAGCGTCGTCAGGTGCGGCGTGAACGACGTGAACTGCTCGGGAATCGTGTCGGTGACCGCGAAGACGACCAGCACCGCGATGGCCGCGATCCCGGTCAGCAGGGCGGCCCTCGACCGCTGCTGCTTCACCAGCTGCCAGATCGCCACCGCCACCAGCAGCAGCCCCACGACCAGCAGCAGCGCGTGCACCGAGGTGCCGCCCTGCCGCAGCTGGAGCGCGTCGGTGTAGCCGAACAGGCCCGCGCCGGCCGCCAGGCCGCCCGGACGCCAGTTGCCGAAGATGACCGTCGCCAGGCCGATGAAGCCGCGTCCACCGGTCTGTCCCTCACGGTAGGTGCCCGCGGCGACGATCGCGAGGAACGCCCCGCCGAGGCCCGCGAAGACACCCGAGGCCAGCACCGCGACGTACTTGTAGAAGTAGACGTTGACGCCGAGCGACTCGGCCGCGACCGGCCGCTCGCCGACCGACCGCAGGCGCAGGCCGAAGGCGGTGCGCCACAGCAGCCAGAACGTCAGCGGCACGAGCAGCACGCCCAGCAGCGTGAACAGCGACACGTTCTGGGTCAGGCCGCGCAGCACCCCGGCCAGGTCGGACAGGAAGAACCAGTGTTTGGCCTCCAGCTCCTGGAGCGGGCCGCCGATCCAGGGGAGGCTGACGGTCGTCATCGCGGGGATGCGCGGCGACTGCGTGTCGCCGCCGCCCGACATCTCGGCGAAGACCAGCGTCGACAGGTACTTCGTCACGCCGAGGCCCAAAATGTTCAGCGCGACGCCGGAGACGACGTGGTCGACGCCGAAGGTCACGGTGGCGACGGCGTGCAGGGCCGCGCCCACCAGCCCGCCGACCGCGCCGGCGAGCACGCCGACCCACGGGTTCCCGGTCACGATGGCGCCCCAGGCGCCGAACCAGGTGCCGAGGATCATGATGCCCTCAAGGCCGATGTTGACCACGCCGGCCCGCTCCGACCAGAGGCCGCCGAGGCCCGCCAGGCCGATCGGGACGGCCGCCATCAGGGCCGCGCCGATCGCGCCGCCCGAGGTGATGTCGTTCGCGCCGGTGAGCACCCGGGCGACCGAGAGCAGGAACAGCAGCGCCAGCAGTCCGAGGAGGAGGACCTGCCAGGTCAGCTTGAACTTCCGCGCGGGAGGCGCGGCGGCCGGGGCGGCCGTTGCGGTGGTGGTCACGCCGCCGCTCCTTCCTTCTGCGTGATGGACGCGGCGCCGGCCAGCTCCCGGCTGACCCGTCTCTGCTCGGCGTTGACGCGATAGCGGTGCGCGAGCTCGTACGCGACGACCACCGAGAGCACGATCACGCCCTGCATGATCGTCACGATCTCCGGTGAGACCTTGTGGAGGTCGAGGATGTTGGCGGAGACGTCCAGGAAGGCCCAGAGCAGCGCGGCGAACACGATGCCGACGGGGTTGTTGCGGCCCAGCAGCGCGATGGCGATGCCGGTGAAGCCGAGACCCGCCTGGAAGTTCAGGTTGTAGGTGTACGACTCACCGAGCAGCTGGGGCATGCCGATCAGGCCGGCCATGGCGCCCGAGATCAGCATCGCGTACACGATCATGCGTTTGACGTTGACCCCGCTGGCCACCGCCGCCGGCTCCGACTGGCCGGTGGCGCGCAGGTCGAACCCGAAGCGCATCTTGTTCAACAGCACGTGGAAGCCGATGCCCACGGCGACGGCCAGGATGAACAGGCCGTACACCTTCAGGGGCGTGTCGGGGATCAGCCCGAGGCCGGGCACCTGGCCGGCGGCCGGGATCGGCTTGGTGCCGATGTCGTTGCCCTGCCGGACGCCCCACACCTCCAGCAGGAGGTAGGCGCCGATCCCGGTGGCGATGGTGTTCAGCATGATCGTCGAGATGACCTCGCTGACGCCCCGGGTCGCCTTGAGCACGCCCGCGATGCCCGCCCACGCCGCGCCGACGATCATCGCGACCAGGATGATCACGATCGGCAGGAACGGCGCGGGCAGCGTGATCGTGCCGCCGACCGCCGCCGCGACCAGCCCGGCGAGGCGGTACTGACCGTCGACGCCGATGTTGAACAGGTTCATCCGGAACCCGATGGCCACCGCGATGGCCGACAGGTAGTAGGTCGTCGCGTAGTTGACGATCTGCGCGAGCGAGCGGGGCTGCGAGCCGTACTCGACCATCGTGACGAGGGTGTCGAGCACCGGGTTGCCGGTGATGACCAGCACGATCGAGGTGATGAGCGCGGCGAACAGGATGGCCACGAGCGGCGCGGTCAGCGGCACCCAGGCCGACGGCTTGACCCGCCCGAGCAGGCGGTCGGTGAACGACGAGGTCGTCATGCTTCCTCCCCGGCGCCCGTCATCGCGGAACCGAGTTGTTCGGGGGTGACGGTCGCCGGGTCGAACTCGGCGACGAGCGTCCCGCGGTGGATGACCTTCAGCCAGTCGGACAGGCCGATCAGCTCGTCGAGGTCGGCCGAGATGAGCAGCACCGCGAGCCCGGCCGCGCGGGCGGTCCGCAGGTGGTCCCAGATGGCCGCCTGCGCGCCGACGTCGACGCCCCGCGTCGGGTGGGCGGCGATGAGCAGCTTGGGCTCACCGCTCATCTCCCGGCCCACGATGAGCTTCTGCTGGTTGCCGCCGGACAGCGCGGAGGCCAGCACGTCGATCCCGGGGGTGCGCACGTCGTACTGCTCGACGATGCGCTGGGTGTCGGCGCGGGCGCCCTTGCGGTTGATCCACCAGCCCCGGACGTTGACCTTCTCCTTCATGTGGCCGAGGATCCGGTTCTCCCAGAGGGGGGCCTCCAGGAGCAGGCCGTGGCGGTGGCGGTCTTCGGGGATGTAGCCGATGCCGGCCTCGCGGCGGCGCAGGGTCGTCCACGAGGTGATCTCCTGGCCGGCCAGCGTGACCGTGCCGGTGGAGGGCCGGATGCCCATGATCGCCTCGACCAGTTCGGCCTGGCCGTTGCCCTCGACGCCGGCGATGCCCAGGACCTCGCCCTTGTGGATCGTCAGCGTCACGTCGTCGAGCACCTTGCGCTCGCCGTCGGCGCCGATCGTCAGGCCGGTCACCTGGAGCGCGACCACGTCGGTCACGGTCGACTCGCGGGTCTCGGGGCTGGGCAGCTCGCTGCCGACCATCAGCTCGGCGAGCTGGCGGGCGGTGACGCCCTCGGGGGAGACCTCGGCGACGGTGGTGCCGCGCCGGATGACCGTGATCGCGTCGGCGACCTTCAGCACCTCGTCGAGGTGGTGGGAGATGAAGATGATGGTGATGCCCTCGCGGACCAGGCCGTGGAGGTTCTCGAAGAGCTCGTCGACCTCGTGGGGCACGAGCACGGCGGTCGGCTCGTCGAGGATCAGGATGCGGGCGCCCCGGTAGAGCACCTTGAGGATCTCCACCCGCTGGCGGGTGCCGACGCCGATGTCCTCGACCAGGACGTCGGGGTCGATGCCCAGGCCGTACGCGTCGGAGATGTCCTTGATCTTCTTGCGGGCGGCGGCGAAGTCGATGGCCAGGCCGCGCTTCCTCGGCTCACTGCCGAGGATCACGTTCTCCAGCACCGTGAGGTTGTCGGCCAGCATGAAGTGCTGGTGCACCATGCCGATTCCGGCGGAGATCGCGTCACCCGGGGTGTGGAAGGTCACCGGCGAACCGTTGACGCGGATCTCGCCCTCGTCGGGGCGTTGCATGCCGTAGAGGATCTTCATGAGGGTCGACTTGCCGGCGCCGTTCTCCCCCACGATGGCGTGGATGTGCCCCTTCTGGACCGTCAGGCTGATGTCGCGGTTGGCGACGACGCCGGGGAACCGCTTGGTGATCCCCTCAAGCTGGACGGCGACCTCGGAGACGGTGGTCTCGGTGCTGATGCTGGCCTCCTGCGTAAGCGTGCCAAGAGGCCCGGTGGTGATCACCGGGCCTCTCGACGTCACGTCGCCGTGTTATTCCTTGGGAACGGTGATCTCACCGCTCGAGATCTTCGCCTTGTACTCGTCGAGCTGCGCCTTGATGTCGTCGACCTTGCCGCCGGTCGTCGAGTAGTCGACGCCGCCCGCCTTGAGGTCGTACACCTTGGAGCCGGCCACCACGGAGTTGGTGGTGTAGCTCTTGATGAAGTCGAACACCGCGACGTCGACCTTCTTCAGCATCGAGGTGATGATGACGTCGGCGACGGTCGGGTCGGCGGTCTTGGCCTGGTCGGAGTCGACGCCGATCGCCATGCCGCCCGCGGCCTTGGCGGCCTCGAAGACGCCCGCGCCCGAACCGCCGGCGGCCTGGTAGACCACGTCGGCGCCGGCGTCGAACATGCCCTCTGCGGCGGTCTTGCCCTTGGCCGGGTCGCCGAAGCCGGAGAAGTCCGGCGGCTGGGTCAGGTACTTGGCCTGGATCTTGATGTCCGGCTTGACGGCCTTGGCGCCCGCCTCGAAGCCGGCCTGGAACTTCTTGATCAGGGGGACCTCGACGCCGCCGACGAAGCCGATGTCGCCCTTGGTCGACTTCAGCGCCGCCGCCGCGCCGACCAGGAACGAGCCCTGCTCCTCGGCGAAGACCAGGTTCGAGACGTTGGGGAGCTTGTTGGCCTCGTCGTCGACGATGGCGAACTTGGTGTCGGGGAACTCGGCCGCGACCTTGGCGACCGACTGGGAGTAGGCGAAGCCGACCGCGATGACCGGGTTGAAGCCGCCCGAGGCGAGCAGCCGCAGGCGCTCCTCCTTGGCCGACTCGGCCTCGCCGTTGCCGGCCTCCAGCTCGTTGATCTCGACGCCGAGCTCGGCCACGGCCTTGTCGAGGCCGGCCGCGGCGGAGTCGTTGAAGGACTGGTCGCCACGGCCGCCGATGTCGTACGCGAGCCCGACCTTGACTTTGGAGGCCGCGGGGGCGTCCGTGCCCGGAGCGGCGCTGGGGGCGCCCTCGGTGGTGTCGCCGCCGCCACAGGCGGCAGCGGCAAGCAGCATCGCACCGGCGGCGGCACCGGCGACGACCTTGCCAAAACGATTGCGGAGCAAGGTGGGAACTCCCCTTCCGTGACGTTCACTTCCGTCGCACGCGCGAACAGAACGCACGGCAACCTGCACGGAAGATAGTTGTTCCGGAAGGATGCTCAAAACGCCAGCACAGGTCCGCAATCAGCCTGTTATGCAGCTCACGCCACCTTGTGACCGATCAGGTGGCCTTCAGGCGAGCAGCGCCTCCGATGCCGAGCCCCTGCGGACCGCCGTGCGCTGGCCGTCCCACAGGGCGGTCAGGGCCGTGGCGGCCAGTACCCGGACGCCTACGCCCACGCAGCGCTCGTCGACGTCGAAGGTCGCCTGGTGGATGTCGAAGTCGCGGTTGTCGCCCGGAGTGCGCACGCCCAGGCGGGCCAGCGCGCCGGGGATCGACTCCAGGTACCACGCGAAGTCCTCGCCGCCGAGCGACTGCGACGTCGGGGCGGGCGAGTCGGGGCCGAGGACCTGGATCGCGGCGTCGCGGAACATCTGCACGCTGGCGGCGTCGTTGACCGTCGGCGGCACGCCGCGCCGGTAGTCGAGCTCGGCCTCCACGCCGTAGGCGCCCGCGACCCCGTCGAGCAGCGCCTTGATCAGGTCGGGCGCGGCGTGCCAGGCCTCGTCCTCCAGGCACCGGACGGTGCCCTCGATCACACCGTCTTCGGGGATCACGTTGCCGACCGACCCCGCCTGGACGCGGCCCCAGACCAGGGACAGCGACGAGCGCGGGTCGACCCGGCGGCTGAGGGCCGCGGGGAGCTCGGTGACGATCTTCGCGAGGGCGTAGACGAGGTCGGCGGTGAGGTGGGGACGGGCCGTGTGGCCGCCCGGTCCGCGCAGGCGCACGGTCAGCCGGTCGCACGCCGCCGTGATGCCGCCGGAGCGCAGGCCGAGCTGGCCGACCTCCAGGCGTGGGTCGCAGTGCAGCGCGAACACCCGGTCGAGGCCACTGATGCCGCCGGCCGCCATGACCTCCAGAGCGCCCTCGACGATCTCCTCGGCGGGCTGGAAGATCAGCCGGACCCGGCCCGGCAGCAGCCCGGCGGCGGCCTGGCGGGCCAGGAAGACGCCGGTGCCCGCGAGGATCGCGGTGTGCACGTCGTGGCCGCAGGCGTGGCAGCGGCCGGGCTGGAGCGAACGGTAGGGCACGTCCTTCTCGTCGGGCATGGCGAGGGCGTCCATGTCGGCGCGCAGGCCGATCGTGGGGCCGCCGCCGGAGCCGATGTCGCACAGGATGCCGGTGCCCCGGGGCAAGATCTGGGGCTCCAGACCTGCCCCCTTCAGCAGGTCTACGACCTTGCCGGTGGTGCGGTGCTCGTTGAACGCGAGCTCGGGGTGCATGTGAATGTCGCGGCGCAGCGCGACTAGCTCACTCTCGTGAGCGGCGAGGAAGGCGTCGAGCTCCCCCGTCAGACCATGTCCCTCGGGAGACTCCGTCTCCTGATCATGTCCCTGCATGATCTGCTCCATCTGCCTTCCTCGCGGTGACGAACCGGTCTTGGGCCAGCTCGGTAATGGTCGCGTCGACAACGTCTTCAAGAGTTCCACCGGCGGCGAGAATTCCCCGCTGCCGCTCGCACGAGCTGCCCTGGTCGAGCACGTCGCCCAGAACGGCCAGCTCGTCGGCGCAGCCGAGCCGCTCGGCCACCGGTTCCAGTTCACGCCGGAGTTCGTACAGCATGTCGCGCAGCGGGGCGGTCGAGCCCTTGTCGTCGGTGACGATCACGGCGTCCAGCCCGTAGCGGGTGGCCCGCCACTTGTTGTCGCGCACGACCCAGGCCGCCGGGCTCGGAAGCTTGTAGCCCCGGTCGAGCTGCTGGTCGAACTGTGTCACGAGGCACTGGGACAAGGCGGTCACCATGCCGACCTCGCGGAGGGTCGGAATGCCGTCGAACATGCGGATCTCGATCGTGCCGAAGTCGGGGTGGGGCCGGATGTCCCACCAGACCTCTTTGATGCTCTTGATCGTGCCGGCACGAATCAGGGTCTCCATGTACTCCTCGAACCCCGACCAGTCCGCCAGTAAATGCGGCGGCCCGGCCGTGGGCAGTGCCCCAAAGACGATTGCCCGGCTGGAGGCGAGCCCGGTGTCTTGGCCGCCCCAGAACGGGCTGGAGGTCGTCAACGCCAGGAAATGAGGCAGGTAGGCCGCAAGTGCGTTGACTATGGGAATGACTTTATCTCGTTCCCGCACTCCAACGTGAACATGTACGCCGAATGTTTGGATGCGCCATGCCAGCCACTGCATCTCCTCCACGAGTTCGAGGTAGCGCTGGTTGGGCGAGTACTCCGCGTCCCGCCAGTCGCTGATCGCATGGGTTCCGGTGCAGGCCAGCGAGATGCCACGGGGTTCCGCGACCTCCCTGAGCCGGATCAGGCTGCGTTCCAGATCTTGTACGGCCTCCGCCGCGGTGTGGCAGATGTCCGTCACGATCTCGATCTGCGACTGCATCAGTTCGTGCATGGCCTTGGGCCGGGCGTTCTCGCTCAGATCGGGCACCGCGGCGAGGATCTCGCGCGCGTCCTGCCGGAGTCTGCGCGTGTGCGTGTCGACGAGCTGTAGCTCCCACTCGACGCCCAGAGTCGCACCGCGGGACGGATTGAACTCGATCGGCACAACAACCTCCATAGTCCATCGTCTCAGGCACTGTCACTCGACGTGGCGTTAATCGGCCAAACCGAAAGCCCACATCCGATCAAGGCCACTTGTGCATCGTGACCTCTCATCCCGAATCGGCCAACTGCCCCCAAACGGTCTTTCAACCAGTAGGGTCCAATGCGTACGCCTGCGATCTTTGGGGGATCTTTCGCGACATGCGTAGATGTACGAGTGCCCTGGGCCTCGCCGTTCTCACCGTCGCCCTGGCGACTCCGGCGGCCCCGGCACTGGCGGCCGACCCGATCGGCGGGCCGCAGCTGGCCGGTTCCGGGATCATCGTCCCGGCGGGCGTGCAGGCGCCGCCCAAGACCAAGGCGAGCTCGTACGTGATCGCCGACGCCGACACCGGCGAGGTGCTGGCGGCCAAGAACCCCCACGGCCGGTTCCTGCCGGCCAGCACGCTCAAGGCGCTGACGGCCCTCACGCTGATCCCCCTGCTCGACAAGAACAAGACGGTCAAGCCCAGCCAGGCCGCCGTCAACGAGGAGGGCAGCGCGGTCGGCCTCGTGCCCAAACCGATCTACAAGGTCCACGACCTGCTCAGAGCGCTGATGATGGTCAGCGGCAACGACTGCGCCAACGCCCTGGCCGAGGCCAACGGCGGCATGCGCGAGACCCTGGCCGACATGAACGAGGTCGCCAGGCGCCTCCAGGCCAACGACACGGTCGCCAAGACCCCGAGCGGCCTCGACAAGCCGGGGCAGAGCAGCTCGGCGTACGACCTGGCGCTGATCGCCCGCGCGGGCCTGAAGCTCAAGGACTTCCGCGAGTACATCTCCACCAAGACCGCCAAGTTCCCGGCGCCGAAGGGCCACTACGAGATCGGCAACCACAACAAGATGTTGTGGACCTACGACGGCATGCTCGGCGTCAAGAACGGCTGGACGTCCAAGGCCTTCGGCAGCTTCGTCGGCGCGGCCAAGCGCGACGGCCACACGATCATCGTGTCGGTCATGCGCCACGAGGAGTCGTTCTGGAAGGACGTCGAGCAGCTCATGAACTGGGGCTTCGCCAACCGCGGCAAGAACGCCGCCGTGGGCGCCCTGGTCGAGCCGCTGCCCGAGGTCCAGCCCTCACCCGTGCCCTCGGCCCTGGCCGCGCCGGTGCCCGAGGGCAACGCCGCGGTGTCCGAGCCGGCCCGGCCGGAGGGCGACGGTCCCGGCGTGCTCGCCACGATCGTCCTGGGCGGCGGCGTGGTCGCGGGGGTGGGCCTGCTCGGCTGGGGCATCCGCCGCAAGCGGCGTCAGTCTCCGACGGCCTCGTCGTAGCCGTCGTGGGTGGCCGGGGCCGGTGACGGCTCCGGCGGCGGGCCCAGGGTGGCGGTGGCCGTCCAGGCGGCGGAGTAGAAGATCACCCGGGCCGACAGGTTGATCCACAGCAGCAGCCCGACCATCACCGTGAACGCGCCGTAGAGCGAGTTGTTCGACAGGGTGTGCGACAGCAGCAGCGTCGCGAACTGCTTGAGCACGCCGAACAGCAGAGCGCCGAGCACCGCCCCGCGCAGGATGACCCTGAACGGCTGGGCGGGCCGGGCCAGCCAGCCGAACATCACGAGGAACACGAGGGTGTCGGCGGCCAGCGAGGCCAGGATGCCCGCGACCGCCAGCCCGGCCGAGCCGAGCCACGACTCCCCCACCCCGAGCCAGTCGGCGATGAGGCCGGCGGCGCCCCCGGCCGCGCCGCTGACGACGGTCGAGAGGATCATCGCCAGGCCGATGAGGACCAGCGCGATCAGGTCGTAGAGCTTCCCGAGGAAGAAGTTGACCGGGGGCTCGCTGTTCATCCAGATGTCGCGCAGGGCGGTGCGCAGCGTGTCGACCGCGCCCAGGCCTGAGTAGAGCAGGCCGACGAGGCCGATGATCGTGGCGGCGCTGCGGGCCTCGGCCAGGTAGCTCAGGTTGAGCTTGTCGGCCAGGCCCGGGAGCTGGTCGTTGATCGCGTTGTTCAGGGTGGTCAGCGCGTCGGGCCGGAAGGTGACGACGTAGCCGAACACCGCGAAGGCCAGCGCGATGATCGGGAAGAACGACAGGAACGCGAAGTAGGTCACCGCGCCGGCCAGCCGGTCGCCGTGCATGATCTGGTAGCGGTGGATCGTCCGGATGAGGTGGTCGACCCACCGCCAGCGGATGCGGGCGCGTTCGGTCCGGTCGCGGGTCCAGGCCTTGGCGGCCTCGACCGACCTCGTCAACGAACTGATCACGCCCGGGGTACTACCCGGAGCGCGCTCAGTGAGTCGGCAGGAAGCCCATCGCGTCGCGGGCCTTCTCCATGGTCTCCTGCGCCACCGCGCGGGCCTTGGCCGCGCCGATCGCCAGCATGCGGTCGAGCTCGGCCTCGTTGGCGAGCAGCTTCTCGGTGCGTTCGCGGATGGGCGAGAACGTCTCGATCACGGCCTCGGCGACGTCCTTCTTGAACGTGCCGTAGCCCTGGCCGACGTAGCGCGCCTCCAGGTCGGGGATCGGCGTGCCGGTCAGCGCCGACAGGATGCGCAGCAGGTTGGTGACGCCCGGCTTGTTCTCGTCGTCGGCGACGATGTCGGTGCCGGTGTCGGTGACCGCCCGCATGACCTTCTTGCGCAGCGCGCCCGGCTCCTCCAGCACGTCGAGGATGCCCTGGGGGCTGGACGACGACTTCGACATCTTCGCCGTCGGGTCCTGCAGGTCGGTGATCTTCTCGACGGCCTTCACGATGTGCGGATTGGGCACCGTGAACGTCGGCCCGTAGCGCGCGTTGAAGCGCTGGGCGAGGTCGCGGGTGAGCTCGATGTGCTGCTTCTGGTCGGCGCCCACGGGGACCTGGTCGGTCTGGTAGAGCAGGATGTCGGCGGCCTGCAGGATCGGGTAGGTGAACAGCCCCACCGAGGCCGAGCCCTCACCGTATTTGGCCGACTTGTCCTTGAACTGGGTCATCCGCCCGGCCTCGCCCATGCCGGTCAGGCAGTTGAGCATCCAGGCCAGCTCGGCGTGCTCGCGCACGTGGCTCTGCACGAACACCGACGACCGCTCGGGGTCGAGGCCGCAGGCGAACAGCTGCGCGGCGGCGGTGCGGGTGCGGGCGCGCAGTTCGGCCGCGGTCGGCGCGATCGTGATCGCGTGCAGGTCGACGACCATGTAGAACGCGTCGTGGGTCTCCTGGAGCGGGACCCACTGGCGGACCGCGCCCAGGTAGTTGCCGAGGTGGAACGAGTCCGACGTGGGCTGGATGCCGGAAAGAACACGAGGGCGAGCCATGACGTCATTCTTCCAGCAACCCCGGCCTGGTCGCGACGATTTACGGCTCCGGGGTGGCGGGGGTGACCCTGACCCGGGAGACCCGCCGTCCGTCCATCTCCGTGACCGTCAGGCGGGCGCCGGGCACCTCCACGGCCTCCCCCACCACCGGCAGATGGCCCAGCCGGGCCATCAGGAAACCGCCGATGGTCTCGTAGGGCCCCTCGGGGAGCCGGACGCCGATCTCGGAGTGGGCGTCGACCAGGCGGAGCAGGCCCTCGACCTCGACGTCGCCCGCGATGCGGCGGATGCCGGGCTCCTCGTGGTCGTATTCGTCGCGGATGTCGCCGATCAGCTCCTCGACCAGGTCCTCCAGGGTGACGATGCCGGCCGTGCCGCCGTACTCGTCGACCACGATGGCCAGGTGGTGGCCCTCGTCGCGCATCTCCGACAGGGTGGCCAGCACGCGTTTGGTGCCCGGGACCTGCTTGACCGGGCGGATCGGCACCACCTCGGAGATCGGGTCGATCCGGCCGGTGAGCACCGGGTCGAGCAGGTCGCGCACGTGCACGAACCCGACGACCTCGTCGTAGGAGTTGCGGTAGACGGGGAAACGGGAGTGGGGCAGCGAGGCGACCAGCACCGCCGCCTCGGCCAGCGTGGTGTCGGCGGCCATGAACTCCACCTCGGTACGCGGCAGCATCACCTCCCGCAGCTGCCGCTTGCCGGCCGCGAAGACCTCGGCGATCAGGTGCCGCTCGTCGGCGGTCAGCTCGGCGTGCCCGGCCACCATGTCGCGCAGTTCCTCGATCGTCATCGCCTCGCGGTCGGCCTTGGGGTTGCCGCCCAGCAGCCGCACCACGCCGTCGGTCGACTTCGACAGCGCCCAGATGACCGGGCGCGACAGCGCCGCGATCCGGTCGACGAAGGGCGCGACCAGCAGCGCCAGGCCTTCGGCCCGCTGGAGCGCCAGGCGCTTGGGGACCAGCTCGCCGAGGACGAGGGAGACGTACGAGATGCAGAGGGTCACCACCAGCAGCGAGAGCAGCGGCGCGGCCGACGGCGGCAGGCCCCAGCCCTCGATCACCGGGGTCAGCTCGCCCGCGAGCTTGTCGGCGCCGAAGGCGGCCGAGAGCATGCTCGCCACGGTGACCCCGATCTGGACCGCCGACAGGAACCTGTTGGGGTCGCGGGCGAGCTTGGCCACCCGGGCGCCGCGGCGGCCGAGCTTCTCCAGCCGCCGCACCTGGCTCTCGCGCAGCGAGACGAGGGCCATCTCGGCCGCCGCGAAGTAGCCCCCGATCAGGATGAACACCAAGACGAGGGCGATGTTGGCCGCGAGACTGTTCACTGGAATGTTTCCGCCCTGGCGACTTCCGATGACGAGAGACCTGAAAGCGTACTCAGTGCGCGGCTAGGCTGGGCGTCGTACAAAAACGAACATAGTCGAACGGAATCCAACGTGAAGCTACTGGTTACCGGAGGCGCGGGCTACATCGGCAGCGTGACCGCGGCGCAGCTCGTCGAGGCGGGACACGAGGTCACCGTGCTCGACGACCTGTCGACCGGCCACGCCGACGCGGTGCCCGACGGCGCGCGGTTCGTCGAGGGCTCCTTCATGGAGCCGGGCGACCTGTCCGGGTTCAACGCGGTGCTCCACTTCGCGGCCAGGAGCCTGGTCGGCGAGTCCGTCGAGAAGCCCGCACTCTACTGGTCGCACAACCTGGGCGGAACGCTGCGCCTGCTGGAGGCCATGCGCAAGGGCGGCGTCGGCCACATCGTCTTCTCCTCCACCGCCGCGACCTACGGCGAGCCCGAGAACACGCCGATCAAGGAGACCGACCCGACCCGGCCGACCAACCCCTACGGGGCCTCGAAGCTGGCCGTCGACACCACCCTGACCGCCTTCGCCGCGATGTACGGCATCGGCGCGGTGAGCCTGCGCTACTTCAACGTGGCCGGCGCCTACGGCCGCTACCGCGAGCGCCACGTGATCGAGACCCACCTGATCCCCAACGTGCTCAAGGTCGCGCTCGGCGAGCGCGAGTCGATCAGTCTGTTCGGCGGCGACTACCCCACGCCCGACGGCACATGCGTCCGTGACTACGTGCACGTCTCCGACGTCGCCAACGCCCACCTGCTGGCGCTGGCGGCCTGCGAGAGGGGCGTCCACAAGATCTTCAACCTCGGCAACGGGGCCGGCTTCTCCAACCAGCAGGTCGTCGACGTCTGCCGCGAGGTCACCGGCCACCCGATCCCCTCGTCCATCGCGCCCCGGCGGGCGGGCGACCCGGCGGTGCTGGTCGCGTCGTCGGAGCTGATCCAGAAGGAGCTGGGCTGGCAGCCCGAGCACAGCGGGCTGACCTCGATCATCGAGGACGCATGGCGAGCAGTTCGGTAATTGCCCGGATTCGCAGCGTGAAAATGTGATTAGGTCTCGGCTATGAGGCGAGTGCTGGCATACGCGGGAATCACGCTGCTCGTCGTGCTGGGCAGCCTCGCCTCCGCGGCGGGGGTGGTGTTCGCCACCGGCGGCGCGTACATGATCACCGGGACGCCGCCCTGTCCCTGAGCCTCATCGAGGCCTGGTTGTTGGCGGGATGGCGGTCGCCGCGCCCCTGTGAGCGCACGATCGCCGTCACCGCATGCCTGCCCCGCCGCACCGCCAGCCGGAACCAGGCCGTGCCCCCGGGCCGGATCGTCGGCACCACGCAGCCGGTCCGGCCGCCGCAACGGGCCCCGTCGACGAAGACCATGGCGTCGCGCACCACGCGCGGGCCCCGGTTGCGGACCGCCGCGTGCACGGTCCGGCGGCCGCCGCCCCGCGCGGCGGAGAGTTTCACGGTCAGGTCGGCGCCCTCGTCGACCTTGACGACCGACTCGGCCTCGTTGTCGGTGTCGTGGCCGTCGAGGACCTCGGAGGTGAGCCGGGCCTGGGCGCGCAGCGGTCCGGCGGCGCTGGGACGCACCAGACCGGTGATCACCACCCCGCCCGACTGACCGGCCGCCACGTCCTTGGGCGAGTGGCAGACGACCTCCGAGAGGCCCCGGCCGGGCTGGCACCCGGCGACGTCCACATTCACGATCTTGAAGTCGGTCGGTACGCGGACCGTCAGCGTCGGCAACACCGCGTCGCCCGGTCCGCCGTTCTTCACCTGGACGGTGTAGGACAGCGGCTGCCCCGGCTGGGCGACCTTCGGATGGGCCTCGATGGACACCGACAGATCGGCTCCGCCCCACTGGCCCTCGTGCCCGCCGGGCCCGGACGCCAGCGCGGGACCGGCGAGGACCCCCGAGACGAGGAACGCGACCCCCGCGACCATCCATCGACGCATGGCACCAATTCAACGTCCGGGGCGTCGAGATGATCGTTCGGACACGCTACCGTCGACCCCATGGAAGAGACACGGGACGGCAAAGTCCGCGCCCTGCTCTACGACGTCACCACGGTCCTGCTGCTGACCTTCGGCGGCGTGCTGTTCGTCGTCGGCTGGCTCGTGGGCGCCTACCTCCTGCTGGCCTCCCGCCGCTGGCGTCCGTGGGAGAAGGCGCTCGGCCTGCTGGTGTGGCCGCTGGGCGTGCTGTGGGTGTACGTCGTCCCGCTCGTCCTGTTCAACTGCGAGACCGTCGTGGTCGACGGCACGCCGTTCCGGACCACCTGCCCCGACCACGCCGAGTGGCTGACGCCGACGGTGATGGGGGCGGCGTTCGCGCTGGAGATCCTGGTGATGATCGTCCTGCTGCTGCGGCCGAGGCGACGGGGTTAACGGCAGGGCACCTTGACCGGGATGCTGCGGTCGGGGGTGAAGACGGCGTTGCCGAAGAACTCGGCCAGCAGGCTGCGGGCCGTGCCGGAGTCGAAGAGCTTGACGATGGCGTGGCGGACCGCCTCGCAGGTCTCGAAGTCGCCCTTCGGCACCCCGACGGAGTAGCGGGCCGAGCCGACGCCCAGACCGAGCACCCGGTATTTCACCGCCTCCCGGTTGGCGAACCCGGCGAGCATGATGTCGTCGCCGGGAAAGGCGTCGACCAGACGGGTGCGCAGCATGTCCATGCAGTGGCCCGCGTCGGTGCCCTTGACCGCCTCCATGGCGATCCCCTGGCCGGCGAGCCACTTCTGGATCTCCGTCGCGTTGGTGCCGGGCCGCACGCACAGCCGCTTGCCCCGCAGGTCGGCGGCTGACCTGATGTTCGAGTCGTCGGCCACCAGCACGTCGTTGCGGGCCTGGTAGTAGGGCCCCGCGAGGGTGGCCCAGTCGTTCCTGGACGTCTCCCAGGCGTAGGTCGCCACCACCAGGTCGACCGCCCCGCTGGTCAGCGCCTGCACCCGGTTGTACGCCGTCACCTCCCGGACCTCCACGCTCTTCGCGCCGAGCTCCTTGGCGAGGTAGCGGCCGACCTCGACCTCGAACCCCGTCGGCGGCTCGTCGCCGGGGCCGAACCCGACGCCGGGCAGGTCGCCCTTGACCCCGATCGTCAGCTTCCCCGTCCGTCTGGCCTTCTCCAGCACCGACGCGTAGGGAGCCGAACGGCTCGGGGCGGGACTCGCCTTCGTGGCGGCGTCGGGCGAGTTGACCATCAGGGTCACCACGACCGCGACCCCGCCGAGCACCAGCGCGGCGGCGGCCGCCATGGAGGCCGGCAGCCACCACTTCTTCGCCCGCTTCGACGGCGGCTTCTGGGGCGGCGGCACCCGGAACGCCCGGGTCTCGTCGTCGACGTCCTTGCCTGCGACGTCCTTCACGACGGGGAAGGGGCCGGTCTCGGGGTTGGCCACCAGGGCGCCCTGGGTCATCACCACGGTCGAGGCGTCGCCGGTCTCGGGGTGGCCGAGCAGCCGCAGCAGGATCTGCCCCGCCGTCGGACGGTCGGCCGGCCGCTTGCTCACACTCGCCGCCACCACGCCGCGCAGCGGTTCGGGCAGCGGGGTCAGGTCGATGTCGTGGTTGAGGATCCGGTTCAGCACCGCCGCGATCGATTTCGCCCCGAACGCGGCCTGCCCGGTGGCGGCGTAGGCGATCGTCGCGCCCCACGCGAACACGTCGGTGTAGGCGCCGACGTCGTCTCCGGAGACCTGCTCGGGCGCCATGTACGCCGGTGTGCCGATCGCCCGGCTGGTGATGGTGCCCGTGGAGTCGAGGATGCGGGAGATGCCGAAGTCGACCACCCGGGGCCCGTCGGTGGCGAGCAGCACGTTGTCGGGCTTGAAGTCGCGGTGGATGATGCCCGCCTGGTGGATGGCGGTCAGCGCGGTCGCGGTGCCGACGGCGAGCCGTTCGAGGTCGTCGCCGCTCATCGGGCCCGACCGGTCGATCTGCTCGCGCAGCGACGGGCCGTCGATGTACTCGCTGGCGATGTAGGGGGTGTCGCCTTCGAGGTCGGCGGCGATCACCCGGGCCGTGCAGAAACTGGCCACGCGCTCGGCGGCCCGGAGCTCCCGCGCGAAGCGGGAGCGGGCCATCGCGTCGCCGCTGAACTTGACGTGCAGCAGTTTCACCGCGGCCCGCTCACCCGAAGGATCGGTGCCGAGGTAGACGGTCCCCTGGCCGCCCTCGCCGATCCGCCCGGACAGGGTGAAGGGACCGAGCTGTTTCGGGTCCCCCGACCCGAGCGGCTCGATCATGAATGTTTCCCACCGTTTAGTCATTGATTGGCCAGGCTGACTTTACGGCAAACACAAGAGCCGCCCACCGGGGAAAGGCGAGCGGCTCAAGGGGGTGTACGTCAGGCCATCTTCTTCTGGAGGTTCTCGTCGAGGGTGGCCAGGAAGTCCTGGGTGGTCAGCCACTCGGCGTCGCCGCCGACCAGCAGCGCCAGGTCCTTGGTCATCTTGCCGCTCTCGACGGTCTCGACGCAGACCTCTTCGAGCTTCGTGGCGAAGTCGACGACCTCGGGCTGGTTGTCGAGCTTGCCGCGGTGCTGCAGGCCACGGGTCCAGGCGAAGATCGACGCGATCGGGTTGGTCGACGTCGGCTTGCCCTGCTGGTGCTGCCGGAAGTGGCGGGTCACCGTGCCGTGGGCGGCCTCGGCCTCGACGGTCTGGCCGTCGGGGGTCATCAGCACCGAGGTCATCAGGCCGAGCGACCCGAAGCCCTGCGCCACCGTGTCCGACTGGACGTCGCCGTCGTAGTTCTTGCACGCCCAGACGTAGCCGCCCTCCCACTTGAGGGACGCCGCCACCATGTCGTCGATCAGCCGGTGCTCGTAGGTGATCCCGGCCGCCTCGAAGTCGGCCTTGAACTCGCTCTCGAACACCTCGGCGAAGATGTCCTTGAACCGGCCGTCGTAGGCCTTCAGGATCGTGTTCTTCGTCGACAGGTAGACCGGGTAGTTGCGGGCCAGGCCGTAGCGCATGGACGACCGGGCGAAGTCACGGATCGACTCGTCGAGGTTGTACATGGCCAGCGCGACGCCGCCGCCGGGGAAGTCGAAGACGTTGAGCTCGATCGGCTCGCTGCCGTCCTTCGGGGTGAAGGTCAGGGTCAGCGTGCCCTCGCCCGGGACCTTGAGGTCGGTGGCGCGGTACTGGTCGCCGAACGCGTGACGGCCGACGATGATCGGCTTGGTCCAGCCGGGCACCAGGCGCGGCACGTTCGACATGATGATCGGCTCACGGAAGATGACGCCGCCGAGGATGTTGCGGATCGTCCCGTTCGGGGACTTCCACATCTTCTTCAGGCCGAACTCCTCGACACGGGCCTCGTCGGGGGTGATCGTGGCGCACTTGACGCCGACGCCGTACTGCTTGATCGCGTTCGCGGCGTCGATGGTGACCTGGTCGTCGGTGGCGTCACGGTGCTCGATGCCGAGGTCGAAGTACTTGAGGTCGACGTCGAGGTAGGGCAGGATCAGCTGGTCCTTGATGAACTGCCAGATGATCCGGGTCATCTCGTCGCCGTCAAGCTCGACGACCGGACCCGCTACCTTGATCTTGGGCATTCGTGGGGTTCCCCTTCTGAACGAACATTTGCCCCGAAGTCGGGCATGGCCTGCGTCCTTTTTGAGGTCACTGGCCGACGAGGCTATCGGACGGCCGTGCCTGGTCGACGATGAGGTCGGAGGGATGGAGGTCGACCTCCAGCAGGACCCCGGCCGCCACCATCAGCAGCCCGAACACGGTGAGGGTGAGGGTGTCGGTGAGGCGCGACCGGACCGACAGGCCGCCGGAGTGACGCCGGGGCAGCAGCAGTCGCAGCACCGCGCCCGCGAGAAAGGCGGCGCCGAGCACGACGCCGCCCAACCAGGGTTCCGGGAGCACGGCGATGAGGATCAGCCCGGTGGCCGCGCCCGCGGCCACCATGACGTAGGCCCCCCAGGCCATGCGCCTCGCGTTGGTGTTGATGGTCGGTTCCGTCTCTGGTCAGGTGCGGGCATATGTGGGCAGGTTCACATCGCGAGCCACGGCCGGCCTTCGGCCGTCCGCGTCTCGCTCTACCGCTCGTCGATGTGGACCCACTTCTGGTCGCGCGCGCCGATGTACTCGCTGTCCGGGCGGATCAGCCGGTTGTCGGCGTGCTGCTCGATGACGTGGGCGGTCCACCCCGCCATCCGGCTGACCGAGAACACCGGGGTGAACAGGTCGGTCGGGATGCCGAGGAAGTGGTAGACCGTCGCGGCGTAGAAGTCGACGTTGGGATAGAGGCCCTTCTCCGCGAAGACGACCTCCTCCATCTCCTTCGACATCCGATAGTAGGTGTCGTCGCCGGACGCTTCGCCCAGCTCCTCCGACATGCGGCGCAGGTGGGTGGCCCGGGGGTCCTCGGTCTTGTAGACCCGGTGGCCGAACCCCATGATCTTCTCGCCGCCGGCCAGCTTCGCCCGCACCGCGTCGGCGACGCCGGTGGGGTCGAGCGTCTCCAGGGTGCGCATCACCTGCTCGTTGGCGCCGCCGTGCAGCGGCCCCTTGAGGGTGCCGATGGCGGCGACCACGGCCGAGTGCATGTCCGACAGGGTGGCCGCGCAGACCCGGGCGGCGAACGTCGAGGCGTTCATCGTGTGGTCGGCGTGCAGCACCAGGCACTCGTCGAAGATCTCGACTTCCCGGGGCGTCGGCTCCTTGCCGGTGATCTGGCGCAGGAAGTTGGCCGCGATCGACTTGTCGGGATCGGGCTCGGGGGCCTCCACGCCCCGGCGGGCCGCGTGGAAGCGGGCCACCAGGATCGGCTGCAGCGCCGTCAGCCGGGCCGCCTTGCGCAGGTTCGCGTCGGCGGCGTTGGAGTCCTTGTCGGGATCGTCGGCGCTGGTCAGTGAGAGCAGCGTGCGCAGGGCCTCCATGGGCTCCTGCTTCTCGGCGATCTCCACGACGTTCTGCTCGACGAGACTGCCGAGCGCGCGCCCCCGCACGAGTTCCGCGCCGTATTCGGCGAGCTGGTCGCGGTTCGGGAGGGTGCCGTGCTGGAGAAGGTGGGCGGTTTCCTCGAATGTCGTACGGCCGGCCAGGTCGTGGATGTCGTATCCGCGGTAGAACAACAGACCGGCCTTGCCGTCGATGTCGCTGAGCGCTGTTGACGCGGCGACGACATCGGCGAGGCCTTTGGTGGGCTTGTCTGCCATGAGTGTTTCCTCCGCTTATCTACCGCGAAAGTCTACCCGTGAGCTGGTTAAGCACCCCTCCAGAGGCCTAGACCAATTAGGCGCCGGATCTGGTCAAGGCAAAGGCGATTCCCGATCCCCACGTTTGGGTAAGCCGCAGCTGATGTGAAAGTAACGGCGGGCTACCTGGGGAGGAACTGCCGTGGAGGGGCCGTTCATACGGATTGAGGACACCGGCGAGGTGGTGCCCTTGCGCCCCGAGATCACCACGATCGGCCGGGGCCGAGGCGCCGACATCCGGCTGACAGACCCGAGCGTGTCGCGTTTACACGCCGAGTTCGTCAGGCGGGGACCTTACCTGTATGTCGTTGACCTGGGCTTGTCCCGCAACGGCACACGGGTGAACGGCAGGCCGATCGCGCGGAGGGTCCTCGACGACGGCGACGTCGTCTCGTTCGGGGCCGCCCGTGCGCGCGTCGGCGGGATACCACGCGAAGACCTGGCGCCAGAGGTCGAGTTGCGGCGGGCCGCCGCACCCGAGCTCACCCGGCGTGAGGTCGACGTGCTGACGTCGCTCTGTCGGCCGGCGCTCTCGGACGAAGCGTTCGTGGCGCCCGCGACCGCTCGCGAGATCGCCGACGACCTGGTCGTCACGGAGGCCGCGGTGAAGCAGCACCTGCTGCGGCTCTACCAGAAGTTCCGCATTCCCGAGGGCACCAACCGGCGCACCCGCCTCGCCAACGAGGTGGTCGCGCTCGGGCTGGTCCGCCCGACCCCGGTCGTCCCGCCACAACGGGCGACCGAGGGAGGCGGAACTCCGGCGCATCCCGCCTCGGCGCCCGCTGCCGGGCGCCGGGCGAGCTGATGACCGGGCTGATGACCGGCTGACGGGTCGCGGAGCTCGGCGAGGGGTCTCCGCTTTCTAGCTCAGCAGACCCGCGTCCCGCTCCGCGGCCTCGACCACGTTGGTCAGCAGCAGGGCGCGGGTCATCGGTCCGACACCGCCGGGATTGGGCGCGACCCACCCGGCGACTTCGGCGACGTCGGGCGCGACGTCGCCGGCGATCTTTCCGTCGACCCGCGACACACCGACGTCCAGCACGGCCGCACCCGGCTTCACCATCTCGGCGGTGATGAGCCCGGGCACCCCGGCCGCCGCGACGACGATGTCGGCCCGCCGCACGTGGTCGGCCAGGTCACGCGTTCCGGTGTGGCACAGGGTGACGGTGGCGTTCTCGGTCCGGCGGGTGAGCAGCAGGCCCAGCGGACGGCCGACCGTGATGCCCCGGCCGATCACCACCACCTCGGCGCCGTTGATCGGCACGTCGTACTCCCGCAGGAGGTCGACGATGCCGCGCGGGGTGCAGGGCAGCGGCGCGTCCACCATGTGGACCAACCGGCCCAGGTTGACCGGGTGGAGGCCGTCGGCGTCCTTGGCCGGGTCGACCCGCTCCAGCAGCGCCATCGTGTCGAGGTGCCGCGGCAGCGGCAGCTGGACGATGTAGCCGTTGCACGCGGGGTCGGCGTTGAGCTCGTCGATGACGTCCTCGACCTGGCCGAGGGTCGCGTCGGCGGGCAGCTCGCGCTGGATCGAGTTGATGCCGACCTCGGCGCAGTCGCGGTGCTTGCTGGCGACGTAGATGTGGCTGGCCGGGTCGTCGCCGACCAGGACCGTGCCCAGCCCCGGCGTGACGCCCGCCTCGGCGAGCTTGCCGACGCGCAGCGCCAAGTCGAGCTTGATCTTGGCCGCGGTGGCCTTGCCGTCGAGAATCCCTGCGCTCATGTCTGGCCCCTTAGTGGAAGAAGTGGCGGGTGCCGGTGAAGTAGAGGCTCACCCCGGCGGCCTGCGCCGCCGCGATGACCTCGTCGTCACGGATCGAGCCGCCCGGCTCCACGATCGCGGTCACGCCGCCGTCGACCAGCACCTGCAGGCCGTCGGCGAACGGGAAGAACGCGTCGGACGCGGCCACCGAGCCGGCCGCCCGCTCCCCGGCCCGCGTGACCGCCAGGCGCGCCGAGTCGACCCTGTTGACCTGGCCCATGCCGACGCCGACCGAGGCGCCGTCGCTGGCCAGCAGGATCGCGTTCGACTTGACCGAACGAACGGCCTTCCAGGCGAACTCCAGATCGGCCAGCGTCTCGGCGGAGACCGCCGGACCGGCCTTCAGTTCCCACCCTGCGACGCCGTCACCGGGCGCGTCGACGCGGTCGACGGTCTGCACCAGCAGCCCCCCGTCGATGCGCCGGAACTCGGCGGCGTTCCGGGGGCCCTGCGGGCAGGCCAGCAGCCGGAGGTTCTTCTTCTCCTTCAGCACGGTCAGGGCGTCGGCCGCGAACGACGGCGCCACGACCACCTCGGTGAAGATGGGCGCGATCTGCTCGGCCAGCTCCCTGGTGACTTCGCGGTTGACCGCGATGACACCGCCGTAGGCCGAGACCGGGTCGCACTCATGGGCCTTGCGGTGAGCCTCGACAACGTCGTCGCCCACGGCGATGCCACACGGGTTGGCGTGCTTGATGATCGCGACGGCCGGGGCGTCGAAGTCCCAGGCCGAGCGCCAGGCGGCATCGGCGTCGACGTAGTTGTTGTAGGACATCTCCTTGCCGTGCAGCTGCTGGGCGCCCGCCAGGCCGCCCGAGCCCGTCGAGTAGAGGGCGGCGCGCTGGTGGGGATTCTCACCGTAACGCAGCACGTCTTTGAGGTTCCAGTCGGCTCCCATGAACGTCGGCCACTCGCCCTCGGGGGCGTAGACGTTGGCGAACCACGAGGCCACGGCCACGTCGTAGCTGGCCGTGTGGGCGTAGGCGGTGGCGGCCAGCCGGCGGCGCTCGGTGACGGTGAAACCGCCCTCGTCGATCGCGGCCAGCACCGAGGGGTAGGAGCGCGGGTCGACGACCACGGCGACCGTGCCGTGGTTCTTGGCGGCGGCGCGGATCATCGCCGGGCCGCCGATGTCGATCTTCTCGACGCAGTCGGCGTCGGAGGCGCCCGAGGCGACCGTCTCGCGGAACGGATAGAGGTTGACCACACAGAGCTGGAACGGCTCGATCTCCAGCTCTTCGAGCTGGGTGACGTGATCGGGGTTGGCGCCGTCGGCCAGCAGCCCGGCGTGCACGCGCGGGTGGAGGGTCTTCACTCGGCCGTCGAGGCACTCGGGGAAGCCCGTCAGCGACTCGACCTTCGTGACCGGGATGCCGTAGGCGGCGATGGCGGCGGCCGTGCCGCCGGTCGAGACGATCTCCACACCCGCCGCTTCGAGGCCTCGCGCGAGGTCTTCCAGGCCGGTCTTGTCGTAAACCGTGATCAGCGCGCGCCGGATGGCGATCCGAGTCACTGTGTAGCCTCCTGTGTTCTGTTCAGAGGGTCGTGCCGAGGCGCACCGTGCGCCCGGAGACCCGCCAGCCCTCGCGGGCCATCCGCCCGACCACCTCGACCAGCAGCCCGCGCTCGACGCCCTTGATCCGCTCGTGCAGCGTCGCCTCGTCGTCGCCGTCTTCGACCGGCACCGCCGTCTGGGCGATCACCGGGCCGGTGTCGACCCCGTCGTCGACGAGGTGGACGGTGCAGCCGGTGACCTTCACCCCGTAGGCGAGCGCGTCGCGTACGGCGTGGGCGCCGGGAAAGGCCGGGAGGAGCGCCGGGTGGGTGTTGACCACCGTGAACCGCGACAGCACGGCCGGACCGAGGATCTTCATGAACCCGGCCGACACCACCAGATCGGGTTTGTACTCGGCGATCTTCTCGGCCAGGGCGGAATCCCACGCCTCGCGGGCCGTATGATCACTTACCCGCTCGACGAAGGTGGGCAGGCCGGCGCGTTCGGCGCGGGCCAGCCCCTCGATCGCCGGACGGTCGGCCCCGACGGCCACGACGGTCGCTCCGTAGGCCGGATCTGCCGCCACGTCGAGAAGGGCTTGTAGGTTGGTCCCCGAACCCGAGACGAGGACCACGAGCCGGGAAGACAGAGCGGTCTCCTTCGGGGAAGTGAACGGGTGCGTGACAAAGGGTATCGGTCACGCCGTCGTGCGGCGTGAAGGCCCTATCAGCAAGGCGGGAGATCGTGACCACACCACTGCAGACGGCCGCGGAGATGGGCGGGCGCCGGGCGCTGGCCCTCGCTCTCATGGCGCTGATCTTCACATTGTTCGTGCCGACGATGGGCCTGGCCCTGTCGGTGTTCGGCCTCATCGTGGGCGTCCGCGACCTGCGGACCCTCAAGAAGGGCGGCCAGTCGACCGGGATGGCGACCGGCGCGTTGGTCATCTCCACGCTGGCCTTCCTGCTCGGCGGGGTCACCACGGCCGTGCAGGTCTACCTGGGGACCGAGCTGACGGCGTACACGGAGTGCCTGAAGGGCGCCGGCACCGTCACGGCGCAGACCGAGTGCTCCACCCAGCTGAAGACGGCGCTGGAGGCCAAGCTGGGCATGCCCTGGCCGGCGAACATGCCGCTGCCCGGCTAGTCGTTCTTGCTGTTCAGATAGGTGACGTGGGCGCCGGTCGGATCGTCGATCGGCTCCTCGTCGTCGTCGGGCCTGATCGGCGTTGAGCGTTTGCGGGCGAAGGTCTCGACGGCGTGGTCGTCGGGCTCGACGTCGCGGATCACCGGGATCGGGATGGTGTCGGCCTCGGTGGCGTCCATCCAGTGGCCGGGCAGGGGCTCCTTCTTGGCCTTGCGCTTCTTCTTGACCTTGGTGACGACCTCGGCGATCGGCTGCTGCGCGGGCGTGTGTGAGATCAGCCACCAGTTGGCCAGCCCGGCCGAGATGCCCGCCGCCACGCCCACTTCGAGCATGACCGAGAAGGCGACCTCCCAGGCCGAGGGGCCGACGGCGGCCATGCGGGCGCCGCCCAGCGGGCCGCCCGACAGCGCCGCCAGCAGCCCGGCGACCGCGCCGGAGCTCACTCCGCAGACGAACCCCCACAGCGGCGCCGCCTCCAGCGACGGCGTGGGCGCGATGCGGGCGACCACCACCCCGGCCACCGCCCCGGCCGCGAACGGGACGGCCACCACGGCCATCAGCCACGGCGGCACCGGGCCCGACTCGGGCAGCGCGCCCAGCAGCGGCAGCGACGGGATCGCGCCCAGCTTCACCCCGGTCGGCGCGACCAGCGTGCCGGCCCCGATGGCGAACCCGGGTCCGGTGATGTACGCCATCCCCCAGATCCCCGCGTTGAACAGGTAGAGCACCTCGACCAGCGCCAGCAGCGCCCCGCCCACCAGCCCGGGGCTGAGCGCGTCGGTGAGGGCCCTGATCTCGCCGAACTTCACCGCGATCATGCCGAGCACCAGCAGCAGCCCGGCCGCCAGCATCAGCGACACGGCCACGAAGGTGCCCACCACGACCGAGCGCAGCCGTTCGGGCAGCAGCCGGACCATCGCCCGCCACGGCCCGATCGTGCGGGCCACCGCCACCGAACCGGCCAGGAACGCCAGCAGCAGGTGGCTGATCAGGGCCTCGGCCACGAACGGCTGGGTCACCTCGTTGCGCGCCACCAGCGCGATCATCCCGGCCAGCAGGGCGTAGGGCGCGGCCAGCGAGATGCCGGCGCGGGCGATCAGGATGAGCTGGGCCTTGCGGCGGGCGTTCGCCAGGTCTTTGGACGAGCCCTTCGGCAGCCGCGCGGGCAGCCGCAGCCGCAGGTCGGCGTCTCTGGCCATCCACAGCCCGGCCCGGTAGAGCAGGGTGCCCGGCAGGATCATCAGGCCCAGCGGGAGCAGGCCCACCCGGCCGCCGCCCGGGATCTCGAACCCGGCGTGGTGGGCGGCCAGCCACAGCTGGCAGGCGGTCCGGAACACCCCCGGCAGCCCCGCGCCAAACGTGCCGCGCGGCGCCGCGATCCAGCCGATCAGCGTCAGCGTGGTGAGAACCGCCAGGCCGATGCCGAGCGTGCCCGCCGCGGCCAGCATTCCGGAGACCGGCAGCGGACGCCGGTCGTCGTCGCCGAAGACGGCCCGGGGGACTGTCCGAATCTGGTCGAGAAGCGCCGTCACAGTAGCCGATGCTCTCAAGGGCGGGCCGTAACAGGGTCACGCCGCGCCGAAGGGCCGTCCCGTTTGTCCTTACGAAAACGAGAACCCCGGCGCTTGGCGCCGGGGTTCTCGGGCGCGAGACGCGGACGGCCGAAGGCCGGCTGTGGCTCGCGCTTGGAATCTGCCTGAACAACAGGACTAGCGGTTCTGCATGATCTCCCGCATCAGGCGGGCGGTCTCGCTGGGGGTCTTGCCGACGCGGACGCCGACCTTCTCCAGCGCTTCTTTCTTCGCCTGGGCGGTGCCGGCCGAACCCGACACGATGGCGCCGGCGTGGCCCATCGTCTTGCCCTCGGGGGCGGTGAATCCGGCGACGTAGGCCACGACGGGCTTGGTCACGTTCTTCTCGATGTAGGCCGCCGCGCGCTCCTCGGCGTCGCCGCCGATCTCGCCGATCATGACGATGGCGTCGGTGCCCGGGTCGTCCTGGAACGCCTGGAGGGCGTCGATGTGGGTGGTGCCGATGACCGGGTCACCGCCGATGCCGACCGCCGTCGAGAAGCCGAAGTCGCGCAGCTCGTACATGAGCTGGTAGGTCAGCGTGCCCGACTTCGAGACCAGGCCGATGCGGCCCGGGGTGGTGATGTCGGCGGGGATGATGCCGGCGTTGGAGGCGCCGGGCGAGGCGATGCCGGGGCAGTTCGGGCCGATGATCCGGGTCTTGTTGCCCTTGGCGGTGGCATAGGCCCAGAACTCGGTCGTGTCGTGGATCGGCACGCCCTCGGTGATGACGACCGCGAGCGGGATCTCGGCGTCGATCGCCTCCTTCACCGCGCCGGCGGTGAAGGCCGGCGGCACGAAGATGACGCTGACGTCGGCCTTGGTCTTCTCCATCGCCTCGGCGACGGTCGCGAACACCGGCAGGCCCTCGTGGGTGGTGCCCGCCTTGCGCGGGTTCACGCCGCCGACGACGTTGGCGCCGGAGGCCAGCATCCGCAGGGTGTGCTTGGTGCCCTCGGACCCCGTGATGCCCTGGACGATGATTCGGCTTTTCTCGGTGAGCCAGATGGCCATTACGCACCTACCGCGGCGAGTTCGGCGGCGCGCTTGGCCGCGTCGTCCATGGTGTCGACCAGTTCGACGCCCGGGAGGGCGGCGTTCTGCAGGATCTCGCGGCCCAGCGCCGCGTTGTTGCCGTCGAGGCGGACCACGAGCGGGCGGGTGACCGCCTCGCCCCGGTCGCCCAGCAGCTTGAAGGCGCTGACGATGCCGTCGGCGACCGCGTCGCAGGCGGTGATGCCGCCGAAGACGTTCACGAACACCGACTTCACGGCCGGGTCGGACAGGATGATCTCCAGCCCGTTGGCCATCACCTCGGCCGAGGCGCCGCCGCCGATGTCGAGGAAGTTGGCCGGCTTCGGCGAGCCGGGGAACTGCTCGCCGGCGTAGGCGACCACGTCGAGGGTGGACATGACCAGACCGGCGCCGTTGCCGATGATGCCGACGTTGCCGTCGAGCTTCACGTAGTTGAGGTGCTTCTCCTTGGCCCGCGCCTCGAGCGGGTCTTCGGCCGCCTTGTCGACGAAGACCTCGTGGTCCTTCTGGCGGAAGTCGGCGTTGGCGTCGAGCGTGACCTTGCCGTCGAGCGCCTTCACCTGGCCGTCGGCCGTGAGGATCAGCGGGTTGACCTCGACGAGCGAGGCGTCTTCGTCGACGAAGACCGCCCACAGGCGCTCGATGAGCTCGGCGGCCCCGTCGAGCGACTTCTCGGGCAGCCCGCCGGCCTGGGCGATCTCACGCGCCCGCGCCCGGTCGATCCCGTCGATCGGGTTGACCGGGACCTTCGCCACCTTCTCGGGGGCGGTGTGCGCGACCTCTTCGATGTCCATGCCGCCGGCGGCGGAGCAGATCGCGAGGAAGGTACGGTTCGCGCGGTCGAGCAGGAAGGAGAAGTAGTACTCCTCCGCGATGGCGCTCGCCTCTTCGATCAGGACCTTGTGGACCGTGTGGCCCTTGATGTCCATGCCGAGGATGGCCTTGGCCTTCGCCTCGGCGTCGTTCGCGTCGTCGGCCACCTTCACGCCGCCGGCCTTGCCACGGCCACCGGTCTTGACCTGGGCCTTGACCACGACCCGCCCGGTCAGTTGTTCGGCCGCCGCCCGTGCTTCAGCCACGGTGTGCGCGACGATTCCGCGCGGCACCGGGATGCCGTACGCGGCGAAGAGCTCCTTCGCCTGATGTTCGAACAGGTCCACGAGGGTCCGTCCCTTTGAATGTCGAGGGCGCCACTGGACAGGGCGCCGTCGTCCTGCCTGGCATTTCCGCGCAGAAAGCCTAGCCCCAGGCCGTGCGTGGCGCGGTCATAGGGGGGCGTTTGGGGGTTGCCGACTTTACCGTTATGTACTAGACGTCCGGGATGGGGGTGTGCGGGCTCCCGGATACGTACCGAATGGGCGACTCAGACGGAGGCGGGGATCGTCGCCTTCACCCACTCGACGATCTCTTCGGTGGTCGCGCCGGGGGTGAAGATGCCGGCCACGCCCATGCTCTGCAGCTCGGGGATGTCCTCCTCGGGGATGATGCCGCCGCCGAAGACGACGATGTCGGTGGCGTCCTGTTCACGGAGGAGTTCCATCACCTTCGCGAAGAGGGTCATGTGGGCGCCGGAGAGGATCGACAGCCCGATCGCGGCGGCGTCCTCCTGGATGGCGGTGCGGACGATCTGCTCCGGGGTCTGGTGCAGACCTGTGTAGACGACTTCCATGCCCGCGTCACGCAGGGCGCGGGCGACGACCTTCACCCCGCGGTCGTGACCGTCGAGCCCGGGTTTGGCGACGACGATCCTGATCCTGGATTCCATGGTTCGCACTGTAACCCGGCTGCCCGGACGTCTCGGTGGAGCCTCGGCCTGACGGGCTTTGTTGGTGTTTCGAGTGTGAACTTTGTGAAAAGACGCGATAAGTGATCGATTTGAGATAAACGGTCCGGCAGAATCCTCCCCGCCCCCTATCCCATATAGGGACTTATCCGGAGGAACCCCCAATGAGGCGAATCCTCGCCATTGCGGCGTGCACCGCGGCGATCACAGCGGTCGGCGCGGCGCCCGCGCAGGCCGCCCCCAACCCCGTCGCGGCGCTCAAGACGCAGTACAAGACCGGGTACGGAGTGAAGTACTCCGACACGTTCCGCCGGGGCACGGCGATCTTCAGCCGGCGGACGGGGACGTTCCAGTTCGGCCGGGCCGGCGTGACCGCCTCCGACATCAGCAGCAGGTTCCCGCTCAAGGCCGCCGACATGGCGGCGTTGCCGGAACATCTGCGGGCCGTGCTGAAACCGGAACGGGTCATCAAGATCGGCGCCACCGCTTACATCAAGGGTGGCTTCCTGGCCACCTTCCTGCCCGGGGACAAGACGTGGCTGCGCTTCCCCGGCGGCCCGGCGGCAGGCGTGCCCGGCGTCTTCGGCCAGCTCATCAACCCCCTTGAGGCCACCACGCTGCAGCGACTCCTGCAGAAGAGCAACCGGGTCGGTTCGGTGTACGTCGGCAAGATCACCCTTGGCGAACTCTGGACCAGCTCGAAGTGGCTGCAGGGGTTCGGCGCCTTCGGTGGCCCATCGCCGGCCCAGAAGAGGGCCGCGCTGTCCTTCAAGCTCTACGTGAACGCGAAGGGCCTGGTGACCCGCATCGTCACCACCACCAAGGCCTCGACGGTCGGCCTGACCGGCCCTGCGGTCTCGGCCGACAGCCGGTTCGTCTCATGGGGTACGAAGGTGTCGGTCAAGCCGCCGGCCGACGGAGTCGTGGACCGCGACGACGTCGACTTCCAGGGCCTCGACTTCCGGCGGGCCAAGCCGGTGGGCCGCGTAGCGGCCTGAACCTCAGCGGTCGAGCAGCCGGCGGGCGTTGGCCGTGGTCAGCGCCCGCCAGGTCGCGTCGACCGACGCCACCTGAGCCGCCACCGCCGGAGGCGGCGTGAAGCAGTAGTCGCTGCCGTAGAGGACCCGCTCGGCGCCGAAGGCCTTCTCCAAGGCGGGCACCTGCCGGGGGAAGGGCGTTCCGGCGATGTCGAACCACAGCTTCCCGACCTGCTCGACGACCGACGCGTCATCGGGCGAGCCGCCGAAGAAGGCGGTCCGGAACAGCTCCATGCGGTCGGACAGCAGCGGCAGGGTCCCGCCGCCGTGGGTGAAGATCCACCTGATGCCCGGATGCCGGGTCAGGACACCCGTGAACACCAGGTCGGAGACGGTCCGGGTGGTGTCGAAGATGAACTCCAGCATCGGCCTCGGCCGCCCGATGGCGACCTGCTCGTGGTTCACCGGCGAGGTCGGGTGGACGAACACCACCGCCCGCCGCCGGTCGAGCTCCTCCCACAGCGGCTCGTAGGCCGGGTCGCCGAGATAGCGGCCGTGGGCGTTGCTCATCAGGGCCACCCCGTCGCCGCCCAGCTCGTCGAGGGCGTGGGCGAGCTCGGCCAGCGCCCCCTCGACGTCGGGCAGGGGCAGCGAGGCGAAGTGGCCGAAGCGGTCGGGGCGCCTTCTGGCCAGGTCGGCGGCGTACTCGTTGACCTGCCGCGAGAGCTTCCGGGCCGCCACGTCGTCGCCGAAGTGGGTGCCGGGCGAGGAGACGGACAGGAACGACTTCTGGATGCCGTTGACGTCCATCAGGCTCAAGTGGTCTTCGGGCGTCCAGGCCGGCCATCGGGGCATGCCGTCGGGGGTGACGTGCCCCGCTTCGGTGGCGGCGGCGATGTAGTCACCGGTCACGAAGTGGGCGTGCACGTCGATCAGTTCGCCGGCCATGTGATCCTCGTCTCTCGGGTGTACGCGTCAGGAAATATCGCATTTCGCACTCCCGGATCTTGCTTTTACAGCTTTTCGAGGCTCTTCGCGTAGTGCGTCATGAGGGTCTTCACGCCCGCGCTGCCAAAGTCGATCTTCGCCCGGGTCTTCTCGTCTTCGCCCTCGACCTCGAGCACCGTGCCCAGCCCGAACTGGTCGTGGGTCACGCGGTCGCCCGCGGTGAACCGGACGGCGGGCTTGCCGCCGCCGCGGCTCGCGAGCGGGCGGGTCTCGCGCTTGGTCGCGGCGCCCCACGCGTTCTTCTTCGGGTCGTTGCGCCACTCGACCAGGTCGTGGGGGACCTCGGCGAGGAAGCGGGAGGCCGGGTTGAAGGAGGGGGCGCCCCACGCGGTGCGGACGGCGGCGCGGGACAGGTAGAGGCGCTTCTCGGCGCGGGTGATGCCCACGTAGGCGAGGCGGCGCTCCTCCTCGAGTTCCTTCGGGTCGCTCAGGGATCGCATGTGGGGGAAGACGCCGTCTTCCATCGCGGTCAGGAAGACCACGGGGAACTCCAGGCCCTTGGCGGTGTGGAGGGTCATCAGGGTCACCACGCCGCCGCTCTCGCCGTCGGGGTCGGGGATCGAGTCGGCGTCGGCGACCAGGGAGACCTGCTCCAGGAAGTCGACCAGGGTGCCCTCGGGGTTGGCCGCCTCGAACTCGGAGGCGACCGAGATCAGCTCGTTGAGGTTCTCGATGCGGCTCTCGTCTTGCGGGTCGCCGGAGGTCTCGAGCTCGGTGCGGTAGCCGGTCGAGGTCAGGATCTCCTCGGCCAGGTCGGAGATCGGCAGTTCCTTCGCCCGCAGATCGTCGAGCAGGGTCACGAACTCGCGGATCTGGTTGAGCGAGCGGGTCGCGATGCCGTGGGCCTCCTCGGCGCGGCGCAGGCCCTCCCAGAAGGAGATCCGCTCCCTGGACGCGAACGCCTCGACCATCGACTCGGCGCGGTCGCCGATGCCGCGCTTGGGCACGTTGAGGATGCGGCGCAGCGAGACCGTGTCACTCGGGTTCGCCAGCACGCGCAGGTAGGCCAGCAGGTCTTTGACCTCTTTGCGCTCGTAGAAGCGCACGCCGCCGACGACCCGGTAGGGCAGGCCGGTGCGGATGAAGATCTCTTCGAAGACGCGGGAGGCCGAGTTGGTGCGGTAAAAGACCGCGACCTGGCCGGGGGTGACGCCCTCGTCGTCGGAGAGGCGGTCGACCTCTTGGGCGACGAAGGTGGCCTCGTCGTGCTCGTTGTCGGCGACGTAGCCGATGATCTTGGGGCCGGCGCCCTGGTCGGACCAGAGGTTCTTGGGCTTGCGGCTCTCGTTGCGGGAGATGACCGCGTTGGCGGCGTTGAGGATCGTCTGGGTGGAGCGGTAGTTCTGCTCCAGCAGGATCGTCTTGGCCGACGGGTAGTCGCGCTCGAACTCCAGGATGTTGCGGATCGAGGCGCCGCGGAAGGCGTAGATCGACTGGTCGGCGTCGCCGACCACCACGAGCTCGGCGGGGGCGATCGCGTCTTCGCCGGCCGGCTTCAGCGGCTCGACGCCGACGAGCTCCCTGACCAGCGTGTACTGCGCGTGGTTGGTGTCTTGGTATTCGTCGACCATGACGTGGCGGAACCGGCGCCGGTAGTGTTCGGCGACCTCGGGGAAGAGCTGGAACAGCGTGACCGCGAGCATGATCAGGTCGTCGAAGTCCATCGCGCCGGCCTCGGTGAGGCGGCGCTGGTAGGTGCGGTAGGCCTCGGCTAGCGTCTTCTCGAGGTGGGTCTGCGCCTTGTCGGCGGCGGTCTCGTAGTCGATCAGCTCGTTCTTCATGTTGCTGACCTGGGCGGAGAACGACCTCGGCGGGTAGCGCTTGGGGTCGAGGTCCATCTCGCGGCAGACCAGGGCCATCAGCCGCTGGGAGTCGGCCTGGTCGTAGATGGAGAAGCTGGTGGTGAAGCCCAGGCGCTTGGCCTCGCGGCGCAGGATGCGGACGCAGGCGCTGTGGAAGGTCATCACCCACATGGCCTTGGAGCGCGGGCCGATCAGCTTGTCGACCCGGTCTTTCATCTCGCGGGCGGCCTTGTTGGTGAAGGTGATCGCGAGGATCTCGCCCGGGTGGACGTCGCGCTCGGCCAGCAGGTAGGCGATGCGATGGGTCAGAACCCTGGTCTTGCCGGACCCGGCTCCCGCGACGATGAGGAGCGGGCCGCCCTGGTGGACGACGGCCTCCTTCTGCTGGGGGTTGAGGCCGTCAAGCAAGGGATGGGTCACCCGTCTAGCGTAGGGCCGCGCAGCGACAGTTCGCTCAAGTGAACGAACATCGGCAATCGACTTCTTGGAGGACCCATGTTGGACGCCGCGGAGATCCGGACCGTGCTGGTGGTGACCGCCCACCCCGACGACATCGACTTCGGCGGCGCGGGCACCGTGGCCTCGCTCACCGACCGGGGCGTCCAGGTCGTCTACCTCCTGGCCACCTCGGGCGACGCCGGGGGCTTCGACCGGGCCGTCGACGGCGTGGGCATGGCCGAGCTCCGCCGCGCCGAACAGGCCGCCGCCGCCAAGCAGGTCGGGGTGACCGACATCCGCCACCTCGGCTATCCCGACGGGGCCGTCGAGGCGACCCTGGGGCTGCGCAAGGACATCACCCGGGTGATCCGCCAGGTCCGGCCCGACCTGGTGATCACCTCGACGCCGGAGCGCAACTACGTGCGGCTGGGCCCGACCCACCCCGACCACCGCGCGGTCGGCTCGGCCACCCTCGACGCGGTCTACCCCGACGCCCGCAACCCCTACGCCTTCCCCGACCTGCTCACCGAGGAGGGCCTGGAGGCCTGGACGGTCCGGGAGGTCTGGATGATCGGCTCCCCCACCCCGAACCACTGGGTCGACGTGACCGCGACGCTCGACCGCAAGCTCGCCGCCCTGCGCGCCCACGAGTCGCAGACCGGCCACATGGACGACATGGAGGGCTTCGTCAAGGGCTTCCTGTCGGCCAACGCGCAGGCCGGGGGGCTGCCGGAGGGGACGTACGCGGAGTCGTTCCACGTGATGTCAACCGGCTGAGCGGCGGATCCTCCTGGCGTCCATCCGGCGGGCCCCCCGGGCCGCGACGAAGCCGAGCGAGTTGGTCGCCAGGTGCAGCAGCGCGGGGGCGAGCAGGCCTCCGCGCCGGCGCAGTTCGTGGAAGCCCAGGCCGGCCAGGGTCGTGGTGGCGACGGTCCCGGCGACCAGGCGGGGGGTGCCCGCCCTGGCGGCGGCCGGGTTGGCGCGGGCCATGTCGAGGGCGGGCAGCACGTGCCACAGCCCGAACAGCAGGTTGGAGGCCACCGAGGCGGTCCGGGGCTTGAACGAGTGGCCGAAGAGCTCCGGGAGCACACCCCGGAAGGCGACCTCCTCCAGCAGGACCGTCCCGACCGGCACCTGCAGCAGCGCCTCCTCGAACAGCCGGGCCCTGGTCAGGGCCAGCGCCCGTTCGTCCATGAACAGGCGGCGCGTCGGGGGCAGCAGCACGCCGCCGGTGTAGCCGGCCGCCACGGCGGCGGCCAGGCCGCCGCCGATCAGCGCGCCCTTGACGGGTGAGGCGAAGCCGAGGTCACGGGCCCCCGTCCCGGCCCGGCGGGCGATCAGGAGCAGCGCGCCCGTCGCCACCGCCGAGGTCAGCGGCGCGTAGCGGCGGGCCACCGTGTTGTTGAGGACGTTGGCCACGGCCAGCACCCCCACCGCCGCCCCGAGCGCCGCCCCCGGTCGCCGCACCCGTCGCCGTCGGGCCTGTCCACTCGCCATCGCGTGAGCCATCAGGTAGGTCTGCCCTTTCAGCAGGCCCCGACGCCACTTTCGAGGCCCCGCGCGAAGTTGAGCTGCCGCTGCTGCGCGGTCCCGTGCGCGCCCGGCTCCCACCACGCGTCGGTCGGGTCGCCGGCGTTCTCCAGGTTCGCCATCAGCTCGGCGTCGTCGCCCTCCTGCGCCTGCAGCCGCTTGCCGTCGATCAGGCCCTTGAGGGTCCCGCCGGCGTAGCAGTCGGCCTGGAGCTCGGCCTGGACGGAGAACTCGAAGTTCGACATCAGCTGGTTCTGCACGGAGTGCCCGAACTCGTGGGGGATCACGACGTAGACGGCGCCGTCGCCGAGCTGGTCGTACAGGCCCTGCAGCCAGGTCGCGTCGTAGGCGATGAAGTGGCCGTCGGGGCAGTAGAAGGCGTTGTTCGGCACGGAGGGCTGCCCCCCGCAGTCGGGGCCGTCGTCGCCGTTGTACTCCACGAACCGGGTGATCGGCTGGTAGGTGCCGCCGGAGGCGGTGAACTGCTCGGTCCAGAACTCCTCGGTCAGGCACCGGGCCAGGCGGACGTCCTCGGAGAAGTTCTCGCCCTTGACGTCGCAGTCGGAGGCCGGAGGGTCGGTGGGCGGGTCGAGGTCGGTCTCGATCTGGTCGGGCGTGGTCACCTCGGGAGCCGCTCCGGCTCCGGGATCGGGGGCGGTCACGGAGCCGCACGACATGGTCAGGGCCAAGAGGGAGATCGCCAGGAGCCTGCGTAATTGCACGCCCTCATCCTGCACGCCCAAAGGCGGATATTTCTTGAGAAGCCCGGAGTTCTAGCCCCACTGGTGAACGGGTTCGTTGGTGTGCATGTTGGCCATGTACTCCAGCGTCATCCGGCGCAGTCCCTCGTGGCCGCCGCCGTGTTCGCGCACCTTGCGGACCTGCCACGTCGCGCCGGTCACCCCGGTCAGGCAGCGCTGCTCGACGATGCCGAGCAGGCGGTCGCGGCACTTGGGGTCGCAGCCCCACAGGTTCAGGCCGTCGTGCGCCAGCGGCAGCAGGCGGCGCAGGATCAGCTCGGAGGCGGTGACCTCGCCCAGGCCGGGCCAGTAGAGGCGGGCGTCGATGCCGTGCCGGGCCGCGGCCCGCAGGTTGTCGGACGCGGCCGAGAACGACATCTGCGTCCAGACAGGGCGTTCGGCGAAGGGCAGCACCCGCATCAGGCCGTAGTAGAAGGCCGCGTTGGCCAGGATGTCGGCCACCGACGGGCCGGCCGGCAGCACCCGGTTCTCGACGCGCAGGTGGGGGAGGCCGCCGGAGATGTCGTACACGGGGCGGTTCCAGCGGTAGACCGTGCCGTTGTGCAGGGTCAGCTCACTGAGTGTGGGCACTCCCCCGGCCTCCAGGACCATCGCCGGGTCTTCGTCGTCGCAGATCGGCAGCAGCGCCGGGAAGTAGCGGGCGTTCTCCTCGAACAGGTCGAAGACCGAGGTGATCCACCGGTCGCCGAACCAGACGCGCGGGCGCACGCCCTGGGCCTTGAGCTCGTCGGGGCGGGTGTCGGTGGCCTGCTCGAACAGGCTCAGCCGGGTCTCGCGCCAGAGCTCCTTGCCGAACAGGTAGGGCGAGTTGGCGGCCACGGCGACCTGCGGCCCGGCGATGGCCTGGGCGGCGTTCCAGTGGGCGGCGAAGTTCCGCGGGCTGACCTGGAGGTGCAGCTGGACGCTGGTGCAGGCCGCCTCGGGGGTGATGCTGTCGGCGTAGGTGTGCAGGCGCTCCACGCCGTCGATCGCGATGCGCAGGTCTTCGCCCCGGGCGGCGAAGATCTGCTCGTTCAGCAGCTTGTAGCGCGGGTTGGCCGACAGCGTGGCCTCGGAGAGGTCGCTCTCCTTCAGCGTCGGCAGGATGCCGACCAGAACCATGTGGCCGCCGACCGTCCGGGCCTGTTCCTCGGCGTGGTTCAGGCTGTTGCGGACGGTCTGCTCCAGCTCGACCAGGCCGGACCCGCCCAGCTCCCGGGGCTCGACGTTGATCTCGACGTTGAACTGGCCCAGCTCGGTGTCCCAGTCGGGCGCCGAGATCGCGTCGAGGACCTCGGCGTTCTTCATCGCCGGCTCGCCCTGGTCGTCGACCAGGTTCAGCTCGATCTCCAGCCCGGCCAGCGGCCGCTCGGCGTCGAACCGGGCCTCGCCGAGCATGCGGGCGAGCACGTCGAGCGAGCGCTTCAGCTTGTCGCGGTAGCGCCGCCGGTCGTCGCGGCTGAACTGCGTCGCGGGTACGTCACGCCCCATTTGTGAAGCGTGTCACACCCGGCGCTCTCAGACCAGTCGGCGTGCGGTGGCCCAGCGGGACAACTCGTGGCGGTTGGACAGCTGGAGCTTGCGCAGCACCGAGGAGACGTGGGTCTCCACGGTCTTCACGCTGATGAAGAGCTCCTTGGCGATCTCCTTGTACGCGTACCCGCGCGCGATCAGCCGGAGCACCTCCCGCTCACGCTGCGTGAGGGAGTCGAGCTCGGGATCGATGGGCGGGGCCTCGGTCGAGGCGAACGCGTCGAGCACGAACCCGGCCAGGCGGGGCGAGAAGACCGCGTCGCCGTCGGCCACGCGGGTGATCGCGTCGGTCAGCTCGGCGCCGCTGATCGTCTTGGTCACATAGCCCCGGGCGCCGCCCCGGATGACGCCGATGACGTCTTCTGCGGCGTCGGAGACCGACAGGGCCAGGAACCGGACCTGCGCCCCGGAGCCCAGCACCCGGCGCAGGACCTCGACCCCGCCGCCACCGGGCATGTGCACGTCGAGCAGGACCACGTCGGGTTCGAGCTCGGCGATCGTGGCCACGGCCGACTCCACGTCCTCGGCCTCGCCGACCACCTGGATGGAGGGGCCGAGCTCGGCCCGTACACCCGACCGGAACAGCCGGTGGTCGTCCACGATCAGCACTCTTACCGTTTTCATGGGGTGGTCCTCTTCATCGTCAGCGTGATCTCGGTGCCCTCGCCGGGGGCCGTCTTGACGCGGGCCGTGCCGCCGAAGCGCTCCATCCGGCCGATGATCGACTGGCGGATGCCCATGCGGTCGTCCGGTACGTCGTCAAGCACGAACCCCTTCCCGCGATCCCGGACGAAAACGGTGGCCTCGCCGGGTTCGACCTCAAGGTAAACCGATACCACGGGCGATTCGGAATACTTCGCCGCGTTGACCATCGACTGCCGGGTCGCGTGGACCATCGCCCGCAGGCCGTCGTCGAGGTCGCAGTCGCCCACGCAGACGATCTCGATCGGGACGCCGTGGGCGTCCTCCTCCTCGGCCGCGGCCCGCCGGACGGCGGCGGCGAGGGTGGCGTCGGCGTCCTGTTTCGGCATGTAGAGCCAGTTGCGCAGGTCGCGCTCCTGGCTGCGGGCCAGGCGGGTGACCTCGCGCGGGTCGTGGGCGGCGCGCTGGATCAGGGTCAGGGTGTGCAGCACCGAGTCGTGGACGTGCGCGGCGACCTCGGCGCGCTCCTCCTGCCGGATCCTCTCGGTACGCTCCCGCTGCAGCTCCCGCCACAGCCCGGCCAGCCACGGCGCGGCGATCAGCGCGACGCCGCCGAGCACGACCGCGGTGAACACGAGCCCGGTGCTGGCCTGGGCGAGCTGGTCCTGCGCCGCGAGGAACCCGATGACGCCGACGCCGACGAGCAGCAGGCCGATGCCCGACCGCACCCAGGTGGCGCGCACCCGGCCGACGGTCGAGGTCATCCACTTCTGCCGCCGGCCCGGCTCGGCCTGCTGCCACAGGATGAGGGAGCCGATCCCGCCGACGGCGATCGGCCACATGGCCAGGCCGCCGGCCGCCGCCCCGCTGACCAGGGCGAGCGCCCCGAACGCGAACCCGAGCAGGCCGTAGGCGGCCACCTGGCCCCAGTCGCGGCTGCCGTGCGGGTGCTCGGTCTGCTCGGTGGCGGTGAACATCCACAGCGCGGCGTACGCCACCACCCCGACCCCGTCGAGGATCGTGAGCAGCACGAACGCCAGCCGCAGCACGACCGGGTCGAGGCGCAGCTGAGCCGCGGCCCCTTGGGCGACTCCGGCGACCACGCGCCCCGCCCGGGGCCTCATCAATCTGGGGGACGCCTCGGCGGCGCCAGGGTTATCCGACATTGCTCCTGCATCGTCACATGTCGTCTCGCGCGTACGCATCAGGGCGAGTCCCTGAGACGGCTTTCAGGGACGTCCCCGATGGCGGTCATCCCAGGAAAACGGACAGGATGGGCACCATGACCGAGGCACCACCCGAGGAGATCCAGCTCGCCCGTTCGTCCGACGGGCGCATGCTCGTCGGCGTCTGCGGCGGCATGGGCAGGTTCACGGGCATGGACCCGGTGCTGTTCCGCGTCGGTTTCGCGGTGCTGCTGCTGGGGTCGGGCATCGGCTTGTTCCTCTACATCGCGGCCTTCCTGCTGATGCGCGAGCCGGGCGGGGGGCCCGGCTACGTGGAGCAGTGGACGCGCAGGATATTCGACCCCGAGACCGTGATGGCCCTGCTCGTGGCGGTCTTCACGCTCGGCTTGATCATCAACCTGGCCTCGGGCGGCATCGACCGGGGGACGATCGTGGTGGGGGTGCTGCTGGCGATCGCGCTGCTGGCGGCCCACGCGCGGGGGGTCGACGTGCTCGGGCTGATCACGTCGATTCCCGAACGGCTGTCCGGGCGGCGGGGCACCACCAAGATGGAGTCGGTGCCCGCCGCCGCCCCGACGATCACGGTGGCGGGTTTCACCACGGGGGCGACGGGCGGCAACCTCCGGGAGACGGTGCGGGAGTCCTTCCGCGAGTCCTACCGGATGTCGTTCGGCCGCTACCCGTCGACGAGCTCGGCCGACGACGGCCCCGAGGCACGGGAGCCGGCGCCCGAGGCGCAGGCGCCCACCCGTGACTATCCGCCGCCCCCTCCCCGCCCGAAGGCGCCCGACGGTTATCGCCGGTTGTCCGACCTGGCCTATGAGGCGAGGCAGGCGGCCTACGCGGCCGGCGACGCGTTCGCGCCGCACGGTCCGTTCGCCAAGAGGGCGCCGGCGCCACCGCCGCCGCCACCGCCCGTCAGAGCGCCCAAGGCGCCCAAGGCGCCGAAGGTCAAGAAGCGCAGGTCCTTCGTCGGCGTCCTGACATTCGTGCTCGCAATGATCGTTGGAGGGGTCATGGTCGCCGTGCAGCAGCCCGGGACCGAATCGGTGAGTCTGCCGATGGTCGGCGGGGCGGTGCTGGCCGTCATCGGAGGGGGTCTGCTCGTCGCCGCCTGGTTCGGGCGGGGGGCCGGGCTGATCGCGCTCGGCGTGATCGTCGCGGTGGCCCTGGTGGTCGGCACGTCGGTCACCGGCATTCCGAAGAGGGTCGGCAGCTACGCGTGGCACCCGACGACCGTCGCGACCGCCCAACGCACCTACGCCGTCGACGTCGGGGCGGGCGAACTCGACCTGACCGACCTCGAACTCGCGCCCGGCTCCCGGATCAGGTTCGACGCCTCGGTGTCGCTGGGACAGCTCACGGTGGTCGTGCCACCCGACGCCGTCATCGAGGTGCACGGGACCACCCGCCTGGGCGACGTCAAGATCGACCACCACGTCAGCGACGGCACCGACGTCTCGATCAGCCGGGTCCTCAACCCCGTGACCAGCCCCGACGGCCTGGCGGCCACGATCGAGCTCTACGTCTCGGCGGGCGTCGGCGACGTGGAGGTGCGCCGTGGCGCCTGACGTGCCGGAGCGCAACGACCGGAAGAGGGGCCACCGGACCGACTGGATGGCGCTGTTGTGCGGCCTGCTGTTCGTGGGGGTCGGGGTGCGCTATCTGACCGACCCGACGCCCGATCCGGCGATCATCGGGCCCATCCTCATCGGGGGTCTGGGACTGGCGGGAATCGCGGGCATCCTGGCCAAGGTGATCCGGAAGCGGTGACCCGGGGGTTGATCTGGGACTTCGCAGGCGTACGTTCGGAGTTTGGCGGTAGTTGTCTCCGGAGCGGCTTTGAGAGAACGGAGTCGAGCCATGCGATTCGAGCACGAGTTCACCGTGCCGGTCCCGGTCGACCAGGCGTGGTCGGTCCTCCTCGACGTTGAACGGCTGGCCCCCTGCCTCCCCGGCGCCACACTCGACTCCGTCGAGGGCGACACGGCCACCGGGAGGATGCGGGTCAGGGTCGGCCCGCTCACGGTCGACCACCGGGGCACCGTCCGGATCGCGAGCGCCGACAAGGACGCCCGGAGCGTCGAGGTGGTCGTCGAGGGCGTCCACGCGACCGGCGCCACCGACGCGGCCGTGGCGGCCCGCCTGGTGGACGACGTCGCGGGCACCCGGGTCACGCTCGTGACGACGTGCGCGACCGACCTTCCGCAGCCGGTCCTCGACGACATCGGCGCCCGCTTCGCCGCCAACCTGGCCGCCCTGATGGAGGGGCGGCCGCATCTGACGGTGGTCCCCGATCCCATCCACGAGTTCCACCCGTCGGGCACGCTGCGCACCTCCCGGACGGCCGAGGAGGAGGCGTTCGACCTGCGGGAGGCCGCCGGGGCGTCTCTGGTCAAGCGGCTGGCCCCGGTGGTGGGCGGGCTCGGCGCGATGGGACTGATCGTTTACGTCGTCCGGCGGTGGGGTCGCCGGTAAGTCGTGGGCAAAAGATGACTACAGAGGGCAATCGTCCGATTTCGTCAGGGAACATCCCATATCAGTGATTTTCATCTGATGTGGGGGGTGGGTATGGCGGCCCGACCGGCTGTGACTGTGGTCGTGATCACCTACAACGACGCGGCCCGCCTCCCGAGGGCCGTCCACTCCCTCTACGCCCAGACCCTCCGCGACCTCGAGATCATCGTCGTCGACGACGCCAGCACCGACGACACCGCCGACGTGGCCGGCCGTTTCCCGGGGGTGCGCTACATCCGGCTTGAACGGAACTCCGGCGGCTCCGGCGCGCCGCGCAACGCCGGGCTCGACGCGGCGCGGGCGCCCTACGTCATGTTCCTCGACAGCGACGACGAACTGCCCAGGCACGCGTGCAAGGCGCTGCTGACGGAGATCGAGCGGACCGGCGCCGACTTCGTGGCGGGCCAGATCATGCGCCACTACGAGGCCGGCGGGACGAGCGCGCCCTACTACCCGGAGCTGTTCGCGCGCAGACGCGTGGTCGAGGGCATCCGGGCCGAACCCGGCCTGTTCCTCGACGGCTTCTCGACCAACAAGATCTACGACGTCGACTTCCTGCGCCGCCACGACCTGCGCTTCCGCGAGGACCTGCACTACGAGGACCACGTCTTCACCGCCCGCCTCTACGCCCGCGCCGAACGGTTCGCGGTGGTGCCCTGGCCCGTCTACCTGTGGCACCGGGCGGCCGGCGAGAACCCGTCGATCTCGCTGAGCCTGCGCGACGTCGCCAACGCGCGGGCCCGGGTCTCGGCCGCCGAGAGCGCCGACCAGGCGCTGCGCGACGCCGGGATGGGCGACCTGGTCGCCCATCGCCAGGCCCGGTTCGTCCAGCACGACCTGCGGGTCTACCTGAACGCGCTGCCGAGGTTCGACGCGGTGTGGGCCAAGGAGATGGCCGCCGTGGTGCGCCCCTACCTGGAGCGCCTGGAGGAGGGCGTACTGGAGCGGGCCGACCCGATGACGCGGGTCTGCGGCGAGCTGGTGCTGCGCGACCGGGTCGAGGACCTGTGCGTGGCCGCCCGCAGCCTGACCGGCCCGAAGGCGCCGCCCCGGCACGCGGTCAGGGTCGACGGCCTGACCTACTGGGGCACCGAACCCGACCCGGCCTTCGAGATCACCGCGATGCGGCTGGCCGAGCTCCCCTTTTCCGAGGCCCGGCTGCGCAACGAGGTCACCGAGATCTCCGCGAGCGGCTCGGTTCTGTCGATGTCGATCACCACCTACGACCCGTTCGGCATCGTCGGGCTCGACACCGTGGCCGACCTCATCGCCAAGAAGCACCGGATCCGGCTGATGCCGCGCCGCCAGCCCGACGGGACGATCCAGACCGAGGTCGCCCTCGACCTGGCCACGATCCCGCCGGGCCGCAGCTGCGCCTACGAACCGCGCCTGGGCTTCACCCGCCCGCTCGACGGCCACACCACCAGCGACCCGCTGCTGGTCGGCGCGGGCCTGGAGCCGCTGGCGCTGAAGACCAAGGGGTACGAGATCACCGCCCGCCCCTTCGGCGACACCGCGACGCTGCGGCTGCACTGGCGCAGGACCGGCCTGCTCCGGACCCTCGCGCGGCGGCCGTCCATCCGGCCGCACGCCCTGCGGGCCGCCGGGCTGCCGATGCGGCTGCGCAGGCGGCTGGCCGTCAGAGACGTGAAGCTGGCCGTCTACAAGGTGCTGATCCGCGTCGTCCCGCGCAAGAAGGACCTGGTCCTGTTCGAGGCCGACTGCGGCCGGGGCTACACCGGCCACCCGCGCTACATCCACGAGGAGCTGGTCCGCCGAGGGTCGCACCTGCGCGCCGTCTGGTCGCGCTCCTCGGGCGCGTTCCCCGGGCACGTGACGACGGTCCGCCGGATGAGCTGGCGGCACATCTGGACCATGGCCCGCGCCGGCTGGTGGGTCGACAGCCACGGCATGCCGCTGGGCTTCCCGAAGCCGCGCGGCACCCGCTACCTGCAGACCTGGCACGGCCAGGGCGTCAAGTCGATCGGCCTGGACGCCCCCGACCTGCGCGGCGACTTCCCCGGCCCGCGCGAGGAGTGGCGCGCGAACGTGGCCCGCTGGGACGCCCTGGTCTCCCCCGGCGCCGAGTTCGAACGCACCTTCGTGCCCTCGAACGAGTACGCCGGCCCGATCCTGCGCCACGGCTCGCCGCGCTGCGACGTGCTGTTCCACGGCGACCCCGAGGCGGCGGCGCGGGTGCGCAGGACTTTGGAGATCCCCGCCGCCAAGAAGATCGTCGTGTACGCGCCCACCTACCGGGACCACTCCCCGGGCGCCTCGGTCCGCGCCGACCTGCGCGCACTGGCCGCCGAACTGGGCGACGAGTGGATCCTGGTGCTGCGCACCCACCCGATCGAGAAACACGTGATCCCGCAGGACCTGCGCTGGTTCGCCCGCCAGGCCGGCGGCTATCCCGAGGTCAACGACCTGCTGCTGGCCGCCGACGTGCTGGTGACCGACTACTCGTCGCTGATGTGCGACTTCGCCGTGACCGGCAAGCCGATGGTCTTCCTCGTCGATGACTGGGAGACCTACCGGAAGACCGAACGCGGCAGCTGTTACGACCTGCCCGAGATCGCCCCCGGCCCCTGCGTCACCACGACGCGGGACCTGGCCGCCGCCATCCGCGACCCGTGGAGCCCCGAACGCTACGCGGCCTTCCGCCGGACGTGGTGCGCCGAGGAGCGCGGCCACGCGGCGGCCCGGGTGGTGGACGCGTTCTTCGAGGGCGTGACGCCCGAGATGCCGGTCGCCGTGATCCCGCAGCCGACGGAGGCCGCCCTGTGAACACCGTCTCCTTCGCCTGCCTGGACGCCGACGCGCTCGGCGGCATGCAGCGCGTCACCCACACGCTGGCCCAGGGCCTGGCCCGGCGCGGCTACGACGTCCACGTGATCGGCCTGCACGCGTCGGCCGACCCGGTGACGTACATCGAAGACCCGGCCTACGGCCACCACGAACTCAACCCCGGCCCGCGCTGGCGCTTCGGCGCGACGAAACGCGCCCGCCGGCTCTTGGACGCGATCGCCCCCGGCCTGCTCGTGATGACCTCACCAGGGGTGGTGACCCGCCTGTCGGGCCACCTGGGCGGCCACCGGGGCATCGGCCAGTACCACGGCTCGTTCGCCCACGCCCGGGGGACCTGGCATCTCGGCGCGGTCAAGGCCCACTACGGCGACCTCGACCAGGCCGTCTTCCTGAGCGAGGACGACGCGTGGCGCTTCTCGGAGGCGGCGCTGCTGCCCAACACCTGGCACATCCCGAATCCGCTGGCCGGCTGGCCCCACCGCCCCTCTCCGCTGCGGAAGCCCCGGATCCTGGGCGTGGGCCGCCTGACCGGCGTGAAACGCTTCGACCGCCTGATCTCGGCCTTCGCCCGAGCGGGCCGCCCCGACTGGGAACTCCACCTCATCGGCGACGGCCCCGACACCGACCGCCTGATGTTCCACGCGGTGACCGAGGGCGTGTCGCACCAGGTCATGTTCCGCGGCCGGATCCCGGCGGGCGAGATGCCGACCGAATACCGCGCGGCCTCATTGGTGGCCCTGTCGAGCGACCACGAGGGCTTCCCCCTGGTCTTGGGCGAGGCGGCGGCCTTCGGCATCCCGGCCATCGCCTTCGACGTGTCGGGCGGCGTCAGGACCCTGATCGACGACGGCGTGACGGGGGTCCTGGTCCCGCCGGGCGACGTGACCGCCCTGGCCACGGCCCTGACGGAACTGATGGACGACGAACCGAGACGCGCCGAGATGGGCGCCGCCGCACGGGCCCACGCGGACGCCTTCCGCCTGGAACCCGTCCTCGACCAGTGGGAACTCCTCTTCGCCCACCTCAGCCGCTGAACGCGGAAACGCCCCGCCGGGAAGGGCGGAGCGTTTCCGATCAGGACGATTCGACCAGTTGCTGTTGCGGCAGGGGCGGGAGACCGGCCAGTTTTCGCTGGCCCGAGGTCAGCAGGGCCGGGATCGGGCCCGGTTCCCACAAGCGGATCAGGCGTTCGCGGCCCGTGCGTTTCAGCCGGGCGCCGCGTCTCTTGGCCGCCGTCGTCCGGAAGGCCGTCCGGTGGGTGCGGGCCGCCCTGGGGGCGCCGCTCAGGTCGTAGCCGTGGGCCTCCAGGCGGGAGCCCAGGACGGTCTCGCACAGCGAGATCTGCCAGGGTTCCAGCCTGCTCGACCAGCTGCCGCTGCGGGCCGTCGTGACGGCCGTGTGGGTGTTGGCGTGCCAGACCTTGTGGGCCGGCACGGCCACCTGGGCGACGTGCCGGGGCTCGCACATCGCCGGGTCGTAGTCCTCGCCGATGAAGCCGCACAGGCGCTTCAAGGACAGTTCCGGGTCGGCCGTCAGGTCCTCGTACCGGAGTTCGTAGTAGGAACCGGCGGGGAGGTGGGCGGCGTGGTGGCGGCCGAAGTCGATCGCCTCGGCCCAGTTCGCGATCGCGTGGTAGACGTCCAGTTTGTACCAGGGCATCTCCATCAGCGACGCCACGCAGTCGCGGCCGTCGCGGACCAGGTGGATGAACTGGGCGTCCGGGAACAGGCGCAGCAGCATGCCCACGTGCTTGAAGTAGCTCGGGCGCTTGTCGCCCCACCTCGGCTTGCCGAAGCGGGCCGCGTAGTCGCGGAACACCGTGCCCAGGACCGAGCCGAGGCTGCCGGGGGCCTCGACCGCGTGCCGGACGTACTCGGCGCGGTCGAGGCCCAGTTCGCGGAACTTGGTGTCCCGGCCTCCGGCCACCCATTCGGCCAGGCGGCGCCGGTTGTCGGGGCGCCGCATGTCGCCGTGGTCGCGGCGTGCGTGGTAGGCCTGGATCATGAAGCGGGTCTCCGGCGGGACCGCGATCCGCGGGTGACTGTGCAGCATGAGCTGCAGCATCGTGGTGCCCGAGCGGGGGCAGCCGATGACGAAGACCGGCCTGTCCGGGGTCTCCATGGGGTCAGGAGCCCAGCCCGGACAGCTCTCGCTGACCGTCGGTGAGCTGCGCGGCGACCGGGCCGGCCTCGCGGAAGCGGTTGAACCACTCGGTCACGGCCCGCTTGCGGTAGCGGCGCTTCCAGTAGGCGGCCGTCTTCTCGTACTGGGCCACGTGCTTGCGCTCGGCCTTCGGGGCGCCCGACAGCTCGTAGCCGTAGGCGGTGAGGCGCTCGCCCATCACGGTCTCGCAGAGCGAGATCTCCCACGGCTCCAGGCGGGTCGCCCACGTGCCCTGGCGCGCGGTGGTGACCTCGCCTCGGGTGTTCTCGTGCCACGACTTGTGCGACGGGATCGTGTCGGCGACCTTCGACGGCTCCGTCATCGCCGGGTGGAACTCCTCACCCAGGAACGCGCACAGCTTCTTCAGTTCGAGCTCGGGGTCGGCCGTCAGGTCCTCGTACCGCATCTCGTAGTAGCTGTCGGGGCCGAGGCCGCACTTGCGGCCGAAGTCGATGGCCTCGCACCAGCGGTTGACCGCCTGGTAGATGTCCTCCTTGAACCAGGGCATCTCCTTCAGCGACGAGACGCAGTCGCGGCCGTCCCGGACGATGTGGATGATCTGGCAGTCGGGGAACATCGCGATGAGCGCGTCCATGTGCTTGATGTACGGCGGCCGTTTGTCGCCCCAGCGCGGCTTGCCGTGCTGCTCGCCGAACATCTTGTAGACCAGGCCGACGACCGAGCCCAGCGAGCCGGGCCCGGCCACGGCGCGCTCGATGAACTCGTGCTTGTCGATGCCCAGGTCGCCGAACTGGGTGCGGTGGCCGCCGGTGACCCACTGCGCCATCTCGCGGCGGCGCTCGGGGTTGCGCAGGTCGCCGAAGCGGCGGCGCTTGAGGTAGGCCTGCACGAGGATGCGCGTCTCCGGCGGGATCGCGATGCGCGGGTGAGCGTGCAGCATGAGCTGGAGGAGCGTGGTTCCCGAGCGGGGGCACGCGACGATGAAGATCGGCCGATCAGACAAGCACTTTCACCCTTTCCGGTACGACCCGGTCGGCCTCACGGGCCGCCAGCCAGGTGCGGTAGACGAGAGCGGCCTCGAACGCGGCCAGCAGCGCGCCCGTGGCGAGCGCGGTCCAGAGCATCGCGGCCGCCCCGAGCAGGGGCGCGACGACGAAGATCGCCGCGTGGAACTCGATGCCGCTCATGAGATGGGTCCGGACGCGGTGCCGCCCGAGGAACAGGCGGAACCGGTCGAACCAGGGGAATCTGCGGCGGAAGGCCGACTGGAGATCGACGACGGAGTCGTCGCGGACGTCGGCCAGCGGGTCGGCCAGCAGGACGTCCTCGACGAACACGGGGTCGCCGCCGGTCGCGGCGCGCACCCGGTCGCGCGAGGCCTCCCTGACCCTGAGGAGCTGGGGCCCGTTGACGTACCGGAACAGGTCCAGGACCACGATCCCGGCGGCCAGCCACAGGGCCTCAAGGGTGCCCTCGCCGGCGGCGAAGCCGAACGCGCATCCCGCCACGCGCACCCGGTCGCCCACGTAGTCGAGCCAGAGGCCGAACGAGGTCCCGCTGCCCTTCAGCCGGGCGATCTTGCCGTCCATGCAGTCGACGGTGAAGCTCAGGTAGAACAGCGCCGCGCCCGCGGCCAGTTCACCGGCCGCGAAGCAGGCGGCCGAGGCGACGCCGAGCAGCATCGACAGGCCGGTCAGCCCGTTGGGCGTGATCGAGGTGTGGTTGGCGGTCAGGAGCGCGAGCCGGCACGCGACCGGGTCGACCGCGAAGACGGTCCACCAGGAGTCCCGTGGCTTGCGCGTCGCCAGTATGTCGTCGAGCGTGAAGCCCCCCATGAACGTAAGAATGACTACGTTCGGTAGTCGGCAACGGCTTCTTCTGGGCTCCCCAGAGCATCTCGTTGCCACTTCTTGACCATTGCCCTGACGTGGGCAAAGCCCCCGCCAACGCGCTCAGGCGTCCGGTAGGGTCGCCGCATTCTTCGGGGGGAGAGCCATGCCGGTGTCTACGTTGTACCGTCAGCTTCACAGCCGCCTGACAGCGCGCGAGCCGATGCCGCCCAGGGTGGCTCTGATCAGGCAGGACGCCAGTCCCGCGCAGGCTTCGCGGGAGACGTTCGACCTGATCTGCCGATCACTGTCCGGATCGGCGATTCCGTTCTTCTGTGTACGGCCCATGCGCGGCCGTCCACCGGTCATCGCGGTGCGCACGACGTACCGGCAGAGGGCCATCACGTCGCTGTCCCGTCACGGGCTCTACGGCGCGCGGTTGCCGGGAGGCCGGCACAAGGTCAACGAGCTGGGCAAGATCCGGCAGTTGCGCCGCAACGACATGGCCGACGCCAAGGCGGTCCGCCTGTGGCTCTACTACGCGAGCCCGTCGCGCACGCTCACGCTCGGGCCCGAGTCGGGCGTCGACCTGGAGTTCTGGCAGCGTGAGGGCGAGCTGCTGGTGGCGCCTCGGCCCAACCGCGTGTGCGAGGCGGTGCCCGTGCACGAGGAGACCGTCGACGCGCCCGAGTCGCTGTTCAACCGGCTGGTGTCGGAGTCGGCGCGGGTCTATCCGACGCGCCCGGAGTTCGCGCGGCGGCTGGTCGACGACGTCGACTTCCCGATCGACGCGGTCTACACCTGGGTCGACGGCAACGACCCGGAGTGGCGGGCCCGCAAGGAGCTGGCGCTGACCGGCGGCCTGAGCGACCTGGCCACGAGCGAGGCCCGGTTCGTCAGCCGCGACGAGCTGCGCTACTCGCTGCGCTCGCTGCTGACGTACGCGCCCTGGATCAGGAACATCTTCATCGTCACCGACCGGCAGAAGCCGTCGTGGCTGGTCGAGGACGACCGGATCCGGATCGTCGACCACAGCGAGATCTTCTCCGACGCGTCGGCGCTGCCGGTGTTCAACAGCCACGCGATCGAGTCGCGGCTGCACCACATCGAGGGCCTGTCGGAGCACTTCCTCTACCTGAACGACGACTTCTTCCTGGGCAAGGTGCTCTACCCGGAGACGTTCTTCGAGGGCAACGGCATCACCCGGTTCTTCCCGTCGATCGCGCAGGTCCCGTTCACGCTGAACGAGGACAACCCCGTCCACCAGGCCGGCATGAACAACCGCCGGATGCTGGAGGAGCTGTGCGGGCGCACGCTGACGCAGAAGATGAAGCACGTGCCCTACGCGCTGCGCCGATCGCTGCTGTTCGAGCTGGAGGAGCGCTTCCCGGCCGAGTTCAAGACGGTCTCGGCCAGCCGGTTCCGGCGGGCGAGCGACATCTCGACCGCGTCGTCGCTGGCCCACTACTACGGCTATCTGACGGGCCGGGCGCTGCCGGGCCAGATCGACTACACCTACGTCGACCTGGCGCTGCCGAAGACCCCGGCGAAGCTGCGCCGCATGCTGGCCAACCGTGAGCACGACGCGTTCTGCCTGAACGACACGGCGCCGACGACAGCGGACCAGGACTCCGCCCTGGCCCGCTTCCTCGACGCCTACTACCCGACGCCCACGCCGTTCGAGGCCCTCTAAAGAGAGCCGCTGAGCAGCAGGTCGACCACCCGGGACGACGCCCTCCCGTCGTCCCACGGGCAGAACTTCTGCCGGAACGTCCGGTAGGCCGCGGGCACCGCGGCCTCCCTGATGGCGTCGATGGTCTCGTCGGTGGTCCTGGTCAGCGGCCCCGGCGCCTCGGCGGTGAAGTCGAAGTAGAAGCCGCGCAGCGTGTCGCGATAGCGCTCCAGGTCGTAGGTGAAGAACACCATCGGCTTGCCGGTGCAGGCGAAGTCGAACATGGCCGAGGAGTAGTCGGTGACCAGCACGTCGGCCGCCAGGTACAGGTCGGCGATCTCGGGGTAGCCGGTCACGTCGATCGCCGGGGCCTTGATCTTCGGCCGGTCGGTGATCAGGTGGTGCGCTCTGACCAGCACGACGTGGTCCTTCAGCGCGAACTGCATGCGGGCCAGGTCGAGCTCCATCGACAGGCGGCGCTTCTTGCCCCGGTGGAGGTCGTCGCGCCACGTGGGGGCGTACAGGACCACCTTCTTGCCCGGCGGGACGCCCAGCCGCCTCCTGATCGCCGCCGAGCGGTCGGCGAACAGCAGGTCGTTGCGGGGGTAGCCGGTCGACAGGACCACGCCCCGGTAGCCGAACGCGCGCCGCATGATGGGCGTCGAGAACGGGTTCGGGGAGATCAGCAGGTCCCACTGCGGCACGTCGCGGGCCATCCAGTCGAGCAGCTCGGTGCGCCGGAACGGCAGGTCGCGCAGGTCGTGGCCGAGCTTCTTGAGCGGCGTGCCGTGCCAGGTCTGCAGGTAGGTCTGGCCGGGCGGCTTGGTGTACCAGTTCGGCTGGGTGCGGTTGCCGACCAGGTAGCGCGCCGTCGCCAGCGCGTGTTCATGCTCCTTGGAGCCGTGCAGGACGACCCGGGAGTCCTCCGGCGTCTCGAACGAGCCGTCGCGGGTGACCCAGACGTACTCCAGCGGCAGGTCCCGCGACCGCATCTCCTCGAAGATCGCGCGCGGGTTGCAGGAGGCCAGCCGGCCGCCGTAGGCGTCGAAGACGACGGTCTCCCTGATGGGATTCCGCTTGAAGTGCCGCACGGTCCCCCGAAGGCGGCGTTCGGCGAACCGGCCCCGTTCGTCGTCCTCCAGCGCGGGCTGCACGACCACCAGGACCTCCCCTTCGAGTTCGGTACGGAACGACACCAGGTGCACGCCGATCCGGCGCGGAGACGGCGACACCCCCACGCGCAGGCGAAGGGGTGTGCCGTCGGTCTTCCTGATGCGCCAGACGCCCACCCTGGCGGGCGGGGTGATGAGGACGCGGCCGTCCTCGCCGGGCCGGTGGGTGGTCTTCTGGAACACCAGCGGCTGGACCTTCCGGGTCCGCACCGCGATCCGGTCACCGCTCCACTCGATCCAGGCGTGGCCCCGGTCCTTCACCCGCCGCCGCAGCACCAGCCCCTCTTCGGTCAGGCTCGGCTGGTGGCCTCCCCCGGCCGGATAGCGCCGGTATCCGGTGTCCGGATGGGCCTCCGGCACGCCCTTCCTGACGACCTCGCCGTCGGTCACCGAGCAGTGCAGGTTCCACCGTCCGCGCGGCACGTCGGCCAGGTCGATCGACGCCTCGAACCCGGCGTCGTCGTGGCAGGTCGCCGACTGGCCGGAGTCGGCTGTGGCGTCCATCCGGGTGACCCGTTTCACCGCCAGCGGCAGCCGGACGCCCTCCCGCTGGAACCACAGGTCGATGACTCCGCGCGAGCTGTCCAGATGGGTGATGTAGGCGTAGCCCCGGGCGGTCAGCACGCTTCCGTCCATCTGCACGCCGTCCACGACCGCCTTCAGCTGGAAGTCGACGCCGGGGTCGTACACCGAGTCGGGGATGCCCTTCGCCGGGTCGCGCAGGAACGGGTAGTCCATGAACCAGCGGCGGCGCTTGAACCAGCCGTGCCGCACCGCGCCGGCGTCGCCGAGCGACGCGCGGCGGAACATCCGGACCTCCCGCAGTTCGGGCACCATCCGGTTGGCGGCCAGATGCAGCTCCAGCCGCCTGATCGACGGCTGCTTGGCGATGGCCTTCGGGTGCAGCACGCCCAGGGTCTCGGCCAGCGAGTCGAGCAGCGCCTCCTGGTCGGCGCCCTCGGCCGTCTCCAGCGACTCCAGCAGGAACGCCAGGTCGAACTCGGTGACCAGCAGGTCGTGCCGGGCCCACAGGCGGGGCGCGTGCTCGTTCAGGAACTCCGACACGTCGCGCATCGAGGCCAGCCGGTCGAGCACGTTGGCCGGCTCGGTCCGCCGCTGCGAGATCGAGCCGGTCCGGACCCGCCAGTGGTAGACGACCTCTTCGAGCACGTCGGTCGAGCGCGACAGCACGTGGGCCGGGATGGTGACCGGCGAGTCCTCGTAGTTCCGGGCGGGGAACTCGAAGCCGTGCCGGTCCCAGAACTCGCGCCGGAAGACCTTGTTCCAGATGGTCCGGTCGGCGAGCAGCGCGTGCCGGCGGCGGATGTGGGTGCCGGTGGCCGAGGTGGCGAACGCCTCGGCGTGCCCGGCCGAGGGCCGCAACTTGCCGCTCACGATCCGTTTCACGTTCCCGCAGGCCAGGTCCGACCCGGTGGCCTCCAGGCTGCCGACGAGGGAGGCGTAGGCGGTGCGCGGCAGGGTGTCGTCGCCGTCGGCGAAGGCCAGGTAGGTGCCCCGGGCCGCCCGCGCCCCCGCGTTGCGGGCCGGCCCGAGGCCCCGGTTCTCCTGTTGGATCAGGGTGAACCGGGGGTCGGCGGCGGCCTTCGCCTTGGCGATGACCGCGCTGCCGTCGGTGGAGCCGTCGTCGACCAGCACGTACTCGATGCTCTTGAGCCGCTGCTTGGCCAGCGAGTTGAGGCAGCGCGGCAGGAACTCGGCGACGTCGTGGAAGGGCACCACGACCGAGAGCGTCGGCCGGTTCATCGCGTCACCAGCCGGCGCGCGTACCGCAGCGCCCGCCGCCACAGCGACGGCCTGGGGGCCTTCTTGATCAGCCCGTACTGGGTCAGGCGGCGGCGCGGGAAGTAGCGCCAGCGCAGGTCCTTGCGCAGTTCCCGGACGACCGCCTCGGCGCTGGCCCGCAGGTGGGGCATCCGCTTGCGCTGGGCGCAGTAGACGACCCCCTCGACCAGCCGGGGCAGCAGGTCGGGCTCGACCGGGGCCGGGACCAGCGCACCGGTCCGGGTCAGCTCGGGCACGCTCGCGTCCACGATCGTCAGCGCCACCCGGTTGCTGTTCTCGTACGGCTTCAGCCGCTCCAGCACGCGCGGGCAGCCGACCGTGGCGACCGGGATGCCGAAGTAGTGCCGGGCGGTGATCAGGCCGGTCGAGAAGGTGCCGACGACCAGGTCGGGACGGTAGGCGGCGAAGCACGTCTCGGCCGGCACCGACTCGGGCACCACGGTGAGCTGCACGCCCAGTTCGTCGGCCAGCGCCTTCATGCCGCGCACCTGGCGGCGGCCGGCCGACGGGTGCGGCTTGAACCGGATCGTGGTGAAGCCGCGGGCGACGACGCCGTGCAGCATCGCCTCGTGGATGGCCGTCTCCTCGTCCCACGAGATGATCCCGGCGTCGGACATGTACTGGCTGAGCAGCAGCGCCCCGCCGCGCCCGCCGACCGGCGTGACCGCGCTGACCTTGCCGACGATGTCGCGGAAGGCCACGTCGGGCACCGCGACCGCCGGGACCTTGTGCTCCGACAGCATCAGCGGCCGCATGCCCTCGATCAGGTCGAGGTAGAGCAGCCGCTCCACGCGCGCCCCCAGGTCGCCGGGGATCGGGTCGCGGGTCGGGCCGTAGCTCATCAGGCCCTCGGAGTAGACCGTGATCGGGCAGCCGGAGAAGATCTCCACCAGCCCGCGCGCCGGGTAGGCGCCGATCGACTCGACGATCAGCTCGTCGGGGGCGTGCCCGTCGAGCAGCCGCTGGGTGAGCAGCCGCCGCAGCAGCGGGCCCTGCTCGGGCCGGACCCGGACGCGGACGGGGTGGTAGGGGGCGATCAGCTCGTTCCAGAAGTGCACGTGGTCGAACCGGTCGCCGATCGCCTCGAAGGCGGGCGTCCGGTGCAGGGGGGAGATCAGCTCGGGTACGGCGACGTTGCTCGACACGAGCAGCACGCGCCGCCCGGCCGGGCCGAACAGACCGGCGTCGATGGCCGCGGCCAGCGTCATCGCCCCGAACAACGTCGAACAGTAGAAAAGCTGGGTTTTCACGGAAGGAACCTCCTGAGCAGCTTCTCGCGGGCGTGGCCCAGCGTCGGCAGGACCACCGCGAGGGCGTCCGGCGGGACTTCCCGCAGGGCGGCGGTGGCCCGGTTGTCGAAGGTGGCCGCGACGTCGGGGCGCAGCCGCCGGCGCAGCTTGTGGTGGTAGGCGATCAGCGCGCACAGGTTGTGCGTCGCCTTGCGGACGAGCTCCGGGTCGTCTCCGTCGAGTTCGTGGATGACGCCGAGGTAGGCGTCGAGGAAGTGGAGTTGCCGTTCGTCGCCGACCTGGGTGAGCGAGGCCTTGAGGCCGCGCCGGTAGAACACGCCGGTCAGCGAGGCGACGGCGTAGGTGGCGGCGTGGAGGTGGAGGCGCCACACCCAGGCCCGGTCCTCGGCGGTGGCCAGGGCGGGGTCGAACGTGAGCAGCCCCTGGTCGGAGAGGGAACGCCGGTAGATCCCGGCCCACGGGACCGGGTAGTCGACCATGCCGAGGCGGCCCATGCCGGTGATGCCCTCACGGCCCGGGAAGACGACCCCGCGCCGCTGTTCGGGCGCCCGGCGCACCTCTCGGGTGGTGCCGGTCACCCGTACGTGGTCGACCCGGACGAAGTCGCAGCCGAGCCGTTCGATGGCGGTGACGAGCTGGGGAAGGTAGCCGGGGGCGTACCAGTCGTCGCCGTCGAGATAGGTGACGTACGTCCCGCTCGCCGCCGCCAGGCCCACGTTGCGGGCCGCCGAGACGCCGGAGGAGGCGTCCCGGCCGATGACGGTCAGCCCCGGCAGGTCGCCTCGGAAGCTCTCGGCGATCTCCCGGGTCGCGTCGGCCGAGCCGTCGTCGACGACGATGAACTCGAAGTCGGCCCGCGCGTTGGCGCGCAGGGAGGTCAGGGCGTCGGCGATGTGGCGTTCGCCGTCCCTGACGGGAACGATCACCGAGAGGGTGGCGGCCATCCGGGGCAACTCCAACGGGCGGAACGGTGTGGATTACAGGGCGGTTACCCCGCAACCCTGCCGGTTACGGTGAGTCACGACCGATCTCTTGACCCATCCTTGAGGCGCAGGTCACCCGCCCGTGGCGGGTGCGTGCTCGCCCTTCCCCCGAATGCCGGGATAACGTGACGCGATCGGTCAATCACGGAGAGAGTCGATGGCGAACAAGACGATCCTCACCGGCTGGGGCCGTACCTCCCCGAGCGTCGCCGAGTTGCTGCGGCCCGGCGCTGAGGCGGAGCTGACCCCGCTGGTGCTGGCCCCTGGCGAGCGCGGGGTGATCGCGCGCGGTCTCGGCCGCAGCTACGGCGATCCGGCGCAGAACGCGGGCGGGCTGGTGCTCGACATGACCGGCCTCGCCGCGATCGGGCCGGTCCGCGACGGCTACGTGACGGTCGAGGCGGGGGTGAGCCTGCACCGGCTGATGCGCGAACTGGTGCCCGAGGGCTGGTTCCCGCCGGTCACCCCGGCGACCCGGCAGGTGACCGTGGGCGGGGCCGTCGCGGCCGACATCCACGGCCGCAACCACCACGCCGACGGCTCCTTCGGCAGCCACGTCACCGCCCTCGACCTGCTCGGCGCCGACGGCGTGACCCGTACGCTCACCCCCGCCGACCCCGACTTCTGGGTCACCGTCGGCGGCATGGGCCTGACCGGGGTGATCACCAAGGCGACGATCCGGCTCACCCCGATCGAGACCTCCCGCATGATCGTGAACACCTGGAAGTGCCACGACCTCGAATCGGTGATGATCCGGCTGACCCAGGCCGACCTCGCCCACCGCTACACCACCGCCTGGGTCGACTGCCTGTCGCGGCAGGGCCGGGGCGTCGTCGAGGGCGCCGACCACGCGCGGCAGGGCGCGGCCCGGTCGTTCCGGGCCCGCGGGTTCGAGGCCTCCCCCGGCTTCCTGCCGGTCGGGCTGCTCAACCGCCACACCATGGGCCTGGTCAACCGCGGCGTCTACGCCACCACGAAACGCGAATCGGTGCAGGTCAGGCCGCTGGCGTCGTTCTTCCACCCGCTCGACAGGGTGGGCCACTGGAACCGCCTCTACGGGCCGCGCGGGCTGGTGCAATACCAGTTCGTGGTGCCGATGGGCGCCGAGCAGACCCTCGTGAAGATCGTCGAACGGATCAGGCGCAGCCACGCCGCGTCGTTTCAGACCTCGCTCAAGCGGTTCGGGCCGGGCAGCGGCGGCTGGCTGTCGTTCCCGACGCCCGGGTGGTCGCTGGCGCTCGACTTCCCGACCACCACCAAAGGGCTGGCCTGGCTGCTCGACCGGCTCGACGAGCTGGTGGCGGAGGCGGGCGGGCGGGTCTATCTGGCCAAGGACTCGCGGCTGCGGCCCGAACTGCTGCCGGTGATGTATCCGGGGCTGGCCGCCTTCCGGGAGCGCCGGCGCGAGCTCGATCCGCGTCTGGTCTTCCAGTCAGATCTCGCCAGGAGGTTGTCACTGTGAAGAACGCGTTCGGCGAACCGCAGAGCCTGCTGATCGTCGGCGGGGCCTCCGACATCGCGATGGCGACCGCGATGCGGCTGGTCCGCCGCCGGGTCCGCCGGGTGATCCTGGCCGGGCGGCCCTCGCCCGCCCGCGACGCCGCGGCGGTGCGGCTGGCCGAGGCGGGCGCGACCGTCGAGACGGCCGACTTCGACGCCTTCCGGGTCGAGGAGCACGCCAAGGTGCTCGGCGACGTGTTCGCCGAAGGCGACGTCGACGTGGCGCTGGTGGCCTGCGGCCTGCTCGGCGACGCCGACCTCGACCCGCTGAAGGCGGCCGACGTCGCGATGGTCAACTACGTCGGGGCGATGACCGCCGCGATCGTGTGCGCCGGCGCGATGCGCCGGCAGACCCACGGCGCGCTCGTGGTCTTCTCCTCGGTCTCGGCGGGCCGCCCGTCCCCGTCCGATTTCCTGTACGCCTCCGCCAAGTCGGGCCTCGACGCCTTCGCCCGCGGCCTGACAGAGGCGCTGCGCGGGTCGGGCGTGCACGTGATGGTGGTCCGGCCCGGGTTCGTCCGCAGCCGCCTGACCAGGGGCGTCACCCCGCCGGCCATCGCGACCAGCCCCGAGACGGTGGCCGGCGCGATCCTCGACGGCCTGCGCGCGAAGTCGGAGATCGTCTGGGTGCCGGGGATCCTCGGCCAGCTGACCCGGCTGCCGGTTTCGATCGTCCGCCGCATAACCGGATGAGACGAGCTCAGAAAACTCTCAATAACAGGCGTTACGCTTCGGGCTTGAGTGATCCCCGAGGAGTTTGTGATGCGCCGTCTGATCCCCGCCCTCGCCGCCTTAGCGTTGGTGGTGACCCTGCCCGCCGCACCCGCCGCGGCGGCGCCTGAGAAGGCCCCCAAAAAGCCGTTCTGCGCCACCCACAAGTGCCTGGCGCTGACCTTCGACGACGGCCCGGGGCCCTATACGACCAGATTGCTGGCGACGCTCAAGAAGTACGACGCCAAGGCCACCTTCTTCGTGATCGGCCGCGAGGTGAACAAGCACCAGACGCTGCTGAAGAACATCGCCAAGGCCGGCCACCAGATCGGCAACCACACGTGGTCGCACCCGTGGCTGACCGAGCTGACCCGCACCGAGGTCTACGACCAGGTCAACGAGACCCACAAGCTGATCAAGAAGGTCACCGGCAAGGCCCCGACGGTGATGCGCGCCCCCGGCGGCCTCACCGACGACACGGTGCGCGAGATCGCCGCCAAGTTCGGCATGGTGCTGATCCCCGGCACCACCTCGACCGGCGACTGGGTCGCGGAGAACCGCCAGGTCGGCCTGCTGACCGCCAAGGCCCTCGAAGTGGCCGGGCGCGGCGAGGTCATCCTGATGCACGAGACCGTCAAGCAGACGGTCGACTCGATGCCGAAGGTGCTGGCCACGCTGAAGAAGCAGGGCTACCACTTCGTCACGGCCTCGACCCTGCTCGAAGGGGTCAAACTGACGCCCGGCCAGTCCTACCCCGCGCCGCCGCCCGCCCCCGAGGGCAAGGACGACGACGGCGTCGACGACGACGGCCAGCTGCTCGAAGACGAGGACGACCCGTTCGGCGGCCAGCCCGCCGGCGAGGTCTGACGCCTGCGCACGAGGCGCCTGCCCAGTCGCTGGGCGGGCGCCTCGACCCATGTGTAGGTCGCCCAGCTGACCAGCAGCAGCACGACCAGATAGCCGGCGGCCAGCAGCGCGCGTTCCCACACCGGCTTGGACATCATGTGGCCGAACAGGATCGGCACCATCCGCAGGATCGGGTGGTGGACGAGGTAGACCGAGTAGCTGATCAGCCCGAGCCAGACGAACACCCTGGGCAGCGCGCGGTGCCGTAGCGCCCGCCCGGCCCAGAAGGTGGCCCCGGCCAGCACCAGCGTGGTGATCCACACGGGCGGCTGCACCCACCACCAGCCCGCCGCGACGGCCCACGCCGGGCTGATCGCGACCAGGGCGGCGGCGGCGAACACCGGCCAGAGCGGCCCGGTGCCCTTCTCCCAGCGGTAGATCGCGGTCCCGGTGAACATCATCGCGAGGATCGCCGCCCCGAACCACGGCACGTACGACGACCCGACCAGCAGCACCAGCGCCATCGCCCCGAGGACCAGCGCGGCGGCCGTCTGGAACCGCCCGCTGAACAGGCCGGCCATGCCGACCGCGAACACGATCCCCGACACGACGGCCGGCCACGGCCCCGGCAGCCACGGCGCCCCGATCACGAGCCCGGCGACCACCGCGAGCGCGCCGAAGGCGACGGCGTACCACCCGCTGAACCGGTGGACGCCCTTCACGAACAGGGCCGTCACGACGAGGTAGAACACCATCTCGTACGACAGCGTCCACATCGGATCGGCCAGCCCGCCCACGTGGACCACGTCGAGCAGCATCGACAGGTGCCCGAACACCCCGGAGGCGTCGCGCGGCACCTGCTCCCTGATCGGCACCCACAGCCCGACCAGCAGCGCGATCGCGCACACCAGGAGGTAGAGCGGGTAGAGCCGGAACAGCCGGCTGGTCCAGAACGCCCGCACGTCTCCCCGCCCCTCCAGCGAGGCGGGGATGATGTAGCCGCTGACCAGGAAGAACACGACCACGCCGTACATGCCGATGTTCATGAAGGTCGGCCGGAGCGGCGGATAGACCCACGGAAGCAGGTGTTCGGCCACCACTGCGAGCGCGCCAATGCCGCGCAACGCGTCAAGCCAGGCCAGGCGGTTAGACGTGGTCACCGGGGCCAATCTACCCCGACCGCGACTATTCCCACTCGATGGTGCCCGGCGGCTTGCTCGTGACGTCGAGGGTCACGCGGTTGATCTCGCGGACCTCGTTGGTGATCCGGGTCGAGATGCGGGCCAGCACGTCGTAGGGCACCCGCGACCAGTCGGCCGTCATGGCGTCTTCGGAGCTCACCGGCCGCAGCACGACCGGGTGGCCGTAGGTGCGGCCGTCGCCCTGCACGCCCACCGACCGCACGTCGGCCAGCAGCACCACCGGGCACTGCCAGATGTCGCGGTCGAGCCCGGCGCGGGTCAGCTCCTCACGGGCGATCGCGTCGGCCTCGCGCAGGATCTCAAGTCGCTCCTGGGTAACCTCGCCGATGATCCGGATGCCGAGCCCCGGCCCCGGGAACGGCTGCCGCCACACCATCGCGGCCGGCAGCCCGAGCTGCTCGCCCGCCCGCCGCACCTCGTCTTTGAACAGCGCGCGCAGCGGCTCGACCAGGGCGAACTGAAGATCGTCGGGCAGGCCGCCGACGTTGTGGTGGCTCTTGATGTTGGCGGTGCCGGTGCCGCCGCCCGACTCGACCACGTCGGGGTAGAGGGTGCCCTGCACCAGGAAGTCGACCGGCCCGTCGGCCAGGATCGCGCGCTGCTCGTCTTCGAAGACCCGGATGAACTCCCGGCCGATGATCTTGCGCTTCTCCTCGGGGTCGGTCACCCCCGACAGCGCCTTGAGGAATCGCTCGGCCGCGTCGACGACCCGCAGCTTGACCCCGGTGATCTCGACGAAGTCGCGCTCGACCTGCTCGGCCTCACCCTTGCGCAGCAGCCCGTGGTCGACGAACACACAGGTCAGCCGGTCGCCGATGGCCCGCTGCACGATCGCGGCGGCGACCGCGGAGTCGACCCCGCCCGACAGGGCGCAGATGGCCCGCCCGTCGCCGATCTTCGCCTTGACCGCGTCGACGGCGTCTTCGACGATGTTCAGCATCGTCCAGCTCGGCCGGCACCCGGCGGCGTCGAGGAACGCCTTCAGCACCTTCTGCCCATGGTCGGTGTGCATGACCTCGGGGTGGAACTGAACGCCGTAGAAGCCCCGCGCGGGGTCTTCGAACCCGGCGACCGGCGTCTCGGTCGTGGACGCGGTGACCGTGAACCCCTCGGGCGCGGTCGCGACCGAGTCGCCGTGGGACATCCAGACCTGCTGGGAGACCGGCAGCGTGTCGAACAGGCGGCCCGGCTCGACGACGGTCAGGTCGGTGCGGCCGTATTCGGCGACCCCGGTCTTGGCGACCGTGCCGCCGAGGGCCTGGGCCATGACCTGGAAGCCGTAGCAGATGCCGAACGTCGGCACCCCGGTCTCGAACAGCCCCACGGGGGCGGCCGGGGCGCCCTCGGCGTAGACCGAGGAGGGCCCGCCCGACAGGATGATCGCCTTGGGCTTCTTGGCCAGCATCTCCGCCACCGGCATCGTCGAGGGGACGATCTCGGAGTAGACCTGGCATTCACGTACCCGGCGCGCGATCAGCTGCGCGTATTGCGCCCCGAAGTCGACGACCAGGACCGTGTCGAACTCTGACACAGGAGGACTCCCTGAAGATGAACCGGCGGTCTGGCCAGTCTACTTAAGGTGCAGCCGCTTCATCGCCTTGAGCAGGGTGACCAGGGTGTCCGCATATGTCTCGTAAGGCATGCCGAGGATGGGGTCGAAGCCCAGCCAGGCCGCCTGGGAGGAGATCGTCTGGCTCTCGGTGAACTTGGTCAGTCCCTCGTCGCCGTGCCGACGGCCCAGGCCGGAGTTCTTCATCCCGCCCATCGGGGAGTCGAACGACCCGTACGCCGAGGCGTAGCCCTCGTTGACGTTGACCGTGCCGGCCTTGATCCGGGAGGCCAGGGCGCGGCCCTTGGCCGGGTCGCCGGTCCAGACGGACGCGTTGAGGCCGTAGGTCGTGTCGTTGGCCAGTTCCAGCGCCTCGGCCATGTGCCGGAAGCGGTAGAGGGCCACGACGGGGCCGAAGGTCTCGGCGCGGCAGAGGGCCATGTCGTCGGTGACGTTCTCGAGGATGGTCGGCTCGTAGAAGAACGGGCCCAGGTCGGGGCGGGCCCTGCCGCCGGTGACGACCTTGGCGCCCTTCTCGACGGCGTCGTCGACGTGGGCGGTGACGGCGTCGAGCTGGCGCTGGGAGGTGAGGGAGCCCATCTGGGTGGCCCAGTCGTGGCCGGGGCCGATGTTCATGTTCCCGACGGCGCGGGCGAACCGCTCGGTGAAGGCGTCGTAGGCGGCGTCGTGGACGTAGAGGCGCTCGATCGAGACGCAGAGCTGGCCGGCGTTGGTGAAGCAGGCCCTGATCGCGCCGGCGGCGGCGCGGTCGACGTCGGCGTCGTCCAAGACGATCATGGGGTTCTTGCCGCCGAGCTCCAGGGAGCAGCCGATGAGCCGCTTGGCGGCGGCCTCCGCGACCACCCGGCCGGCGCGGGTCGAGCCGGTGAAGGCGACGTAGTCGGCGTCGTCGATCAGGGGTTCGCCGATGTCGGCCGGGTCGCCGACGACGACCTGCCAGATCTCCGGCGGCATGCCGAGCTCGGTGAGCAGGTCGATCGTCCACAGGGTGGACAGGGGCGTCTGGGTGTCGGGTTTGTGGACGACCGCGTTACCGGCGATCAGCGCCGGCACGACGTCGCTCACGCCCAGTGACAGGGGATAGTTCCACGGGCTGATGAAGGCCACGACGCCGCGCGGGTGGCGTACCTCGACGGTCCGGGTGGCCAGCGGGAACGGGCCCCGGCGGGCGCGCGGGGCGAGCAGGCCGGGGGCCTTGCGCACGTAGTGGAGGCTGCTCGCGGCGACGTCGAGGACCTCCTCGTAGGCGTGCCGGCGGGCCTTGCCGGTCTCCCACTGGATGACGTCGAGCAGGTCGGCGCGGCGGTCGAGGATCGCGTCGTGCAGCCGCTCGAAGGGCCGGACGCGGTCTTTGACGGGCAGTTCGGCCCAGGCCTCCTGGGCCTCCCGTGCCTGCCGGTACGCCCGGCGCACGTCGTCGGCCGACGAGATCGGCACCTCGGCCAGCGGCGCCCCGGTGAAGGGCGCGACCACGGTCCGCGTCTTGCCCTCCGACGTGACGTGACGCAGGAGTCGGTCGAGCAGCGCGGGGTCGGGTACCCGGAGTTCACCAGCCATACTCGCGAGACTATTCGGGAGCGAGGCTCATGACTACCGGCCGGTACGGTCAATTCGCAATGCCCGCCCGACCCAGGTCATGGGCCACAATTCGAGTCATGGCGACTCCCTTACGCCCGTCCGACCCTTCCGTGCTCGGCGGCTACCGGCTGGAGTCGGTCCTCGGAGAGGGCGGTCAGGGCATCGTCTACCTCGGGGCCGGTCCCGGCGGCGACCGCGTGGCGATCAAGTGGCTGCGGCCCGATCTCGCGCAGGACCAGGCGATGGTCCGGCGGTTTCTGCAGGAGGTCAGCACGGCCAAGCGGGTGGCGCCGTTCTGCACCGCCCAGGTGATCGACGTGGGCGCCGAAGACCAGCGGCCCTACATCGTGAGCGAGTACATCGAGGGCGAGTCGCTGGCCCAGGCGATCCCGCGGAGCGGGCCGCGTACGGGCAGTTCGCTGCACCGGCTGGCGATCGGCACCGCGACGGCGCTGGCGGCCATCCACCAGGCCGGGATCGTCCACCGCGACTTCAAGCCGCCGAACGTGATCCTCGGGTCCGACGGCCCCCGGGTGATCGACTTCGGCATCAGCAAGGCCCTGGGCAGCCACACCGCGCTGACCTCGACGATGATCGGCACCCCCGCCTACATGGCCCCCGAGCAGCTCGCCGGGGGTCCGGTCGGGCCGGCCGCCGACCTGTTCTCGTGGGCGGGCACGATCGCCTACGCCGCGACCGGGCGGGCGCCGTTCGGCAACGACACCATGCCGGCGGTGATCAACCGGGTGCTGCGGATGCCGCCCGACCTGGGCGACGTCCCGCAGCCGCTCCGGGGCATCCTGCTCGACTGCCTGAACAAGAACCCGGCGCTGCGCCCGGCCGCGCGCGAGGTGATCGACCGGCTGCTGGTCAGCGATCCGGCGTCGGCGCGGGCGACGGTCCCGCAGGCGTTCCGGGAGAAGCGGAGGTTCCCCACGCTGGCCGTGGTCACGGTGGCGACCGCGCTGACGGTGATCGCGGCGATCGGCGGCGTGTGGGCGGCGACCACGAACGACGCCCCTCCCCCGGCCCCCGCCACGACCTCGGCGGCGCCGCCTCCGGCGTCCCCCAGCCCCCAGGCGCCGGTCACCATCGACATGGACGACACCACGGCGGTGGCGCTGGAGCGGCCGGCGGACCCGGCGTACCTGTCGATCTTCTGGGTCGATCGGGAGAAGTGGGACGCCTACGTGCGCGAACCCGGCAAGGCGACCTTCACCCGCCACTCCTACGTCGACGCCGCCCCGAGCCCGACCGCCGACCGGCTGGCCGGGATCCCCTGGGAGTACGACGCCGACGACCTCGACTCGCTGAAGATCACCAACGTGGCGAGCGGCGCCACCGTGACCGTCCAGACGGTCGCCAAGCCGCTCACCACCAACTACGTCCACTGGTCGCCCGAAGGCGACCGCGTCCTGCTGACCATGCGCGAGAAGGTCGGCGAGAAGACGACGACCAAGGGCTTCGTCCTGGTCGACGTGCCGACCGAGACGGCCCGGATCGTGAAGGTGCCCGGCCTGACCGAGGACGCCGCGTTCGCCTGGACCGGCGACGGCGACACGGTGGCCGCGATCGTCGCCGACAAGACGACCCGCGCCCCCCACCTCTACGACCTGCAGGGCAAGGAGCTGAAGACCCTGCCGGAGATCGGCGGCGGCCTCACCGACGCGCGCGACCTGTTCACCGCCGGAGGCGGTGCGTTCGTGGCCACCTGCGCCGGCAAGACGGTGACCCTGTGCGTCTGGGACACCGCGACCGGCGCGGTGCTCGACGAGTTCGAGTCGGGCTGCGACACCGTGCTCGGCTGGTGGGACACCACCCACATCTTCTGCACCGCCACCGGAGACGACGACGAGGACGCGGTGGTGGTCACCGACCTCGACGGCGCCGAGACCCAGACGCTGATCAGGGCGACCGACGCGGCGATGGACAAGCTCTACTTCCGCAACGGCTACCTGCGGCGGGATTAGCGTCCGAACCGAGGCGGCCCGCGATCCGTCTTGGGGGCATGACCACCTCGATTCGCGTGGCGGGCGCCATCGCGATTGCCCTGCTGGCGACGGCCTGCACGCCGGGCGCCGCCCCGTCACCCGATCCGGTGACGCCCATCGACCTGACGTCGAACATCAAGCTGGTCGCCTTCGACGACTGCGACAGCATGCTCGAAGGGCTGCGCGCGGCCGCGGTCGAGCACGCCCAGAGCTTCCAGGTGATGCCCATGGCGGAGGCGGCCGACAGCGCCGCCAGGTCCACCACGGGCGCCGGCAACCAGACCCATTCGACGACCAACGTCCACGAGGCGGGGGTCGACGAGCCCGACCTGGTCAAGACCGACGGCGAGCGCGTCATCACGGTCAACCGGGGCGTGCTGCGGGTGCTCGACGCGGCGTCCGGCAAGGTGACCGGCACGCTGCGGCTGGTCGCCGAGGAGCAGTCGTGGGCCGAGGCGAACCTGCTCGTGGCCGGCGACCGGGCGCTGGTGCTGTTCAACAACGGCGGGTACGTCCCGGCCGCCACCGCCCGCGCGGCGGTCCGGCCCGAGATGCTGGCCTCGCCGCGCTACGTCATGGTCGACCTGGCCGGTACGCCCAAGGTGCTCGGCAGCATGTCCCCCGCCAACGCCATCCACGTCGACGCGCGCATGGTCGGGACCACGGTCCGGATCGTGGTGCGCAGCGAGCCGCAGGTGCCGATGCCCCAGTACGACGGCGCCCAGACCCAGAAGGAGATGCTGGAGGCGGTCAAGGAGACCTACCGGAAGGCGCCCCTCGACGCCTGGCTGCCCAAGTACGAGATCGAGTCGAACGGCCAGACCTCGCAGGGCGCGGTGAAGTGCGAGAACGTCAGCCACCCGGCCGAGTTCACGGGCCGGTCGCTGGTGACCGTACACACCCTCGACCTGAACGGCTCCTTCGGCACGACCGAGCCGATCAGCGTCGCGGCCGACGGCGACACCGTCTACGGCACCCAGGGCAGCCTCTACGTGACGAGCAACCCGCTCTGGTGGGGCGGATTCTTCCCGATGCCGATCGCGGTGGACGTCGAGCCGATGCCGATCGCCGAGGCGGCCCCCGCGACCCCGGTGGCGCCCTCGCCCGACCCCGACATGCCGACCCAGATCCCCGACCCGGGCAAGGTCGCGCCCGAGGCGCAGCCGACGCCGAGCGACGCCGAGAAGGTCGGCCCCACGGCCGAGGTCGTCAGCCCCTCCCCTTCCGGGAACGACGACACCGTGCCGGAGGTCGTGCCGGTGGCCGAGCGCACCGAGATCCACCGGTTCGACGTCACCGGCGCCGGCGCCCCCCGTTACGTCGCCTCCGGCTCGGTCCCCGGGCGGCTGCTGAACCAGTACTCGATGTCGGAGCACGAGGGCCACCTGCGCATCGCCACCACCACGACCCCGCGGGCCCAGGACGAGAAGTCGGAGAGCGGCGTCTACGTGCTGAAGGCCGACACCCTCGCCGAGACCGGTCAGGTGACGGGCCTGGGCAAGGGTGAGCGCATCTACTCGGTGCGGTTCATCGGCCCGGTCGGCTACATGGTCACCTTCCGCCAGGTCGACCCGCTCTACACCCTCGACCTGCGCGACCCGCAGGCCCCGAAGGTCACCGGCGAGCTGAAGATCACCGGCTTCTCGGCGTACCTGCACCCGGCGGGCGACGGCAGGCTCATCGGCGTCGGCCAGGAGGCCAACACCAAGGGCCAGACCCAGGGCACCCAGGTCTCGCTGTTCGACGTCCGCGACCCGGGGGCCCCGGCGGTGCTGTCGCGCTACCACCAGGAGGACTCGGCCACCCAGGCCGAATGGGACCCGCACGCCTTCCTCTACTGGCCGCAGGACGGCCTGGCCCTGATCCCGCTGGCCACCTGGGGGGCCGACTACTACGACGGCTCGCAGGCGCTCGTCCTGAAGATCGGCGACACGATCGAGAAGGCCGGCGTGATCACCCATCCGAAGCCGGGCGACCCGAACCTGCCGCTCGACCCGTCGATCAGGCGCAGCATGATCATGGGCGACACCGTCTGGACCTTCTCCGACCTCGGCGTCAAGATCAGCGACAAGGCGAGCCTGGCCGACCGGGCCTGGGTGAAGTTCTAGACGGGTTTGCGGTCGGGCGCGGCCACCGGGACGATCTCGGGAGCGCCGATGGTGATCGCGTCGGCCTCCTGGTCGGTGTCGGTCTCCTGGGCGGCGCGCTCGGCCTCGATCCGCTTGGTGTAGTACTCCACCTCACGTTTGACCTGGTCGTCGTCCCAGCCCAACGGCCCCGCGAGGAGCTGGGCGACCTCCTCGGCGACGGCCAGGCCGCGGTGGAAGGTCTCGATGGAGATGTGGGTGCGCCGGCTGAGCACGTCGTTGAGGTGCCGGGCGCCCTCGTGGGTGGCGGCGTAGACGATCTCGGCCCGGAGGTGGTCGTCGGCGCCGGTCAGCGGCCGGGCCAGGCCGGGGTCGTCTTCGATGAGGGCCAGCACCTCGTCCATCATCGAGCCGTAGCGCTGGAGCAGGTGCTCGATGCGGGCGACGTGCAGGCCCGACTGCTGGGCCAGCCGGTAGCGGGAGTTCCAGCGGGCCTGGTAGCCCTCGGCCCCGACGAGCGGGACGGTGTCGGTGCACGAGGGCGGCACCCGGGTGGCCAGGCCGTGGACCACCGCGTCGACGGCGTCGGCGGCCATCTTGCGGTAGGTGGTGAACTTGCCGCCCGCGACCAGCACCAGCCCCGGCACCGGGTGGGCGACGACGTGTTCGCGCGACAGCTTGGACGTCTGCTCCGACTCGCCGCGCAGCAGGGGCCGCAGGCCGGCGTACACGCCCTCGACGTCGTCTCTGGTCAGCGGGACCGCCAGCACCTCGTTGACGTGGTCGAGGACGTAGTCGATGTCGGTCCGGGAGGCGGCCGGGTGGGCCAGGTCGAGGGTCCAGGCGGTGTCGGTGGTGCCGATGATCCAGTGACGCCCCCACGGGATCACGAAGAGCACCGACTTCTCGGTGCGCAGGATGACCCCGGTCAGCGAGTGGATGCGGTCGCGCGGTACCAGGAGGTGGACGCCCTTGGACGCCTTGACGTGGATCTGCCCGCGCCCGCCGACGAGTTCCTGGATGTCGTCGGTCCAGACCCCGGTGGCGTTGACGACCTGCCGGGCCCGGATGTCGATCTCCTCGCCGGTCTCCAGGTCGCGGACCCGTACGCCGGTGACCCGCTCCCCCTCCCGCAGGAAGCCCACCACCTGGCTGCGGGAGGCGACGTGGGCGCCGTAGGTCGCGGCGGTGCGCAGCAGGGTCATGACGTAGCGGGCGTCGTCGACCTGGGCGTCCCAGTACTGGACGGCCCCCTTGAACGCGGTCTTCCGCAGCGCCGGGGCCAGCCGCAGCGCGCGGGTGCGCGACAGGTGCCGGTGCCCCGGGACGCCCCGGGTGAACCCGAACGAGAACCCCAGCGAGTCGTAGAGCACCAGGCCCGCGCCGACGTAGGGCCGCTCCCAGCCCGTGTGGGTGAGCGGGAACAGGAAGGGCACCGGCCGCACCAGGTGGGGGGCGATTCGCTGGAGCAGCAGCGCCCGCTCCTGGAGCGCCTCTCTGACCAGGTCGAAGTTGAGCTGTTCGAGATAGCGCAGCCCGCCGTGGATCAGCTTCGAGGAGCGCGACGAGGTGCCCGAGGCGTAGTCGCGCGCCTCCACGAGCCCCACGGTGAGCCCCCGCGTGGCGGCGTCGAGCGCCACCCCCGCGCCCACCACGCCGCCCCCGACCACCACGACGTCGAGCTCCTGCGCGGCCATCTGCGACAGGGCCGCGTGGCGTTCCGCGGGCCCGAGCCGCCCCGTCCCCATAAGCGCGGTCATGGGTTCAACTCTCCCTTTGTACGGCTATGCGCCTACCCCTGTCGTTCCTACCCATCCTGTCAGGATCGGCAGCACGACCGACGACCGCATGGCACCGAGCGCGGTGTTCACCCAGCCACCGAGAGTGACGTCAGGGCCAGGAGTCCGGACGCCGCCTGGAGCAGGGCGCGCGAACGCGAGTCGATGTCCGCGTCCCGCGCCCGCAGAGCGGCGGCGATGTCGGAGGCGCGGCCCTGCCTGCGCAGAGCCGGCATGAGCGCACGCAGCGGCGGGAGGCGATAGCCGGCCAGGCGCAGTTGGTGCACGATCCGCGCGTCCCGGACATCGGCCGGGGTGTAGACGCGGGCTCGTCCGCGACCTGCTCTCGTGGGGGTGAGCAGTCCTTGACGTTCCCAATACCGCAGCGTCGAGGTGGGCACCGCCAGTGCGGAAGCCAGTTCGGAGATGGTCATGGCGTCGTGGGGCCGGGCGTCGTCAAGGGGTTCGGCTCCGATCGCGACGATCGCGGCTCTGGCCAGTCCGACGTCCCGCCGCTCGGTGTGCAGGCGGGCGTGTGCCATGTCGACGAGCGCGAGCAGGTCGCTCTCCGGGCCGGCGCGTGCGACGCGGATGAGCTTCTTCGCCTCCGCCGGCCCGACGCCTCCGGCGAGGACGACATAGGTCGCCGCCGCCAGCGCGTGGATCTCGGTCCACACGCGATATCCCGATGGAGTACGCGCGGGCGGTTCCAGCACCCCGTCGCGTTCGAGATTGCGCACCTGCTGCACGGAGCAGCCGGCCCGCCGGGCCACATCGGCGGTCCGCAACGGGCGATGGAGGGTTACCGTCGTCATCGTCGAGGCCTCACGATCGAAAGTCTCCACTATCGGTTCAATGTGACGCTAGAACACATGAACATGGACGACCTCATCGATCACGCGAAGACGCTCGACGCCGTACTCATCCTGCGACCGCGACCCGGCGACGGGTCACCCGAAGTCAGCTGGGGCGACGCGTTCATCTACTACGCGCCCGACGGGGTGATCCCGGCGACGCAGCCCTTCGCCACGATCGTGACGAAGGACTACCCCGACGAACCCGCCTCCGGCCTGGATCAGCCAGGCGCCTTCCGGCTCAACATCGCCGCGCCCAAGGCCGAGTTCGCGCGCGTCATCGGCTCATCGCCCCGAGACGTCATGAGCGCCGACCACGACGCCCATGCTCGCGACACATGGTTCCCCCATCCGGTCTACGGCGCGGCGGGCTGGTTGTCCGTCGTCAACCCCGCCACGCGGCTCCCGGAGGCGCTGAGCCTGCTCGACGCCGCGCACCAGGCCGCCCGCGACCGGCACCGGCGCCGGACGGCCTGAAGTCGGTTCAGACCAGGCGGCGGATGTCGCCGAAGGCGCGGTAGAACCCTCCGTTGCCCGACGGCCGGATGCCCTCGACCACGTAACGCGCCCCCGGCTCGCGGATCTCGCGCGGGAACTGGACGTTCCAGGCCTCGTAGCCGGGGCTGAGCACCCGGATCCGCAGCCGGCCGCCCTCGCTGAAGCACTCCACGAGCACGCCGTCGCCCGTGTCGGTCGTCGTCTCCACGGTCACCGACGGCTCGACTACGGGCAGCGAGGCGGCGATCTTGACGTCGCGGGCCTGCGGGACGGTGCCCTCGCGGGCCGCCGCGATGGCCTGCTCGGTCGCGTCGATGCAGGCCAGCGAGCCGTCGGTGGTCACGATGTAGAGGCGCTCGTCGAGGTACTGCATGGAGAACGCCGACCCGCAGCCGGTCGCCAGCTTCCACAGCCGGGTCCCGTCGGCGGAGAAGCAGTAGACCGACGAGGAGGAGTCGCCGGCGAAGACGTACTGGCCGCCGGGCGAGGTCGCGCACGAGTAGATCGCCGCGTCGCACCGGTAGACCGCCTCGACCGCGCCGTCGGCCTTGGCCAGCTTGTGCACGGTCCGGGAGGCGGTGCCGGCGTACACCGACTTCTCCTCCTGCCAGCCGAACAGCACGCCGTCGGCGGCGGTCTGGTACCAGGCCTGGTTGCCCTGGAGGTCATAGCGGGCCACGCCGCCGGAGTGCCCGTGGTAGACGGCGTCGCCGTCGCAGCGCACCATCCATCCGGAGCTGCCGCCGCCGGTGCGGGCCCAGAGAAACTCGTCCTCGTAGTCGATCGTGGTGATCCGCCCGGAGTCGTCGGAGACCCCGAGGACGCCGTCGGCGATGTCGAGCCAGTAGATGTCGACGTCGGAGGCGATCTCGTACGCCGCCCGCGGCACCTTCCCGCTCAGGTCGTAGACCTTGCCGTCGTCGCAGCCCGCGTAGATCCAGAAGTCGTCGGCGACGATGCACTTGACCCCGTCGGGCAGCTTGTAGCGCCCGGTCATCTCCCCTTCGGGGGTCAGCGTGTAGACCTGCCCGGCCTGGTTGCCGACCCAGCAGCGCTCCCGGTCGACGAAGATGCCGAACGCGGCCGAGCCGCTGGCGAAGCGCCACAGCACCGGCGCCTGCTTGGCGGTGGAGCGGGTGCTGGCGATCGCCCGCCGGGTGATCGAGCGGCGCTGCCGCACCCCCCTGACCGCCGGGGCGTAGCCCTTCTTGGTCTTCTCCGCGATCTTCTTGGCCGCGGCCGCCTGCGCCTTCTCCTCACTCGGGAAGTCGGTGACCTTGACCTGCCCGTTCTCTCCGATCCGGCCGTACGTGATGGTCACCCGCGTCCCCGAGACCACGGCCTCGTAGAACTTGTGCGCCCCGCCGCCTTCCTCGGACAGCTCCAGGTACGTCATATCCCCATTTCCTCCCTTTGATCAGTGATCGCGAGCGTAGGGGAAGTGACGGACATTTTTTCTTGGTACGGATGTAGAGAACCCGCAACCGGCTCCGACCCACTGGCGAAACCACGACTGAGGAGCGGACATGCGAGAGATCGTTTACTACGTCAACACGTCGGTCGACGGCTACATCGACGGCCCCGGCGCCTTCGACTGGGCCGAGATGGGCCCCGAGCTGTCGGCCTTCTCCGAGGCGCAGACCGACGCCACCGACATCCTGCTCTACGGCAGGGTCGTGTACGGCTGGATGGCCTCCTACTGGCCCACCGCCGACCAGGTCAGCGACCACCCGCACGACATCGCCTACGCCCCCAAGTGGCGGTCGAAGCCCAAGGTCGTCGTGTCCGACACCCTGACCGAGGTCCCCGACGACACCCGGATCATCCGGGGCGCCGACCTGGCCGCCGACCTGACCGCCCTGAAGGAGGAGGGCACGGGGAACATCATGCTGACCGGTGGCAACGCGCTGGCCTCGACGCTGGCCGGCCTGGGCCTGCTCGACGAGATCGTCACGGCCGTGCACCCGGTGATCCTCACCGGCGGCACCCCCCTGCTCAGCGGTGTGAAGGACCGCCTGAGGCTGCGTCTCATCGAGTCCCGGACCTGCGGCTCCGTGACCGTGCACCGCTACGCCCCCGCCGGTTCCTGAGGGACCCGCCTGGATAAAGTGCCGGTTGTGACGCACACCGAATCGGAAATCGCCTCACAACCGGCCCTCTGGGCGAGGGCCGCCGAACTGGCCGCGAACGCCCCGCTCCCCCAGCCGGGGGAACGGGTCGCCGTGGTCGGCTGCGGCACGTCCTGGTTCGTCGCCCAGGCGTACGCGGCCCTGCGGGAGTCCACCGGCCAGGGCGAGACCGACGCCTTCGCCGCCTCGGAGTTCCCGCTGGGCCGGGGCTACGACCGCGTCCTGGCGCTGACCCGGTCGGGCACGACGACCGAGGTCCTGGCCCTGCTGACCACCGTGGAGACCCCGACCGTGGCGATCACCGCCGACCCGGCCACGCCGGTGATGACGGCGGCGGGCGAGGTGATCGTGCTCGACTTCGCCGACGAGCGGTCGGTCGTCCAGACCCGCTTCGCGACCACCCAGCTGGCCCTGCTCCGGGCCCACCTGGGCGAAGACCTGACCGGGCCGATCGCCGACGCGGAACTGGCCCTCTCCGACGACCTCGGCGACCTGGCGGAAGCCGAGCAGTACACCTTCCTCGGCCGGGGCTGGACCACCGGCCTGGCGGCCGAGGCGGCGCTGAAGATGCGCGAGGCCGCCCGCGCCTGGACCGAGAGCTACCCGGCGATGGAATACCGCCACGGCCCGATCTCGATCGCGGGCCCCGGCCGGGTGACGTGGATGCTCGGCTCCGCCCCCGAAGGCCTGGCCGCCGAGGTCCTCGACTGCGGCGGCGTCTTCGTCGAGTCGGCCCGCGACCCGATGGCGGAACTGGTGAAGATCCAGCGGGTGGCCGTCGCCCGCGCCCTGGCGCAGGGCCTGAACCCCGACGAACCGCTCCACCTCACGAGATCGGTGATCCTGCCGTGAGCCAGACCCTCGTCAACGCCCGGATCGTCGCCGAAGACACGGTCTTCGACGGCTGGCTCTCCGTCGAGGAGGGCCGCATCACCCACATCGGCCACGGCGCCGCCCCCCGCGACGGCGAGTCGCTGGGTAACCGGCTGGTGGTGCCTGGCTTCGTCGACATGCACGTCCACGGCGGCGGCGGCGCGGGCTACCCGACGGGCGCGGTGACCGAGGCCCGCCGCGCCTTCGCCTTCCACCTGTCGAAGGGAACCACCACGGCGGTGGCCAGCCTGGTCACCGCCCCGCTCGACCACCTCCGCCGGGCCGCCGGCGAACTGGCGGAGCTCTGCCGCGAAGGTCTGCTGGCGGGGATCCACTTCGAGGGGCCGTACATCTCCGCCGCCAAGTGCGGCGCCCACCGCCCGGCCCTCCTGCGCGACCCGTCGGTGCCGGAGTTCCTCGACCTCATCAAGTCGGCCCACGGCCACGCCCGCATGTTCACCATCGCCCCCGAACTGCCGAACGCCCTCGACGCCGTCGCCGCCTGCGTCGCCAACGGCGTGATCGCCGCGATCGGCCACACCGACGCGACCTACGACGAGGCCGAGGCCGCCATCGACGCGGGCGCCACGGTGGCCACCCACCTGTTCAACGCCATGCGCCCCCTGGGCCACCGCGACCCCGGCCCGATCACGGCCGCCCTGGCCGACGAGCGGGTCACCGTCGAACTGATCAACGACGGCTTCCACCTCCACGAGGCGGTCATCGACCTGGCGCTGCGCTCGGCGAAGGGCGGCGTCGCCTTCATCACCGACGCCATGGACGCGGCCGGCATGCCCGACGGCGACTACGACCTCGGCCCGATGCGCGTGGAGGTCAGAGGCGGCGAAGCCCGCCTGGAGGGCGGCGGCTCGATCGCGGGCAGCACCCTGACCATGGACAAGGCCTTCCGGCGCGGCGTCCGCCTCAACGGCCTGACCCTGCCGCAGGCGACCGAGGTCACCTCGCTGAACCCCGCCAGGGCACTGGGCCTGGCCGACGAGGTCGGCTCGATCGCGGTCGGCAAACGCGCCGACCTGGTGGTCTTGGACGACGACCTGGAGGTCCACCGGGTGATGCGCCAAGGCGAGTGGATCTGAGACGACTTCGGCAGGGGCGGCAAGCAGCCATCCGGCGCAAGCGCCGGAAATTTCGGCATATGCGCTGCACGCCACTCCCGCACGAAAGGCGACAGGGCGCCGGGAACAGCATCCCGGCGCCCTGTCGGAACGCTTCTTACGGCTGCGGCGGGGCCACCACGACCTCGACGCGCTGGAACTCCTTGATGTCGCTGTAGCCCGAGGTCGCCATCGTCCGCTTCAGGGCGCCCATCAGGTTCATCGAACCGTCGGCCACCGACGACGGGCCGTGGAGGATCTCCGCCAGCGTCCCTATGGTCCCGAACTCCACGCGACGGCCGCGGGGAAGGTCGGGGTGATGGGCCTCGGAGCCCCAGTGGAAGCCGCGGCCCGGGGCCTCGGCCGCGCGGGCCAGGGGCGAGCCGACCATGACCGCGTCGGCGCCGCAGGCGATGGCCTTGGCGATGTCGCCCGAGCCGCCCATGCCGCCGTCGGCGATGACGTGGACGTAGCGGCCGCCCGATTCGTCCATGTAGTCACGCCGCGCCGCCGCCACGTCGGAGATGGCGGTCGCCATCGGGACCACGACGCCCAGCACGTTGCGGGTCGTGTGGGACGCGCCGCCGCCGAAGCCGACCAGCACGCCCGCCGCGCCGGTCCGCATCAGGTGCAGGGCCGCCGTGTAGGTCGCGCAGCCGCCGACGATCACCGGGACGTCGAGTTCGTAGATGAACTGCTTCAGGTTCAGCGGCTCGGCCCGGCCCGAGACGTGCTCGGCCGAGACGGTCGTGCCGCGGATCACGAAGATGTCGACGCCCGCGTCGATGACGGCCTTGTGGTGCTGGACGGTGCGCTGCGGCGACAGCCGCACCGCCGTGGTCACGCCCGCCGCGCGGATCTCCTCGATGCGGCGGCCGATCAGCTCGTCTTGGATCGGCGCCGTGTAGATCTCCTGCAGCCGGCGGGTCGCGGCGGCGGTGCCGAGCTCGGCCACCTCGTCGAGCAGCGGCTGCGGGTCGTCGTAGCGCGTCCAGAGGCCTTCGAGGTCGAGGACGGCCAGCCCGCCGAGCCGGCCGATCTCGATCGCCGTGCGGGGTGAGACGACGCTGTCCATCGGGCTGACCACGACCGGCAGGTCGAAGCGGTAGGCGTCGATCTGCCAGGAGATCGACACCTCCTCGGGGTCGCGGGTGCGCCGCGAGGGAACGATGCCGATCTCGTCGAGGGCGTAGGCGCGACGCCCGGTCTTACCGCGCCCGATCTCCACCTGAGTCATGTGTGTTTCCTGTTGGTCGATAGAGGTCAGCGACGGTGGTAGTTCGGAGCCTCCACCGTCATCTGGATGTCGTGGGGGTGGCTCTCCTTCAGCCCGGCGGCGGTGATCGGCATCAGTTCGCCGTTCTCACGCAGCTCCTCGATGGTGCGGGAGCCGGTGTACCACATACCCTGCCTGACCCCTCCGACCAACTGGTGGGCCACGGCGGCGACCGGACCGCGGTAGGGGACCTGGCCCTCGATGCCCTCGGGGATGTACTTGTCGTCGCCGGAGACGGCGTCCTGGGCGTAGCGGTCCTTGGAGAAGGACACGCCCCCGCGCTCGCGGTTGCGGACGGCGCCCAGCGAGCCCATGCCCCGGTAGGACTTGAACTGCTTGCCGTTGATGAAGATCAGCTCGCCCGGCGACTCCTCGCAGCCCGCGAGCAGGGAGCCGAGCATGACCGCGTCGGCGCCGGCCGCGATGGCCTTGGCGATGTCGCCGCTGTACTGCAGGCCGCCGTCGCCGATCAGCGGCACCCCGGCCGGACCGGCCGCGAGCGACGCCTGGTGGATGGCGGTGACCTGCGGGGCGCCGACGCCGGCGACCACGCGGGTGGTGCAGATCGAGCCGGGCCCGACGCCGACCTTGACGGCGTCGACGCCCGCGTCGATGAGCGCCTGGGCGCCCGCGCGGGTGGCGATGTTGCCGCCGATGACCTGGACGGCGGTGTTGGCCTTGATCTTGGCGATCATGTCGCAGACGCCCTTGGAGTGACCGTGGGCGGTGTCGACGACGATCACGTCGACGCCGGCGTCGATGAGGGCGCGGGCGCGCTCCTCGGCGTCACCGGCGACCCCGATGGCGGCGCCGACCATGAGGCGGCCGTCGGCGTCTTTGGTGGCCAGCGGATACTGCTCGCTCTTGGTGAAGTCTTTGACCGTGATCAGGCCCTGGAGCCGGCCGCGCTCGTCGACGAGCGGCAGCTTCTCGACCTTGTGGGTGCGCAGCAGCCGGAAGGCCTCCTCGCGGGAGACCCCGACCGGCGCGGTGACCAGCGGCATCTTGGTCATCACGTCGCTGACGCGCTGGGAGTGGTCGGTCTCGTAGCGCATGTCGCGGTTGGTGACGATGCCGACCAGCACGCCGTCGGCGTCGGTGACCGGGGCGCCGGAGATCCGGTAGGTCGCGCAGAGCCGCTCGACGTCGGCCAGGGTGTCGTCGGGCGAGCAGGTGACCGGGTTGGTGACCATGCCGGCCTCGGAGCGCTTCACGAGGTCGACCTGGCGGGCCTGGTCTTCGATCGACAGGTTGCGGTGGAGGATGCCGACGCCGCCCTGGCGGGCCATCGCCACCGCCATGCGCGCCTCGGTGACCGTGTCCATCGCGGCGCTGATCAGCGGGATCCGCAGCGTGATCGCGCGGGTGAGCCGGGTGCTGGTGTCGGCGTCACCCGGCTGCATGTCCGAAAACGCCGGGACCAGCAGTACGTCGTCGTACGTGAGCCCCTGTTCGGTGAATCTGGCCATGGTGTCCGCGAACCCCCTCCTGCGGCAAAGAAGACCTCGTCAGGCCTTCGAGCCAGTCTAGAGCGAGCCGAACAAGGGAACCGCCACACCACAGGCCCCGCGGGAAAAGGTGGGAATCACCACACTCACCGGCCTCACGGGAAAGGGGGGCCGTCGCTAGACGGACCCCCCTGACGCGCCGGTTGATGGGACCCCCACGGTGACCGCCGAGCCCCCCTCCGCGCCCGGTCGATCACGGCGTCCCACCCGTGCCGACGCAGGGTCAAGAGTGCGTCACCCAGGGTCTCGACACAATGTCCGAACCTGCAACTACACGAAGCTGCACCTCTCGCGGTTTTCTCCGCCGCAAACGCAATAGCGCGTTATTCTCGCGAAGTCGCTCGGTGGCCCAGCCGCGGCGGCTCCGGGCGAGGGAGCAGACATCTGGGCGCGACCACGATCTGAAACTGGACCGACGATGACCACCTCTGCCGACCCTTTGGAACGCCTGGGCCTCACCAGGGCCCAGACGGCGGTGTACGAAACCGTCCTGCGGCTGCACCGGGCCACGCTCCCCGAGATCGCCCAAGCCGCCGACGAGCCTGCCGACGAAGTGGCCGCCCGGCTGGCCGGCCTGGTCCGGCTGGGCGCGATCGACGAGCAGGCCGGTGAATACCTCGCCCGCCACCCCGCCGCCGCGATCGGACGCCTGATCGCCGCCCGCCTCGACCGCCTGGCCGAGGAGAGCCGCCAGATCGACGAGGTGCTCGCCTCGGTGGGCGGGCTCACCCTCACCTACGACGCCGGGCGCGATTATCAGGACCGCCGGTTCCCCGTGGAACTGGTGAACGGCGCCGACGAACTCTACGAGAGCGTCATCGGGCTGGCGCTCCAATCGCCGCCTTCTGATCTGGTGACCGCGATCCCCGATGAACGCAGTTTGACGGATTTCATCCGAAAATATGCCGACACGTGGATCGAGGCGCTCAAAAGCGATCTCCTTTCCGCCCGCGCGGTGATCCCCGCATCGGCCCTCGCGATCCCCGGAATGCGCGACTCCCTCGACCGGCTGGCCGCCGCCGGGGCGGGCGTCCGGGCCCTTGATCGCGTACCGAGCTGGTTCTTCGCGATCGGCCACGACGCCGCCGGCCTGCCGGCCGACTGGGGGGTGTCGTTACCCGGCAGCGCATACAACTGTTACCTGGTCAGGGCCCCGATCGTGGTGGGCGCGCTGCGGGCGCTGTTCGACGAGATGTGGCAGCGGGCGGTGCCGGTCCGCCACTCGCCGGGGGCCGTTCAGGTCCTCCGGCTGGCGTCTCAGGGGATCTCCGACGACACCATCGCCCGGCGTCTCGGGCTGTCGGTCCGGACCGTCCGGGCCCGCTTCGCCGACGCCATGGCGGAGCTGGGGGCCCAGACCCGCTTCCAGGCCGGGGTGGAGGCCGCCCGGCGGGGCTGGCTGTCCTGACCCGGCCTTTGAGCACACCGGGAGCGATGGGAGTCATATGGTGGTTACGTGCTGGAAGACGTCCCCCGCGACCCGTTCGCGGACGACCCCAACGACCCCGCCGTGGAGCTGGGCGAGCTCGACGACCCCGAGCCGCTCACGATGGCCGAGCGCGACGAGGCCCTGACCGACCTCGCCGACGTGGAGGTGTTCCGCTCCCTGCTCGAACCGCAGGGGGTGCTCGGTCTGGTGCTCGACTGCCCGGAATGTGGCGAACAGCACTACTTCGACTGGGACCTGCTCCGGGGCAACCTACGCCAGATGATCGACAACGGCCGACCCCAAGTCCACGAGCCCGCCTTCCAACCCGACCCCGCCGACTACGTCAGCTGGGAGTACGCCCGCGGCTACGTCGACGGCGTCATCGACACCGAAGAGAGCCGCTGAACTTCCTGAATGCTGTCAACATCGGCGATCAGGGCCTTCAGGACCAAGATCGCCGGATCGGCTGACCGCACCGCCTCGCGCCGGGCCAACGCGTCGAGCACGGCGTCAACGTCGATTGTCACGCAATCGACTCTAGCTCCGCCATCTGACGGAGCCGGGCAAGAGCGCGATGCTGGGCGACTCTGACCGCGCCCGGCGACATGCCGAGGACGTTGCCCGTCTCCTCCGCCGACAGCCCCGAGACCACCCGCAGGATCAGCAGCTCCCGCTGGTTGTCCGGTAGCCGCGACAGCAGCGCGCGGGCGTGTTCGGCCTCGATGTAGCGCACCACGGTCTCCTCGGGCCCGGGACCCTCGTCGGGCCCGTCGGGGAGATCCTGGGTCGGCACGGCCGAGCGCACCGAACTGCGCAGCGCGTCGGCGACCTTGTGAGAGGCGATGCCGAAGACGAACGACGCGAACGGGCGGCCCATGTCCCGATAACGCGGCAGCGCCGACAGCACCGCGATGCAGACCTCCTGGGCCACGTCGTCGGCGTTGTGATAATGCCCCGAAACCCTGCCAAGCCTGGCTCGGCAATAGCGCACGACCATCGGCCGCAGCTGCGTCAGCAGCCTCTCGATGGCGGTGCGGTCCCCTGTCACGGCCAGACTGGTCAGCTCCCTGAGGTCGGACTCCTCCGGCCTCACGTCGACTCTGGACCCAATCGCAAGCCTTACCCCAGTTGCGGCGTCGGCGACGCATCCCTCGGTCACGTTAGGCATGATGCCCGCCACACAGAGAACTGTCGTCATGGTGAACGGATACGGATTGGTCACATTGGGGCGGCGATAACCGCAAGTAATCGCACGAACACTCGACGGTTTTGGACATTTCAGCAATACGCGCAAATTGCTGTATTTTTGTCAGATGTTCTGACAGGTCAGACCCATTGGACGTTCTGACAAGTTGTCCGGTTGACAGCTTCTATATAGAACTACGGCCCCCACCCCGGAATGGGGTGAGGGCCGTAGAACTGCAACCGTTATTAGTGACCGTGCCCGTGGCCGTGACCCGAACCGCCGGCGGCGGGGGCCTCCTCCTCGGGCTTGTCGACGACGAGCGCCTCGGTGGTCAGCAGCATGCCGGCGATGGACGCGGCGTTCTGCACGGCCGACCGGGTGACCTTGACCGGGTCGATGACGCCCTGGGCGACCAGGTCGCCGTACTCGCCGGTGGCGGCGTTGAGGCCGTGGCCCACGGGGAGCTCGGTGACCTTGGAGGTCACGACGTAGCCCTCGAGGCCGGCGTTCTCGGCGATCCAGCGGGCCGGCTCGACCAGAGCCTTGCGGACGACGGCGACACCGGTCGCCTCGTCGCCCGTCAGGCCGAGGTTGTCGAGTTCGGCGGCCACGTGGACCAGCGCCGAGCCGCCGCCGGAGACGATGCCCTCTTCGATCGCGGCGCGGGTGGCCGAGATCGCGTCTTCCAGGCGGTGCTTCTTCTCCTTCAGCTCGACCTCGGTGGCCGCGCCGACCTTGAGCACGCACACGCCGCCCGACAGCTTCGCGAGACGCTCCTGGAGCTTCTCGCGGTCCCAGTCGGAGTCGGACTGCTCGATGGCGAGCTTGATCTCCTTGACGCGGTCGGCGATGGCCGAGCCCTCGCCGGCGCCGTCGACGATCGTCGTGGCGTCCTTGGTGATGACGACGCGCCGGGCGGTGCCGAGCACCTCCAGGCCGACGTGCTCCAGCTTGAGGCCGATCTCCTCGGAGACGACCTGCGCGCCGGTCAGGATCGCGATGTCCTGCAGCATGGCCTTGCGGCGGTCTCCGAAGCCGGGGGCCTTGACGGCGACCGAGGTGAAGGTGCCGCGGATCTTGTTGGTGACCAGGACGGCCAGGGCTTCGCCCTCGACGTCTTCGGCGATCACGAACAGGGCCTTCTTGGTCTGGGCGACCTTCTCCAGCAGGGGAAGGAAGTCGGCCAGGGAGGCGATCTTGCCCTGGGTCAGGAGGATGTAGGGGTCGTCGAGGACGGCCTCCATGCGCTCCTGGTCGGTGACCATGTAGGCCGAGAGGTAGCCCTTGTCGAACTGGAGACCCTCGGTGAACTCGAGCTCCAGGCCGAGAGCGTTGCTCTCCTCGACGGTGATGACACCGTCCTTGCCGACCTTGTCGAACGCCTCGGCGATCAGCTCGCCGATCTTGGCGTCCTGGGCGGAGATCGTCGCGACGTGGGCGATCTCCTTCTTGTCCTCGACGTGGCGCGCGGAGGCCAGCAGCTTCTCGCTGACGGCCTTGGCGGCCAGGTCGATGCCGCGCTTGAGGGACAGCGGCTGGGCGCCGGCGGCCACGTTGCGCAGGCCCTCGCGGACCATCGCCTGGGCCAGCACGGTCGCGGTGGTGGTGCCGTCACCGGCGACGTCGTTCGTCTTGGTGGCGACTTCCTTGGCGAGCTGGGCGCCCAGGTTCTCGTAAGGCTTGTCGAGCTCGACCTCGCGAGCGATGGTCACGCCGTCGTTGGTGATCGTCGGCGCGCCGAACTTCTTGTCGATGACCACGTTGCGGCCGCGCGGGCCGAGGGTCACCTTGACCGCGTCGGCGAGGGCGTTCACGCCACGCTCAAGAGCGCGGCGGGCGTCCTCGTCGAACGACAGGGTCTTGGGCATTACCAGTCCTCTCAGCGTCGAAGACCCCGGGCGCTCGTCGCGCCCGGGGTCTTCTCACGGCTTACTTCTCGATGATGGCGAGCACGTCACGGGCGGAGAGCACGAGGTACTCCTCGCCGCCGTACTTGACCTCGGTGCCGCCGTACTTGCTGTAGAGGACGACGTCGCCCTCACTGACGTCGAGCGGAACCCGCTTGCTGCCGGACTCGTCCCAGTTGCCGGGGCCAACCGCGAGGACCTTGCCCTCCTGGGGCTTCTCCTTCGCGGTGTCCGGGATGACCAGGCCGGAGGCGGTGGTCTGCTCGGCCTCAAGCGGCTGGACCACGATGCGGTCGCCGAGCGGCTTAACGGGAACCTTGGTGGCGGTCGTCACGATCGGACCTCCCCTTCAGATTGCGATGAATGAGCTGAAGAGGCGACCAGCGGCCTGCCGTCGCGGGTGTCAGACCTATCTGCGTCGCATTGGCACTCTCACTAGGCGAGTGCCAACACGACACAGTATGCACCTTCCCCGAGCACGTCAACACGAGCGCGACCACGTCCACCGCACTTCAGGCGAGTGTTGACAGTCAGTGGTCAGAGTCGTTCATTGATCTCGCCCTCGCTTGTGCCACCAATCGAAGGGATGGGCAATGCGCGCTTTGTTAACGGCCCTCACGGGCCTCCTGCTCACGGCGGGTCTCCTGACCACACCCGCCTACGCGGAGTCCAACGGCGGCGTCCGGATCATGCCGCTGGGCGACAGCATCACCGACGGGTTCAACGTCCCCGGCGGCTACCGCATCAATCTATGGCAGAGGCTGGTCCAGGCAGGTCACACGGCCGACTTCGTGGGCTCGGGGTTCAACGGCCCGGCGAGCCTGGGCGACCACGACCACGAGGGCCACTCGGGCTGGCGGATCGACCAGATCGACGCCCAGATCGTGGGCTGGCTGCAGGCCTACAGCCCCCGGACGATCCTGCTCCACATCGGCACCAACGACATGGGCCAGCAGTACCAGGTCTCCACGGCGCCCGCGCGGCTGTCGGCCCTGATCGACAAGATCCGGGCCAACGCCCCGCAGGTCGAACTGTTCGTCGCACAGATCACGCCGTCCGCCGATCCCTCCTTCAACGCCAGGATCCAGACCTTCAACGCCGCGATCCCCGGCATCGTGGCCTCGAAGGGCCCGCTGACCCACCTGGTCGACCAGAACACCGGCTTCACCACCGCCGACCTGGCCGACGGCCTCCACCCCAACCAGACCGGCTACGACAAGATGGCCGCCCGCTGGATGACCGCCCTCCAGGCGCACCCCGCGAGCCTCGTCTCGACCACGGTCAACCTGGCCAACGGCTCGAGCAACCGCTGCATGGACGTCAACGGCGCCAGCCAGGCCCAGGGCGCCCAGATCATCACCTGGGACTGCCACACCAACCCCAACCAGCGCTGGACCCCCACGGCCGCCGGCGAGTACCGGATCTACAACGGCACCCGCTGCCTGGACGTGAACGGCAACGGCGCCGCCAACGGCACCAAGATCCAGATCTGGCCCTGCAACGGCACCCCCGCCCAGCGCTTCACCCACAACGCCAACGGCTCGATCACGGCTGCGGGCTCCGGCAAGTGCCTCCACTCCACCGGCACCGGCAACGGCGCCCTGGTGGAACTCCGCGACTGCAACGGCACCACGGCCCAGCGCTGGACGGCCAGGTGACCTGACCGCCCGTCGCCGGTCCGCCGGGTGAGCGGCGGGCGCTAGCGTCTTCGTGTGGATCCGGAGAGCTTCGCCCGCCTGCTCACGCCCGACGGCCAGACGGCCCTGGCCGAGGCCTGCGCGGTGCTGGCCTCCGGCGCGAGCCAGATCGCGGCCGTGACCACGCTGCGCAGGCGCTTCGACGCCGGCCTGGTCGCCGCCGCGCTCACCCAGGCGGGGCTGCGCCGCCGCGCGGCCGCCAAGTTCGGCCCCGACGCCGACGTGATGTATTTCACCCCCCACGGCCTGGAGCAGGCCACCCGCCCCGAGGTCGCCGAACACCGCGCGAAACGGCTCGCGGGCCTGTCGGTGGCCGACGCCTGCTGCGGCATCGGCGGCGACCTGATCGCCCAGGCGAGGGCCGGCTGCGAGGTCGACGCCGTCGACCTCGACCCCCTGACGGTCGCCGTGGCGACGGCCAACACCGAGGCCCTGGGCGTACGCGCCCGGATCCGCGTCGCCGACGCCGCGAAGCTCGACCCGTCCGCCTACGACGCCCTGTTCGCCGACCCCGCCCGCAGAACCACGAAGGGCCGGGTCTTCGACCCCGCCGCCTACTCCCCCGCCTGGGACGTGATCCTCGACCTCATCGCCAAGGCGAGCCGGGCCTGCCTGAAGGTGGCCCCCGGCATCCCCTACGAGTACATCCCCGACGGCATGGAGGCCGAGTGGGTCTCCTACCGGGGCGAGGTCAAGGAGGCGGTCCTCTGGTCCGGCGCGGAGGGGCGGCGGGCGACCCTGCTGCCGTACGGCGAGACCATGACGGCGCGCGGCGTCGAGGCCGGCGTCGCCCCCATCGGCCGCTACCTCTACGAGCCCGACGGCGCGGCGGTCCGCGCCCACCTGGTCGGCGAGGTCGCCGAGATCGTCGGAGGCTCGCTGATCGACCCCCAGATCGCCTACCTGACCGCCGACGACCACGTGCCCACGCCGTGGGCGGCGGCCTATCGGGTCGAGGAGGTCATGCCCTTCTCGCTGAAGCGGCTCAGGGCCGCGCTGCGGGAGCGGAAGGTCGGCGCGGTCACGATCAAGAAGCGCGGTTCCGCGGTCGACGTGGAGAAGCTCCGTCACGATCTGCGACTGTCCGGAGAGGGGTCGGCGGTGGTCGTCCTGACCCGTCTCGGCACCCGTCCGGTGGCCGTGCTGGCCACGGAAATGGGCAGGTAAAGCCGCCAGTTCGGGCAATCCATCGGGAACCCCGATGTTTCCCTGTCCCCGGGAAAGTGGCAGCGCCGAGGGTTATCGTTCGGTGACATTACGTGTTCACGTCTTCCTCTTGATCCGGAGCTTCTCGGTGGAAAACCACACCCTCCTTCAAGCGGGCAGTCAGGCCGCAGTGTCCGACCGGATGCGCGAGCTACTGGCCCGCGCGGCCCAGGACCATGTCTACGAGCAGCGCACCCAGGGCGCGGTGCTCGACGAGATCCGCCAGCGCATGGAGGGCATGGAATGGCTGCTCCGCGAGGTCCGCGAGCGCGAGCTCGGGGGCATCAGCGCGACCATGGAGGCGGTCGGCGGCCGCCTCGACGACCTGACCGGCCGCCCGCCCGCCTGGGCCGAGAGCCTGGCCCAGCACATCGAGATGGTCCGTGACCACGTCGACACCGTCGGCGAGAAGGTCACCCCCATCGGCGAACTCCCCAGCCTGTGGGCCGACGTCGGCACCATGGGCGAGAGCGTCGAGGAGTCACTCACGCGGCTGGCCTCGGTCACCGACCGTCTCACCCAGATGCAGGCGAGCATGGAGGCGGCCGCCGCCCGCTTCAGCCGCATCGACAAGGCCGTCACCGACCTCACCGAACGCCTCGACCGCATGGAGGCCGACTTCACCGAGTCCCTCACCACGGGCCTCGACAACGTGGTCACCCGCCTGACCGCGACCCTCGACCAGATCGCCACCCGCATCTCCGGCGTCGAGGGCCAGCAGTCGGCCAGCAACGCCCGCCTGAGCGCCATCAGCGAGGCCCAGTCGGGTGCCAAGGCCCAGTTCCACGCCCTGGAGGGCCAGGTCGCCGGGGTGACCGCCCGCCTCGACCGCATCGACGCCCGCATCGAGACGGCCGACGAGTGCCTGGCCGACATCGACACCCGCGTGACGGGCGTCGAGGCCAAGCTCACCGAGAACGGCGAGAAGCTCGACGGCACCGACCGCGCCGTCAGCGCCCTCGACGAGCGCCTGGGCGCCTGCGTGGGCGACTCGGAGACCCGCCTGACGTCCAAAGTCGAGGCCCTGGAAGAACAGCTCGGCGAGCGCTTCGACGGCGTCGACGACCGCGTCGAGTCGATCAACCAGCGGCTCGGCCAGCTCCCCGCGACCCTGGAGATCGGCGAACTCCACCGCCTGGTCGGCGAGATCGGCCCCCTGGTCGAGACCCGCCCCGACCGTGAGGCGGTCCGCGAGGCCCTGTCGACCACGGTGGAGCCCGCCCACACCGATCTGACCCGGAGGCTGGGGGCGCTGGAGGAGACGATGCTGGCGCTGGCTGAGGCCCTCCTGAGGCCCACCAGGGGCTCCAAGGACTGAACCTCCACACACGAGAAAGGGCCGGGCCACTTCGGTGGCCGGCCCTTTCCGTTTCTGTACGTTCAGACGCTGACGGTCGTGATGGGCATCGACGAGTCGGCCGGGATATCGAGCAGCGAGGGCGCCGCCCCGGCCGCGACCAGGTTGGACCCCAGCGCCGCGACCATCGCCCCGTTGTCGGTGCACAGCCCCGGCCGGGGCACCCGCAGCCGGACCCCGGCCGCGTCGCACCGCTCCTGGGCCAGCGCCCGCAGCCGCGAGTTGGCCGCCACGCCGCCGCCGATCAGCAGGTCTTCCACGCCGTGCGCGCGGCACGCCTGGAGCGCCTTCCTGGTCAGCACGTCGACCACGGCCTCCTGGAACGAGGCCGCCACGTCGGAGACCGACACGGAGTCGCCCTGCTTCTCCACATAGCGGGCCACGGCCGTCTTCAGGCCGGAGAACGAGAAGTCGAGCGTTCCGTCGTCGACCTTGCCCCGGGGGAACGGGATCGCGTCGCCGCGCCCCTCGCGGGCGGCCCGGTCGATGTGGGGCCCGCCGGGGAACGGCAGGCCCAGCACCCGCGCGACCTTGTCGAACGCCTCGCCGGCGGCGTCGTCGACGGTCGACCCGAGTGAGATCACTTCCCGGGTGACGTCGGGCACCAGCAGCAGCGAGGAGTGGCCGCCCGACACCAGCAGGGCCATGCACGGCTCGGGCAGCGGGCCGTGTTCGAGCTGGTCGACCGCCACGTGGGCGGCGAGGTGGTTGACGCCGTAGAGGGGGACGCCGAGGCCGACCGAGTAGGCCTTGGCGGCGGCCACGCCGACCAGCAGCGCGCCGGCCAGGCCGGGCCCCGCCGTGACGGCGATGGCGTCGATGTCGGAGAACTTCAGGCCCGCCTTGGCCAGGGCGCTGTCGACCGTGGGGGCCATCGCGTCGAGGTGGGCGCGGGAGGCCACCTCGGGGACGACTCCGCCGAAGCGGGCGTGTTCGTCCATGCTGGAGGCGATCGTGTCGGCCAGCAGGGTGTGGCCGCGCACGATGCCGACGCCCGTCTCATCGCAGGACGTCTCGATTCCCAGGACGATCGGCTCGTCAGCCATCGAGTTTCCTCACCATCGTGATCGCGTCGGTTCCGTCGTCGTAGTAGCCCCGCCGGAGGCCGAGCTGCTGGAAGCCGAACCGTTCGTACATGGCCTGGGCGGGCGCGTTGTCGGCCCGGACCTCGAGGAAGACCGCGGAGGCCCCCCTGCGGCCGGCCTCGTCGAGCAGGGCGTTGAGCATCAGGGCGCCGACCCCGGCCCGCCGGTGTTCGGCGAGGACCGCGATGGTCTGCACGTCGCCCTGGTCGCCCGCCACCGCCAGGCCGGCGTAGCCGACGATCCGGCCGTCGCGCTCGGCCACGATGTAGTGGCGGGTGCGGGGCTGGTCGGCGAGCTCGCCGAGCATCATGCGCTCGCTCCACGCGTCGGCCGGGAAGGTGGCGCGTTCGAGCTCCATGACGGCCGGCAGGTCGTCGACGCCCATGCCGCGCAGCGTCACGACGCTCACGCCGTCACCTTCTTGGGCGCCCCCGGGATCTGCGCGTCGGGCCGCCGCAGGTAGATCGGCACGGGCGGGCCGAGAATCGCCCGGTTCTGGGCGGCCTCGACCGAGTCGATGCGCCCCTCGGGCAGCTTGGCCGCCGCGGCGGCCTCCTCGGGCGACAACCGGGCCAGCTCGACGGCGGCCAGCGCGGCCAGCGAGCCGGCCGACGGGTGTTCGGGGCCGGTCACTCCGTCGAGGTAGAGCCGGGCGCCCACGACCGTGCCCTGCGCGGGCACGTCGGCCGGCTTGTCGACCCGGGGGCCGTCGAGCCGGGTCGAGCCGTCGGCGTAGGTCGCCCAGAAGAGTTCCTTGCGGCGCGCGTCGGTGATCACCGTGAACGGGCCGGGCACGTCGGCGGCGTAGGCGATGGCGTCGAGGGTGCAGATGCCGTAGGCGGGCACCCCGAGCGTCGTCGACAGCGCCCGCGCCGTGATCAGGCCGACCCGCAGCCCGGTGTAGGGCCCGGGACCGGCCCCTGCGACGACGGCGGTGACGTCGTGGACGGTCACGCCCGCCTCGCGCAGGACGGTCTCGATCGCCGGCGCGAGCAATTCCCCGTGGCGCCGGGCGTCGATGGTGGTGGATTCCGCCAGCACGCGTGTTCCGTCGTGCACCGCGGCGGTCACGGCAGGGGTCGCCGTGTCGAAGGCCAGGACCAGCACAAAAAGCAAGCCTAGCCCTACAGGGCGTGTGCTCAGGCGCGGGATGCGTACACGATGACGTTGTCCTTGTACTCGTGGGCGTCCCAGTCGAACTGGCCCCCGCAGGTGATCAGGCGCAGGCCCTCGCCGAGGTAGACCTTCTCGGCGGGGAACGCGTGCTTGGGGATCTGCTCGATCGCGTCGACCTTGTAGGCGACCGTCTTCCCGTCAGACCTGACGACCTTGACGGCCGCGCCCTTCTTCAGCTCCCGGAGCCGGTAGAAGACGGCGGGCGCGGTCTTGGTGTCGACGTGCCCGATGATCACGGCCGCGCCCTTGTCGCCGGGGACGGAGCTGCCCTCGTACCACCCGGCGATCTTCGGTTTCTCGTACGGCGGCAGCTCGACCTCCCCGTCGCCGGTGAGGCCGAGCTTGATCAGCGGTGCCTTCATCTGCAGCACGGGGATGTCGATGCGTTCGGGCACCGCGCTGCTGCGCGCGCCCTCGACCTCGGCCGTGTCGGGCTTGGTCATCGCGAACAGGACGAACCCCGAGACGATCGCCGCGACGACCATCCGGGTGGAGACGGCCAAGGCGTCAGCCCCGGGCGCGCCTGCGGGCCACCGCGATGCCGAGACCGGCCGCCGCCAGCAGCCCGATGGCGAACGGAGTGACCGGGATGCCCGACTCGTCGGCCGGACCGCCGGCCGCCGTGCCGCCGCCCCCGGCGCCGGGCGCCTTGGTCGGGAAGCGGGTCTCGTCGGCGGTGTTGCCGCTGCGGAGCACCTGCAGGCGGGCGTTGCCGATGTCGTTGGTGGCCGAGCAGCGGACCTCGACGCGGTAGCCGCCGGCCTTCGCGCTGGCCTTGAGCACGGCCACGCCGGTCAGCCGGGGCGCGGGGGCCGCGGACGGCGCGGGCGTCTGGGCCGCGGGGGCCAGCAGGCTCACGATCCCGGTGAACGCGTCGGAATGGGCGCTGGCCTGGTAGCTGGTGCCCGGCAGCGCGGGCGGGCAGTAGGCGGTGATCCGGACGTTGCGGGACTGCCCACCCTGGATCTCGTCGGGGTTGAGCACCACCCGGACCTCCTGCCGGGGCGGGACGGTCGCGGTGACCGTCGGCACCGGCGGTGTCACCGTGATGGACGGTTCGGGGACGATGCCCGCCTCGGCGGAACATCCGGCGACCCCGAGCAGCACCACCCCGGCCAAAGCGGCCTTCGATAACGCGTTCATCGGCCCCACCCCTCCCACCGCCGACCATTACCCAGAAAATCTAGGCCAATCCATGAGGAAAGATCTTCATTTTCTAACGAATCGGCGGCGGTGTGGAAGGCTCCAAGCGGGACGGTACTAGATCGTCCCTACAGGAATTTCGGACCAACGACTGCCAACACCCCGTAGCAGGACATACCTACTCTCATCGGTGTCGTCCCGGTCAATCACGATCTCGAGTCGCTCGTCCGACAGACCCTCGACGAGACCCTCGCCCCACTCGACCACGGTGACCGAGTCGGCGAGCGAGGCGTCGAGGTCGAGGTCGTCGACCTCCAGCGTGCCGCCCAGGCGGTAGGCGTCGGCGTGGACGAGGGCCGGACCCCCGGACAGCGACGGATGCACCCGGGCGATCACGAAGGTGGGAGAGGTGATCGGGCCGCGCACCTTCAGGCCCTCGCCTATCCCCTGGGTGAGAGTCGTCTTCCCGGCTCCCAGCGGGCCGGTCAGCACGACCAGATCGCCCGCCCGCAGCAGCCCGGCGATCTTCACGCCGAGCGCGCGCATGTCCTCGGCCGTGGCCGCAGGCTCCTTCACCTGTCCCCCCGTTCCGCCCGTTCGATCAGGTCGATCAGGGCATCGTTCACGATTCCCGGACACTCGAGCTGCACCAGGTGGGAACTGTCGGTCACCATGGTCAGCGTCGCCGTCGGCACGGCCGCCGCGATCGCCCTGCTGTGCTCGGGCGGGGTCAGCCAGTCGCGGTCGCCGACGATGATCGACGTGGGCACCTTGTTCAGCACGTCGAGCGCCTTCAGCTTGTCATGTGACATGAGCGCCGGGTAGAAACCGGCGATCACGTCGGCGGGCGTGGCCCGGATCATCGACTCGGCGAAGTCGACCAGGGTCGGACTGACCCGGCTGGAGTCGCCGAACCCGAGATGGCGCAGCAGCAGGAACGAGATGTCGTTCCCGGCCTGCCGCCCCCGATCGACCAGCGCCGCCTTCTTCTTCATCACGGCGACGGCGGTGGGAGTGGCCTTGTGGACCAGCTTGGCCACCAGAGCGGGCATGCCGAGGCTGAGCTCGGCCAGCTTGCCCGCGGAGGTCGAGATGAGCGCGACCCCCTTGATCTTGTCGCCGAACAGCTCGGGCCGGCGGTCGGCCAGCGCCATGATCGTCATGCCGCCCATCGAGTGGCCGACCAGCACGCACGGCCCCGGCACCAGGTCGTCGATCACCTGGGCGAGGTCCTCGCCAAGCCGGTCGATCGACTGGTCGACGTCGAGCACCCGCTCCGACAGGCCGTGGCAGCGCTGGTCCCAGACGACCACGCGGTACTTCTCGCGCAGCAGCCGCCACTGGTAGTGCCAGGAGTCGGAGGTCAGGCAGTAGCCGTGGCAGAGCACGACGGTCAGCGGGGCGTCGGGCGGCCCGTCGACCTCGGCGGCGAGGGTGAGGTTGTCGGAGGTGACGACCCGGGCGGTCGTGCCGTGGAGTTCACCGAAGGGTTCGCTGGCCTCCAGGTCGGGCCGGAGCCGGATGCGGCCCACGGCGTAGCGCTTGGCCAGGGCGGCCACCGCCACCCCCGCGGAGGCCGCGCCGACCACGATCCCCGCGATGCCGGCTGTGCGCCGTACTGTCATTCCCGATCTCCTTGCCGCACGTGCACACGTGGCACCCGGGTGCCGATCCTGGTCACGATCTCATGAGTGATCGTGCCGAGGGAATCAGCCCATTCCTGACATGTGGGTTCATTTCTATCGCCTGGGCCGAAAAGGACAACTTCGTCCCCTTCTGTGGCGGGGTGGTCGCCCAGGTCGATGGTGAACTGATCCATGCAGACGCGTCCGGCGATGGTGAAGCGTTGGTCGTTGACGAGGACTTGGGCACGGTTGGTGGCGTTTCGCATGATTCCGTCCGCGTACCCGAGCGGAACCAGGCCAAGCGTGGTCTCTCTGTCGGTGGTGTAGAGGTGGCCGTAGGAGACGCCCGTGCCCTTAGGGACCCTCTTGACCAGGGCGAGCCTGGCGGTGAGGGTCATCGCGGGCCGCAGGCCGAAGTCGCCCATCTCGGGGATCGGGCTCAGCCCGTAGAGGGCGATGCCGGGCCTGACCAGGTCGTAGCGGGCCTGCGGCAGCGTGAGGAGGGCGGCCGAGTTGGCGATGTGCCGCCGGACGCCCGGCAGGATCCCGGCCGCCTCGTCGAAGGCGGCCAGCTGCCGGTCGATGGACGGGTGACCGGGGATGTCGGCGCAGGCGAAGTGCGACCAGACCCCGTCGACCACGATCACGCCCTCGGCCTGGGCCTTCAGCGCCGCGTCGACCAGGTCGGGCCACGCCTCGGCGGTGGCCCCGCCCCGGGAGATGCCCGTGTCGACCTTGAGGTGGACGTTCACCGTTCTTCCGGTACGCCGCACCGCGGCCGCGATCTCGTCGACCAGCCACGGCGCTCCGGCCGACAGGTCGACGCCCTTGGCCACGGCCTCGTCGAGCGGCTCCCCCGGCGGGATCAGCCAGGCCAGCACCGGCGCCGTGATCCCGGCGTCTCTGAGCGCGACGGCCTCGCGGACCGTGGCGACGCCCAGCCCGGTCGCCCCGCCCTCCAGGGCCGCCCGCGCGCTCGGCACCAGGCCGTGGCCGTAGGCGTCGGCCTTGACGGCCGCCATCATCTCGGCCCCGCCGGCGGCCTCCTTGAGGAGGGCGGCGTTGTGACGGATGGCCGAAAGGTCGACCCTGGCCTCGGCAGGAGTGACGAAGCTGCTGCTCATGCATCCATATTTGCAGCCGTCCGGAGGTGCCGGATCACATCCGGCAACGAGACGGCCACATCGAGTGCGGCGATCGGCGCGCCCTCGGCGGCCTTCCGGGCGGCCAGGCCGTGGAGAAAAGCGGCCACGCTGCCGGCGTCGTAGGGGGCCAGCCCGGCGGCCAGCAGCGTCCCCGAGATGCCCGACAGGACGTCGCCGGTCCCCGCCGTGGCCAGCCAGGAGGTCCCGGTCGTGTTCACCCTGACCGGCCGGCCCTGTTCGGCGACCACCGTGGTCGAGCCCTTGAGCAGCACGGTCACCTGGAGCTCCTCGACCGCCCTGCGGACGTGCTCGATCCGTCGGGCCTCGATGTCCTTCGGGTCGACGCCCAGGAGCCTGCCCAGCTCACCGGCGTGCGGAGTGATCAGCGTGGGAGCCTGGCGGTGCAGCAGCTTGGGGTTCTTGGAGACGATGGTGAGCGCGTCGGCGTCCACGATCACCGGCAGGTCGGTGCCGAGCACCTCGGCGGCGATCCGCCGGGCCCGCTCGTCGGTCCCCATGCCGGGCCCGAGCACCCAGGCCTGGACCCGCCCGACCTCCTCGACCGGGTCCTCCTTCAGCAGGGTCGTGACCGCCTCGGGCCACCGGGCCCTGACCTGGTGGACGGCGTCCTCCGGCCCGGCGAACCGGACCATCCCCGCCCCTGCCCTGACGGCCCCGCCGACGGCGAGCACGGCCGCCCCCGCGAACCGGTCGCTCCCCGCCAGGACCCCGACGACGCCCCGCCGGTACTTGTCCGACTCGATCCCCGGCACCGGCAGCAGCCCGGCCACGTCCGCGGCGGTCAGCGCGGTGATCTCCGGCTCGGGCAGGTGGGCCGTCAGCCCGATGTCGACCAGTTCGACGATCCCGGCCCGCTCGGCCCCCGGGTCGACGAGCAACCCGGCCTTCCGGGCCCCGAACGTGACGGTGACCTGCGCCTTCACGGCCTCCCCCGCCACCTCGCCGGTGCTGGAGTCCACCCCGCTCGGTACGTCGACCGCCACCACCAGGGCCCCCGACTCGGCGGCGATCCGGGCGAGCGTGGCATAGGGCTCCCGCAGGCCGCCCTTACCGCCGATGCCGAGCAGCCCGTCGAGGATCAGGTCGGGCGCGCCGACCTCGCCCGCCTCGATCACCCGCCCGCCGGCCCGCTTGAGCGCCTCCAGCCCGCCCTCATGGGTCCTGCTCCCCGCGAGCACCGCCTCGACACGGGCCCCCCGCGCGGCGAGCCGTGCCCCGGCGTAGAGCGTGTCTCCGCCGTTGTCCCCGCCTCCGACGAGCAGGACGACCCGGGACCCGTAGACACCGGGCAGCAGCCGCGCACAGACGGCGGCCAGGCCGGCGGCGGCCCGCTGCATGAGCTCGCCGTCGGGCACGAGGGCCATCAGAGCGTGCTCGGCCTGCCTGACCTGATCGCTGGTGAAAGCAGTCCACATAGTGACGACGCTATCCCGCCGTCGCGGCGCTTCGCCTCGGCGGCCGAGGAGCGCTGGTCGGCCGCCTGCCGGCCGGGGCGGCGGTCAGTGCCGGGGTGGGCGGAGCCGTAACGGAGCAGAACCCGTCGACGGCGGGGGGCCGATCAGCCTTCGGCGATCACGTAGGCGACCGCGAAGCCGCCGTCGTGGCTCAACGACAGGTGCCATCGGCGCACGCCCAGTTCTCCCGCGATCTCCTCGGCCCGCCCGCTGACCATGAGCATCGGCCGGCCGTGGTCGCCGACGACGACCTCGGCCTCGCGGTGGGCCAGGCCCGGCGGGCCGCCCAGGGACTTCGCGACCGCCTCCTTGGCGGCGAAGCGGGCCGCCAAAGACGCCACCGGGACCTCGCGGCCCGCGTCGGCGAAGGTCTCGCCGCAGAGTTCGTCTCCGGCGTGGCCGGTGCACAGCGCACCGGCCTGGCCGGAGACCAGCCCGGTCGAGACCGAGCGGCCCTGGAGTTCGACCTCGGTGAAGAGGCGTTCGCGCAGGGCGGGCCGGCGTTCCAGGGTGGCCGCGAACCGTGCGACGTCCACCAGGTCGACCCCGATACCGACGATCACTCGTCCCCCGTGAGTGAGAGCACCCGTAGCCGCTGACCGGCCCACAGTACCGACCCCACCACGACGATGATCATGGCCGGGACGGCGAAGCTCAGCGCCACCTCCGACTTCAGGAAGGCCGAGGTCGTCACCTGGTCGGCGATCGACTGGGCCCACTGCTGGATGGAGAAACGCCGGGCTCCCGGCACATACCCGCCGATGAGACCTTCCCACACCAACGCGTAGATCACGCCGATGGTGACGGCGTGCCGGGAGACGACTCCGAGGAGGAGGAACACGGCGGCGTAGGCGATCCCGGCGAACAGGGCGCCCAGCGCGAAGCCACTGGCGATGCCCGATTCGGTGCCGATCAGGATGTAGGCCGCCACGTAGGTCGGGATCACCGAGAAGGCCACCATCAGCGAGGCCGCCACGACGAACTTGGTGAGCGCGATCACCGGACGTGAGATCGGCTTCGACATGAGGTGGATGATCGTGCCGTCTTCGATCTCCGGCGCGATCACCCCGGTCCCGGCGATCAGGCCGAGCAGGGGCAGCATGGTGCCGATCGCGAAGGTCCGCATGAGTTCCACGGCGACGCTCTCGTCGCCGCCCCCGATGAAGCGGAACAGCAGGGCGAAGGCGATCAGCGCGATGGGCAGCAGGGCCAGCAGCCAGATCCGCTTGCGGCCCAGCATGGCCCGGTAGGTGATGGACGCGACGACGGTGTTCATGATCGGCCGCTCAGGTAGGAGAAGACGCTTTCCAGGTCTTCGTCGGTCGGGGACACCTGCCACAGGCGGACGCCCAGGTCGCGGGCGAGCCTCGGGAGCTGGTGGGTGAAGCGCCGGAACTCGACGGTGCGGACCTCCAGACCCTGCGGCGTGAACGACACCCCGTCTGAGGCGGTGTCGGCGATCAGCGCGGCCGCCAGCCGCCGGTCGTCGGAGGAGCGCACCCTGAACAGGTGGGGCCGGTCGGTCATCCGCCGCCGGATCTCCCGGTAGTCGCCCGAGGCGGCGTGCCGGCCGGCGACCATGACCTCGATCTGCTGGGCTACCCGTTCGACCTCTTCGAGGATGTGGGAGCTGAACACGATGGTCTTGCCGGCCGCCCCGAGGTCGCGGACCAGGTCCATCAGGTGGAGCCGCTGGCGCGGGTCCATGCCGTTGAACGGCTCGTCGAGCAGCAGCACCGACGGCTCGTGGACGAGCGCCCCCGCGACCTTGATGCGCTGCCGCATGCCCTTGGAATAGGTCTCGATCCGCCGGTCTTTGGCGGCGGCCATGTCGACCTGGGCGATGGCCCGTTCGGCCGCGTCGTCGCCGAGGCCGTGGAGCCGGGCGGCCGACTGCACGAACTGCCACCCGGTGAGGAAGTTGTAGACGCCCTCTTTCTCGGGCACCAGGCCGATCGTGCGGTAGACGTCGTAGTTCTTCCAGATCGGCTTGGCGTCGAGGGTGGCCGTGCCGCCCGACGGCTGGAGGAAACCGGCCATCAGGTGCAGCAGGGTCGACTTCCCGGCGCCGTTGGGGCCGAGCAGGCCGGTCACGCCGGGGCCGATCGTCATCGTCACGTCGTTGACCGCGACGACGTTGCCGTACCACCGGCTGACCTGCCGGATCTCGATCACGCTCATGCGGCCAGCGCCTTCCGGTAGCGGGCGTAGAGCCCGGTGAGGGCCAGGGCCACCACGGCGAGGAGGATCAGCGCCGGCCCCGCCCCGGGCGGGAAGGGCAGACCTTCGGTGGGCTGAGTGCCGAACAGATTGGTCTGTACGGCGTTGACCAGGAAGAACGGGTTGAGCAGGATGCTCCACGACGCGGCGTCGCTGTAGCCCTCGCTCTCGAGCACCCCGGTGAGCACCGCCGAGGCGGCCAGCGTGAACATGTAGAACGCGATCACCGAGGCGACCCCGAGCCCCCGGCGCGGCGTGAAGGACGCCAGCGTCAGCCCGATCGACGTCAGCAGCACCGCGTTGAGCAGCGAACCGCCGAGCGCGGCGAGGTATTCGTGGGTGTGCAGGGGCATCGGCAGGTCGATCAGCAGCTCGCCGATGAACTGCACGGTGAGCGGCACGACCATCAGGATCAGCAGCGCCACGATCATCGCCGCGAGCTTGGCCCCGATGTAGTCGATGATCGTGTTGGGCCGCGACAGGTAGAGCGGGATCACCCGGTGGCGCAGGTCGGGCGCCACCAGCACCGGCGACTGCGCGGCCAGGAAGATCGCGATGACCGGCTGCATGAAGACCGCGTAGTCGGTGTAACTCATCGGCGCCTGCTTCAGCAGCGCCATGATCGCGATCGACACCACGGCCGGGAGCATCATGGCCCCGAACAGCAGGAACGGCATGATCTTCGACTTGAAGGTGCGGCCGAGCCCGAAGGTGCCACGCAGGCTGTGCACGCCCAGCGCGACGGCGGCGGCGCCCCGCCCGAGCCGGGGCCCGTCGTAGTGGCGGTAACCGATGTCGTGAATGACGCCGGTGGGCTGGCTCATCGGAACACATCCTCAATGCGGGCGTGGCGCTGCTCCAGGCGGACCAGGTTGAGATCGAGGTCGACGACCGCGTCTCTGAGCAGGTCGTAGGTCTCGTCGGCGCGCACCTGCACCGTCAGGGAGCGGCCCTCGACGGCGACGGTCTCGCCCGTCTCGGTCAGCCGGGCGGCCAGCTTCTCCAGGCCCTCCTCGACCTCCACGGAGATCACCTGGGACGCCTGGGTGAGCTCGCCGATCGCCGAGGAGCGCAGCAACCGCCCGGCGTCGATGACGATCACGTGGTCGCAGATGCGTTCGAGCTCGCCCAGCAGGTGGGAGCAGACCAGGACGCTGATGCCGAACTCGGTGCCGATCCGGTGGACCAGGCGCAGCATCTCGTCGCGGCCCTGCGGGTCGAGGCCGTTGGTCGGCTCGTCGAGGAAGATGACCTTGGGGTCGTGGACGAGCGCCTGGGCCAGCTTGACCCGCTGCTTCATGCCGGTCGAGTAGCCCCCGATCGGCCGGTAGCGCTCTTCCTGGAGCCCGACGTGGCGCAGCGTGTCGGCGGCCCGTTCGCGGGCCGTGGTGCGCGGCAGGCCGGACATGCGGGCCATGTGGACGACGAACTCGGTGGCGGACTGGTCGGGCGGCAGGCAGTCGTGCTCCGGCATGTAGCCGACGGAGCGCCTGATCTCCTGCCCCTGCGTGGCCGGGTCGAGGCCGAGCACCCGGGCCGAGCCCTCGCTCGCCGGGACCAGCCCGAGAAGGATCTTGATCAGCGTGGACTTGCCCGCGCCGTTGGCGCCCACCAGCCCGGTCACCCCGGCGCCGACGGAGACGGTGAGCCCGTCGAGCGCGGTGACCCGGGGATATCGCTTGGTGAGCGCCTCGGTGGCGAGGATGGTCATGATCGGGACAGTACTCCTTCACCTGTCGACGGGTCGTCGCCCATAAGAACGAGTCATCGGTCAGACCGTGGTCGCGGACCGACTCGTTCGCCGTACTTCCCCCAGAGGAGCCGCTGGGCCAGCAGGGTGAGCGTGCCCGCGATGACCATGCCGAGGATGTTCACCCCGAGCTGCAGCGCCGCCTGCCCGACCTCGGCCCACTCGCCGAGGGCGACCGCGACGGCGGCGTATCCGGCGGCCGGCACGGTGGTGACCGAGATGAACACCCCGACCAGCGACGACGACTTCCCGGCCGTGATCGACAGCACTCCGGCGATCCCAGCCAGCAGGGCGACGATGAACGACCACCGGTCGGGTTTGACGATGAAGTTGACCTCTTCGGTGTTCCCCTCGGCGATCATCGCCGGTTCGATCCAGCCGAGCCCCCGGGCCACCAGCGCGCAGGCCAGGGTGACCGCGATGGCCGCGGCGAACCCGATGACCAGGTTGCGGACCGCGGCCCCGATCAGCCCGTACTCCCGCTGCATGAGCCCGAAGCAGACGGCCGCGATCGGCCCGAACTCGGGCCCGAGCACCATCGCCCCGACGATCAGGATCGGCGAGTTGAGCAGCACCCCGATCGCGGCGAGCTGCGTGGCGATGGCGAGGAAGACGACGAACGCCCACGTCATGCGACTGTCGTCGGCCACCCGTGCGGCGAGTTCCTCCCAGACCACAGCGTCGTCGCCCTCGCCGGGCGCCTCCTCACGGGCCCGGTCGGCGGCCTCGGAGATCGCGATGTCGATCTTCTCGACCGCGATCGACCCGCTGCTCTCGATCCCGAGGCCACGCAGGCTCTCGATGACCCCGTTGGCGGCCTCCCGGGCGACGTCGAACTCGACGAGATCACCCTCGGGAGATCGCGCGACCCCGGCGAGAACCACGAGGTTGGTGACCCCCGTCGCTTCCCTCAGGCACCCCACGACCGCGTCGGTGACCGGGGCGGGGCTGATGACCCGAATGTGCAGCACGCGACCGATTATGGCCGCAGGCGTCGAACGCGGTTTCGCATCCGCCGGAACCTGTGGAAAACCTTCACATCAGACCCGCCTCAACCGGATCCTTCTGATCGAGTGGTCGGGCCCCTTCTGGAGGATGAGCCCCGCCCGCCCGCGCGTGGGAGCGATGTTCTCCACCAGGTTGCGCTCGTTGATGTCGCGCCACACGTTCCGCGCGAAGACGGTCGCCTCGTCCTCCGACAGTTCCGCGATGTGCCTGAAGTAGGACTTCGGGTCGGAGAAGGCGGTGCGCCGGAGCTTGTGGAAACGGTCGACGTACCAGCCTCGGATGTCTTCCACCCGGGCGTCGACGTAGATCGAGAAGTCGAAGTAGTCGTTCACCGCCAGCGCCGTGGGCGGTGCCGGCTGCAGGACGTTCAGGCCCTCGACGATCAGGATGTCGGGGCTTTTCACCACCTGCCGGGCGCCCGGCACGACGTCGTATTCGAGGTGGGAGTAGACCGGGGCGTGCACCTCGGACCGGCCGCGCTTCACGTCGGCCACGAACTTGACCAGGGCCCGCCGGTCGTAGCTCTCGGGGAAGCCCTTGCGGTGCATGATGTCGCGCTCGGCGAGGATCGCGTTGGGGTAGAGGAAGCTGTCGGTGGTGATCAGGTCGACGCGCGGGTGCTCGGGCCAGCGGGCGAGCAGAGTGTGCAGCAACCGTGCCGTGGTCGACTTGCCGACCGCGACGCTGCCGGCGATGCCCAGGATGTAGGGAGGCGGCGCGGCGTCGTCGCCGAGGAAGGTGCTGACGGCGGCCCCGCGCTGGCGGGCGCCGGTGAAGTGAAGGTTCAGCAGCCGGGTCAGCGGCAGGTAGATATCGGTCACTTCGGCCAGATCGATGGGGTCGTCGACCCCCCTGAGCTCTTCGAGTTCGGCCTCGGTGAGCGTCATCGGCGTATTGCGCCGCAGCTCACCCCACTGGGCCCGGCTCAGCTCGACATACGCGTCCCGATCCGCCACGACGCCCAACCCTACCCCGATCTTGACCGCCGGTGGAGTTTCCAGGACTGGCGAAAAGGAATGTTCTGTCCCATACGTGATTGGGGGCGAACTATGTGCGGGATTGTCGGATACGTGGGTTCACGTCTCGCCATCGACGTCGTCGTCGACGGCTTGGCCCGGTTGGAGTACCGGGGCTACGACTCGGCGGGGATCGCCCTGGTCAACGGGAAGCTGAGCGTACAGAAGAGAGCCGGGAAGCTCGCCAATCTCCGGGCCGCGCTGGCCGAGAGCTCGCTCGTCGAGGCCACCGTCGGCATCGGGCACACCCGCTGGGCCACCCACGGGGCCCCGACCGACCAGAACGCCCACCCCCACACCGACTGTCCCGCCCAGGTCGCGGTCATCCACAACGGCATCATCGAGAACTTCGCCGCCCTCCGGGCCGGCCTGGCCGAGAAGGGCCACATCCTGGCCTCCGACACCGACACGGAGGTCGTCGCCCACCTCATCGAGGACGAACGGGCCACCGGCGCGGGCCTCGCCGAGGCGATGCGCCGCGTCTGCCGGCGGCTGGAGGGCGCGTTCACCCTGCTCGCGGTGGACACCGCCGAACCCGACCTGGTCGTCGGGGCGCGCCGCAACTCGCCGCTGGTCGTCGGCCGGGGCGTCGGGGAGAACTTCCTGGGCTCCGACGTGTCCGCCTTCATCGCGCACACCCGCCGCGCCATCGAACTGGGCCAGGACCAGGTCGTCGAACTGCGCGCCCACGACGTCACGATCACCGACTTCGACGGCATACCGGTCTCCTGCCGCGAGTTCGTCGTCGACTGGGACGCGACGGCCGCCGAGAAGGGCGGCCACGACCACTTCATGCTGAAGGAGATCGCCGAACAGCCCCGCGCGATCGCCGACACGCTTCTCGGCCGGGTCGACGAACAGGGCCGGCTGCGGCTCGACGAGGTCAGGCTCCCGCTCGGCACGGTCGACAAGATGATCATCGTGGCCTGCGGCACCAGCTACCACGCCGGACTGATCGCCAAGCACGCGGTCGAACGCTGGGCCGGGCTGCCCTGCGAGGTCGAGCTGGCCAGCGAGTTCCGCTACCGCGACCCCATCCTGAGCTCCGGCACGCTGATCGTGGTGATCTCCCAGTCGGGCGAGACCATGGACACCCTGATGGCGCTGCGGCACGCCCGCGAACAGGGCTCCGCCGTGCTGGCGATCTGCAATGTGAACGGCTCGACCATCCCGCGCGAGGCCGACGCGGTGATCTACACCCACGCCGGGCCGGAGATCGCGGTCGCCTCGACGAAGGCCTTCCTGACCCAGCTCGTCGCCTGCTACCTGATGGCCCTCTACCTGGCGCAGCGCCGCCGGACCCTCCCCGACGAGGAGATCGCCGGCATCCTCGCCCGCCTCTCGAAGGCCCCCGCCGACGTGGAGGCGGTGCTGACCACCGTCGAGCCGGTACGCGAACTCGCCCGCACGCTGAAGAACCAGCGCTGCGTCCTGTTCCTCGGACGCCACGTCGGCTACCCGGTGGCCATGGAGGGCGCGCTGAAACTCAAGGAGCTGGCGTACATGCACGCCGAGGGCTTCGCGGCCGGGGAACTGAAGCACGGCCCGATAGCCCTGATCGAGGAGGGCCTGCCGGTCGTCGTCGTGGTCCCGTCGCCGAAGGGCGAACCGACCCTGCACGGCAAGATCGTCTCCAACATCCAGGAGATCCGCGCCCGGGGCGCGATGACCGTCGTCGTCTGCGAGGACGGCGACACGGCCGTCGAACCCTACGCCGACGCGCTGATCCGCGTCCCGGCCGTCCCGACGCTCCTGCAACCGCTGGTCACGACGGTTCCCCTGCAGGTCTTCGCCTGCGAGCTCGCCAGCGCCAAGGGCCTGGACGTCGACCAGCCCCGCAATCTCGCCAAGTCCGTGACGGTGGAATGAGATTAATGTGACATGAACGGCGAATGACCAGGGAGCCCTCATGGATCGACGTTCGTTCATCACCGGCAGCGCCGGGATCGCCCTGTTAGGCGGCCCCTTCGCCGGGGTCGCCGCGGCCGGCGCCCGGCCCACACGCGTCCACGGAGCCGACTACGGCCCGCTGGCCCCCGTCGCCGACCTGCGCGACGGCGTGGTCCGCCTCGAACTGCCGAAGGGGTTCGCCTACCGGTCGTTCAACCCCGCGGGCAGCGCCTTCACCCAGGGCGGCCTCACCCCGGGCCGCCACGACGGCATGGCCGCCTTCTCCGGGCCGCGCGGCACCGCGATCCTGGTGCGCAATCACGAGGTCAACGGCCCGGTCGGGGCCTTCGGCGACGTGGCCGCCGCCTACGACCCGGCGGCCGGCGGCGGCTGCGCCACGCTCACCGTCACGCGGTTCGGCGAGGTCGTCAGCTCGGGCGTGTCGCTGAACGGCACCCAGATGAACTGCTCCGGCGGGCCCATGCCGTGGGGAGCCTGGGTGACCTGCGAGGAGACCGTCAACGGGCCCGACGTCGGCAACGACTTCACCGGCGCCGACAACACGCTGCTCAAGCAGAAGCACGGCTACATCTTCGAGGTGCCGCTGCGGCGGAGCGCATCACGTACACCCATCAGGAAGGCCGGTCGGTTCGCCCACGAATCGGCGGCCTTCGACCCCGGCAGCGGCGCCATTTACCTGACCGAAGACAACTTCGGCTTCCCCTCGGGCTTCTACCGCTACCTGGCGCCCAAGCACCCCGGCCGGGCGGGCCGGATCCTCGACGGTGGCCGGCTCCAGATGCTCGCGGTGAAGCGCAGCCCGCGCGCCGACCTGTCGGTGGGGCTCGCGCCGGGCTCGATCTGGGAGACCACCTGGGTCGACATCGACGACCCCGACCCGACGTTCACCACGAAACCCACCAACGACCAGGCCATCCAGTACGTCGGCAACCAGGGCCGCGACCAGGGCGCGGCGCTGTTCTCCCGGCTCGAAGGGGCCGTGTACGACAACGGCGTCATCTACTTCGTCTCGACCCAGGGCGGCGCGACCGCACCCGGCGAGACGCCCCCGTCGGGGTTCGGCAAGGGCCGGGGCCAGGTCTTCGCCCACGACACCCGTTCCGGGCGGCTGCGCCTGATCTACGAGTCGCCCTCGTCGCTGGCGCTCGACCTGCCCGACAACATCACCACGAGCAAGCACGGCACGCTGGTCCTGTGCGAGGACGGCGACGGCGGCAACTACCTGCGCGGCCTCACCCGGCGCGGCCAGATCTTCGACTTCTCGCGGCTGGTCGGCACCGACGGGGGCGCGGAGTTCGCCGGGGCCTCGTTCGGTCCGGGCTCTCACACCCTGTACGTCAATGTGCAGTCGTCCCAGGGCCTGTCGTTCGCCATCTGGGGACCATGGCACAAGGGCGGCTTCTGAGAGATCAGAAACCGCCCTCGCAAGATGGCCTAGTTCATCCGCAGGTGACTCGGACGACCTCGGCCAGTCGATCTGCCATCTCCGTCGCCTGGTCGTGCGAGGCCGCCTCGACCATGACGCGGATCATCGGCTCGGTTCCGCTCGGCCGGATCAGCACCCGGCCGGTGTCGCCGAGTTCCAGTTCGGCCTGCGCGACCGCCGCCAGCAGGGCGGCGGCGCCCGCGCGGTTCTTGTCGACGTTCTTCACGTTGACGAGGACCTGCGGCAGCTTCGTCATCACCGAAGCCAGCTCGGCCAGCGGCTTGCCCGAACGGGCCACCGCCGCGAGCAGGTGGAGCGAGGTCAGCAGGCCGTCGCCGGTGGTCGCGTGGTCGAGCATGATGACGTGCCCCGACTGCTCACCGCCGAAGGTGAAGCCGTCTTCGCGCATGCGCTCCAGCACGTAGCGGTCGCCGACGGCCGTCTCGACGACCGTCACCCCCGCCTCGCGCATGGCCAGCTTGAAGCCCAGGTTGGACATCACCGTGGCGACGACCGTGTCCTTGGCCAGGCGGCCCTCGGCGCGCATCGCCATCGCGAGGATCGCCATGATCTGGTCGCCGTCGATCTCGGCGCCGTCGGCGGTCACCGCAAGGCAGCGGTCGGCGTCGCCGTCGTAGGCGATGCCCACGTCGGCCCTGCGCGCCAGCACCGCCTCACGCAGCGGGCCCAGGTGGGTGGAGCCCACGCCGTCGTTGATGTTGAGGCCGTCGGGGGCGGTGCCGATCGTCTCGACCTCGGCCCCGGCGCGCAGCAGCGCCTCGGGGGCGACCATGTGCGCGGCGCCGTGGGCGCAGTCGACGACGACCCGCAGACCGTCGAGACGGTGCGGCAGGGAACTGAGGACGTGGGAGACATAGCGTTCGGTCTCGCCGTACGCCTCCCGGACCCGGCCCACGGCCGCGCCGACGGGACGTTCCCACTTCTCCCCGAGACGCCGTTCGATCTCGTTCTCCACCACGTCGGGCAGCTTGAAGCCGTGGCGGTTGAGGAACTTGATGCCGTTGTCGGGCGCCGGGTTGTGCGAGGCCGAGAGCATGACACCGAGGTCGGCTCCCAGCTCAGGGGTCAGATGAGCGACCGCCGGGGTGGGCAGCACGCCGAGACGGAGCACGTCCATGCCAGACGACGCGAGGCCGGCGACCACAGCGGCTTCGAGGAATTCCCCCGAAGCGCGCGGGTCCCGGCCTACGACGGCGAGCGGGCGGCTCCTCCCGGCATCGCGCAGGACGTGCGCGGCGGCCACGGACAGGTCCATGGCCAGCTCGGCGGTGAGGTCGCGACCCGCGACCCCACGTACCCCGTCGGTGCCGAAGAGGCGGCCCAACTTAACGCTTGCTGTACTGCGGAGCCTTACGGGCCTTCTTGAGGCCGTACTTCTTCCGCTCCGTGGCGCGGGCGTCACGGGTGAGGAAGCCGGCCTTCTTCAGCGGCGGCCGGTTGGTCTCCGCGTCGAGGATCGCCAGCGCGCGGGACAGGCCCATGCGCAGGGCGCCGGCCTGGCCGGTCACGCCGCCGCCGTCGATGCGGGCGATGACGTCGAACTGCTCCTCGGCGCCGAGCACCACGAAGGGCTCGTTGACGATCTGCTGGTGGACCTTGTTCGGGAAGTAGACGTCGATGCTACGACCGTTGATCGTCCACTTGCCGGTGCCCGGAACGATGCGGACACGGGCCACGGCCTCCTTGCGGCGGCCGGTGCCGTACGAGTTGCCCGTGGTGACGGGCTTGCGCACGGGGGCGTCGGCGGCGGGAGCCGACTCGGTGGTGTACTCGGACGGGAATTCCTCGCCCGCGAAGTCCTCGACTTCGCCCTCGACGAGCGTCTCGGTACCGGTGGTCTCAGCCACGGTTCTCCTCTTAACTTTCCTGGCTCGGCGTTACTGGGCGATCTGAGTGATCTCGAAGGGCACCGGGCTCTGCGCCTGGTGCGGGTGCTCCGGACCGGCGTAGACCTTGAGCTTCTTGGCCATCTTCCGGCCGAGGGCGTTCTTGGGCAGCATGCCCTTGACGGCCTTCTCGACGGCCCGGTCGGGACGCTTCTCCATCAGCTCGCCGTAGCTGACCGAGCGCAGACCGCCCGGGTAGCCGGAGTGGCGGTAGGCCTTCTTCTGCGCCAGCTTGTTGCCGGACAGGTGGATCTTGTCGGCGTTGACGATGATCACGAAGTCGCCGGTGTCGACGTGGTTCGCGAAGATCGGCTTGTGCTTGCCACGGAGCAGGACCGCGACGTGACTTGCCAGCCGGCCGAGAACGACGTCGGTGGCGTCGATGACGTACCACTGACGCTCGACGTCGTTGGGCTTCGGGGTGAACGTGCTCACGGCAGTGCCTTCTGTCGGATGATGAACACACGGAGGTTGTGAGGGCACACAGCGGCACAACCTTCCGTCTCCACACATACGGGAGATGACGCCGGACGCGCCGTGTTCAGTCAGCGAAGGACTGAAGCACACACAACGATCCACCACCATACCCGCCGCCGCCGACTTGAGCAAAACGCAACGGTCCAAAACGGAGCGCTTACTCCGCTGCCCTGATCTGCGGGTCAGCTACCCATCCGGTCTCTCCATTCTCATTTTCAACAGGCTCTCGGATCCCTATATTTGGCTGCGGTATGTGGCAGAACCCTCACAACCGGCATTCCCAGCCAAGCGCCCGACGCGGGACGCTGCTGGGCGTTCTGGCATGCGTCCTGGCGGTCCTGGTCTTAGGCATCGTGATCGGCCGGATCACCGTGCTCGGCAACGGCTCCAGTGAGGTCTACCTGCGCGACAACCAGCCGGCCGCCAAGGCGACCCCGTCGCCGCCGCCCCGCCACCGTCCCGGGCTGGTCCCGGTCGCACCCGTGGGCGGCGAGGAGTCGGTGGCCTCCTCCGGAGGCGCGGCCGACAGGAGGCCGCCCCAGGTCAGCAGCCACGTGGCCGAGCTCGAAGAGAACGTGGTGTTCTTCGTCAACGAGGCCCGCGCCAGGGCCGGCTGCCCCAAGCTGCGGATCGACCCCCGCCTGGTGGCCTCGGCCCGGCAGCACTCCGCCGAGATGGCGGCGACCGGGAAGTTCGTCCACGAGTCGCCCGACGGCGCCAGCCCCTGGGATCGCATGACCCGCGCCGGCTACCGGCTGGGCGGCGCCGAGAACATCGCCAAGGGCTACCGGAACGCCGCCGACGCGGTGAAGAGCTGGCTGAACAGCCCCTCCCACCGGCGCAACATCCTCAACTGCCAGCTGACCGTGACCGGGGTCGGCGTCACCCTCGAACCCGGCGGGCCGTGGTGGACGCAGGACTTCGGGTATTCCTGACCCGGTCTGCGGTTAATCTCAAGGTCATGGGTTCCCCCGCCAGACGCCGGTTCGCCGGCGCCGTCCCCGCCGGTCTGGTCGCCACCCTCCTCGTCGGCCTGCTGTCCGGCTGCTCCGACGGCGCCGCCGCGCCCGCCGCCACCGCTTCGGCCTCGCCCAAGCCGAGCCTGCCCGTCGCCCCCGGAGGCACGTTCGGGTACGCCGCCGCGCGCGAGACCGACCCCGATCCGCTCACCCTGAACGAGATCTTCGGCCGCAGCCGCTTCAAGAGCAAAGGCCGCTCCTACAAGATGACCGTCCGGGAGATGGAGAAGAAGGACTGCAAGAACGCGGTCACCGGCGAGAAGCTGCAGAAGGCCCTGAAGGCGGCCGGCTGCAACCAGCTCGCCCGCGCCAGCTTCCACGACGCCAAGGGCACCGTGATCGGCACCGTCGGCGTCGCCAACCTGAAGACCAGCAAGGGCGCCAAGAGCGTCGCCGGGGCCGGCGCGGGCAAGGAACGCAAGGACTACCTGAAGCCGCTCGCGGGCGACGACGACCACACCAAGGAGCTCGGCGACGGCGAGGCCTATGCCGGCGGCTGGACCCACGGGCATTATGCGATTCTGCTCTGGTTCCAGTTCAAAGACGGCCACGAACCGAAGAAAGCCGAGCTCAAGCGCCTATACCAGGCTGCCGTAGACATCACCGACGCCACGGTGTTCCCCGCGCTCGACACCAGGTCAGTGCGGGGTGGCCGCGGCTAGCAAAATGCGGAAACGCCCATAGCGGCACGACGATCTCGCGTGCGCCGATACGCTTCCGGGTATGCGTGGCCAGGATTCCGCCTCCGAGCACGACCACGAGGGCAAGGTGCCCCCGCCCAGTTTCGGGCAGTCGGCTCGTGACGAGAACTACCCGCAGCCCGGAGAGGGCTCCGGCAACGGCTGGTTCGCCGTCCCGACGACCCGCCCTGCCCAGCCGGAGTGGCCACCCGCTCCCGCCGCCCCTCCCGCCGAGCCCCCGACGTGGCCCCCGGCCCCGGCTCGCGAGCCCGAAGATTCCGGCGGCTGGTTCGCCCCCGAAGGCGCGGAACGCTCCGACGAACCCGGCTCGACCTGGCCGGCGCCCCGCTCGTGGCAGCCGCCCGCGCCGGTGACCGAGCACACCCCCGAGGCTCCCCCGACGGGCCACTTCGGCTTCCCGAAGGCCTCGCCCGACCCGCAGTCCGCCTGGCCCCCTCCGGCCTACGACCCGCAGACCGAAGAGACGCGCGACCCGAGGGCCCCGTGGCCGGTCCCCACCGCCCCCGAGCCCGAGGCGCCCCAGGAGGCCCCGCCCGCCTGGCCCGCCTACGACCCGCAGACCGAGGAAACGCGCGACACCCGCTCGGCCTGGCCCGCCCCCGCGCACCCCGAGAACGACACCCGATCAGCCTGGCCCACCCCCGCGCAGCCCGAACCCGAGAACGACACCCGATCAGCCTGGCCTGGCCCTGCGCAGCCCGAAGCCGAGAACGACACCCGCTCGGCCTGGCCCACCCCCGCGCAGCCCGAGCCCGAGAACGACACCCGATCAGCCTGGCCGGCCCCCGTCTACGACCCCGGAACCGAGGAGACGCGCGACTCCCGCGCCGCCTGGCCGCCGATCCCGCCGAAACCCGACGCCGAGCCGCAGCTGCCGGAAGGCGACACCCGGTCCGCCTGGGTTCCCGTCTCCGAAGGCGACGTCGACACGCAGGACACGCGGGGCGCCTGGCCCCCGCCCGTCTACGCGCCGGACACCGAGGAGACCCGCGACCGCGACGCCGCCTGGCCGGTGCCCGCCTACGATCCGGAGACCGAGGAGACCCGCGACCACGGCAAGGCCGGTTCGTGGCCGCCCGCCCCGGCCCAGGAATGGCCCGGCTGGCCCGCCGCACCGACCGCGGAGCCGACGCCGGTGGAAGAGCCCACCGGTGTGGACGCCACCACCTCCGGCCTCCCCCCGCTCCCCGAGTGGCCCGCCGACGAGAGCGAGCGCCCCGGCGAGCCGGGCGACATCGCCGTCTGGCCGCCGCGCCTTCCAGTCGAGGAGTCCGCCGCCCCCGGCGAGCCGGTCGAGTCCCACGACGACCCGCCCGTCTACCCGCGCCACTGGCCCGCGGCCGCCCACGCGGCCGGGTCTCCCGCCGAGCCCGACACGGGCGTGGCCACCGTCCCGGGCGACCGCCCCGAGGCCACGCCGTGGCCGCCCGCGCAGCAGTGGGCCAGCGACACCGGCACCCCGTGGCCGTCGGCCGCGATCCCCGACGAGGAGCCCGCCGAGACGACGATCCCCCGCGAGGAGCAACCGGCCTTCCAGGCGTTCGACCCGGCCGTCCAGGAGAGCCCGCAAGCGTTCGGCGCGGTGAACGGGACCGCGGCCGACGTCCCCACCGATCCGGAGATGCCGTTGCAGAAGGTCGACCCCCAGCCGGAGCAGACGCAGGAGAACCTGTTCACTCCCCCCGTGCCGCCGGCCGCCCCGGCGTCTCCGGGGCGAGGGTTCGAGAGCCTGGGCGCCGCGCCGGTGACCGAGGGGATCGTCCATCCGCCGCTGCCCAAGGGCTACCGCCCGGCCGAGGCCGCCCCGATCACCGAGGTGCCCGTCAGGAAGAAGGGCGGCGGCGTCAAGAAGGTGCTGCTGGCCGGCGGCTCCCTCGTCGTGATCGCGGCCATCGGGGCCTCGGCCTACATGGCCTACGCGGGCGAAGACGAGCCGGCCAACGAGGCAGCCGCTCCCCCGGTGACCAACGCCCCGGCCGCCCCCGGCGGCGAGGCCGACCCGGCCCCGACGGTCGAGGCGGCGATGCTCGACTCGGAGACGACCGACCCCCGCAAACTGACGATCAACGAGGCCTTCCCCGACGCGAAGATCAGCGTGAACGGCCGCACCTTCAAGCGCGTCAAGGTCAACGTCACCGACGACTGCGCCTCGGCCGCCGCCGGCGCGTTCGCCCAGTCCCTGTCGGAGAACGACTGCCGCCGGGTGCTCCGCGCGACCTACGTCGACGGCAAGAAGCAGTACGCCGTCACCACCGGCATAGCCGTACTCCCCACCAAGGACGCCGCTCTGGCCGTCGACCAGACCAAGAACCTCGGCAGCAACCTGTGGTTCCGCGGCCTCAACGGCGACCCCGACTCGGGCGCCGACAGGGTGGCCATCAGCGGAGGCTACGCGGCGGGCATGGTCTGGGGCCGCTACATCGTCTTCAGTTACGCCACCTACGCCGACGGCCACACCCCGGCCGAGAAGGAAAAGGACCTCGGCCCGGTCAGCGGCGCCTTCCGCGACCAGACCGCCGAGATCATCGAGAAGCGCGTCACCGGTTAGATGGCGGTCACGTGCTGAGCGTGCGCACCCGGCGGGTCATCTCCGCCCGGCCCGCGAGTTCCGCGTCCGCCGGGTACCGGACCTCCTCCAAGGTCAGGCCCAGAGCCGGTGCCACGTGGACGCCCGAATCGCGTACCGCGCGGCGGAGGACCTCGCCCGGCCACTCGATGGGCTGGCGGCCGTCCCCGACCATGAGCAGGGAGCCCACCAGCGCCCTGACCATCGAGTGGCAGAAGGCGTCGGCGACCACTGTCGCCGTCAGGAACGTCTCGCCCTGCTCCCACGACAGCCGCTGGAGCTCGCGGATCGTCGTCGCCCCCTCGCGCTTCTTGCAGAAGGCCGCGAAGTCGTGTTCGCCCAGCAGGGCCGCCGAGCCGGCGTTCAGGAGCCCGACGTCGAGGCGCCGGTTGTACCAGAGGACGTCTTTGCGCCGCAGCGGGTCGACTCCCCCGGCGTTGTCGCTCACGCGGTAGCCGTACCGGCGGGACATGGCCGAGAAGCGGGCGTCGAAGCCGGGCGGGGCGACGCTGACGCGGTTCACCCGCACGTCGGGCGTCAGCACCCCCGCGAGCCGCCGGAGCAGCATGGCGGGCTCCTCGACGTCGTCGGCCAGGTCGACGTGGGCGACCTGGCCCCGCGCGTGCACGCCGGCGTCGGTGCGGCCCGCCACGGTCAGGGACGGGGGTTCGGGCAGGCGCAGGATGCGGCCCAGGGCGGCTTCGAGCTCTCCCTGGACGGTACGCCTGCCGGGCTGCTTGGCCCATCCCGAGAAGTCGGTCCCGTCATATCCCAGATCGAGCCGCAGCCGCATCGACAAACCCCTTTGGTGAAAAAGAAACGGGTCCAGTGTCCCGTGGGGACACCGGACCCGGCTGAAACCCGAAGGATCAGGCCTCGTCGTCCTTCTTGGCCTCGGTCTCGGTGACCTCGGCCTCGTCGGCGGAAGCCTCCGCCTTGGTCTCCTCGACCTCGTCGGCCTTGGGCTCCGGCGCCGGGGCGGCGGCGGGCTCGGGGGCCTTGCGGGTCGTGGTGACGGCGTTCAGCGGCTCGGTGACGAGCTCGATGACGGCCATGGGAGCGGCGTCACCCTTACGCTGACCGATCTTGGTGATCCGGGTGTAGCCACCGGGACGCTCCGCGAAGGTGGGGGCGATCTCGGTGAAGAGGTGGTGGACGACGCCCTTGTCACGGACGACGGTCAGCACCTGGCGACGGTTGTGGATGTCGCCCTTCTTCGCCTTGGTGATCAGCCGCTCCGCCAGCGGGCGCAGGCGCTTGGCCTTGGCCTCGGTGGTCTTGATCTTCCCGTGCTGGAAAAGCTGCGTCGCGAGGTTCGACAGGATCAGCTTCTCGTGCGCCGGGGAGCCACCGAGACGGGCGCCTTTGGTGGGCTTGGGCATGACATGCTCCTTTGGATAACCCGCCCCGGCCGTATCAGGTACCGGGGTCGGGCCGATCTAAATGATCGTTCTAGCGGAAGATCAGTACTGCTCGGTCTCGATGAAGCCGCCGTCCTCGTCGTCGTAGCCGCCACCGGCGACAGCGGACGGGTCGAATCCGGGCGGGCTGTCCTTGAGCGCGAGACCCATCTCGTGCAGCTTCTGCTTGACCTCTTCGATGGACTTCGCGCCGAAGTTGCGGATGTCCAGCAGGTCCTGCTCGCTGCGCGCGACGAGCTCGCCCACGGTGTGGATGCCCTCGCGCTTGAGGCAGTTGTAGGACCGGACCGTGAGGTTGAGCTCCTCGATCGGCAGCGCCAGGTCGGCCGCCAGGGCGGCGTCGGTCGGCGACGGGCCGATGTCGATGCCCTCGGCCTCGACGTTGAGCTCACGGGCCAGGCCGAAGAGCTCGACGAGGGTCTTGCCGGCCGAGGCCACCGCGTCGCGGGGCTTCATGCACGGCTTGGTCTCGACGTCGAGGATCAGCCGGTCGAAGTCGGTGCGCTGCTCGACACGCGTCGCCTCGACCTTGTAGGTGACCTTGAGCACCGGCGAGTAGATCGAGTCGATCGGAATGCGGCCGATCTCCTGGCCGGGCTGCTTGTTCTGGGCGGCGGAGACGTAGCCGCGACCGCGCTCGACGGTCAGCTCCATCTCCAGCTTCGCCTTGCCGTTCAGCGTGGCGATGTGGAGGTCGGGGTTGTGCACCTCGACACCGGCCGGGGGCGCGATGTCGGCGGCGGTGACCTCACCGGGGCCCTGCTTGCGCAGGTACATGACCACCGGCTCGTCGTGCTCGGAGGAGACGACCAGGTTCTTGAGGTTCAGGATGATGTCGGTGACGTCTTCCTTGACCCCGGGAACGGTCGAGAACTCGTGGAGCACACCCTCGATGCGGATGGAGGTCACGGCCGCGCCCGGAATGGACGACAGCAGCGTGCGCCGCACGGAGTTGCCGATGGTGTAACCGAAGCCCGGCTCCAGCGGCTCGATGACGAACTTGGACCGGTGCTCCTCGAGGGACTCCTCGACGAGACTGGGACGCTGTGCGATGAGCATGCGTGATTCCCTTCACAGACGGCGGCGCCCGCTATTTGACGCCACTCGACAACAACCATGATGCCGCACGATCCGGTCAAACCGGACCATGCGGCATCAAGGAGCACTACTTACTTGGAGTAGAGCTCGACGATGAGCTGCTCCTGGACCAGCGTGTCGATCTGCTGGCGGACCGGGAGCTGGTGCACGAGCACCCGCATGGCCTCGGGAGCGACACCCAGCCACGCCGGGACGGTCTTGTCACCGGCGGTGGCGCGGGCCACCTCGTAGGGCATGAGGTTGCGCGACTTCTCGCGGATCTCCACGATGTCGTGCTCACGCACGCGGTAGGAGGGGATGTCCACCTTCTTGCCGTTCACGGTCACGTGACCGTGGCGGACCTGCTGGCGGGCGGCGTCGCGCGACTCGGCGAAACCGGCGCGGTAGACCACGTTGTCGAGACGGCTCTCCAGGATCTGGAGGAGGTTCTCGCCGGTCTTGCCGGACTTGCGGTTGGCTTCCTCGTAGTAGTTCCGGAACTGCTTCTCGAGGATGCCGTAGATGCGGCGGGTCTTCTGCTTCTCACGAAGCTGGAGCTGGTACTCAGACTCCTTCGGCCGACCGCGACCGTGCTCACCCGGGGGGTAAGGACGGATCTCGATGGGGCACTTCGCGGACTCACACTTCTTGCCCTTGAGGAAGAGCTTGGTCTTCTCGCGGCGGCAAAGCTTGCAGTCCGCACCCGTGTAACGAGCCATTTTCTCTTATCTCCTGGACGTCAGACGCGGCGGCGCTTCGGCGGACGGCAACCGTTGTGCGGGACCGGCGTCACGTCCTGGATGGACCCGACCTCGAGCCCGGTCGCCTGAAGCGAACGGATCGCGGTCTCCCGGCCGGAACCGGGGCCCTTGACGAAGACGTCGACCTTGCGCATGCCGTGCTCCATGGCGCGGCGGGCGGCGTTCTCGGCGGCCATCTGGGCGGCGAAGGGGGTGGACTTACGGGAGCCCTTGAACCCGACGTGGCCGGCGCTGGCCCAGGAGATCACGTTCCCGTTCGGGTCGGTGATCGAAACGATCGTGTTGTTGAACGTGCTCTTGATGTGGGCGTGCCCGTGAGCGACGTTCTTCTTTTCCTTGCGGCGCACCTTCTTGGGTGCGCCCTGGCGGCTCTTCGGCGGCATTTAAGCGCTATCTCCTGAAATGGGCTGCAGCTAAGGACTACTTCTTGCCCGGCTTCTTCTTGCCGGCCACGGTCTTCTTCTTGCCCTTGCGGGTACGCGCGTTCGTCTGCGTCCGCTGACCGTGGACGGGCAGGCCCTTGCGGTGCCGGATGCCCTGGTAGCAGCCGATTTCGATCTTGCGACGAATGTCGGCCTGAACTTCGCGACGGAGGTCACCCTCGATCTTGAAGTTCGCCTCGATGTAGTCACGCATGGGCACGAGCTCGGTGTCAGAGAGCTGGTGCACGCGCAGGTCGCCGGAGACGCCGGTGGCGTCCAGGATTTCGAGCGCGCGGGTACGGCCGATGCCGTAGATGTAGGTGAGAGCGATCTCCAGCCGCTTGTCGCGGGGGAGGTCGACGCCAACCAGGCGAGCCATGGTCGGGCATTCTCCTTCGTTTCGCGGAGGTCCTGCGCCCCACGCCCCTCCCCAATGCCCGGGGTGAGGGCCCCGGCCTCCGACCGGGGGTCTCCCGCGTGGTTCGTCTCCGAAAGAAGACGCCTTCGCGAGTGTGGCGCGCGATTACAGACCCGGCCCCGCACATGCGTCGAGTCCGTCACCGTGGACGGACTCAGCAGGGGCCGGTGGCGACTAGCCCTGACGCTGCTTGTGGCGCAGGTTGTCGCAGATCACCATGACTCGACCGTGCCGGCGGATCACCTTGCACTTGTCACAGATCTTCTTGACGCTCGGCTTGACCTTCATAGTCCTTAATCGTTCCTACTTGTACCGGTAGACGATCCGGCCGCGAGTGAGGTCGTAGGGGCTAAGCTCCACGACGACCCGGTCGTCCGGGAGGATGCGGATGTAGTGCATGCGCATCCTGCCGCTGATGTGGGCCAGGACCTTATGGCCGTTGTCGAGCTGCACCCGGAACATGGCGTTCGGGAGCGACTCGACCACAGTGCCCTCGATCTCGATGGCGCCGTCTTTCTTGGCCAAAAGTTCCTCACGTTTCACTGATGCTCGGTCGTCTGAGGCTTCGGAACACTAATCAGCCGCGACCTTCAGGCGTTCAGAGAGCGGCGGCGGCAAGGCCGCCACGCAAAAGGTCATAGTGAACCGACAAAGGAGTGTACGGCAACCCGGTGCGGAACGCGAAACGATCACACAGAACGGGCCCTCGTACACAACCGCATTCCAGGATAGCGCAAAACCGGGCCCACCCGTCCGGCACCGCCGACATGCCGGATCGGGTGGGCCCGGTGGCTTCGCGCCCGGACGGCCCGCTCAGCCGGGACGTCCGGTGGCCGAGGGACTCCCACCCGGCCGACAAAGATCATCTACCCGGCGACAACCCGGTCAACGAGCCCTTAAGGCAAAGAGTCGGCATGAAACTCAACAGGGCCCGTCCTTGTCAGGACGGGCCCCGCTTTATCAGGTGCCGCACGACTTAGAAGGCGTCGTTCCAGCCACCGCAGTCGTCGAACCGGCTGGTCCCCTCGCAGACCCGGAAGTCCACGTCCTTCACGAAGCCCTTCTTGAAGCCGAAGAACTTGTCGAAGTCGCCGTGGCCGAAGGACCGGTTCTTGAACCACTTCGTGTGGCTCTTGCCGAAGCGGTCGGTGTAGCGGTACCAGACGTACGACCACTGGCGGTCGCGGTCGGTGTCGAAGAGGTCGCCGTAGAACCAGTACTGGTTGCCGCTCTTGGTCCAGTAGCCCTTGAAGTAGGAGCGGTGGCTCTTCTCGAACTTGTCGCCCCAGTGCGAGAAGTAGGGGCCGAAGAAGTGCTTGGACGAGGCGGCCGCCGCGGAGCCCGTCGACGCGGTGGCGCCGGCGGTCGCGGGGGCGGCCACGGCGCCGGCCATGAGACCGGCGGCGAGGGCGGTGCCGGCGAGAACGCGGGGGAGCTTGCGCATTTGTCTGTCCTCCAGTGAGACCTTCCGGGGATGCTGCTCATCTCCGGACACCGCTCACATTAGGAAGACGCAACCTGTTGTTCTGTGGACGAATGCACACTCAATGCCGAGCGTGCACAACGGCACATTCAGGAGCCCAATTCGCGCTTTTTCCCGTCGTTCTGACTTTGGGCGAGCGTCGCGATGAGCAGCCCGATCCCCCAGGGCCCCATCACCCACAGCGGCCAGGGATAGATCAGCTCTCCGCCCGTCAGCACGATGACCAGCCAGACGCCCCAGTTCACCAGGGAGACGAAGGCCCAGCCGGCCCAGGCCCCCTTCAGGTTCCCCGACACCGGCGCGGCCTGCGGTTTCATCGGCTCAGGACGCGCGGGGAGGTTCTTCAGGTCGATGTCCGGCAGGTCTCGCGTGAGCACCCGGAGTTCGCCGAATGTCTTGGCGGCATAGGCCGCCTCCAGGCGCTCGCCGAACTCCTCGGCGTTCAGGCGGCCGACGACCATGTGCTCCCGAAGCGCGGCCGCGACCTTCTCGCGGTCGGCGTCAGAGGCGCGCATCTCCGGACTGAATGCCATGGCCGAACCTCCAAATGCGTCTTTTTACCAATTATGTAGTGGCAAGCCGTTCTTTGCCGCCGTCGAGAGCCGTCAGAACGAGCGGGCCTTCCGCAGTGACCGCCACGCTGTGCTCGAAATGCGCCGACGCCTTGCCGTCCTGGGTGACGACCGTCCAGTCGTCGGCCAGCACGCGGGTCTGGTCGGTGCCGAGATTGACCATCGGCTCGATCGCCAGGCACATGCCGGCCTCCAGTTTCGGCCCCCTGCCGGGCTTGCCGTGGTTGGCCACCCACGGGTCCATGTGCATCTCGGTGCCGATGCCGTGGCCGCCGTACTCCTGGGGGATGCCGTAGCGGCCCTGGGAGCGTACGTAACGCTCGACCTGGTGGCCGATGTCCGACAGGTGGGCGCCGACCTTCAGGGCCCGGATACCGGCCCACATCGACTCCTCGGTGACCCGGATCAGCTCCAGCAGCTTCGGGTCGACCTCCCCCACCGGGACGGTGACGGCCGAGTCGCCGTGCCAGCCGTCGAGGATGGCCCCGCAGTCGATCGAGATGATGTCGCCGTCGCGCAGCGGCCGCGCGTCGGTCGGGATGCCGTGGACGACCTCCTGGTTGACCGACGCGCAGATCGTCGCCGGAAAGCCCTGGTAGCCCTTGAAGGACGGGATCGCGCCCTCGTCCCTGATCGCCTTCTCGGCGATGGCGTCGAGGTCGAGCGGCGTCATGCCCGGCTCGACCGACCGCCTCAGCAGATCGAGCGTGCGCCCCACGACGAGGCCGGCCGCGCGCATCTTGGCGATCTGCTCGGCCGACTTGATCTGAATCCCGTGTTTGTTCTTCCGAAACATCCCGTAGGCACCCCTTGGGTGGATCATCTTTCAGGGGCATATGCCCGATTCAATACATTGTCCCCTACATGCGGAACGCCACCCCACGTATTCCGTGAGGTGGCGTTCCGGTGGGTCTTGCGGTCTAGCTCTCGTCGCCTTCGGCGTCGTCGACGTGCTCGTGGTTGAACTTGCGCAGTTCACCCATCGCGCGGCCGGTGACCTCTTCGACCGGGCCGGTCGCGTCGACGCCCCGCAGGATGCCCTCGTCGGCGTAGAAGTTGATCAGAGGCGACGTCTGCTCCTGGTAGACCTCCAGGCGGTGCCTGATGGTCTCCTCACGGTCGTCGTCACGCTGGAACAACTCGCCGCCGCAGGCGTCGCAGACGCCTTCCTTCTTGGGCGGGTCGAAGTCGACGTGCCAGACCTTGCCACACGAGCGGCAGGTGCGGCGACCGGCGAGGCGGCGGACCACCTCGTCGTCGTCGACCACGAGTTCCAGCACCAGGTCGAGCCCGGAGCCCAGGTCAGCCAGCATCTTCTTGAGGACCTCGGCCTGCGCCACGTTCCGCGGGAACCCGTCGAGCAGGAAACCGTCCTGCGCGTCGTCTTCCGCGAGGCGACCGCGGACCATCGCGATCGTGACCTCGTCGGGAACCAGGTCCCCGCGGTCCATGTAGGTCTTGGCCAGCTTTCCGAGCTCCGTGCCACCCGACACGTTGGCGCGGAAAATGTCACCTGTCGAGATTTTCGGGATCGACAGATGTGATGCGATGAACTGGGCCTGCGTCCCCTTGCCCGCTCCGGGGGGCCCGACCAGGACGAGACGCACTATCTCAGGAAGCCCTCGTAGTTGCGCTGCTGGAGCTGGCTCTCGATCTGCTTCACCGTGTCGAGACCGACACCCACCATGATCAGAATGCTCGTTCCTCCGAACGGGAAGTTCTGGGTCGCGCCGGCCAGCGTGAGGGCGAAGATCGGAACCATGGAGATCAGGCCCAGATACAGCGACCCCGGTGCGGTCAACCGGGTGAGCACGTAGTTCAGGTACTCGGCGGTCGGCCGGCCCGGACGAATGCCCGGAATGAACCCACCGTACTTCTTCATGTTGTCGGCGACTTCAACGGGGTTGAAGGTGATGGACACGTAGAAGTACGTGAAGAACACGATCAGGAGGAAGAAGGTCGCCATGTAGATCGGGGTGTCGCCGGAACCGAAGTTCTGCGCGATCCACTCGACCACGACGTTGCTCTCCTGGCTGTTGGCGAACAGCGTGACCAGCAGCTGAGGCAGGTAGAGCAGCGAGGAGGCGAAGATGACCGGGATGATGCCGGCCTGGTTGACCTTCAGCGGGATGTAGGTCGAGGTGCCGCCGTACATCCGGCGGCCGACCATGCGCTTGGCGTACTGCACCGGGATGCGGCGCTGCGCCTGCTCCACGAACACGACCGCGGCGATCATGAAGATGCCGACGATCATGACGATCGTGAAGGTGAAGGCGCCCTTCTGCCGGAAGATGTTCATCAGTTCCGACGGGAAGACCGCGATGATCTGAGTGAAGATCAGAATCGACATGCCGTTGCCGACGCCGCGGTCGGTGATGAGCTCACCGAGCCACATGATGACGGCCGTACCCGCGGTCATCGTGACGACCATCACCACGACGGTGAAGATGTCGTCGTTGAGCAGGATCGGGAGATCGTTGGCGGAGGTGCCGAACAGCTGTCCGGACCGGGCCAGTGCGACGAAGGCCGTCGACTGGAGAACCGCCAGGCCGATGGTGAGATACCGGGTGTACTGTGTGATCTTCGCAGTGCCCGCCTGGCCCTCCTTCTTGAGGGCTTCGAGGCGGGGGATCACGACAGTCAGCAGCTGCAGGATGATGCTGGCCGTGATGTAGGGCATGATGCCCAGCGCGAAAACTGAAAGCTTCAGCAACGCGCCGCCACTGAAGAGCTGGACCATCCCGTAGATGCTGCTGAGTTCGCTAGATTGAGCCGCTTCCAGAGCCTTACGGGCGTTCTCCGTGTTCACACCGGGCGTCGGCAGCACCGAGCCCAGGCGGAAGATCACAATGATACCCAGGGTGAAAAGCAGCTTCTTGCGCAGGTCCGGCGTCCGGAATGCCCGGGTAAGAGCGGTTAGCACGGTCCCTCCTGCGCGCCAGAGACGCGGTAACGGTGAGCGATGGTGCGGGGGTCGTCCATCGGCAGGTCTTCTTGCGGGTCTTACCAAAACAGCGGGTCTTACAAATGACAAACGAGCGTTTTGACAGTGAGACTCGGCTAACTGTCCAGCGAACTCTAACGCACTACGGGCGCGGAGGCTCATAACGAGCCCCCGCGCCTCGTGATGCGTGAGGCCTACAGCTCCGTGGTGGAGCCGCCGGCCGCGGCGATCTTCTCCTTGGCGCTGGCGGAGAAGGCGTGCGCCTGCACGTTCAACGCCACGGAGATGTCGCCGGTTCCGAGAACCTTGACCAGTTCGTTCTTCCGGACCAGACCGTTCGCCACCAGGTCGGCGACGGTCACGTCGCCACCGGAGGAGAAGACCTCGCCCAGCTTGTCAAGGTTGACGACCTGGTAGGTCGTCTTGAACAGGGAGTTGGAGAAGCCCTTCAGCTTCGGCAGCCGCCGCTGGAGCGGAACCTGGCCACCTTCGAAGCCGAGAGGCACGGTGGTACGCGAGTGGGAACCCTTCGTACCACGACCGGACGTCTTGCCCTTGGAGCCCTCACCACGGCCCTTGCGGACCTTGGCCTTGTTGGCACCCGGGGCGGGACGCAGGTCATGAATCTTCAGCGGTGCGTTCTCAGTCATGACTAGTCGACCTCTTCAACCTCGACGAGGTGCGTCACGACGGCGACCATCCCGCGGATCTCGGGACGGTCCTCCTTCACGACGACGTCGCCGATTCGCTTCAGGCCAAGCGAACGCAGCGAGTCACGCTGGTTCTGCTTGCCGCCGATCTTGGACCGGGTCTGCGTGATCTTCAGGCGGGCCATGGTCAGCTCCCCGCCTTCGCAGCGGCCGCAGCCTCGGCGAGACCCTCGGCGCGCGCCTTGAGCATCGCCTTGGGGGCGACGTCCTCGATCGGCAGACCACGACGGGCGGCGATCTCCTCGGGGCGCGAGAGGCCCTTCAGAGCCGCCACGGTGGCGTGCACGATGTTGATCGGGTTGTCCGAGCCGAGCGACTTGGACAGCACGTCGTGGATCCCGGCGCACTCCAGGACCGCGCGCACCGGGCCACCCGCGATGACACCGGTACCGGGCGAGGCCGGACGCAGGAGGACGACGCCGGCGGCGTCCTCGCCCTGCACGGTGTGCGGGATGGTGCCCTGGATGCGCGGCACCTTGAAGAAGTGCTTCTTGGCCTCTTCGACACCCTTGGCGATCGCCGCGGGCACCTCCTTGGCCTTGCCGTAGCCGACCCCGACGAGGCCGTTGCCGTCGCCGACGATGACCAGCGCGGTGAAGCTGAAGCGCCGACCACCCTTGACGACCTTGGCCACGCGGTTGATCTTCACGACGCGCTCGATGTACGAGACGCCCTTCTCCTGGGCGCCACCGCGGCGATCGTCACGACGTTCCCGCCGCTCGCCACCGCCGCCGGCACCCCGACGCGGAGCTCCAGCCATCAGTGGTTCCTCTTCTCATTGCTCATAGGACGGGTCATCAGAAGCTCAACCCGCCTTCACGGGCGCTGTCCGCCAGGGCCGCGATGCGACCCGCGTAGCGGTTGCCACCACGGTCGAAGACGACCGAAGTGATCCCGGCGTCCTTGGCCCGCTGAGCGAGAAGCTCGCCGACCTTCTTCGCCTTCTCGGTCTTGTCGGCCTCAAGGGAACGAAGCGAGGAGTCCATGGTGGACGCGCTCACGATCGTGTGACCCTTGCCGTCGTCGACGATCTGCACGAACAGGTGCCGCGCGGACCGGTTCACGACCAGGCGCGGACGCTCCAGCGTGCCGACGACGTTCTTCCGCACGCGGCGGTGGCGGCGGGCTCGCGAAATGGCGCGAGCGGCGCTGTGCTTGCCGTACTTCGCAGCCATGACTACTTACCAGCCTTTCCGACCTTCTTGCGGACGACTTCGCCCTGGTAGCGCACGCCCTTGCCCTTGTACGGGTCAGGCTTGCGCAGCTTGCGGATGTTGGCCGAGACCTCGCCGACCTTCTGCTTGTCGATCCCGTCCACGTGGAACAGGGTCGGCTTCTCGACGCGGAAGGAGATGCCCTCCGGCGCGTCGACGATCACCGGGTGGCTGAACCCGAGCGAGAACTCGAGCTGCGTCGGGCCCTTGGCCTGAACGCGGTAGCCGACGCCGACGATCTCCAACGTCTTCGAGTAACCCGCGGTCACACCGGTCACCATGTTGGCGATCAGGGTGCGGGACAGGCCGTGCAGCGCACGGACCTTGTTCTCGTCGTTGGGACGGGTGACGGCGAGATTGCCGTCGTCACCGCGCGAAACCTCAATGGGCTCGGCGACGGTGTGAGAAAGCGTGCCCTTCGGGCCCTTGACCTGGACACTCCGGCCGTCGATCGTGATGTCGACACCGCTCGGTACAGGGATGGGCAGCCGTCCGATTCGCGACATGCTGTGGTTCCTCCCCTCTTACCAGACGTAGGCGAGGACTTCCCCGCCCACTCCGCGCTTGCCGGCCTGCTTGTCGGTCATCAGGCCGCCGGACGTCGAGATGATCGCGACGCCCAGCCCGCCCAGGACTCGGGGCAGGTTGTCCTTCTTGGCGTAAACCCGCAGACCGGGCTTCGAAACCCGGCGGATGCCGGCGAGCGAACGCTCACGGCTCGGGCCGAACTTCAGCTCCACCACGAGGTTCTTGCCAACCTTGGCGTCTTCGACGCTCCAGGACTGGATGTAACCCTCCTGCTGGAGGATCTCGGCGATGTGCGCCTTGATCTTCGAGTACGGCATGGTCACGGTGTCGTGATACGCCGAGTTCGCGTTACGCAGACGCGTCAGCATGTCTGCGATCGGGTCGGTCATCGTCATGATCGATGGCCCTCCTCGCCGCGGTTTCCCAAGAATGAAGGGGACCTACGGCGTAGTGATGCTCTGGAATTACCAGCTGGACTTGGTGATGCCGGGCAGCTCGCCCCGGTGCGCCATCTCACGGAAGCACACGCGGCACAGGCCGAACTTGCGGTAGACGGCGCGCGGACGGCCGCAGCGCGAACAACGAGTGTACGCCCGGACCTCGAACTTCTGCTTGCGGGCCGCCTTGACCTTCAGTGACGTCTTCGCCATTTGGATCAGGCCTCCTTGAACGGGAACCCGAGCAGCTTCAGCAGCGCGCGGCCCTCGTCGTCTGTGCGGGCGGTCGTGACGACCGTGATGTCCATACCGCGCTGCCGGTCGACCTTGTCCTGGTCGATCTCGTGGAACATGACCTGCTCGGTGAGACCGAAGGTGTAGTTGCCGTGCCCGTCGAACTGCTTGGGCGACAGACCACGGAAGTCGCGGATACGCGGCAGGGCCAGCGACAGCAGGCGGTCGAGGAACTCCCACATGCGGTCGCCGCGCAGCGTGACGTGCGCGCCGATCGGCATGCCCTCACGCAGCTTGAACTGCGCGATGGACTTGCGGGCGCGGACGACGGCCGGCTTCTGTCCGGTGATGGCGGTGAGGTCGCGAACCGCGCCCTCGATCAGCTTGGAGTCGCGAGCGGCCTCGCCGACACCCATGTTCACCTTGATCTTGGTGAGACCCGGGGTCAGCATGACGTTCTCGATGCCGAACTGCTCGCGCAGCTGGGCCGCGATCTCCTCGCGGTACTTCTGCTTGAGACGGGGGGTCACCCGCTCAGCGGTCTGGGCAGTCACTTGGCGTCCTCGTCCTTCGGCTTCTCGTCATCCTTGAGCTTCTTGACGTTGCTCACGTGGATGGGGGCCTCCAGGGTGGTGACGCCGCCTTCCTTGGCGCCGCGGGGACCCTGGTTGGTCTCCTTCGAGTGCTTCTTGATCATGTTCACGCCGGCGACGATCACTCGATCCTCGGTCGGCAGCGCGGCGATGACCCGGCCCTTGGCGCCCTTGTCCTTGCCCGCGATGACCTGAACCAGGTCACCCTTCTTCACGTGCAGCTTCCCCATTTAGAGCACCTCCGGCGCCAGCGAGATGATGCGCATGAACTTCTTGTCACGCAGCTCGCGGCCGACCGGGCCGAAAATACGCGTGCCCCGGGGGTCGCCACTGTCCTTGATGATGACCGCGGCGTTCTCGTCGAACTTGATGTACGACCCGTCCTGACGGCGACGCTCCTTGACGGTGCGGACGATGACGGCCTTGACGACGTCACCCTTCTTCACACCGCCGCCGGGGATCGCGTCCTTGACGGTGGCGACGATGATGTCGCCGATCCCGGCGTAGCGACGCCCAGAGCCACCGAGAACGCGGATGCAGAGGATCTCCTTGGCACCCGTGTTGTCGGCGACCTTGAGTCGCGACTCCTGCTGAATCACAGCTGAACTCCTGATGTGTCGTGCCGGTTCTCGGGGCGGGCCCCGAGCCTGGCCGAACCTACATGTCTTGTCCCTCGGCGCCAGCCAGCAAGCTGACCGCCGCCGCGGGCGAGTCTCCGGACGTGCCGGAGGCTCCTTGGACACCGTCATGGGGGCCGGGCCGAAGCACGGCCCCCACGAGGCGCGATCGCGTTATGTTACTTGGCCCGCTCGAGGATCTCGACCACGCGCCAGCGCTTGGTCGCCGACAGCGGCCGGGTCTCCATGAGGAGGACACGGTCGCCGACGCCGGCGGTGTTCTCCTCGTCGTGGGCCTTGTACTTGGTCGTACGGCGGATGACCTTGCCGTACAGCGGGTGCTTCACGCGGTCCTCGACGGCGACGACGACGGTCTTGTCCATCTTGTCGCTGACGACCAGGCCCTCACGGGTCTTGCGGTAGTTCCGCGCGGTCTTCTCGGTGGTCTCGACGTTCTCAGTTGTTTCAGCCATCGCTCGGCTCCTTCTCGACCGTGACGATTCCAAGCTCGCGCTCGCGCATCACGGTGTAGATACGGGCGATCTCGCGGCGGACGGCGCGCAGCCGCCCGTGGCTCTCCAACTGACCGGTCGCAGCCTGGAAGCGGAGGTTGAACAGCTCCTCCTTCGCCTCCTTGAGCTTCTGGACGAGCACCTCCCCGTCCTCCACGCGCAGCTCACCGGCGGTCAGGCCCTTAGCCATCACGCCTCACCCACTTCACGCTTGACGAACCGGCACTTCATGGGCAGCTTGTGCATCGCGCGGCGCATCGCCTCACGGGCGATGGGCTCGGCGACACCCGACAGCTCGAACATGACGCGACCGGGCTTGACGTTGGCGATCCACCACTCGGGCGAACCCTTACCGGAACCCATTCGCGTTTCCGCGGGCTTCTTGGTGAGGGGACGGTCGGGGTAGATGTTGATCCACACCTTGCCGCCACGGCGGATGTGCCGGGTCATGGCGATACGAGCCGACTCGATCTGACGGTTGGTCACGTAGGAGTGCTCAAGCGCCTGAATGCCGAACTCGCCGAACACGACCCGGGTGCCGCCCTTGGCGGCTCCGCTGCGGTCAGGCCGGTGCTGCTTGCGGTGCTTGACCCTGCGCGGGATCAGCATGGTCAGCTCCCTTCAGCACCCGGCTGCTCCGCCGGGCCGGTCTCGGGGGCGGCCTGGGCGGCCGCCTCATTGCGGGGGGCGCGGTCGCCACGACCGGCACCGGCGCCACGGCGCGGACGGTCGCCGCCACCACGACGGGGACGCTCGGCGCCGCCGCCACGACGGTCGTTGTCGCGACGCTGGCCACCGGCGCGGGCGCCGGCAGCGGCCGCCTCACGCTCGGCGCGGCTGGTCGGGGCCTCGCCCTTGTAGATCCAGACCTTCACGCCGATGCGGCCGAAGGTCGTCTTGGCCTCGTAGAAGCCGTAGTCGATGTCGGCGCGGAGCGTGTGCAGGGGCACGCGGCCCTCGCGGTAGAACTCCGAACGCGACATCTCCGCGCCGCCCAGACGACCCGAGCACGCGACCCGGATGCCCTTGGCGCCGCTCTTCATCGCCGACTGCATCGCCTTGCGCATGGCGCGGCGGAACGAGACACGGCTGGAGAGCTGCTCGGCCACGCCCTGCGCGACGAGCTGCGCGTCGATCTCGGGGTTCTTGACCTCGAGGATGTTGAGCTGAACCTGCTTCTTGGTCAGCTTCTCCAGGTCGCCGCGGATGCGGTCGGCCTCCGCACCACGACGGCCGATGACGATGCCCGGCCGGGCGGTGTGGATGTCGACCTGGACGCGGTCGGTCGTGCGCTCGATCTCGACCTTGGAAATGCCGGCCCGCTCCATGCCCTTCTGCAGCATGCGGCGGATCGCCACGTCCTCGGCGACGTACGACTTGTAGAGCTTGTCGGCGTACCACCGGCTCTTGAAGTCGGTCGTGATGCCGAGGCGGAACCCGTGCGGGTTAACCTTCTGACCCACTAGCGGGCCCTCCCCTTCGGCTCGCGGGACTCCACGATCACGGTGATGTGGCTGGTCCGCTTGTTGATCCGATAGGCGCGACCCTGGGCGCGGGGGCGGAACCGCTTGAGCGTCGGGCCCTCATCGACCCACGCGCGGCTCACGACCAGCGTCTCGCGGTCGAGCTTGAAGTTGTGCTCCGCGTTCGCGATCGCGGACGAGAGGACCTTGTAAACGGTCTCGCTCGCCGCCTGCGGCGCGAACTGCAGCACGGCCTGCGCCTCCGAAGCGCCCAGGCCGCGAATGAGGTCCACCACGCGGCGGGCCTTCCGGGGCGTGTGGCGCGCGTACCGCGCCTGTGCCCTGGCTTCCATCGCTGTCTCCTATTGCTTTTCGAAGGACGCTTACCGCCGGCTGCGGCGGTCTTCCTTGACGTGGCTGCGGAAGGTCCGCGTGGGCGCGAACTCGCCGAGCTTGTGGCCGATCATCGACTCGGTGACGAACACCGGGACGTGCTTGCGGCCGTCGTGGACGGCGATCGTGTGGCCGAGCATGTCGGGCACGATCATGGAGCGCCGCGACCACGTCTTGATGACGTTCTTGGTGCCCTTCTCGTTCTGGGCGTCCACCTTCTTCTGAAGGTGGTCGTCCACGAAGGGACCCTTCTTAAGGCTACGTGGCATTTCGGCTGCTCCTACCGCTTCTTCCTCTTGCTCCGACGCCGGATGATCAGGCGGTCGCTGGCCTTGTTGGCCTGGCGGGTGCGGCCCTCGGGCTTGCCCTTCGGGTTCACCGGGTGGCGACCACCGGAGGTCTTGCCCTCGCCACCGCCGTGCGGGTGGTCGACCGGGTTCATGGCGACACCACGGACGGTCGGGCGCTTGCCCTTCCACCGCATACGGCCGGCCTTACCCCAGTTGATGTTGGCCTGCTCGGCGTTGCCGACCTGGCCGATCGACGCCCGGCAGCGGATGTCGACCTGGCGCATCTCGCCGGACGGCATACGCAGCGTGGCGTACATGCCCTCCTTGGCGAGGAGCTGGATCTGCGCGCCGGCGCTGCGGCCGAGCTTGGCGCCACCACCCGGACGGAGCTCCACCGCGTGGATGAAGGTACCGGTCGGGATGTTGCGGAGCGGCAGGCAGTTGCCCGGCTTGATGTCGGCCCCGGGGCCGTTCTCGATGCGGTCCCCCTGCTTGATGCCGGTCGGCGCGAGGATGTAGCGCTTCTCGCCGTCGGCGTAGTGCAGCAGAGCGATGCGGGAGGTGCGGTTCGGGTCGTACTCGATGTGAGCGACCTTGGCCGGGATCCCGTCCTTGTCGTGGCGTCGGAAGTCGATGATCCGGTACGCCCGCTTGTGGCCGCCACCCTGGTGCCGGGCGGTGACCCGCCCGTGGACGTTACGGCCGCCCTTGCTGTGCAGGGGGGCAAGCAGCGACTTCTCGGGCGTGCTGCGCGTGATCTCGGCGAAGTCCGAGACGCTCGCGCCGCGTCGACCCGGGGTCGTCGGCTTGTATTTACGGATGCCCATCTTTTTCGTTCATCCCTGTCTAATTGCCGCGCCTTCGGCGCGGCGGGTTTGACCGCTTTCAGTCCGCGTCTTCCCTCGTCGCTTCGGGTCGCTTCGCTCCCCTGCGCTCCTCAGTCCAGACACGGACGCGGCCAAACCACCCCTACGTTGGCCTACCGCCACGAGCACGGTAGGCCGGTTTACCTATCAATCAGCCGATCTGGCCGAAGATGTCGATGCGCTCGCCCTCCGCAAGGCTGACGATCGCGCGCTTGGTACCCGGACGCTGGCCGTAGCCGAAGCGGGTCCGCTTGCGCTTGCCCTGGCGGTTGATGGTGTTGACGCCGGTGACCTTCACACCGAAGATCTGCTCGATGGCGATCTTCACCTGCGTCTTGTTCACACCCTGCTTGACCAGGAACGTGTACTTGTTGTGCTCGTCGATCAGGCCGTAGCTCTTCTCAGAGACGATCGGCTTGATGATGATGTCGCGCGGGTCGGTGATCTTGTCCATCAGGCGTCTTCCTTCCCGCTCTTCTCCAGGCGGGCCACGACCTCGTCGTAGGCCTCCTTGGTGAAGACGACGGCGTCGCTGCACAGCACGTCGTACGTGTTGAGCTGGCCGGCGTCCAGGAGGTGGACCTCCGGGGCGTTGCGCAGGCTCAGCCAGGTGAGCTCGTCGTGCTCGGTGACGACCACGAGCACGCTGCGCGAGCCGGTGATCTTACGGAGCGCCTCGAGAGCGGTCTTGGTCTTCGGCGTGTCGCCGGTGACCAGGGAGCTCACGACGTGGACGAGGTTGCCGCCGGCCCGGTCGGACAGGGCCTGGCGCAGGGCCGCGGCCTTCATCTTCTTGGGCGTGCGCTGCTCGTACGAGCGCGGCTGCGGGCCGTGCACGGTGCCACCGCCGGTGAACTGCGGCGCGCGGGTCGAACCCTGACGGGCCCGGCCGGTGCCCTTCTGGCGGTACGGCTTCTTGCCACCGCCGGACACCTCGCCGCGGGTCTTGGTGGCGTGGGTGCCCTGGCGGCGAGCCGCCAGCTGGGCCACGACGACCTGGTGGATCAGCGGCACGTTGACCTTGGCGCCGAAGATGCTCTCGGGCAGGTCGATCGAGTCGCCGGTCTTGGCGCCGCTCGCGTCGAGGACGTCAATGGTGCTCACTTGGCAGCCCCCTTCTTGGCAGCGGTGCGGATGAGGACCAGGCTGCCGTTCGCGCCGGGGATCGCACCCTTGATCAGGATGAGGCCCTTCTCGGCGTCGACGGCGTGCACCTTCAGGCTCTGGATGGTGGTGCGGACGTTGCCCATCCGACCGGCCATGCGCAGGCCCTTGAAGACGCGGCCCGGGGTGGCGCAGCCACCGATGGAGCCGGGCGAGCGGTGCTTGCGCTGGGTACCGTGCGAGGCGCCCAGGCCCTTGAAGCCGTGACGCTTCATGACACCCGCGAAGCCCTTGCCCTTGCTCTTACCGGTGACGTCGACGAACTGGCCGGCCTCGAAGGTGCCGGCGGTGACTTCCTGGCCGAGCGTGTACTCGGAGGCGTCGTCGGTGCGGACCTCGACGAAGTAGCGGCGCGGCGTGATGTCGTGCTTGCGCAGGTAGTCGCCCAGGGGCTTGTTCACCTTGCGCGGGTCGATCTGGCCGAAGCCGAGCTGAACGGCGGAGTAGCCGTCGCGCTCCGGAGTGCGGACCCGGGTCACCACGCACGGACCGGCCTCCACGACGGTGACCGGGACGATCCGGTTGCCCTCGTCGAAGACCTGGGTCATGCCGAGCTTCTTGCCCAGGACGCCCTTGATCTGGTTAGCCATGTCAGTGCGTTCCCTCAGAGCTTGATCGAGATGTCGACGCCGGCAGGCAGGTCGAGCCGCATGAGCGAGTCGACGGTCTTGGGCGTCGGGTCGATGATGTCAATCAGCCGCTTGTGCGTACGCATCTCAAAGTGCTCGCGGCTGTCCTTGTACTTGTGCGGCGAACGGATCACGCAGTACACGTTCTTCTCGGTCGGCAGGGGCACCGGGCCCGCGACCTTGGCGCCCGTACGCGTCACCGTCTCGACGATCTTCTTGGCCGAGCTGTCGATGACCTCGTGGTCATAGGCCTTGAGCCGAATGCGGATCTTCTGTCCCGCCATAATGGCCTCGGTGTCCTTCGCTGTCGTCTGAACAAGTAACGTGCGGCAGGTTGCCGCTATATGTCCGTGATCCGGCAGTCACTTCGGAGACCCGAAGCGGCTGCGGGATCACGGCGGGTGAAGCAATGTGATGGCCGGGCCCGTGGGGACCCGGCCATCGGGTACTACTTGATGATCTTGACCACGTTGCCGGCGCCGACCGTACGGCCACCCTCACGGATGGCGAACTTGAGGCCGTCCTCCATGGCGATGGGCTGGATCAGCTGGACGGTCATCTCGGTGTTGTCACCGGGCATGACCATCTCGGTGCCCTCGGGCAGGTTCACAACACCGGTCACGTCAGTCGTACGGAAGTAGAACTGCGGACGGTAGTTGTTGAAGAACGGCGTGTGGCGGCCGCCCTCGTCCTTGCTCAGGATGTAGACCTGGGCCTCGAACTCGGTGTGCGGGGTGGTCGTGCCCGGCTTGATGATGCACTGGCCGCGCTCGACGTCCTCGCGCTTGATGCCGCGGAGGAGCAGACCGACGTTGTCACCGGCCTGGCCCTCGTCGAGGAGCTTGCGGAACATCTCGACACCGGTGACGGTGGTCGTGGTGCTCTTCTCCTTGATGCCGATGATGTCGACGGTCTCGTTGACCTTGACGACACCACGCTCGATACGACCGGTCACGACGGTGCCACGACCGGTGATCGAGAAGACGTCCTCGATCGGCATCAGGAACGGCTTGTCGATCGCGCGGGTGGGCTCCGGCACGTTCTCGTCGACGGCGGTCATGAGCTCGATGATCGAGTCGCCCCACTTCTCGTCGCCCTCGAGCGCCTTGAGCGCCGAGACGCGGACGACGGGCAGGTCGTCACCGGGGAACTCCTGAGCCGAGAGGAGCTCGCGAACCTCGAGCTCGACGAGCTCCAGGATCTCCTCGTCGTCCACCATGTCGGCCTTGTTCAGGGCGACGACGATGTAGGGGACGCCGACCTGGCGGGCCAGGAGGACGTGCTCCTTCGTCTGCGGCATGGGGCCGTCAGTCGCGGCGACCACCAGGATGGCGCCGTCCATCTGCGCCGCACCGGTGATCATGTTCTTGACGTAGTCGGCGTGACCAGGGCAGTCGACGTGCGCGTAGTGGCGCTTCTCCGTCTGGTACTCGACGTGGGCGATCGAGATGGTGATCCCGCGGGCCTTCTCCTCGGGCGCCTTGTCGATCTTGTCGAACGGGGTCGCCTCGTTGATCTGCGGGAAACGGTCGTGAAGCACCTTGGTGATCGCCGCGGTCAGAGTCGTCTTGCCGTGGTCGATGTGCCCAATGGTGCCGATGTTCACGTGCGGCTTGTTCCGCTCGAACTTGGCCTTGGCCACTGGTCTGTCTCCTTAGAGATTTCTGACTTGACTTCAATCGCCCGGTCCCGTCCGGCCGTCACTGACGTGGCGGCCGGACGCTGGCGAGGTGTTACTCGCCGCGGACCTTCGCGACGATCTCCTTGGCGATGCCCGGAGGCACTTCCGCGTAGGAGTCGAACTGCATGCTGTAGCTCGCGCGCCCCTGCGTCTTGCTACGGAGGTCGCCCACGTAGCCGAACATCTCAGAGAGCGGAACAAGGGCCTTGACGACACGGGCGCCGGCCCGCTCGTCCATGGCCTGGATCTGCCCGCGACGACCGTTGAGGTCGCCGATGACGTCACCCATGTAGTCCTCGGGCGTGGTGACCTCGACGGCCATCATCGGTTCGAGGAGAACGGGGTCGGCCCTGCGCGCGGCCTCCTTGAAGACCATCGAGCCGGCCATCTTGAAGGCCATTTCGGACGAGTCGACCTCGTGGTAGGCGCCGTCCTGAAGCGTGACCTTGACGCCCACCATCGGGTAACCGGCCAGCACGCCGAACTCGGCGGCCTGCTGGGCGCCCGCGTCGACCGAGGGGATGTACTCCCGCGGGATGCGGCCACCGGTGACCTTGTTCTCGAACTCGTAACCGTCGTTGCCCTCGCCCAGCGGCTCAAGGTCGATGAGGACCTTGGCGAACTGGCCGGAACCACCGGTCTGCTTCTTGTGCGTGTAGTCGATCTTCTCCACCTTGCGGCGGATCGTCTCGCGGTACGCGACCTGGGGACGACCGACGTTCGCCTCGACCTTGAACTCGCGGCGCATGCGGTCGACCAGGATTTCGAGGTGAAGCTCGCCCATGCCGTGGATGACGGTCTGGCCGGTCTCCTCGTCGCGGCGGACCTGGAAGGACGGGTCCTCCTCCGCCAGACGCTGGATCGCGGTGCCGAGCTTCTCCTGGTCGCCCTTGGTCTTCGGCTCGATCGCGACGCTGATGACCGGCGCCGGGAACGTCATCGACTCGAGGACGACCTGGTTCTGGATGTCGGACAGGGTGTCACCGGTGGTGGTGTCCTTGAGGCCCATCACGGCGACGATCTGACCGGCGACCGCGGACGGCCGCTCCTCACGCTTGTTGGCGTGCATCTGGTAGATCTTGCCGATCCGCTCCTTCTTCCCCTTCACCGAGTTGATCACGGTCGTGCCGGATTCAAGGGTGCCGGAGTAGAGGCGGATGTAGGTGAGCTTGCCCAGGTGGGGGTCGCTCATGATCTTGAAGGCCAGGGCGGAGAACGGCTCGGTCACGTCGGGGCGACGCTCGATGACCTTCTCCTCGTCGTTGACCGCGTGGCCCTTGAAGGCCGGGATGTCGGTCGGCGCGGGGAGGTAGGCGACGATCGCGTCGAGCAGGGGCTGCACGCCCTTGTTCTTGAACGCGGTGCCGCACAGGACCGGGTTGATGGCGCTGGCCAGCGTGGCGCGGCGGATGGCCGCGACCAGCTGCTCCTCGGAGGGCTCGACGCCCTCGAGGAAGAGCTCCATCAGCTCGTCGTCGTTCTCGGCCACGGTCTCGACCAGACGGTCGCGCCACTCACGGGCGGTCTCGGCATGGTCGGCGGGGATGTCGACGGTGTCGTACATCTCGCCCTTGGCGGCCTCGGCGCTCCAGATCAGGCCCTTCATCTTCACCAGGTCGATGACGCCCTTGAAGTCGGCCTCAACGCCCCAGGGAAGCTGGATGACCGCGGGAGTCGCGCCCAGCCGGCTGATCATCATGTCGACGCACCGGTGGAACTCCGCGCCGACCCGGTCCATCTTGTTGACGAAGCAGATACGGGGAACCTCGTAGCGGTCGGCCTGCCGCCAGACCGTCTCCGACTGCGGCTCCACCCCGGCGACACCGTCGAACACCGCGACGGCACCGTCGAGGACGCGGAGCGAGCGCTCCACCTCGATGGTGAAGTCGACGTGGCCCGGCGTGTCGATGATGTTGATGGTGTGGCCGAGCCACTCACAGGTCGTCGCGGCAGACGTGATCGTGATGCCGCGCTCCTGCTCCTGCTCCATCCAGTCCATCGTGGCAGCGCCCTCGTGGACTTCACCGATCTTGTAGTTGATACCGGTGTAGAACAGGATGCGCTCGGTCGTGGTGGTCTTGCCCGCGTCGATGTGGGCCATGATCCCGATGTTGCGGACCTTGGCCAGGTCAAGCGTGGTCGCCACTTCTCTCGCGTCCTCGTCGTCTCGTCGAAAATCCGCCGACTACCAGCGGTAGTGGGCGAAGGCCTTGTTGGACTCGGCCATCTTGTGGGTGTCCTCGCGCTTCTTCACGCTCGCCCCGAGGCCGTTGCTGGCGTCGAGGAGCTCGTTCATGAGGCGCTCGGTCATGGTCTTCTCGCGGCGTGCACGCGAGTACTGCACCAGCCAGCGGAGGGCCAGCGTGGTGCTGCGCGCGGCGCGGACCTCGACCGGGACCTGGTAGGTCGCGCCACCGACACGGCGGCTGCGGACCTCGAGGGTCGGCTTCACGTTGTCCAGGGCGCGCTTCAGCGTGACGACCGGGTCGTTGCCGGTCTTGTCCTTGCAGCCCTCGAGGGCGCCGTACACGATCGACTGGGCGATCGAGCGCTTGCCGTCGAGGAGAACCTTGTTGATCAGGGCGGTGACCAGCGGCGAGTTGTGAACCGGGTCGGCCATGAGCTGGCGGCGGCCAGGAGAACCCTTGCGAGGCATTACTTCTTCTCCTTCTTGGCGCCGTAGCGGGAACGAGCCTGCTTGCGGTTGCGGACGCCCTGGGTGTCGAGCGAGCCGCGGATGATCTTGTAGCGAACGCCGGGGAGGTCCTTCACACGACCACCACGAACCAGCACGATGCTGTGCTCCTGGAGGTTGTGGCCGACGCCGGGGATGTATGCGGTGACCTCGATGCCGTTGGTCAGGCGAACACGCGCGACCTTACGAAGCGCCGAGTTCGGCTTCTTCGGGGTGGTGGTGTAGACGCGGGTGCAGACGCCGCGCCGCTGAGGGCTGCCCTTGAGCGCAGGAGTCTTGGTCTTGGAGACCTTGTCCTGCCGGCCCTTTCGGACCAACTGCTGAATCGCGGGCACTACAACAACTCCGTTTCGTGCCTTGGCCGGTGAATCGTGAACATGCTTATTCGCAGGTACTGCCGGTGTCATGACCTGCTGGTTTTCCCTCTCCGCCGACCCACGCGGTCGGGCGTGTCGCGCACTGTTGACGCAACACCCCGGACCTGGAAATCGGGAACCAGGGGCACACGGCGCGCTTCGCTGGCAAGCTGCGCGCACGCGTTTTGGGCCCATGAACCCATGGGCACGAAAGAGAAGACTACCCAGCCGGTAGCGACACGTCAAAACGGTCGCGAGTACGGGTCGTCGGGATTCGTACCTTGAGTCCCGCGGCCCACCTTTCAAACGCAGGCCGTGATTGAGTCCGTGTCAACTATACCGCGCGAAGAGACGTGAAAAAGCCGGAAGCCCGGCCGAGGCCGGGCTTCCGTGATGAACCTTGGATGACTAGCGGCCGTACTGACCGAAGTCGTACTCCTCCAGCGGGACGGCCTCGCCGCTGCCCGAACCGAAGGTGTAGTCGGCCGCGGAGCCGTCGTAGCCGCCGACCGTGTACATCGCGGCCTTGGCCTCCTCGGTCGGCTCGACCCGGATGTTGCGGTACTGGGGCATGCCCGTACCGGCCGGGATGAGCTTACCGATGATGACGTTCTCCTTGAGGCCGAGCAGGCTGTCCGACTTGGCGTGGATCGCCGCGTCGGTCAGGACCCGGGTGGTCTCCTGGAAGGACGCCGCCGACAGCCACGACTCGGTGGCGAGCGAGGCCTTGGTGATGCCCATCAGGACCGGACGGCCGGACGCCGGCTGCCCGCCCTCGGCGACGCACTCGCGGTTCATCCGCTCGAACCTCGGCCGCTCGACCAGCTCACCGGGCAGCATCTCGGTGTCGCCGGACTCCAGCACGTTCACGCGCTTGAGCATCTGGCGGACGATGACCTCGATGTGCTTGTCGTGGATCGACACACCCTGCGAGCGGTAGACCTGCTGCACCTCTTCGACGAGGTGGAGCTGGACCTGGCGCGGGCCGAGGATGCGCAGCACCTCGTTGGGGTTGCGGGCACCGGCGATGAGCTGGTGACCCACCTCGATGTGCTGCCCCTCGGAGACCTGCAGCCGCGACCGCATGGAGACCGGGTAGGCGATCTCCTCGGCACCGTCGTCGGGGGTGATGACGATCTTGCGGGTCTTGTCGGTCTCGTCGATCCGGACCCGGCCGGTGACCTCGGAGATCGGGGCCACACCCTTGGGGATGCGGGCCTCGAAGAGCTCCTGGACACGCGGCAGACCGTGGGTGATGTCGGCGCCCGCCACACCACCGGTGTGGAAGGTACGCATCGTCAGCTGGGTGCCGGGCTCACCGATCGACTGGGCGGCGATGATGCCGACCGCCTCGCCGACGTCGACGAGCTTGCCGGTGGCCAGCGAGCGGCCGTAGCAGGTCGCGCAGACACCGATCTTGGCCTCGCACACCAGCGTGCTGCGGGTGCGGACCGTCTCGATGCCGGCTTCGACCAGCGCGGTGACGGTGATGTCGTTGATGTCGGTGCCGACGGCGGCGACGAGCTTGCCGTCGACCTCGACGTCTTCGGCGAGGATCCGGCCGTGCACGTTGGACTCGGCGTTCTCCGCCTTGACCAGGTTGCCCGACGCGTCGCGCTCACCGACGTGCAGCGGGACCGCGCGGTCGGTGCCGCAGTCGATCTCGCGCACGATGACGTCCTGCGCGACGTCCACCAGACGACGGGTCAGGTAACCCGAGTCGGCGGTACGCAGGGCGGTGTCGGCCAGACCCTTCCGCTGACCGTGGGTGGAGATGAAGTACTCCAGCACCGACAGGCCCTCGCGGAAGGAGGACTTGATCGGACGCGGGATCGTCTCACCCTTGGTGTTGGACACCAGGCCGCGGATGCCGGCGATCTGACGGACCTGCATGAGGTTTCCTCGGGCGCCCGACTGGACCATCATCCAGATGGGGTTGGTCTTCCCGAAGGCGTCCTGCATGTCCTGGGTCACGTCGCTCGTGGCCTTGGTCCAGATCTCGATGAGCTCCTGACGGCGCTCCTCGTCGGTGATCAGACCGCGGTCGTACTCGCGCTGGACCTTGTCGGCCTGCTTCTCGTACGACTCCATGATCGTGCCCTTGTTCGGGGGCGCGATGACGTCGTCGATCGAGATGGTCACACCGGCGCGGGTGGCCCAGTAGAAGCCGGCGTCCTTGAGCGCGTCGAGCGCGTTGGCCACTTCGACCTTGGGGTAGGTCTCGGCCAGCTCGTTCACGATCGCGGACAGCTGCTTCTTGCCGACCTGGTAGTTCACGAACGGGTAGTTCGCGGGCAGCGTGTTGTTGAACAGGCAGCGGCCGAGCGTGGTCTCCAGGCGCAGCGGGTCGCCGACCTCCCAGCCCTCGGGCGCCTCCCAGCCACGCGGCGGGGCGACGTCCTTGAGCCGGACCTGGATCTTCGCCTGCAGGTCGAGCTCGTGGCGGTCGAAGGCCATGAGGGCCTCGGAGACCGACGCGAACACCCGGCCCTCACCCTCGGCCTCGTCGGCCTGGGTGGTGAGCGAGTAGAGGCCGATGACCATGTCCTGGGTGGGCATCGTCACGGGCTTGCCGTCGGCGGGCTTCAGGATGTTGTTGGTCGACAGCATCAGGATGCGCGCCTCGGCCTGGGCCTCGGCAGACAGCGGCAGGTGCACGGCCATCTGGTCGCCGTCGAAGTCGGCGTTGAACGCCGTGCAGACGAGCGGGTGGATCTGGATGGCCTTGCCCTCGACCAGCTGCGGCTCGAAGGCCTGGATGCCCAGGCGGTGCAGCGTCGGAGCGCGGTTCAGCAGCACGGGGTGCTCGGTGATGACCTCTTCGAGCACGTCCCACACGACCGGGCGGGCCCGCTCGACCATGCGCTTGGCGCTCTTGATGTTCTGCGCGTGGTTCAGGTCGACCAGGCGCTTCATCACGAACGGCTTGAACAGCTCCAGCGCCATCTGCTTGGGCAGGCCGCACTGGTGCAGCTTCAGCTGCGGGCCGACGACGATGACCGAACGGCCGGAGTAGTCGACTCGCTTGCCCAGCAGGTTCTGACGGAACCGGCCCTGCTTGCCCTTCAGCATGTCGCTGAGGGACTTCAGGGGACGGTTGCCGGGGCCCGTGACCGGGCGGCCGCGGCGGCCGTTGTCGAACAGCGCGTCGACGGCCTCCTGGAGCATGCGCTTCTCGTTGTTGACGATGATCTCGGGGGCGCCGAGGTCGAGAAGCCGCTTGAGTCGGTTGTTCCGGTTGATCACGCGCCGGTAGAGGTCGTTCAGGTCGGAGGTGGCGAAGCGGCCACCGTCGAGCTGGACCATCGGCCGCAGGTCCGGCGGGATCACCGGGATGCAGTCGAGCACCATGCCGGCGGGCGAGTTGCGGGTGTTCAGGAACGCCGCCACGACCTTGAGCCGCTTGAGGGCGCGGGCCTTCTTCTGGCCCTTGCCGCTGCGGATCGTCTCGCGGAGGTTTTCTGCCTCCTGGTCGAGGTCGAAGCTCTGCAGCCGCTCCTGGATCGCCTGCGCGCCCATGCCGCCGCGGAAGTAGCGGCCGAACCGGTCGCGCATCTCGCGGTAGAGCAGCTCGTCGCCCTCGAGGTCCTGGACCTTGAGGTTCTTGAAGCGGCTCCAGACCTCCTCGAGCCGGTCGAGCTCACGCTGCGCCCGGTCGCGGAGCTGACGCATCTCGCGGTCGGCGCCCTCGCGCACCTTGCGGCGCTGGTCGCCCTTGGCCCCGGCGGCCTCCAGCTCGGCCAGGTCGGCTTCGAGCTTCTTCTGCCGGGCCTCGATGTCGGCGTCACGGCGCTGCTCGACGTGCTGACGCTCGACCGAGATCTTGGCCTCGAGCGAGGACAGGTCGCGGTCGCGCATCTCGGTGTCGACATGCGTGATCATGTACGCCGCGAAGTAGATGACCTTCTCGAGGTCCTTCGGGGCGAGGTCGAGCAGGTAGCCCAGCCGCGAGGGAACGCCCTTGAAGTACCAGATGTGGGTGACCGGGGCGGCCAGCTCGATGTGGCCCATCCGCTCACGACGCACCTTGGCACGGGTCACCTCGACGCCGCAGCGCTCACAGATGATGCCCTTGAAGCGCACGCGCTTGTACTTGCCGCAGTAGCACTCCCAGTCCCGGGTCGGACCGAAGATCTTCTCGCAGAAGAGTCCGTCCTTTTCGGGCTTGAGGGTCCGGTAGTTGATCGTCTCCGGCTTCTTGACCTCACCGTGAGACCACTGACGGATGTCGTCGGCGGTCGCGAGGCCGATTCGGAGCTCGTCGAAGAAGTTGACGTCCAGCATGTGCTATCTCCCCCTCAGACTTCTTCCACGCTGCTCGGCTCGCGCCGGGACAGATCGATACCGAGCTCCTCCGCCGCGCGGAAGACGTCCTCGTCGGTGTCGCGCATCTCGATGGACATGCCGTCGCTGGAGAGCACCTCGACGTTCAGGCACAGCGACTGCATTTCCTTGATGAGGACCTTGAAGGACTCGGGGATGCCGGGCTCGGGGATGTTCTCGCCCTTGACGATGGCCTCGTAGACCTTGACTCGGCCGAGGACGTCGTCGGACTTGATGGTCAGCAGTTCCTGGAGGGCGTAGGCGGCGCCGTACGCTTCCAGCGCCCACACCTCCATCTCACCGAAGCGCTGGCCACCGAACTGCGCCTTACCACCCAGCGGCTGCTGCGTGATCATGGAGTAGGGGCCGGTCGACCGAGCGTGGATCTTGTCGTCGACCAGGTGGAGCAGCTTCAGGATGTAGATGTAGCCGACCGAGATCGGGTGCGGGAACGGCTCGCCGGAGCGGCCGTCGAAGAGCCGGGCCTTGCCGTTCTCCTGGACCATCCGCGAACCGTCACGGTTCTTCAGGGTGCTGTTGAGGAGGCCGACGATCTCCTCCTCGTGGGCGCCGTCGAACACCGGAGTGGCGACCTTGGTCCACGGCTTGACCTCGGTCATCTCCTTCTCGCGCAGCCGCTCGGCCCACGCCTCCTCGATGCCGGAGACGTCCCAGCCTCTGGCGGCGATCCACCCGAGGTGTGTCTCCAGCACCTGGCCGACGTTCATTCGGCCGGGCACGCCCAGCGGGTTGAGGACGATGTCGACCGGGGTGCCGTCTTCCAGGAACGGCATGTCCTCGACCGGAAGGATCTTGGAGATGACGCCCTTGTTGCCGTGGCGGCCGGCCAGCTTGTCGCCGTCGGTGATCTTGCGCTTCTGGGCCACGTAGACGCGGACCAGCTCGTTGACGCCGGGGGGAAGCTCGTCGCCCTCCTCGCGGCTGAACACGCGGACGCCGATGACCTTGCCCGACTCACCGTGGGGAACCTTCAGCGAGGTGTCGCGCACTTCGCGCGCTTTCTCACCGAAGATCGCGCGGAGCAGGCGCTCCTCGGGGGTCAGCTCGGTCTCACCCTTGGGGGTGACCTTTCCGACGAGGATGTCACCCGTGACCACTTCGGCGCCGATCCGGATGATGCCCCGCTCGTCGAGGTCGGCCAGGACCTCCTCGGAGACGTTCGGGATGTCCCGAGTGATCTCCTCCGGGCCGAGCTTGGTGTCGCGGGCGTCGACCTCGTGCTCCTCGATGTGGATCGAGGACAGGACGTCGTCCTGCACGAGGCGCTGCGACAGGATGATCGCGTCCTCGTAGTTGTGGCCCTCCCACGGCATGAACGCCACGAGCAGGTTCTTGCCGAGCGCCATCTCACCGGTGTCGGTGCAGGGGCCGTCGGCGATGACCTGACCAGACTCCACCCGGTCGCCCTCGGCGACGATGGGCTTCTGGTTGAAGCAGGTGCCCTGGTTGGACCGCTTGAACTTGGCGACCCGGTAGGTGGTGCGGGTGCCGTCGTCGTTCATCACGGTGACGTAGTCGGCGGAGACCTCCTCGACGACACCGGCCTTCTCGGCGCTGATGACGTCGCCGGCGTCGGTCGCCGCGCGGTACTCCATGCCGGTGCCGACGAGCGGAGCCTCGCTCTTCAGCAGGGGCACCGACTGACGCTGCATGTTCGAACCCATGAGCGCGCGGTTGGCGTCGTCGTGCTCAAGGAAGGGGATCATGGCGGTCGCGACCGACACCATCTGGCGCGGCGAGACGTCCATGTAGTCGACCTCGGACGGGTGGACGGCCTCGAACTCGCCGCCCTTACGGCGGGCGAGGACGCGGTCTTCGGCGAAGCTGCCGTCGGTGTTCAGGCGCGTGTTGGCCTGGGCCACGACGTGGCGGTCTTCGACGTCGGCCGTCAGGTAGTCGACCTGCTCGCTGACCTTGCCGTCGATGACCTTCCGGTACGGCGTCTCGACGAACCCGAAGGAGTTGATCCGGCCGAACGACGCGAGCGAGCCGATCAGACCGATGTTCGGGCCTTCCGGCGTCTCGATCGGGCACATGCGGCCGTAGTGGGACGGGTGCACGTCACGGACCTCGAAGCCGGCCCGCTCACGCGACAGACCACCGGGCCCGAGCGCCGACAGACGACGCTTGTGGGTCAGGCCCGCGAGGGGGTTGGTCTGGTCCATGAACTGCGACAGCTGCGAGGTGCCGAAGAACTCCTTGATCGACGCCACGACCGGGCGGATGTTGATCAGGGTCTGCGGCGTGATCGCCTCGACGTCCTGGGTCGTCATGCGCTCGCGCACGACGCGCTCCATGCGGGCCAGGCCCAGGCGGACCTGGTTCTGGATCAGCTCGCCGACGGTGCGCAGGCGGCGGTTGCCGAAGTGGTCGATGTCGTCGATCTCGACGATGACCGAGCCGTTCTCGCCCATCGACTCCTCGCCGGCGTGGAGCCGGACGATGTATTCGATGGCGGCGACGACGTCGTCTTCGGTGAGGGTGCCCTGCGTGATCTCGGAGTCACAGCCGAGCTTCTTATTGATCTTGTAACGGCCGACCTTCGCGAGGTCGTACCGCTTGGGGTTGAAGTAGAGGTTCTCGAGCAGCGCCTGCGCGGACTCCTTGGTCGGGGGCTCGCCCGGACGCAGCTTGCGGTAGATGTCGAGCAGCGCGTCGTCCTGGCCGGAGGTGTGGTCCTTCTCCAGGGTGGCGCGCATCGACTCGTACTGGCCGAAGCGCTCCAGGATCTGGTCGGTCGTCCAGCCGAGCGCCTTGAGCAGGACCGTGACGGCCTGCTTGCGCTTGCGGTCGATGCGGACGCCGACGCTGTCACGCTTGTCGATCTCGAACTCGAGCCAGGCACCCCGGGACGGGATGACCTTGGCGCCGTAGAGGTCCTTGTCGGACGTCTTGTCGACGGTGCGCTCGAAGTAGACACCGGGCGAACGGACCAGCTGGGACACCACGACACGCTCGGTGCCGTTGATGATGAAGGTGCCCTTCGAGGTCATGAGCGGGAAGTCGCCCATGAACACGGTCTGGCTCTTGATCTCACCGGTGGTGTTGTTGATGAACTCCGCCGTGACGAACATCGGGGCGGAGTAGGTCATGTCCTTGTCCTTGCACTCGTCGACCGAGTACTTGGGCGGCTCGAACCGGTGATCGCGGAACGAGAGGGACATGGTGCCGGAGAAGTCCTCGATGGGACTGATCTCCTCGAAGATCTCCTCGAGACCCGACTGGGCCGGCACATCGCGGCGGCCCGCCTGGCGGGCCGCCTCGACCCGGGCCTTCCACTTCTCGTTGCCGAGCAACCAGTCGAAGGACTCGGTCTGCAGAGCTAGTAGATCAGGAACTTCCAAAGGCTCCTGGATACGTGCGAACGACACGGTGCGGGGACCGGCGGGTACGGCGGAGGCGTTGCGCGAGGCTGCCAACAGATGTCCTTCCGAGGGCTCGCGGACTGACTACACGCACGCCAGACGACCAAGGAAAGCGAGGTTACTCAGAGAAACGGTCGTCAAAGGGCAGCGCAAAGGGGCAGTGTAGCCGATGGGCATACACCTGTCCACTCCGCTCTCGCTCTGCGCTCCACGTTGCTGGCAGCATCACCCGTCTGGGCTCAAACGTCAAGCCCGAGAGACGACATTTCGGCTAACCAATGGCCAGCACGCTGGGTTTTTCCCTTCCGTGAGACGACCGCCGGTTGCGAAGCCCTATCGACAACCCGCCGAGCCCAGTCGATACCCTCGACCCGAGTCCGCTAACGCTCTGTCACACGGAAGGCCCAACGATGACCGTTGATCGACCTTCCAACGCCCTGGACATTCCCTAGGCCGCTCAAACCAAAACCCAAACGTGACCAACAATTGGGTCTCGGGACTCAGCGGATGGGCGTGTTGCCGATCAACGTCGAGAGCCCCGACACGAGCCAGCGACCGTCCGTAACCACCATGACCAGCCGCGCTCTGTTCTGTACGACCTCCGCCGGCCCTTCTGTCCGGCTTGTGGTGGTGTTCAGGAAGACCAGCACTTTGACCCTTTCGGGGCTGGCCTCCTCGACCGCCACGGCGGCCACCGTCGCCTGCTGGACCTTCTGCTGCCGGCGCACCTGCGGGATGAAGGTGCCGGCCAGATTGGCGTAGTGCTCAGCCAGCGGGCCGGTGGCGTGGCTGCGGGCCCGCGCGAGATCGGCCTCGATGGTCCGGTGATCGTAGGAGAGCATGTCGGCGGCGTACGCCCGGGCCGCCTGCGCCGCCTCGGCCGAGGCCGCCGAGGTGTCCTGGACCCGTTTGAGGTCGAGATAGAGCCGCCCGAGCCCGCCCAGGGCCAGCACGGCCAGCACGACGAGCAGGGAGGTCAGCCGCAGGGCGCGCTGGACGACGGCCATCACGACACCAGCTCCGCGTTCGCGACCAGCCAGCGTCCGCTCTCCTTGGCCAGATCCATGCGCCAGCGGTAGAAGCGCTCCTCCGGCTCGTCGCCCTTCCGGCCGGTGAAGTCGATCATCACGTCGGCGACCACGAGCACCTGGGCGCGGGTCCCCTCGGCGTTCATGGACGCCAGCCCCGCTCCCCGGAGCACCCCCGTCTGGAGGACCTTGTCCTTCATCACGGTCTCGCGGGTGGCGGCCTGGTCGCGTTCGTAACGGGCTCTGGTCTCCCCCGTCGACGTCGACACCACACCGCGGAAGGCGGTGTCGAAGGTGCGGTGGTCGAGCGACATCAGGCTGACGGCGTGGGTGGAGGCGGCCGAGACCGCGGCGGCCTCGTCGGCCTCGCGGGCCAGGGCCGAGGCCCTGAGCGTCCACACCCATCCGGCGGCCGCCCCCAGCACGAGGACCAGGGCCAGCAGGGCCAGGTTGAGACGACGGGGGGCCTCACGGCGGATCCTGGCCACGGGCGGATTGTACGTGGGCCACGCCGGGGCGCCGGCTGAAAGCGATCAAATCAGTCTGGGACCGGAACCGGGTCCGGAAACGCCGGAAGCGGCCCGCCCAGGCACCTGGGGCAGACCGCTTCGCGGGTGACGCTACTTACTTGACGGTGACCTTGGCGCCGGCGCCCTCGAGGGCAGCCTTCGCCTTCTCCGCCTGCTCCTTGTTGACCTTGCCGTCGAAGACCGGCTTCGGAGCGCCGTCGACCAGGTCCTTGGCTTCCTTCAGGCCCAGGCTGGTGAGCGCGCGGATCTCCTTGATGACCTGGATCTTCTTGTCGCCGGCAGCCTCGAGGATGACGTCGAACTCGTCCTGCTCCTCGGCCTCTTCGGCCGGAGCGGCGCCGCCGGGGCCGGCGACGGCCACGGCCGCGACCGGGGCGGCGGCCTTGACGTCGAAGGTCTCCTCGAACAGCTTCACGAAGTCGGACAGCTCAAGGAGGGTCATCTCCTTGAAAGCGTCGAGCAGCTCGTCGGTGCTGAGCTTCGCCATGATGGTTCCTCCATAAGGATCGTGCTGAAAAACGTGAAAAGGGACCGCGGTTTGCGCTTCCCCCCGCTTGCGCGGACCTGCTTACTCCCCGGACTCCTCGCGCTTGGCGCGCAGGGCCTCGGCCAGTCGAGCCATCTGCGTGGGCAGCGCGGCGAAGGTGGCGGCAGCCGTGGACTGCTTGGCCTTCAGCGCACCGGCCAGCTTCGCGAGGAGCACCTCGCGGGACTCGAGGTCAGCGAGCTTGGAGATCTCGGCGGGCGTCATCGACTTGCCGTCGACGACCCCACCCTTGATCACCAGAAGGGGGTTGGCCTTGGCGAACTCACGCAGACCCTTGGCGGCCTCCACCACGTCGCCCTTGACGAACGCGATCGCGGTCGGGCCGTAGAGCAGGTCGTCGAGGGCAGTGATCCCGGCGTTGTTCGCCGCGATCTTGGCCAGCGTGTTCTTCGCCACGGCGAACTTCGCATGCCCACCGAGAGAGACGCGCAGCTGCTTGAGCTGGGCGACGGTGAGCCCGCGGTATTCGGTCAGAACGGCGGCGCTGCTGCCATCGAACTCAGCCTTGAGTTCGTCGACCGCGCCGGCCTTCTCCGCCTTCGCCATGGGCCTCCTTCCAGATGTGCCGCCGGAAGGGATTGAAGGCCCCAAGAAAACAGACGAGCCCCGGGCGCAGGGCGCACGGGGCTCTCAGCAAGCTCCACGAAAGGCTTGTCAGAGGCTCTCAGTCACACCTGCGCGGGTCGCCCACAAACGTGGGACCTTCGGTCACCGGGATAGGCACCCGGAGACAACCGGCGGTCTTTGGCAGGACTAAGAGTACGGTGTCAAGCCCGCAACACCAAATCAGCCGCCCACGGGCATGTTCTTGGGCAGGTCGCCGACCTGGTCGGCGGGCGGCGCGGCGATGCCGAGCTGCTCGTTGAACGACTTGAACAGCAGGGTGGCGGAGAAGCTCGCACCCTGCTCGGCACCGTTGATGCCGATCTTGCGGGGCAGTCCCTCACCGTCGATCCAGGCGTCGAACTTGACGTTCTTCAGCTGGGAGAGCTGGCCCTTGACCCGCTCCTGCGTCTCCTTCGGCAGCAGCAGCACGGCCGCCTCGACCGGGAAGCTGCCGGCGTAGTGGGTCGTGTCGACGCCGTTCACCGACTCGGTGCCGACGGCCTTGACGTCCTTGGACGCGGTCAGCAGGGTGACGCTGGTCTTCAGGTCGATCTGCTGGGCCTGGTCGAGGAACTGGCTGGCCGCCTTGGCGTCGCCGAGCTGCTTCAGGTCGATCTTCACCCACGGCTTGTCGGTGCCGATCAGGGTCTTGAGCAGGTCCATCTTCACGTAGGCGACCTCGTCGGCCAGCACCACGCGCAGCCCGCCGGGAACGGACTGACCGCCGAAGGACACCTGGCTGAGGGTCACGTCGGAGGCGAGGGTGGGCTTCTGCTGGAACAGCATGCTGCCCTGGACGGTGCCCTTCTGACCCTTGGGGTCGGCGAAGTCGAGCACGATGTCGGCGCTGTAGGAGTCGATCGAGTCGGCCTTCTGGGCCGTCTGCTGAATGGCCTCGGCGGCGGAGAGTTTGACGTCCCCCAGCGGCTGGGCAGTCGTGGTCCCGCAACCGGCCACCGCCAGGGCGGCGACGACCCCGGCGGCCACTAAGAATCTGCGCATCTTGTCAATCCCTTCGTCGGCCCGAGCCTACGTTGGGCCGTTCTGGAGCGCGGTCCTGTCCTCAGGATTCGCACAGAAAAGACACAACCCCCGTCCGGTACCCGGACGGGGGCTGTTCAGGCGCTGTCGCGTCTGCCGGAAAGCAGGCGATCAGGCCTCGAGCTCGGCGGTCAGCCCACGGGTGACGTTGGGGTCGACCGGGATGCCGGGGCCCATCGACGTCGCGAAGGTGACCTTCTTGAGGTAGCGGCCCTTGGCGGCCGACGGCTTGAGACGCAGCACCTCGTCGAGGGCGGCGGCGTAGTTCTCGAGGAGCTGACGCTCGTCGAAGGACGCCTTGCCGATGATGAAGTGGAGGTTCGCGTGACGGTCCACGCGGAACTCGATCTTGCCGCCCTTGATGTCGGTGACGGCCTTGCCGACGGCCGGCGTGACGGTGCCGGTCTTCGGGTTGGGCATGAGGCCACGGGGACCGAGCACGCGGCCCAGGCGGCCGACCTTGCCCATGAGGTCGGGGGTGGCCACGACCGCGTCGAAGTCGAGGCGGCCCTTGGCGACCTCGTCGATCAGCTCGTCGGCGCCGACGATGTCGGCTCCGGCGGCGCGCGCCTCCTCGGCACGGTCACCGGTCGCGAAGACCAGGACCCGGGCGGTCTTACCGGTGCCGTGCGGGAGGTTGACGGTGCCGCGGACCATCTGGTCGGCCTTGCGCGGGTCGACACCCAGACGCAGGGCGACCTCGACGGTGGCGTCGAACTTGGTGCTCGCGGTCTTCTTCGCCAGGCGGACCCCGTCGAGGGGGGCCAGCAGGGCGTCGCGGTCGACCTGGGCGGCCGCGTTCTTCCAGCTCTTGCTGCGCTTCACTGCTATCTCTCCAAAGGAAAGTTCGTGGTGTGGACCGCGCTCGGCCCTCCCACTTGGAATGATGTGCCGCGCCTTCGGCACGGCGGCTCGGTCGCTTTGATCCGGTCTCTTCCCTCGTCGCTCCGGGTCGCTGCGCTCCCCTGCGCTCCTCAGTCCGGAAACCGGCGCTCCCTCGCGAGTTATTCGGCGATGGTGATGCCCATGGAGCGGGCGGTGCCGGCGATGATGCGCTCGGCCATCTCGATGTCGTTGGCGTTCAGGTCGGGCATCTTCTGCTCGGCGATGGCGCGGAGCTGCTCCTTGGAGAGCTGGCCGACCTTGGTCTTCAGCGGGTTGTTCGAGCCGCTCTTCAGACCGAGGGCCTTCTTGATCAGTTCGGGCGCCGGGGGCGTCTTGGTGACGAACTGGAAGGTGCGGTCTTCGAAGATGGTGATCTCGACGGGGATGATGTTGCCCCGCTGGGACTCCGTCGCAGCGTTGTACTGCTTGACGAACTCCATGATGTTGACGCCGTGGGGACCAAGGGCGGTACCGACCGGCGGGGCGGGGGTGGCCTGGCCAGCGGGAAGCTGGACCTTCACCAACGCCGCGATCTTCTTCTTGGGAGGCATGACTCTCTCCGGGTCCTGTTATTCGATGATGCGCTCCCCCGGCGAATCGGAGGGGGAACATGTCGGAGAGCCGCCCTTCGCGAAGGAGCGGCTCCAGCCGAACGTCTTATTGTAGGCGACCGCCTCAGATCTTCGAGACCTGGTTGAACGACAGCTCAACGGGGGTCTCGCGACCGAAGATCGACACCAGCACCTTGAGCTTCTGCGACTCGGGGCTGATCTCGCTCACCGAGGCCGGGAGCGTGGCGAACGGGCCGTCCATGACGGTGACCGACTCGCCGATCTCGAACTCGACGGTCGAGGCGGCCGACTTGGTGGCGGCCTTCTTGACCTCTTCGGTCGGCTCGGGCGCCAACAGCTTGGCGACCTCGTCGAGGTTCAGCGGGCTGGGCTTGTTGGACAGACCGACGAACCCGGTGACGCCCGGGGTGTTGCGGACCGCCGCCCACGACTCGTCGGTGAGCTCCATGCGGACCAGGACGTAGCCCGGCAGCACGCGCTCCTTGATCGGGGTCTTCTTGCCGCCCTTGAACTCGGTCACCGTGTGGGTCGGCACCTCGACCTGGAAGATGTAGTCCTCCATGTTGAGGCTGCCCGTGCGGCTCTCGATGTTCTGCTTCACGCGGTTCTCGTAGCCGGCATAGGAGTGGATCACATACCACTCGCCCAGCTGACCGCGGAGCTGGCGCTTGAACTCCTCGACGGGGTCGACGTCGGGGAGGATGTCGCCGTCTTCGTCGACGTTCTCGTCGTCAGAGTCGGCGGCGACGGAAGCCTCAGCCTCGGTGGCCTCGTCGGCCTCCGCAGCGTCGTCAGCGGCCTCGTCGACCTCTTCAACGGCCTCGTCGTCCCACTCGTCGCGGGAGTCGTCGGCCGGCAGCGGGGACTCGGACACGATGGCTATTCCTCTTTCCGTCGGGTTTTACTGTGCTGGGCGGGTCAGGAACCGAAGACCGCCAGCACACCCTGCGTCAAAAGGAAGTCTAGTGCGGACACGATTCCGACCATGATCAGGCAGAAAACGAGGACCACGATGGTGTAGTTGATCAGCTCCTTGCGCGTCGGCCAGATGACCTTGCGGAGCTCCGCTACTGCCTGCCGATAGAAAAGGGCAGGGGTGGTGCGCTTGGCCTTCTTCTCGCCACTCGGCTTTTCCGGCTGAGCCGCGGCCTCGCCGCGCGTGTCGATCGCCACAGTCCTCACCTGATCCGTCGTGTCCATCGCAACCGGCGGCTCATACGCCCTTAGTGCGCGGACCGCACTCCGCAGGGCACGAGGGACTCGAACCCCCAACCGCCGGTTTTGGAGACCGGTGCGCTACCAATTGCGCTAGTGCCCTAAGCCGTGCACCACACTACAGGAGAACAGGCGAACTGTTCACCGCCGTTGTGGGCCACTAGACGTGGAAGTGTACGCAGGATCGGTCACTTCGTCGAACCAGCACGGCCGCGCAGGTCAACGGTACCGTCCGCATCGTGGATATGGCGGGGCGGCGGGATACCGGTCTGAAAACATGTGCGCATGAGCCGAATCTCCGCGCGTGTCGCCGCCATTTCCGAGTCAGCCACCCTCGCCGTCGACGCCCGGGCCAAGGCCATGAAGGCCGCCGGCCGGCCCGTGATCGGGTTCGGCGCCGGGGAGCCCGACTTCCCGACGCCCGGCTACATCGTCGAGGCGGCCGTGGCGGCCTGCGCGGAAGACCGGTTCCACAAGTACACGCCGCCGGGGGGCCTGCCGGAGCTGAAGCAGGCCATCGCGGCCAAGACGCTGCGCGACTCCGGGTTCGAGGTCGACGCGGGCCGGGTGCTGGTCACCAACGGCGGCAAGCACGCCGTCTACGCGGTCTTCGCGACCCTGCTCGACCCGGGTGACGAGGTGCTGGTCGTGGCGCCCTACTGGACCACCTACCCCGAGGCGATCAAGCTGGCCGGGGGCGTCCAGGTCGACGTCGTCACCGACGAGGGCAGCGGCTACCTGGCGTCGGTGGAGCAGCTGGAGGCGGCCCGGACCGAGCGGACCAAGGCGCTGCTGTTCGTCTCCCCGTCGAACCCGACCGGGGCGGTCCACTCCCCCGAGCAGGTCGAGGCGATCGGCCGCTGGGCGGTCGAGCACGACCTGTGGGTCGTGACCGACGAGATCTACGAGCATCTCGTGTACGGCTCCGCGAAGTTCACCAGCATCGCGACCGCCGTGCCCGAGCTGGCCGACAAGGTCGTGGTGCTCAATGGCGTGGCCAAGACGTACGCGATGACGGGCTGGCGGGTCGGGTGGCTCATCGGCCCCTCCGACGTGGTGAAGGCGGCCACCAACCTGCAGTCGCACTCGACGTCCAACGTGTCGAACGTGGCCCAGGCGGCGGCGCTGGCGGCCGTGTCGGGCGATCTGTCGGCGGTGGCCGAGATGCGGACCGCCTTCGACCGGCGGCGGCAGACGATCGTGCGGATGCTGAACGAGATCCCGGGCGTGGTCTGCCCCGAGCCGTTCGGGGCCTTCTACGTCTACCCGTCGGTCAAGGAGCTGATCGGCAAGGAGATCCGGGGGCGCCGGGCGGCGTCGTCGGTCGAGCTGGCCGAGCTGGTGCTGGAGGAGGCCGAGGTCGCGGTGGTGCCGGGCGAGGCGTTCGGCACGCCGGGGTACTTCCGGCTCTCCTACGCCCTGGGCGACGACGACCTCGCCGAAGGGGTCACCCGGCTGGGCAAGCTCTTCGGCGAGGCCCGCTAGCCGGGGACCACGATCCCCTCGACGACCGGCTCCAGGTCGGCACCGACGGCCATGACCATGACGATCACGCCGGGCCGGGGCACCCAGTAGAAGACCTCGATGCCCATCATCATGCCGTGGCGGCCCCATTTCCCGGCGATCTCCCGGGGCTCTCCCGCGCCGAACTCGTCCAGCGAGGCCGGGGTGTTCTCGATGTCGGCACTCCGGTAGACGGAGACCGAGATTCCGTCGCCGCCGTCCGTGAACGGCTTCCCTCCGCCGGTGGACCAGAGGGCGGTGACCCCCGGGAAATCGTCGTCGTCCGGGGGGTCCTCCGGCGCTCTGATCAGTCCGGGCGGCAGATGGGTGACCAGTACGCCGTCGATGATCTGGTCGGCCGGCACGGCGCCCGTACCGAGCGCTTGGGGGACGAGGAACCAGCCGGCGGCGGCCAGGAACGGGACGAGGAGCACGGCGAGGCGGGTGCGCCACCTTCGGCTGCGGGCCCGGCGTTCGACGCGTTCGGCCAGGTCGGGGGCGGCTGCCAGGGTCGCGGTCTCGGCGGCCATCGCCTCCCGGAGGTCATGCTCCAGCATTGGTCGCCTCCTCGCCCAGCAGGGTGCGCAGGCGGGCCATGGCCTTGGCCGTCTGGCTCTTCACCGTGCCGGCGGAACAGCCGAGGATCTCGGCGGTCTGGCTCTCGGTCAGGTCCTCCCAGTAGCGCAGCACGATCACCGCGCGCTGACGGGGTGGCAGGGCTCGCAGGCCGTCCATGAGCACGTGGCGCAGCACCACGTCATCGGCGGGCGCCGGCAGGTCGGGAGGCGATCCCGTGGGGATGATCCGCAGGATCGCCCGTCGTCTGGCCCGGCTGATGACGGTGTTGACGATGATGCGCCGCACGTAGGGCTCCGGATCGCGATCGTCGATCCGGGACCAGTTGCGGCAGGCCTTCTCCAGGGCGGCCTGCAGCACGTCTTCGGCTTCATGGACGGACCCGCAGGTGAGGTACGCCGTCCGGAGCAGGGCGGTGCCCCGGGCGGCGACGAATTCCGCGAATCCCGTCATGCCCTCACATACGCCTGACCGGGCGGGGAGGTTGCCCTACTTCTCGAGGCGGATGTGCTCGATCACCTTGGCGATCTCGGTGCGGGCGCGCTCCTCGCCGAGGGAGGCGCTGTAGTCGGGGCTGAAGAGGACCTGGACGACCTGGTCACCGGGGATGTCACGGCTGGCGGTGAGGGTGGTCGCCGGGCCGAACGGCTCCTCGCCGCCGCCCTCGTTGTAGTTGTTCACCCAGGTGTCGGGGCCGACCTTCTGCCCGTCGCGGCGCAGCAGGTTCTGGTCGACGCCGACGATCACCTGGATGGAGTACATGCCCTCCTCCAGGCCCTCGGTGACGTAGGGGACGGTGGCCGACTTCGGGCCGAAGCCGCCCGCGTAGGAGTTCCCGCTCCACTTGACGCCCTCGGGCAGGTAGCCGACGTGGACGCCCATCCAGGTCAGGCCGTCGCCGAGGTCGCCCAGGTCGGAAGTGGTCGCCGGCTTGTCGGCGGGGGGCTCGGGAGAGGCGGTCGGCGCGGGGACCCACGGGACCTTGATCTGGACGAGCGCCTTCGGGTCGGCGACGGCTCCGGCGGCGGGCTCGGTCAGGATCACGTTCTCGCCGGCGACCACGCCGGCCTTGTCGGCCCCCTCTCCGGGGGTCATGATCATGGGGGTCAGACCGGCCTGCTCCAGGAGCAGGTAGGCCTTCTTGGCGTTCATGCCGACCACGTCGGGCACCACGATCCCGGGCACCGCGATCGCGGGCGCCGAGGCGCCGGAGGCCGGCCCGGCCTGCGGGGTGGTGTTGGTCAGGACGACCGGGACGGTGATCGCGACGGCCGCGGTCACCAGCACGGCTCCGGTCGTACGGAACCGGACGAGCGAACGGCGGCGGCGGCGCCGGACGGCGCTGCCCATCGACGGCGGGGCGTAGACCTCCCCCACCTGGGCGCGCATCGCCTCTTTCAGTGCTTCTTCGACGTTCATGCTGGCACTCCTTCGACCATCGCTTCTCGGATCCTGGCGAGCCCCCGCGCCGCCTGGCTCTTCACCGTGCCGACCGAGCAGCCGAGCTGGGCGGCGGTCTCGGCCTCCGACTGGTCCTCCCAGTAGCGCAGCACCAGGACGGCCCGCATGCGGGCCGGCAGTTTGCGCAGCTCGGTCAGCATCGCTTCGCGAAGACCGAGGTCGGGGGCGTCGACGGGGGTGTCGGGCGGCGCGGCGAACGTGATCTCCTGGATCACGCGCCGGCGGCGCGAGCGGGTGATGGCGCTGTTGACCACCACTTTCCTGGCGTAGGCCTCCGGGTTGTCGGCCCGGATGCGGGACCAGTGGCGGTAGACCTTCTCCAGCGCGCCCTGCACCAGATCCTCAGCGTCGTGAGCGCTGGCGCCGCAGACGAGGATCGCGGTACGGAGCAGCGCCGTGCTGCGCGCGGCCACGAACTCGTCGAAGGCCGCTTCGTCTTCATCGGTCATGGGCTCCCCTTTCGCTCGTCCACAACGCGTGAACCGGGTGAAGGGTTGAGTGCTGTTGCGGCAGGATATGGAGATGCGGCGCCCACTCGACAAACTCCCCAAGGCACATCTCCACCTGCACTTCACCGGTTCGATGCGCCATTCAACGCTCATCGAGCTCGCCCGCGAGCAGGGGGTCCACCTACCGGACGCCCTGGTGCAGGACTGGCCGCCGCAGCTGCACGCCACCGACGAACGCGGCTGGTTCCGGTTCCAGCGGCTCTACGACATCGCCCGGTCGGTGCTGCGGCGGCCCTCCGACGTCTACCGGCTGGTCCGCGAGGCGGCCGAAGACGAGGCCCGTGAGGGGTCGCGGTGGCTGGAGATCCAGGTCGACCCGTCGGGCTACGCCTCCCGGTTCGGCGGCCTGACCGAGACACTGGAGTTGGCGCTCGACGCGGCCCGGGTGGCGTCCGGGGCGACCGGGGTCGGGGTCGCGGTGATCGTGGCGGCCAACCGCACCCGCCATCCGCTCGACGCCCGCACCCTGGCCCGGCTGGCGGCGCAGTACGCCGACAAGGGCGTGGTCGGGTTCGGGTTGTCCAACGACGAGCGGCGCGGCCGGGCGCGCGACTTCGACGCGGCGTTCCGGATCGCGAAGCGGGCCGGGCTGCTGGCGGTGCCCCACGGCGGCGAGCTGCTGGGCGCGGCCTCGGTCGCCGAGTGCGTCGACGACCTGGGGGCCGACCGGGTCGGTCACGGCGTGCGCGCCGCCGAGAGCGGGCGGCTGATGGAGCGGCTGGCCGACCGGCAGATCACCTGCGAGGTGTGCCCGCTCTCCAACGTGGGCCTGGGGGTGGCGCGGGGTCCTGAGGACGTACCGCTGAGAAGGCTTTTCGAGGCCGGGGTGCCGATCGCGCTGGGCGCCGACGACCCGCTCCTGTTCGGCGCCCGGCTGCTGCCGCAGTACGAACTGGCCAGGGATGTCTACGGCTTCTCCGACGCCGAGCTGGCGGAGCTGGCCCGCCAGTCGATCAGGTCGTCAACGGCCCCCGAGCCGGTGCGCAAGGAGATCATCGCCGACATCGACGCCTGGCTAGCGAGCTGACGCCGCGATCTTCTTGGCCTCCTCGACGTCGGGCACGCCTTCGAGGCGCAGGCCGACGCGGCCGTGCTGCCAGATCAGGGTGGGACCGGCCAGGCGGAGGGAGACCGGGTTCCCGCCGCCCGCGGGCAGGTATTCGATGCCGTGTTGCTGGGGGATCCACACCGCCGAGGTGGTGCCGAGCCAGAGCTGCTGCGGGTAGGGGTCGCCGAGCTGTTTGTGCCAGACCTCGCGCAGGGAGCCGTCGTACTGGTCGAGGCGGATCCCGTCCCAGTACATGCTGACGACCTGGCCTCCGTCGGCCACCCTGACCTGGTCGGGTTCGCCGAGCGCGGCCGGTACGACCAGCGGGAAGGCCACCGCCCCGCGCGCCTCGGCCAGGGCGGCGCTCGTCTCCGACGGCAGCGGCGACGGCGAGCCCGACGGGAGGGGCGCGGAGCCGCCGACCTCGATCTCGACCCCGGCGAACCGCAGCACCTCGGCGACCGCCGCGCGGCCCTGCGGGGTGGCGGCGACCAGCACGACCAGGAAGGCGGCCAGGACGGCCACCAGGCGCTTGGTGGTGAACCGGCGCTTAGGCTCGGGCTCCCGCAACGCGGTCAGCACCCGGTCGGCCATCGCGGTGGGCGGCGGCGGCACGTGGAGGGACTCGCCCAGGGCGCGGAGTTCGGCCTCGAAGGGGTCGTCAGAGGAGTTCACGATCCACCTCCTCCCTCAGCCGCCGCAGGCCCCGGTGGGTGCGGCTCTTCACCGACCCGATCGGGCAGTCGAGGACCTCGGCCGTCTCCGCTTCGGACAACTGCAGGAAATACCGGCAGACCACCGCTTCGCGTTCCCGATCAGGCAGGGCCCGGACCGCCGCGAGCAGCCGCGCCGACCGGTCGCCCGCCACCGCCGTGTCCTGCGGATCTTCCGGGCCGCCCGGCTTGCGCACCGCCTCCAGCCGGACCGACAGGTCGGCCCGGCGCCCGCGTGAGCGGGTCGCGTTGTGGGTCTCGTTGGCCACGATGCGCAGCAGCCACGGCCGGAAGGCCGAGTCGCGCCGGAACGACCTCAGATGACGATAGGCCTTGACGAACGCCTCCTGGACCACGTCCTCGGCCTCGTCGCCCGCGCCGAGCAGGAACGCCGTGCGGTGGGCGATCGCGGTGTACCGGGTGACGAGCGCCTCGTAGGCGGTCAGGTCACCGGCGAGCGAACGGCCGACCGCTTCGTCGTCGGTCAGAGGGGGCGGGTCATCGGCATTCATCGGCGGGATGATTCCACCGCATCGCTCCGGAATTGGGAAGACCGCCCAGGGCGTAGCCGACGCCGCCGTCGAGGGACATGCGCCGGCCTTCGGCGTAGGCGTCGAGATAGTCGCGTTCGCCGAGGACCCGGCGGGTGCGCCGGTCGGTGCGGCCACGCGACTCGACGAAACCGGGCGGCGCGAAGTGGGTCGGCCCGAACTCGGCCCACAGCCGCTCCCCCACGCCCAGCAGGCGGGCCGCGCGGACGGCGTCGCCCATCGCGACGGCGCAGGCGGCGAGGCGTTCGACGGCCATCGCGCTGCCCATCACGTCGCCCAGGCGCCAGATCGTGCGCAGGGAGGTGCGGGCGTAGCGGTCGGCGGTGACGGCGTCGCCCCGGCCGAGTTCGGCGGCGGCCCTGATCTGGTCGCCCATCGAGCGGGACCACTCTTCGCCGAGCGCCTCGCAGGCGGCCCGCTGGCCCTCCAGGACGATCACCGCCTCGTCGGGGTCGCCCCGGCCGATCAGGGCCAGCGCCAGCAGCGACATCGCCGACAGGCGGGCGACGTAGCGGCCGCCGACGCGGTCGAGGTGGTCGATGGCCTCCTCGGCGAGCAGGCGTACGGCGTCGAAGTCGCCCTGGAACAGGGCCAGGCTCGCGGCGCCGGTGCAGGCGTGGCCGATGGCGGCCGGATCCTCCTGGGCGAGGGCGGCCTCGCGGGCCTGGGTGAGGCGGATGGCCATCTGGTCGTGGTCGCCCTGGGCGAAGGCGACGAAGGCGGCGGCCCACAGGGCGCGGGTGCGCTGGGGGCTGTCCGCGGTGTTACGTTCCAACGCCCGGTCGAGGTAGTGGCGGCCTTCGCGGGCGTGGCCGAGGCAGTACCAGACGAACCACAGGCGGCCCACCAGGTCGAGGCCGATCGGGCTGGCGATGCTCCGGTCGAGGGCCAGGCGCAGGTTCGGCATCTCGCCGCGCGCCCAGTCGGACCACGACGCCTGGTTGGGGCCGCACCAGTCGGCCTCGGCGCGGCGGGCCAGCGAGACGTAGTGGTCGCGGTGGCGGAGCATCAGGTGCTCCTCCTCGCCGAGTTCGCGCAGCCACTCGCGGCCGTAGACGCGGACCGTCTCCAGCATGTGGAACCGCTCGCCGACGACGCAGACGACCGACTTGTCGGCCAGTCTGGCCAGGGTGCCGGGCACGTTGGGCAGGCGGTCGTCGCCGCAGACGTACTGGGCCGCCTCGGCCTCGAACGAGCCGGCGAACACCGACAGCCGGGCCCAGAGCAGCCGCTCGTCGGGGGTGCACAGTTCGTGGCTCCAGCCGACCGACGTCCGCAGCGCGGCGTGCCGGCCGGTGCGGCCCGGGTGGCCCGAGAGCAGCGCGAACCGGTCGTCGAGCCGGTCGGCCAGCTCTTTGGGGGTCATCGAGCGCAGCCGCCGGGCGGCCAGTTCGATGGCGAGCGGCAGGCCCTCCATGCGGTGGCAGAGCTCGGCGACCTCGTCGGTTGAGGTGAAGCCGGGGACGACGGCGGCGGCGCGTTCGGCGAACAGGCGCAGGGCGTCGGCCTCGGCGAGCGGGCGTACCCGGAAGACGCGTTCGGCCGGATGGCCGATCGGCTGGCGGCCGGTGACCAGGAACCGGACGCCGGGCGCCTTCGCCAGCACCTGGCCGACCAGAGTGCGGACGGGCCCGATGAGGTGTTCGACCGTGTCGAGCACGATCAGCAGACGGCTGTCGGCGAGGTGTGCGGCCAGCACCTCGCCCTGGGGCCGGACCGACTGCTCCGGGAGGCCGAGCGCAGCGGAGACCGCGTGGGCGAGCAGATCGCCGTTGCGCTCGGCGGCCAACTCGGCCACCCGGACCGGCTCCAGGTGAACCCTGGCGTGCTGCGCCGCCGCGCGGAATGCCAGACGCGTCTTCCCCACGCCGCCCGGACCGGCGAGCGTCACCACCGACGACTCGGTGATCAGTCGGCCGACCTCGGACAACTCCGCGTCTCGCCCGACGAAGGTACTGGTTTCCGCCGGAAGGTTCACGGCCGTCAGGGTTTCACGGCGCAATCACGTTTGAGGGGCGGCGGTGGATAATTCTCTACCTCGGGTGGAAAGTTCTAACGCCCGGTCGAGTCCCATCCCCCTGCCGCGCGCCAGCGCCGTCTGGTAAGCCTCCTCGCCCAGTTCGATCGCCGCCCTTCGGGCGCATTCGTCGTGGGCGGCGGTGAAGTGGCGGGAGCCGTACAGAGGAGAGCCGACCGACTCCCAGACGACCGCCGCCGCGCCCTGCAGGAGCGCGCCGCCGGCGGCGTCGCCGGTGCCGACGAGCACCAGCGCGAGCAGTTCGACGTCGAGCACCGTGCCGATCAGATCGTTGAAGATCCTGCTGTACGTCAGCGACTCGCGCGCCAGCCGCTCGGCTCCGGCGTGGTCGCCCGACCCCCACGCGAGATAGGCCTCGACGTAGCAGACGTAGGCCAGCACCCACCTCTCGCCGTGGTCTTCGCACAGCCGCCGGACGTCGCGGCAGATGACTCCGGCCGGTTCGAGCCGGCCGGTGAACGCCTGGGCCATGGCCAGCTCGATCTTGCCCATCAGCACGTGGGTGTCGAGCAGCCCCATGTCCTCGTATTCGGCCAGGGCGTGGAGCAGCAGCGGGATCGCCCGGTCGAGCTCGTCGGCCAGCATCGCCAGCGCGCCCAGCCGCTGCACCGCGCGGGCCCGCGACCGGTCGTCGCCGCGCTCGCGGCACTCGGCCAGCAGGGTGGTGGCCCTGGCGGTGTCGCCCATCATGATCGCGACGTAGCCGGCCACCCACAGCGCCTTGGCCCGCTCGGGCGTGGGCGAGGGGTCGGAGTCGAGGACCTGCTCCAGCCAGTGGCGGCCCTCGCCGAGGTGCCCGCAGCAGACCCAGTAGAACCAGAGCGTGGCGGCCAGGTCGAGCCCGTCGCGCTCCTCGCCGGGGGTGGAGACGCAGAACTCCAGCGCGGCCCGGAAGTTGCCGTGCTCGGCGTGGGTGCGGGCGTAGATCTTCTGCTGGCCGGGGCCGAACCACTGCGACTCGCCGCGCCGGGCCAGCCGCAGGTAGTGGTTCTTGTGCTTGCGGCGCAACCGGTCGGTCTCGTCGGGGCCGAGCCGGTGCAGCCACTCCTCGCCGTAGTCGCGCACGGTGTCGAGCAGCCGGTACTGCGCGCCGGCGCGGACCACGATCGACCGGTCGACCAGACCGCTGATCAGGCCGAGCAGCGCGTGGGCGGGGAGGGTGCGGTCGGCGCACACCTCCTCGGCCGCGGCCAGCCCGAACGACCCGGCGAACACCGACAGGCGCGCCCACAGCAGGCGCTCGGCCGGCGAGCACAGCTCGTGGCTCAGCCCGATCGCGGCGCGCAGCCCGTCGAGCAGCCGGAACCGGTCGTCGAGCCGGCGCACCAGTTCCTCGACCGGGAACTCGCCGAGCCGCACCGCGGCCAGCTCGATCGCCAGTGGGATGCCGTCGAGCCGGTCGCAGAGCCCGGCGTCGTCGGCGACCACCCTCCCGGCGCGTTCGGACAGCAGTTCCAGCGCCTCGGCGCGGGTCATCGGCGCCACCGCGAACAGGTGCTCTCCGGCGACGTCGAGCGGCTGCCTGCTGGTGACCAGCACCCGCAGCTCAGGAGCGCCGCGCAGCAGCAGCTCGGCCAGCTTGGCGCACGCGTCGACGAGCCGGTCGGCGCCGTCGAGCACCAGCAGCGCCCGCCGGTCGGCCAGATGGGCGGTCAGCACCTCGTCGGCCGGGCGGGTGGTGCGGTCGGTCAGCCGCATCGCGTCGGCGACGGCATGGCTGAGCAGGTCGGGCTCGCCGACTTTCGCGAGGTCGGCGACGAACACTCCGTCGGGGGAGGCGGCCTGCGCCACGGCCGCGACCCGGCTCGCCAGCCGGGACTTGCCGACGCCGCCCACGCCGGTGAGAGTCACCAGGCGGGAGACCTCGAGCAGGCGCGCGATCTCGGTGATCTCCGGCTCCCGGCCGATGAAACTGGTCACCTCGGCACGCATTAACGAATCGTAACTCTGTAGTGGGAGATGCCGCAGAAGAGAATCGGCGTCATTCTGCTGGGCACTAGACTCGCTCGAACCGCCACCAGCTCGTTGAATGAGGAGCCATGTCTGGGTACGACCGTGTAGTACAACCCGCTGCCGGAGACGAAGCCCTGGAGAACCATCTGGGCGGCGACGAAGCGCGCAACTACCGGCAATACGAGTTCGACATGGTTGCACCGCACGTCGGCCGGTCGATGCTGGAGATCGGCTCCGGGCTCGGGCACTTCGCCGAGCAGTTCCTGCCCCGCCTCGACCGTCTGGTGACGAGCGACTTCGACCCCTACTGCGTCGAGCAGCTGGAGAAGCGCTTCGCCGACAACCCCGACGTCGGCGTGCTGCAGTTCGGGCTGCCGACCGACATCCCGCTTGAGGACAAGGTCGACACGGTCGTGCTGATGAACGTGCTGGAGCACATCGAGGAGGACGTCGAGGCGCTGCGCTCGCTCGCCCGCGTCACCCAGCCCGGCGGCAAGATCATCATTTGGGTGCCCGGCTACATGCAGCTCTACGGCGACTTCGACAAGAAGGTCGGCCACGTCACCCGCTACACCCCCAAGACGCTCGGCGCCACGGTGAAGGCGGCCGGGCTGGGCGTCCACACGCTGAAGCCGATCAACTTCCTGGGCGGCATCGCCTGGTGGGCGGCCGTGCGCCGCGGCGGCGTCGGCTACCCCGACCCGCGCCTGGTCAAGATCTACGACCGGACGGTCGTGCCGGCCACGCGGTTCATCGAGCGATTCGTCACGCCGCCGTTCGGCCAGACCGTCTTCTGCGTCGCGACGGTGAAGTGACTCAGGCTTTTCTCACCCTTCTCCTCCGGGCGCCACAGGCGCGGAGGAGAAGGTGTGGCGCATGAGACGCCACGATGTGACCGATATGGGGCTTTTAGTGGGAGAAAAGCACCATACTTGAGCTCGCCATGAGTGAGACCAGGATCCTCGTCGTCGAAGACGACCCGAACATCCGCGACATCATCGAGGTGGCCCTCCGCTTCCACGGGTTCACCGTCAAGGCCGTGGCCAACGGGCGCGACGCGCTGCGCGAGTTCGCCGAGCGCAGGCCCGACCTCATCGTGCTCGACGTGATGCTCCCCGACATCGACGGGTTCGAGATCTGCCGCCGGGTCAGGGCCGAGGGCGCGACCACGCCCGTCATCTTCCTGACCGCGCGCGACACCGTCTCCGACACCGTGCGCGGGCTCACCATGGGCGGCGACGACTACGTCACCAAACCGTTCTCGGTGGAGGCGCTGATCGCGCGGGTCCGGGCGGTGCTGCGCCGGACGACCGTCCCCGACGTCGCGGAGCGTCCCAGCCGGGACGTGCTGCGGGTCGCCGACCTCGAACTCGACGAGGCCCGGTGGGAGGTGCGCCGCGGCGGGGTCAGGGTGGAGTTGTCGCCGACCGAGTTCCGGCTGCTCGCCTTCCTGATGGAACATCCCGGGCTGGTGCTGACCAAACGGCAGCTGCTCGACCAGGTCTGGGGGTACGGCGGATCGTCGCAGGTGCTGGAGACGTACATCTCCTATCTGCGGCGGAAGCTGGACCCGCTCGGACCACCTCTGATCCACACGCAACGTGGCGTGGGATACGCTCTGCGGCCCTGACAGATCGGGGCCAGACGAAATGGCGTTGACGATGTCGCTCCGCTCCCGGCTGCTGGCCGGGCTGCTCGTGGTGAGCACGATCCTGCTCGTCGTGTTGTCGGTCACGAGCGCGGTGGTGCTGGAACAGCACCTCACCAGCCGGCTGGAGAGCCAGCTGCTGGCCGCCACCGCGACCGCCACCCGGCGGGTCGACGCCGTGGAGTCGGTCACCCAGGCGCTGGCCGGCTCGCCGTTCGCGGTCGCGCAGGTCAACCTCAAAAGCGGCAAGCCCGCGCTGGTCAACGGCGACTTCCCGCAGTCGCCCAAGGTGCCGGGCATGCTCGCCGACCTCGGCGCCGACCGGCTCGGCGGGCACGCCGCCGCCGGGCGCACCTTCCAGCTGGGCGACGACCTGCTGGCGAGCGCGGCGAAGGACCGTACCGGAACCAGCATCGTGGTCGTGGCGGTGCCGCTCGACGCCGTCGGCGACCCGGTCCGCCACCTGCTGCTGGCCGAGCTCGTCACCGGCGGGCTGCTGATCGCGCTGCTGGCGCTGGGCGGGCGGCTGCTGATCGTGTCGGGCCTGTCGCCGCTCGACCGCATGTCGCGCACGGCCCTGCGGATCGCCCAGGGCGGCGACCTGTCGGCCCGGATGCCCGAGGGAGCCACCGAGGTCGGCCGGCTCGGCAGCGCCATCAACCTGATGCTCGACCGCATCTCCGAGGCGTTCCGCGACCGCTGGACCTCCGAGGAGCGGGTCCGCCGCTTCGCCGCCGACGCCTCCCACGAACTGCGCACGCCGCTGTCCACGGTACGCGGCTACGCCGAGCTCTACCGCGCCGGCGCGATCCCGCCCGAGCAGCTCCCCAAGATCATGGGCCGCATCGAGGACGAGGCCACCCGCATGGGCAACCTGGTCACCGAGATGCTGGAGCTGGCCCGCCTCGACAAGGGCGCCACCCTCAGCCTGGCCGCCACCGACCTGGCCGAGGTGGTCAGGGAGGCCGCCGCCGACGCGGGCGCGCTGAACCCCGGCTCCCCCATCGTCGTCAACGCCCCCGACTCGCTGGTCGCGGTGGTCGACGAGGCCAGGATCCGGCAGATCATGGTGAACCTGCTGGCCAACGTACGCGCCCACACCCCCGAAGGCACCCCCGCGCTGATCCACCTGGCGCAGGACGACGCCCGGGTGCTCCTGGAGATCACCGACCAGGGCCCGGGGATGCCGCCCGAGCAGGTCGCCCAGGCCTTCGACCGGTTCACCCAGGGCTCCTCGGAACGCGCCACCGGCGGCGCGGGCCTCGGCCTGGCCATCGTGAAGGCCATCACCGACGCGCACGGCGGGCGCTGCTGGATCACCTCGGCCCCGGGGAACGGGACGACCGTGCACGTGGCGCTGCCCACCGCGCGCACGGTCGTCATGAGCGAGGTCTAGCCCCGGGCTTCGGCGCGGCCCTCGTCGCGGGCCCTGGCCAGCAGGTCTTCCAGATACCGGCGACGGCGGCGGGCGATCGCCCGGTAGGCGAGGAACAACACCACGACCAGCGCGACCAGGGCCAGTTGCGGCCACGGGACGGTCCAGAGCGTCACGTCGGCGCTCATCGGGACGCCGCCCTCGACCGAGGGGGTCACGGTGACGTTCGCGGACATCGGGCCGAGGGCCCAGACGCCGCCGATCCTGGTCTCCACCGTCCGGCTGTCGCCGGGGAAGATCTCCGCCACGTCGGCCCGGCCGTCGCGTCCGGCCAGCCCGGTCAGGTCGCTGACCGCCACCGCGCCCGCGCCGCCCGCCGCGACGTTGCCCTTGTTGGTCGCCGTGTACTTCACCGTGACGGTTCCCGAGGAGAAGGGGTTCCACGGCTGCTCGTAGACGGCCGACAAGCCGGTGACCGCCACTTCGGCCCTGATGGCGCCGGTGGCGCGCATCATGACGCGGAAGCCGACCCGGCTCTCCACGGCGACGGTGCCGCTTGCGCTGGTGACGGTGGCGGCGATGCCGGCCGGGTGGTCGCCGGGGGCGGCGTCCTTCGGCACGGTGATGGTGAACGGCACGACCGTGGTCGCGTTGCCGCCGACCCTGACTTCTTTCTGGACGTCGATCCAGGTGCCGCCGTCCTTGGAGGTCTGGTCGGACTGGAGCATGTTGAAGCGGCCCTTGTCGGTCAGGTAGCCGTCGGCCGCCTTGAGGGCGAAGACCGCCTCGCCGTCGCCGAAGTTGCGCACCGCCAGGTGCTCGGTCACGGTCTGGCCGGGGTCGAGGGAGAGTTCGATCCAGCGCCGTCCGTCGGGGCCCGCGGCGGTCGCCGGCTGGACCGACCAGGTCAGCGTGGCCGGTTCGGCGTGGGCGGCCGAGGGCGCGAGCGGAACGGCGAGCAGCACCGCCACGAGGACGGCGAGGAATCGGGTCATGGCGGGCTCCTCCGGTGGGACGGGGGGCCGGCGGCCCCCCGTCCGGGGGACTACTCGAACAGGGACAGGGTCAGCGTGGAGCTGTAGGAACCGGCGGCCACGTCGGCCGGGGTCTTCAGGAACAGGTCGGCGTCGACGGTGTAGGAGCCCTCGGTGACCTCGCCGGAGTCGAAGGTCGAGACGAGCAGTTCCTGGTCGACCAGGCCGACGTTGTTGCCCGGCTGGGTCGGCTCGTCGAGGACGGTCACGACCTCCTCTCCCTCGGCGACCAGGCCGGTGTCGCCGCCGTCGATCAGGTTCGGCTTCCAGCCGAGGTGACCGGCGCCGATGGCCGCCTGGCCGGCGTCGCCGGTGAAGTCGGAGGCGTTGCCGAGCACGGCCCACGCCGCGCCCTCGGGGATCTCGTCGCCGGTACGGGTGTCGGTGACGGTCACCGTCGGGAGGGTGCCGGTGAACCGGCGCTCCTCCAGGGTCGAGCCGTCCTCGGCCAGGGCGACCGAGTTGGCGGCGACGGACATGGCCAGGACGCCCGGCTCCTCGATCGGGGCGATCTCGACGGTCACCGCGACGTCGGTGCTGTCACCGGGGTCGGCTGCGGCCGCGCCGGGGAAGGCGACGGCGGTGGTCATGGCGACGGCCGCCGCGAGCAGCCATCTGTGCTGGATCTTCATGTGTCGCTCCACTTTGGGGGGTGTGTTTTCAGGGACAGGAAAGAGCGGGGTAGGTGCCCGTGTGCGCGGAGGTCGTCTCCCCGTCGGTGGCGGTGACGGTGACCGAGCCCGCCCCGATCGAGGCCGCGCGGGTGGTGAACGACTGGTAGGCGTTCACGCCCGGGGCGACGCCGGTGAACGACTTCGCGCCGAAGGCGGTCTCGACGGTGAGGTCCACCGCCGCGTCGTGGTCGTTGCGCGCCTGCACGGCGACGTACGCCTTGCCGGCCAGGCAGCGCGGGGTGACCGTGACCGTCACGGGGAGCCCGGCGGGCTCCTCGGGGGCGGGTTCCTGGGCGAAGACCCGCCACTCCGTGACCGCGACCGCCGAGTAGGTGGTCCCGTTGCCGTTGGCCCGGATCGTGGCCCGCACCCGGGAGGTGGTGACGGGGGTGAAGGAGACGGTGTTGAACGCGGTCGTGCTCGTGCCGTAAGCGGACGGGTTCGGCACGTCCCGCCAGGCCGAGGCGGCCTCGTCCCAGTACTGCAGGACCCAGCCGTCGGGCTGGGCGACGCCGTCGCCGGTGCCCTGGTCGGAGTCGCGCCAGAACTTCAGCTCGGAGCTGACGATCCGGACCGGGCGGGACCATTCGTACTGCGTCCACTGGGTGGCCGGGCGGGTGCCCGACCAGGTGCCCCAGATCTGCGCCTGGCTCGGGTTGGCCGGGTCGGCGTTGTCGTTGAGGGCGGAGACCGCGTTCCAGCCCGCCGTGTACGAGGCCGTCGGCGTCGCGATCGGGGCGACGTTGCCGTTGAGCGGCGCCGACAGGTCGGCCGGGATGACGATCGTCTTGGCGGTCTCGACGTTGCCCGCCCGGTCGGTCGCCCGGTAGGACACCGTGTACTTACTGGCGTCCGGCGCCGAGATGACGCCGCCCGCGAGCGGGGTCCAGGGGCCGGTGCCGATGGCGTACTCGATGCCGGCCACGCCCGAGGTGGGGTCGGCCGCCAGGACCTTGACGGTCCGGTTGGCGTTGAGCGTGCCGACGCTGGCGGGCGCGACCGAGTCGATCTTCACCGACAGGGCCGCGGCGTCGGAGACGTTGCCCGCGCGGTCGGTGGCCCTGGCGGTGACGGTGTGCTCGCCCTCGCCGGTCACCGTGGCGTCGGCCGCGCGGGTGTCGGTGGTGACGACCGGGGCGGCGTCGTCGACCTTGGTCTCGATGGTCATCCGGCCGCCGCTGTCGTCGACCCCGTCGGCCCTGACGCGCACCGCCGACCGGTACCAGCCGTTGGTCCCGGCGCTGCCGCTCGGGGTGAGCGTCACCTCGGGCCTGGTCACGTCGCCCTCGGTGCCCTCCGGCGACAGGACGGTGACCTGGGCGGTGACCCTTCCCGCCGCGTAGCCGAGCACGGTCCCCTCGATGGAGAACGTGCCGGGTGCGGCGACCTGCCCGTCGGTCACGGCGTCCCAGAAGACCGGGATCCGCAGCGTCTCGCCGCCGAAGGCGACGGGCACCGTGCCGGGCAGTTCGCGCTCGCCGACCTCGACCCTGATGGCGGGCGGGGTGAGGTTCGCGGGCTGGGCGGCCAGGATCTTCCACTCCTCCACCGCGACGGCCGAGTAGGTGCTGCCGTTGGTGGAGGCGTTGAAGGTCGCCCGGACCTGCGTGGTGGTCACCGGGTCGAAGTTCGTGTTCTGGAGACCCTGGGTGGCGGTCGGGTAGCCGCTCGGAGCGGGGACGTCGGCCCACTGGCCGGTGGCCGGGTTCCAGTACTGGATCTTCCAGCTCGCCGGGGCGGCGACGCCCACGCCGGTGCCCTGCGCCGAGTCGTTCCAGAAGTCGATCTGGGAACCCGAGATCCGCATCGGCTGGTCCCAGGTGTACTGGACCCACTGCTGCGGCGGATTGCCGCCGGTCCAGGTGCCCCACATGTCCGGGGGCAGCGGGTTGGGCCGCTGGATCTCGTCGTTGAGCGCCTTCACCCAGTACTGGGTGGGCACCGGCTCGTTCGAGACGGCGACCCTGGCCTCCTGCGCGATGTTCGGCCGGGGCGTGCGGTCACGGCCCTTGACCGGGGTCGGCGTGACGAGCTTCATGCGCGGTGGGGTCTGGGTGTCGTCCCACTCCACCGGGTCGATCGCGACCGACCGGCGGAAGTGGTTGCCGCCGGCGGCGTCGGCCGTGTGGTAGGCGATGTACCACTTGCCGTCGAACTCCAGGATGCCCGGGTGGCTGGTGGTCGAGGAGACCGGCCGGAGCATCGTGCCGCGGTAGGTCCAGGGCCCCTCGGGGGCCGCGGCCGTGGCGTAGGCGATGCAGGCGTGGTAGTTCGCCGGGGTGCACTGCGAGGTCGGGCCGGCGTTGTTGCCGGCGTACGCCATGTAGTAGACGCCGTTCCGCTTGAACGCCCAGGCCGCCTCGAAGAAGCCGGTCAGGCCGGTCACCGTGCGCTGGGTGGTGACCGGGGTCTTCATGTCGGCGGCGAGTTCCAGCATTCTCAGGTTGCCGAACGATCCCCACCAGATGAAGACCCGCTGGCCGTCGACCAGGACGGTCGGGTCGATGTTGTGGATGGTGTTGGCCGTGGGCACCCGCTGGGAGATCAGCGGCCCGCCCACGTGGTCGGTCCACGGGCCGGTCGGCGAGTCGGACACGGCGACGCCGATGGCGAACTTGTCGGACGCCGGGCTCTCCCGCTCGTTGATCGGGACGTACCAGTAGTAGCGGCCGTCGAGGCCCCTGACCACCTGGCCCGCGTAGGCGCGGCCCGGGGTGGCCCAGGCGAAGACCGCCTCCGGGCGCATGAGCGAGGGGTAGTGGGTCCACTGGCCCGACTCCACGTCGGAGGTCGCGAACGCGCCCCACTCGTTCATGATGAAGTCGTTGGTCGTGGGCCCGGCCTGGTCGTGGCCGGTGTAGACGAAGAGCTGGTCGTCGACGACGAGGGGGGCGGGGTCGGCGGAGTAGTAGGTGCCGTCCTTCAGGATCGGGTTGACGGTGCTGGTGAAGGTGTACGAGTCGGCGGCATGGGCCGGACCGGGCAGCCCGACCAGGCAGGCCGCCACGAGTGAGGCGGCGGCCGCCGCCCGTATGGCGATCTTCAAGGTGCTCTTCCTTACCGTCGGCAAGGGTGGCGGCGCCCCACGGGAGACGCCGCCACCAGGGGGGTGCTAGCCGCAGTTGCGCGCGGTGTAGGGCACCGACGCCGTCTCGGTGACCGACTGGCCGCCGACGGTCCCGGTGACCTTCACGGTCGCCGTGCCGGCCGGGATCGACCTGGCGCGGGTGTTGAACGACTGGAAGGCGTTCTTGCCGGGCGCCACGCCGGACACCGTCTTCGTTCCGTAGGGCGTGCCGAGCTCGATAGTGAGCGGCCCGTCGGAGTCGTTGCGGACGCTGAGCGACAGGTAGACGTTCATGCCCGTGCACTGCGTCTTCGGCGTGACGGTGGTCGCGAACCGCGGACCGCCCTCCCCGACGACGAGCTTCAGCGTGGTCTGCGTGGTGCCCGCCTGGCTGACGTAGGACGGCAGGACCAGGTCGCCGATGATCGTGTACGTCCCGTCGGTGTTCACCACCTCGGGGTTGTACCGCCAGTTCACGCCGATGGCCTGGTTGTCACGGGAGCCGTCGTTGTACGACACCGAGACCTTGGTGGGCAGCACCGGCTGCTCGCCGACCTCCACGTGCCGCTCGAACGACTCGGCGCCCTGGATCGAGATGCCGCCCTCCGACATCTCGGGACGCACGTAGACGCGGGCCTCGGCGATCAGGCCGTAGGCGTCGTTGGTGCCGTACACGACGAACGGGTCGACGTTGGTCTCGGCGACCATGTCCGCGGTGATGGGCTGCCAGGTGAACGCCACCTGGCCGGGGGCGCCGCTGGTGTAGGTCGCGTCCAGCGTCGCCGGCAAGGTCGGGACGAGGCCGACGCCGGTCCGGATCAGCACCGGGGAGGCCACCGAGTCGACGGTCTCGCCGTTGGCCCGCCAGCGCAGCACGCCGGTGCCCGCGCCGCCGGTCATCAGGCCCCAGATCCGGATGCGGATCCGGCTGGTGCTGACCGGCGTGAAGTTGAACTTGTTGTAGGCGTTGGTGTTCAGGCCGGCCACGTACGTCGATCCTCCGGTGAGGGTGACGGGCGTCCAGGTGGCGCCGTCGGTGGAGGTCTCGATGGCGTACGTGGTGGCCGTCGGGCGGCGGGTGCCGCCGTTGTCGTCGTACCAGTAGACATCGGTCGAGGAGAGCCGGACCGGCGAGGCCCAGGTGTACTGGATCCACGCCTCGTTGGCCGGGCTGGTGCCGTTGCGGGGCTGGCCCCAGTTGCCCCAGCCGTTGCCGGCGCCGGGGTTGCTGTTCGCCGGGGTGGTGTTCTCGTTGACCCGCGAGTGGTTCTCCCACGACGCGGTGCCGCTGGTGGTGATGGTCGCCGAGGAGCCGAACTCCGCGGAGACGGCCTTCTTGGCCAGGGTCACCGACACCGTGGCGGTCGACCGCTTCTCGCCGTCGTCGGCGAAGAACCGGAAGACGTAGTCGCCCTCGGCGGTGCCGGTCACGCGGGTGGCCAGGGCCTTGGAGTCGGCGAAGATGACGCCCGCGCCGGCCGGCGCCGAGACGGTCTCCCAGCCGTAGGTGAGCTCGTCGTCGTAGGGCACGCCGTCGTCGGCGGCGGTGCCGACCAGGCGGGTCGACAGGTTGCCGTCCTGCGAGGCGTCGCGGGCGGCGGTGACGTCCGGGGCCTGGTTGGAGACGTCCGGGACCTCACGGCCCGAGTCGAAGACCTGGATCTCGGAGATCGCGGTGTAGTGGGCCGGGCTGTTGGTGAAGACGATCCGCACCTTGTCGGAGGTCACGGAGTCGAACAGCGCCTCGTTGAACTTCGCGGTCGGCACGGCCGGGTTCTTGAACTGGCCCGGCACCTCCTTCCAGCCGCCCTGGCCGTCGGGCACCTGGATCCACCAGCGGGCGGGCTCGTGGTAACCGCCGGCCTGACGGTCGGAGACGAAGAAGACCTTGACGTTGTCGAACGTCTTGGCCGAGCCGAAGTTCAGCTCGACGTGGCCGTTCTTCTCGGTGGTGCCGTAGTTGCCCCAGTAGGGCTCGTTGGCGGTCACGCCGTCGGTGACGGCCGCCAGCGCCACGGGACGCTCCAGCTCCTTGATCGCGCCGGGGGTGTAGTTCATCGAAGTGGTGCTGTACCCGGGCGTGTGGAACTGCCGCCACGAAGCCGGGCGCGCGCCCTGCTGGGTGTACGACGAGGCCAGGGTCGCGCCCTTCGCCAGGTTCGCCGCGTCCTCGGTGAGGTCGATGCCGGCCGTCTTGAGGTAGGAGACGACCCGCTCGTCCTCGATGGGGGTGTTCACCGAGGTCGGGAAGTCGTCACCCTCAGTGGCCTTGAAGGTCACGGTGACCCCGGCCGCCGGGGTGACGGTGTTGGCCGCCGGGTCGTAGGTGACCTGGCCCAGCTTGTCGACGGCGAACTTGCGCTCGCCGTTGAGGAACAGGCTGTAGCCCGAGCCGAGGCCGTAGGCGGTGCCGTCGGGGTCCCAGACGAGGGTGACGTCCTGGCCGTGGTACTTCAGGTTGTTGACCATGAAGTGCTCGTAGCCGAAGTCGATCGGCCAGAGCTCGATCTTGTCGTCGGCGCGCGGCTGGATGCCGCCCATGTCCTCGACGAAGATGTAGTTCATGTTCCCGAGCATCACGTGGTTCGGGTTGTTCCTGTTGTACGTCTTGGTGGTCGGGTTCCAGTTGGAGTAGTACTCCGACTGGTTGGGGGCCCGCAGGTCACCGGCCGGGTAGATGCTCCAGGCCATCCAGTCGAGCAGGCGCTTGGCGTAGGCCGGGGTGATGTACTTGCCCGCCGGGTCGTAGTGCCGCAGGGCCGAGCGCACGGCCCGGTACTGGACCGTGAAGTTGATGTTGGAGAAGTTGTTCGAGCCGCCGATCCCGTAGGCCGTCCGGTCGTACTGGTTGGCCGTGTAGAACGGGAAGATCGGGAAGTTGTCGCCGTAGGTCAGGAAGCGGTAGCCGTCGACGTACTTCGCGGCCTGGTCGAACGGGATCAGGTTCTCGGAGTAGACGTCGTAGAGGTTCGACTCCTTGGCCGGGATCAGCCCGCGCGCGGCGGCCGGCAGCGGGTTGGCGGTGCCGTTCGAGCTGGCCGCGCTGGTCGCGCCGTGCGAGGCGGCGGCCAGGAACATCTTCGTGTCCGGGCTCCACAGCTTGGTCAGGATCGCGTCCCGGATCCCGTCGGCGCTGGCCGCCATCTCGTCGACCTTGGCCTGGTCGGCGCCGGCCGCCGAGTAGAGCTGCCGGGCGGCGTCGAAGGCGCCCCACACGTACGCCGACTCCGGCCGCTCGATGGTCCGGGCGCCGGGCGCGCCGCCGCCGACCTTCGGGAACCCGAAGGAGATGGCGTCCGCGTCGTTGCCGGGCATGTAGTTGGTGTCGTAGGCGATCAGCTTGTCGCCGTTGCCGTCGTAGTGCTCCAGTTGGCCCTTGCCGTCGCCCTCGAAGTAGCGGGCGAACTTCTGGGCGATCTCCTTGCCGCCGCCGTGCACCTCGTAGGCCTCTAAGCCCGCGGTGCCGATGTACTGCGAGTAGTGGTTGTTCCAGCTCGTGTGACCCGGGCTGTCCAGGAACGCCGAGGAGCCCGAGAGCTCGCCGATGTTGAGGATCTGGCCGTAGGGCAGGTACGGCGTCCGCAGCCACTTGGTGTCCTGCAGGTGCATCGGCTGCGTCAGCGCCACGGCGTTCTGGTAGAGGTTCACCCCCTCGATCGTCGTGGGGTACTGGTAGACGTAGCCGGTCGCGTTGGCGTCGAGGGTGTTGTACCGCTCCCCCCACCAGCGGTAGACGATGGCCTTCTCCAGCGCCGGGTCCGGCACGTCGATGTAGGGCACGTCCTCGGCCCACTGGCGGTTGAACGCGGTGATGCCGTCCTTGACCGCCTCGGCCGGGCTCTTCTGCGCGTAGGCGCGGTATTCGGCCGCCGCCTGCGGCAGCGAGTCCTGCGTGACCGCGCCGACGACCGACAGCGAGACCGAGCCGCCCGCCGGGACGGTGATCTCACGGTCGAGGTTGGCGCCGGTCCGGGCGAACCCGTCACCGGTCAGGTTGACCCTGATCTGGTTCCACGGGGTGTCGATCAGGCCGTTGTTGGAGCCGCTCGTGATGGTCCGGGTGCCGGTCAGCTCGGCGTCGCCCGCGCCCGCCTGGGTGGCCAGCGGAGAGGCCGCGCGGACCGTGAAGGTCGCCGCCGAACCGCCCGGGTTGGTGAAGGTGATCGCGGTGACCGCGACGTTCTCGTAGGTGATGAACTTCGTCAGGTCGGCGGTGACCCCGGTGCCGCCGATCGTGTACCGGCTCCTGGCGTGCGAGGGCGCGTTGAACCGGTTGGCGTTCACCTCGGTCACGGTCTGGCCGGGGACGGTGACCGTGTAGAAGTTGCCCAGGTTGTTGGGCCCTCCGACGAAGGCGCTGCCCGCGAAGCCCATGGTGGTGAAGTTGGCGTTGCTCGCGCCGCGCATGTAGAGCGAGCGGCCCCGGGTCATCAGCACGGCCGACCCGACGGCCCCCTGCACGCCCAGGACGCGGTCGAGGTAGTAGTCCGTCCCGCCCGCGGCGAGGTCCTTGTCGAAGATGGACTGGTGCATGCTGGACGCGGTGAACGGGACACCGGGTTTGACCTGGTTGGCGACGTCGCCGACGTTGGCGTAGACCGGGTCGCCGATCTCCATCGCGTGGTTCTGGCCGTTGGTGTAGACACCGACGTCGCCTTCGTTTCCGGGGAGAATCGGCGTTGCGGCATGGGCGGCGGGAGGCAGGCTGACCAGGCCCGCCACAGTGAGCGCAGCCAGGGCGAGCCACGTGGGCGCCCTGCCTATGCGTCTGGCACTCATTTAGACTTCCTCCAGGTACCGGGATCGGTCGGTTCGGGCGGTGTCGACGGGAAGCCAGACCCGCATCGTCGCGGGCCCGTGGTTGCCCCAGCGGTGGTAGGCCACCAGCCGCAGGGTGATCGGCTCCTCGTCCGGGGTCTCCTTCTCGGCCGTGTACGGCCAGCCGGTCGGCACCCCTGAGATGAGCGCCGCCTTGACGTCCAGTTCGACGGCGCCGTCGACCACGTGCTCCACGGCCGCGTCCGGCCGGACCACGACCTCGGCCAGCGGAGGCTGGTCCCCCACCGATTCGGCGCAGTAGACCAGCGGGCCGCGCTCGATCGCGACGCTGCCCCTGAGCGCGTCGATCCGGGCGTCCGGCACGGTCCAGCGGGAGATGACGGGCAGGTCGAGGGTGATGACGTCGCCCGGACGCCACCCGCCTTCGGCCTCCGCGACGGCGTAGCCGGGCGAGACCGCGCGCCGCGTCTCGCCGTAGGAGACGGTCGCCCCTTCGGCCCATGAGGGCACCCGCAGCGAGATCGACCCGGTCCCGCCCTCGGCCACCGTGACGGCGACCCGGCCCGACCACGGGTAGTCGGTCTCCACGTTCAGCACGAGCCCGTCGTGCCGGATCTCCGCGGGCGTGTAGTGGTGGATCCGGACGCCGGACTCCTCGGCCGCCGCGAAGTAGGCGGGCAGGGAGGCGAACGTCCGCGCGATGTTGCTCGGGCAGCACGACACCGTGAACCACGGCGAGCGCAGCCCGCCCTCGGCGGCCAGGTTGATCCCGTCGAGCGGCTCGGCCGGCACCCGGACCTGCAGCGGGTTGGCGTAGAAGAACGACTTGCCGTCGAGCGCGGGCGAGGTGGCCAGCACGTTGTAGAGAGTGCGTTCGGCCAGGTCGGCGTAGCGGACGTCGCCGGTGGCCAGCAGCAGCCGGTGCGAGAGCATGAACGAGGCGACGCCGGCGCAGGTCTCCGAGTAGGCCCGGTCGGACGGCAGCTCGAAGTCCTCGCCGAACGACTCGCCGAAGTGGCGCGAGCCCATCCCGCCGGTCAGGTAGGTGCGCCGGGCGATCGTCGACTCCCACTGCGCCTCGACGGTCTTCAGCAGGTCGGCGTCGCCGGTCTCGACCGCGACGTCGACGACCCCGGAGGCCAGGTAGAGCGCCCGCACGGCGTGGCCGTGGAACACCTTGGCCTGCCTTACCGGGACGTCGTCCTGGAAGTAGCCCCGGCCGAACTCGATGTCGGCCAGCGCCGGCAGCCCCCGGCGGTCGACGAACCGGCGGGCCATCTCCAGGTAACGTTCCACGCCGGTGGCGCGGTAGAGCTCGACCAGGGCCATCTCGACCACCGGGTGCCCGCAGGTCTCGGTGGTCTCCATGAACCGGGCGCACACGTGGTCGGCGACCCGGCGGACGACCTGCGTCAGTTCGTCTTCGCCGTGGGTGCGGAGGCGGGCGACCCCGGCCTGGATGAGGTGGCCGTAGCAGTACAGCTCGTGGCCCCACTCGAAGTCGGTGTAGCGGGCGTACCGCCAGCGGGTGTTGAGGTAGCCGTCGGGCTCCTGCGCGCGGGCCACGATCCCGGCCAGCTCCGGCAGCGCCGGATGGTCGGCCCAGGCCATGCCCTCCAGCAGCTTGTAGATCTCCGAGTCGCTGAACTCCCGGCCGCGGCGTGGCACCCCGCCCCGGAAGTTGGCGATCCAGCCCTCCTTCTCCATCCATTCCTGGCAGTGGGCCATGGTGACCTCGCGGTTCAGGGCGATCCGGTCGCCCCAGAAACCGGGCGCGGGGCGCACGGCGTCCAGGCCGAGGGGGGACAGCACGCCGGAGGAGGGCAGCACAGGACTAGCCACGCAGAGCTCCTGACATGAATCCGCGCACGTAGTGGCGCTGGAGGACGAGGAAGAGGATCAGGCACGGGATCGCCATGACCATGACGCCGGCCTGCAACATGCCGTAGTCGATGGCGCCGAACGTGTTCTGCGTCATGCTGACCACCGCGACCGGCAGCGTGAAGCCGGCGCCGTCGTTGAGCAGGATCAGCGGCGCGAAGAAGTCGTTCCAGGAGGCCAGGAAGGCGAACAGCCCGACGGTGACCATGGCCGGCCGGACCGCCCGCAGCAAGATGCGGAGGAACGCCCGGAAGGTCGTGCAGCCGTCGACCAGCGCCGCCTCCTCCAGTTCCTTCGGCAACGCCTCGAACGCGTTGCGCATCATGAACAGCGCGAACGGGAGCTGGAACATGACGAACACCAGGGCCACGCCGACCAGCGAGTTCTGCAGCCCGATGTAGCCGAGCAGCACGTACAGCGGGATCAGCACCGTCGCGTACGGCACCATCAGAATCGCCAGCGTCGCCAGGAACAGCAGGTTCTTGCCGGGGAAGGCGAACCGGGCGAAGGCGTAGCCGCCGAGCGCCGAGACGAACAGGGTGCCCGCGACGGTCATCACCGAGACGACGACGCTGTTGGTCAGATACGTGCCCAGCCCCTCGCCGAAGCCGGCCATCTCGACGTAGTTGTGCGGCTCCTCCATGGACGCCCACCCGCTCCACACCAGCGGGAACAGGAACAGGACGGCCAGGGCCGACATGGTGGTGTAGTACCTCACTCCGGCCTCCTGAGGACCCGCAGCTGCAGGGCGTTGAGCGCGACGAGGGCGATCAGCAGCACGACCGACAGGGCGGCGGCGCCGCCGAGGTCGAACCGGAGGAAGGCGTCGCGATAGATCACCATGACCATCGAGACGGTGCTGTTGTCGGGGCCGCCGTTGGTGAAGATGAAGAACTGGTCGAAGGCCAGCAGCGAGCCGGTGACGCTCATGATGAGCATCAGCGCGATCGTGGGGCGCAGCAGCGGCAGCGTGATCCGGCGGAAGATCACCCAGCGGCTCGCGCCGTCGGTGCGGGCCGCCTCGTACACCGCGACCGGGATGGCCTGTAGGCCGGTGAGCAGGATGAGCATGTTGAACCCGGCGAAGCGCCAGAGCACGAGCGTGATCGTGGAGAACAGCGCCATGTTCGGCGTGCCGATCCAGCTGACCGGTTCGTCGATGATCCCCAGGGTTCGCAGGATCGGGTCGATCGGGCCGAAGTCGCTGTTGAGCATGCCGTAGAAGAGCAGCGCCGCCGCCGCGAAGCCCACCGCGCCGGGCAGGAAGAACGCGGTGCGGAAGAACCCCACGCCGGGCCTGCGCTCCTGGACGAGCAGGGCCAGGCCGAGCGCGAACAGCGAGAGCACGACCGTGATGATCACGGTGTACTTCAGGGTGAACCACACGGCGTCGGCGAAGAGCGGGTTGTCGGCGATCTTGGTGTAGTTGGCGGGGGCGTTGAGCGTGGCCTCGCCCAGCAGGGGCCACCGGTTCAGTGACATCCAGCCGACGAGGACGAGTGGCGCCAGGAAGAGCACGACCACGATCAGGGCGGTCGGGGCGGCGTACAGCCAGCCCTGTGCTCCTTGGCGGCGCCACCAGGGCGGCGGCGCGACGGCGGAGGAGGAACCTCCGCGCGCCGCACGCCCACGGGGGCGTGTCAGGGTGGTCATGACCGCAACGAGGCGTTGATCGCGGCGTTGAGTTCGGTCACCTTCGCGGCGTCGCCGAAGAGGGCCTCGCGGGCGAGGCGGAGGAAGGGCCCCTGCGGGTCGTTGAAGCTCTCGCCGAACTTCAGCGCCATCGGGGTCTGGCCCTTGCCGACCAGGGAGTTGATCAGGACCACCCGGGGGTCCTCCGCCGAGTACTTGTTGTCGGCCAGGTCGACCCGCGCGAGCACGTCCTTGTTCTTGGCCATGACCTCGACCTGGGCCTCGTCCGAGACCGACCAGGCCAGGAAGTCCCAGGCGGCGTCGGCGTTCTTGCTGGTCGAGGAGATGCCGACGGAGTCGCCGCCGACGAAGGTCGACTCGCCGCCGTCGGGGCCGGCGATCGGCGCGACGCCGATGTTCATGTCGGCGGGCATCGAGCCGAGCGTGGTCGACGGCATCGGCATGACGCCGATCTCACCCTTGGGGAAGAAGCCGGTCCAGGTCGGGCCCTGCTCCTCCTTGGTGGTGGCGCCGGTGACGCCCTTCTCGAAGAGGCCCCGGTAGATCGCGAACACGTCGGTCATCGGCGACTTGTCGTTGAGGGACTCGGTGCCCTCGGGGTTGAGCGTCTGACCGCCGGCCGCCCAGACCGAGGGCCAGAAGGTGAAGACGAAGCAGCCGCCGCAGTTGCCGCCGAAGAAGGTGCCGCTGACCTTGCCGTCCTGGCCGAGTTTCTCGTCGACGGCGGTGGCCTGCTCGGCGAACTCCTTGAGGGACGTCGGGCCCTTCTCCGGGTCGAGCCCGGCCTTCTCGTAGAGGTCCTTGTTCCAGAACCAGACCGACAGGTCGAGCGTGTGCGGGAGGGTGTGGTTCCGGCCCTCCAGGGTGCCCAGCTTCATGTGCGAGGGCGCGAGGCTGTCCTTGAACGGCAGGGACGCGACCCGGTCGGTGATGTCCATGAACAGGCCCTGCGAGGTGTAGTTGGGCACGAACACCACGTCGGAGGCGAAGATGTCGGGCAGCTGCCCCGCGCCGGCCGCCGCGGCGACCCTCGGCTGGTAGTTGTCCGTCGGGATGACGGTCAGTTTCACCTGGTTCTTGTGGCTCGCGTTGTAGGCCTTGACCAACCGCTCACTCTGCGCCTGGGTGGCCGCCCGGGTCCACATCGTGACCTCGACGCCGGCGTCCGAGGCGGCGGGCTGCTGCCCGCCCGCACCCGAACCGCCGCACGCCGCGACTAACGACACCAATGCGACCACAGCAGCGCTGACCAGCACACGTGGCTTCATGGCCTGCTCCTTCCGATACCCCCCGAACCAATGACCGAAATCACCTAAAAGGTTTTCGTAACGTAGAAGAAACCTGCATCACTGTCAACGGTTTGCCAGGTATGATGCCGTTTGACCAGCCAATGTCAGGCGAAAGGGTTTTCGGGAGTGACGACGAGACGTGCGACCATCACCGACGTGGCCGCCCTTGCGGGCGTCTCCGTCGCCACGGCGTCCAAGGCGCTCAACGGCCGCGACGACGTCCGGGCCACTACCAGGCAACTGGTCATCGACGCTGCGGCCCAGCTCAGCTTCCAACCCAACGTGCTGGCTCAAGGCCTGCTCAGCGGGCAGACGCGCACCGTCGGGCTGCTCACGAGCGACATGGTCGGGCGGTTCGGCATCCCGGTTCTGCTGGGTGCGGAAAACGCTTTCGGCGCCGGGGAGATGGCGGTGCTCCTCTGCGACGCCCGGGGCGACGCGATCCGCGAGCAGCACTACATCCGCACCCTGCTCTCCCGCCGGGTCGACGGCCTCATCGTCGTCGGCGAGAGCACCAACCCCCGCCCGTCCATCACCAAGGACGTGCCGGTTCCGGTCGTGTACGCCTACGCGCCCTCAGACGACCCCGCGGACGTCTCGTTCGTCCCCGACGACGAGGGCGGCGCGCGGCTGGCTGTCCGCCACCTGATCGCCACCGGGCGGACCCGCGTCGCCCACATCACCGGCCCCACCACCTACAAGGCGGCCACCGACCGGGCCGAGGGAGTGCGGGAGACGCTGGAGGAGGCCGGCCTGGAACAGGCCGGCGAGACGCTCTACGGCGCGTGGTCCCAGCGCTGGGGCCGGCTCGCGGCCGACATGCTGCTGCTGAACGACCCCACGGTCGACGCGGTGTTCTGCGGCAACGACCAGATCGCGGCCGGCTTCATCGAGGCCGCCAGGGAACGCGGACGCCGGGTGCCCGACGACATCGCGGTCGTCGGCTACGACAACTGGGAGGTGCTGTCGGAGGAGACCCGGCCCACCCTCACCACGATCGACCCCGACCTGGAGCGCCTCGGCCACACCGCCGCCCAGCACCTGTTCGCCGCCATCGACGGCAAGGCCACGCCGGGCGTGCACAGCATGCCCACCCGGCTGGTCATCCGCGACTCCACCGCGCCCGGGATTCCTGACACGCCCTGGCAGGTATCGCGAGGAGGATCAGGCGCATGACCACGATCGCGAAACTGATCGCAGTGAACATCGACTGCGCCGAGCCCAAGACCCTCGCCGAGTTCTACGCCACCGTCCTCGGCTTCGAAGTCCAGCACTCCCAGGACGAATACAGCGCCATCGGCGACGGCACCACGACCTTCTACTTCCAGCGCGTCCCCGAGCGGGCCCCGGCCCCGTGGCCGGGACCGGGCAAGCAGTTCCACATCGACGTCCGGGTGCCCGACGTCGCCAAGGCGGTGGAGGAGTATCTCGCGCTGGGGGCCACCAAGCCCGACTTCCAGCCGGGCGGCGACCACTGGACGGTGATCGCCGACCCGGAAGGGCACCTGATCGACGTCTGCCCCGAGGGCTAGAGCCGCTCGATGATGGTGACGTTGGCCTGACCGCCGCCCTCGCACATCGTCTGCAGGCCGTAGCGGCCGCCGGTGCGCTCCAGCTCGTGCAGCAGCTTGGCCATCAGGATCGCGCCGGTGCCGCCCAGCGGGTGGCCCAGGGCGATCGCGCCGCCGTTCGGGTTGGTCTTGTCGGGGTCGGCGTCGAGCTCCTTCATCCACGCCATCGGGACCGGCGCGAACGCCTCGTTGATCTCGACCACGTCGATGTCGCCGATGCTCAGCCCGGCCCGCTTCAGCGCCTTCTTCGTCGCCGGGATCGGCGCGGTCAGCATGTAGACCGGGTCGTCGCCGGTGAGCGCCAGGGTGACGATCCGGGCCCTGGGGGTCAGGTTGTGGTCGCGTACGGCCTGCTCCGAGGCCACCAGGATCGCGCCGGCGCCGTCGGAGATCTGCGAGGAGGTAGCGGCCGTGATCCGGCCGCCCTCCCGCAGCAGCTTCAGCGAGGCCATCTTCTCGAGCGTCGTGTCGGGGCGGGGGCCCTCGTCGTCCTCGACGCCGGCGACCGGGACGATCTGGTCTCTGAAGTAGCCGTTGGCGACGGCCTTGGCGGCGCGCTGGTGGCTCTCGTAGGCGTAGCAGTCCATGTCCTCGCGGGAGAAGCCCCACTTCTCGGCCATCAGCTCGGCGCCCCGGAACTGGGAGATCTCCTGCATGCCGTAGCGCTCGACCCACTTCTCGCCGAACGGGAACGGCATGCCCTTCTCCAGGGCGGCCGTGATGCTGGAGCCCATCGGGACGATCGACATCGACTCGACCCCGGCCGCCACCACCAGGTCCTGCGTGCCCGACATGACGCCCTGGGCGGCGAAGTGGATCGACTGCTGCGACGACCCGCACTGCCGGTCGATCGTGACGCCCGCCACGGTCTCGGGCAGGCCCGCGCTCAGCCAGGCGTTCCGCGCGATGTCCATGGACTGCGGCCCGAACTGCATGACGCAGCCCATGATCACGTCGTCGACGGCGGACGGGTCAACCCCGGTCCGGTCGATGAGCTCCTTCAGCGGATACGCGGCCAGATCGACCGGATGGACGGCCGACAGCCCGCCCTTCTTCCTGCCGACGGGAGTGCGAACCGCACCGACGATGTACGCCTCTGCCACGATGGCCTCCACCTGTTCCACGAAACCGAGCAACATTCGGTCGTTACTTGGGAGGCTACAACAGTCGCTTCCTAGACGCTCCTGGGCGGCAGCAGATCGGCGGGTTCGAAGACCTGGAATCCCCAGTGGTCGACCACGGGACCGTCAAGAGCGGTGCCGAGAGCCAGGGCCACGTTGCCGGGATCGAGCATCCGGGCATCGCCGTCGAGCTCTTCGGTGGCGCTGACCGCGATCCTGACGACCTCGGTCGCGTAGGGCATGAGCCCGGCGACGGCGGCGGGGAAACGATGCACGGGCGTCACCGAAACGCGGAAGCCGGCGGCCTCGTAGACACCGTCGGACGACCAACGGGACGTCCGCGCCTTGGGGGCCTCGGGGGTGTCGTCTGACTCGTCCTGGGAACCGGGCGCGACGTCGTCGGACGCGCTCTCGGCGTCGTCGGATTCGTCCCCGGCCTCAGTCGCGGCGTCGGAAGCGCCCTCGGTGCCGCTGTCGGTCTGGTCCTCGACGGCTTCAGAAGCAGCGCTCCCGGGAGCGCTCCCGGCTCGGTCCCCGGTGGTGGCGTCGCCATCCGGGTGGCCGTCGGCGGTCTCGTTGGCTTCGGTCTCGGTGCTCGACGCGGTCGGGTCGTCGACTCCCGGAGAAGCGCCCTCTGCGGCGTCCTCTTCCGTACCGAGGATCTTCTCCAGAGCCGGGGTCAGCTCCGACTCCTCGACCGCCGGGAGGTAGACCACGTACTCCAGCTCGACGTCCTCGGCCGGGTCGTCGGCCGAGCCCTCGCACAGGCAGTAGCCGCCCAGGCGGTAGGCCAGCCCGGCCGCCAGCAGCTTGTCGTAGTAGTCGACCGGCAGCGGGCGCTCGGCCACCACCCGGTGGGCCCAGAGCTTCTCCTCGCCGTCGAGGCCGAGCTTCTTCTGCAGGTCGGGGGTGAGCTCGACGCCGTCGTGGATGCGGGTCGCGGCGGCCAGCACGTCGTTGCCGTCGAGTTCCGCCTGCGGGTCGGCCAGCCGGACGATCTCCAGGATCGCCTCGGGCTTGGTCTTGGCCGGCAACACGACCGTGGGGCCGGTGCGCAGCCGGCCGGGCAGCAGCAGATTGGAGAGAAGACCCATGTGCCCTTCCTTACGTAGAAGTCAGGACGAGGCTAGGCCGGTCCCTGTCATCGTCGCGTAAACGATGACATTGTCCACGTAGTGACGGGTGGTGCGGTTGTATGTTCCACCACATGTGATCAATCTGAGCTCGGCCATGTCGCTGTCGCCGTAGACCCGCTCGGTCGGGAACGTCGTCTTGTCGGCCTGCTCGATGCCGCCGACGGTGAAGATCGCGACGGTGCCGTCCTGCCGGACCACTTCGACGGTGTCGCCGTAGCGCAGCTCGGCCAGCCGGTTGAACACCGCGGGCGAGGTCGCGGTGTCGCGGTGACCCACCAGTGTGGCCGGCCCGGCGGAGCCCGGGGTCGGGCCCTTCCGGTACCAGCCGACCAGGTTCGTGTTGGCCAGCGGCGGCGGCTCGATCGCGCCGGTCTTGTCGAGCCCCACCGAGCGCACCGGCGCGTCGATGTTCAGCCGCTTGACGATCAGGCGCTTGGGCGACGACGGCTGGGTCATGGGGGCGACGGGCGTCAGCGGCGGCAACGGGGCCGGCGCCTCGGGAACGGCCTGCGGCAGCTCAGGACCGCCACCCCGGCCCACTTCGGCGAGCATGCCGTTGGCGGGCTTGAGGTTGACCCGGTTGGGCTCGCCGTACTCCTCCGGGTTGCCCAGGATGAACACCAGTCCGAGCCCGACCGTCAGGAGACCGGCCACCGCGGCGATGATCAGAATCAGCCGGACGAGCTGGGTGCCGTTCTTCCCCTCAGGCTCCTGCTGCGGCGCCGGAACCTGCTGGTAGTAGACGTAGCCCTGCTGCGGCTGGTTGGGATCCTGCGGGTAATAGCCGGTCACCGGCGCCTCATCCCTGCTGCGGCCGTCGCCGGGAGCGCAGCATCAGCCCGCCGATGCCGGCCGCCAGCACGATCGCCGTGCCGGTCAGCACGAACACCCGGCCGTCGGGGCCGAGCATGCCGCCGCCGCCGGTGGCCACGCCGCCGTCGGGCGTCTCGACCTGGTCGTCGACCGGCACCTCGGCGGTGGCGGTCTCGGTCACCGTCTTGGTGGTCCGGGGGGTCGGCGTGTTGGAGGTGGACGGGCTCGGCGAGGGCGTCTGCGAGGTCGAAGGGGTGGTACTCGCGCCCGTGACGCTCAGGGTCGCGCTCGCCGGAGTCGGGAGCGGAGCCGTGGTCGGCAGGCTGCACACGAACTTGGCGGCCTCGGTGGTGCCGCTCATCAGCCGGATCGTGAAGTTCTTGGCGGTCAGGATCAGCTGGGTCGTACCGGTCGACGGGGTGATCGTGGCCGTGGGGGTGGGCAGAGCGGGAAGCGCGCCGCCGACGGAGATCGGGGCGGCCGGGGCTACGGAGGCCGACGGGGTCACCGTGGCGATGGCCGCCGCGCTGCCGTTGCCCTTGATCTCGATCTCGGCGGCGATCTGGATCGAGTTGGTCGTCTCCAGGGCCACCGGTGCCGGGGGAAGCGCGGTGCCGCTCAGCGCGACGGTCGCGTTGAAACCGGTGGCGATGGTCGCGGCCGTCACGGAGGAGTTCAGGGCCACGGTCACGTCATAGTCGATGTCGGTTCCCTCGACCCCGGCCAGCCAGGGCTTGCAGATGTAGTTCACCGTCTTCGTGTCGGCGGTGGCGCTGCTGAGCAGGGGACCGAGACCAAGAAGAAGACCAGCACTGACCACACCGGCAGCGGCGGCCTTGGTAGCGATGCGTCGCCGTGCCTTGCACTTCAGCACTGACTCTCTCCGTTTCAGATTCGATGACCGTTTCATGGCGGATGGGGAGATCCTAGGGACAAAGCCTGGGAGAAGGCAGGGATAACCCCTACTCTGACGACAATCAGTAAAGATTTCGTCAAGACCCCACACGTCTCCTGAGCATCAGGCCTCCCACCATCGCGGCCAGCGTGACGGTGCCTCCGGCCAGCACGAGCACCCGCCCGTCGGGCCCGAGAGACCCTCCCCCACCGGTCGCGACGCCCCCGCCGGGGGTCTCGACCTGAGCGGTGACGGTCGCCGTGGCGGTACGGGTGGAGCGGTCGACCGGCGTCGGCGCGGTCACCGTGGCGGTGGCGGTCACCGTGCCCCTGGGGGTCGGCGTGCCGCTGCCGGTCGGCGTGGGGGTGGTGGACGAACTGGGGGTCGTGGACGACGTCGGAGTCGGCGACGCGACCACAGTGATCTTCAACGCGACCGGGGTCGCGCTGTCAGGGAGGGCGCAGTTGTAGAGCACGCTGTCGGTCGTGGCCCCCGAGGGCCTGACCCGCACCGTGAAATCACGGGCGGACACCTCGAACACCCCGGTCGCCTTGGGGGTGACGACCCCGATGAGCTGCGGGATCGGCCACACGGTGGCGCCCTGGGTGGCCGCCGCGTTCACCGTCACCGTGGCGTTGGCGGTCGCGCCGTGGTACACCGGCGGGTCGTCACCGGACTCGTCGGGGTCCTGGGTCGGAGTCAGGCTCGCGGTGGGGGTCTGGCTGGGGGTCTGGCTCGGCGTCGTACTGGGGGTGGTGCTCGGAGTCGTGCTGGGCGTCTGGCTGGGGGTCTGGCTGCCCGAGCCGCTCGGAGTCGTGCTGGGAGTCGTGCTCGGAGTCGTGCTCGGCGTGGGGGTCGAGGAGTCGATGGCCGGGCCGGTGGCCCGCAGCACGCCCTGGGCCGCGACCTGGTCGCCCACGGCCAGCGGGGTCGGCAGGCTCATGACGGGCCCGCCGCTGGCCGTCGGCGTCGCGGGGAGCAGGCTCCAGACGACCGACACGGGCGCGCTCGGCTTGGGCTGGTCGGGTGCGCCGAGGATGACCCGCACCCGATAGGGCGTGGCCGACGTCTCGGCGCCCCTGACGCACTCGTAGGTCGTCGTGCCGTCGCTGTTGCCGGCCAGCGCGGGGAGGCCGAGTAACAGCAGGGCGGCGACGGCCCCGGCGCCCGCTCCGCGCGCGGCGAAACGGGCACGAGTGTTCAGCATCCTCATCGCTTGCCCCCGGATACGACCGTCTATCAGCGGACCTCGGTCAGGGTCGCGTAGACGACGATGTTGTCGGTGTAGTGATGGGTCTTCGCATTGTAGGCACCACCACACGTGATCAACCGAAGGCTTGAGGTGATGGTGTTCCCGTAGACGCGCTTGGTCGGGAAGGCCTTCTTGCTGACCTGCTCGACGCCATCGACGGTGAAGACCGCCAGTTTACCGTCCGCGCGCAGGATGCTGATCTTGTTGCCGCGCTTGATGTCGCGCAGGCGGCTGAAGACCGCGGCGCCCGAGCGGGTGTTGACGTGCCCGAGGATGACGGCCGGACCCTGGTCGCCGGGGGCGGGCCCGAACCTGTACCAGGCGGTCTCCTTGGGCTTGGCCATCGACGGCGTCGCGATCTCGCCCTTCTTGGTCACGCCCACAGTGCCGATCTTGGCCCGGTTCACGCCGACCGCCGGAATGCTGATCTTCAAGGGACGCGACGACTTGGGCGCGGTCACCTTCGGCGCGGAACTCGCCTTCGCGGCCGGCTTCGGCACCTCGACGTTGAGGCCCACCCCGTTCGCCTGCGCCACGACCTGCGGCGACAGGGTCAGCGGAGCGACCGGCTGGGTGGCCGGCTGGGGCGGCGGGGCGGTCGGGTCGGCCGCGGTCAGCGGGACGCCGGGGCCGCCCGGGCCCACGGTCGGCGGGATGACGTAGGAGTTGCCGGCGGCCTGGATGCTGACCTCGTCGGCCGGCTCCTCGATCGGCGCGGTCGGCGAGAACACCATCAGCAGCCCGGCCATGATCGCCGCGATACCGCTGAAGGAGCCGCCGACCAGCAGGGCCGTGAGGGTCCGCTTGGACATGCCGTCAGGCGCAGGCGCCTGCGCCGGGACCTGGATGACGGGGACGACCTGAGCGGAGGGCGTACCGGAAACCGGAACCGCACCCACCGGAACACCGGCACCCGGAACCTGAGCCCCGGGGACACCGGCGCCGGGAACACCGGCCTGCGCCCCGGGAACGGCACCTGGGACACCAGCACCGGGGACACCCGAACCCGGAACACCGGCACCAGGAACCTGGTTCACCGGCACCATCACGACGGGCACCATGCCCGGAGGCACCGACCCGCTCGGGACCATGACCACGCCACCCGGCGCGACCGCACCGGGCGCGTCGGGGGCGGAGGCCGCCGGAGCCGTCGAGGCGTCCGCGGCGTCGGTGGTCTCGTCGGCCGAGGGGTCGATGGGCAGGGCCGGCTTGTCGCCGCTGTCGCCCTTCACGAGCTTGTGCCCGGTCGCCTTCAGCAGCCGGTCGTAGGGGTGCTGCACGATCGCCCCGGGAGAGGCGGGCTTCTGCTGCTCCTCCTCCGGCTCGGGGTCGGGCGTCGGATAGGGATTGCGCTTGTCCGTCATCACCGCTCCCCGGCGTGGGCCGCGCGCCTGCGCAGCAGCTTGATTCCGCTGACCATGCCACCCATCAGCAGCAACGCACCGGCCACCAGCACCGCGGCGCCGGGGTTCGACCGGTCGGGCGCCTCACCGGTCTGCGCGCCGCCCAGTGGCGTGATGGCCACCTGCGCCACGGTCGGGGTCGAGGTCAGCGTCACGGTCGTGGTCGCCGTGGGGGTCGGGGTGCCCTGCACGATCACCGACACCAGCGGCGTGAAGTTCTCCTGCGGCGTCGGCGGCCTGCTCACGTTGCCGGAGGGCGTCGCCGAGCCACTCGGCGTGGTGGTGGGCGTCGTCGTCGGGGTGGTCGACGGCGTGACCGACGGGTTCCCCGAGGGGCTCTGCGACGGGTCGCCGGAGGGGTCGGGCGACGGGGAGCCGTTGCCGCCGCCGGTCACCGTCAGCGGGATCAGCGGGAACTTCGGCTCGGGGCTGCAGACGGTGTGGTAGGGCGACTTGTTCAGGTTGTCGGCGGTGCTCGCGTGGACGCGCCAGGCGTCGATCCGGGCGTGCTTGCCCTCGGTCTTGTTGTTGACCTTGACGGTGTACTTGCCGTAGGGCAGGTCCTTGGCCGCCGTGAAGGTCTCCCGGACCCGCCGCTCACCCGCGACCGACCAGTAGGCGTTGTAGCGCTCGGAGGCCTCGTCCGGGGGGTTGCCCTGGTCGGTGACGAGCGTGAACTCGCTCATGTCGCTCGCCTTGTCGCCGATCAGGTCGACGCCGGTGCCGACGAAGGTGAAGGACGCCTCGGCGTCCTCCTTGCTCGCCTGGTGGAGGTCGTGGTTGAAGTGGGTCTCGCCGAGGTAGGAGTTGTTGTCGGCGAGGTAGGACCAGTTGCCGTCGTAGGCCACCCCGAAGTCACCGACCGGCTCGACGAAGGTGTTGTTCCAGGTCGACTCGACCGGAGCCAGGTCCAGGATGATCGGCCCGACCTCGATCGACCCGGAGCCGGCCCGCTCGGCGGTCGCCAGACCCGGCGAGACCAGCCCCAGCGACAACGGCTTGCCGGTACGCAGGTCGCCCTCCTCGACCAGGCGGGTGCCGGTCGAGTCGATCGCGCCCTGGCCGGTCCACACGCCGTGCGCCTTCACGCGGGCGGTGACCGCGAGGTGGCCGCCCTTGTCGTGATTGGGGTTCAAGGGGTCGGGGACCTTCACGCTGCGCTGCGCGTCACCGAGCTGCCAGTTGATGACCAGCTGCTGGCCGACCGTCAGCTCCTTGGACGACAGCGAGATCGACGCCGCGATCGTCTGGCCGTCGGCCAGCGGGCCGACGCACTTGAAGTAGTAGGGACCTTCTGCCGAACCCTGGCTGGTGCCGGGGAAGACGATCAGTGCGCCAGCAGTGGCAATTCCCACCGCTCCCAGGGCGGCCCACCGCCGACGCGTTCGTTCCCACCGCATTGCCCACACTCCGATATCGCGGCATACCAAACCGAAGGTAGATCTTATGGGGTTAAGGAGAGGGATTGGTGGGAACGTGGCGCACTTGTGATGCGCTCCCCAGCATGTTCTGAGGAGTAACAGAATCGTATTCTGTTAGTCATGGAGCGAACCCTCTTCGAGGAGGAGCACGAGCTCTTCCGTGAGACCGTGCGCGATTTCATGAGCCGCGAAGTCATCCCGAACCACGGGCAGTGGGAGAAGGACGGCATCGTCCCTCGCGAGATCTGGAAGAAGGCCGGCGACCTGGGCATGTTCGCCATGTCGGTCCCCGAGGAACACGGCGGCATCGGGATCACCGACTTCCGGTTCAACGTGGTGGTCATCGAGGAGATCATCCGCGCGGGCGCCAGCGGCCTGGGCTTCGGCCTGCACAACGACGTGATGGCCCCCTACTTCGTCGACCTGACGAACGACGAGCAGAAGGCCCGCTGGCTGCCCGGCTTCGTGAGCGGCGAGCTGATCACCGCCATCGCGATGACCGAGCCGGGGGCCGGCAGCGACCTCCAGGGCATCCGGACCACCGCCGAGAAGGACGGCGACGACTACGTCCTGAACGGTCAGAAGACCTTCATCACCAACGGCATCAACTCCGACCTGGTGGTCGTGGTGGCCAAGACCGACCCGGCGGCCGGGGCGCGCGGCACCACCCTGTTCGTGGTCGAGCGCGGCATGCCCGGCTTCCAGCGGGGCCGCAACCTCGACAAGGTCGGCCTCAAGGCGCAGGACACCGCCGAGCTGTTCTTCGAGAACGTCCGGGTCCCGGCCGCCAACCGCCTCGGGCCCGACGACGGCCAGGGGTTCTTCCAGCTGATGGGCAACCTGCCGCAGGAGCGCCTGTCGATCGCGGTGGTCGCGGTCGCCGCCGCCGAGGCCGTGCTGGCCACGACGATCGACTACTGCCGCAGCCGTCAGGCGTTCGGCCGGAACCTGGGCAGCTTCCAGAACACCCGGTTCGTGCTGGCCGAGCTGACCACCGAGGTCGAGATCGCCCGCCTGTACGTCGACACCTGCGTGACCGCGCTCAACGCCGGGACCCTGACCCCGGTCGACGCCGCCAAGGCCAAGTGGTGGACCACCGAGCTGCAGAACAAGGTCATCGACCGCTGCCTGCAGCTGCACGGCGGCTACGGCTACATGACCGAGTACCCGGTGGCCAAGGCCTGGCTCGATGCCCGCGTCCAGACCATCTACGGCGGCACCACCGAGATCATGAAGGAGATCATCGGCAGATCATTCGGGTTCTGAACCAATCCAAAAGCGGCGGTAAAGCTTCATACTGGCCCCATGGAAATCACCGGGCTGATCCTGCTGGTCTTCCTGGCGTTCCTGGCGGCCTGGCTGCTGAACAAGGTGCGCCGGTTCTTCCGGCTGGGCGCCGTCGCCTACGGAGGCGTGATGATCGTCTTCATCATCGCCATGCTCCTGATCTGGGGTCAGACCATCCGATGAGACCTGCGTTCGATCCGGCTCTGCCGCCCGCCGAGCGGGCGCTCATGGCCGCCTCCCCCGAGTTCCTCCACCCGGTCCCGGGCCGCCCCCGTTGGGGCGGCCGGATCGGCGCCGACGCCTGGGCCGCGCTGCTGTCGGCCTCGCTGTGGGGGTTCCTGCCCGTCGTGATCGGCCGCCTCCACGGCCGGTGGTGGTTCCCGCTCGGCGCGACCCTGCAGGTCGTCCAGCTGATGATCTGGTTCTTTTACGGCTTCGCCCCCGCCTTCACCATGAGCCTCGCGGTCGAGGCGGTGGCATTCCTCGCCCTGCTGGCCCTGTCGGGCGAGTCGCCCGTCGCCAAGCTGGCCCGCAAGCACCAGGGCCGCTACATCGCCGACCTGCATCTCCGCGACGCCGAGTTGCTGGAGCGCACCCAGAAGGCGGTCGCCGCCGTGCTCGAATCGAGCGTCAACCGGGCCGGCCTGCTCGACGACATCGCCAACACCGTCACCCTCCCCCGCCAGGAGTGGGAGATCGCCGAGACCCTCGCCGAGATGACCCGGCTGCGCCGCGAACAGCGGGCGGCCCGCAAGGGCAAGGTCACCGACCGCATCAGAGACATGCTCGACGCCCACGAGAGCGCCCTGAGGGTGGCCACCGACTCCCTGACCGAACGGGTCGAGGCGCTGGAGGACTACGCCCTGCGGGTGATGGCCGCCGACGACGCCTACCAGGAGTGGAAGACCCTCCAGGACCTGGCCGACGACGGCGACGCCTACACCGAACTCCTGGCCCGGACGGTCCGCGACCGCCTGGCCACCGAGGAGATCGACGCCCTGACCGAGAAGGCCGCCAGGGTCGAGGCCGCGCTGCGCGAGAGCGTGCGCGACGCCCGCAAGGCCGGCCTGGTCCTGCTCCCGAAGGCGGGCTGACATGCCCAAGGTCTCCCCCAAGGCCCGCCGCCTCTACGTCCGCGTCCCGGTGTGGGCCAACCTGCTCGGCGGCGCCCTCCTGGTCACCCAGGTGATCACCGGCATCTCCCTGGCCGCCAACTCGGGCGCCACCCCGACCGCGCTACCTCGCCCCGACCGCCCCGCGCCCCCGAGGCCGGTCACCGCGACCACCCCCACGCCGGAGCCGACCCCGACCCCGACGGAGGAGCCGACCCCGTCGCCCTCCCCCACGCTGGAGGTCGACCGCATCGCCGAGGGCACCGTCGTCCGCCTCAAGAAGTACTCCGGCACCCCCTCGCAGGTGATCGGCGAGGTCCGCGACCGCAAGGCCCGCCTCCGCTACGCCGAACTCGGCAAGCCCTGGAAACCCGCCAAGGGCCAGCCGGAAGGCCTGTTCTCCGACGGCCGCTACTCCACCCGCCAGAGTTTCGTCACCGAGGAGTACGGCCCGGACCTCGACAGCGAGTGGTTCGCCGACATCGACGCCCAGCGCCTGTGGAGCGACGTCGACGGAGGCGACAGCCCTTACGACGCCGCCGTCGCGATGCTCGACTACAAGCAGGAGAACAACTTCCCGCGCGGCACCAAGGGCAAGGACGTCGCCTCGCAGCGCGTTCCCAACGGCTGGCTGGTGGCCCGCGAGATGCGCATGCCGCCCAGCGAACTGGGGCGCAAGGCACGGCTGGAGCTGGCCGTCGCCGTCGCGGTGGAGACCGGCGCCGACCGCCCGTCGGTCATCTGGATCACCATCCCGGACACCCACAAGCGTTTGTGGCCCGACATCGCGACGGTCGTCAGTTCGCTGCGCGTGCTCCGCTGAGGAGCACCCGCGCCACCAGCTCGGGATCGTCGGTCATCGGGACATGCCCGCAGTCGGGCAGCAGGTGCACCCGCTTCTGCGCCCACCGCCCGGCCCTGACCGCCTGCCGTTTGGGCAGCAGCCGGTCTTTCTCGCCCCAGGCGATCGTGACCGGCACCTTCGGCGGCGCGGGCGGCGGCATCCAGTAGAAGGCGTCGAGCGTCTCGTAGAAGCCGGGCGCCTCCTTGAGCGCCAGCCACCCGGCGTGGAGCACCTCGTCGGACACCCGTTCGGGATGGGCGACGACCAGCCCCAGGCCCTTCCGGGTGATCGGCCCCATCCGCATCACCTTGAGCACGCTGCGGAGCCAGAGCAGCTCGGTCCGTGACCAGTATCCGGCCGGGGAGATCGCGGTGGCCGTACGGCAGACCCCGCGCGAGGCCATGTCGAGGGCGAGGTAGCCGCCGAGGGAGTTGCCCGCGACGTGGGGTTCCTCGATGCCGAGGTCGTGCCAGAAGGCCTCGACGGCGTAGGCCAGCGACTCGGCGGTGGAGATCGTGCCCGGGGGCAGGGGCGGGGAGGCGCCGAACCCGGGCAGGTCGACGGCGATCACGTCATGGTGCCGGGCGAGCAGGTCGATGACCGGCTGCCAGGCCTGCCAGTGGTGCCCGATCCCGTGCATCAGCACCAGGGGCGGGCCGGCTCCCGTGCGGCGGTACACCAGCTCCATGGGTTCGAGTCAAACACCGAACCCACGGGAAAGCCAGCTCAGCGACCGCCGACCGGAATCTCGAACCAGACGGCCTTCCCGTCGGGGGTGGGCCGGGAGCCCCAACGCCGAGCCAGTTGGTCGACCAGGTAAAGCCCTCGCCCGCCTTCGTCGTTCTCCCCGGCGCTGCGGATGCGGGGCAGCCGGAGGTCTTGGTCGAAGACCTCGACCCAGATCGACTCGCCGCCGCGGCGGAGCCGGAGCGTGAACTTCTTCTCGGGGTCGGCGGCGGCGTTGAGCGCCGCGATGCCCTCACGGCCAAGGTCGAGATCGAGGTCGACCTCGAGCTCGGGGAAGTCCCACGACTCGTCGAACGGCAGCGGCGGCCCGTCGAGCACGAGCTCGCGGCGCGGCGCGCTGGCCGACGCGGCGTGCAGCACGACGTTGGTGACCACCTCGGAGACGAGCAGGCAGGCCAGCTCGCCCTTCTCCTCGGGGATGTTCCAGCGCTCGAAGGCGTTGCGGGCCATCCGCCGCGCCTCGCCGACCATGATCGGCTGGGCGGGATAGTCGGACTCCTCGAACTCCAGCTCGCCGCCGCCCGACCGGACGACCAGGATCGCCATGTCGTCGTCGATCTCACCGGGCACCGCGCTGGTGGCGACGTCGGCGATGCGCTCGACCGGCTCGTCGGCGATCTTGGAGATCTCGTCGCACAGCACCCGCACGGCCTCTTCGAGGTCGCGCGAGGGCACCCCCGACTCGCGCAGCGGACGCCGGTCGACCAGGCCGTCGGTGTAGAGGAGCAGGGTCGCGCCCGGGGGCAGCACCCGCGTCTCCTCCTTGTAGACCAGGTCGGCGTGGACGCCGGTGGCCCGCACGCCCAGCGGCTTGCCGACGTCGCCGATGTCGAGCTCGGTGACCGAACCGTCGACGATCAGCAGGGGCGGCGAATGACCGGCGTTGGCGAACGACAACTCGCGCGACCAGGCGTCGTAGACCATGTATTGGCAGGTGACGATCGGCGGGCTGGTGACGTCGGCGCCGAAGTCGTCTTCCTCGGGAGAGGCCAGTATGCGGGTCCACTCGTCGAGGCGGGCCAGGATGTCGGCCGGAGGCTTGTCGTCCTGTGCGAAGGCCCGCAGGGCGGCGCGGAGCTGGCCCATCACGGCGGCGGCCTTGGCGCCGCGGCCCTCGACGTCGCCGATCACGATGCCGACCCGACCGGCCGACAGCGGGATCACGTCGTACCAGTCGCCGCCGACCTGGGTCTGGATGCCCTGGCCGTGGCTGGACAGCGGGGCGGCCGGGAGGTAGCGGACGGCGATCTCGAGCCCGTCGAGCTTGGGCAGCTCACGCGGCAGCAGGTGCTTCTGGAACGACTCGGCCGTGTGGCGCTCCTCTTCGAACAGGAGGGCGTTGTCGACGGCGATGGCGACCCGGGTGGCGATGGCCCCGACGAAGTCGCGGTCGAAGGCGTCGTAGTGGGGCGAGCGCCGGTCGGTCAGGTTGGACATCGACAGGTACATCAGCCCGAGGGACTCGCCGCGGGCGCACAGCGGCGCCACGATCGCCGAGGTGACCCCGACCTCGCCGTCGACCCGGGCCGCGCCCTCGCTGATGGAGGGGTAGCTGACCTGGGAGAAGTCTTCGACCAGGATGGTCTCCTGGCGGCGCATCGCGCTGTCGGCGTAGTGGCCGATGGGATAGCGGATCTCGGCGCCGACGGGCTTCCAGGTGTCGGCCGGGGGCTGCCAGCCGCCGACGTGGGTGGAGACCTTGCGGACCAGCCGCTCGCCCTCCATCAGCTCGATGAAGCAGTGGTCGGCGAACTGCGGGACGAGCATCTCGGCGACCCGGTTGAGGGTCTCCTCGACGTAGAGGGAGCCGGCCAGCCGCTCGCCGATGCGCTCGAGCAGGCCGAAGCGGTCTTTCTCCCGCTCGTTGCTCTTCATCGCCTCGCGGGCGGTGATCACGATGCCGGTGACCGACCCCGACGTGTGCCGCATGGGCACCGCCTGCGCCCGCACGTAGATCAGCGTGCCGTCGTGGCGGACGACGTCGAAGGTCCCCTCCCACACGTTGCCCTTGAGCACGTGTTTGGCGAGCTCGACGCCCAGCGGGTGGTCACGCTCCATGATGCTGATGGAGATCGTGTCATCACGCCCGTGGGCGTAGCCCGGCCGGCCGAACAGCTGCTCGGCGAAGGGGTTCCAGTAAAGGACGTTGCTGAACCTGTCGGTGACGACGACGGCCAACTCCGCCTGGTCGAGCACCGCGCCCGCGGAGAGGTGGTCGGTCGTGTCCTGCGACAGGTCCCCCCAACGCTTCATCCGACGACCACTCCTAGGAGAACAGAGCTGGACCCGTGGGGATCAGCGCTTGGAGACGAAAACGTGTGCTGCGACGTCGCGCGGGAGCTCCGCGAGGTTGTTGTCAGCCTGTTCGTCACCAGTCACCCGCACACCGTCGTCGCTCGCCGCGAGCGTCACCTCGCGTCCGGGTTGTATCCCAACTTGCTTGAGTTTAAGCATCAGAGCGGGATCGCTTTGCACTTGTTCGCTAATTCGGCGCACGACAACGGGTATATCTCTTGGCCCCGCGACGTCGGCCATAGGCGAGACCTGCTCAATTTCCGTCAAACCGGACGCGCCCAGCTCTTCGAGCCCCGGGATGGGGTTCCCATGAGGGCAGACGGTCGGGTTGCCGAGGAGGGCCACCAGCCGCACCTCGACCTGTTCCGACATGACGTGTTCCCAGCGGCACGCCTCGACGTGGACATCTTCCCAGGGCATGCCGATCACCTGGGTCAGCAGGCACTCGGCGAGGCGGTGCTTGCGCATGACGCGGATCGCCTGCTTGCGGCCCGCCTCACTCAGGGTCAGGTGGCGGTCGCCCTCCACCTTGACGAGCCCGTCGCGCTCCATGCGGGCGACGGTCTGGCTCACGGTGGGACCGCTCTGCTGCAGCCTCTCGGCGATCCGGGCGCGCAGCGGGACGATCCCTTCCTCTTCGAGCTCGAAGATCGTGCGGAGATACATCTCCGTCGTGTCGATCAGGCCGTGTGCGGTCAACGGTCATCCTCCCGGTCCTGTTCGATGCTACGACCCGCAAGCGCGTTCCCGCCGACCTTACTGGTCCGGGAAAGCACCTTGGGCAACAGCGAGAGGCCCGAAAAGCTTCCGGTGTCCGGACCCGCACGTGGGCGGCCCGCGGCCCAGCTAGGAACCCACCCGGTAGTTACGGAACGATTTCACCGACAGCCCGACCGCGAAGACGCTCACCGCGCACAGCAGGCCGCCCCCGACCCAGGCCGGGACCAGCCCGAACGCCGAGGCCGTGGCCCCCGCCCTCAGGTCGCCCAGGCGCGGCCCGCCGGCCACCACGACGAAGAAGACGCCCTGGAGGCGTCCGCGCATCTCGTCCGGCGCGTACGTCTGCAGGATGGTCTGCCGCCAGACCGCCGAGACCAGGTCGGCGAACCCGCCCACGGCCAGCAGGGCGACGCACAGCCACAGGGGCTCGGCCAGGCCCGCCAGAGCCACGCTGAGGCCCCACAGGGCGATCACGACGGTGAGGGCCACCCCCTGGCGGCGTACGCGCCCCACCCAGCCGGAGAAGACGCCGCCGACGACCGAGCCGAGGGCGATCGAGGCCGACAGCGCGCCGAAGGCGAACTCCGAGCCGTCGAAGCGTTCGGCGGCCATCTGGGGGAACAGCGCCCTCGGCAGGGCGAAGGCCATCGCCACGATGTCGACGGCGAAGCTCATCAGCACGATCGGGCTGGTCATGATGTAGCGCAGGCCGTCGGCCACGGCCCGGGGGCCGGGGGCGGTCACCTCGCCGAGGGGCTCCAGCTTGGGGAGCCGGTAGGAGGCGTACAGGGTGGCGGTGAAGAGGACGGCGTCGATGGCGTAGGCGGCCGAGAAGTCGGTGGTGGCCAGGATCACGCCGCCGAGCAGCGGCCCGAGCACCGAGCCGAGGCTGGAGAACAGGAAGCTCAGGGTGTTCGCGGCCGGCACCAGGTCGGTCGGCACCAGCCTCGGGACGATCGCCTGCCGGGTGGGTGAGCTGACCGCGAAGCCGCTCGACTGCACGAACACCGCCGCCATGATCACCCACACACTCTTGGCGGTGAGCGCGTTGACGAGCAGCGCGATCGTGGCGCCCCAGGTGAACAGGGAGCTGATCAGCAGCAGCTTGCGCCGGTCCATGGCGTCGGCGACCGCGCCGCCCCACAGGCCGAAGACGACGAGCGGGACGAGGGCGACCGGCCCCATCATGCCGACCCAGAACGACGACTTGGTGATCGAGTAGATCTCGGCCGCGACGGCGACTCCGGTGAGCTGGAACCCGATGAACCCGACGGCCTGGCCGGCCAGGAGCCTGCGGTACTCGGGGATGGCCACCGGCCGGGTGTCCGCGAAATGCCGTTCGAGTGCCGCCCTCACCTTGCTCACGGGGGGACACCCTACTCATGGGGGAAATATCACATATTTCCGGGTTCGTCCTGGTGACGGGCCCACCCACGAGGGCGGGCCGATTCTCCCGCCCCGGACCGACGACTTCGCCACCGCCCACCCAGGCCTGTGGACAACGTCGAGCCCACCGGCCGCGCCGTCCACAGCCTGTGGACGGCCCGCCTCAAGGCGCCAGGCGTTCGACCGTCCAGTCCTGGCCCGTCCTCCGGTAGCGCAGCCGGTCGTGCATGCGGTCGCCGCGGCCCTGCCAGAACTCGATCTCGCTCGGCACGACCACGTAGCCGCCCCAGAAGTCGGGCACCGGTGGATCTTCCGGCCATCTCTCCGCGAGTTCGTTGTAGCGGTTTTCCAGGTCCTCTCTATTGCGGACCACCGCCGACTGCCGGGAGGCCCAGGCGCCGATGCGGGAGCCGTACGGGCGCGATTGGAAATAGGCCGCGGTGTCCTCGCGGGACAGGCGCCGGACGCGGCCCTCCACGCGTACCTGGCGGCTGATGACATGCCACGGGAAGACCAGGGCGGCACGGGGGTTCTCGGCCAAGTCGCGGCCCTTGCGGGACTCGTAGTTGGTGAAGAACGTGAAACCTTGCTCGTCGGCGCCTTTCAACAGAACTGTCCGCGCCGAGGGTCTTCCCCCGGCCGACGCCGTCGCGAGCACCATGGCATTGGGTTCCGGAACTTCGGCGCTCACCGCGTCGTCGAACCAGACGGCGAACTGCGTCATCGGATCGTCGGCCACGTCGAGCAGAGGTTCGCCCTGGTAGTTGCGCCGGAGCCCGGCGAGGTGCGATGCGCTGTCCACGAAACGGTATTCTTGCGCGCTTGACAGACGTCTGGCGCACAGGCCCTAACCAGGGACGACGGCGTTTGGGAGGGACCGGAGGCGACCCGCCACAACCCTGGGGGTTAAATTGACCCGCCGGTATCTCGACATCAAGGCTTTGGACTTCACAAGAGAGGGAGGCGGCCGGGAATGTCCGACTTCAAACCCGGGCTCGAAGGCGTCGTAGCTTTCGAGACGGAGATCGCGGAACCGGACAAAGAAGGGGGCGCCCTGCGGTATCGGGGCGTCGACATCGAAGAACTCGTGGGCCGCGTCCCCTTTGGGAACGTGTGGGGCCTGCTGGTCGACAACGAGTTTTTGCCGGGGCTGCCCCCGGCTGAGCCGTACCCCGTTCCAGTCCACAGCGGCGACATCCGGGTCGACGTCCAGAGCGCGCTGGCCATGCTGGCCCCGGCTCTCGGCTTCCGCCCGCTGCTCGACATCTCCGACACGCAGGCCCGCGACGACCTCGCGCGCGCGTCGGTGACCGCACTGTCGTTCGTGGCCCAGTCGGCCCGTGGCCTCGGCAAGCCGATGGTGCCGCAGGCGCAGGTCGACCAGGCCGAGAGCATCGTCGAACGGTTCATGATCCGCTGGCGCGGTGAGCCCGACCCCAAGCACGTCAAGGCCATCGACGCCTACTGGACCTCGGCCGCCGAGCACGGCATGAACGCCTCGACGTTCACCGCCCGCGTCATCGCCTCCACGGGCGCCGACGTGGCCGCGTCGCTCTCGGGCGCCGTCGGCGCCATGTCGGGTCCGCTGCACGGCGGCGCCCCGGCCCGCGTGCTGCACATGATCGAAGGCGTGGAGAAGCTCGGTGACGCACGCAAGTGGGTGCAGAACGAGCTCGACTCGGGTCAGCGCCTGATGGGCTTCGGCCACCGTGTCTACCGGGCGGAAGACCCGCGCGCGCGGGTGCTCCGCCGTACCGCCAAGGAGCTGGGCGCGCCCCGCTACGAGGTCGCGGCCGCACTTGAGACGGCCGCGCTCGAGGAGCTGCACGCCCGCAAGCCCGACCGGGTGCTCGCCACCAACGTCGAATACTGGGCCGCGGTGATCCTCGACTTCGCCGAGGTGCCCGCGTCGATGTTCACCTCGATGTTCACCTGCGCCCGCACCGCCGGGTGGGCGGCGCACATCCTGGAGCAGAAGCGCACGGGCAGGCTGGTCCGCCCCAGCGCCACCTACACCGGGCCGGCCTCGCGCTCGATCAACGAGGTGCCGGGCGCCTCGGAGATCACGCCGGTCTGACCCTTCTTGTCGTGAGGCTCGCGTCCCGTCCGGGACGCGGGCCTTTTCGTTTCTTTGCCCGGGGCCCGCGTCCCCGATGGGACAGGGTGTTTCGCGTCTCATTTTCCATCTCAAAGGCTGGACCGGCGCGTACACCGTTTCGTGACCTCACTAATGTGGGACACGTGGCTGACATCGTGATCCCCAATGACATCAAGCCCGCCGACGGCCGCTTCGGCTGCGGGCCCTCCAAGGTCCGCACCGAGCAGCTGGCCGCCCTGGCGGCCTCCGGAGCGAGCCTCATGGGCACCTCCCACCGGCAGAAGCCGGTCAAGAACCTCGTCGGCAGGGTCCGTGCGGGCCTGTCCGAGCTGTTCTCGCTGCCGGAGGGCTACCAGGTCGTCCTGGGCAACGGCGGCACCACCGCGTTCTGGGACATCGCGTCCTTCGGCCTGATCCGCGAGAAGTCGCAGCACCTGCACTTCGGTGAGTTCTCCTCGAAGTTCGGCGCCGTCGTCAAGAAGGCCCCGTGGCTGGCCGACCCGTCGGTGATCAAGTCCGACCCGGGCACCCACCCGCTGCCGGTCGCCGAAGAGGGCGTCGACGTCTACGCGCTCACCCACAACGAGACCTCGACCGGCGTCGCGATGCCGATCGAGCGGGTGGGCTCGGACGGCCAGCTCGTGCTGGTCGACGCGACCTCGGGCGCGGGCGGCCTGCCGGTCGACGTGTCGCAGACCGACGTCTACTACTTCGCGCCGCAGAAGAGCTTCGCCTCCGACGGCGGCCTGTGGATCGGCCTGTTCTCCCCGGCCGCGCTCGCCCGGGTCGAGGAGATCGCGGCGACCGACCGGTTCGTGCCGGAGTTCTTCAGCCTTCCGGTGGCGATCGACAACTCGTCCAAGGACCAGACGTACAACACCCCCGCGGTGGCGACGCTGTTCCTGCTGGCCGACCAGCTCGACTGGATGAACGGCAACGGCGGTCTCGCCTGGACGACCGCCCGCACCGCCGACTCGGCCAACCGGCTCTACCAGTGGGCCGAGAAGACGTCCTACACGAGCCCGTTCGTGGCCGACCCGGCGCAGCGCTCCAGCGTCGTCGGCACGATCGACTTCGACGACTCGGTCGACGCCGCCAAGGTCGCGGCGACGCTGCGCGCCAACGGCATCGTCGACACCGAGCCCTACCGCAAGCTGGGCCGCAACCAGCTGCGCATCGCGATGTTCCCGGCGATCGACCCGGCCGACATCGAGGCCCTGACGGTCTGCGTCGACTACGTGGTCGAGCGCCTCTAGTTCCGCGAAGGCCGCGAGGGTGCCCGGCGCCCTCGCGGCCTCATTCGTCCAGCGCCGCCGCGCGGTGGCGCCGCCTTCTGCCCTCGTCGGGCGGACCGCCGAGATCGCGGATCTTGGGCGGCGTGATGCTCCACGCCTGAGCCGTGGCCAGGACGATCATCAGAACGTCCGTCCCGCGCTCCGCACCGACCCCGAGGGCCGCCGCGAGCTCAAGGCCGGATCAGGTCGGCCGACACCGGGCCTAGTCGACGGAAGGCGGCGGGACCCAGCCGGGCGGCTGCTCCGCCGGAGCCCGCCCGGCCCGCCGCGCCAGTTCGTCGAGCAGCCGCAGGGCGTCGTCGAGGTCGACACTCTGCGCGAACCTGGACAGCACCGGAGAGCGGTCAGGGCTCTCCGCGAGGGCCGTCAGCATCAGCTCGGTCAGGTGTTCCTCACGCGACTTCGTGGCGCCGTAGCGGAACGCCTTGCGTTCGGCGGTCCGGAACAGCAGCCGTTTTCGTACCAGCCGTTCGGCGACCGTCTGGATGGTCGTGTACGCCCACGGCTTCTCGGCCCGCTGGTTCAGCAGTGCCTGCACTTCGCGGATGAGCAGCGATTCCTTGGCGTCCCACAGAACGTCCATGATCGCGCGCTCCAGGGGCCCCAAGTTCACGAAATCGATTCTGTCAGGCTCTTCGCAGGTCGCGCCATGCGAACAGTGATCCGATCGTGCTCATTCGATGCTCGCGGTCGAGACTCGTGTAACGGGCGGCTTCCTGCGGCGCAGCACCCACGCCGCCAACACGCCGCCGATCAACCCGAACAGGTGGCCCTGCCACGAGATGCCCGTCTCGCCCGGCAGCGCGCCCCACAGGATCGACCAGTAGAGCGCGGCGACGATCACTCCGAGCACGATGTCGAGCAGCCGGCGGTCGAACAGGCCGCGCGCCACGACATAGCCGAAGTAGCCGAACACCAGGCCGCTGGCGCCCAGCGTGACCGTGTCGGGCGGGCTGGTCACCCAGACTCCGACGCCGCTGACCACGATGACGATGAGGCTGGCCGCCAGGAACTTCCCGAGACCCCGGACCGCGGCCAGGAAGCCCAGGATCAGCAGGGGCAGCGAGTTGGCCATCAGGTGCGGGAACCCGGCGTGCAGGAACGGCGCGAAGAAGATGCCGGGCAGGCCGTCGGGTTCGTGGGCCACGATGCCGTAGCGGTCGAGATAGCCGTCGCCGAGATAGTCGACGACCTCCAGGACCCACATCACGCACACGAGGAACACGACCAGCAGACCACTGCCGATCGCCCCGGCGAGAAGGCCGTGCACCTTCTGCCGGGAGGTGGGGGGAATGCCGTCGCTCATGCCATAACGGTACGCAGTTCTCGTCATGAACGCGGAGTTCCCCCCACGGGGACGATCATTCACCGCGCCACACGGGCGCTCTCTTCTCGGCGAAGGCGGCGGCGCCCTCCATGGCGTCCTTGGAGCCGAAGATCGGGTTCATGATCTCGGACTGGCGGGCGAACATCTCGTCGAGGGGCCAGTCGACCGACTCGACGACGATCTTCTTGGTGCCCGCGAGCGACAGCGGCGCGTTCTGCGCGATCTTCCCGGCCAGCTCCTTGGCCGCCGCGACCGCCTCGCCCTCGGCCACGACCCGGTTGACCAGGCCCAGCTCGTAGAGGCGCTGCGCCGGGTAGAAGTCGCCGGTCAGGGCGATCTCCATGGCCACGTGGTAGGGGATGCGGCGCGGCAGCCGCATCACGCCGCCCGCGCCGGCGATCAGGCCGCGCTTGGGCTCGGGCAGCCCGAACTTGGCCGACTCGGCGGCCACGATCAGGTCGCACGACAGGGCCAGCTCGAACCCGCCCGCCAGGGCGTAGCCCTCGACGGCCGCGATCAGCGGCTTCTTCGGCGGCGATTCGGCCAGGCCGCCGAACCCGCGGTCGGGCACGAACGGCATGTCGCCGGTCAGGAAACCCTTCAGGTCCATGCCGGCGCAGAAGGTGCCGCCCGCGCCCGCCAGGACCAGGACCGACACGTCGGGGCGGGCGTCGAGCTCGTCGACGGCCGCCGCGATGCCCTGGGCGACCGCGCCGTTGACCGCGTTCTTCGCCTTCGGCCGGTTGATCGTCAGGACGGCGACGTTGCCGTCGACCTCGACCAGAACCTCGTCAGACATGGCAAGTCTCCTATTTGGGCTGGAAGCGAATGCCGCCGTCGAAGCGGATGACCTCGCCGTTCATGTAGTCGTTCTCGATCAGCGAGCGGACCAGGTGGGCGAACTCGGCGGCGGTGCCCATGCGCTTCGGGAACGGCACCGGCGCGGCCAGGTGGGCCTTGAACGCCTCGGACTCGGGCCCGGAGCCGTAGATCGGGGTGTCGATGATGCCGGGGCAGATCGTCAGCACCCGCACCCCGATGGCGGCCAGGTCGCGGGCCGCCGGGAGGGTCATGCCGATGATGCCGCCCTTGGACGCCGAGTAGGCCACCTGCCCGGTCTGCCCCTCGATGCCGGCCACCGACGCGGTGTTGATCACCACGCCGCGCGCGTTGTCGGCGTCGGCGGGCTCGGTCTTGGCCATCGCCGCCGCGCCGATGCGCATGAGGTTGAAGGTGCCGATGAGGTTGACGTCGATCACCTTCCGGTACGACGCCAGGTCGTGCGGCGAGCCGTCACGGTTGACCGTGCGGGCGGCCCAGCCGATGCCGGCGCTGTTGACCACGGCCCGCAGCGGCCTGCCCAGGGCGACCGCGGCGTCGACGGCAGCCTGCACGGAGGCCTCGTCGGCGACGTCGGTGCGGACGAAGAGCCCGCCCAGCTCGTCGGCCAGGGCCTTGCCGCGCTCTTCGTTGAGGTCGGCGATGACGACGGTCGCGCCGATTCCGGCCAGCTCGCGGGCGGTGCCCTCACCGAGCCCGCTCGCCCCGCCGGAGATGATCGCTACACAGTTCCTCAGGTCCATACGCGGACCATAACCAAAGAACCGAATGAAGTTCTACTCGGGGTGGCCCAAAATCGCGGTGTCGACATCGGGATAGACCTTGATCCGCCGGTCGAGCCCGGTCGTCCGGAGAATTCGCGCCACCGGCGCCTGCGGCGCGGCGAGGGTCACCCCCCCGCCCTCGCTGGTGGCCAGCCGCCACGCCTCGATGAGCACGCTCAGGCCGCTGGAGTCCATGAACGACAGCGACGTGAGGTCGAGCACCAGCACGGCGCCGTCCTGTTTGATCGCGTCGCGCACCTCGTCGCGCAGGAAGGGGGCGGTGAACAGGTCGAGTTCGCCCTCGACGGCCACCACCACGGCACCGGAGAGTGATCTCCGGGCAAGCCGCAGTTTCATTGTCGAACCTCCTCCGCGAGGCCCACTTTACTGGTGCATCACCGTGAGTGAGGTGCTTGAACCGTAAGATCGCCTTGTGACAGATGCCGGGATTCGGCTCCCCCAGGAACAGGTCAGCCCGCTCAGGGCCGTTCTGCGCCGGCTCTGGTACGCCCTCGCCGCCCTCGGCGCCGTGTTTCTGCTGGTCGCGTCCGACCTCGACGGATACAAGGACAGCTACGACGGCAAGGTGTCCCTGCTCGACGCGCTCTACTACGCCACGGTCACCGTCTCGACGACCGGCTACGGCGACATCACCCCGACCTCCGATCTGGCGCGGTTGATCAACATCGTGCTGGTGACCCCGCTCCGGATCGTCTTCCTCGTCATCCTGGTGGGGACCACGCTCGAAGTGCTCACCCGGCGGACCAGGGAAGATTTCCTCACCAACCGCTGGAGGTCCAAGTTGACCGGGCACACCGTCGTGGTCGGCTACGGCACCAAGGGCCGGGCCGCCGTGCGCACCCTCCTCGACAACGACCGCAGCCGCGACTCGATCGTGGTGATCGATCCCAACGGCGGCGTCGTCCACGAGGCCAACGAGGACGGCTTCGCCGGCGTCGTCGGCGACGGCACCCGCAGCAGCGTGCTCAGAAGGGCCCGGATCGAGACCGCCAGCGAGGTGATCATCTCGACCCAGCGCGACGACACGACCGCCCTGGTCGTGCTGACCGCCCGCAGCCTCAACCCGAAGGCCACGATCGTCGCGGCGGTCAGGGAGTCGGAGAACGACCCGCTCGTGCGCAGCAGCGGCGCCGACGTCGTGATCACCTCGTCGGAGGCGGCCGGACGCATGCTCGGCGTGGCCACCCAGAGCCCCGCCGTCAGCACGATCATCGACGACTTCCTCATGTACGGCACCGGCCTCGACCTCTACGAGCGCCCGGTCAAGCCGGGCGAGGTCGGCGGCAGCTGCGACCAGGCCGAGGGCATGGTCGTGGCGGTCGTCCGCGACGGCAGGGTCATCCCCTACGCGAAGGTCCCCACGTTGATGGCCACCGACCGGCTGGTCGTCATCCACGTGCCGGAGGAGTAGGCACGGCGAAGCCGTAGGGCAGCTCCAGGCGGTGCTCGGCGAGCAGGTCGCCGTCGGCCAGGATCTCGTGGGTCGGCCCGTCGGCGGCGATCACCCCGCCCGAGAGGATCACCGAGCGGTCGCAGAGCTCCAGGGCGTACGGCAGGTCGTGGGTGACCATCAGAACGGTGACGTCGAGCCCGCGCAGGATCTCGGCGAGCTCGCGGCGGCTGGCCGGGTCGAGGTTCGACGAGGGTTCGTCCAAGACCAGGATCTCGGGGTCCATGGCCAGCACGGTCGCCACCGCGACCCGGCGGCGCTGGCCGAACGAGAGGTGGTGGGGCGGCCGGTCGATCACGTCGGCCATGCCGACCTTCTCCAGGGCCGTGACGACCGCGTGCTCGAGGTCGGCGCCGCGCAGGCCCATGTTGGCCGGGCCGAAGGCGACGTCCTCGCGCACGGTGGGCATGAAGAGCTGGTCGTCGGGGTCCTGGAAGACCAGGCCGACCCGCCGCCTGATCTCCTTGAGGGTGTCCTTCCGGACCGGCAGACCGGCCACGCTGACCTCGCCGTGCCCGGCGGTCAGGATCCCGTTCAGGTGCATGACCAGCGTGGTCTTGCCGGCGCCGTTGGGCCCCAGCAGGGCCACCCGCTCGCCCTTGGCGATCGAGAGGGTGACCCCGAAGAGGGCCTGCGTGCCGTCGGGGTAGGCATAGGCCAGGTCGCGGACGTCGAGGGTCATGACACGAACAGTACGGCCGAGGCCACCACGGGCAGCACGGCGGCCATGGCCCACTGCGCCTTCGGCGCCCGGCCGTCGGCCAGCGTGGGCATGACGCCGGTGTATCCCCTGCTCAGCATGGCCAGATGCACCCGCTCGCCGCGTTCGTACGACCGGATGAACATCGCCCCCGCCGACTTGGCCAGCACGGGGGCCTGCCGGAAGTCCCGGGCGGCGAAGCCCCGGGACTCGCGGGCGACCCGCATGCGGCGCATCTCGTCGAGGATGACCTCCAGGTAGCGCAGCATGAACGTGGCGATCTGGATCAGCAACTGGGGCACCCGCAGCCGCTGCGCGCCCAGCAGCAGGGCGCGCGGCTCGGTGGTGGCGGCCAGCACGATCGAGGCCGCCACGCCCAGGGTGGCCTTGGCCAGGATGTTCCAGCTCGCCCAGAGCCCGGCGACGCTGAGCGGCACGCCCAGGACGTCGACCCGCTCCCCCATGCCGATGAACGGGATGGCCACGGCGAACAGCACGAAGGGAAGCTCGACCGCCAGGCGCTTCAGCACGTATCCCGGCGGGATCCTGGCGAGGAGGACGACGACCGCGAGGCTCAGGGCGTACAGGAGGAAGGCCAGGAACCGTTCTCGCGGCGTCGCGACCACCACCACGGCGAAGAGCACGACGGCGAGCAGTTTGCACTGCGGCGCGAGCCGGTGGATCGGGGAGTCGCCCGGCCGGTAGAGCCCTTTCACGCCGCGGTCTTCTGCCGGACCGACCAGAGGATGGCCCCGCCGACCAGCAGGGTGATCACGACGCCGATGATCCCGGCCACCCCGACGGGGATGCCGCCGACGTCGCCGTAGTCGGCCAGGGCGAACCCGCCGAACGAGTGGTCGGTGGCCGCGCCGATGAAGCCCTCGTCCTCGGCGACCCGCTCCAGGCCGTCGGGTGAGGAGGAGGCGAAGAAGCTGACGACGCCCGCGAGGAACAGGGCCACGACGCCGCCGCCGACGAGGAAGGGCCGGACCGGCTTGGGCGCGCTCTCGGGCCGGGCCGGCTCGACGATCCGCTCGCCCGTGGCGGTCTTCAGGACGAGGGGCTTGGTGAGGAAGCGGGCGCCGTACACGAGATCGGGACGGACCGCCAGCACGCTGCTGACGGTGACCGCGGTGATCAGCCCCTCACCGATGCCCACCAGCACGTGGACGCCGCCCATGGCGGCGAACACGGCGCCGGTCTCGATCGGCGCCGTTCCGCCGATCGTGAAGAGCACCGCGAAGGTCAGCGCGGCGATCGGCACCGAGATCAGCGCCGCCACGAACGACCCGGCGACGACCGCGGCCCGGTTCTTGGCCACCCGCGTGACCAGCTGGAAGATCCCCCAGCCGACCGCCGAGGGGATGATCGCCATCAGCACGATGTTGATCCCGAGCGCGGTCAGCCCGCCGTCGGCGAAGAAGAAGCCCTGCACGAGGAGCACGACCGACACACAGAGGACGGCCGTGTACGGCCCGACGAGTATCGCCGCGAGCGCGCCTCCGAGGAGGTGTCCGGACGTGCCCGCCGCGATGGGGAAGTTGAGCATCTGGACCGCGAAGATGAACGCCGCGACCAGGCCCGCCATCGGGGCGGTGCGGTCGTCGAGTTCGGTCTTGGCCCGCCTGAGGGCCACGGCGACTCCGGCCACCGCCACGACACCGGCGCCGATGGCGACCGGAGCGGTGAAGAAGCCATCTGGAACGTGCACGGCGTTCCTCCACTTTTGTACGAATTTTCCACAACAGTAGAGCAGTTGCGAGTCATTCGCATTAAGAGGAGGTGTGGATCAGGCGACGCTCTTTCCGCAGGCTGAGTGTGCCCGTCCGGGTCAGGTAGGGCAGCGCGACGAGGTCGTCGGTGAAGCGGGCCGGCAGTGCGATGTCGCGGGCTCCTTCGAGCCGCGCCTGCCGCACGATCCCGTCGCATTCGGCGGTGACGTAGACGTCCCAGACGTCCTGTGGATCGCCGTCCTTGAGCAGCAGCCCTATCTCGGCCTCGGGGAACCCTTCGAGGGCCGCGGTGAACTCGATGCGGAGCCGGTCGCCCTCCCAGGCGACGTTCGTGAGCGCCCGGTGCAGGGGCGCCTCGGAGATGCGCGCGAGCCGTTCGAGCCGCCGGTGGTCCTGCAGCGAGGCGAGCCGCGCCTGGTCGGCGGCGTCGAGCTGGGCCCGCACCCCCGGCGTCACCCAGGCGGCGCACCGGTGCGCGACCCCCCTGACGATCGCGTCCCTGGCCTCGTCGTCGGCCTCCAGGAAGGGCTCGGCGAGATCGGGCAGGACGTCGCGGGTGATGTGCCGCGCGATCAGATGGTCGCGCAGCAGCCCGTTGGGAAGGTGGCTCTGCACCCTGCGGACCAGCCGGTCGGGGTGGTGCCGCCGCTTCTGCTGCCGCCCCCGCACGGTCGCGATGCGCTCGGCGTGACAGTAGGCGTGGACGACGAAGTCGGCCGGGTCGGTGAAGGGGATCCGGTCGCGGAAGGCGGTCCGGAACAGCTTGGCCAGCGACAGGTCGTCGTAGATGTCGCCGAGCAGCGCGTCGTCACTGGCCTCGGACGCGATGGCGACCAGGTCGGCGCCGGTCCGATCGGCCGCCTCGATCATGAGATCGAGCGGTGGCAGGGGATGGTCGCCGGCGAAATAGGTGTACCGGCCCCGGGTGGGGGCGTTCTCCGGACGGTCGACGATGTGGACGTTGCGGTGGAGCCTCGCGTAGAGCCGGGCGAGCCGCGAGTCGGCCACGAAAATCTCTTTGGAGGCCCGCAGAGCCAGCGCGTGCGTCAGCCACCTGTCCAGGTGCACGGAACCGGCGGCCGAGACGACGACGCTGACGTCATATGGGTGGTGACGTTGCGCGTTCATCGGTGGACATTATGTGAGCGCCGCGTGGCTTCACGGGTGAGGACATGGCGATATGGCCCGAGGTCTAGTCCCGGGCCACACCACCTGGGTGATCAGGCCTCTGGTTCCTTGTGGGTCGTGACCGCGATGCGGTTCCAGGCGTTGATCGTGGAGATGGCCACCACCAGCGCCGCGAGCTGCGTGTCGTCGAAGTACTTGGCCGCCTCCCCCCACGCCTCGTCGCTGACGCCGGCGGAGTCGGCGAGCCGGGTCGCCTCCTCGGTCAGCGCGAGGGCGGCCCGCTCGGCCGGGCTGAACGACGGCGTCTCCCGCCAGGCCGCCACCCCCCAGATGCGTTCGTCGGGCTCCCCGGCCTTCTTCATGTCGGAGCTGTGCATGTGCACGCAGTAGGCGCACCCGTTGATCTGGCTGGCCCGCAGCTTGACCAGCTCGACGACCTGCGTCGGCAGCCCGCTCGACCGCAGGTAGCGCTCCAGCCCCAGCATCGCCTTGTACGCCTCGGGCGCCAGGGCGGCGACGTCGATTCTCATCTCAGACTCCTCAGTTTCTCTGGATTGCGGACGATGTCGACCTCGACGATTCGTCCCTGTCGGACCGCCAGCCCGTAGACCGCCGGCGGATCATCGCGGACCAGCCCGGGCGAGCCGTTGACCAAGGCCGGCCGGAACCCCGGCTTGGAGGTCGCGACCAGGAACCGCGCGACCTTCCCGGCCCCTTCGATCGGCCGCAGCGCCGCCTTGACCAGCCCGCCCCCGTCACTGCGCAGGACCACATCGGGATCGAGCACCACGAGCAGCCCGTCGATATCCCTCCCCGCGCAGGCCGCCGCGAACGCGTCCACGACCCGCTTGTGGTCTTCGACGCTGACGTCGAACCTCGGGGCCTTCTCCTGGACATGCCTGCGCGCCCTGGCGGCCAGCTGCCGGCAGGCGGCCGGGGTCCGCCCCACGGCCCGGCCGATCTCGTCGAAGGGGACCCCGAAGACGTCGTGCAGCACGAAAGCCGTGCGCTCGGCCGGGCTGAGGCTTTCGAGCACCACGAACATGGCGAGGCTGAGCGACTCGTCGAGGGTCACCCGGTCGGCCGGGTCGGCGTCGACGACGGGCTCGGGGAGCCAGGGGCCGACGTACTCCTCCCGGCGCTTCCTGGCCGACTTCAGGACGTCCAGGGCCAGCCGGGAGACGGTGACCACGAGCCAGCCCTCGACGTCTTCCGGGACCTCCTCGGCCCGGTTGAGGCGCAGCCAGGCGTCCTGGACGACGTCCTCAGACTCGGCCAGATCACCCAGGAGGCCGTAGGCCAAGCGGACAAGTCTTGGCCGGATCGCCACATACGGTTCCACGCATAGAAGAACGACACAGGGCTAGAGGATGTGACATGGACTTCATCGAACTGACCGAACGCGCGTGGAAGGCGAACCGTGAGGGGGACGCCTCTTTCTACGACGCATACCTGACGGACGACCCGGTGGCGATCTCCCCGTGGGGGGTGGAGACCGACCGGGCCGCCATCCTGCGGACGTTCGCGGAGAACGAGAACCCGTACACGCGGACGGACCAGTCGGAGCACCGGGTGGTCCGGCTGAGTGACACCTCGGTCGTCCACACCGCCCGGGTGGAGATCGACTCCGAGCGGGGGACGATGGTCGTTCACGCGACCACGACGATGGTTCTCGACTCTTCCGGGGCCTGGCGGGCTGCCGTCTTTCAGATCACGCCGGTGGCCTAGCGGACGGCCTGGCAGCTGAGGCCGTCACCGGCGATCCTCGTGGCGCCTGCGATGACGTCTGTCGTGAGGTGTTTGCAGGCGAGGTAGGGGTCGCCCTGGCCTCGGTAGATCAGGCCCGATCCCTGCGGGGTGTAGCACCGCAGGCCTGAGGCCTCGTAGAGGCCCAGCCAGGCCTGCGGGTGGATCTTCGCGGCGCAGTATTCGCCGATGCTGAGAGGGCCGAAGTTGAGATTCACGATGACGGCTTGAGCCGGGGCGGTGAGGACTGTCGTCGCGGTGAGGGTGGCGGCGGCTAGGAGGGTCAGGGCGCGGCGGAGCATGAGGCCTCCTGGGGGTTGGTGTCGTCATGCGGAGTATTTATTAGGAAACTTTCCTATGCAAGATGCCACCGACGTGGGGAAATAGCCGCCTCCTCATCACCCGGTGATCCGATCGGCCGAAAGTGGCGAGTTGCGGTGCCCGGGTCGTCACGGAGCGAAGCGAATATTGACTATCAGTTGAAAATAGGGCGAAATAGGGTTGGCGCAAAGAAGGGTGTGCCGGTTGGCGAACAACCACGAACTCACGACCCCGCTGCCCGAAAACGTATTTCCGGCAAACCTCGACGTCGCGGAATTGCTGGCCACGGGATGGCGGCCGTCCCCCTTTCGGCAGTTCATCCTCAAGGTGCACAGCCGATGCGATCTCGCCTGCCCGGGCTGCTACGTGTATGAAATGGCCGACCAGGGCTGGCGCGATCAGCCGCGCCAAATGTCGCCCGACATCGTGAAGCACACGGCATTCCGCATAGCGGAACACGCCCGCACCCACCGGCTCGCCGATATCGACGTCATCCTGCACGGAGGGGAACCGCTCCTCGCCGGGCCGGAATCCCTCGCCCATATCGTGCGGACGATCCGCGGGGAATGCTCGGAGATCGGCACCCGCGTACGGGTGAGCATGCAGACCAACGGAGTCCGCCTGAACGAGGCGTATCTGAGACTCTTCGATGAACTGGACATACGCATCGGAGTCAGCCTCGACGGAACCGCGGCGGCGCACGACAGGACTCGGCTCTTCGCGAACGGCAGGGGCAGCCACCGGCAGGTGAGCCGGGCGCTGCGCTCGCTGACCGACGGGCCGTTCCACCATTTGTTCGCCGGCATCCTGTGCACGATCGACCTGAGAAACGACCCTCTGGAGACCTATCACGCATTGCTGGAATTCGACCCGCCGAGCGTCGATTTCCTGCTGCCCCACGGCAACTGGGCGGCGCCGCCCCCGGAACGCGAGCCCCATTCGCCGTTGACGCCTTATGCCGACTGGCTCATCGAGATATTCGACGAGTGGCGGGGGGCGGTGACGTTCCGTACTGAGATCCGGCTGTTCCACGAGATTCAGCGGTTGCTTTCCGGCTTCCCGTCGCGGACCGAGGCGGTGGGCCTGTCGCCCTCATTGATGATGGTCGTGGAGACCAACGGCGACATCGAGCAGTCCGACATCCTGAAATCGGCCTATGAAGGCGCCTCGGCGACCGGCCTCCACGTGCGGGACCACCCGTTCGACGCGGCCCTCGGCTTCCCCGCGATCGTCGCGCGGCAACTCGGCGCGGCCGCGCTCGGCCCGGAGTGCACCGCCTGCGACCTGATGGAGGTCTGCGGCGGCGGCCTCTACGCCCATCGCTTCCGGCCGGGCGCCGGCTTCCGCGGCCCTTCGGTCTACTGCCCCGACCTCTATCGGCTGATCTCGTACATCAGCGATCGGCACGCCCGTGACACCGCCCGATTGAAGGGACGTGTATGACTACGGTCTCTGACAAGACCTTCCGCGCGCTGGCCGAGGAACCCGCCAACGCGGAAGCGGCCGAAGAGCTCAACGGCATACAGGTCCGCCGCCGCATCGGGCTGCTCCGGGGGGTCGTCGAGGAATCCCGATTGTCCGGCCACCCCGACGCTGCCCTGGCCGACGCGGCCCATGCCACCCTGCTCGCCCTGGAGGCGGACGCTCCCGCCGCGGTGGGCCGGATCCTGCAGCACCCCGCCGTCGGCGCCTGGGCCTGGCGGACGTTCCGCTCACTCCGGGCACGCGGCCAGGAACGGCCTGCCCGCCTGGCGGCCGTCGCCCTCGCGGCGGCCGTCGCCTCGGGTGCGTCGTGCCGCGTGAAGGCGCTCCTCGACGACGACGGCGGCCTGATGCTGCCCGGCCTCGGCCGGCTGGCCCCCGCCGGGACCTCAGGAGAGATCGAGGTGGCCGGCGGCGTCCTCGATGCGGGCGACTGGAGCGCCGAAGCCGATCCGGCCGCCGACGGGCCCGCCTGGCAGGTGCTGCACCGGATCCGTATCGACGACGGCTTCTCGGTCACCCTCGACGACCTCGACCCCTACCGCTGGCCGGAGCCCAACCGCGTGACCCCCCGGCTCGCCTCCGAAGACCTGCCCGCCTGGCGGTCCCTGCTCCCCGAAGCCTGGCACGTCCTGCGCGAGAACCATCCGGGCGTCGCCGAGGAGGTCGTGGCGATCGTGCGGGCCCTCACCCCCATCGCGGCACCGCCGGAAGGCGTCAGCAGTTCGTCGGCCAGGGAGACCTTCGGCACCATCGCCATGTCCGCCCCGAAGGGCTCCCCCGCCTGGCTCGCCGAGACGTTCGCCCACGAGATCCAGCACGCCAAACTCGACGCGCTCATGCACTTGGTCCCGCTGGTGCGCTACGAGCGGACCGAAACCTACTACGCCCCCTGGCGGCCCGACCCCAGACCCGCTCACGGCCTTCTCCAGGGCGCCTACGCCTACCTGGGGGTCACCGAGTTCTGGCAGCGCCAGCATCCGTACGAAGGCATCCGCGGCCGCGTCGAACTCGCGCGGTGGCGGGAGGGCGTGCGGCTCGTCCTCGACACCCTGGAGAACGAGCGTCTCCTCACCTCCGCCGGGATCACCTTCGTCGAGGGCATGCGCGTCCGCCTCGGCACGGTGCTGGCTGAGGCTCTCGACGAAGAGGCGCTGACCGCCGGCAGGAAGGCGGCCGACGGGCACCGGGCCTCCTGGGAGGCCCGGCACGGGTCGTCAGATCGGTAGCGGGTCGAAGTCGCAGTCGATGCGGTTGCCCGACGCGGCGGTCACCGCGTCTGGCTGGCCGAGGTCGAGCCGCTCCAGGTAGAGGTCGGCCGCCTCCGCCTTCAGTTTGTCCGCGTCGGGCGCGCCGACCGCCTCCCGGTCGAGAGCCAGGTTGGCGGCGCAGGCCATGGCCAGGAAGTGGTCGCGGCCGAACAGGCGCGTGAGCTGGTCGAGCGTGGCCTCGCCGTGCTGCCGCGCCTCCTCGCGACGGCCCAGGGCGGCCAGGTCACTGGCCAGGTTCACCGCGCACGAAAGGACGTAGTGGTGGTCGGGGCCGAGCCGTTCGGTCAGGCCGTCGCGGGCGGTCTCATTGAGGACGCGCGCCTCTTCGGGCTTGCCGAGCAGGCGGTGCAGGATCGCCAGGTTGGTCATGCAGGCGAGCGTGAACGGGTGCTCGTCGCCGTACACCAGCGGATAGGTTCTGGTCATCTCCGCGGCCAGTTCGTACGCCTCGGCGAGGTCTCCGCGCACCCGCAGGACGTTGGAGACGTTCACGGCGGCCGCGATCGTGTCGGGATGGCGGGCGCCGAAGAGCCGGGTAAGCCGGGTGTGAGTGTCTCGCGCGATGTCGATGGCCTCGTTGAGGGCGCCCGCGCGCCGTTGGGCGATCGACAGGTCCTTCGCGGTGATCAGGGTGGCCCAGTGGTCGCGGCCGAGCTTCTGCACCCCGAACGCCATGGCGGCCTCACCGGTGTCGCAGGCCTCCTCGAAACCGTTGGTGAGCCGCACGGCCCGGGCCATGCTGTTGCGCGAGAGCAGCACGATCTCGGCGCTGGCCGGGTTGAGTGCCTCACTCTGTGCCAGGTAGACCTCGGTGTGGAGCTTTCTGGCCTGTTCGTAGCGGCTGTTGAGGCCGTAGTCGAGGGCGAGGCTGTTCTTGGCCCGGAGGGTGAGCACGTGGTCTTCGCCGAGCAGGCGCTCATGCTGGCGGACCGACTCTTCGTCGAGTTCGAGCGCGGTCCGGAAATCGCCGCGGGCGCGCATGCTGCCGCCGAGACCGTTGGTCGCGATCAGGGTCTCGGGGTGCTCCGCACCGAACTCGGCGATCACCATGTCGAGGGTGGCGCGGTCGAGATCGTAGACCGTGCTGTACTCACCCATGCGGCGCAGGATGTTGGCCTGGTGGCGGCGGGCCCGCAGTACGTCGGGGTGGTTCTCCCGGGACTTGCCCCAGTCGTTGATGAAGGTGTCGACCAGTTCCAGCGCCGACGGGTAGTTACCTGAGGAGTAGAGGTAGCGCACCACGTTGAGGGCGAACTCACGGACTTCGGGCTCGGACGACCCCAGCAGTTGCGAAGGCCCGACATGGGGCACCAGATCGGCGAAGTCACCCCATTTGGAGTTGTCGTCGGGCACTTGCGGCGCGCTTCCCGCGAGCAGGCGGTGGACCTCCGCGCGGTGCTGCGTCTGCCGTTCCTCGTCGAGGTCGGCCCGCAGCAGCGCCTGGATCAGCCGGTGCACCTGGATCGTCCGGTTGTCGGGGTCGCTCCGGATGAGCGCGTAGCGGCTGAGCTCCTTCACCGACTTGTCGAACATGATCGGGTCGGCCAGCAGTTTCTCCAGGCTCGGCGCGTTGGCCTTGTTGCCGCGCCGGTACACGTCGAGGGGGATCGGGTCGGGCCCGAAGAAGGCGCAGCATCGCAGCAGGTTGAGCGCGATCGGGAGGCGTTCTTCCAGCAGCGACATCGACACCCGCCAGGCTGCCGTCATCGTCAGGGGGTAGTCCTTGGCCCGGTCGGTGTCGAGGAGCCGCGCGGTCTGCTTGTCGAGCAACTCGATGTAGTCGTCGACCGTCATGGTGCTGCGCCGCTGCAACGCGCCGACCTGTTCGAGGGCCAGCGGCAGGTCACCCAGTTTGTCGGCCAGCCGGAACGCCTCTTCTCTGGTGATGCGCGACCCCAGTCTCTTCGTGAGGAACTCGATGCTCTCCTCCCGGGAGAACACGTCGACCTGCAGGGACCGGAACTGGTCGTCCCAGTTCGGGTCGCGCGAGGTGATGATCACGTGGCCGGGACCGCGCGGGATGAACTTCTCGATCCGCGCGTCTTCCGCGTTGTCGAAGATCAGTAGCCAGTTGTTGTACGGAGCACCCTGTTCCAGCGCTTCACGCACGGCGTCGGCCGCCTCCTCCACGCCCACGACCGATGCGGGGGTCAGCCCGAGATGGGGCGCCATCGCCGCCAGGGCGGAGGAGACCAGGTAGTACTGGTCGGCCGGGATCCACCAGATCAGGTCGTAATGGGAGCGGTAGCGGTAGGCGTATTCGATGGCCAGGTGGGTCTTGCCGACACCGCCGTATCCCTGCAGCGCCTGCGGCAGCGGGATGACAGCGGTCACCGAGCGGGTGCCCTCACGTAGCTGATGCAGCAGGCTCTCCCGTCCGGTGAAGTTCCGGTTCCGGGGTGGGACCCGCTCGAAGATCTCCGGTTGCTTGTCCCCGAGTGAGTGCGTCGCTAGCGAGGAGGGTTCGGCGACCATCAGACCTCCGCTGCTTCCATGAAAAGATTACTTGCTTCGCGCCAGAGCCTGTTCAAAACTCATCTATACAGCAAGTTCGTCAATGGCGCCCGGGCCGCGAAAGGCGGCCAACCGTAACTCCCATTTCGGCTGCCGCTGAAGGCGAGGACTTAATGATCGATGCTGCGCGTGGTACTGCGGCGAGCGGGGAACCACTCCTGAACGCCGCCAGCGAAGTGCCCTACGCAACCCTCCGTGGGCTGCTGGAACACTTCGTCGAAGCCCCTGCCACGACGAGTTCGGGGTTCCAGAACTTCATCTGACACAACGGCGGGAGGGTCGTGTACCGATGATGATCCGCGCCCTCCCGGCCGCCTGCCCGCAGGGCCGAAAAAATACCACCGGTCATCTCGCCGTGACTGGCTCTACAGTCAGGAACGAACATCCGGCCGATGAGGTGGAGCAATGCATGGGCGAAATGCGCGACGAGGATTGGGAACGGCTCATTTATCAATTGAGGGCCGGCCACTGCACTCCTTTCGTGGGCGCCGGCGCCTCAGCGAGCGTTCTCCCGTCGGGCGCCGAGCTCAGTGAGAAACTCGCGGCCATGTGCGGTTACCCAGGGCCGAACGGCACCGAACTCCTCCGGGTGGCCCAATACGCTGGCGTGAAGTACGGCGATCTCCACTACGTCAAGAACCGGGTCCGGGACGTGCTGACCGAGGACGCCAAGACACCCGACTTCACCAACCCGAACGAGCCGCACGCCCTGCTGGCCGACTTCCCGTTGCCGGTCTACCTGACCACCAATTACGACGACTTCATCGTCCAGGCGCTCGCGACGCGTACGAAGTCGGCCATCGCGGCCATCTGCCCGTGGACCGAAACCATCGCCCCCGACCCGTTGTTCGCCGAGACCCCCGGCTTCAACCCCAGCCCGGCGACCCCGCTCGTCTACCACCTGCACGGCGCGATGCGCGATCCGGCCAGCTTCGTGCTGGCCGAAGACGACTACATGGTGTTCCTGCGCAATTTCATCATCGAGCGCACCAACGGCACGACCCGGATGTTCCCTCCGTCGATCCTCGCCGCGCTGACCACCCGCCCGCTGCTGTTCGTCGGATACAGCCTGCAGGACTCGACGTTCCGGATGCTGTTCCAGGAACTCGGCCGGTCGATCCCGGCGATCAGCAGGCGTCGCCATGTGAGCATCCAGCTCGCCCCCACCTCGGGCTACACCATCGAGGACATGGAGGGCCTGCTGAACTGGTATTACGCCGAGTGGCAGATCTCGGTCTACTGGGGGGGCATCGACGAGTTCTGCAAGGAGTTACGCGAGCGGATGGGAGCCATGCCGTGACCGGCCGAGATCAGCGGACCCTCGAACCCTACGTCGGCCTGCGCGCGTTCCGCCGTCAGGACAGCGGCAAGTTCTTCGGCCGGGCCCGTGAGGCGCACGAGGTCTGCGATCTCTGGCGGTCCAACCAGATCACGGTGCTGTCCGGCCCGTCGGGCGCGGGGAAGACCTCCCTGCTCAACGCGGGCGTCATGCCCCTGCTCGATCCGTCGCAGAACGACATCCTGCCGGTGGGACGGGTCTCGGTCACCTCCACGTCTCCCCGGGAAGCGCTGCCCGAGCACAATCCCCATGTCTACGCGCTCCTCTCGTCGTGGTCCCCGGGGGAGCGCCCGTCCCGGCTGGCCAGCCTCACCCTTGAGCGGTTCTTCCTGCGCCGCCCGCCCAGGCAGGACCGCTATGGCGATCCGGTGCTCCGCCTGGCCTCGATCGACCAGGCGGAAGAGCTGTTCCTGGGGAACCACCGGCGGACGCCGTATCACGAGTGGTTCCTCGACCAGCTCTTCGCCGCCCTCAGCAAGGATCCCGACCTGCGGGTGCTGATCTCGATCAGGAACGACCAGGCCGGCGCCATACTCAGGGACGAACGCCTCCACGACGTCATGACCAAAGGGCGTTTCACGCTCGGCGCCCTGGAACCACCGGCCGCCACCCAGGCCATCACGGGTCCGCTCACCGGCACCGGCTACTCCTTCGACGACGCCGCCGCCCAGCGCCTGATCGACGACCTGAGCGGAGACGGCACCGCGCGGGAGTCGAAGGCCATCGAACCCGTCCAGCTCCAGGTCGTCTGCACGGTTCTCTGGGACTCGCTGCCTCCGGACGTCACTCACATCACGACCGACCACGTCATCCGGTACGCCAACGTGCGCAAGTCGCTGGAGAAGTTCGTCGACCAGACGATCGCCGAGGTCGCCCGCGACCACCTCGACGACGACACGACCCGTCTGCGCGCCTGGCTGCTCGACAACTTCGTCGCCGACTCGGCCAAGACGCCGGTCTATCGGGGCGAGACCATGACGGCCGGAATCCCGAACGATGTGGTCGCCGCCCTGGTCGACCACCACATCCTGACCCCGCGCCCGGGCGTCACGGGAGACGACTCCCAGTGGTACGAGCTGTCGCACGAGAGCCTCGTCCGCCTCATCCGTGCGGAGGCCGGCGACGTCGTGGTCGACAAGCGAACCGCCCAGCAGCTTCTCCACACCGCTCAGCACGCCCTCCGCGAGGGCGACTTCGCCCGTGCCCGCCGCGATGCCAGAGACGCGCTCGACCGCACCGACTCCTCCCGCCTCAAGGCCGAGATCGAGTCGTTCCTAGGGGACGTCGCCTTCCAGGACGGCCGGTACGCCACGGCCATCGACCATTACCGCGAGGCCGCCGCCCTCTTCGACGTCCACGGGCGTACGGAGAGTGTGGGCCGTCTGCTGGCCGCAAGCGGCCGGGCCCGTCGCGCGCTCGGCCAGACGCGGCGCGCCATTCAGGACATCAAGTCCGCCATCCAACGGGTTCCGGACGATCAGGGCATCCGCATCGAGCTCGCGTGGACCTATTGGTACGGGGGTCATGAGGACAACGCGCTCGGGACGCTCGACCGCGTGCTCGACGACGACGCCAACTCCTGGCCCGCCCTGCGCACCCGCGCCGAGATCCTTCTTCACCTTGACCGTACCGACGAGGCTCTGATCGACTTCGGGCGACTCGGCTCGATACGTGAGCCATGGGTCCGCGCCGCCTATGCGTACGCCCTGGCAAGCCGCGGGGATATCGACGAAGCGCGGAATGAGATCACCGCCGTACGCGCGACCACGGCGGAACACGGTCCCGCCCTCCTTTACGCGGCTCTGGTCGAGCAGAAGGCCGGAAATCTCACAGGAGCTGCCGATCTCGCCGCAGCCGCGATGTCGGCGAAGGCACCACCACTCCCGGCACATCTCCACCGCCTGGCCGAACGGGTGGCCGATGGCCAGTGAGGCCATCCGCAGGCCCACCACGCCCACCATCGCCTCGAATCGCGGCGCGTCGAAAATTCCGTAGACGCCGTACTTCGCGTACCGGCTCACGACCGTGATCGTCCACGAGACCACTCTCCACAGCAGCAGCGACCCCGCCACGAACGCGAACCCCCAGGCCAGCAGGGAAGCGGCCTGATCGACTCCGGAGACGGTCACCAGCGCACCGCCCAGCGGGGCCGCGACCGTCACGGCGGTGTGGCTGAGAAGACGGGAGACACTGGCGACCCGCGCCCGTTTGCGGCGCCTGACGTAGACGCCCTCATAACTGCGCATGGCGATGTTGGTGGCGGTGCCCCATCCGGTCAGCAGCAGGCCCAGCGCGAACGACGCCGGACTGGGGCGCAGGGCGATGGCCAGCATGGCGACGGCTGCGACGGCGAGCTGCACGTAGAGCACCCAGTTCTCCGGGCGGATGGTCCTGGCCAAGAACGTGCCCACGGTCCCGCCGATGCTCCCGAACATGAGGTAGAACCCGATGTCGGCGGCGTCGAGTTCGCTCGCGTACCCGGCGATGAAGACGACGATCAAGGCATTGATCATCAAGTTCGTCGTGCTCGTCAGGATGACGGCGACCATGAGGAACCGATGCCGGGCCAGCTCTCGCAGCCCTTCTCCCATCGACGCCCACAGCGGTTCCCGCCGACCACGGACTTCCGTCCGTCGCACTCGCGCCGAAGGCACGGTGAGCGCCGAGACGAGCAGGAAGAGCGGTGCGACCAGGAAGGGCACGGTGTGCTGCAGGCCGTAGAGGAATCCGGCCAGCGGCCGGGCGATCAGGGAGCCCACTTGGGTGCTGCGCTCGCTGGAGGCGAGGAACCGGGTCAGCCGGTCGCTGCGAACCATCGGGATCAGGGCCGCTTCGGCAAGGGAATAGGCGATCCACATCGCACCCTCGATGAAGGCCGCGGCCAGAATCACCGGAAGGGACAGAAAGTCGTAGACCAGCAGACCACCGACAAGTAGCAACATAAGTGCACGAACAACTTCGACCAACCTCATAAGCTGAGAAGGGTCGATTCTGTCTATGATCGCACCGAAAGGCAGATAAAACAGGAATCCCGGTAGTGCGAGCATGAAACTCGCCCAACCGACCGCCATGGGGGAGCCCGAATGGTCGAGAGCAAGGAGTGGATACGTCAGAGACAACGTTCGCGCCACGACCGTTGTGCTGGTGAGACCTATCCAGAAACCCATCAGCGACTGCCGCCGATCCACCCGCGGACCACCTTTCAGCGTTCAGCCCGCGGTCGGCCCATCTTCGTCGCAACGCTCTGATCACCAGCGACGCGAGGCAGAGACCCGGGCACCGCGGGGCTTCTCTGCCTAAAATTTCTTACTTTAGCGTCATATTTCTAACGCTTAAAGCACGATGCCAAATAGATTGTCAGGCACAGGAAATCGACCCCAAAACGGAGATTCGGCCTGCTTGTGGACCGTCTCGTATGGGAGGATTACCCATATTTATCTCCTCCCAATTGGAACGTTCCATCGAAACTTGGCAAAAACGCGACACAAGCTTCTTGCGGGAGGAAGCCATAACTAATTTCGGCCTCCCGCAACGAGAGGCCGAACAATCAGAGCCGCCTTGGGGAATCGAACCCCAGACCTTCTGTTTACAAGACAGATGCTCTGCCGATTGAGCTAAGGCGGCCGGAACCATGGCTAGTCTAGTACACACCTACCCTCGGCGCAGGCGACTCACCTCGTAGAGAGCGATGCCGGCCGCGACACCCGCGTTCAGCGATTCGGCCGCAGCCCCCATGGGAATCCGAACCACCTGGTCACAGGCCTCCCGCACAAGGCGAGACAGCCCCTTCCCTTCGGACCCCACCACGACAACCAGCGGCTCAGCAGCCAGCGTCATGTCCCCGATGTCAGTCCGAGACTCCCCGTCCAGCCCGACAACGAAGAGCCCGTCCTCGCGATACCCCTGCAACGCCTGCGTGAGGTTGGCCCCCCGAGCAACAGGAAGCGATGCCAGCGTCCCAGCGGAAGTCTTCCAAGCCCCCGCGGTAACCCCAGCAGACCGCCGCCCAGGCACCAACAAGCCGTGAGCCCCGAACGCAGCCGCAGACCGCGCGATAGCCCCCAGGTTCCGAGGATCGGTAACCCCGTCGAGAGCCACGATCAGCGGCACCTCAGCAGCTTCCTGAGCGAACCGCACCAGATCGATCGGATGCGCATACTCATAAGCCGGAATCTGCAGGGCCACCCCTTGGTGCACCCCACCCTCGGTCAACCGGTCAAGCTTCCCCCGGTCGACCTCGAGCAGCGCGATCCCCTTGTCAGCCGCGATCTTGATCGACTCCCGAACCCGGTCATCGTTCTCGATCCGCGCCGCGATATAGAGAGCCGAAGCAGGCACCCCGGCCCGCAGAGCCTCGACCACGGGATTCCGCCCGCCGATGTACTCAGGAGCGTCCTCGGACTTCCGAGCCCGCACAGGAGCCTTCCGAGGCGAAGCCCCGCCGCGCTCCTCGCGCGTGATCCGCTCGGCCCGAGCCTTGTCCTTGTACCAGTGCCGAGCCTCAGCGGGCGGCGTAGGCCCCTTGCCCTCAAGAGATCGCCGAACCTTGCCCCCGGTTCCCCGAGTGGCGCCCTGCCTTTTACGTCCCGCTGCCATAACTGAAAAGCCTATCCGTGAATTCGAGCAGCCCAGATCAGCGGGCCAGCTCCCAGCGGGGCCCCTGCGGCGTGTCCTCGACGACGACCCCTGCGGCCGCGAGCGACTCCCTGATGGCGTCGGCGGCCGCGTAATCCTTCCGGGCGCGGGCGGCCTGACGCTGCTCCAGGGCCACGGCCACCAGGGCGTCGACGACCTCGTGCAGGCCCGACTCCCCGGACGAGCGCCACTGCGGAGACCGGGGGTCGAGCCCCAGCACGCCCAGCATGGTCTGCGTCTCGGCGAGAAGCCTGGCCACCGCCTCCTTGTTGCCCTGCGAGAGGGCCACGTTCCCCTCGCGCACCACTTCGTGGATGACCGCCAGCGCCTGCGACACGTTCAGGTCGTCGTTGAGCGCGTCGACGAAGGCCTGCGGCAGCGGCGCGGTGGCGTCGACGTCGTGGATGACCTCGGCCGCGCGGGAGACGAAGCCCTCCAGCCGCCGGTAGCCGGCCGCCGACTCCTGCAGCGCCTCTTCGGAGTAGTCGATCGCCGACCCGTAGTGGGCCGAGACCAGGTAGTAGCGCAGCTCGACGGCGCGGACCTTGGTCAGCATCTCGGGGATCAGCAGCGAGTTCCCCAGGGACTTGCTCATCTTGGTGCCGCCGAGCTGCAGCATGCCGTTGTGCAGCCAGAAGCGGGCGAAGCCGTCGCCGGCCGCCTGCGACTGGGCGATCTCGTTCTCGTGGTGCGGGAAGATCAGGTCGACGCCGCCGCCGTGGATGTCGAAGGTGCCGCCGAGGTATTTCGTCGCCATCGCCGAGCACTCGAGGTGCCAGCCCGGACGCCCGCGGCCCCACGGAGTCGGCCAGGTCGGCTCGCCCTCCTTGGCGCCCTTCCAGAGCGCGAAGTCGCGCGGGTCGCGCTTCAGGGAGTCGGTGTCGGTGTCGCCGGCGGCCCGCATGTTCTCGAGCTTCTGGTTCGACAGCTTGCCGTAGCGGTCGGCGTAGGAGACCACGTCGAAGTAGACGTCGCCGGCCGAGGCGTAGGCGTGGCCCTTGTCGATCAGCCGGTGCATCAGCTCGATCATCTCGGGCACGTGGCCCATCGCCCGCGGCTCGACCGTGGGCGGAAGGCAGCCCAGCTGGTCGTACGCCCACGTGAAGGCCCGCTGGTTCCGCTCGGAGACCACGAACCACGGCACGCCCTCGTTGGCGGCGACGCGGATGATCTTGTCGTCGAGGTCGGTCACGTTGCGGCAGAACGTGACGTCGTATCCCGAATGGGTCAGCCAGCGGCGCAGCACGTCGAAGTTGACGCCCGAACGGATGTGACCGATGTGCGGCGGAGCCTGGACGGTCGCACCACACAGGTACATCGTGACCCGGCCGGGCTCAACCGGGGCGAATTCACGGACCGTTCGGGTGCTGGTGTCATAGAGTCTCAGGCTCACAAAGGCAAGGCTAACGCCTTCCCGGCCAGCACAGGCCGAGTTAAGAAACCGTGAGCGTCAGCCTCGGAGATACACCTTCTCCGGGGCGATCCGCACGATCACGCGCTCGTTGTCGGGAGAGCCCTCGACGAACGGTTTCCCTGCGTATTTGTGCGAAAGCTCTTGGATGAGGTCGCCGTGGGGGTCGTCGAATAGCGTCACCGAGCCCCTGACCTCGGCGTACACGTAGGGATCGGCCGGGTCGACGATCAGAATGGAGACGCGCGGGTCGCGTTCCATGTTGCGGTGCTTTCGGCGTCCCTTGACCGTCGAGAAGAGAATCGCGTCGCCGTCCGTGCGCACCCACACCACCGAGGCCTGCGGGCTTCCGTCGGGGTTGACGCTGGAGACGGTGGCGAAATTCGCCCCGTCGAACAAGGAACGAACGCCGTCAGGCAAGGTCTGCTCTCCCATAGGAGCGATCATGCCATTTCGTACGTGTCATAAAACGGCCGGGGGCGCCCGAGTCGCTAGGCTCGACACGCCATGGACGCGATTCCCCCCGCGACGGCAGGCCCGGCCTCCCGTCCGTCTTCCTCCGGATCCCGCCTGCTGAGCCGCGTGGCCGTGATCGCCGCGAGTCTCGCGGTCGCGGTGCTCGCCGGAGCCGCCTGCGTGCTCTCCTTCGACGACCTGCGGGCCCTCGCGCTCCAGGGCCAGGCCGACCCCGAGTTCGCCTACCTCTACCCCGCCGGCTTCGACGCCCTGCTGGTGGTCGCCCTGCTGGCGGTGCCGGTGGTGCGCCCCGGACGGCTGGTCATCCGCCTGCAGGCCGCCCTCATCCTCATCCTGCTGCTGATCGCCGCCGCCGCGGCCGACGTCGTGGTGGCCTCGGGCGCGGTCATCGCCGTCCGTCCGGCCGCCGTGGTGGTGGCCCTGGTGCCCTGGATCATGCTGGTCGTGGGCCTGTGGCTGTTACTTCTGATCGTCCGGTACGCCCAGACGAAGAGCGCCGACCTCGACGACGACCCCGACGACGACGTGATCCCGTTCGTCCGCACCGCCCACGTGACCACGCCCCCCGACTACACCCCGCCGACCCCGGTGAGCCCGGTGACCGAAACGGTCGCTCCCCCGGAGCTGGCGCCCCCGCTCACCCCCTCCCCGCCGCCGCGCCCCGCCCGCTGGGGCGACCTGATCCGGCCCAACGTCGGCGACGTCCTCGTCCACCCGCTCCCCGAGCCCGACGACGAGACCGACAAGAAGTACGGCGAGGCCGCCGCCCAGGCCGCCGAGAAGCTGAGCCGCCGCGACGAGTCCGAGGTCGACACCCAGCCGATGCGCAGCCTCCCGGTCGACCCCGACCCGGAACACGGCCCGGAATCCGCCGACCCGGAGGAGTTCGAGTCCGCCGCAAGGCGCGAGCCCTACGACGACGAGGTCCCCGCCCCTCCCTCGGGCCACCTCCGCAGCACCCCGACCCCCCCGAGCGACTCCTGACCCCGGAAAGCAGAAGGCCCGCCGCAGCTCCTATCGAGGAGCCACAGCGGGCGCTTCGTGCGGGTTTCGGTGTCAGGTTCGGCGACGTCTCTCGGAAAAGGCCGGTGCCCGGCGGCCGGTGCGGCCGTCGGGCATCAACCTCTGCGGGCAGGTCAGACCCTGGTCCGGCCTCGCAGCGCGGCGACGGCGCCGACTCCGATGACGGCCAGGACGACCTGCATGACCAGTTCGATCCAGTCGATCCCATCGGTCGTCGCGACACCCAGAGACTGGGCGATCGCCGTGCCGATGAGGGCGGCGACGATGCCGACGACGATGGTCAGGATCCAACCGATCGGCTGACGGCCGGGCAGAACCAGTCGGCCCAGCACACCGATGACGGCACCGATGACGATGGCGCCGAGAATGGTCTCGATGGTCATTATTCGACCTCCCCTTGAGGGTGACACCTTCACGCTCAAGCGGTCGAATACCCTGTAACGGCAAAATATGCCTGGCGCCGGAATTTTTTAGATCCCGCTGTGCCCAGGCCGGCCGGTGGCCCCGCCGTGCCCACGCCCGCGACCTGCGGTGATGCCCCGCCCCGCGACGAAGCCGACGCCGATCACGGCCAGCACGAGCTGGAGGATGTGCTCCCACCAGTCGAACCCCCGCGTGTTGGCGAACCCGAACAGCGCCGCGATGAGCGACCCGATGAGCGCGGCGACGATTCCCACCAGGATCGTCATCCCGATGCTGATGTTCTGCCGCCCCGGCAGGATCAGGCGCGCCAGCGCCCCAATCACCACACCGATGATGATGGCGCCAAGGATCGAAGCGATCATGACATTCCCCCCGACGAGGTGACATCTGCACCTCTAGGGGATGAAGTACCCAAAAAGGGACGGCGATCCACGCACCGCGCCTGGTTACGGAATCGCCGCCCCAACCGCATATGAGACGCCGCATCCCGGACACCGGTTGCCATCCACTTTGGAACGAACCAAAGCGTTATCTCCGCCGGCCATCTCCTGCGACAAAACGAACTCCAAGAGCCTGATGTGACAGACGCGGCAAACAGAACCCCGCGCCGTTACGGCTCCGCCCACCCCGGCACCGCCAGCCGCCCGAGCGACGGCCGCTAACCGGCGCTCCTCGCCCGCTCATACAAAGCCCCGCAACGCCGAAACGGGCAGCCCAAGTCGCAATCAGCCGCGACAGCGAACCGAAAGAAACCCAAGCCACACCGAGGTTCGCGAAGTCTAAAGGGCGACGATCAACGCATTGGCGATCGCCGCGATCCCCTCGCCGCGACCCGTCAGCCCCAGCCCGTCGGTCGTGGTCGCGCTGACGCTCACGTCAGCCCCCACCGCCGCACCGAGCGCCTTCTCCGCCTCACCGCGACGCGGAGAAAGTTTGGGCCGGTTCCCGATGATCTGCACCGCGACGTTGCCGATCTCGAAGCCGGCCTCACGCACCAGCCGCGCCGTCTCGGTCAGCAACGTCACCCCGGACGCCCCCGACCAGCGGGGATCCGACGTGCCGAAGACCTTGCCCAGGTCTCCCAGCCCGGCCGCCGACAGCAGCGCGTCGCAGCACGCGTGCGCCGCCGCGTCGCCGTCGGAGTGACCGGCCAGACCGGTCTCCCCGGGCCAGAACAACCCCGCCAGGTGAAGGTCACGCCCAGAAGCGAAAGGGTGGACGTCGACACCGACGCCCACCCTCGGAAGTTTTGCGCTCAGGAGTTCAGCACCTCGTCGAGCAAGGCTTCCGCTTTGTCCTCGTTGGTCTTCTCAGCCAGAGCGAGTTCGCTGACCAGAATCTGCCGAGCCTTCGCGAGCATCCGCTTCTCACCTGCGGAGAGTCCACGCTCGCGGTCGCGGCGCCAGAGGTCCCGAACCACTTCGGCCACCTTGTTGACGTCACCCGACGCGAGCTTCTCAAGGTTCGCCTTGTAACGGCGCGACCAGTTGGTGGGCTCTTCGGTGTGAGGCATGCGCAGGACGTCGAAGACCCTCTCGAGGCCCTCCTGACCGACCACATCGCGCACGCCGACGAGCTCCGCGTTCTCCGCAGGCACCTGGACGGTGAGGTCGCCCTTGTCGACCTTCAGTACCAGGTAGGTCTTTTCCTCACCCTTAATCGTCCGAGTGGTGATGGCTTCGATCCGAGCAGCCCCGTGATGGGGGTAGACGACCGTGTCGCCGACCTGGAAAGTCATGTGACAAGTACCCCTTCCGCTGTACTCCAGGGTACCACGCGCCAACACTCTCCCGGAACAGTGAAATCACCATAACTGCAGGTCAAAGCCTCATTTTGGGACTTGACAAGAGCTCTACTGTGTGAATCGCGCCGTCCGACAAGCGGGATGACCTGCGTCTCGAGTGTTCCCGGGGCGGTTATCGGACGGGCATGCCACGCCGATATGGTGATCCCCGCATACGATCGCGCGCGTTAGCAAGGAGATTCTCGACCGTGACCACGACCAGCCGCAGGGTGATCGCCATCGCCGCGTTTCTGGCCGCCGCCCCCGCGCTGGCCGCGTGTGGCGCCGGGACCGACGCGAACACCAACAAGCCCTACGCGCCGACCGAGTCCCAGGTTCTCATCCGCGACGGACAGTACGGCGTGAACGGCATGAAGGTCAGCCAGGCATACATGCTCGGCCCCGACCCGGGCGGCCAGATCCCCGCCGGCGGCACCGTGCCGCTCTACCTGTCGCTCACCAACGACGGCACCGCGCCCGACGTCCTGACAGGCGTCACCCCCGACCCCAACGCCGCCACGGCGGCCCAGGGCGGCGGCGTGCAGCTGCCGGTGGGCACCCTCGTCCACACGGGCACCGGCCCGAACCCGCAGATCCAGATCCAGGGCGTGAAGGCGGCCCTGCGCGGCGGCGAGAGCATCCCCCTGACCCTCAAGTTCCAGAACGCGGGCGAGGTGACCATGGTCGTCCCGGTCATCACCCGCAACCGCGAATACGCGACCCTCCCCCCGGTCCCGGGCGCCATCCCCGCCCCGCCGAAGCCGTCACCCGCCGCCACCCCGGCCGGCGAGTCCTCCGGCCACTGAGCCACCGAAAACGACCGGCCGCTCTCAGCGGCCGGTCGTTTTCGCGTTTCCAGACAGGCAAAAGCTCCTGCTCCGTAACGGAGCGGAGTTTTGGAAGCAGGCGTATGGCCGACCCGCGCGTCTTTGTTGCACGGGCCGGCGGAGCCGAGGGGGGTCTAGTCTTCGATCACCGGGTCGAACTTGTAGCCCAGCCCACGGACCGTCAGGATGCAGCGCGGGTTGGCCGGGTCGGACTCGACCTTGGCCCGTAGGCGCTTCACGTGGACGTCGAGGGTCTTGGTGTCGCCCACGTAGTCGGCGCCCCAGACGCGGTCGATGAGCTGGCCGCGGGTCAGCACCCGGCCGGCGTTGCGGAGGAGGACCTCCAGGAGTTCGAACTCCTTCAGCGGGAGCTGCACCTGGCGGCCTCTGACGGCCACGATGTGGCGGTCGACGTCCATGCGGACCGGGCCGGCGGCCAGGACGGCCGACTCGACCTCCTCCACGTCGCCCTGGCGGCGCAGGACGGCGCGGATGCGGGCTACGAGTTCGCGGGAGCTGAAGGGCTTGGTGACGTAGTCGTCGGCGCCGAGTTCCAGGCCGACGACCTTGTCGATCTCGCTGTCCTTGGCGGTGAGCATGATCACGGGGACCTTGGACCGCTGCCGGAGGGAACGGCAGACCTCGGTGCCCGGCAGGCCCGGGAGCATCAGGTCGAGCAGCACGAGGTCGGCGCCGTTGCGGTCGAAGGTTTCCAGCGCCTCGGGGCCGGTGGCCGCGACCGCGACCTCGAAGCCCTCTTTGCGCAGCATGTAGGAAAGGGCGTCGGAGAACGACTCCTCGTCTTCCACGACGAGTACCCGGGTCATGTGGCCGCCTCCAGGGGAGTTGACGTTGTGCGGGGTGTGGCGACCGCGACCCCGCCGAACGCGGGGAGGCGGAGAGTGAAGGTCGAGCCGGAGCCTTCCTTGCTCCAGACCGACACCTCGCCGCCGTGGGCGACGGCGACGTGTTTGACGATGGCCAGGCCCAGGCCGGTGCCGCCGGTCGAGCGCGAGCGGGCCGCGTCGACCCGGAAGAAGCGTTCGAAGATGCGTTCCTGGGCGCTCTCGGGGATGCCGATGCCCTGGTCGCTGATGCTGATCTCGACCGAGTCGCCGGCCGGGCGGGCGCTCACCACGACGCGGGTGTGCTCGGGGCTGTAGGCGACCGCGTTGTCGATCAGGTTGCGCAGGGCGGTGACGAGCAGTTCGTCGTCGCCCCAGATGTTGAGGCCGCCGGTGCCGCCCGCGACCAGCGTGATGTCCTTCGACGCGGCCTTGGTGCTGCACCGGTCGATGGCCTCGTGGACGGCCTCGTCGACCGGGACCGGCTCCGGGGTCGGGATCTCCTCGGCGCCCTGGATGCGGGACAGTGTGATCAGGTCCTGGATGAGGTAGGTGAGCCGGGCCGCCTCGTGCTGCATGCGGCCGGCGAAGCGGGTGACCGCCTCGGGGTCGTCGGCGGCGTCCTGGATCGTCTCGGCGAGCAGGCTGAGCGCGCCGACCGGGGTCTTGAGCTCGTGGCTGACGTTGGCGACGAAGTCGCGGCGGACCGCCTCGACGCGGAGCCGGTCGGTCTGGTCTTCGGCCAGGACCAGCACCTGACCCGTGGAGCCCAGCGGGGCCACGCGGACCGCGAACGAGGTCGACTCCTGGCCGAACTTCCGGCCGGACGTCTCGATCTCGCCCTCGCGGATCTCGCCGTCGCGGCGGACCTTGCGGGCCAGCGCGAGCAGTTCGGCCGAGATGAGCGTGTCGCCGCGGACCAGTCCGTAGGCGCGGGCCGCCGAGCTGGCCCGCAGGACGCGGTCCTCCCTGTCGAGTACGACCGCCGATGACGGCAGCACCGCCAGGAGCGAGGCCACGCCCGGAGACAGGGTCTCCTCCGGCGGGGAATCCGGCACTGAGGACGGTTCGGACTGCCGCCGGATCGCCAGCATGACGAGGGTGCCCACCAGGAACCCACCCATCGCGGCAAGACTCGCCAGCAACTCATTCACGCTTCGATGCTAGGTGGGAATACCCATGTTCCTCACGGCCGGATGCCTACTGACCATGGCCTTTCCGAAAGAGTTCACTTTCCGGTCGGAGATCGTTCACGAAGCGACGATTACCGTGACGGGCATGCGCGACGCCTATCATGACGAGCTGGACAAACTCACGATCAAGCTGGTCGAGATGACCCGCCTGGTTCGCTCGGCCATGTCCCGGGCCACCACGGCCCTGCTTGACGCCGATCTTCACCTCTCCGAGAGTGTGATCTCTCAGGATGAGGAGGTCAACCGGCTGTACGCCGAGGTGGAGACCTCCATCTACGAGCTGATGGCCACCCAGCAGCCCGTCGCGGTCGACCTCCGTACGGTCATCACCGCGCTGCGCATGGCCGCCGACCTTGAGCGCATGGGCGACCTGGCCGAGCACATCGCCAAGATCGCCCGGATGCGCCACCCCGAGTCGGCCATCCCGGCCGAGCTCCGCGACACCATCGTCGAGATGGACCAGATCGCCGAGCGCCTGATCACCAAGACCGGCACCTGCATCGCGACCCGCGACGTCGAGCTCTCCAAGGAGCTCGAGGCCGACGACGACGCGATGGACCTGCTGCACCGCCGCCTGTTCCGCGTTCTGCTCTCGCCGAACTGGAACCACGGCATCGAGGCCGCGATCGACATCACCCTGGCGGGCCGCTACTACGAGCGCTACGCCGACCACGCCGTCCGCGTGGCCCGTGACGTCGTCTACCTGGTCACCGGCTCCCGCGACGAGGAATAGGCGCGTGCTCCGCAGGCAAAGCACAAGTTGACCCGAATAAGCGAAATCCCCGGCCCTCGGGGGGCCGGGGATTTTTCATGCCCGGGATTACTTGCCCTGGTTGGCCACTGCTTCGATGGCTGCTGCCGCGGCCTCGGGGTCGAGGTAGCCGGAGCTGGTCGGCTTGTAGTCAGAGTCGAGTTCGTAGCGCAGGGGGATGCCGGTGGGGATGTTCAGGCCGGCGATGTCGGCGTCGCTGATGTTGTCGAGGTGCTTGACCAGGGCGCGCAGGGAGTTGCCGTGGGCGGCCACGAGGACGGTCTTGCCGGCGGCGAGCTGCGGGACGATCGAGTCGTACCAGTAGGGCAGCATGCGGTCGACGACGTCTTTGAGGCACTCGGTCTTGGGGCGGAGTTCCTTCGGCAGGCCCGCGTAGCGCGCGTCGGCGAACTGGGAGAACTCGTCGTCGTCGGCGATGGGGGGCGGCGGGGTGTCGTAGGAGCGGCGCCAGAGCATGAACTGCTCGTCGCCGAACTCGGCGCGGGTCTGCGCCTTGTCCTTGCCCTGGAGGGCGCCGTAGTGGCGCTCGTTGAGCCGCCACGACCGCTCGACCGGGAGCCAGAGCAGGTCGGCCGCCTCCAGCGCGAGCTGGGCGGTGCGGATCGCGCGGGTCAGCAGGGACGTGTGCACCACGTCGGGGCGCACGCCCGCCTCAAGCAGCAGCCGGCCGCCGCGCGCGGCCTCCTCCTCACCGGCAGCCGAGAGGTTGACGTCGACCCAGCCCGTGAACAGGCCCTTGACGTTCCATTCGCTCTCGCCGTGCCGGAGCAGTACCAAAGTCGCCATGACCGGCATCTTAGTGGTGGACGGTTAACGCTCCGGGTCGGCGAAACGGGCGAAAGCCTGCAAATTGGCAGTCGACTCGCCGCGTTCGAGCCGCCACTCCCACTCGCGCCTGATCGAGGTCGCGAAGCCGATCTCCAGGGCCGGGTCGAACAGCTCGTCGGCGTAGGTGAGCACGCAGCCGAGCAGCCGGTCGACCTCGGCCTCGGTGACCCCTTCATGGGGGATCCGGCCGACGAGGTGGACGTCGCCCCGGTGGTCGAGGGCGAAGTGGACGCCGTACATCGACCCGTTCTTGGACAGCAGCCAGCGGTAGAACTCCTGGTGGTTCTCGTCGGGGCCGCGGCAGAAGAACGCCTCGATGTTGAGGGCCTGCTCGTCGACGACCAGCCAGGTCATCGTCTGGAGCTTGTGGGTGCCGGGGAGCTTCACCAGGTAGGAGCCGCTGCGGGGGCTCTCGTAGCTCAGCTCCATCGACGTCAGGGCGGCTTCGATCACGGCGGCGAGGCTCATCGGGCGGCCGCCACGGGCAGGAGCTGGCTCATTGCTCCGGTATACACCTCCACGAGCCGCCCGGCCGTGGCCTGCCAGCCGAACGCGGCGGCGTGGCGGATGGCGCCCTCGGCGAGGAAGCCGCGCCAGGCGGGCCGGTCGAGCAGGCCCGACAGGGCGGTCGCCCATTCGGCGGGGTCGTGACTATCGACCAGCAAACCCGAGACGCCGTCCTCGACGGCGGTGCGCAGCCCACCCACCGACGCCGCCACGACCGGGGTGCCGCACGCCTGCGACTCCAGGGCGACGAGGCCGAAGGACTCGTTGTGGGAGGGCACGACCGTGACGTCGGCGGCCCGGTACCAGTCGGCCAGTTCGGGCTGCGGGCACGGCGGGGCGAGGTGGACCAGATCGGTGAGCCCCAGTTCGGCGGCCACGTCGGTGAGCAGGGACGGGCGGGCCAGTCCGTTGCCGCTCGGGCCGCCGACGCAGGCCACCACCAGGCGGTCTCTTAAGGAGGGGTCGTCGGCGATCATCTTCGCGGCCGCCCGGAGCAGCACGTCGGGGGCCTTCAGCGGCTGGATGCGGCCGACGAACAGCAGCACGTGGGCGTCCTGCGACAGGCCCAGCCGGTGGCGGGCGGCGCCCTTGGACGCGGGCTGGAACACCTGGAGGTTGACCCCGGGGTTCACCACGCTCACGCGGGCGGGCGGGGCGGCGTACAGGGAGATGAGCTCTTCGGCCTCGGCGGCGGTGTTGGCGACCAGGCGGTCGGCCACGTCGACGACCTGTTCCTCGCCGAAGACGCGGGCCGGGGGTTCGGGGCGGTCGCCCTCGGCCAGGAGCAGGTTCTTGACCTTGGCCATGGTGTGCATGGTGTGCACGAGCGGCACGCCCCAGCGCTCCTTGGCCAGCCAGCCGACCTGGCCCGACAGCCAGTAGTGGGAGTGGATGACGTCGTAGCGGCCGGGTTCGTAGATCGCCTCGGTACGCAGCACGCCCGACAGGAACGCGCACATCTGGCCCGGCAGGTCGGAGCGGTCGAGCTCCTCGTAGGGGCCGGCGGTGACGTGGCGTACGGAGACGCCCGGCACGAGTTGCACGATCGGGGGCAGGTCGCGCGACGTCTGCCTGGTGAAGATCTCGACCTCGACCCCGAGGTCGGCCAGCCGTTTGGCCGTCTCCACGATGTAGACGTTCATCCCGCCCGCGTCGCCGGTCCCCGGCTGGTCGAGCGGTGACGTGTGCATGCTGATCGTCGCGACCCGGTTCACCCGTCGCACCCGCAACCACCTCCAAACAACGACTAACCATGACACTCAGCCCGAGATTCCCGCTCTCACTAGGATTGCGACCATGACGAAAACAGCCGTGGTCACGGGGGCCAGCAGCGGAATCGGTGCCGCGACGGCCCGCAGGCTGGCGAAAGAGGGGTTCCAGGTTGTGGCGGCCGCCCGCCGCCGCGAACGGCTCGACGAACTGGCCGCCGAGCACCCGGGAATCGTCCCGATGACCCTCGACGTCACCTCCCAGGAGTCCGTCGACGCCTTCAACGCCGCCGTCCCGACGGTCGACGTGCTGGTCAACAACGCGGGCGGCGCGGTCGGCCTCGAACCGGTCGCCTACGGCCTGCTCGACGACTGGCGCACGATGTACGAGGTCAACGTCCTGGGCGCCCTCCGGATGACCCAGGCGCTGCTGCCGAAGCTGGTCTCCAGCGGCGACGGCGTGCTGGTCATGCTGACCTCGGTGGCCGGGCTGGTCTCCTACGAGGGCGGCGGCGGTTACTGCGCGGCCAAGCACGGCCAGACCTCCATGACCGAGACGCTCCGCCTCGAACTCGTCGGCGAGCCGGTCCGGATCATCGAGATCGCGCCCGGGATGGTGGAGACCGAGGAGTTCTCGCTCAACCGCTTCCGGGGCGACGCCGACAAGGCCAAGAAGGTGTACGAAGGCGTCCCCGACCCCCTGACCGCCGACGACGTGGCCGACGTGATCGCGTTCGCGGTGACCCGTCCGGCCCATGTCAACATCGACCGCCTGGTGATCCGCCCCCGCGCCCAGGCCGCCCAGCACAAGGTGCACCGCGTGTGAGACCGGTCGGGGCCATCACGAGGGGCACCACCGGCCACAACCGGCTCCGGCGGGCCGACCGGTGGCTGGCCGCCGTCCACGAGGGCCTGCTGCGGTCGGCCGCCGACCCGCTGGTGGTCGACCTCGGGTACGGCGCCTCCCCCGTCACCACCCTGGAGCTGTTCGCCCGGCTGCGGATGGTCCGGCGCGACCTGGAGGTGGTGGGGGTCGAGATCGACCCCGAGCGGGTGGCGGCGGCGTCGGCGTACCGGAAACCCGGCCTGGACTTCCGCCGGGGCGGCTTCGAGATCCCCGGCCGGCCGCCGCTGGTGATCCGGGCCTTCAACGTGCTGCGGCAGTATCCCGAGGCCGAGGCCTGGCGGTACTGGGAGCTGATGGCCTCCCGGCTGCAGCCCGGCGGGCTGATCGTCGAGGGCACCTGCTCGGAGATCGGCCACCGGGCGGTCTGGGTCGGCCTCGACCCCGCCGGCCCCCGCACGCTGACCTTCGCGGCCCGCTTCGGCGGCATCGACAAGCCCTCGGACCTGGCCGAACGGCTGCCCAAGACGCTCATCCACCGGAACGTGCCCGGCGAGCGGGTGCACGCCTTCCTCACCGACTGGGACCGCGCCTGGGCCGTGTCCGCCCCTTTCGGGGCGTACGGGGCGCGGCAGCGCTGGATCCGGGCGGCGCTCCTGCTGAGCGACTCATGGCCTCTCCACACCTCCGCCCCCTACGGGGGAACAGCCCGGTGGCGCCTCGGCGAGCTGTCCCTGCCCTGGTCGGCGCTTGTAAGCTGAGGTTGTACCCCACCCTCCTCTACGAGACGTAGTACTACGCCGGGTAGGCTGAATGTCGTGAAGGGTCTTGGCGAGCTTGAGCGCAGCATCATGGACGTTCTGTGGGCGGAGGGTGGTCCGTTGACCGCCCGCGAGGTGGGGCGGCTGATCGCCGATCGCGATCTGGCGCCGACGACCGTCATGACCGTGCTCGACCGGCTCACCCGGAAGGGCTTCCTGACGCGGGTCCGCGACGGCCGTGCGTGGCGCTACGAACCGGCCGCGAGCCGTGACGCCTACATCGCCGAGCTGATGCTGGAGGCCCTCGAGATGACCGGAGACCGTTCCGCCGCGCTGACCAGGTTCGCGCAGGCCGTGTCCGGCACCGAGGCCGACGTGCTCCGAAAAGCTCTCACGGAGCTGGAGGAGGAGTGATCGCGGCCGTCGCGCTCGCCGCGCTCGCCGCCGTCTGCGCGGTGTCCGCGTGGCGGATGACGTCCGTCCGCTGGACGTGGCGCGCTCCCCGGGCCGCGATCGCCCTGTGGCAGGCCCTCGGCCTGACCTGGGGGCTGGCCTCCGTCGGCGCGCTGCTGGCGTACGCCCTCGAACCGTGGGGGCGCGGGGTGATCCACGGGCTGGTCTATCTGGTCACCCACTGGCGTGAGCCCGCCGGGCTGCAGCGGGTGGGCGCGCTGGCCGCCGGGCTGGCGCTGCTGACCGTGCTGCTGGCCGTGGTCGTGGTGGCCATGGCGCAGACCACCCAGGCCCGCCGCCGCCACCGGCTGCTGCTGTCACTGGTGGCCCGCGACGAGCCGGCCGTGCCCGGCGTACGGGTCGTCGACCACCCCGGGGCCGCGGCCTACTGCGTACCCGGGCTGAAGTCGCAGGTCGTGATCAGCGAGGGCACCCTGAGCCTGCTCTCACGCGACGAGCTCGCCGCGGTGCTCGCCCACGAAGACGCCCACGCGCGCGAGCGCCACGATCTGGTGCTGCTGCCGTTCGCCGCGCTGCGCTGGGTGCTGCCCTGGTCGAAGGTGGTGCGCGACGCCCACGCGTCGGTCGCGCTGCTGGTCGAGATGGCCGCCGACGACCACGCCAGGCTGCGGGTGCCGCCGAAGCGGCTGGCCACGGCGCTGCTGCGGTTCGGCACGGCCGGCGCGTTCGCCACTCCCCACGGGGCGCTCGGCATGGGCGCCGAGAACGTGATGGCCCGGGTGAACCGGCTGGTCAAGCCTGGTCCGGCCATGCGCAGGCGCTACCGCTACGGCATCGTCGCCGGGGCTGCCCTACTAACCACGTCGGCGCCCCTTTTGTGGTTCTTGCCCCAGTGAGTTAGCTATCGTTAACCAGTGCGTTTGCAAATGCATACACGCTCTGGCAGTCTGGGAGACATGGAACTCCCGAAGGTCGGCTCGATCGGTGAATACATCCGCGAGCAGCGCACGCAGGCGAAGATCTCGCTGCGTCAGCTCGCGGCCCAGGCCGGGGTGTCCTTTCCTTACCTCAGCCAGGTCGAGCGGGGAGTACGCAAGCCGAGTGCCGAGATCCTCAACCAGATCGCCAAAGGGCTGCGGATCTCGTCCCAGGCGCTCTATGTGCAGGCCGGTCTGATCGACGAGCGCGAGCCCGACAGCGACGTATTGGCCGCCATCCGGGCCGACGTCACGATCACCGGACGGCAGCGCCAGGTTCTGGTCGACATATACGAGTCGTTCCGCAAGGAGAACAAGGCCGCGGAGAACGAAGGGGCCCAGCCGACGCAACCGGCCGAGCCCCTGGATGCGGCTTCACTTAACGGTCACGCCACGTCAGAAGGGTACAACCTGCCATGACCCTCGCCACCGAGGTCAAGAAGATCACTGAGTCCAAGCCGTTCTACGCCCTGACCGGCGCCGGCGACTTCGCGGTGGAGAAGCTGCGCGAGCTCCCCGACCGGGTCATCCAGCTGCAGGCCCGCCGCGAGGAGGCCTTCGCCTACGCCGGTCGCGTGCAGGGCAAGGCCGAAGACTACGCCAACACCGTCGCCGAGCGGCTGAACGCCCTCTACGAGGAGATGGCCAAGCGCGGCCGCAAGGTCGTCAGCCAGGCCAGCGGCGAGGCCGCGCTGGAGCTCACCGAGGTCTCCGAGGCCGCCGAGCCCGCCGTCGCCGCCAAGGCCACCACCTCGACGAAGCGCCCGGCCGCCCGCCGGTCCACCGCGTCGAAGGTCTCGTAACACCACAGTTCGCGGCCCCGGTGGGAGATTCCCCACCGGGGCCGCGGCTTTCTCGGCCTGCACACCACGGAAACCAGACACTAGGCTGGTGGACATTCCGACATTGACCCCGCGGGAGTGACGAGATGCTCTACGGCGTACTGGACCTCATCTTCCTGGGCCTCGCCATCGCGGCGTTCGGGATGTCGGTGTGGGCCCTGATCCACGCGATCCGCACCCCCGCCCGCGCCTTCCAGGCCGCCGGCAAGCTCAACAAGAACCTGTGGATGCTCTTCACCGGCCTCGCCACGATCTTCACGCTCGCCTCCGCCGCCGGATACATGGGCGGCGGGCTGAACATGCTGAACATCTTCACCATCGCCTCGGTGATCGCGTCGGGCATCTACCTGGCCGACGTGAAGCCGGCCGTCAGCGAATACAAGGGCGGCGGCGGCAACCAGGGCCCCTACGGCCCCTGGTGATCAGAGCCAATCGCGCTTCTTGAACTGGGTGTAGAGGACGACGGCGGCGACCACCCACAGGCCCGTCGACGTCCAGAACCCCCATGGCTGGCCTGAGCCCGGATAGGGCACGTTCTGGCCGTAGAAGCCGGTGATCATGGTGGGCACGGCGATGATCGCCGCCCAGCTGGTCACCCGCTTCATGATCAGGTTCATCTTGTTGTTCGCCATGGTCATGTGGGCCTCGCGGATGTTGCCCACCAGGTCGCGCAGCGAGTCGGTCCATTCGGCGGCGCGCACGGCGTGGTCGTAGACGTCCTGGAAGTAGGGCGCCAGCGTGCTGTCGCGGATGATCTCGTTGCGGCGGAACAGGGTGTTGACCACCTCCCGCATCGGGGCGACCACCCGCCGCAGGTTGACCAGGCTCTTGCGCAGCTCGAAGGTCCGGCGCTGCTCGTCGGGGCCCGGCAGGGTCTCGTGGAAGAGTCCCTCCTCCAGCTTCTCGATCTGGTCGTCCATGGCCTCGACGACCTCGAAGTGGGTGTCGACGACGTAGTCGAGCAGGCCGTGGAGCAGGAACGCCACCCCGTGCTCGGCCAGGGCGCCGCCGGAGTCCCATCGCCGCTGCACCTGGTCGATCGAGAACGACTCGCTGGTCCGCACGGTGACCAGGGCCCGTTCGGTGACGAACGCCGACGCCTCGACCGACTCGAGGCGGCCGGTGTCGCCGTCGAAGTGGGTGGCGTAGACGTTCAGGAACATGTGGCTGTCGTAGACGTCGAGCTTGGGGCGCTGGCTCGCGTGCAGGGCGTCTTCGATGGCCAGCGGGTGGAGGCCCAGCTCCTCGCTGATCGCGTCGAGGTCGGCGCGGGTCGGCGTGCACAGGTCGAACCAGACGACCGCGTCGGGCTCGCCCAGGTGGTCGGAGACGTCGGCGATGGGGAAGCCCTCGGCTTCGAGCTTCCCCTTGCGGTAAAGCCTGGTACGTGCCATCGGCTCAGCGTACTCCGATGGCACTATCGTGACGGGTCATGACATCTCTGGCACGCCCGTTAGGGCTGGCCCTCTTGTTGATCGTCCTGTTCGCCGCTCCGGCCCGTGCCGCCGGGACGAGCGAGGTGACCATGCAGTTGCGTCCCGACGGGGTGCTGCACGTGGTCGAGAGGGCCGACGGGCCGCTGAGCCGTACCGTGACCACCCGGACCCGCCATGACGACGGCTCCGACCGGGTCTACCGCATCACCAACGTCAAGGGCGCAACCCTCGACGGCGACACGCTGACCGTCCCGGCCGCCGGGACCGTCGGGTACGACGTCACCGGCGCGGTCACGCCGATGCCCGACGGCACCGAGGAACTGCGCTGGTTCGCGGCCGGCGGGCCGCTCGACGCCGTGACGGTGTCGGTGCGCGGCCCCGGCCAGATCCAGAGCCTCGCCTGCTTCGCCGGACCGGCCGCCTCGGCGGTCGGCTGCACCGCCGCGAGCATGGACGAGTCGGCCGAGAACGCCGCCTTCGAGCAGACCGGCCTCGCCGAGGGCGAGCAGCTCACGGTCGTGGTCGCCTACCCCGCCGGGTCGACCGGCGCCCAGCCGATCCTGGAGCGCCGCTTCGACCTGGCCACCGCCTTCACCGTCGACGTGTGGACCGGCGGCTCGCTGGTCGTCCTGCTGGTGCTGCTGCTCGGCGGCCTCTACGGCCTCTACCGCTCGCGCGGCCGCGACGCCCGGGTGGTCGAGTCGGAGTCGGGGCTGTACGCCCCCATCGAAGACGGCCGCTTCGCCCCGCCCGACGGGGTGCGCCCCGGCCAGATCGGCACCCTGATCGACGAACAGGCCGACGTGATCGACGTGACGGCCACCATCGTGGACCTGGCGGTACGCGGCTACCTGCGCATCGACGAACAGCCGCGCGGCGCCTACGACGCCCCCGACTGGCTCCTGGTGAAGCTGCCCAAGGCCCCCGTGCAGGCCCTGCTCCCCTACGAGCGCGCCCTGTACGACGCCATGTTCGACCTCCGCGACGACATCCTGCTGTCCCAGCTCCACGGCGGCTTCTCGGCCGGCCTGGCCCGGGTCCGCGACGCCCTCTACCGCGACGTCGTCAAGCAGGGCTGGTTCGCCCGGCGGCCCGACTCGGTGCGGTCGCGGTGGACCGTCCTCGGCGTCCTGCTGACCGTGCTCGGCCTGGCCGGGACGGTCGTGCTGGCCTGGCAGACCACCTACGGCCTGGTCGGGCTGGCGGTGATCATCGCCGGTGCGGCCCTGACGGTCGGCGGGCAGCACATGCCGGCCAAGACCGCCAAGGGCGCCGCGGCGCTCGCCCACACGCTGGGCTTCCGCCAGTTCCTCATCTCGGGCGACGTGAACGGGCTGCCGGAGGGCCAGCGGGTCGAGCTGTTCTCCCGCTACCTGCCGTACGCGGTGATCTTCGACAGCGTCGACCGGTGGGCCCGCGTGGTGTCGTCGATCACGACCGAGGGCGACAACCTGTACTGGTACCACGGGCCCGCCGAGTGGGACCTGTCGAAGTTCGCCGACTCGATGCGCACGTTCGTGATGACCACGTCGGGTGCGATCTCGGCGGCCCGCCAGTTCAGATCGTTCTGACCCGGAGCTCGCCCACGGGCCGGCCGCCGCCCTTGATCGGCGGCACCAGGTCGTCGGGGACGTCCTCGCCCAGGGCCTTCAGGGCGTGGGCGGTGACCGCGACCCTGGCCCGCTGGCCGCCGTCGACGATCTTCACGGCGGCGGCCCGGCCGTCGGCCAGCGCGAACGCGTCGAACGCCTCGGCCCCCGCCTTCAGCATCAGCCCGGGGACGGCACGCATCAGGGCCGCCTCGGGCCGGGTCGTGCCGCTCGTGTATTCGGGGTGGGCGCGCATCGCGTCGGCGATCCGGCGCTCCTTGGAGCCTTCGGGAGCGGTGACGATCCGCCGGAAGGCCCGCACGACCCCCACCATCGACACGTAGAACAGCGGCGCGCCGCAGCCGTCGACGCCCGTGGCGGCGATCCGCTCGGAGGTGAGCTCCTCGACGGTGGTGCGGATCGACTTCTGCAGCGGGTGGGTGGGGTCGAGGTAGCCCTCGGTCGGCCAGTCGTTGACCGCGCAGGTCGCGAGCATGGCCGAGTGCTTGCCGGAGCAGTTCATGTAGACGCGGCCGAAGTCGAGGGAGGTCCGGTCGTCGGGGTAGTCCTCGGGGCACCGCAGAGCGCTCTCGTCGAGCCCGGCCTCGCGCAGGATCCGGCGGGCGCCCTCGACGTGGATGGGCTCGCCCGCGTGGCTGCCGCAGGCCAGCGCCAGCAGCTCGCCGTCGAGGTCGAGCCCGGCGTGCAGCATGCCGGCCGCCTGCAGCGGCTTCATCGACGAACGGGGTGAGGAGGGGGCCTGGACGTCGCCGTGGACCAGGACGGGGGAACCTTCGGCGTCGACGGCGACGACCCGGGCGCGGTGGACCGACTCCACGAACCCGGAGCGGACCACCTCGACCAGCAATTCGGACATGCCGTCGACTGTAGGGCATGGCAGAATCCCGCCATGCGCGCGGTGGTCCAGAGGGTGAGCCAGGCATCGGTGACGGTCGACGGGACGGTGGTCGGCGCCATCGACGAGCCCGGCCTGATGGTCCTGGTGGGGGTGACCCACACCGACGGCCCGGCCGAGGCCGCGAAACTGGCCGCGAAGTTGTGGGGGCTGCGCATCCTCGACGGCGAGAAGTCGTGCTCCGACGTCGGGGCACCGCTCCTGGTGATCAGCCAGTTCACCCTCTACGCCGACACCAGGAAGGGCCGCCGCCCCACGTGGCAGGCCGCGGCCCCGGGCCCGGTGGCAGAACCGCTGGTGATCGCGGTGCAGGAGGAACTGCGCAGGCTGGGCGCGCGGGTGGAGACCGGCCGCTTCGGCGCCGACATGAAGGTCGCCCTGATCAACGACGGCCCGATCACGCTGGTCATCGACGTCTGACGCGGTCAGGCCCGCCAGATCCCGATGCCCAGCTCGGCCAGTTCGGCGGTGGCCCCACGCGGGTCGCTGATCGCGCGTTCGGCCGCCTTGGTCAGGTCGAGGGGGCTGCCGTCGGAGGCGACCAGTTCGGCCGGTTCGCTCCACGAATGCCGGAAGACGGCCTGGCCCGCGCGGACGGCGGCCAGGTTCAGCAGCACCTCCAGCGGGGTCAGGAACAGCTCCGGCAGCTCCTCGGGGGCGGCGTCCGGGAACAGCGGCCGGGCGACCTCGTCGAGGTCGCCGTCCTCCAGCATCTGCAACACCTGGGGCAGCCCCGGCCCGGTGAGCCCGATGGTGTGCAGAATGCCGTCGGCCTCGCGCTCGAGCTGCGCGGTGGTGGCCGCGTGGGTGAACTCGGGCCAGGCGAGCACCATGTCGTCTTCCATCTCCCGTCCGAGGGCGTGCAACGCCGCCCGGGTGGCCTCCAGTTCGACGGCCCGCAGCGCCGCCTGGGCGGCGGCCAGGTCGAGGATCAGCGACGTGGCGGGCCTTCCGTCAGACACGGCGAGGGACTCGGGGAAACGCGCGGCGCGGGTGGCCGACGACGGAAACGGGTCCCACCGTGACGGGTTGGCCGGGAGCGGTTTGGCCCGCAGGGCGTCGAGCTCGTCCTTGCGCGCGGCCACGAATTCGGCGAAGCCGCCGTACAAGTCATCGGGCAGGTGCCCCGCCTCAGAGCCCGGCAGCAGGTGGAAGTCATAGAAGGAGTTCCACGCTTCAATGACCGCCCAGATCTCGTGCATCGCGCCGACCGCGTCGGCCGACCCGGCCACCCGCACGCCGACGGCGTCGGCGCGGAACTCCCAGCGGCGGCAGACGGCGTTGTCGATCAGCCGGTACACCCATCTGTACCCGCGGAACGCCCACGCGGCCGGGTTGGTCGGCCGGAGGGCCTCGGCGGTGGTGACGATGGCCGTGTCGGCCCGGATGGCGAACCCGACCCAGCGGGTGTGCCCTGCGGCGAAGTGCGCCATGAAATGCGCCAGCCCGAACCGGGCCTGGCCGACCGTCATCGTCTGGAGGAGCGGCAGGCCGACGTACAGGACGCGGCGGCCCCGCAGGAAGGCGTGGGTGTACCGGACATTGGGCTCCGACATGAGCCGGACCTCGTGGGGAGGGCGGGTGCCTGCCTCCTCGGCCACCTCCCGCACCAGCTGCCACAACCCCGGAGCCTGATCGGCGTCGAGGGCCGGGCCGGTCGACCGCTCGTCGCGCTGCCGCAGCGCCCGCCACGATCCGCGCCCCAGCGCGTAGACCAGGCAGCCGGCCCAGCCGAACATGACCAGGACGAGCGTCACGAAGCCGACGGGCGCGACCCTCCCCGGGGGTATCGCCCGTAACAGCACGACGAACCCGGTGAGCTGCGCGGCAGCCACGCCCACCAGGCCGCACAACATCACCATCGACACCAGCGCGCGTCCCACGCGAGCAGGCTAGTGCCTACATCAGATTCGGGCGCTTCCGGTCACGGGCCATCATCGCGGCCTGCCGGCGCAGTTCCGGGTCGACCTGGACGTTGCGGCCGGCGTCCTGCGGAACGATGACCTCCTGCGTGGCCGCCACGTGGCCGGCCACCAGGTCGATGTCGACCGGGACGGTCCGCTTGACCACCGCGAGGGCGATCGGGCCGAGTTCGTAATGGCGGGCCGACGAGCCCACGAAGCCGATCTGGCCCGGGGTCGCCGAGCCCTCGACGGCCGCCTCGGGGTCGGCCTCCAGCGGGGTGCTCACGCCCAGCGTCACCGGGGTGCCGTGGGGCGGCAGCTCGTCGACGCTGCCGTCGAGGTGCAGGAAGACCAGACGGCGGGGCGGGTGGCCCAGGTTGTGGACGCGGGCGACCGTCTCCTGGCCCCGGTAGCAGCCCTTCTTCAGGTGCACGGCCGTCTCGATCAGCCCCAGCTCGTGGGGGATCGTCTTGTGGTCGGTGTCGAAGCCGTAGCGGGGGATGTGCGCCTCGATGCGCAGCGCCTCGTAGGCCCAGAGCCCCGCCAGCGGCCCCTGCGCGGCCAGCTCCGAGCGCGGGATCAGCCGGTCGTCACCCGGGACGCCGGAGACCACGGCCCAGTCGGCCGACACGTCGGTGATCTCGACGCGGAGCATGAACCGCATCTTCTCGAGCCACGTGATCAGCTCTTCGGACGTGCCCGGCTCGACGTGGATCCAGGTCGTCTCGCCGTCGTCGCGCAGGTGGAGGTGGTGTTCGAGCCGCCCCTGCGGGTCGAGGAACAGCGTCTGCGTCCAGACGCCGGGGGGCAGGTCGTCGAGCTTCTGGGAGCTCAGGCTGTTGAGCCAGCTCAACCGGTCGGGCCCGGACACGGTGATCACGGGACGGTTGCTCCGGTCGACCACGGCCCGGCCGGCCGCGAGGGCGCGCTGTTCGGCGTAGGGGTCGCCGTAGTGGGCCGCGACGGTGTCGTCGGGCGACGCGCCGGGAACCGCCCCGGGGACGTCGAGCAAAGGGCTGCGCATACCCCTCAGGCTATGCCCGCTCAGCGGCAGTCGCGGCACCGCCCGAAGATCGTCAGATGGTGGACGTCGGTCTGGAAGCCCATGTCCTGGTCGAGCCGGGCCACCATGTCGCCGACCAGCTCGGGAGGCGCCTCGATGATCTGGCCGCAACTCCGGCAGACCAGGTGGACGTGGTCGGCGTCGGCGGCCAGATGGTAGGTCGGGGCGCCGTGCCCGAGATGGGTGTGGGTGACCAGGCCGAGCTCTTCGAGCAGTTCGAGCGTGCGGTAGACGGTCGAGATGTTCACCCCGCGCGCGGTCTCCTGGACCTTGGCGCAGATCTCCTCGGGAGTGGCGTGGGTGAGCGCGCTGACCGCCTCGAGGACGAGCTGGCGCTGCGGAGTGACCCGGTAGCCGCGGGCCCGGAGCTCGTCGTGCCAGGTGTCGGTCATGACGAGATCCTACGGCCCGATATTGACTTGCCCACCCCGGAGAAGAGCGCCTAGCGTACGAAGCACGCAGAGAGGAGGTGGTCCGAATAATGATTAGTCATGATTGGGCTAGCGAGGTGGCTGTCCGCTAGGACAACCCGATCCGGACCGACTCCGGGTCGGCGCGTCAGAGCGCAGATCCAGGCAGACACCGGAACCCCGGGCAGCCGGCGGGTGCAGGGCGCAGACCCTCTCCCATTGGTCCAGCCGGCCCGCTCAACCGAGCGGAACGCGCCCGGGGTTTCTCAATGCCCTCGTGCTTCCACGCCCAGGATCTCGCACGCCTGCCGGTAGAGCACGACGACCTCTTTGCGCACCTGCGCCCGCTCCACGATGGGCGCGGGCCATTTCACCGTGACCGGCTCGCCGTCGGCCTCGAAGTGGATCGCCTCGGTGTCGACGTCGGTCGTGCGGGCCGACGTGGCGTCAGGCTTGCCGCCGAGGGCCCGCACGATCAGCAGCGCGTCGGCCGCATGGTCGTCGTTCATGTGCTTCTTGATCGCCTCGACCGCGTCCGGGGTCAGCGGGGTGCTCATGGCGCCCGATCCTAGTCGGCGACCTTCTTGAGCTCCGCCGAGGCGTGGTCCTGCAGCGGGTGGCCCACGGCGGCCATCTCGTAGGCGTACATGAGATTGCCGTTGACCAGGCCGTAGAGGCGCTTGCCCGCCGAATAGTCCTTCGAGGTGACGGTGCGGGCCACGACGTCGGTGATCAGTTCGATCTTGTGGAAGACGACCTCGCCCACGTAGATCTCGATGATGCCGGTCGGGTGGGCCAGCATGACCTCGATCTGGCGCTCGGGCTGGACCCGCCAGAAACCCGACTCGCTGGCGAGGGGGCGGACCTTCTGGCCCTGCTGGTCGAGCAGCCAGGTGCGGCTGCGGTAGCTGAGGAACGGCTTGCCGTTGTGCTCGAAGATGATCTCCTGGCCGAAGTTGGCGCTCTCCATCGTCGGGTAGCCGATGACCCCGGCACCCTCCCAGTGGCCCAGCAGGAACGCGATCGGCTCAAGATCGGGATGTACGTCCATGCCGATAAGGCTAGTGCGGGTTTAGGCTGCGGGCATGGCACGCCAACTGGTGATCAAAGTGACCGCGGGCGCCGAGGCCCCCGAACGGTGCAACCAGGCCTTCAACGTCGCCGGGGCGGCGATCGTCAGCGGGGTCGGGGTGTCGCTGTGGCTGACCGGCGAATCGTCGTGGTTCGCCCTGCCCGGCCGGGCCGCGGAGTTCGAGCTGGCCGAGGCGGCCCCCCTCGAAGACCTGCTGGCGGCGGTGCTGGCCGGCGGCCGGGTGACGCTGTGCACCCAGTGCGCGGCCCGGCGAGGCATCACCGTCGACGACGTGCTCGACGGAATCCGCATCGCCGGGGCGCCCACGTTCGTGGAGGAGATCACCCAGGAAGGCGTTCAGGCGCTGGTCTACTGACGCGGCGCACAGCCGATCGCGGTCGCCGGGATCGGTTCACCGCGAGCCCCGACTAGAACCCTCCCGCCCTGCAGGAATTGTCCCAGAGGGCCCGGAGCTGGTTGTCGGGGAGCGAGGCGTAACCCCTGAAAGGAGGCCAGCTTCTCAGCATCGAACGCAACGATTCGAGTTCGCTGGCGTTGAGTGGCCGCAGGTCGCAGTAATACTGCATCGTCCCGTAGTCCACCAGAATGGGTCCCGCCTGGGCCGGAGCCGCCGACACGGCCGCTACCAAGGCAACGCCACCGATGAATGCCGACACTCTTTTGAGAGCTCGCAAGAATACGTCTCCTGTCGCATGTCGATTGTTGCTTACCGGCGACATTACGCACCCATACAAATTCAAGTCAATAGAAATAAATGCTTAAGAAAACGCAAAGGCCATTAGGCCTGTTCAGGGCTTGAGGACCGCGCCGAGCCGTTCGTTGCGGAGGCGTTCGTACCAGCTGTCGTCGATGGCGGGCAGCGGGCCGGCGGCCCAGCGGAGCAGGAGGTCGGCCAGGGCCGGGTTGCGGGCGAGGGCCGGGCCGTGGAGGTACGTGCCGATGATCTTGCCGGCGAAGCAGCCCTCGGTGCCGTCGCCGTTGCCGGTGCCGACGAGGGTGCGCGACAGCGGGGTGACCCCCGGGCCCAGCCTGGTGACGCCCATGTGGTTCTCGAAGCCGGTCAGGGTCGGCAGGCCCAGCGACGGGTCGACCTCGGCGGCCAGTTCGCCGACCGAGCGGCGCTCGCCGCGGCCCGAGCTGATGTCGAGCAGGCCGATGCCGGGCACCGGCTGGCCCTCCTCGCCGCCGAAGACCGAGCCCATGATCTGGTAGCCGGCGCACACCGCGAGCAGCGACGCGCCCCGCTGGATGGCCCGGTGGAGGCCGCCGTCACGGCGCAGGCGCTCGGCGCCGAGGATCTGGGGGCGGTCTTCGCCGCCGCCGATCAGGTAGATGTCGCCCTGCTCGGGGACCGGGTCGGAGGAGCGTACGTGGACGACCTCGACGGGGATGCCCCGGCGGCGGGCGCGCTGTTCGAGCACGAGCACGTTGCCCTGGTCGCCGTAGGTCGACAGCAGGTCGGGGTAGATCCAGACGATGCGGAGACTAGACTGCACGGCCGAACTCCGTCCGGATCGACTGGAACGCGGTGTAGTTGGCGATGACGTCGATGTCGCCCGGCGGGAGCGCGGTCACCGCCTGGCCGAAGGTGTCGACCAGGGTGAAGCCGACTCCGGCGACGTCGAGCCGCAGGGCCAGGTCGAGGCGGCGCTCGCCGGTCACGTAGACGTGGCGGCCGGTGAGGATGCGGTAGTCGACGTCCCACAGCCATGAGGTGTCGCGGCCGTCGGGGCCCTGCGCGTTGACCGACAGCACGATCGGGCGGTCGGGGCGGGTGACGTCGAAGGCCTCGAGCCAGCCGGCCGGGTTCTTGGCCAGCAGCAGCTTCATCACGCGGCCGTCGCGCTCGACGGTGGTGTAGCGGCCGGCCACCGACTTGACCTCGCGCAGCCTCGGCAGGGCGCGCTGCGGCTCCAGGCCGAAGGCGGCGGCGGTGGCCAGGGCGATGACGGCGTTGGAGCGGTTGGCGGTGCCGGGGAGCTGGAGGTTGAGCCGCCAGCGGTCGCCGCGCGGGTCGACCGCGTCTTCGCCGTCGAGGATCCAGTTGGGCTCGGGACGGCTGAAGGTGCACTCGCGGCAGGCCCAGTCGGCGTTGACGATGCCCTCGGCGCGGTCGAGCGGGCCGCCGCACTCGGGGCAGCACCACGAGTCCTCGTGCCAGCGCTGGCCGCCCGCGACCCAGGTCACCCGGGCGGCCGTGGAGGCGCCCCAGGTGACCAGCGGGTCGTCGCAGTTGGCGATCACGTGGGCGGGCTTGCCGGCCAGGGCGCGGCGCCACTTCTGGGCCAGCAGCCAGATCTCGGCCGCGCGGTCCATCTGGTCGCGGCTGAGGTTCATCAGCGTGACGACCCCGGCCTCGGTGGTGCTCAGCACCTCGGGGAGGTACTTCTCGTCGACCTCCAGCACGCCGTAGGGGGCGGCCTTGTTGGACGAGAGGGCCGAGACGTGACCGGCGGGCATGTTGGCGCCGAACGCGTTGGTGGCCACCTCTCCGAGCTCCTGGAGCGCCGAGGCGATCAGGCGGGTCGTCGTGGTCTTGCCGTTGGTGGCGCTGACCAGTGCGAGCTTCTTCTCGTGGGCGAGTTTGCGCAGGAGGTCGGGCTCCAGCAGCAGGCCCACCCGCCCGCCGATCACGGACCCGTCGCCGCGCCCGGTCGCCCGGGAGAGCGTCGCGGCGGTTCGTCCGAGCGCGCTGGCGAGCTGGGCGCGCAACGGCAACTGACTCATGCAGTGATCCTAAGGGTCGGTGAAGGACAGCTCGGCAGGGGCGTCGCCGTCGAACGGGAGAACGAACCGGCGCGGCCAGGAGAGTACCGTCTCCAGCCACGCCGCTCCCATCGTGTGGGCGACATGCCGGATGCGCTCCCGTGGTTCGACGCCGACCGCGACGGTCGCGATGTCGCGCTGGATGCCCTCGTGCTCGTCGTCGCCGAGGATCACCCGCCAGGCCAGCGGGCGGTTGCGGTCGACCTCCATCGACAGCGGGTGGTGGCGCAGCGCCTTGGCGCGGTGGCCGAGCAGCTCGGTCCTGGTCTCCACGGCGACCCCGCCGCCGCTGACCCCGGCGTGCAGGTAGGGGCGGCCGGAGGGGTCCGTACCGAAGAGGGCGTATTCCATCGCCGGGGCCGGGCTGCGCAGGTTGGGCGCCGGGTGGCCGTAGGGGAACAGCCGGTCGACCTCGTGGAGCCAGCGGATCTGCGGGATCACCCACGCCGGGCCGGGCTTGTCGCCGGCGGGCGAGCCGGCCAGCAGCCCGGCCGCGACCTCCGCGGCCTTCTCGGTCAGCAGGGTCGGGTCGAACCAGGTGCGCAGCGACCAGGCGCGGCGGGCGACGCTGCGCTCCACGAGCGTGGCCAGCAGGCACTCGCGACGGCGCGGCGGCAGCTCCGACCAGATGTCGGACAGGATGCGCGGCACCCCCGGCAGCGACCGGTTGGCGACGAACGACAGGATGACGGTGTCGGTCCAGATCCGCAGCCACGCCCACTCGGGCGCGACGGCGAGCAGGTCCGCTTCGCGGACCTCGAAGAGCGTGCAGGCTTTTCCGGTACGGCATTCGCGCCCGCAGGCGGCCGACCGGCGCCCCTTGATCGGCGGGGCCGGACTCTGGAGCACGTGCTCCCGGTCCTCCCCCAGCGGCACCTGGATCCGCAGCGGCCGGTCCATGCCGTCGGCGAAGACGGCCGCGAACCCCGGCTGCAGCGAGACCACCTGACGCGACTGCTCCTCCGACAGGTTCATCGCCGCCCCGACCAGCAGCCGGTCGTCTTCGGCCGGCAGCCGGTGCACCACCTTGAGTGCGGTGTTCTTCACGACGTCCGAGACGAGCTTGGTGGGGATCTGCTCGGCCACCACGATGCCCTCGCCGTAGGCGCGGATCTCGGCCAGCATGCCCGCGAGCAGCTCGACCGCGTGGGTGGAGGCCCGCTGGGCGCCACGGTCGCGCAGCAGCCGGTGGGCCTCCTCGATCACGATGACGTGCTGGAGCCCGGTCGACTTCTGCTGGCGGGCGCGCATCCGCAGGTGCTCGACGATGCGGATGATGAGGGTGCCCATGAGGAACGCCTTGTCCTCGTCGTTGGCGACGTCCTCGATCGCGAGCACCACGTTGCGCTGGAGCAGGCCGCCGATGTCGGCGGGGTGGCCGCCCTCGAAGAACCGGCCGGCCGAGCCGACCCGCAGCGACCGCAGGCGCAGCGAGATGAAGCCCTCGACGTCGGCCTGGACCTCGTTGCCGTAGCCGATCTCCTCGATGACCTCCAGGGCGTGCTGCTGGAGCTGTTCGAGGGTCGGCACCTGCGGCTGGACGGCCGCGCCGGGGATGCCGCCGCCGGTGACGACGTCCCAGCCGTTGGCCTCGTAGACCCGCTGGAGGGCCAGGGACATGATCTGCGGGAACGGCTCTTCGGCGTCGAAGGCGGCCATGAACAGGGCCCGGACCATGTCGATGTGGGCCTGCACCGGATAGCCGGGCTCGGGGGCCAGCGGGTTGACGCTGAACGGCACGGCGTCGGGGGCCGACGGGTTGATCACCGTCAGCGGGGCCAGGCTCTCGACCCGGCCGGCCATGGCGGCGTACTCGGACTTGGCCGGTTCGATGGCCAGCCAAGGGATGCCCGCCTTGGTGAGCTGTTCGAGCAGGTGGCGGACGGTCTGCGACTTGCCCGACCCGGTCGCGCCGGTGACGAAGGCGTGCCGGTTCAGGGTGGCCAGCGGGACGCGGAAGGTGCCGACCGCCCGGTCTTGGCCGTCGACGATGGCGCCCAGGTCGAGCATGTCGCCGCCGGTCGAGTCGGCCTCGCTGGTGACGTCGAAGAAGCCGGTGTCGAGGACGCGTACCCCCGGGACCTCGCGCCGGGGCAGCCCGGCCAGGGCCGCGAGCGCGCCCGCCGTCGCGGCGAAGGGGGCGGCGGCGCTGTCGGTCGGGTCCTGGAAGTTGACGTTGAGGGCCTCGGTGAAGCTGTAGACGGGTTCCTGGGCGCTCGGCCGGGCCGGGCCGGCCATCGCGCTGCGCAACCGGTAGGGGTGGTGGCTCATCTCCACCGAGCCCACCAGGACGGGCGCGATCTGGCGCAGCTCCTCCGGGCCCGCCGCGCCCGCCAGGACCCGGACGTTCCACAGCCCCGCCTCGCGGAAGGCGTCGAGTTCCTGCATGCGGCGCTCGGCGCGTTCGGCGTCGTAGCGGGAGCGCTCGGAGGCGTCGCCGTACTGGCGGAGCACGTTGAGCTGGGTGCGGAGGTGGCTGACCTCCTGGTCGAGCAGGTCGGTCGGCTCGGCGACGACGACCCAGCCGAACGGGCGCGACATCAGCGTCGTCAGGGTCGACTCGAACAGGGTCGGCTGCTTCGGCTCGTCGGGCTCCGGCTCGCGCCGCCCGTTCAGCGGCGGGGCCTGGCGGCCCGGGCACGGCGTCCAGACCAGATCGGCGAGGTCGGCGAGCCAGTCGTCGCCGATCTCGACGCCCCGCGCGCCACCGGGGAACAGCAGCGGCTGCGGCCCGGTCGGCACCACCTCGATCGCCGCGACGGCCGCCCGGCGCGGGGCCCGCGGCGGGGTCAGCGGCCCGGCGTTGGTGATCAGTTCGAGCGGCGCCCCGGACCCCCGGGACAGCCAGCCGATGACGAAGGGCCGGTCGCGCTGCGCGGCGGACAGCACGGCGGGCAGCACGTTCACGAAGTCCCACTCGGCCGACGACGTGCGGGACGGAGCGGTGATCGCCTGGATCCGATACCACGGCCCGCTCAGGGGGAACGGTTGCATGAGACCCCTCTCTGCCAGGCTTTCACGGTCCTTTGCCGATCATGCTCACACATCCCCGTTGACGAACCTCTTACCCAGCTGAGCTTCAGGGTTTGCGCCAGTCGAGTCGGGGCGGCGGCGGACCGAGGTTCGGCGGAGGGGCCGACTCATCGGTTTCGGGGGCCACCACCGGCGGGGTCACCGCCAGCGACTTGACCTCCTCCAGCGTGGTCTTGGGAAAGGTCAGGATGGCCGGGTTGGCGTCGGCGAGCCGCACCTCGCGGCCGTCGGCGGTGGCGTGGGTGACGATCACCGAGGTGGTCGGGAGCTGCTGCAGCTGATGGGGCTCGACCAGGAACTCCCGTGACCGCTGCATGACCCCCTCGGCGACCCTCCCGGCGCTGCGGCCCCACTCGGTCGACTCGGTGATGCCCTCTTTCAGGTCGCTCTCGGCGAGGGCCTCCATCTCGGTACGCCCCTCGCCCACCGTCGAGGTATAACTGCCCCCGGCCCCGTTCACCACGGAACTGACCGACTCGGTGAGCTGGGCCAGTTCGAGCCGGTGCTCGGTGCCGACGTGCTCGCTGGCGACCCGGGCGTCTTCGGCGTTGCCCAGGCGCATGAACGCGACGGCCGCGTGGCCCCGGCCCAGCCGCTCCCTGACGGTCGGGGTGAGGGAACGGTAGGTGAGGACCAGACCGGTGCGCGACGTCTCGCAGGCGTCCATGAGCCGGTCGAGGACGTCGCCGCGTAACTTGTCGGCCCCGGCCACGATGATCGTGTGATACCAGGGCCGTTCGCTGGCCGGCGACTGCCGCAGGATGTGGGTCAGCGCGGTCGCCACGTAGGTGCCGAGCACCCGGTTGCCGAACACCCCGGCCTGGCGGTCCATGCTGACCACGCGCAGGCGCGCCGGGGGCAGCCGCACGGCGTCGGATCCGAGGGTCTCCAGCTTGCGCAGCTGCGACTCCAGCGCCCAGGCCCGTTCGATGACGACGCGGTCGGCCACGCCCCGGCCGAAGAGGGTGCCGATGCGTTCCAGCTGGATCGCGGTCAGCCGCCCCGACTTGAGGTCTTCGCGCGGGTCGCCGACCTGGGCGAGGGCCCGCAGCGCGGCGGTGACCTGGCTGATCGTGGCGGTCTCGCCGAGCACTTCCAGGACGCGTTCGAGGATCGCGTTGTCGAACCCTATGTCGCGGCTGGTCTCCTCGCTGACGCTGACCACATGGGCCAGCACGTCGGCGAACGCCTCGGGCTTCAGCGTCGCCCCGAGGTCGAGTTTGGGCAGGTCGGAGGGGAGCACCCAGACGAGCGGGTCGTCGCCGCCCCGTTTCGCGAGCTGGATCAGGTCGTTGGCGATCACGCCCTCGGACAGGTCGAGCACGGTGAGGTGGCCGCCGCTGTAGAGGCGGGTGGCGCCGATCAGGGTGATCAGGGCCGACCAGCCGGGCAGGGTGCCCCCGGCCACGTCGACGCGGTCGATGTCGTCGGGGACGGCGACGGCGTACCAGCTGATCTGCTTGTCGTAGACGGCCTTGCGCTCGGCCCAGTCGCGGTAGCGGGCGGCGTGCTCCTCCTGGGCGCGGATGTGCTCGCGCTCGCGCTTGGCCCGGTCGCGCTCGGTCTGGGCGAGGCGTTCCTGTACGCGGAAGCGGACCGCCCGGTTGCCCTGGTGGATCGCGAACGAGCAGACCCCGGTGACCCCGGCGGCGGCCAGCACGCCCATGCCCACGAACGGCCAGCCGATCACCCCGGCGAACCCGAGGAGGGCGACCACCACGGCGAGCCCGGCCACCACGTTGCGGAACAACTTGACCGGACGGTTCAGGAGGTCTTCCTGTAGCCGTTCGTTGCGTAACAGTTCGGGACCGGGATCGGGCGGGAGCTCGGCGTCGGCGCGCGGCGGGCGTTTCGGAGGCGGGCCGGGGTCGGGGTGCAGCAGAAGGTACTGCCACCCCAGGTAGATGCGGTCGGCGCGCAGCTCCGCGTGCTCGGGGTGCGCGTCGGTCAACCTCGCCATGGTCGCGCCTGGCCCCTCCGTATTCGTCGTAAGGTCAAAGCGTAGGAGCTAGGTACCCCGTCAGGGCAGGGTTCTCGGCATTCGGACGGGTTTCCCACCAAAGATAGGGACGATTGCGGCGGATGGGTCACGTGTGGGCGTACTACCATCCATTGCCATGAGTCGGCGACCGGTGCTCGTGCCCGTGGTGGCGCTGCTGTCCGTGTCCGGCCTCGGGGTCACGGCCGGGACCGGCGGTCTCGACACCGAACCCGACTCGCCTCCGAAGCAGTACCAGGCCGGCGCGACGATCGATCAGAAGCTCTTCAAGACCCAGTTCGTCAAGGCGGTCGACATTGCCGAGGGCGACCGCCACGCGGTGGAATTAGTTCTCAAGGTCACCAACGAGGGCGACACGACCGAGAGCGTCGGCGGGATGGCGACCGGCCCCATGGTCAGCCGGTACGGACGCATCGGCTCGACGATCCTCAAGACCACCCCGCAGCTCGGCAAGCCCGACACCTACCCGGACATCGGCGTGTGGAGCCACGGCGTCCGCAGCGCGCAGCTCCATCCGGGCATCACCCACACCGTCGTCATCCGCTACGACATGCCGGCGGGCGCCACTCCCCCGGAGAAGGTGACGATCGACGTCGGCGGCTTCGTCAAGGAGCCGATCAGCCGCCGGGACCCCGTGGAGTACTGGCAGGTCGAGCCCGAGAAGGACCTGCCCACCGGCGCCGGCGACGAGATGGCCCCCATCAAGCCCAAGGTCATCGCCCAGGTCACCCTGCCCATCCGGCCCGAGGAGGCCTGATGGCGGCCCCCCGACGCGGATTCCTCCGCCGCTTAGGCGCGTCGGCGCTCGGTCTGAGCCTCGCCGCCGCCGCCGTTTACGCACAGACCCTGGCGCTGGACCCCGAGGAGAAGAGCGCCAACCTCACGACCTCGGGAGCGCTCGGGGAGGAGGTCGTCACGAGCCGGTTCTCGGTCAAGGTGACCAAGACGGCGCTGGCGACCAGCGTCGACCTGCCCGACGCCACCATCGAGACGGGGAACCTGTTCCTCGTCGTGCACGTCTCGGCGACCTCTCCGGCTGAGCCCTTCCGGTTCCGGCCGCACACCGCCTGGCTGCTGACCGAAGCCGACAAGACATACAAGGCCACCGACAAGGTGGCCGAAGACGCCACGCTCCTGGGCAAGTGGGTGCAGGCCGGTTGGTGGATCGATGCACCGCTCGTGTTCGAGGTGCCCAAGGAGGCGCTTCGGGGATCCGAGCTGGTGCTCTTCTCGGCCAGCGACGCCCTCGTCGTCGACGTCCTCGCCCCGGAAGCGCAGATCGATCTCGGGCTGACCGGCGGCGAGTCGCCGGTCGAGCACTACTCGCTGGCCCCGGAGGGCACGTGAACCAGCAAGAGCCACCCCGCGACTGGTTTTCCCCGCCGCCGTCGCAGCCGACCGAGATCGACGACACGACCTATTCGGGACCGCTCCCGCCGATGATCCCGGCCTACATCCCGCCGCTGGCGCCGCCCAGCGACGTGCTGGTGTGGCCGCCCCCGCCGCCTCCCCCGGCGCCCGAGGAGGACGACGAGGGCTTCTCGACCCAGCCCTTCCCGGCCATCGCGGCGGGCCGGCCGCTGCCGCGCCCCCGGCCGTCGTTCCAGGACCCGGAGCCCTATCCGCCGTTCCCCGATCCGCCGCCCGTCCGGGAGGAGCCCCCGCCCGCTTCGCCCGAGGCGAGCGAGCCGGAGCCCGAGCGGAAGAAGAAGGGCTGGGGCCGGTTCTTCGCCGGGGCCGCCGGGTCGGTGGTGCTCGCCGTCGGCGCGCCCGCCGCCGCCAACTGGTCGACCTATGTGTACGGCACCGGCGAGCCCGACATCGTCCACGTCATACCGGCGGGCGAGACCTACGAGTTCGAGCACGTCGCCTGGCGGTCGACGATGGAGCGCATCGCCAACCCGGCGGGTGCGGCCGAGAAGCCCGGCCGCCAGTGGATGAAGATCGTGCTGACCCGCACCGCCCTCGACCGCGACGGCACCTTCCTGACCGGCGTCCCCGACGTGGAGATCCGCGACGCCGCCGGGCGCAAGTGGCGGACCGAGGTGCTCGAGAACGCCACCCCGCTCGACCCGTCGGACGACCAGATCGGCAAGGCCTTCCCGATCGAGATCTACGCCGTCGTGCCGACCGACGTGGCCGACACGGCCGAGCTGTTCATCCGCCCCCTGAACTACCGCTCCGACACCCCGACCGAGGACCTGACCGACGACCTAAGCGCCGACCTCGACGTCCTCCGGTTCCTCCGTTAGCCGCTTGCGGGTCGCGGCCTGGTCGTAGGTGGCCGCGATCAGGCACATCGACAGCACGGTCACCAGCAGGTCGACGACGAACGTCGTCGGCACGGTGGTGACGATCCACAGGTAGGGGCCGCCGGCGGTGGCGTAGTCGAGGAGTCTGCCCAGGTAGTCGCCGCCGACGTGAATGCCGACGTAGAGCAGGGCGTACAGGCCGAAGAGGGCGGGGCCCGCCTTGGCGGTCAGGCGCAGGGAGTTGAGCAGCGGGATCCAGCGGGAGGTGAACCCGCCGGTCAGCTTGGCCAGGGTGAGCTGGGTCCAGTTGTGGCTGCGCTCGACGCGGGCGCCGACGCCCTCCAGGCGGGTACCCCTGATCGTGGTCTGGGTGTCCTCCGCGTAGGCGCCGTACACGAGGATGCCGACGGTCAGCCAGGCCAGCGGAAGCACCAGCGCGTCGACGAGCAGCGGCCACACGTCGCCGAGCCACTCGAAGAACGGCGACTCGCGCACGTCCTCGGTGGCGTCGCTCACGCCCATGATGAGCGCCCGGTGCTCGATCCAGTCTTCGCGGAGCTTCAGGGCGGCGACGGTGGCGGTCAGGCCGTAGAAGACGAAGGCCAGTTCCCCGAAGGTGGTCAGCAGGCCGGTGAACTTCCCGGGCTTGTTCTCGTGGCGGCGGCCGGCGAACCACTTGATCGCGAAGGCGACGACCATGGCGGCGATCGAGATCCGCACGTCGAGGCCGGTCAGACCGTCGCCGATGGTGCTCTGCACCCCCTGCACCTGGTCGACGATCTGCTGGTCGGGGTTGAGGGTGCGGTCGATGTTCTCGAAGTCGCGCATGTCCTGGTCGACCAGGCCCCAGGTCATGTAGAGACCGGCGAACGTCAGAGCGGTGCGGTTGAGCGCCCCGAAGATCGTCTCCTGCGCCTCGTCGCCCGCGCGGCGGGCCCGCGTCTCGGCCAGCGCCTCCCGGACGGTGTAGAGCATCCCGACCACGGTCGCCAGCGACACCATGACGACCAGGGTGAAGATGAACAGCACGCCGACGATCCGGAGCTGGTACCACGAGCCGTGGGACAGGTGCGCGGCGGCGTAGAGCAGCGCCCAGCGCACGAACCGGCCGAGCGAGAACCACATGATCAGCGGCAGGGCGCACGACCCGGCGATCCGTAACGCGTCGAGGGGCAGGCGCGCGGTCTTGATGGACGTACCGGACATCTTGCGCATGCTAGCGGTCAAGGAGCCGGAAAGGTCAAAGATCGGCCGTCCAGGCTGGTCAACGACGGATATGCGGGAGGCGAGGTGGGACACTCCCTGAAGTCGTAGATCGGGGAATCAGACAGTGAGCGCGGAACGGGACGCCGGTCCAGGCCGGAGCCCGGGTTTCCTGCTGTGGCGGGCGACCCTTCGATGGCAGCGGGAGATCACCACGGCGCTGAAGACGATGGGCCTGACCCACGTGCAGTTCGCCCTGCTCGTCGACCTGTGGTGGTTCGACAGTCAGGGCGTCCGCCCCAGCCAGCGCGAACTGGCCGAACACGCCACCGTCGACGTGATGATGACCAGCCAGGTGGTCAGGGTGCTGGAGGTCAAGGGTCTGCTCGGCCGCGAGGACGACCCCGCCGACATGCGCAAGAAGGTGCTGGTGATCACCGACGAGGGCCGCCGGCTGGCCGAGCGCGCCGCCGGGGTCGTCGAGAAGGTCGACCGCGAGTTCTTCAAGGTCGCCGGCGAGCACAACGCGCTCATCGACGTGCTGGAGCAACTGGCCGGGGTGAACTGAGAAAGCCCGGCCTCCGAAGAGGCCGGGCTCGGTGTCTCGGGCGTCAGACGGCGACGGCGAGCTGGGAGACCTCGCCCAGCTTGGCCTCGACCGCGACGTCCTTGGTCCGGCCGCCGCCCGCGATGATGCGGACGGTCCAGGAGCCGGGAGCGGCGAAGAAGCGGAAGATGCCCTCGTCGGAGACGACGACCTCGCCGGTGAACTCACCGGAGTGGTCGAGGAGGCGGGCGTAGGCGGTGCCGGCGCCGGTGACGACGCCCTGGATCACAGCCTGCTTGGACAGATCGATTCCGGTCGGCAGCGCCACGGTCTGCTCGGGCGCGGCGCACCCCTGAGTGGTCGTCATCGGGCCTCTCCCAGTTCCACCGGCACGCCCACGAGCGAGCCGTATTCGGTCCACGAACCGTCGTAGTTCTTGACGTTGGCCTGGCCGAGCAGCTCGTGCAGCACGAACCAGGTGTGCGCCGAGCGCTCCCCGATACGGCAGTAGGCGATGGTGTCCTTGCCGAAATCGACCCCCGCGTCGGCGTAGAGGGTCTTGAGCTCGTCGTCGGAACGGAAGGTGCCGTCGTCGTTGGCGGCCTTGCTCCACGGGATGTTGCGGGCGGTCGGGATGTGCCCCGCGCGCTGCGCCTGCTCCTGCGGAAGGTGGGCCGGGGCGAGCAGCTTGCCGGTGAACTCGTCGGGCGACCGGACGTCGACCAGGTTGAGCTTGCCGATCGCGGCCACGGCCTCGTCGCGGAACGCGCGGATCGACAGGTCCTGCTCCTGGGCGGTGTAGGTGGTGGCCTCGCGGCTCGGCACGTCCTTCACCAGTTCACGGGAGTCGAGCTCCCACTTCTTGCGACCGCCGTCGAGCAGCTTGACGTTCTCGTGGCCGTAGAGCTTGAAGTACCAGTAGGCGTAGGCGGCGAACCAGTTGTTGTTGCCACCGTAGAGGACCACGGTGTCGTCGTTGCCGATGCCGCGCGACGAGAGCAGCGCCTCGAAACCGGCCTTGTCGACGAAGTCACGGCGGACCGGGTCCTGCAGATCGTCGCGCCAGTCGACCTTGACGGCACCGCGGATGTGACCCTTGTCGTAGGCGCTGGCGTCTTCGTCGACCTCGACCAGGACGACACCGGGCGTGTCGAGGTTGGCCTCGACCCAGTCGGCGTCGACCAGTGCGGCGGAGCGACTCATGAAATTCTCCCAGGTTGTAGACGGCGGATGAGCAGATACATGTCGCAACCCAGGCAGACGCCGAAGGCTGCGTTGAGGAAGGCGGCCAGCAGTGCCGCTGCTGTCGCACCCAGGGCCAGAGGGACGATTCCGGTGGCGAACCCGATCAGGGCGACGATGGCGAAGGCCATGCCTACGCCCTGCGCGAACCGGGGCGGCCGTGCGTCTTCCAGTTCTTTCGGCGGCCCGAGACGTGGCTTCAGGAACTTCTTGAAGACCAGTCCGTAGGGCGGGTGCCCGTAGGCGCCGAACGCGAACACGATCGCCTGGAGTGCGAGCAGCCAGACGGCGCCCGTGACGAGCACGATCGCGAGAACCAGAGTTGTGACGGCCGCGCCGAAGCGAGGACCTCGGGGATCAACCTGCATCGGTGATGCTCCCTAAAGGGGTTCGATCATTGCGGCGGTGAATGCCGCTGGAATCACCCTCAGGCCATGCGACAGAGAGCCGTCGCGACGCGGCAGAAGTCAACCGCCCGCCGCTTCGTCAGCTTCTCTGTCGTGGGAGTCATGAGCACGACAGTACCTTTCGTCTCGCCATCTGTCACATGCCGTCCGGTTACTGAGACGGAGTGTCCACGGCCAGCGCGAGCGCCGCGATGACGTCGGCTTTCCTGGGCTGGCCAGAGGCCTTTTTGACGATTTTCCCGGATTTGTCGAGAACGAAAACGGTCGGCGTACGCATCACGTCGTGCGCCCGCACGAGGTCCAGCCGCGACTCGGCGTCGATCTCCACATGGCGTACGCCGGGCACCATCTCCGCCACCTCCGCGAGCACCCGCCGGGTCGCCCGGCACGGCTGGCAGAAGGCCGTCGAGAACTGGACGAGCGTGGCCCGCTCGCCCAGCGGCTCACCAAGATCCATTCTGGCCCCGTCTTTCGCACGGAACGCGCCCGCGCGCCGCTTCAGCAGGAACCCCGCCAGGGCCCCCGCCGCGAGCGTCACCGCGAGCACGACGAAACCGGTCATCGACGGGGGCAACCACGGCGCGTCTCCGGTAATTCCCCACTCAGCCGACGGGGATCGTGATGAGCCGCTGCCCGTTGGCGGCGCGCAGCTCGAACCGGGCGATCTCGGCGACCGGCAGGCTCGTCGAGCCCCGGAAGGTGGCCGTGCCCTCCTGGTATTCGCCGCCGGCCTGGACGTCCCAGCTCGCCACCGGCGTCTCCGGGCCCTGACGCGGGATCGCGAACAGCTCGCACTTGGTGTCGACGGGCACGCCGGTCATGGTCGCCGCCACCTCGGTGCCGCCCTCGCCCGCGGTCAGGTCGAGCCGCAGCGTGACCTTCCCGCGCGAGCCCTCGACCGTCGTGCTCTCGGGGGCCAGCTTGGTGGTCGCCGGCTCGTCGGCCGCGGAGGCGTCGGCGGCCGGTGCGCTCTCTTCGGGCTGCGGAGGCTCGGTGGCGGGCGGCCTGCGGTTCGACGGGGCCGTCGCCGACGCGCTGGACGGGGCGACGTCGATCTCGGACGGGCCCGTGCCCGCCGCCGCGCCCTCGGGCGAGGGCTCCTCGGTCATCAGCGGCCGGGCCTCGGCGGCGGAGTAGCCCTCGGTCCGGTCTTGGGCGGCGGGGATCTGGGCCGATTCGGGGGCGCCCCCGGCGGCCGTGGACGTCCCCATCTCGGGGGCGCTGTCGATGAGGACCGCGCCGCCCCAGCCGACGATCGCCACGCCGGCGGCCAGGCCCAGCATCGTGCGGGTGATCCGGCCGCGCCTGCGGCGCCTGGCCGAGTCGGCCAGCAGCCGGTCGAGCACCGCCCGGGGCGGGGCCGCGGCGTGCTCGACGTCGGCGGCCGACACTCGGGCCAGCATCGGCGGCAGGCCGGACAACTCGGCGAGTTCGGCCGTGCACTCGTCGCAGGTGTCGAGGTGGGCCTCGACCATGGCGGTCTCCCGGGCGTCGAGGGCGCCCAGGGCGTACACCCCAAGAGAGATCTTGACGTCGTCGTGGTTCACGGCGCGAGCCCCCGCTCCTCCAGCGCCAGCTTGAGCGCGCGCAGCGCGTAGTAGGTGCGCGACTTGACGGTGCCCGGCGGGATGCCGAGCGACTCGGAGGCCTCCTTGACCGACTGGCCGCCGTAGTAGACGGCCAGCAGGACCTCACGGTGGTCGGGCCGGAGCGAGGCCAGCGCGTCGGCGATGGCCCATGACTCGACGGCCTTGTCGAGCTCGTCGTCGGCCGGGAGGATCGCCAGCGCCTCGTCGCCGGTCTCCTGCGGGCGGGACTTGCGCGCCCTGGCCTGGTCGACGACCAGGTTGCGGGCCACGGTGAACAACCACGCCCGGACCGGGCGGTCGGCGATCGGGTTCTTCCAGGCCCGGAGGATGGTCTCCTGCACGATGTCCTCCGCCCTCCCCGGGTCACCGGTCAATCGCAGCACGTAACCGTAGAGCGGCCCGGCATGGTCGTCGAAAAGGGCCCTGACGAGCTCCTCGTCGGCCGTACCGGCTCTGCTCACATCCTCAGAACGCAACCGGCGGCGCTTCGGTTCACCGCGAAAGAGGGACATCGGTCGCCGTCGCGTCGATGGCCAGGCCACCCCCGGGGGCGGACCGGACCTCGGTGATCTTCAGATCGAGCGGGAGGCCCTGCACGGGCACGGTGAAGGTGACCAGGCGCTCGGCGTTGGGCACGGTGAACCCGCCCGCGATCGTCACCTTGGCCGGGGTGAGCCGCAGCACCCCGTCTTTGACCTCGACCTTCATGTCGGCGGTCACCGGCACCTTGTTGCCCATCGCGGTCACCTCGCCGGAGACGCGGACCGTGCCGTCGCCGCCGCCGCCCTCGATCTTGATGCCGCGCGGGGCGCGGGAGTTGAGGGTCTCCTCGGAGATGGTCACCGTGCCGGTGACGCGCTCGGCGACGATCTTGGTGCCTGTGGCGTTCTGAATCAGGTCCATCAGCGGCGCCTCGACCCCGAAGAGGGTCGCCTGTACGTCGCTGAGCCGGATCCCCTCGCGCTGGATGTCACCGATGTCGATGGCGATCTCCTCGTAGCGCCCGCCGATCGCCTGGGTCAGGAACGGCACGCCCCTGACCTGCACGGTCGGCGGGGCGTCGAGATCGGCACTGGCCTGGACCTGCTTGGCGATCTCCCGCTGCACGCCGGCGACGGCCACGCGGTCGAGCACCACGGCCAGCACGACGAGCACGAGCAGCGCCACCACCAGCTTGCGCACCGCATCCTCCGTTGGCCGGGGGGTTTCGGATCAGCCTATCCGCCGGCAAACGGCGGCAAAACCTCAACCGTGGCGCCTTCGGGCAGCTCCACGGTGTGGGGATCACGGGTGCCGGCCGGATTCCCGTCGACCAGGAACGAGCAGCGCGGAAGCACCCTGGCCAGCGCGTCGTTCCTTGTGATTTTGGTAACAAGCTCTCCAAGGGTTTCCGCGTCGAAAGTCTCCTCGGCGACTCCGGCCGCTTCCTTCGCCGCGGCCCAAAAGCGCACCGTTCCCGTAGCCATACGCCTCTCCAGCCCCAGATCCTTACACTCACAGTGAGCGTTCGGATACGGTGATTCTCCACGTGAAGTGCTGTTCACACGGTGGACGCACATTGGACGCAAAGTTGCTGTGGGCTAATCTACGAGCAACGGGACCTGGGCGACGTAGCCCCCGGGTCCTTACGTGTTTCTACGGCCCTGCCGTTGACGCGGATCGAAGGAGGCGAGCCTGTGATCGTGCACAGCGCGGTGCTCTCCCGGCACGCCCGCCCGTTTGGCGAGGAGGCCTCATGAGCAATCTGCTTCTGCTGACCAACGCACTGGAACCATCCGCCGAAGTCCTGCCGGCGCTCGGGCTGCTGCTTCACTCGGTCCGGGTCGCACCCGCCGAGGGGACGGCGCTGCTCGACGCCCCACCCGCCGACGCCATCATGGTCGACGCGCGGCGTGAGCTCGTGCAGGCCAAGAGCCTGTGCCGGCTGCTGCGGACCACGGGGATCGACTGCCCGCTCCTGGTCATCGTGACCGAGGGCGGCCTCGCGGCGATGACCGCCGAGTGGGGTGCGGACGACGTGATCCTCGACACCGCAGGCCCGGCCGAGGTCGAGGCGCGCCTGCGCATGGCGATCGGCAAGCTGTCGCTGGCCGCCGCCGAAGAGGTGCCCGACGAGATCCGCAGCGGCGATCTGGCGATCGACGAGGCGACCTACACGGCCCGCCTGCGCGGCCGGGCGCTCGACCTCACCTTCAAGGAGTTCGAGCTGCTCAAGTACCTGGCCCAGCACCCGGGCCGGGTGTTCACCCGGGCCCAGCTCCTCCAGGAGGTCTGGGGCTACGACTACTTCGGCGGCACCCGGACGGTCGACGTCCACGTGCGGCGGCTGCGCGCCAAGCTGGGCGCCGAGTACGAGGCGCTGATCGGCACGGTCCGCAACGTCGGCTACCGCTTCGTGCCCGACCGCGGCAACGAGATGGCCCAGGAACTGGAGACCGCCCGCCGCTAGGTCCCTCCATGCATGGGAAAGCCCCCGGTCTCCGTTGACCGGGGGCTTCCTGCTGTGTCTTTGGGCAGATTCCAAGCACACGAGCCACGACCGGCCTCCGGCCGGCCGCGTCTCGCTTTACGGCAGCACAGTGATGTGGTTGGGGACCGGGGGGGCCACCGGGGAGTTGGCGGTCAGATAGTCCTCGAACGCGTCGATGTCGAGCGGGCCGCTCCACAGGTCGGCGCCCTGGGTGAAGGCCGCGAAGGCGTCACCGCCGCCGACGAGGAAGTTGTTGGCCGCGACGCGGATCGACTGGGTCGGGGTCACCGGCACACCGTCGATCTTGATGTCGGACACCTTCGAGCCCCACGCCGCGCTGTTGCTGTAGGAGTAGGTGAGGTTCGACGACGGCTGCAGGATCTTGGTGAAGGCCTGGTTGTTCGGGCCGCCCACCCACTGCTGCTCCAGCACCAGCTTGAGCTGGGCGCCGGTCAGCGTGACGACCTGCACGAGGTTGTTGAACGGCTGGACCGCGAAGATCTCGCCGTAGGTGGTCACGCCGGGGCCCTCGCCGGCCGGCGAGCTGGCGTAGGTGAGGGTGGTGCGGATGCCGCCCGGGTTCATCAGGGCGATCTGGGCGTTGCCGCCGGTCTTGGCGGCCTCCAGCTGCGAGTCGGCGATCAGGTTGCCCAGCGGGGACTCGCCCGACGGGACCGCGACGTTGGTGATGTCGGCGGTGATGTCGCCGACCTTCTTGTTGGCGACGGTCGCGACGCGGGCCTTCCAGTCGTTGATGAACGACACGGTGGCCGGGTCGGGCGTGACGGTGCGGCGCACGACGGTGTTGTCGGCGACGACCGACGAGCGGACGATGTCGCCGGTGCCCTTGTCGATCGTGAAGTCGATCTGGGTCAGCACGCGGCCGAACGACGAGCCCTGCGTGTAGACGCGCTGCTGGCCGGCCGGGTCGGTGGCCTTGCAGATGTAGGCCTGGTGCGAGTGGCCGCTGATGACGATGTCGATCTCGGGGTCGATGCCCTCGGCGATGCGCGAGCCGGCGCCCTTGGTGATCGGGCAGGCGTCGGGGCTCTGGTTCGGGGTGACCTGGTCACCCTCGTGCACCAGGACGACCTGGGCCTTGATGCCCTTGACGTCGCGGAGGTACTCGGAGGTCTCGTTGGCGGCGGCGACCTCGTCGGTGAACTCGAGGCCGGCGATGCCGGAGGCGGTCACGATCGACGGGGTGGTCTTGGTGACCAGGCCGATGAAGGCGACCTTCTCGCCGTTGATGCGTTCCACATAGTAGGGCGCGAGGGCCGGCTTGTCCTTCTTCGTGTCGATCACGTTGGCCACGATGAACTCGAAGTCGGTGCCCTTCCACTTGCCGGCGGGTGAGCACCCGTCGACCGGGTGGCACTTGCCCTCCATGACGCGCTTGAGCTCGGCGTAGCCCTCGTCGAACTCGTGGTTGCCGGCGCTGGAGGTGGCCAGCTCCAGCGAGTCGAGGAACGCGACCGTGGGCTCGTCGTGGAAGGCGGCCGACAGCAGCGGGGAGGCGCCGATCAGGTCGCCGGCCGCGACCAGGACGGTGTCGCGGTTGCGCTGCTGCTTGACGTAGGTGGCCAGGTAGGCCGCGCCGCCGGCGCCGTCGACGATGGTGCCGCTCTCGTCGGCGATCCGGCCGCTGGACCCCGTCGGGGGCTCCAGGTTGCCGTGAAGGTCGTTGATCGAGAGGATCCGGACCGGGATCAGCTCGTCGTCTTTCTTCTTCTCCGAGCCGCTCGCGCTGGCCCCGGCGGGGCCGATGGCGAGAGCGATGACACCCGCCGTGGCGACCGTGGCCACGGCGAGTCTCTTGAGGGATGCAGGGGTCATGGTAAATGAGCCTAGAGTGACCACCTGGCCGTCCAATGGCGCAAAGGTAACGATTCCCCTCGGTGACACCTGGCGGGATTTGCCAGTCGGGGGTACGTAGAGTGCCTTCCATGAACGCGCACGTGGAGATCAGGGAACGACTCGATGACGACACGGTTGCCGAGGTCAGGCGGCTCGTCCAGGCCGCGACCGACGCCGACGGCGTCCGCCCGCTGAACGAGCACGTCATGCTCCATCTGCGGTACGGAGGCGACCCGGGAGCCAAGACGGCACTTTTGTATGAATCGGGCGTTTTGTCAGGATTTGCTCATGTGGACCCGACCGACGAGGTCGAAGGGCCCAGCGGCGAACTCGTGATCGACCCCGCCGCCCGCCGCCGGGGATACGGCCGGATGCTCCTCGACGCGATCCTCATAGAGACCGGCGGACGGCTGCGCCTGTGGGCCCACGGCGACCACCCCGGGGCCGGGCGGCTGGCCTCCTCGTCCGGGTTCGAGCGGGTGCGCTCGCTGTGGCAGATGCGGCGCAGCCTGTTCGCGCCGTTCCCGGCCGCGCGGGTGCCGGAGGGCGTGCGGATCACCACGTTCGAGACCGGACGCGACGAGAAGGAGTGGGTCGCGCTCAACGCCCGCGCGTTCGCCCACCACCCCGAGCAGGGTGCCTGGACCGTCGACGACGTGCGGCGCCGGGAACGGGAGCCCTGGTTCGACCCCGCGGGCTTCTTCCTGGCCTTCCGCGACGGGACCATGACGGGCTTCCACTGGACGAAGGTCCACGGCGACGGCGGCCACGGGCACGAGCCCATCGGCGAGGTGTACGTCGTCGGCGTCGACCCCGCGGAGCAGGGTTCGGGCCTGGGGAAGGCGCTGACCCTGACGGGGCTCGCGCACCTGCGGTCGCTGGGGCTGTCGCAGGTGATGCTCTACGTGGACGAGGAGAACCGGGCCGCGATCCGGCTGTACGAGGGCCTGGGCTTCAGCCGGTGGGACGTCGACGTGATGTACGCGCCGTCCCGGTGAGCCGACCTGGTGAGGCGTGGCCCTGAGGCTTTTCGTGGCGTCTCAGTTGCTCGTGACGGCGCGGTGCCGGGAGCGCGGGCCTGGCGCCGGATGCCGGGGAGCACCGTTGGGCGGCGGGCGGTGCCGGGGTGGGCGGAGCCGTAACGGAGCAGAAAAGGAAACAGGCGCGTGATCGTGGGATCGCGCGCCTGTTCTTTCGGCAGAGGGTTACTCGATGATCGCGTGGGCGATCCAGTAGGTGATCGCCGCGACGATGCCCGCCGCCGGGATCGTGAGGACCCAGGCGGTGACGATGTTGCCCGCGACGCCCCAGCGGACGGCCGACAGGCGCTTGGTCGCGCCGACGCCCATGATCGCGCTGGTGATGGTGTGGGTGGTGGAGATCGGGGCCTGGAAGCCGATCGCCGCCACGTAGAGGACCGTCGCGGCGGCGCTCTCCGCGGCGAAGCCCTGGGGTGGGTTGAGGGCGATGATGCGCCGGCCGAGGGTCCGCATGATGCGCCAGCCGCCCGCGTAGGTGCCCAGGGAGATCGCCGCCGCGGCGGCCAGGATGACCCACTGCGGGATGCTGTCGCCGGGCTGGTTGTAGCCGCCGACGACCAGCGCGAGGAAGATCACGCCCATGGTCTTCTGCGCGTCCTGCAGCCCGTGGCCGAGGGCCATGGCGGCGGCCGACACCGTCTGGGCGTAGCGGAAACCGCGGCCGGTGGTGTGCGGGTTCGATTTGCGGAAGATCCACAAAATGGCGATCATGATGCCACCCGCGAGGGAGAACCCCACGAGCGGCGACAGGATCATCGGCACCACGACCTTCTCCAGCACCCCGTCCCAGTGGACGGTCGTGCTGGCCGCCAGCGCCGCCCCCACGAGCCCGCCGATGAGCGCGTGGGACGATGACGAGGGCAGACCGAAGTACCACGTGATCAGGTTCCACGTGATCGCGCCGACCAGCCCGGCCCCCACGATGACCAGACCGTGAGTGCCTTCGGGCGGCTCGATGATGCCGCTGCCGACCGTCTTGGCGACCTGCTCCCCCAGGTGGGCGCCGATGAAGTTCATGACGGCGGCCATCAGCAGGGCGGCCCTGGGCGTCAGCGCGCGCGTCGAGACCGAGGTCGCGATCGCGTTCGCGGCGTCATGGAAGCCGTTCGTGTAGTCAAACACCAGTGCGATGACGACCACACTGATGACGAGCGCAAGCTCCACTTAACTTTCCTTGACCGCAATCGACTCGACCGTGTTGGCGACATGCTCGAACGCGTCAGCGGCGGACTCGAGCTGGTCGATGACCTCTTTCATCTTGAGGACGGTCAGGGCGTCGTACTCGCCGGAGAACAGCTTGGCCAGCAACCGCCGGTAGACCTGGTCGGCCTGGTTCTCGAGACGGTTGATCTCGATCCAGTACTCGTTCATGTTGTTGAGCGACCGCAGCCGCGGCATCGCCTCGGCGGTCAGCTCGGCCGCGCGTTCGAGCACCTCGACCTGCCGCACGACTTCCTTCGGCAGGTGGTCGATCTGGTAGAGCACGATCAGATCGGCCGCCGCCTCCATGAAGTCCATGACGTCATCGAGGTTGGAGGCGAGCTTGTAGATGTCTTCCCGGTCGAACGGTGTGATGAAGCTCTCGTTCAACCGGTTCAGGATGGCGTGAGTACGCTCGTCGCCCGCGTGCTCACACGCGCGCATCTTCTCAGCGAGAGCCTCACGGTCGGAACCGTCACTGATGATCTCGACCAGCAGCCGTGACGCTGTGACGAGGTTGTTCGCCGAGTCGGCGAACAAGTCGTAGTAACTGTCCTCACGGGGCGTGAGACGCAGACGCACGTGGATCTCCAGATGTGCGGGGACTGTCCGCAGAGAAGAGTAGAGGCAACCAGGCAGAACGTGAACTTAAGGCAGATGTCACCTAATGGTTGCCCAACGGTCTTCCCCTGACACATAAGGTGCTTTGCTCGTTTTTTAGATCTTGGTGCGGTGGAAGTTGAGGAAAGACCGCGACGGCGTGGGCCCACGCTGCCCCTGGTACCTCGAACCGTACGCGGCCGAGCCGTACGGGTGCTCGGCGGGGCTGCTCAGCCGGAACAGACAGAGCTGACCGATCTTCATGCCGGGCCACAGCTTGATGGGGAGCGTGGCGACGTTGCTGAGCTCCAGAGTGACGTGGCCCTCGAAACCGGGGTCGATGAAGCCGGCCGTCGAGTGGGTGAGAAGCCCCAGCCTGCCCAGGCTCGACTTGCCCTCCAGGCGGCTGGCGATGTCGTCGGGGAGCTTGATGACCTCGTAGGTGCTGGCCAGGACGAACTCCCCCGGGTGGAGGATGAACGGTTCGTCCTTGTCCGGCTCGACGAGCCTCGTCAGGTCGGGCTGCTCGCAGGACGGGTCGATGTGCGGGTAGCGGTGGTTCTCGAAGACCCGGAACATCCGGTCGAGCCGGACGTCGATGCTGGACGGTTGGATCATGTCGGGGTCGTAGGGGGTGAGCCGGACTCTGCCCCTGTCCACCTCGGCTTTGATGTCGCGATCTGAAAGCAGCACGACGACAGGGTAGTGGGAATGGGGACGTGGGCTTGGCGTGGATCATGTAGAGTAGGCGGAGCACCTCGCGGGTGTAGTTCAATGGCAGAACATCAGCTTCCCAAGCTGACAGCGCGGGTTCGATTCCCGTCACCCGCTCTCGGCGAGCCCTGCTCGGTGGCCTTCGGACCACCTTCGCGGGACTTTCGTATTTCTGGGGGGGCGACCCCCAGACCCCCGATGCGAAGGGACTCCGTCCCCTCGCGCTCCCTGGCAAGGCCTCGCTTCGCTCGGGATGCTGCTCGCTTCGCTCGTTAGAACATTCTTCTGTTACGGCTTCGCCTAGCCTGCAACCCGCTAACTCCGGCTGACTGGTCGTAACTATGAAGAATCCGGTCGGATCTGCTCATACCTCTTGGCGACTCGGCGAGCAGCTGTCACGTAGTCGCCGACAGGGCGAAAGGGGTAGACCGGCCGACCCGACTTTGATCTCCGGCCGGATTGCCAGCGGTACCAGTGACCGTTCGTCCACACCACCAGGCCGTATCAGACTGGCAGGGATCACGAGTCCGACCAGCGCCGCAGCGTTCCTGAACGAGGCCGGTCACTCACAGGGGATTGTTCTGGGCCGCGCTCGTCGCGGACCTTCTAGACCTTCATGACGATGACGCGTCCGCCACAGAGCGGCCAAGTCGCCCGGGTCGGAAGTGAGAACCGTCACGGGGCCAGGGGCAGCGAGAGCAGTGGCACAGAGCATGGCATCAATGGCGTACTTATGTCCGTGCAGGCCTGCGTCAGACAGAAGTCTGGCGGAGTGGCGGGCGATCAGTTCGGTGACCGGTTCCACGACAAGGCGCGACAGTATCCACTCCAAGGCCGGCCGGTTGACACGGGGGCGCACTACCTCAACAAGGGTGGCGGCAGAGGTGATCACGCGGAGGTCGTCGGCGCGAGCGAGGGCGAGCCATGCCATGACAGCACGATCACGCAGGACCGCCTTGGCCAGTCCCTCACTGTCGAGCACCAAGGTGCCGTCAGGGATGACGGAGAAGGCGGCTCCCCCCGCCACGAGGCTCCGCCCTTTCATGGCGTGCAGGCTGACCGAGTCGATCGCACTCAGCGCCCAGTCAACTCCCCGCGCGAGCCGACCTCGTCCAGCAAGATCCGGTACAGCTCGGCCCACACCCACCCGCCGCTCCACTCGGCGAAGCGGGGGTGCACGGTCTGCCCGGAGGCCCCGAACACCGGCGGGAGCTGCCGCCAGGTGGAGCCGGAGGCACCACGAACACGATCGCCGCCAGAATCAGGCAGCCATCCGCTCGCCGCCGGCCGCCTCCCTGGTGCCGAGTGCGACGGGGGGACCACCCGCTGGAATAAGTCCCGCAGTTCACCAGGAACCAGCCGGTCCAAGAACGTCGTAACAACCGGTCTAACGACTGATCAGTAAACGAGACATGGTCGGGACCGTCACCGCCATACCGATCCTTGTTCCTCGACCTCTCCGATCTCGGTGCTCGGTCATGGTGAGAGACACCGGCCGGACCCTCGCTGATGCCGGGGCCGGCGTGGCCCGCCGCTTCGTGCGGGTCGATCGGCCTTCGGCGTAGGCTCACGGGCGCACCGTCGAGCGATGGCGAGCCGAGAGGAAACACTGTCCGTGCATGACTCCGACAACCTGACCTGGGGGCCGCTTCCCGTCCGCCCGGGGGCACTGCGCTGGCTGCTGCTTCTCCCTCTGACCTTGGTGTTTCTGCCGCTGTGGTGGGTGGTGTGGGTCGTCCTCGCGATCTGCTTACACTGCGTAGCGCCGGTGGTCCAGCTGATCGTCGACATGGCACCGCGTGCCGAGAACGGCGCGATACGAATGCTGGACGCCACATTGGGCCGAATACCGTTCGTCCCGCTCTGGTGCGTGACCCCGGTGGCGCTGGTGCGGGAGGGCGACACGGCGTACTACCAAGCGCGCGTGGACCGGCGCATCGAGAAGCAGACCCGACGCGTGGAGACCTCCCAGTACCGTCGCGAGTACCACCGCGACCTGGAACTCGGCGCACACTACTTCCGGGGCGCCGGGGCCGGTTACGCCCTGCGCATCGCCTCGGAGCAGGGCTGGAACCTCCACCCGGTGCTGCGCTCGCACCCCCGGCGTCGGCTCCGGCTGCGTCACAACGGCCGACCACGGCCGGACCTCAGGGCAGGATGACCTGCCCGCCTTCATCGATCGGCTCTTCGAGCCGGTGAGGTACAGGCTCGGTATTCCGCCGAGACGGTGACCGTCGGCGTGCCCTGACATCGTCCAGGCAGCAAGCCTCGGCCTCAGCTGCGCGCGCGGATCAGCATGACCAGCCCGGCAATGAACGACCCGAGCAGGACCGGCGACAGGACCGCGAGGCCGCCCCACACGACGAGGCCGAAATAGCCGAGCGCGGACGAACTGTGCGTCGGGTCGGCATCAGCGGCTGCGAACAGCCCCAAGCCGAGGATGACACCGATCACCGTGATCGCGATCGGCGTCCACAGGAGCACGTGGGCCCACACACGGTACGTCCGGCTGTAGACCCGCCGAACCGGCCGCACGTTCGGCCGTGGAGGATAGCCGGCGAGATCGTTCATGACGTATTTGTACCAGCCCGCGTGGAGCCTGATCGCAGGGTCGGCCATGGCGTCCAGGGGTTCGGCGTGCGGCGATCCAGGCAGCAAGGAGGAGAAGGTGTTCACGCGGGAGGACATCCGCGCCCTCGACAGCCGCCACCCCGGTGCCGAGGGCGTCGTCAGCCCTATGCTCATCTCTCCGATCATCAGGGAGAACGTCGTGATGGCACACCGTAGGGCAGAGGTCCGACAGCACGGAACGCTCTGCTCAGAACTGTGATCGTCGTGCCATTAGCGTGCCATTAACCGGGGTAACGAGGGGGCAACCACGGTCACCTACGACCGCCCCCAGTCGCAGGTCACCGCCCCTACGTCGCATGATCCATGCGATTCCCAAGCTGACAGCGCGGGTTCGATTCCCGTCACCCGCTCTCGGCGAGCCCTGCTCGGTGGCCTTCGGACCACCTTCGCGGGGCTCTTTTCGTTTCCGGGGGCGACCCCCAGACCCCCGATGCGAGAGGGCTTGCGCCCCCTCGCGCTCCCCCTGGCCGCTGTCGCGTCCCGGCGTCGCTCTCGCTCCGGGTCGCTGCGCTCCTGGCGAAGGGCTCCGCCCCTCGCGCTCCCTGGACAGGCCTCGCTTCGCTCGGACTGCTGCTCGCTTCGCTCGTTCAAGCTTTCTTCCGTTACGGCTTCGCCTCGCCGGCCACACGACCAACTCCGGCGACCCGACTACTGCGGCCGACAAGGCCATGCCTGAGGAGGTTCTTCCCGGATTTGCTTGTGTCTGCAGGTGTCAGAAAGCCGCAGTGTCGTTAAGTCTGCACAGGAACAGCACCATGTCGGCGTTCGCCTTCTCGCAAAATAGCTGATCCGAACGCTTCAGATCGCCCAATACTCCGGTATACGGATTTCCTGCGTGGCGGGCGTACTCCTGGCGCAGTCTCGACGGCAGTATCGTCCAGTTCTTTCCAGACGTGTCGACATCCCAGTCGACAGAGCTCAGCAGGCCCGAGACGGCGCCGTGAATCAACTCCCGGACATGGTCGGCCGGCGAGGAGTAGCGCCACACGATCAACGGCGGCCGGTGAAGTCCGTCCCGCGGATCGGTGCCGATGGAGATGCGATACCATTCGACCACTCCGAACCGGCTTAGCGCTTCTTTCACTTCTATGGAACTGATCACGAGAAGAGGCCTAAGAATCGCGGACTGTTCTTCGGCGTTAATTCCGACCACATACACTGCGCGGGTCCCAACTTGCCTCCGACGGGGTCCTCAGGCTGCGGGATGACCGTCGTGCGGGGAGATCATCTCGTCCACCGTCGCACTCGGAACAAGCTCTGACGTCATCGTGGCCCATCCTCGTCACGAGGTCTCCGAGGCCCAGGGCCGGAGGACTCGGCAGCGAGCCACGTCGCCCGTGTGACAGAGGTCGTGGACATGGGGGCCGGACGTGACTACCCCCTTCACGACGTCCACCCAGCGGGTTCGGGCCTTAACCTCATGACCCCTGGCTGTAAGAGTCGACCGGGCGTTCAGGGCACTCCTGACAGACGAACAGATAGAGTGATCCAGCGTCCTGAATCATGAGATCAGTTGGATTTTGAATTTCGGGAGGGGCGTGCGGAGTGAGCAGAGAACGCTCCTCGATGGGAGGCCAACGCTTTCCACTCTTAATGTCAAATTCCCAGCTGGCAATCGTCAACAAATGCGCCATTATGTGGCCTTCACCGCATTCGATTTCCACCGGATCCTGGATCCAGCGCACCCAGCCTCCGACCTTGCTGCCTGGGGCACTCGAAAGGTGCGAGAAGTATCTCCAATTGTCAGGATTCGGGAATTCATCCTCCCAGGCCCAGATCCGATTTCTGAGCTCAGCCGGAAGACCCCAGCCCGCCGGATACTCCTCCACACGCTCCGGCGACAGCACACAAGCCATAGGGAGATAAGACTCGTCGCTGTCGGGATCTGGTGTAGGGGCCTCAATGAGGACGCTCCCGGCCGCTTCCGCCTTCCGCCAGCGCGCAGTCGTGTGAGGCTGAAAGTAGGGTTCATGATCGAGCGGGCACCACAACACCTGGAGAGCGTCGGCGCCCTCGGGGAAGGGCACTTCCGGAACATCGCAGGCGAAGAGCTGAAGGACCGGAACCAGCGGAAGCGGATCCCACCCCTCCGACGGATGATGAGTCAGGGGCTCCGGGCAGATGGGCCAGGGTTCATCAGCAGGCCACAACAGCGGGCCGCCGATAGAACTGTCCGTGATGGCCGGCTCACCTCGGCGCGGGTGCAGCCGAACGGTGGTCCTGCTTTGGCCTGCCAGCTCAGGAAAGACAGCCGCTATATCGAACGGCGCCGAGGGCGTCGTCAGCCCCATGCTCATCACTCCCATCACCAAGGACAGTCGTGATGGCACACCGTAGATCAGAGGTCCGACAGCACGGAACGCCCTGTCTGGGACTGTGATCCATGCGATTCCCAAGCGGACAGCGCGGGTTCGATTCCCGTCACCCGCTCTCATGCTAAAGGCCCAGGTCCGGGACATGATCTCGAACATGGGCCCTGATCGCTCTCAGCTCAGATCGCCACATGGTTGGCGCGAGAGCACCACCCTCCTCATCCGCTTGGAGGAGCGCGTTCAGCCCATCCGCATCATCAACTTCGGGGCGAGATGCTTAGGCGGCGACAAGGGTGATACCCGTGTGCCGCAGGTCATGGAGTGAAGCGATCCGGTTCTGATGGAGGCTCTGGTGTTCCCCTGCGGCTTCATGCCGGTTGGGGCTCGTACGTGTTCAGGCGTTGTCATACCCCCGGTGTAGCGTTCAGCCCGGAGTCAGGCTCATGCTCTGCGATTGACGGAGGCGCGCGGATGACGAGCACGACAGGCGAGGCCGTGGTGGTGGTGTCCCGGCGCATCAAGGTCCCGGCGGAGGACATCTTCCGGATCCTGACCGACCCCCAACGGCACCCGGACCTCGACGGATCGGGGATGCTGCGAGGCTGCGTCCGCGACGCCGCGGTCTCGGGCGTCGGGGATGTCTTCGTGATGCGGATGCACTACGAGCGCTATGGCGACTACGAAATGAACAACCACGTCGTCGAGTTCGAGCGGGACCGCCGCATCGGCTGGGAGCCGAGACCCGGTCGAGGGCACCCGGACGCCACCGAGCCCGGGACCGCATGGGGTCACCGGTGGATCTTCGACCTGCGACCTGACGGGGCTGGGGCGACGGCCGTGACCGAGATCTTCGACGGCTCTCGCATACCGGAGGACAAACGCGCGGAAGTGGACAGTGGGCGCGCATGGTGGCAGACGCAGATGGCGAGCACTCTGGAACGCCTCGCCGAACTGTGCATCGCGCGGTGAACGCCGAAGCCACCCCAATGGCTGTGTTGCCCGGTACCAATGTGAACATCGGTGTCCCCCGACCACGTGCGGGTCAACTCCCTCCGCGCATATGCGGCAACGCTACGGGCCGGGTGGGGGCGTGAATACTGAGTGGGTTCCGATCCGCCGCCACACCACATGGGGTTCACCCATAGCAGGGGGCCGGTGAAGTCCGTCAAACGGATCGGTGGCGGTGGAGATGGGCAACCGCTCCACCATCCGATGGGCTTGAACGCTTCCTTCACCTCTGCGGATGGCCAGACTTGATTCCGCCCAGACATGAGACGTTTGAAGTCACCTCGGGGAACCGGCCCGGGGCTGAGTCATAGGTCATAGGGGTGGTGTTCGGAGTCCACAATCGATCTCTGAGCTTGTTCCGCTTTGACGGACACCGTTGTTGTGGTGGTCAGGCCGCGCGAGCTTCTTCGTAGGCAGCGGGGCTAACGTAGCCGAGGCTGCTGTGCAGACGATGCAGGTTGTACCAGCTCTCGATGAACTCGAAGATCGCGCTGCGGGCGGCGGCTCGCGTGGGCCAGCGGCGCTCGTCCAGCAGTTCGCCCTTGATCGTGGCGAAGAACGACTCGGCCAGGGCGTTGTCCCAGCATTGGCCTGTGCGGCCGACCGACAGCCGGACGTCGAGCCGCTCGGCCAGGCGGGCGTAGGCGGCGCTGGTGTATTGACAGCCACGGTCGGAATGGAAGATCACCGGCTGGGTGGGGCGGCGGTTGCGCCAGGCCTGCCGCAGGGCGTCGGTGACCAGTTTGGTGCGCAGATGGTCGGCGGTCGCCCACCCGACCACGCGGCGGGAGGCGATATCGATGACGGTCGCCAGATACAACCAGCCCTCATCGGTTCTGACATACGTGATGTCGCCGCACCAGCGCGTGTCCAGCCCGCCGGGGTCGGGCTCGAAGGTTCGGCCGATCAGATCGGGCCGCCCGGCGGCGGCCGGATCGGGGATCGTGGTGATCTGCCGGCGCCGCCGATGCCTGCCCTGTAATCCCAGCCCGCGCATCAGCCGGGCCACCCGCCGACGCCCGCACCGCTCACCCTCCTCCCGCAGAGCGGCGTGGATACGTGGCGCGCCGTAGGTTCCCCGCGACTCGCGGTGCACACCGCCGATCCGCTCACTCAGTTCCCCATCGCGGACGGCACGAGGCCCAGGAACGGCGGCGCGACGCGCGTAGAAGGCGGTTCGGGAGACCTCCAGCAGCTCACACGCCCGTTTGACGTTGTGACCGTTTTGCTTCTCCGCCTCGATGAACGGGTCCACGTTCACCGGGTCTCCCGCACGAAGAAAGCCGTGGCCCGCTTGAGGACGTCGACGTCCTCGCGCAACCGGCGGTTCTCCCGCCGCAGGGCGGCCAGTTCCTCCCGCTCGGCGCTGGTCAGCCCATCGCGCTGCCCGGTGTCGATCTCGGCCTGGCGGACCCAGTCCCGCACCGCGGTCTCGGTCAGATCGAAGTCCCTGGCCACCTGCCCAACCGAACGCTCACCCCGCCGGCACAGCTCGACGATCTCGGCTTTGAACTCCGGGGTGAACGACCGTCGTGGACGTCTCTTCTTGCCCATGGTCTCCATGATGGACACCCTTTCCGGGGACGAACCCCTGATCTCAGGTGTCCGTCAAACCGGATCAAGCCCACTCCGCCTCGATGAACGGGTCCACGTTCACCGGGTCTCCCGCACGAAGAAAGCCGTGGCCCGCTTGAGGACGTCGACGTCCTCGCGCAACCGGCGGTTCTCCCGCCGCAGGGCGGCCAGTTCCTCCCGCTCGGCGCTGGTCAGCCCATCGCGCTGCCCGGTGTCGATCTCGGCCTGGCGGACCCAGTCCCGCACCGCGGTCTCGGTCAGATCGAAGTCCCTGGCCACCTGCCCAACCGAACGCTCACCCCGCCGGCACAGCTCGACGATCTCGGCTTTGAACTCCGGGGTGAACGACCGTCGTGGACGTCTCTTCTTGCCCATGGTCTCCATGATGGACACCCTTTCCGGGGACGAACCCCTGATCTCAGGTGTCCGTCAAACCGGATCAAGCCCAGTCCGCGACCTGGGTGAGCGTCCGTCCCTCGAAGTAGTGCAGAACGATCACCGCACGTTGGCGCGGGGAAAGTGCGCCGATCGCGCTCCACAGTGCGGCCTGATCGGCTACCTCGGCGGACGCGTCGCGTGGATCGGCGGCCTCAGGTATGTGCGCGGCCGGCACCTCACCGCGCCAGCGCCTGCGCCACCACGAGGCATGGGTGTTCACGATAATCCGATAGACGTAGGGGTCGGGATTGCCCTCGACCCGCCGCCAGGCGAGCCATGCCTTCGACAGCGCGGTTTGCACCAAATCCTCGGCCGTGCCCCAATCCCGGGTGAGGAGATAGGCCATCCGGCACAGCCGTAAGTGCCGGTGCGCCACATACTCGGCGAACCCGTCGTCCATCCACCATCTCCGATCGTTGTCTCCGGCGATGATTACCGTCTGGGAGGCGCATTCGGATGACAGGTGTCCAGAACCGAGATGGGCTCCGCTCCGCCTCAGACCCCTGCCGGGGAGATGGGGGGGAACCGCACCCCTTGTTCCCAGCTCGCAGAGGGTAGATCACTTGTGGATTCCCAAGCTGACAGCGCGGGTTCGATCCCCGTCACCCGCTCTTTGGTTACTCTGCGGGACGACCCCCAGACCCCCGCTGTCAGGGAGCTTCGCCCCCTCACGCTCCCCCGCTCCGCTGTTCGCTTCGCTCGTCAAGACTTTCTTTTCTTTACGGCTTCGCCTAGTCCCCGGCCAATCGACTTCGGCCGCCCAATCGCTGTGGGCCGACGAGGTCATGTCTGGTGGCGCCCCCGCGAGCAGCGGTTATTCAGTCGCCGACAAAACTTAAGGCGTAGACCCCGCCAGCCCTGGTAATCAGTGTTCGTCCACACCGCCAGGCCCATAACCTTGAGGACCTTGCGCAGTCAGAGTCGCAGCGGCGGAGGCAGCCTTGGCCGTGTGGCAACGTCCACACATGTTCGAGAGGCGGCCATCAAGTGGCGGAAAGCGGTTTGACCTTCCGATGTTGGCGCGAGGAGGGCCTCGTCACCCTCGCAGGTCTCCTTACATCTCTGGGTCCGATGGTCGAGGGATACCGGTGGCGGTTGGAGATAGACGAACTGTTCAGCCCCCGCTACCGGGAGATCACCGAAACTGCAGAAAGCTTCCTCATGAGTACTCAGCAGCTTGTCGCAATGTTCGGAGACGATGCTCAGCTCATTGACGGTGAGTTGACTGCTCACGATGCGGATGGGTCGACTGTGGATCTCACGATTCGCGCCCTGGACAGCACGTGGTGGGACGTGGAGACGACCATGCAGGAAGTTCTGGACGAGATATCGCGGCTCTATTCCGATGCGAAGGCATTACCCTGGCGATCAACGGGAAGCCTCTGATCTCGATGTTCACCACAACAAGTCAAGATCATTCTCTTCATCACTGGCTTCCAGCGCAGGTCAGCGATGCCACGAGATATGTTCCCTACACTTCTCAAGCTGACAGCGCGGATTCGATTCCCGGCACCCGCTCCAACGGTGCCGAAGTTCGCCTCAGCTCCTCCTGATTTCGATCTCCTCGTCGTCCCCGTCAAGAGGGTCGAGGAGACCACAGGCTCCTTCGATGTCTCCCGAGGAGATCAGGTCCCGGATCACCGCCGCCATGCTTTCGAACCCGACATCCCTGATGATGATCAAGTCTGAGCACCAGAAGTACCGGCCGCCGAGAGACTCACCCGTGCGCACGTCCTTGTCCATGATCCGTCTTACTACGTCCAAGGTCATGAAAGTCGCATATCGCCGGGAGCCGTCGGGAAACACGATCGTCGCATCGGCCTCCTCGGCGGTCTCAGGTTCATACCCTTCCCACCGAGGGATCAGCATCTCGAAACCGGACTCGCTCACACGGTAGAAGGGACCGTCGATCTCGATCATGCAGTCCACTCTGTTCCTGGCCTCCAATTCGGGAAGAGCAGTGCAGCCCGGCTCGTCTTCGACGTGATCCCTACAGGTTTCCGTAGCGCCTGCTGCCCACGGCCTGACAGCCGCAACGATGTCGGAGGCAGACGGGACGATCAGGGATGTGCGCGGTGCGCGCGAGACCGCTGACGTGATCACCGTGGATCTCAGTCCAGATGACGCTCTCATCTCCATCCTCGGATGGGTGTCGAGCCCGACCATGCGCGTGCTGTCCTGCGAGCCATCGGCGACTCCGTCAGCACGATGAAGAGCAAACGCCTGGCCGAGGGCAAGGAGTGGTAGAGCCGCAGGCCGTGGCTTGATCATATTGACATCAGCGTGCCAGTGCCGCGGAGACGAAGATCTGGGTCTGGTAGGGCTATTTGATCTCCGTGTGGTTATTTTAAAATGCGTGGCGAAATCGGCACCCCGAGCTCAGCCATCTTCGTCAATCAGTCCGCTGGTCGCCGCGAAGGTCACCAGGAACGCACGGAACTCGGGCTCGGTCTCGGACTGCGCCCTCTCTCGGATGATGGTGATCAGTCTGAGCCGGTCCTCAGTCGGCAACGCGCCGAGCTTATGACTTATCCACTCCAACTGCTTCACAGCATCATCCGGATTGACGACCGTGTCATCACACGATTCCAAGAACCAGGTCAGGTCCACAATCAGCTCGGCCAGTGTCCGGACCAGCGCATCACTATCCCTCCGCACGCGGCGATCATGCCCTATAACGCCTGGATGGACAGCGCGTCTCCCGCTTCGAGGACTCCCGAGTTCCGGCCTGGTGAGCAGGATTTCCAGCGGGACCAGCCTGCCAGGCCGACTCCACGGAAGCCGGTAACGCCAGCGCCTCCGCCGAACGCGGCGCGCTTCAGAAAGGGCGCCGCCCTCGCGGTTCTGGCGGGGCGTCGCCTCGCTCCCTTTTGGCTCCTTATCCGGGGTTCAATACCGGCGGGCATGGACCGGATGCGTCTACGTGGGCCAGCGAGACTTCAGTAGGGCGCCTCTGTTACCTCACTGGGCGGACGGGCGACGCCGGCGTACCAGAACGATCAGCCCCAGCTGGATAACGAGCAATACCAGCGCGATCAGTCCCGATGCGGCGGACATCATCTCCTCCGAAAGGCCGCCACCGCATTCGGTGATGTTGCCGCCCTCGTACGGCAGGACGCAGCCGCGCCCCAGGATGGAGGCGACGATGAACCAATTGGCAAGCAGAAGAGGGACCGTGGCGAGAGCCGGCGTGACGTACTTCGACTTGCCGATTGCCGGGCTCATCTTCACCGCGTCACGTCCAGAATGTCTGTCCATACGCGCAAACATAAGCGAGTGTCACACCAGACAAACAGCATGCCCGCTGACCTGCATTGAACTGTTCAGAACAGCGCAAGATCCGCGAATCCCCGGCGCCCCATCACCTATGACCCGGGTGGTTGCCCATAGGCCCAGGCGGAGCCGCTGGTGAGCTGACACCGATAAGGACGAAAGGCCTCTACTCGGATCCCTGGGGATGCCTCCGGTGAAGCAGGCAGAACTCGTTGCCTTCAGGGTCGGCCAGCACGACGAACCCCTCATCCCCCTTCTGCCCGACGTCGACCCGGCGGGCCCCCAGCCCGATCAACCGCTCCACCTCGGCGTCCACCTCTCCACCAGCCGGTACGTACAGGTCGGGGTGGTTACGGTTCTTGCCGCGCTTGGGCTCGCCCGTCTCCTGAAGCCAGACCGTCAGAGAACCGGGCGGCGCGTCCCGGGGCGGCCACAAGTGGGGGCTGGGGCCGTCGTGCTCGATCTCGTAGCCCAGTGTCTGAGACCAGAAGGCCGCCATTTTCCGGCTGTCGATCACGTCAAGCGTCCACTGCGCGAATCGGCTCGTCACGATCCGCGGTGCTACCCCGCCCGCCGATCGTGACACCGGGCGTCCGGATGGTCCGTATCCTTGGCCCCGGCTACCTCAACGACGAACGCGGCCACCCATGATCAGACGATGACCGCCCGGCCTGGTCGCGGTAGCACACTCGCCGGCGTGTCATTGGGAACGGGCTTTGGCGGACGCCCGCCTATTCGCCTTCTTGATCGCCTCCACCAGCTCCTTCTTGCTCATGGACGATCTTCCCGGTACGTCGAGACGCTTCGCGATGTCATAGAGGTGCTGTTTGGAGGCGTTGGCGTCGACGCCTTCCGCGGTCTTGCCGGGCTTGGGGGTGCTCTTCGCCGCCTGGGCGTCCGAGGGGCCCTTCTCGGCCTTGGGCTCCCAGTGGTCGCCGACCTTCTCGAAGGAGTGCTTGAGGGCGGAGTTCGCGGTGCGGTGGGCCCGCTCGCCTTCGCCGTACTGCTCGACAGCGGCGTCGTGTGCTTTGATCCACGTCCGCTGGGCCTTCTTGGGGGAGCGCTTCAGGGTGTCCGGGAGCTCCTGGCGGGCCGGCATGATCGTCACTCTCCTCTGTCGTGTTCGGCTCGATACGAGATTCGGTGCCCGGATCGGCGGCGATGTCACGCGTTCTCGCCGACGGCTGCTCGACTGGTGGTAGCCGTCAGGGCGATGATCATCGATGTCCGGGCCTGCTCTTCCAGCGTCGCCAGGCAGGAGAACTCATAGCGTTCCTCGGCCCGGGCGTGGGCCAGGACCTCGATGCGCAACGACTCCAGCTGCGCCGGGAAGTCGGGATGGCCGGTGCCCATCTCGTCCAGGGCCGACAGTTGCCGCTTGATCTCGTGCTCTTCGCGCAGCCGGTCGTCGATCATCGAGTCCCGGCCGCCGCCTTGGCGCCGGACGTGGGGGTGGACGACCTCCTGCTCCGCCGCCTCGTGCGCGGTGAGCAGGCGCGCCAGTCGGCGAAAGGCCTGCTCGCTCTCCGCGGCCTGAGGGAAGAGGGCGATGATCTCCTCGTGCTGTCCGGTAAGTAAGGCCACGACGTCGGTCTCGCGTGCGTTCATGATGGGTCTCTCTCGCGCTCGCTCCAAAACGGCCCCATCACTACCCACTGACGGAGCTGTTAGGCGATCGACGTCACGGGCACGGGAAGAAGATGCCTGAGGAACGCAACCAGACTCCACCTGGCCAGACCCAGACCTACCCGGGCACCAGCGGGGAGATGACTCCGGAGCCGCGGGACGAGATGCGCGACTACCAGGGCCGTGACCTGCTCAAGGGCAAGCGTGCCCTGATCACCGGCGGCGACTCGGGGATCGGCAGGGCCGTCGCGGTGGCCTTCGCCAAAGAAGGCGCCGACGTCGCGATCGCCTACCTGTCCGAGAGCGAGGACGCCGAGCACACCCGCAAACTGGTCGAGCAGGAGGGGCGGCGCTGCCTGCTGCTGCCGGGCGACCTGAGCCGGGCCGACCAGTGCGTCCACGTGGTCGAGCAGACCGTGGGCGAGCTGGGCGGTCTCGACGTGCTGGTCAACAACGTCGCCTACCAGCAGCCGGTCGACTCGCTCGACGAACTGGACGACGAGCAGTGGCAGCACACCTTCGCGGTCAACATCCACAGCTACTTCCGGGTGACCAAGGCCGCCCTGCGGCACATGGGCGACGGGGCGGCGATCGTCAACACCTCCTCGATCAACGGGCTGCGCGGAAACAAGACCCTGATCGACTACTCGGCGACCAAGGGCGCGATCAACGCCTTCACCCAGGCGATGGCGCAGAACCTCGTCGACAAGGGCATCCGCGTCAACGCGGTCGCGCCGGGGCCGGTCTGGACGCCGCTCATCCCGGCCACGTTCCCGCCCGAGAAGGTGGACGAGTTCGGCAAGCAGACCCCGATGAAACGGGCCGCCGACCCCGACGAGATCGCGCCCTCCTACGTCTTCTTCGCCTCCGGGCGCCTCTCGTCCTACTACACGGGCGAGGTCCTGGCCCCGATCGGCGGCGAGACCCTCCCCGGCTGATGACGGAACCGCGTCCGGCGGCGGCCCGGACGCCTACCGCGATGAAGGAGGAGAACCATGAAGGCAGTCGTCTGGCACGACACCGGAAAGATCTCGCTGGACCAGGTCCCCGACCCGGAGATCCAGGATCCCGAGGACGCGGTCATCCGCATCACGACCAGCGCCATCTGCGGCACCGACCTGCACATGGTGCGCGGCACCATGCCGGGCATGCGGCCCGGCACGATCCTGGGTCACGAGGCGGTCGGGGTCGTCGAGGCGACCGGCTCGAAGGTCCGCAACTTCAACCCCGGCGACCGCGTGCTCGTCTGTTCCACGATCAGCTGCGGACGCTGCGTCTACTGCCGCGCGGGCTACCACGCCCAGTGTGACGTCGCCAACCCCAACGGCCCGGCGGCCGGGACCGCGTTCTTCGGCGGTCCCGAGGCGACCGGTCCCTTCGACGGGCTCCAGGCCGAGTACGCCCGCGTCCCCTACGCCCACACCGGTCTGGTCGCCATCCCGCCGGGGGTCGGCGACGAGCAGGCCATCACGGTCAGCGACATCTTCCCGACCGCCTGGTTCGGTGCCCGCCTGGCCGAGGTCGGCCCCGGGGACGTGGTCGTCGTCCTGGGCGCGGGCCCGGTCGGTCAGCTCGCCGCCCTGTCGGCGCGCATGCAGGGAGCAGGCCGCGTCATCATCGTGGACGGCAACGCCGACCGCCTGGAGACCGCCCGGCTCCAGAACGCCGAGACCGTCGACTTCAACGCCGAAGACCCGGTCGCGGCGGTCAAGGACCTGACCGGCGGCGTGGGCGCCGACCGGGTGATCGACGCAGTGGGCATCGACGCCGAACCGCCCGCCGGTGAACGTGAGCGGTCCGAGCACGAGCTGTGGCAGCCCAGGGAGGCGCCCGACCAGGCGTTGCGCTGGGCCGTCGAGATGGTCGACAAGGCCGGGACGATCGGCATCGTCGGCGTCTACCCGCAGGGCTTCGACAGGTTTCCGCTGGGTACGGCCATGAACCGCAATCTCACGATCAAGATGGGCAACTGCCACCACCGCCGCTACGCGCCCGGCCTGCTCAGCAAGATCGCGGCCGGTGCCGCCGATCCGACCACCATCCTCACCCGGCAGGAGACGATGCCCGGCGTGCTGGAGGCGTACCAGGCCTTCGACCGGCGTGAGCCCGGCTGGACCAAGGTCGCCATCGAATTGGGCTGATCGGGGGAAGCGGCAGCTCCTTGTCGGTGAAGACGGCCATCATGGGCGGCGGCCGGTCCGGGCGAGAAGCTGCTGATCGGCCGCGACGCCCACAACGCCGTCGGATCGGCGTCCCGCTCCAGATCATCATCGACGTGCGTGCGTCCGGCGCGTCGGGCTACGCCGCGCCAACGACGAGTCGGCGCAGGTGCTGCTGGACGCGCTGACAGCCTGGCCGCGCACGTGGCCGACATCCCCGCCGCCGACGTGCGGGGGCCCGAGGTCATGCGCCGGGAACAGGCCATGCCGCCCCGGGAGGCGTTCTTCGCCGCCAACCGAGCAGGTGCCCGTCGACAAGGCGGCGGGGCGGATCGCCGCCGAGATGCTGACGCCCTGTCCGCCGGGCGTTCCGGCGGCACTGCCGGGTGAACGCCTCACCGAGGACGTGCCGGCCTACCTCCACAGCGGGGTCGCCGCCGGGATGGTAGTACCGGACGCCATGGACGCGTCATTGCGCAGCATGCGCGTGGTCCGGGCCGACTGACAACGTCGCGCCCCCGGGCGGGGCACGTCGCCACGCCAGGCGCCGGTCTCGCCGCCCCGCTTCTCGATGAACTCCGCGCAGCGCTTCATGTCGCCCTTGGCGCGGCCCACCAGGACGCCCGCCACGCCACCGGCCGCCATCGCCGCCTTCGGCGAACCGGTCATCCCGTCGGCGGCCACCGGGGCTCGTCCGGCGCTCTCCGGACCCCGGTCGAATGCGGCTCGGAGGCGACTGGCGAACGGTCAGTCGGTGGTCAGCGCGTCCATCAGCTCGCCCACCGGGGTGTCGGGCAGCGCCTTGGCCACGTCGGCCAGGGCCACCATGCCCACCAGCGTGTGATCGTCGATCACCGGCAGTCGGCGGATCTTGTGGGAGCCCATCGTGTGCAGGATCTCCCTGGCGTCGTCGTCGGCCCCGATGGTCACGACCTCGTCGCCGCCCAGTTCGCCGGCGAGGCACGACTTCGGGTCCTTTCCCTGGGCGATCACCTTCACCACGATGTCTCGGTCGGTGATCATGCCCTTGAGCCGGTTGTCCTCCCCGCAGATCGGCAGGGAGCCGACGTCGAGACCGCGCATCTTCGCGGCGGCGTCGGCGATGGTCTGGCCTGCGTTCACGCACTCGGCGTTCGGGGTCATGATCTCGCGTGCGGTTGTCATCTTCGCTCCCTTCCCTCAAGCATCCGCTGCCCCGCTTCCGGTGGTGCGCCTCCCAGCGGCCGTCAAAGGTTCGGTCATCCGGACAGCGCCGCCTCGACCGCGGCGGCCAGGTCGGGGGCGGTCTCCCTGGCCGCGCGGACCTCCTCGGCCCTCGTCACCGGTGTGGGCACGAGGATGCCGCGCGCTCCGGCGGCCTCGGCGGCCTCCATGTCGCGGCCGATGTCGCCGATCACCACACAGTCCCCCGGCGGCACGCCCAGTCGCCGTGCCGCCGACAGCACCATGCCCGGGGCCGGCTTACGGCACGGGCACCCGTCGGCCTCGCCGTGTACGCAGACCTCCCACACGTCGAAGGGCCCCAGCAGCTCCTCCACGCGCGCGTTGACCGCCGCCAGTTCACGCAGGGTGATCAGCCCTCTGGCCACTCCCGACTGGTTGGTGATCACTCCGATCGGGATCCCCGCCGCCCGCAGGCGATCGAGCGCGGCCCGCGCGCCGGGCTTCGGGCGCACGCGTTTGGCGTCGTTGTTGTAGGGGATGTCGTCGACGAGGGTCCCGTCCCGGTCGAACAGAATCGCGAGCATGATCTCGCGCTACCCGGGGGCCCGGTCGCCGATGCGAACTCCGCCGAACAGGGCGCGGACGTTCGAGAAGCGCTTCTCTCAGTAGCGCTTCGCCCGAGTCATGCTGTACCACGCGAAAGCGGGGTCCCGTGAAGTTTCTGGGAATCAACGCCATATTCCATGATCCTTCGGCGGCGCTGGTCGTCGACGGACGTATCGTCGCCGCCGCCGAGGAAGAGCGCTTCAGCCGGAGGAAGCACGGCAAACGCCCGGTCGCCTTCTCCGCCTGGGAACTGCCCGAGATGGCCGCCGCGTGGTGCCTGGAGGAAGCCGGTCTGCGGCCCGAGGACCTCGACGGAGTGGCCTACTCCTACGACCCGGCCCTGGTCGTGCCGGGCGGTCCGGGCCAGGACCGGGGCTGGGAGTCTTTGCGCACCACCTATGCCCAGCGCGCGCCGAACTTCCTGGCCAGCGCGCTGCCGGGGCTCGACCCGGCCCAGGTCGGCTACGTACCGCATCACGTCGCCCACGCGGCGTCGGCCGGGCTCGCCGCGCCCTTCGGCGACTGCGCGGTCCTGGTGTGCGACGGGCGGGGCGAGGCGGTCTCCCATCTGTCCGGCGTCTATGTGGACGGCGAGCTGACCGTCCTGGCCGCGCAGGAACTGCCGCACTCTCTCGGGCTCATGTACGAGGAGGTCACCGAGCACCTCGGCTTCCTGCGGTCGAGCGACGAGTACAAGGTCATGGCGATGGCGTCGTACGGCACGCCGAAGCATCTGCCGGTCTTCCGTGATCTGGTGGGCGCGACCGGTGACGGCGGCTTCCACGTCGGCCCGATCGACTGGAACGTGTTCGCCAAGCAGCTGCGGCGCGGCGACCCCTGGTCGGCCGAGCACGCCGACCTGGCGGCGAGCGTCCAGGCCCGGCTGGAAGAGGTGCTGCTCGAGCTGGCCTGCTGGTTGCACGAGCGCACCGGCATGGACCGGCTCGCCCTGGCCGGCGGCGTCGCGCTGAACTGCGTGGCCAACACCCGGCTTTTCGAGCAGGGGCCGTTCCGGGAGGTGTGGGCGCAACCTGCCGCCGGCGATTCGGGGACGGCGCTGGGAGGCGCGCTCCACCTGGCCAGGGCCCACGGCGAACCGGTGGCGGCGATGCCGGGGGCCGATCTCGGCAGGGGGTTCGGCGAGGCCGAACTCGCCGCGTGGCTCGACATCGCCCAGGTGCCGTACACGCGCCCGCCCGACATCGCGGTCGCGGTGGCCGACGCGCTGGCGCAGGACCGGATCGTGGCCTGGTTCCAGGGTCGCAGCGAGTACGGGCCCCGCGCCCTGGGCCGCCGTTCTCTGCTGGCCCACCCGGGCAACCCGCGCAACACCGAGCGGCTCAACGACGTGAAGGGCCGGGAACAGTTCCGGCCGGTGGCGCCCATGGTGCTGGAGCATCGAGCCGCCGAGCTCTTCTCCCGGGGGCCGGTGCCCAGTCCGTACATGCTGTTCGTGCACGACGTCGCCCCGGCCTGGCGGGGGCGGATCCCCGCCGTCGTCCACGTGGACGGGACCGCCCGCATCCAGACGGTCTCGGCCGGACGGGATCGGCTGCTCGCCGCGATGCTGAACGCCTTCGAGTCGCTGACCGGGCTGCCCGTGGTCGTCAACACCTCGCTGAACACGGCCGGGCGGCCCATGGTCGACGACCCGCGCGACGCCCTGGAGTGCTTCGGGTCGGCGCCGGTCGACGTGCTGGCCCTGGGGCCCTATCTGGTGCGGCGGTCGGTATGACGGATCTCTCGATCACGGTGGTGATCCCCACCGTGGGGCGGGACAGCCTGGGTGCCGTCCTGGCGGCGATGCCCGAGGGCATGCGGGTGATCGTCGTGGACGACCGTCCCGGCGCGGCTCCCCTGCCGATGGGTGACCTGGCGGCCGACGTCACGGTGATCGCCTCCGGCGGGCGCGGACCGGCGGCCGCCAGGAACCGGGGATGGCGCGCGGCCTCCGCGGAGTGGGTGGTGTTCCTCGACGACGACGTGGTCCCCGCACCGGGCTGGGCCGACGCGCTCGACGGCGATCTCCGTGAGCTGCCGCCTGAAGTGGCGGGGTCGCAGGGGCGGATCGTCGTCCCCCTCGACCCGGGCCGGCGGCCGAGCGACGCCGAGCGCAACACGGCCGGACTGGCCACCGCCGAATGGATCACCGCCGACATGGCCTACCGGCGGTCGGCCCTGGCCGGCGCGGGCGGCTTCGACGAGCGGTTTCCCCGCGCCTACCGGGAGGACGCCGACCTGGCGCTGCGCCTGACGGCGGCCGGTCACCGCCTCGTGAGGGGAGAGCGGACGACCGTCCATCCGGTGCGGGACGACGGGTTCTGGGCGAGCGTGCGGCGGCAGCGGGGCAACGCCGACGACGCGCTGATGCGCCGGGTCCACGGCCCCGGGTGGCGGTCCCGGGTGGGCGGCTCCGGCCGGTTGGGCCGTCACGTGCTCACCACGGCGTTCGGGGTCGCCGCGATCGGGTCGGCCGTGCTGGCCCGGCGCGCCTGGTGGGTGCCCGCCGTGGCTTTCGCGGGGTGGGCCGGGCTCACCGCCGAATTCGCCTGGACGCGGATCGCGCCGGGGCCGCGTACCGCGCAGGAGGTGATCCGCATGGTGGCGACCAGCGTGCTCATCCCGCCCGCCGCGTGCCTCCACCGCCTGCGCGGCGAACTACTGCTGAGGGGAGACCGCCTGTGCATCCGCACCTGATCGACCTGAGCGACGTGCTGACCCGGCTGGCCGACGAGACGATCCGGATCCGGATGTGGGGCCGCAAGCTGGCCGGGGTCCTCGACGACGGCGGGCGGCTGCTGGCCTGCGGCAACGGCGGATCGGCGGCCGAGGCGCAGCACCTGACGGCCGAACTCGTCGGGCGGTTCCGCACCGACCGCCGCGCCTACGCCGCCATCCCGCTGCACGCCGACACCTCCTCGGTGACGGCGATCGTCAACGACTACGGCCCGGACGAGGTGTTCGCCCGCCAGGTCGAGGCCCACGGACGGCCCGGCGACGTGCTGATCTGCCTGTCCACCAGCGGCGCCAGCCCGAACGTACTGGCCGCCGCCCGCGCCGCCCGCGACCACGGCCTGATGACCTGGGCGTTCACCGGCCCACCGCCCAACGACCTGGCCTGCCTGAGCGACGACGCGATCATGATCCCGTCGGCCAGCCCGGCCGTGGTGCAGGAAGTGCATCTGGTGATGGTGCATCTGCTCTGCGAGGCGATCGAGGAGGCGCTGCCATGACCGGTCCCCTCGTCGTGATCGGCGACACCCTGCTCGACTGCGATCTCGACGGGCGCAGCGAGCGGGTCGCGCCCGACTCCGGCGCGCCCGTCGTCGAGGACGTCTTCGAACGCGTAAGGCCGGGCGGGGCCGGGCTGGCGGCGCTCCTGGCGGCGGCCGACGGCGCGGAGGTCGTGCTGATCACGCCGATCGGCGACGACCCGGACGGCCGCCTGCTGCACCGGATGCTGAGCCGCCACCTGTTCGTCGTCCCGCTTCCGATGCGCGGCACGACCGTGCGCAAGACCCGCATCAGAGCCGGTGGCGCCACGCTGACCCGCGTCGACTCCGGCGACGGCGTGGCCGCCGGACTGACCGAAGGCGCGGTGGCGGCCCTGGGCCAGGCCGGGACGATCCTGGTCTCCGACTACGGGCGCGGCACCGCCGACCTGGTGACCGGCCTGCTGCCCGCGCTCCGCCGGTCGACGGGCACCCCCGTGGTGTGGGATCCCCATCCGCGCGGCCCGCTGCCGCCGCCGGGGTGCACGCTGGTGACGCCCAACCTCACCGAGACGGCCGCGATGACCGGGGCCGGCGAACCGGCGACGGCCGCCTACCGCCTGCTCACCATGCTGGACGGCGAGGCGGTCGCGATCACGCTGGGAGCCGGAGGGGCCTTCTTCCGCTCCCCAGAGCAGGCGTTCCCGGTGCCGGTGGTGCGGCCGGTCACCGGCGGCGACACCTGCGGCGCCGGCGACCGGTTCGCCGCGTCCGCCGCCACCGGCCTGCTCGGCGGGGCCGTCGCCGCCGAGGCCGTCCGGACCGCGACCGAGGCGGCCTCCCGGTTCGTCGCCGGAGGAGGCGCCTCGTCCGTCCGGACCGGCGGCGCCGACGAGGGCGTGAACGCCTTCCGCCTCGCCGACCGGGTCCGCCGCTCCGGCGGCCGGGTGGTCGCCACCGGCGGCTGCTTCGACCTGCTGCACGCCGGGCACGTCAGCCTCCTGCGCCGGGCCAGGCGACTGGGCGACCTGCTGATCGTGTGTCTCAACTCCGACCTGTCGGTACGCCGGCTCAAAGGAGCCGGCCGGCCCGTCTGCGGCCAGAGCGACCGGATGGCGGTGCTGGCCGCGCTCGAGGACGTGGACGGCGTCGTGATCTTCGACGAGGACACGCCGGCCGACGCCATCAGGGCCCTGCGCCCGCACATCTGGGTCAAGGGCTCCGACTACGGCGGCCGGGAGTTGCCGGAATCGGCGGTGCTCGCCGAACTCGGAGCCGAGTCGGTGCTGCTGGAGACGGTGCCCGGCCGCTCCACCACCCGACTGATCACCGCAGCCCGTACCACGGGCGTGACCGCCTGAAAGGACCGACGATGCTGGGAAACATCCTGATCACCGGAGGCGCGTCGGGTCTCGGCCTGGCGACCGCCAAGGCCGTGGCCAAAGCGGGCGGCCGGCCGCTCGTCATCGACCGTGCCGCGCCCGACGACGACCTTGAGCACATCAGGGCCGATCTGGCCGACGGCGCGGCGACCGCCGCCGCCGTGCGGTCGCTGGCCGACCGGGCCGGTGGGCTCGACGGGGTCTTCACCGCGGCCGGCACCGACTCCTGCGGCGCTCTCGCCGACGTCCCCGCCGAAGACTGGGAGCGGGTCGTCAAGGTCAACCTCTTCGGCACGGCCGCCGTGGTGCGGGCCGCGCTGCCCTACCTGACGGAGAGCCGGGGAAGGGTGGTGACCTGCGCGTCCACGCTCGGAATCAAGGCCGTCGGCGACGCCACGGCCTACTGCGCCAGCAAGTTCGGCGTGGTCGGCTTCACCCGCGCGCTCGCGGCCGAGCTGGCCGGGAAGGTGGGCGTGACGATGCTGATCCCCGGCGGCATGAGCACCCACTTCTTCGACGACCGGCCCGAGCAGTACAGACCGGGACCCGACGCCCAGTTGAACCGGGCCGAGGACGTCGCCGAGACCGTCGTCTTCGCGCTGTCCCAGCCCCCCGGGTGTGAGATCAGGGAACTGGTGGTCGCCCACTCGATGGAGACCTCGTGGCCCTAGACCTGCTGGTGCTCCGGGGACTCGGGCTCGGCGACCTGCTGACGGGACTTCCCGCGCTGCGCGCCCTGCGGAGGGCCTTCCCGGGGCACCGTCTGGTCCTGGCCGCGCCCACGACGTACCGGGAGATCCTGGGCGGCGAGGTGGACGCGTGGCTCGACGTCTCCGGACCGGGACCGGTGCCGCTCGACACCTGTGACATCGCCGTCAACCTGCACGGGCGGGGGCCCCAGAGCGTCGCGGCGCTGCGGGCCGTCGGGCCGCGCCTGCTGATGAGCCACACGACCGGCCCACCTTGGGATCCCGGCGTCCACGAGGTCACCCGGTGGTGCGACCTGCTCCGCTGGTACGGCCTCGACGCCGATCCCGCGGACCTCCGGCTGGGGTCGGGCGGCCGGACCGGGCCCGTCGTCATCCATCCCGGCGCGGCTTCGGCGGCCCGGCGCTGGCCGCCGGACCGCTTCGCCGAGGTGGCGACGTGGCTGCACGGCGCGGGATGGCCCGTGGTGGTGACGGCCGGCCCGGGAGAGGGCGCGCTGGCGGAGCAGGCCGCCGGGCCCGAGGGCGTGGCGCTCGCACCGACCCTTCGTGAGCTGGCCGGGCTCGTTCGCGGCGCACGGCTGCTGATCTGCGGCGACACGGGGGTGGCCCACCTGGCCAGTGCGTTCGGGACGCCGTCCGTGGTGCTGTTCGGGCCCACCCCGCCCGTTCTGTGGGGGCCGCCGCCGGGGCCCCACCACGTGCTGTGGCACGGCCGCACCGGCGACCCGCACGGCCGGGCACCCGACCCCGGGCTCCTGGAGATCACGATCGACGAGGTGCTGGGCGCGGCCCGGGACCTGCTGGAAGTGAGGGTGACATGAGGGTCGTGGTGACCGGCGGGGCCGGATTCCTGGGGTCGTATCTGTGCGAGCGGCTGATCGGCCGGGGTGACGAGGTGATCTGCCTGGACAACCTGCTCACCGGAAACCCCGACAACGTCGCCCACCTCATGGAACACCCGGGATTCCGGCTCGTCGACTGTGACGTCACGGGCTTCGTGCACGTGTCGGGTCCCGTCGACCTCGTCCTGCACTTCGCCTCGGCGGCCTCCCCCGCCGACTACCTCGCCTACCCCGTCGAGACGCTCAAGGTCGGCAGCCTCGGCACCCACCGCGCGCTCGGCCTGGCCAGGGAGAAGGGCGCCCGGTTCCTGCTGGCCTCCACCAGCGAGGTCTACGGCGACCCCTTCGAACATCCCCAGCGCGAGGACTACTGGGGCAACGTCAACCCCGTCGGCCCCCGCAGCGTGTACGACGAGGCCAAGCGCTTCGCCGAATCGCTCACGACGGCCTACCGGCAGTCCCAGGGCGTCGACACGGCGATCGTCCGGATCTTCAACACCTACGGGCCCCGGATGCGGCCGTTCGACGGGCGGGCGATCCCCACGTTCATCCGCCAGGCCCTCACCGGAGAGGCCATCACCGTCACGGGCGACGGCGACCAGACCCGGTCGATCTGCTACGTCCAGGACACGGTCGACGGCATCCTCGCGCTGGCCGACAGCGACTTCCCCGGCCCGGTCAACATCGGCAACCCGGCCGAGCTGACCATGATCGAACTGGCCCGCCTGATCCGCGACCTGGCCGGCTCCACCTCTGCCGTCAGCTACATCGGCCGCCCGGTCGACGACCCGCGTCGACGCTGCCCGGACACCTCGCTGGCCGCCGACCGGCTGGGCTGGCGGCCACGCGTCCCCGCCACCGAGGGCCTGCGCCGCACGATCAGATGGTTCGCCGAGGAGCTGGCGCCGCTGAAGGGCTGACTCACAGGCAGTCGGCCGCCGGGACGAGTTCGGCCCGCATGTTCCGCTCCATCATCCGCAACGCCGCAGCCCCGAGGTCTTCATGGATCGCAGCCACGCCGTCGACCGCCACCCGTACCGAGAAGTCGCGCACGTAGGCGTCGAGGGCGCTGTAGAGCACGCACTGCTCGGTGACCTGACCGGCCAGCACCACCGTCTCGATGCGCTCGCGATGCAGGGCGTATTCCAGCGCCGTGCCGTAGAAGACGCTGTGCCGCACCTTCTGCAGGAAGGCACAGCCGTCCGGCGGCAGGAGCGGTTCGACCAGGTCGGGACGCTTCCCGGCCAACGCACGCCGCACCAGGTCGTCGCGGGTGGCGTTGAAGTCGCCCTGGTTGTCGTTGACGAAGAACAACTCCGCGTCGGTCCGGACGGCCTTCTCGATCAGCCCGGCGAGAGGCTCGACCACCCGCTCCACGTTCGCCACGAGCGCATCGGCGTCGTCGTGATCGTAGGCGTTCAGCATGTCCATCACGACGACCGCGACAGAACCGCTCACGATGCCTCCTTAGGGTCAGTCAGCCATTCTTCTCCTTTTTCAGCGCCAATCAGCGTGAAACGCCGACAAAGGAATGACCTGCTGCCATGAAATTCAGAGCAATAGAACAGATATTCCCGATGTTTCACACTAAATACGCCGGATATGGCCCTATGTAATTCGACCACTCACACTCCGGGGGGCTCAGGTGCGATCTGATCATGTACTGCTGGCCCGTCTCGACAGCGTGGGAGACGTCCTGCTCACCGGTCCCGCCGTACGGGCCGTCGCGGCGGGCGCGGCACGGGTGACCCTGCTGGCGGGTCCACGGGGGCGGGCCGCCGCCGAGCTGCTGCCGGGGGTCGACCGCGTGCTCGAGTGGCCGGCGCCCTGGATCGAGCCCGACCCCGGCCCCGTCGACCCTGACCAGCTGAACCTGCTGGTCAAGATGGTGGAGGACGTCGACCGGGCACTGATCTTCACCTCCTTCCACCAGTCGCCGCTCCCGCTGGCGCTGTTGCTGCGGATGGCGCGGATCCCATGGATCGGCGCGATCAGCGTCGACTACCCCGGCTCGCTCCTGGATCTGCGGCACCAGGTGCCCGACGACATCCCCGAGCCCGAGCGCGCCCTCAGCCTGACCACCGCCGCCGGCTATCCGCCGGTCGGTTCGTCTCTGTCCGTACGGGGCCCGCTCCCCGAGCCGGATCTGCCCTCCGGCTATCTCGTCGTCCATCCGGGCACGTCGGTGCCCGCCCGCGCCTGGCCGCCGGGCCACTGCGCCGCCCTCGTCGAGCTGCTCACCGGGCACGGCCACCGGGTCGTGGTCACGGGCTCCCCCGGCGAGCGGGAACTGACCGCCCGGGTGGCCGGGCGGCACGGGATCGATCTGGGCGGCCGGACCACCCTGGCCGAACTGGCCGGAGCGCTGGCGGGGGCGCGGGTCGTCGTGGCGGGCAACACCGGCCCGGCCCACCTCGCCGCCGCCGTGGGAACCCCGGTGGTGTCGCTGTTCGCGCCGACCGTGCCCGCCGTGCGCTGGGCTCCCTATGGAGTACGCCGCCGGGTGCTCGGCGACCAGCGGGCGGCCTGCGCCGACACCCGGGCCACGGTCTGCCCGTTGCTGGGGCATCCGTGCCTGAGCTCGGTCACTCCCGACCAGGTCCATCAGGCGATCATGGAGGTCATGCGGTGAGAATCCTGGTCTGGCACGTGCACGGCTCGTGGATGACCGCCTTCGTCCACGGCCCTCACGACTACCTGGTCCCGGTGACGCCGGACCGGGGCCCCGACGGCCGGGGCCGCGCCCTCACCTACGCCTGGCCGGACAACGCCCGCGAGGTCACTCCCGACCGGCTCCGCGACGAGGACGTGGACGTCGTGGTGCTGCAGCGCCCTCAGGACGCCGACCTGGCCCGCCGGTGGCTGGGCCGCGACGTCCCGGCGGTCTACGTCGAGCACAACACCCCGCCCGACGTGCGCACGCGCCATCCCATGGCCGAGAGCGGCGTGCCGATCGTGCACGTCACCCACTTCAACCGGCTCTTCTGGGACAACGGCCGGGCCGCCACCACGGTGATCGAGCACGGGATCCCGGACCCCGGCCACCGCTACACCGGCGAACTGCCCCGCGCCGCCGCCGTGATCAACGAGCCCGTGCGGAGGACCAGGGTGGCCGGAACCGACCTGCTGTCCCTGTTCGCCCCCGTCGACCTCTTCGGCATCGGCACCGACGACTTGGAGAACGGCCAGGGCGACCTCCCCCACGACCGCATGCTGACCGAACTGGCCCGGCGGCGGGTCTACGTCCACCCCTATCGCTGGACGTCATTGGGACTGTCCCTGCTGGAGGCGATGACCATGGGGATGCCGGTGGTGACGGTGGCCTCCACCGAGGCGGTCGAGGCCGTGCCGCCGGACGCCGGAGCACTGTCCACCGATCCCGCCCGGCTCGCAAGGGCGGCGCGGGCGCTGCTCGACGACCCGGAACTCGCCCGTCAGACCGGGAAGGCGGCCCGCGCGGCGGCGCTCGAACGGTACGGCCTGGCCCGGTTCCTCGCGGACTGGGACCGGCTGCTGAAGGAGGTCGCGCGATGAGGATCGCCATGGTCTCCGAGCACGCCAGCCCGCTCGCCGCCCTGGGCAGCCCGGACGCGGGAGGTCAGAACGTCCATGTGGCGGCCCTGGCGACCGCCGTGGCCGCACTCGGTCACGAGGTGACCGTCTACACCCGGCGCGACGATCCCCGGACGCCGCAGCGGGTGCCGTTCGCGCCGGGGGTGACGGTGGCGCACGTCCCGGCCGGGCCGCCGGCGCCGATCCCGAAGGACGACATCCTGCCCTGGGTGCCGAGGTTCGCCGAATGGCTGCGGGAACAGTGGACCTTCGACCGCCCGGACGTGGCCCACAGCCACTTCTGGATGAGCGGGCTCGCCACCCTCGACGCCGCCCGGCGGCTGGGCATCCCGTTCGCCCACACCTACCACGCCCTCGGCACGGTCAAGCGCCGCCACCAGGGCGCCGTGGACACCAGCCCGGCCGGCCGCATCGCCGCCGAGACGGCCATCGGCCACCGCGCCGACGTGATCGTCTCGACCTGTCCCGACGAGGTGGACGAGCTGGTCAGAATGGGCATCGCCCGGCACCGCACCCAGGTGGTGCCGTGCGGCGTGGACCTGGACCGTTTCCATCCCGGCGTACCGCCCGCCGAACGGCCCGACCGACCCCGCTTGCTGTCGATCGGACGGCTGGTGCCCCGCAAGGGCGTGGACACGATCATCGCGGCCCTGCCGTACCTGCCCGGCGTGGAGCTCGTGGTGGGCGGCGGGCTGCCCCTCGCCGACCTGCACCGCGACGAGGAGGCGACCCGCCTGCGCGCGACGGCCGACCGGCTGGGCGTGGCCGACCGGGTGATCTTCACCGGCCAGGTGGCCAGGGACGACGTACCGGGCCTGATGCGCTCGGCCACCGCAGTGGTGTGCGTGCCCTGGTACGAGCCCTTCGGCATGGTCGTCCTGGAGGCGATGGCCTGCGGGGTGCCGGTGATCGCCTCCGCCGTGGGAGGCCAGCAGGACACCGTGGTGGACGGGGTCACCGGCCTGCTGGTCGCCCCCCGCCGTCCGGAGTCACTGGCCGAGGCGGTCGGCCGGCTGCTGGACGACCCGGCCCGATCCGCGGCCTACGGCATCGCGGGGGCCGACCGGGCGAGCGCACGTTACAGCTGGGACCGCGTCGCCCGCGAAACCGTCGCCGCCTACCGGCAGGCCATGCGCCGAAGGGAGAGAACCGCTTCATGACACGGAACCGGGCGCCCCTACCCCCGGTGCCGCCTCAATCCCAGTAGTTGAACAGCAGCTGCCCAAGGATCGCGGGCTTCCAGTAGGCGATCTCCCTGCGTTCCGCCGCGTCGAGATCTGAGGTATCGATCAAGCCGATGGGGGTCTCCAACTCGTCCCTGGTCAGGAGCCGGAAGGTCCCCGACGCCCTCAGCGCTTTCTCAAGGCCATGAGGGCTGTCGACGAAGACGACATCACCTGTCGGCACCTCGGCGATCGCGACAACCGGTAGGTGCACGCGACCCAGCACCCCGACGGTCGACTCTCCGCACTTCATCACAGCGGTGTGGAAGTTGGGCGTGACGACGGGTGGCGTGATCTCCAGAACTTTGCCGCGCACGAGCCGAGCGGCCTCGTAGCAGGCCGAGGCGAAGGCTCGCGCATCCGTCACCTGCAGTGGCTCCGTCCCGTGATCTCGGAACCCCGTCGCACCTCGCGGCAGGCGAGTGACGTCGGAGCTTCTCTCATTCGCCATCGGCACTCCTGAAGGGACCGGGTGCCACGAGGTCAGATGTGGCCAGCGACCGCGCCTGCCGGACTCTGACCCGGACCTCGCCGCCCACAGCGGGAAGCTCGGTGGCGAGCAGGTCACCAGGGTGCAGGCAGGTCAGCGGGCCCGCAGACGTGTCGACGTCGACGCGGGTGGCGACGCCGAGCGCGACCGTCCGGCGCAGGGTTCCGGTCACCGTCCACGCGTCATCGCTTTCGACCACGCCGTGGAGGGCGAGCTGGGTGTGCTCGGGTCGGGCCACGACGGTGTGCGGGCCGCCGGTGAGAGTCGGGGGGAGGAGGTTGGTGTAGCCGAGCAGCCGGGCGGTGTCGGGGTCGCCGGGGCGGTCGAGCACCTCGGCGGTCGGGCCGTGCTGGCGGATGCGGCCGTCGATCAGCAGGGCGGTGTCCTCGGCCAGGGCGAGGGCCTCGTGGCGGTCGTGGGTGACCAGGATCGTAGCGGTCGGCTGCCCTGTCAGTGCGGCGCGCAGGTCGGCCAGCAGGTCGGCGCGGGTGGTGCTGTCGAGTCCGCTGAACGGCTCGTCGAGCAGCAGCACGCGGGGGGCGACCGCCAGTGCGCGGGTGATGCTGACCCGCTGGGCCTCGCCTATGGACAGGCTGCGGGCGTCTCGGTCGACGAGGGGTTCGAGGCCGAGCGCTTCGATCCACGGCCGGGCGCGGGTGCGGGCCTCGCGGTGGCTCATGCCGCGGAAGCGCAGGCCGGTGATGACGTTGGCGGCCACGGTGCCGCGGCGCATGATCGGGCGTTGCAGGACGGCCACGACCGCGTCGCGCATCTGCGACCGCGTCGCGGGGCGGCCGTCGAGCAGGATCTCTCCGCTGACGCGGTGGCTGCTGACGTGGCCCAGTGCGCGCAGCAGGGTGGACTTGCCGGCGCCGTTGGGGCCCAGCACGGCCAGTGTGCGTCCCGACGCCACGTCCAGCTCCGGCACGTTGAGCAACTCCCTGCGGGCGGCGTACACGCGCAGGTTCCGGCAGCCGATTCCGGTGCTCATCGCGGGACCGTCTGCCGTTGCTGGATCAGGGTCAGTGACAGGTTCACGCAGAACGCGATCAGCAGCAGGATCAGGCCGAACGCGATCGCGAGCGAGAACTGGCCCCGGCTGGTGGCCAGCACGGCGGCGGTGGTCAGCACGCGGGTCTGTCCGGCCAGGTTGCCGCCGACCATCTGCGCGGCGCCGACTTCGCTCACCACCGCGCCGAACGCGGCCATCGCGGCGGCCAGCAGCGGCAACCTGGCTTCGCCCAGGAGCGCGGCGAAGGCGCGGATCGGGGTTGCTCCGAGAGCCTGCATCTGTACTCGGAAGTCGGGGTCGACCTGTTGCAGGGCGGCCGCGACCAGGGCGATCACGATGGGGGTGGCGATCGCGGACTGGGCGATGATCATCGCGGTCGGGGTGTAGAGCAGCCCGAGACCGCCGACCGGTCCGCTGCGCCACAGCAGGACGGTGACGAACAGGCCGACCACCACCGGCGGCATGCCCATCCCGGTGTTCACCGCCGCCAGGGCGAGCCGCCGGCCCGGGAAACGGGCCAGTGCGACGGTCGCCCCCAGCGGCAGTCCCACCAGCAGGGCGATCGCGGTCGCGGTCAGCGAGACGCGCAGGGTCAGCGCGGTGATCGACCAGCTGTCCTGGTCGCCGGTGAGCAACAGCCTGACGGCGTCGACGAGCCCGTTGAACAGCACGTCCATGTCACTGGCCCAGGGTCGACTCGTCCTTGCCGGCGTCGGGGGTGAACAACGGCTGGCCGAACTTCGCCCGTCCGAACTCGCCGATGAGCCGCTGCGCCGGCGGGGCGACGATCCAGTCGGCGAACGCCTTCGCGCCGTCGGGCTGCACCAGGTCTCCGGCCTTCTTCGTCATCTCGATGACGTGGTAGACGTTCAGCAGGCCCGGATCGCCCTCGCTGAGCACCTCCAGCGACAGGGTGCCGCGCTGGGCGAGATAGGTGGCGCGGTCAGACAGGGTGTAACCGGCCTTCTCGCTGGCGACCCGCAGGGTCTCGCCCATGCCCTGCCCGGTCGACTGATACCAGGAGCCGCCCGGGGTCACCCCGGCCTTGGGCCAGAGGCCCTTCTCCTTGGCGTGCGTGCCCGACTCATCGCCCCGGGAGACGAACACGGCCTCCGCGGCCGCGATCTTCTTCAGCGCCTCCGCGGCGTTCGCGTTCTTGATGTCGGCCGGGTCTTCCTTGGGGCCGACCAGGACGAAGTCGTTGTGCATCACCAGCCGCCGCGCGCCGGCGGTGCCCTCGGCGACGAACTCCGTCTCGGCCGCGGGGGAATGCACCAGCAGCACGTCGGCCTCACCGCGGCGGCCCAGTTCGATGGCCTGGCCACTGCCGACCGCCAGGGTCTTGACCTGCCAGCCGCTGTCGCGGGTGAAGGCGGGCAACAGTTCGTCGAGCAGGCCGCTGTCTTGGGTGCTGGTGGTGGTGGCCAGGATCAGCGACTTCTGCGCCGGAGGCTCGGACGCGGTGGTCCCACACCCCGTGAGCACGACCGCCGCGACCCACGCGACAACAACCGTCAGCGTTCTCCGCATCACTGTGGCCCCTTCTGAGGTACTACAGAACAGTGCAAGAATTAAAGTATGCAGTATGCAAGCGTGACCCGATACCGGGAGATCTGCGCCGACCTCGCCCATCGGATCAGCGCGGGAACCCTGCACCCCGGCGACGAACTGCCGGGTGTCCGTGACCTGGCGCAGCAGTGGCACACGACCACGTCCACGGTCAGCCGGGCCCAGCGCCGGCTGGCCGACGCCGGAGTGCTCGAACTGGCCGACCGCCGCCGTGCGCGCGTGGCGCCCGGCGCCGCGCTCGCGGCCAGGCGGTTCCTGTACGCCGACACGGTCTTCACCCTCACCGGCAGCGACGACCCCGCCCTCGGTCTCGTCGGCGGCGCGCTCGACGGCAAGCTGAGAATGGTCGCCGGCGAGGGCAGCGTGGCCGGCCTCGGCGCGGTGCGCCAGGGTCGCGCCGACGGAGCCGCGATCCATCTGCTGCACCACAGCGGCGTCTACAACGCGCCGTTCGCGCTCGGGATGCTACGGGGCCTTGAGCCCCACCTGATCCACCTCTGGCGGCGCGAGCAGGGGCTGATCGTGCAGCCGGGGAACCCCCACGGCATCACCGGCGTCGCCGATCTCGCGGGGCGGCGGGTCTCCCTCCGGCGTCCGGGCACCGGGACCCGGCTCCTGCTCGACCGGCTGCTCCTCACCGCCGGTCACGACCCCGACGGCCTGCGAGGGCCCGAGGCCGGTACGCATCTCGAGGTCGCCCTGGCCGTCGCCACCGGCACCGTCGACGCCGGTCTCGGAGTCCGGTCGGCCGCGACCGACATGGACCTCGAGTTCATCCCGCTGACCTGGGAGGCCTTCGACATCGCGCTGACCGGCAGCGCCCTCGGCTCGGCCGCTCAGCTCGTCGCCGCGCTGCGCACGCCGGCGCTGCGTGCCAGGATCTCCTCGCTGGGCGGCTACGACACCGCCAGGTCCGGCGAGGTCACGAAGCTCTCCGATCCGACGAGCGAAGACCGGCCCAGCCGATGAATCCGAGATCGCAGCCCAGTCGGCCCAGCGCCGTTCTACAAGCCGGCCACGGTTCGTGCCACGCCGACCCAGCGGGGCTCCCGGGCGATCGTACGTGTGCATCCGACGGCGAAGGCGGAGATCCTCTCACCGGAGTTCAGCTCGAAGACGAGCCCGAAAGGTCCGGGCCGCATATCGACGATGTCGCGGAGGGGAAAGGTGTGCGTCCGCCACGGATTGACCACGCGAACCTTTTCGTCGGCCACCTCTATTCGCGCGTAGAACGCGGCCCACATCACTACCAGCATCATAAGAGATGTGCCGATCAGCCACGGCCGATCCTCGGCGGGGAGACCTTCGTCCCACGTCGGGTTGAACCAGGACGGCACGAGAAACGCGGCCACTGGATATGCGAGCACGAGCACCGACAGCGCCCGCACCCATAAGCGGACGCGCCACACCCTCTTCATGAACACACAATCGTAGCCGTCACGTAGAAACCGTCTAGGGCGATCTTCGTGATGGCGTCGAGCCGAACGACCTGCTCACCCGCAGTGATCACGTGAGCCTCGAATGGAGAAGGGATATCTCACCGGCTCACCTTCCGCAGTTCCCAGGAGGTCGATCCCGTGGTGATCACCAGTCGGTCACCCGTGAGGACGTACCGTCCGGAAAGCAGTTGTTCGCCCTTGCTGAGCCACGTCTCCCAGATCGCGATGGTGGACGCGGCCGGGTCGACCTCGAAGTGGTGGGTCTGCCACGTCTGGCCGTTGCGCACGACGATCTGGTAAGCGCGGTTGTGCTCGAAGTAGACGCGCTCGGCGGGGCCCGGCAGGCCCGGCGGCTGGAAGGCGCCCGACGTCACGTCCCACACGCCGTCGAGCGGTGTGGGCAACCGGTTGTTGTAGTTGGCGACGTAGTACGAGCACGAAGCCGGCAGCGCGGCCACGAGCGCCACGAGCACGACGCGTGCCCAGCGGCGACGAGCGGGCGCGGCAGCGGGGGCGTGGTCGTGCCAGAACACCGCCGCCAGTTCGCGGCGGTGCTTCCACAGCACGTAGGTCGCGCAGCCGGCGCCGATCAGGGAGACCACCAGGGCGTCGACGGCGATCTGGTACGAGAGGTTGACGACCGAGATCCCCGCGAGAAGCGGTGCGGCTCCTGCGGCCCCGAGCAGCGCGGTGCGGGGGAACGCCAGCGCCAGGCCGAGGCCGATCTGCAGGAGCGCGAACAGGGTGCCGAAGAACGGCGAGTAACCGAAGTAGTACCAGGTCAGCCAGAACCCGCTGACCTCGCCCATCGGCTTGTCGAGTTCGGAGTCGAGCACGGTGAACTGGGCGCCGAAGAGCTTGGCGAAGCCGTACTGAAGCAGGATCAGCGCGACGATCCACCGGCAGATCGAGTAGGCGATGCCTGTCACGAGCGGGCTCCCCGTAGACGCGGGTGCGGCATCTTCGAGCTTCGCCCGCCGTCCGCGCGCCGGCAAGCCGTACCGGCAGGTGAAGTTCAGCGCCCACGGGTGGCGCGGCCGAGGCGCAGGGCGGAGGCGAGGAAGAACAGGCCGCCGAGGGTGGCGTAGCCGGCGAGGTTGACCAGCGACGCGCCTTCCTGGGCCGCCTGCAGGATGAACGTGGTGCCGGCGACGGTGGAGATGCCGCCGCTGAGGATCATGGGCCAGTGGCCGTCGAGGTTGCGGCGGATCACGCCGACGGCCAGCTGGGTGATGCCGGACACGACGGCCCAGGCGCCCCACACGCGCAGCACCGCCGGGATGCCCGACGTCGCGGCGACGGCCAGGCCGGCGGCGGTGAGCCAGCTGATGGCGATGTTGGCGTACAGGCTCAGTGTCGGGGCCTTCTCCTTCGACGAGCGGGCGTCGACGACGGCGGCGACGCCGTCGAACAGGGGATAGAGCACCAGCAGCGCGATGCTGACCGGGGTGAGGCTCGACGCGGTGGCGACCAGCAGGCCGGCCCAGACGAGCGCGAAGCCGAAACGGACGAAGTAGAGCCGGCGGAGGGGGCTGGCGACGGCGGAGGCGGTGACGGTGCTCATGAGGAGTCCTTACGAGAGAGATAGAACGTTCGGTATCGCTGCAAGGGTGGCACTCTGACATCGGCACGTCAAGACCGAACGTTCTATCTGCTAATCTCGCGATGGTGAAGACCTCCGAAGCGCGAGCTCGGCTCCTCGGCACCGCCACCCGGCTCTTCTACATGGAAGGGCTCCATTCGGTGGGGGTCGACCGGATCGTCGCCGAGGCGAAGGTGACCCGCGCGACGCTCTACCGGCACTTCACGGGCAAAGACGAGCTCGTCGTCGCCTATCTGCGGGAGGCCGACCAGGCCATCCGCGACCGGGTCGGGGAGGCCGTCGGCAGCGGCAGGCCCGCCGTCGAGGTCCTGCGGCTCATCGCCGGGGGGATCGCCCAGGACATCGGTTCGCCCGGGTTTCGCGGGTGCGCGTTCCTCAACGCCGTGGCGGAGTATCCGGATCCCGGGCATCCCGTCCACCAAGCGGTGCTGGCGCACCGGGAGTGGTTCCTGCTCACCGTCACCGACCTGCTCTCGCAGGTCGGGCAGCCGCCGGCCGAGTTCGAGGGCCGGCATTTCGTCATGCTGCGAGACGGCGCGATGGCGGCGGGCTGCCTGTCCGACCCGGCCGCCGTCGGCGAGACGTTCCTCCGGGGAATCGAGGGCATTCTGCGCTCCCGCACCGATTCCCGGGTGAGCACCGCTTGAGGCCGGAAGGCGGTTCCTGGCCATCGGGGTCGGTCGGGAGCACTGCGATGACGCGCGACCATAGAAGCGTCAGTTGACCAGGGAAGGAAGTGCCGCCGATGGCTGAGAGGACCGAGATCGACTGGGTCTCGCGGTTCGCCGACGAGGTCATCGAGGCGGCCGGGAAGCGGGCGCCGGGGCGGCCGATCGTCTGCGCCTCGGGGCTGAGCCCCTCGGGGCCGATCCACCTCGGCAACCTGCGCGAGGTGCTCACTCCCCACCTGGTGGCCGACGAGATCAGGCGGCGTGGCCACGACTGCGTGCACATCCTCTCGTGCGACGACTTCGACCGGTTCCGCAAGGTTCCGGCCGGGGTCGACCCGTCGTGGAGTGAGCACATCGGCAAGCCCCTGACGTCGGTGCCGCCCCCTCCTGGCAGCCCTTATCCCAACTGGGCCCAGCACTTCAAGGCTCCCCTGCTGACCGCCCTCGGCGAGCTCGGCGTCGAGGTCCGCGTCGTCAGCCAGACCGAGATGTACACCTCGGGCGCCTACCGCGAGCAGATCCTCCTGGCGATGCGGGAGCGCAAGCGCATCAACGGCATCCTCGACCAATACCGGACCAAGAACGCCGCCACGCCCGACCCCGTGCCCGACGAGGACAACGGGCTCAGCGCGGCCGGCTACTCCCCCTACAAGCCCTACTGCTCGGTCTGCCAGCGGGACACCACCACGGTCACCGCTTACGACGACGAGAGCACGATGCTCACGTACACCTGCGCGTGCGGCCACGGCGAGACGGTCCGGCTGGCGGAGCACGACTGGGGCAAGCTCGTGTGGAAGGTCGACTGGCCGATGCGGTGGGCCTATGAGGGCGTGGTCTTCGAGCCCTCCGGGGTCGACCACTCCTCGCCCGGGTCGTCGTTCGTGGTCGGCGGCCAGATCGTGCGGGAGGTGTTCCAGGCGCCCCAGCCCATCGGGCCGATGTACGCGTTCGTCGGCATCAGCGGCATGGCCAAGATGAGCAGCTCCAGGGGCAGCGTCCCGACTCCGTCGGACGCCCTGGAGATCATGGAGGCGCCGCTGCTGCGGTGGCTGTACGCCCGCCGCCGCCCGAACCAGTCGTTCAAGATCGCCTTCGATCAGGAGATCCTCCGCCTGTACGACGAATGGGACTCCCTCCAGCGCAAGGTGGCCGCCGGGACGGCCGACCCGCTGGACGCGATCGCCAGTGACCGCGCGGTCCGCACCGCGTCGGGGCCGCTGCCGACCACCCCCCGGCCGCTCCCCTACCGGATGCTCGCGTCGGTCGCCGACATCACGACCGGCCACGACGAGCAGATGCTGCGGATCCTGACCGACCTCGACCCCGACGACCCGATCACCTCCCTCGACGAAACGCGTCCCCGCCTCGACCGGGCCGCCCACTGGACGGCGACCCAGGTGCCGGCCGAACAGCGCACCCAGGTCCGCGACGAGCCCGACACCGCGCTCCTCGAATCCCTCGACGCGTCGCAGCGCGAATCGCTGCGGCTGCTGCTCGACGGGCTCGACGCCGCCTGGTCGCTGGAGGGCCTGACCACGCTCGTGTACAGCGTGCCGAAGGTGATGGCCGGCCTCGACGCCGACGCCAAGCCGACTCCAGAGGTGAAGGTCGCCCAGCGACAGTTCTTCGTGCTGGTCTACACGCTGCTGGTCGGGCGCGACGCCGGTCCCCGGCTGCCGACGCTGCTGCTGGCGCTCGGCGCCGACCGGATCCGGCTGCTGCTCGGTGGCTGATCTCGATCAGGCGGTGGACGCCCTCTACACGGCCTTCTCCCGCTATCCGCTGCCCGCCGAGACCGACGCGTGCGACCACTGCGTGTCACCGGAGCAGGTCCGCGCGACGCGCGCGGCTCCGCTGCGCGTGCTCACGGCATCGGCGCTGGCGCCCTACGCCGGCAACGCCCTGTCGACCTGGGGTGACGTCGACGAGTTCCGGCACTTCCTGCCCCGGATCCTGGAACTGCTCGTCCTCGAAGAGCTCGATGGCTGGTACGCGGACGTGGTGCTGGACCGACTCGGCGCCAGATGGGACGACTGGAGGCCGCGGGAGCGCGAGGCGATCATCGCCGTCGTCGGCGCCTGGTGGAACCGCACGCTGAACCACTATCCGCGTGACGTCGACGTCATGAAGATGATCGAGATCATCGCCGCCTCGCTCGGGCTCGACCTGGCCCCCTATCTGGCCGCATGGGAGGCGAACACCACGGAGCCGGCGGCACGTCACCTGGCGTGGCTCCTGCACGACTACACCGTCGCGAGCGGGCACGGCGCCGAGTGGTACGCGCTCCTGACCGACTGGATCATGGGACCGGCACCTGCGGCGATCCTGGAGCGGGCGTTCTTCTCCGCCGGATCGCCCGAGGTGGCGCGGACGCTTTCCGACGCTCTGGAGACCCATCGCGTCGTCAGTGCGGAAACGCCCGGGGCGGGCGCGGGGTGATCTCCCAGCGGAAGCCCTCGATGACGGAGGCGATCTGGCGCATCAGGACGGTGTCTTCGAGGCGGTCCAGGTAGAGCGAGCGGCGGGCCAGTGCGCCGGCGTCGACGGCCCAATAGAGGGTCATCAGGGGGTTGACGAACAGTTCGCTGCCCTTGGTGCGCGTGGTGAACTGGGCGTCGCCGAACCTCCCGGTCAGGGCGGCCGCGATCGAGCCGTTCACGATGCTCGGACGTTCCGGGGTGTCGGCCTGGGCGCACGCGACGGCGTCCAGATAGAGCTCCGCCGCCCGGCTGGCCCGGGGGATGGAGAAGGCGCCCAGATAGGCGCCCTCGCGGTCGAGCGCCGCCAGGTTCTCCAGCACCTGGACGTGGTTGACGCCGTGATAGGCGTCGACGCCGAAGCCCAGGCAGACGACGATCTTCTCGGCCACGTCGAGCCCGTGGACGGCGGCCAGGCTGGCCATGTCCTCCTCGGGGGTGCCCAGGCCGGCCTCGTCTCCCCGGAGCAGGATGTCGGTGCCGCCGTCGACCAGCACGACGGCGTCGAGGCCGAGGCGGTCGGTCAGCGTCCGGTAGGCCGCCCGTAAAGGGGCGACGCCGACCTTGGGGAAGGCGTACACGGTGGAGGGCAGGCCGTGCTTCCGGAGGCAGCGGGCGAGCGAGCGTTCGGGGAAGTAGGAGTCCCGGGTGACCGTCTCGGGGACGATCTCGGCCACGTTCTCGTCGAGCCAGACGTCGAGGTCGAGGCCGTGGAGGCGGCTGAACGACAGGTTGGCCAGGTGCACCTCCTTGCCCGCCGCCCACAGTTCCACGGCGAGCGGCAGCCCGGCGAAGACGTCGAATCCGCCGCCGGCTCCGGCCACGAGAACGCGTCGCGCCTGCCTGAGCCGGGTGAAAATCGGGGGTTCGAGCAACGAGAACACGCCGGGAAACTACCAGGAGGGGCGGAATGCGGGGCGGCCTGCAGAGGTTGGCAGCTCGTATGACAACAGTTGCATTCATCGGCAGCGGGCACATCGGCGGCACCCTCGCCCGGCTCGCCGTCGCGGCAGGTTACGACGTCGTCCTGAGCAACTCGCGTGGCCCGGAGACGCTGCAGGAGCTGGTCGGCGAGCTCGGGCCCAAGGCCAGGGCCGCGACCGCCGCCGAGGCCGCCGCGGCGGGCGACCTCGTGGTCGTCAGCGTTCCGCTGGGCGCCTACCGCAAGGTCCCGGTGGAGCCGCTCGCCGGCAAGACCGTGATCGACACGAACAACTACTACCCCGACCGCGACGGGGTCTTCCCGGAGCTCGACGCCGCTTCCACCACGTCCAGCGAGCTGCTGCAGGAGCACCTGCCGACGTCCAAGGTCGTCAAGGTCTTCAACAACATCTACTTCGTGCACCTGCGGGCGCTGCCGCGGCCCCCGGGCGCGGCCGACCGCAGCGCGCTCGCCGTCGCGGGCGACGACGCCGACGCGAAGGCGGCGGTGACCACGTTCCTCGACCGGATCGGCTACGACGCCGTCGACGCCGGGACGCTCGCCGACGGGTGGCGTTACCAGCCGGGGACCCCGGCCTACGGCGGCCTCTACGCCGGCGAGACCGAGAACTTCTGGGAGTCGCCGGGCGTGCCCACCGCCGCCGCGACGGTCCAGGCGAAGCTGGACGCCGCCCAGCGCTGACCGGGCCCACACGCGTGCCGCCGGACCGTCGGCGCGGTCTACTCCCGGCACGACAGGAACTCCCGGGCTCCGCGCAGCCTGGTCTTCAGGTGCCGCCGGGTCAGCTCGCAGTCGAGCCGCACGTCACGCCGCCCCGCGAGCCCCACGTCGGCCCGCGCCCCCGACGGCAGCCGGGCCGGGTCGACGCCGTCTCGCCGGGCGATCAGCAGGCCGAGTTCGTAGCGGCTCAGCGCGTCGGTTCCGGCCAGGTGGTGGACGCCCGCGCGATCGGAGTCCGCGAGCTCCAGCAGCGCCGCCGCGAGGTCGGCGACGTGGACGGGGCAGCGCACGTCGTCGGTGAACAGGATCCCGGGCCGCTCACCCGAGGCCAGCGTGTGCACCAGGGCCTCGTGCGGCGAGCCGCCGTCACCGATGATCAGCGAGGTCCGGGCGATCACCGCCGTGGGGTTGGTCGCCTGGATCATGACCTCCGCCGCCGCCTTCGCCGCGCCGTAGGGGCTGTCGGGGTCGGGGACGGCGTCCTCGGCGTAGGTGACCGCCGCCCCGGAGAAGACGGCGTCACTGGACACCTGCACCAACCGGACGCCCGGAGCCGTCGCGAGCGCGACGTTGGCGGCGCCCACGGCCGTGATGCCCCAGTCGGACTGGCGGTAGGCCGCGTTGACCACGACGTCGGGGGCGACGTCGGCGACCAGGCGAGCCACGTCGGCGCGGTCACGGATGTCGAGCGACCGCCAGTCGGCCTCGGCCGCCGCCCCCGGACGGGTGAAGCAGGTCGCGGCCACGACATGACCGAGGGCCGTCGCCTGCCGCACGAGTTCGGCACCCAGGAAGCCGGTGCCGCCAACGACGAGGATCTTCATGCCAGCGACCGTAACAGCGACGGAAAACACGTTGCATGACGGGCCGGGCGGCCGGAACGCTCGTGGAGATGCATGCCAACCAGCTGACGGTGTCGCCCCGGATGGTGCGCGCGTTGGTCGACGAACAGTTCCCCCAATGGCGCGACCTCCCCGTCACGGGCGTCGTCTCCCACGGGACGGTCAACGCGATCTTCCGGATCGGCGACCGCTACACCGCGCGCTTTCCCCTGGAGCCTCCCGGCGGTGTCGAGCCGACGCGGCGGTGGCTCGAAGCCGAGGCCGAGGCGGCGCGGGAGCTGGCCGGGCTGACGCGGTTTCCCACGCCCGAGCCGGTCGCGCTGGGTGAACCGGGGGCGGGTTACCCGGTGCCGTGGTCGGTGCAGACGTGGCTGCCCGGGGTGGTTGCCATCGACGACCATCCCGGGGAGTCGGCCAAGTTCGCGCACGACCTGGCCGATCTCGTCACCGACCTGCGGGCGATCGACACCCGTGGCCGGACGTTCTCCGGCGGCGGGCGGGGCGGTGAGATCGACGTACACGACGAGTGGGTGGAGACCTGCCTGCGGCAGAGCGAGGCGCTGCTGGACGTGCCGAGGCTGCGCAAGCTGTGGGCGGACTTCCGGGTGCTGCCGCGCCGGTCTGCCGACGTGATGACGCACGGCGATCTGCTGCCCGGCAACGTGCTGGTGTCGGGTGGACGGCTGACCGGGATCCTCGACGTCGGCGGGTTCGGGGCGGCCGACCCCGCGCTCGATCTGCTGAGCGCCTGGAACCTGCTCGAAAGCGGGCCGCGTGCGGTCTTCCGTGAACTGCTCGGGGTCGACGACCTCGAATGGGAGCGGGGCAAGGCGTGGGCGTTCGTGCAGGCGATGGGGTGCGTCTGGTACTACGTCAGAACCAATCCGGTCATGTCCCACCTGGGCAAACGCTGCCTCGACCGGCTGCTGGCCGACGCGCCGGCCTAGCCTCAGAACATCAGCAGGTCACGGCGCAGGTCCTCGACGGCCCTCGGGGCCACGGCGAGCGCGTCGTGGCCGGGGAAGCCGCCCCAGGCGAACGAGATGCGCAGGTAGTCGACGAGGGTCACGCCCGGCCGGGCGCCCAGCAGCTCGGGATCGGCCGCCCTGCTCGGCAGCTCGACGTCCTGCACGCCCCCGCTGACGTTGGCCTTGTGGATCTCGTCCGGGGCGAAGGAGAACGTGTGGCCCTCCTGGTCGGCGTCGCCCCACGTCTCCCAGTCCGCCCACAGGTGGCGTCCCGGGGGGAGCACCAGCGGGTCGGGGTAGAAGTCGGCTTCCTGCTTCGGCACGCGGTGATAGCCGACGTGCGGGAGGACGTCGCCGCCGTCGCCGCAGAGGTTGACCCCGCCCACGACCTCCAGACAGGCCCGCAGCGCCAGGGGCAACGGGCCGATCACCCGCTCCGCTTTCTGTACGGCCGCCAGGTCGTCAGGCGTGGGAGCCTGCCTGACCCATGCGGGGAAGGCGAAGGAGTAGCCGGCGGCGGCCAGCCGCTCAACGACGGTGTCCGCGTTGACCGCCACGCGCCGCATGGTCTCCCGCGCCACCTCCGCCGCGTCCTCCGCCGACTTCTCGGGAACATGCCGGCGAAGTTCGTCCCAGACGGCGAACCATTCACCGGCTTTGTAGCGCGCAGCCCATGACGCCATAAACGGTGATCTTAGGGTTAATCGCTTTACACGGCGTGCCCCTTTTTTCACACTTGCCGACATGGACGCGAACGCGCTCGATCGGGCTCTCCTCCTCCCGAACACCGACGACGAGCGGTGGGAGATCGTCACGGCGCTGCACAGGCGCGGCGACGCCGGGACCTTCGAAGCGGCCGCCCGGCTGTGCGCAGGCGACCGGAGCGAAGAGCGCGAACTCGGGGCCGACGTCCTGGCGCAGCTCGGTAACCCGCAGAGCCTGCCGGTCCTGCGGGACATGGCGCGGCGGGAAGCCGATCCCACGGTGCTCCGTTCGGTGCTGATCGCGCTGGGGCATCTCGGCGACAAGCGCGCATTCCCCGAGGTGCTCGGTCTGGCCGGTCATGACCACCCCGGCGTTCGCTACGCCGCCGCGTGGAGCCTGCCGAACGTGATGCCCGACGACGACCCCGACGCCGTCGCGGCGCTCGTCGAGATCAGCCGGGAGGCCGACGACGACAACCGCGACTGCGCGACGACCGCTCTCGCGGGGCTCGACGCCGACGACGCGACCATCCGGGCGGCCCTGCTGGCCCGGCTCGACGACGCGAGCCTGGTCGTCGCCGCGGAGGCGGCCTACGGCCTGGCCAGACGGGGTGACCGGCGGGCCGAACAGGTGGTCGGCCGCTATCTCGCCGCGCCCGACGACAACGATTACACGTGCTCGGTCATCGAATGGACCGTCGAAGAACTGCGGGCCCATTCCACGAATTAGGGTCGGCGCATGAGCGGAAACCGCCGGCTGATATCGATCGCCGCCGAAGTGGCCTTATTGGTCTTCGCGTTTCTGCTCTTCTCGCGCCTGCACGCCGCCGCCGGAGTGGGCGTCGCCGAAAGGGCCACGGCCAACGCGCTCACCCTGCAGTCGTGGGAACGCGCGCTGCGGCTGGACATCGAACTCGCCGCGAATCAGTGGCTCACCCGCCACCCGGCGCTCGTCCAGCCGGCGATTTACTACTACCGGCTCTATTACGTCGTCCTGGCCGGCGTTCTGATCTGGCTCTACGTCCGCCGCCCGAGTGTCTATCTGAAAGCCCGGCGCACCATGCTGCTGATGGGCGCGCTCGCTCTCGTCGTCTTCTTCACCATCCCGATGTCGCCGCCGCGATTCGCCCTTCCGGGCGTCGTCGACATCGTCGGGTCGCGCGGCGAGAACCTCTATTCCGCTTTTCCCAGCCTGCATTTCGGCTGGTCGCTCTGGGCCGCCTACGCCGTCTGGGCCGCACGCCCACGCCTGGCGGTCCTGGCGTGGGCGTTTCCCGTCGGGATGGCGGTGGTGGTCGTCGTCACGGGCAACCACTACGTGCTCGACCTGGTGGCGAGCGTCGCGCTGCTCGCCACCGCGATCGGGGTCAGGAGATGGACAGAGTCCCGTTGGCGTTCCGTGCGCACGTCACGACCGTCCGGGTAGCGGCGGTCAGCGCGCCCGAGAGGCACTGGCCGAGGACGGTGTGCCCCGCGGCGTTGGGGTGCCACGACTCCTGGCAGGTCTGGAAGTAGGTCACGCAGGCGTTGGCGGCGCGCTGGATGCGGATCTTGTCCCAGCCCGACAGGCTCGTGACGTGGTTTCCGGTCGGGCCCTCCATCACCCTGACCGGCGTGGCGAGGGTGCCCGACGGGCTGCCCGGGTTCTCGCACAGGCGGGCGCCGTCGAAGGCCCGCTGCACGTCGAGCACGCGCAGGTTGGCGGCCGGGCGCTCGGCGGCCAGGGTGTTGTACGCGTTCTTGACCAGCTCGCCGAGGTTGGTCGAGAAGACGTGCCCGGGGGCGAGGCTGGCGCGGTGGATGGGGCAGCCGGCGGCGTACCGTTCCGCGCCCAGGTCGCGGAACTTGTCACGGGTGTCGGTGCGGCCGTCTTCGTCGCGGTACTGCGTGGCGACGTCCAGAGGCAGGGGGTTCGTGTACGTCTGGAGCACCACCTGGTGCACGCCGTCGGCGTCGACCTGGGCGAGGGTGTCGAGGATCTGCCGCAGGGCTGCGGTGGTCTCGTCGGTGGCCGTGGCGACCTCCGCCGGGCTGCCGAGGTCGGACACCGTGCACGGCTCCTGCGGGACGTCTCCCCCGAGGTAGGCCCAGAACTCCCACCAGCCGGTCCAGGCGTCGGCGATGAAGCGGTTGGCGCACAGCGTGGCCACGTCGCCGAAGGTGAACTGGCTGTTGTTGGAGCCGAGACCGATGAGGACGACGTCGATGTCGTGCGTCTGGGCGACGGCGCGCAGCTGGTCGAGCTGCGACTTGACGGTGCGGCCGTTGGCGCGGGCGCTGGAGGCGTTGGCGACGTCGTGCGGCTGGCCGCCGGAGCAGGCCAGGTTGAAGCGGTCCTGGATGCCGGGGAGGTTCGCCTTGAACAGGGAGGCGTTGGCCGAACGGTGGCAGAAGTAGGCGTTGTCGTTGGGCGCCGACCAGCCGGGGAAGCCCTGCGAGGCGCCGTTGGCGTCGACGACGGGCTGGTAGTCGCCCGCGCCCTCACCGCTGACGAAGCTGTCGCCGAGCGCGACGGCCGCGGTCGGAAGCGCGGCCTGCGCCGCGCTGCTCTGGATGACGTTGAGGCCTGCCGCGGCTAAGAGAACTGCGGTCGTGATCGCTACCCGGCGGAGTCTGCGCATGCGGAATTTCCTATCAAACTGGCAGGTAATGGAGGGTATTCCGATGACAACACGACTCACTGACGGAGTCAAGATCTTGTGAAGACCGCTTCACCCACAAGACCGCGTATCGGCCTGATCGTCAAGGGGTGCTGTACCGTGCCGTGATGGATGCGATCGCCCTGCTCGACTGGCTGCTGGAGTGCGACGTCAACGCGATCCTCCGAGTGGACGCGGACCGCGGCGGCGTCCGCCCGTGGACCTTCCACGCGACCAACGGCGAATGGTCCCTGCGAGTGGACGCCTTCTCAGCCGAAGAGTGCCTGGAAAAGGCCCTCAAGGCCCTTGCGGCGCATGGCCTGGTTCCATCTGAATCTCTGACGTGACCAAGTTCAACTACTTCAGCGCCGCCGACGACGCCGAGGCCGCGGCCGTCCACGGCTGGTGGGACGCCAGGCTCCGCGCCGTGGCCGGGCCGTGGTCCAGATCGGGGGCACTGTGGAACTGGGACGACGTCGATGAGATCACCGAGGCGCTGGTGACCCTGCGAGACCTGGCCGCCAGAACCGCAGCACGGCACCATCGCCTGTACTGCCTCATCACTCTCTGAGCCGCGTCAACGGCGCCCATGAGAACGCAGCATGGCGCCCAGCCGGGTGGGTTCCTGGTAAACGATCGCCGACTCGACGTACAGGTCGGGGCCGGGCAGGCGGGCGTCGAGGACCACGACGCCGCTGGTCCGGCAGGCCAGGGCCAGGGCGGCCGGGACGGCGTTGTGGATGAGGTCGTCCACGTCGGGGTCGATGCCGAGGCCGTGCAGGTGGTGGTTCAGGGCGTCGGGGGCGGAGCCGGTGCGTTCGAAGGGGCGGGACGGGACGAACATGGTCGACGTCCGGCCGTCGACGGCGTGGACGAAGACGCCTTCGGTCACGGGGTTGCGCTGGACCACGATCGCCTCGCCACCGGATGACAGCGACTCGGCGATCTCGCGCCAGCCTTCGCTGCGGCCCTTGTGTTCGGCGACCGTCCAGTCGCCCGACTGGGCGACCCTGACGACGTCCTCCGCTCCCCCGACCTCCTCGTCGGAGACGAGCCGGAGGTCCGTCGCCTCGGCGCCCAGGCGGAGCAGCACGTCGCGCATGGCCAGACCACGTACGAAGAGCACGGCGTAGTGGGCGCCGAGCGGACCGTCTTCCGGCCAGTCGTACAGGTCGGGGCCGACGCCGAAGTCCCTCGGCGACACCCGCACCGCGAAGCCTCCGGGGTGGGCCGCGAAGTAGGCCTCGGCCAGGTGCTGGGGAATCCGGCCCCGTGCGCTCACCGGGTGCCCGTTGGCCGATGCCCACTCCCGGAAGGTGGGGACGCCCGGACGGGCGACGACGCGCCTCATGCGGCGTTGATCTGACGGGTGATCGTCGGGTCGGTGATGGCGGTGTCGTCGGCCAGCAGCAGGGCCTTCGAGAGGATGACCGACAGCATGCCGCCGTCCTCCTCGAAGGGCAGGAAGACCCGGTCCCGGTCGGCGCCCGGCACGATGCACAGGTAGGCGTCGTTGGGTTCCATCAGGATGTTGCCCGAGCCCAGATGGATCTTGTAGGTCCGCAGGTCGCCGCGTACCCGGAGGAAGCGGTCGGTCAGGTCGGCCCGGTCGGCGATGCGGAGTTTCGGCAGCAGGCGGGTCAGCACGTCGCGTCGGGTCGCGGCGCTCTCGGTGAGTTCGCCGAAGCCGTAGGAGTGCCAGTACGCCTCGTGCCCGCCCAGCGCCTGGGCGTCGCGGCCGACCGAGGCCACGCCCACGGCCAGGTCGCACTCGCGCAGGAGTTCCGACAGGACCAGCGGCGGGATCTGCCGCACGTCGGCGGAGAAGGTGATGCGGCCGGTGGCGCAGAGCGACGCGGTGCCCCCGTTGTCGGCCTCCCAGCTGGAGGCGAGGTGCATGTCCCAGCTCGCCCGCCAGCCCGCCAGTTCTCTGGTCGCGGCGCCCTGGTCGCCGTCGCCCGAGGAGCTCCAGTGGCCGATGGCCAGGCCGGTCCAGCCTCGGTCGACCAGCAGGGTCTTGGCCTGGCCGTAGCGCAGGACGTGGCCGGCGAAGCGGGTGGAGTAGGTGGCGGTCGCCTCCTCGGCGGGGGTCAGCAGGTAGAGCTCGCGGAAGACCTGCTTGAACGGCTGGCGTACGCCGGTCTCCAGCAGGTGGTCGCGCCAGGCCCGCACCTCGTCGGCGGTCGCGTGGATCGGGTGCCAGAGCCTGACCGGGGTGGTGGGCTCGTGGCGTTCGCCGCCGGGGGTGGTGAGCGCCCAGCCGGTGCCGGTTCTGACCGGCAGGCCCGCCGGGCCCTGCTCGGCCCGCCAGACCAGGGTGCGGGCGTAGGCGCCGGTGAGGGGGTGGTCGAGGAAGTATTCGACGACCTCGTGCCACGGCCATTCGCGTTCGTGCACGAGGGCCTGCTCCAGGCGGAACCGTTCGGCCGTCTGGGCCTGCCGGATCTCCTTGACGACGATCTTCAGGTCGGCCAGGGCCGGGTCCTTGCGGATCGCCTGCGGGGCCGACTTCACCGGCTTTCCCGCCGCGTTCACGTAGCTCAGCGCGGGGCCGTCGACGGTCAGCCGCACGAGGTGGCCGTCGATCCGCTCCTCGCGGACGCCGTGGGTGTCGAGGCCGAAGGTCGGCACCGTGCGGTCGAGCAACTGCTCCCGCGTCAGCCCGGTCTCGTCGGCGACCGCGGCGAGCGCCTTGGTGAGATTGTTCTGTACGGATCTCGACCGCGCCTTCGCCTGGATCCTGGCCAGCGGCACGATCGCCGCCGGCCCGCCCCGGCGGCTCAGCACCCCGACGATCGCGTTGGCGAGGGGTTCGCAGCGGCAGGTGGAGCCCATGCCGTTGCTGCCGGTGGCGCAGGTCAGCCCGACGTTCGTGAGCAGCGAGTTCACCCAGCGGTCCTCGATCACCTGGCAGGTCCAGATGAGGCCGCGCAGCGGGACGATCGTGCGCTCCTTGAGGAACACTGTGTCGGTCCACTCCATCTCGCCGTAGTGCTGGTCGAGCCTCCTCTCCCGGTAGGCGGCGAGCCGGGTGAGCAGTTCCCGGACCAGCTCGGTCGCCTCGGGGGTGAGCAGCGACGCGGCGGTCTTGAGCCATCTGGCGCTCGGCTTGGTCGAGCGGGCGGTGTTCCAGTGGCGCAGCAGCGGCATGACCTCGACCAGGCGATGGCCGTAGTCTTCGGCCAGCATCCGGGCGAAGGGGTCGCAGTCCCAGATCTCGTTCCTGACCGCTCCGGCCGGTCCGTGCTCGGCCGGTTCGGTGGTCAGCGCCTCGACCTGCGGGGCGAGGGCCGCCTCGATCGCCAGGGCCCGCGCCTCCCACGGTCTCGGGTTCCGCGGGGTGCGCCCGAGCGACGTGTACGAGTGCAGCAGCTCACGACGATCCTGGTAGCCGAAGCGGGCGGCCGCCGCGAGGGGGATCCGGAAGAGCTCCTCGTATCGGGTCAGGCCGGAGTCGGCGAGGCTGCCCGCCCGGTAGAGGAGCATGCGGAAGTCTTCGAGCGTCCACTCGATGTCGCGCTCGGCCACCGAGCGGACCAGCTCCAGCACCCGCTCGTCGTGCTCGCCGGCGGCTCCGAGGCCCAGCTGGAGCTGTGCCCAGTGTCCGTAGAGCCGCCACTCCTCCGCGGTTTCGGGGGCGCGCCCCTCGTCGAAACCGGTGTAAACGCCTGTCCTCTGCCACTCGTCCGAGGTGAGGAATCTCCCATAAGGGGCCATCGCCATGGAGATCATCAAAGCAGTCCGTACCGACAACAGGGCGGCCATCGGCGGCGCGGCCCTGGTGCTGCAGGGCTCGGTCGCCCCCGGCCACGGCCTGCAGGTGGCGGTGCCCCACAGCCGGGCCTGGCCTGGCAGCCGGGAAACAGCCGCCGGCAGAGCCCGGCCGTAAGCTCGGAGGGTGGCCGCCGACGGGACAGTTCTGCTGCAGGGCGAGAGATCCGCTTCGGGCACCCTCTGGCTGAACCCCGGCCAGGAGGCCACCTTCGGCCGGGGCACCGAGAGCCGGCCCGTCGACTTCCCGCTCGTCCACCCCGAGGTCTCGCGCCTCGCCGGGGCCGTCACCGCGGTTCAGGACTTCTGGCTGCTGACCAATCACAGCCACGACGCCACACTGGTCGTCGAGAACCCCGAGGGCGGCGGGGAGTTCGTCAAAGTGGCGCCCGGCCGGGCCGCCGCGCCCATCCCCTTCGAGTTCGCGCGGGTCGTCCTTCCGGTCGCCGTCGGCCAGTGCGCGTTCCTCGTGTTCGCGCCGCAGCACAGCTTCGTCGACCGTGACCGGCCCCGCGAGGGCGAGCCGACGCTGTCGATGTTCTCGCTCGACGAGACGGCCAAGTACTTCCTCGTGCTGGTGGCCCTCTGCGAGCCCCGGCTGCGCGACTGCGCCTCGACCGTGATCCCCACCGTCCCGCAGATCCTCGACCGGATCGGCGCCACCGACCTGACCCGTGCCGGCGTCAACTTCCACATCGACTACCTGGCCCGCACCAAGCTTCGCGTCAGACACGACGGCGAGGCCGGGAAGGCCGACTGGCAGCGCGCCTCGCTGGTGTCGATCGCGCTGCGCTTCGACCTCGTCCGCGAAGAGCACCTGAAGCTACTCGACGGCTGACGTGGGCAGATAGCGGTCGCGGGCCGCCCGCACCTTCTCGACGTGGGCGCGGATCCGCTCGGGCACCCCGTTCTCCCTGCGGATGACGTCGTCGGAACTCCGGAACGCCGCCGCCCCCAGCAGCCCCGGGTCGCCGGGCACCGACGACATCAGCGGCAGCCTGACGCACAGGTAGCGCCCGACCGCCGGGATCGAGTCCTCCACCGTGAGCGGCAGCGACGGGACGGTGCCCCGCCGGTCGTTCGGCAGGTAGTACTGCAGCACGGCGGGTGTCCAGCGGGCGATGCCGTACTCGTTGCCGGCCGGGTCGGACAGCCCGGGGTCGAAGCCGCTCTCGACCTTCAGCATCCCGGCGACCAGGGCCGGGCTGAGCCCCGGCTCGTCGCACATCGTGCCGGCCTCGACGATCAGTCCCTTGTACTGGTCGGGGATGTCGGTCGCCGCCGGGTTCAGCCACCGCGCGAAGGGGTCGTGGTAGACGTCCTGGACGGTCGAGGCGGCCGTACAGCCGACGACCAGAAGACCGGCCACGATCGACCGGGCCACCCGGCGCGGGAGCGGGGTCGTCGGATCGGGGGCGCCGTTGAGCACCCGCGCCCGGTGCAGCAGCTCGAAGGCGGTCGGCCGCGCCCGCACGTCCCGGGCCAGGCACGCGGCGATCCACGCCCGCCAGCCCTCGGGGATCGACGCGGGCAGGTCGAGGCCGCGGTGCCCGGCGGCGTACTCGGCCGCGGCGACGTAGCGCCCCCGCGCGGTCGGCGCGGCGAACGGATAGCGCCCGGTGAACAGCTGGCAGGCGGTGACGCCGAGGGCCCAGATGTCGGCCGACGTGCGGACCGCGTTCCCCTTCACGGTGAGGGGCTCGCCCCAGCGCTCCGGCGGCAGATGGTCCATCGACCCGATCGGCGGCAGGTAGCCGTGGGTGCCCTGCAGTTCGGCGCTCAGCCCGAAGTCGGCCAGCCGCACCGACCCGTCGGCCATCAGCAGGATGTTGCTGGGCTTCAGGTCGCCGTGCACCCACTTCTCACTGTGCATGTGCGCGAGACCCTCGCAGACCTCGGCCAGGATGCGGGGCGTGCGGCGTACCGGAACGCCTTGAGTGACCAGATCGGCCAGCGACCGCTCGGCCCGCTCGGTGACCAGCACACAGGCCCCGTCGAGCTCCGGACGTTCGGCGTCGTCGACCGTGATGATCTCGTGCAGCCCGATGAGACGGTCGTGCCGGAGCCGGTCGTGCGCCCGGATCTCACGCTGGGCCATGTCGCGCAGGTGCCGCACCTGCCTGCGGGTGACCGTCCCGGTCGGCAGGAACTTCAGCGCCGACACCCGCCCGCACGACCGCCGGCCCTCGTAGACGCTGGCCCAGCTCCCGGACGCGATCGGCCGGGTGACCTCCCACTCCCCCACCCGATAGCCGGTCGGCACCGTGACGGCCCACGCGTCGTCGACCGTCGACATGACACCGTCCCTGCTTGGCGCTGACAGATCGGTGTCAGTCTGCCGTGCCGGCCGGGCGACCCCGACCCGTGACGTCACATCTGGCGCGTACAGGCAACCTCTGGATCTTCTGATGCGCGGAGACGCGTGATCAGATCTTCTGGTGCAGCGACAGCCACGACAGCCCGTCGCTGGGCCCGTCGGGTCGCCAGGCGATCGGCATCTGGACCAGCACCGACAGCCCCCGCCCCGACGACGGCTCGATCTCGACCGTGCCGCCGTGCAGCACCACCTGCTGGTGGATCAAAGTCAGGCCGAGGCCCGTCCCGGGGCTGCCCGCGCGCCGGCTGAAGCGGTTGAAGGCCTCCTGGTGCAGTTCGCGGGGCATGCCGGGGCCGTCGTCGGCGACGCGCAGCAGCGCCACCGTGCCCTCGACCCGGACCGTCAGCTCCACCCGGACCGTCCCGTGGGGGCCGACCCCGTGGACGGCCGCGTTCTCCAGCAGGTTGTCGACGATCATGCGCAGGCCCTCGGGCCAGCCTCTGACCATGGCCGCGTCGGGGAGGTGGGCGACGAAGCGGGCGTGGCGGTGCCTTCGGGTCGCCTCCTGTACGGCCACCTCGCTCACCCCCGCCAGGTCGACGTCCTTCAGCGAGTCGGGTTCCATGAGCTCGCCCCTGGCCAGCTGGCGGAGCATCGTGATGAGGCGTTCGAGCCGGGCCTGTTCCATGGCCAGGTCGCGGATGACCTCGACGCGGTCCTCCGGCGGCAGGGTCGGGTAGCCGAGCAGGGCGATGTTGCCGCCCATGCTGGTCAGCGGGGTGCGCAGTTCGTGGGCCGCGGTGGCGGCGAAGGCGCGAGCGGTCTCCAGCGCCTCGGCGGTGCGGTGGACGGCCTCGTCGCGGCGGTCGAGCAGGCGGTTGACCAGGCCGGCGAGCTCGTCGATCTCCCGGGCTCGGGTTTTGCGGGTCAGCCGGCCGTTGCCCGCCTTCACGTCCTTGGTCAGGCGGGTCAGCGGGCGGAGCGTGAACCGGCCGAGGGTCAGGCCGGCGGCGGCCCCCACGGCCAGCGCGATCAGGGTGGCGATCAGGAGCTGGTCGTACAGGTCGGAGATCTGGGCGTCGAGCGGGCCCTGCTCCTCGAAGATCCACAGGCGGCCCCGTCGGCCCAGGTCGGTGCTGACGTAACGCCAGGTCCCGGCGGTCGCGGGGGCCGTCGCCGGGGCCGGCAGCTTCGGCGGGACGGCGCCGATGACGAGCGGCTGGCCCCGGACGGGATCGACGTACAGGCCCTCGGACGGATCGCCCTCCGCCGGGCGGAGCCGGACCGGGCGCTGCGTGTAGTTCAGAGCCAGCGGGGTGAACGCCTGGAGGCGCTGGGTCAGCCGCTCGTCGCGGGCGGTGTGCAGGTCGTCGACCGACAGCCGGACGAAGAGCAGGCCCGCCAATCCGACCAGCAGCGGCATCAGCACGGCCACGCCCAGCGCGAACCTGGTCGACAGCCTCACGACCGGACCCGCAGGACGTAGCCGACGCCACGAACCGTTTCCAGGATCCTCGGTTCGCCCTCGGCTTCGAGCTTTCTGCGCAGGTAGCCGATGAACGTCTCCACGGCGTTGGCGGTGACCGCGAAGTCGTATCCCCAGACGCGTTCGAGCAGCACCTCACGCGACAGCACGATGCCGTGGTTCCTGGCCAGCACCTCCAGCAGGTCGAACTCCCGCCGGGTGAGGGCCAGCGTCCGGCCGTTGAAGACGGCGCCCCGGCCGTCGGTGTCGAGGACCAGCCCGCCGGCCCGCACGCCCGACCCGACCGGCGTCGCCGCGCCCGAACGGCGCAGCAGCGCCCGCAGCCGCAGCGCCAGTTCGGTGAGGTCGAACGGCTTGACCATGTAGTCGTCGGCCCCGGCGGTGAGACCGGCGACGCGGTCGGCGACCTCGTCGAGGGCCGACAGCATGAGGATCGGGACCTCGGAGCCCCGGCGGCGCAGTTCGGCGCACACCTCGATGCCCGATACACCGGGCATCGAGACGTCCAGGACGATCGCGTCCACCCGGTCGGCTATCTCCAGCGCGGCCTGGCCGCCGCCGGCCGCCTCCACGGTGAAGCCCTCCAGGGTGAGCCCCCGCCGCAGCACCCGCAGGATCGCCGGGTCGTCGTCCACGGCCAGGATCCGGTGTGCGCCCATCTGCTTACCTCCTCCGGCCATATGCGGCCGGACCTGGCAGTTTAGGCCTTACGGTGCACCGTGAAGGGGATGGAGGCCGGGTGAGCCTTGGTCTTGCCCAGGTAGACCTTGCCGAGCGGCAGCGTCTTGGCGTTGATGGTCAGCCCCGAGACGGTCAGCGTGTCCGCGCAGGTGGTGCGGAACGAGAAGCCGTCGAGCCGGCCGTGGTTGACGACCTTGAAGGTGATGCTGAGCTTGTCCTCGGACAGCACGACCGAGTCCTGCTTCTCCTCGAGCTTGACCCACTTGAAGTCGCGGATCGGGGTGTTCGAGGTGATGGTGCCGGTGTAGGTCGTCGCCTTGCGCGGCTTCGCCTGGGTGATGCGCAGGTGGAAGCCGTTCTTGTCGTGCCAGAAGTAGTTGCCGGCCCGCGATCCCGCGCCGAGGCCCGCCGGCTTGCCCTGCACCTGGCCGAGCCAGGGGGCCTTCTCGCACGGGGTGCCCGTGGTCGCCGAGGCGGGGGCGACGGCGATCAGGGTGGCGCCGGCCAGAGCCGCGCCGAGCAGAGCGGGGACGAAGGTACTACGCCGCATGGGAGGGATTCCCTTTCGTGTGAGCGGTTGTGGCGCTCGGGACGATAGGGACCCTTCTTGGCAAGAGCCTGAGATTTCAGCTCGGGTAGTAGGGCCCGGCGACCAGCGAGTTCATGGCGGTCCACGTGTTGCAGTGCTCGGGGTTACGGAGGGTGAAACCGCGGTTCATCCAGTACGAGATGTCCTTCGCCGACCCGTAGTAGATGTTCTGCTCCTTGCCCTTCACCCGCACGACGGCCTTCCAGTCGGCCGCGTCGCGCGGCATCGACCGGTAGACGCTGCCGGTGAAGGCGCCGGAGAGACAGGCGCTCTGCAGGTAGAAGCGGCGGAAGTACTCCCAGAGCTCGGGCCGGTCCTTCTCGTCGTGCTGGTACATGGCCTGTTCGATGCCGGTGAGGTACTGCACGTGCTCGGCGTAGTGGTGTGCGAGAAGGGTGAAGATGTACAGGTCGTCGGGATTCCGGCTGAGCAGGGTACGGTCGAGCACGATCATGATCTCTCTGCGGTCCTCGCAGTAGAGCGAGAAGAAGCGGTCCGGCTCCCAGAAGTCCTGACCGCAGTAGCTCTTGGGGTCCTTGTCGAGAATCCTGATCCTGGGCTTCTTGTATGTGACGCCCGCCTTGGCGAGTTGCCTGGACCAGACCCGGTCGAGGCAGCCCAGCACGAAAGTCACGTACTTCCGCGCGGTCGGCACGTGGTTGGGTCGGCCGATCGGCTTCTCGGCGCAGGAGGAGCGGGGAATCGGTCCCGCGGCGTAGAGGGGGTTGTCGGTGAGCCGGTGGTCTCTGGACGGATCGGCGTAGGCCGGCGCCGCCGTCACCAGGCACAGCACCAGGACGGAGAGCAGAATTCGTCGCACAAGCCCAAGATCGTGGCGGGCCCGGACGAGAACGCGCAAGGGCCCGCGGCGGGATTCGGCCGCGGGCGCCGCGCGGTTAGGCGACCGCCGAGGCGGAGGCCGACCAGGTGTTGCAGTACTTGAGGTTGCGCGAGTTGAACCCGCGGTTCATCCAGTAGCCGATGTTCTTGGCCGAGCCGTAGGTCACCCCCGCCTCCTTCTGCCGCTCCCGCACGATGTGCCTCCAGTCGGCGGTATCGCGCGGCATCGACGTGTAGACGCTCGCGAGGAAGGCGCCGGAGAAGCAGAAGGACTGGAGGTAGGCCCGCCGGGTGATGTCGTCCTGGTAGTCCTCGTAGCCGGGGTCGTCCTTTTCGGGGAAGGTCGCCGACCAGCCCGACTCGATGCCGGTGATGGTCTGGAGGTGCTCGGCGTAGAGGCTCGACGTGAGGTTGAAGATGTACAGGTCGCTCGGGCCGAGGTTGAGCAGCCGCCGGTCGAGGACGATCAGGATCGTGCTGTTCGTCTCGCAGTAGTCGGAGATCAGGTACTTGCCCGGCTTGTAGCCGCAGAACCTCGCCGGGATCTTGGAGAGCAGCGAGACCTTGGGCCTCTTGAACGGGAACTTCGCCTTGGCCAGGTGCTTCGTCCACGTGCGTTCGAGGCACTTCACGGCGAAGGTGACGTAGGCCTTGGCCGTCGGATAGTGGTTCCGCCTGGTGATCGGCTTCTCCGCGCAGGTCGAGCGGGCGATCGGTCCGGCGTGGTAGAGGGCGTTGTCGGTGAGCCTGGGGTCGTCGGCCGGGTCGGCGTGCGCGGGGGTCGGCAGTCCGGCGAGGGCGACGGTCAGGACCAGGGCGGGGACGAGAGTGCGCTTCATGATTCCCATAGCGTCACGCGACCAGCGCGTTCGAGGCGGTCCAGGTGTTGCAGTACTTGGGGTTGCGCGAGTTGAAGCCGCGGTTCATCCAGTAGGTGACGCTCTTGACACTCCCCATGGTCTTGTCGCCGGGCCCGGCCCAGTCCTTCACGATGCTCCGCCAGTCGGACGCCCGTCGCGGCATCGACTGGTAGACGCTGCCGGTGAAGGCGCCGGTGAGGCAGTAAGCCTGGAGGAAGGTGCGGCGGAGGGTCTCGTCGTAGCCGGGTTCGCCCTCCTCCGGAAGGACCTTGAACATCGCCTTCTCGATGCCGGTGAGGTACTGCACGTGCTCCGCGTACCTGCTGGCGACCGAGATCCAGAGCCACAGGTCGTCGGGGTCGACGTTGAGCAGGGTCCGGTCGAGGACGAACAGGATCTCCCTCTTGTCCTCGCAATAGTCGGAGTAGTCGGCCTTGCCCCACTTCAGCCCGCAGTAGCTCGCCGGGTCCTTCGTGAGCAGCTTGACCTTGGGCTTCCTGAACTTGACGCCCGCCTTGGCGAGCTGCTTGGACCACACGCGGTCGAGGCACCCCACCAGGAGGGTGACGTAGGCCTTCGCGGCCGCCACGTCGTTGCGCCGCTTGATCGGCTTCTCGGCGCAGGTGGAACGGGGGATCGTCCCACTCGTGTAGAGGGCGTTCCTGGTGAGCTGGGGGTCGTCGGCGGGGTCTGCGTGTGCGGGCGTCGCGAGTCCTGCCAGGGCGACGGTTAAGACCAGGCCGGGGATGAGGGTTCGTCTCACAAGCCCCACATCGTGCCGGGAGCGTTGTAAACCGGCAAGTCACGAAAAGGGCCCGTGTCGCCACGGGCCCTCTCATCGGGTGGATGTCACGGGCTGGTGCAGGTCAGAGCAGGTGTGACGGCCGAGCCGCCGCCGGTGAAGCCGAACGTGGTGCTGGCGTTGGCGCCGAGGTTGCCGTTGTAGGTCTCGTTCCTGATCGTCACGTTCTGACCGGCGCCCGACCGCACCCCGCCCCAGATCTGGGTGATGGTCTGGGAACCGGGCCAGGTCCAGGTCACGGTCCAGCCCTGGACGGCGGCGGTGCCGGCCCGTACCGTCACCTCACCCTGGAAGCCCTGCGGCCACGAGTTGACCTGCCGGTACGTCGCCGAGCACGCCCCACCGGGGGTCGGGGTGGGCGTGGGGGTCGGGGTGGGCGTGGGGGTCGGCGTGGGCGTCGGAGTCGGGGTGGGGGTGGGCGTGGGGGTCGGGTTCGGGCCGTCGGTCAGGGTGGGGGTGGTCCAGTCGCGCCACTCGGCCAGGTTGCCCGACGCCCGCGACGAGACGCGGATCGCGCCCGCGTCGTTGCCGGTCTTCAGCAGGTGCTTGCGCAGGTTCTTGGTGAGCTGGTCGCGCCACTCCGCGCGGTTGGCGCAGTGGGTGCCGTCGGCGACATCCGACCAGTAGGAGATGTCGCCGCCCGCGCCGAGCGCCTTGTAGACCTCGGCTCCGGCCAGGGCCGCGACGCTGGCCGAGCGCGGGCCGAGATTGGCGATGTGGGGGTTGTCCATGACATACAGGCCGCGCGGAGCGATCATGGCGACCACCGAGTGCGTGTCGACGGGCAGTCGCGCCGGGCTGCCGGTGAACGAGCCGAACGCGTCGCCGAACCACGGCTGCTCGCCGTAGGCGCTGCTCAGGCTCTGCGCGCCCTCACCCGGGACCCCGCGAAGGATCGGTACGCCGGCCGTCCCCGATTCGATCGGCATGGTCAGCGCGATGCGCTGGTCGAACGCGCCCGCGACGAACGCGCCCTTGCCGAAGCGGGAGCATCCGGTCACGCCGGTCGCGTCGGCCTTGAGGACGGCGCTGCCCGACGACTCGATGACGTCGATGATGCGGGAGACGCCCCAGCCCCAGGCGACCAGCAGCCCGGTCTGGCTCTGCGCGCCGTAGATGCTGTAGAAGGCGCCCTGCTTGTTGTTGCGCGGGGTGCCCTCGCGGCCGACCGTGTAGGGGTCGTACCTGATGACGGCCACCCCGGCGGCCTTGATGGCGTTGACGTCGGCGCCGAATCCCCCGTACACGACGACGACGGGGAACGGCCCGTTGCCGCTGGGCACCTCGACCGGAGCGGAGAAACTGGAGCTGCGGCCCTGGTGGGAGACGTTGACGGTGATGCTGGTCCGGGAGACGGTGCCCGTGACGCTCGACGGCTTGGCCGGCTTCTCGCCGTAGACGAAGCGCTCCGAGAGGCGCTTGATCTCCTCCCGGCGGCAGCGCCAGTCGGCCTTGCTGGTGATCCGGGTGTTGTCCAGCCGTCTGAACGGGTCGGGGAGCCGGGAGTTGGTCGGGAGCGATCCGGCGTCGGGCAGGGTCATGGCGCAGTCGGCGCCCTCGTTCTCGACCGTGGAGGCCGCCGAGGCGGGTGACAGTGCGACCGCTCCGGCGATCGTGAGGATGGCCGTCGTGCACACGACGACCATCGAGCGGAAGGACACTGGGCTCTCCCTTCGGGAGGGTGGTGGGTGGCTGGCCCAGTGTGTGAAGGGGCCCGAAAGTCGTCAACGCCAGGACGAAACGTTTTCGACCCTCCGGACGGCCTAGACCTGCTCCGATGTCGATGCACATTTCAGCGTCGGCCGAAACTAGCTGAAATCATCGCGTTTCAGACGGGCTTCGGATCGAAAGGTTTCGGCCGAGATAAGATCAGGGGTACGGCAGAAGCAGCATCGAGTGGGAGCGGATCAGGTGCCGGCGGGGCAGCCATGACCGATTGGGTCTACTTTCAGCTGCGTGAGACCCTCACGCAGCTCTCCTGGACGGCCGACCGGCAGATCGCCTGGCTGAACGGGCGCCTGCCGGTCGACGAGCTCGCACTCGACTACGACGGCATCTATCCCGCCATCTGGAGCCTCCGCGAAGCGGGCTGGATCTCTCCCGAGCTCGACGCGGTTCTCGCCGAGATCAACCGGTTGCTGACCGTGCTCACGGACGAAGGCGACGACGCGTGGACCGAGGAGGCGCTGAAGGCGAATCCACGCTGGGCCGAGACCCGCAGGCTCGCCTCCCACGCCCGCGCCCTCATGGTCAACGCGGAATCATCCCGAGCAGCGCCTCATGCGTCTCCCGGTCCGCCGCCACCAGCAGACCCTCCCCCGTCTCGAACGGACCCCCCTTGAGGTCGGTCACCACGCACCCCGCCGCCCGGCACACCGCCAGCGCCGCCGCGAAGTGGACGCTGTCCCGCTTGTCCCCGTCGCTCAGATAGGCCACCCGCCGGCCGGCCGCCACCCAGAAACAGGCCAAAGACGTCGACATGACCCGAGGGCTGAACCTGTCGGCGAACCCGGGAGCCGCGATCACCGACAGCAGGTCACCGTAGGGCGGGTCGAGGTTGAAGTCGACCAACTTCGAAGCGGGCGAGGGGGTCAAGCGCTGGTCGCCGAGCTGGGCGCGGACGCCGTCGGTCCAGAAGACCTCCCCACTGATCGGGTCGGCCGCCGCCGCGGCCACGTCCCGGCCGCCGACGCGGAGGGCGACGTTCACGGCGATCAAGGGGGTCTGGGCGGCGAAGTTCAGGGTGCCGCACAGGGCGTCGACCATCCACGTCCGGTCGGAGGAGCCGCTCAGGCCGGACTCCTCGCCGAGGAAGGCGTCGTCGGGGCGGTGTTCCCTGATCACGTCCAGGATCGCCTGCTCGGCCTCCAGGTCGGCGGCGGTGGCGAAGTCGACGGACGTCTTGTCGTATCGGGGCACCGGCTTGCCGTAAAGGGAGCGGACCACGGCGGCACCCGCTTCGGCAGCGGCAATGGCGAGTTCTGTATCAGAAAGACTCATATGTCCATCCTGACCCGGGAACAGGGCAGGCGTACTGTGAAGTTCATGGCCGACTATCGAGACGTGTACCGGCGCAGCCTGGCCGATCCGGAGACGTTCTGGCTGAAGGCCGCCCGCGCGGTCGACTGGGTCACCCCGCCCTCCAGGGCGCTCGACGACTCGGCCGCCCCGCTCTACCGCTGGTTTCCCGACGGGGAGCTGAACACCGCGTACAACTGCCTCGACCGGCACGTCGCCACGGGCCGGGGCGGGCAGACCGCGCTCATCTGGGACAGCGCGATGACCGGCCAGGTCCGGCGGTTCACCTACGAGCAGCTCCAAGATCAGGTCGCCCGGTTCGCCGGTGGGCTCAGGTCGCTCGGGGTGGGCGTGGGCGACCGGGTCGTGATCTACATGCCGATGGTGCCCGAGGCGGTGATCGCGATGCTGGCCTGCGCGCGGATCGGGGCGATCCACTCGGTCGTGTTCGGCGGGTTCGCGCCGCGTGAGCTGGCCGCCCGCATCGACGACGCCGCCCCCAAGGCCATCGTGGCCGCCTCGTGCGGGCTTGAGCCGAACCGTACCGTCGAATATCGCCCGATCATCGACCAGGCCCTCAGTCTGTCCCGGCACCGCCCCGACGTCATCGTCATGCTCCAGCGCGACCAGGGGGTCGCCCGCATGGACGAACGCGACGTCGACTGGTTCGAGCTGATGTCGACCGCGTCACCGGCCGATCCGGTGCCGATGAAGGCGACCGACCCGCTCTACATCCTCTACACCTCGGGCACGACCGGCCGCCCGAAGGGCATCGTGCGCGACACCGGCGGCCACGCGGTCGCGCTGGCCTGGTCGATGCTGAACGTCTACGACATCGCGCCGGGCGAGGTCTGGTGGACCGCCTCCGACGTGGGCTGGGTGGTCGGCCACAGCTACATCGTGTACGCCCCTCTCCTCATCGGCGCCACCACCGTCCTCTACGAGGGCAAACCCGTCGGCACCCCCGACGCCGGGGCCTTCTGGCGGGTCGTCGCCGAACACGGCGTGGTCACCCTGTTCACCGCGCCCACCGCCCTGCGGGCGATCAAACGCGTCGACCCCGACGGCACGCTGATCGGCGACCTGAAGACCTTCCGCGCCCTCTACCTGGCCGGGGAACGCCTCGACCCCGACACCTACCACTGGGCGAGCGAGCGCCTGGGCGTGCCGGTCGTCGACCACTGGTGGCAGACCGAGACCGGCTGGCCCATCGCCGCCAATCCCCGCGGCCTGGAGCCCCTGCCCACCAAACCGGGCTCGGCGACGGTCCCGCTGCCCGGCTGGGACGTCCAGATCCAGAACGACGGCGCGATCACCCTCAAACTCCCCCTGCCTCCGGGCTCGCTGCCGACCCTGTGGCACGACGACGAGCGCTACATCCGCGAATACCTGACCCGCCACCCGGGCCACTACCTGACCGGCGACGGCGGCTACCTCGACGACGACGGCTACCTGTACGTCATGGGCCGCACCGACGACGTGATCAACGTCGCCGGCCACCGCCTGTCGACCGGCACGATGGAGACGGTCCTCGCCGCCCACCCGGCCGTGGCCGAATGCGCGGTCATCGGCGTGTCAGACCAGGTCAAAGGCCAGGTCCCGCTGGGGCTGGTGGTCCTCAAGGCGGGCGCCGACATCACCCCGGCCCGGCTCGCCGACGACCTGATCCACGCGGTCCGCCGCGAGATCGGCCCGGTGGCGGCCTTCCGCGACGTGGCGATCGTCCCGGCCCTGCCGAAGACCCGCTCGGGCAAGATCCTCCGCCGCTCGATGCGCGCCCTCGCCGACGGCCGCGAGGAACCGATGCCGTCGACGATCGAAGACCCGTCGGTTCTGGAGAACCTGCGCCCGGTGCTCCGCCCTGACCCCTCCTGAGCTCAGCCGCGCAGCCGCAGCAGGCCGTAGGCCGCCACAGATGACGCGTCGGTAACGTCGCCGCACAGGATCATCTGCTCGAAATCCGCGCGTGACACCCACTTCTGGCGCATGTCCTGTTCGGTGACCTCGCGAGCCGTCTCGCCGGCGGTCAGGCCGGTCGCCACGAAGGCGTGCATCGACTGGGTGCTCAGGCCGTGGGAGTTGTCGAGCCGGCCGAGGAACCGCAGGTTCTCGGCCCGCAGGCCGGTCTCCTCCGCGAGTTCGATGCGGGCCTCGGCTTCGCGGGTGGGGGCCTTCGCCGAGCCCTGGGGGAAGCTCCACGAGCGGCGCCTGATCGGGTAGCGGTACTCCTCGACCAGGTGGAAGCCGTCGTTCTCCTCGGGGATGACCAGCACGAAGTCGGAGCGTTCGACGTAGCCGTAGATGCCAGGGGTGCCGTCGGGCAGGACGATCTCGTCTTCGTGGACGGTCATCCAGGCGTTGGCGTACACGACGCGGGTGGAGATCTGCTCGACCATGTGGCTCACCGTAATGAACCCATCAGTACGGGCGGTTTCGCCCAAGGAACATATATGACATATCACCGTAACGGATGATCTATAGCGTCCAGCGCATTACCTGGTTCCACAAGGAGCACCTGGTGCGCAAAGTCCTGATCTCCCTCACCACCCTCTCCCTCGCCCTCGTCACACTGCACGCCCAGCCGGCAGCCGCCAAGGTCGAGCTCGACCTCGAAACGCTGACCGGTGTCGAGGCCATCTCCCTCATGGCCGCCGGCAAACTCACCTCCGTCGAGCTGACCAAGGCGTACATCGACCGGATCACCGCGCTGAACAAGCGCGGGCCGGGGCTCAACGCGGTCACCGACCTCAACCCGAACGCGTTAAAGGAAGCGGAGGCGTACGACCGCCTCCGTAAGAAGGGCAAGTCGCTCGGCCCGGCCATGGGGCTGCCGATCCTGCTCAAGGACCTGATCGACGTCGAGGGCATGCCCACGACGGCGAACAACTGGTCGCTGCGGCAGTCGTTCCCCGAGAGCGACGCCGGCATCACCAAGAAGCTGAAGGAACGCGGCGTCGTGATCCTCGGCAAGGTGGGCCTGTCGGAGTACGCCAACAGCTTCGGCAACCAGCCCTCCGGCTTCGGCAACTACGGCGGCCAGGTCATCAACGGCATCGACGCCGACCAGAACCCCTCGGGTTCGTCGTCGGGCACCGGCGCGGCCATGGCCGCGGCCCTGTCGACGCTGGGCATCGGCACCGAGACCTCGGGTTCGATCATCTCCCCGTCGAACACGCAGTCTCTGGTCGGTCTCCGCCCCACCGTCGGCCTCGTCCCCGGGTACGGCATCGCGCCCATCTCGGCCTCGCAGGACATCGCCGGCCCGATGGTCCGCAGCGTCTCCGACGCCGCGCTCACGCTGGCCTCGATCGCCGGGCCCGACCCGGTGGCCGACGCCGGGTACAAGGCCATGTTCGGCGACGACTACATCGAGAAGGGCATCATCCCGGCGCTCCCCGCCACGCTGCCCGACTACATGAAGGCCCTCGACCTCGACTTCGTCCGGGGCAAGAAGATCGGTTACAACGGCACCCTCACCGAGGGCAGCCCGCTCAAGATCGCGTACGACGCCCTGGTCGCCGCCGGCGCCGTCATGGTGCCCCGCCCGACGGCGACGATCCCGTCGCTGCCCGCGCTGCCCAGCGGCTACGAGCAGCACAAGAGCATCGACGAGTACTACAAGCGGCTCGGCCCGAACGCGCCCATCAAGTCGCTCGTCGAAGAGGTGCAGGTCAACCAGGCCGAGGCGCACCAGGCGCTGAAGTTCGGCAACGTCAACCACCTGAACTCGTCGTTGTCGGACGTGACCCCGGGCGGCGCCAACGAGCAGGCGTACCGGACCAACCTCGCGATCCGTAAGGCCGCCTGGCACAAGGCCATCGACGACATGATGACCTACACCAACTCGAACCCGGCGCAGCCGGCCGACCCGGTCATCGCCATCCTGGGCAGCACGCCGAGCGCCCCGCAGGCCGGTTACCCGACCATCACGATCCCGATGGGCTACACCGCGACCCAGCGCCGCGCCCAGAACGTGCAGGTCCACGGCGCCGCCTACGACGAGTTCGACATCCTCGGCGTCGCCTACGTCATCGAGCAGGCCACCAAGCTCCGTCAGCCCGCCTCGCTGGTCAACCCGAGCATGTACCGCTGCGCCAAGACGACCCCGGCCCCGCCGTTCGCCGCGCGCGGCGCCTGCAACCCCGACTACGACGCCGTCCTCAAGGTGACCGGCTACGACTCCCGTCCGCTCGGCTTCTCGCTGGAGACCGAGACGGCGCAGAGCCTGATCCAGAAGCTGAACAAGGACGAGGTCTCGGCCGAGGAGCTCACCCGCGCCTACCTCGACCGCATCGCGCTGACCAACGCCGAGGGCCCCGCCCTCCAGGCCGTGCGTGAGATCAACGCCGACGCGATCAAGGAGGCCCGCAAGCTCGACCAGGAGCGGTGGAAGTACCGCACCGGCGAGCCGACCAGCCCGAACGACACGCGCCCGCTGCGTCCCGCGCTCTGGGGCCTGCCGGTGCTGCTCAACGACACGATCGACGCCACGTCGCTGTCGACCACGGGCGGCTCGATCGCCCTCCAGGGCCTCAAGCCCGCCGACGACTCGGCCATCGCGGCGAAGCTGAAGGCCGCCGGCGCGATCGTGCTCGGCAAGACCAACGTCACCGAGCTGAACGGCGTCTTCGACGCCAACCTGCCCAAGGGCTACTCCTCGCTCGGCGGCCAGGTCCTGCTCCCGAACGACACCGACAAGACCCCGGCGGGTTCGTCGGCCGGCGCCGCGGCGGCCACCGCCTCGGGTCTGGCCGCGATCACCATCGGCATGGAGACCTCGCCCGACTCGGCGCAGCTCCTCGCCCCGGCCGACGCGGCCGGCGTGGTGGGCCTCAAGCCGACCGTCGGCCTGGTCAGCACGGCCGGCGTGCTGCCGGTGGCCGCGTCGCAGGACGCCCCCGGCCCGATCACCCGCAGCGTCGGCGACGCCGCGACGATCCTCAACGTGATCGCCGACCCGGCTACCCCGGTCGACTACACGGCGGGTCTGTCGGCGACCGCGCTGCAGGGCAAGAAGATCGCCGTGGTCTCCAGCACGAGCGCCCCCTACCAGGAGGCGGTCGCCAAGCTGCAGGGCCTCGGCGCGACCGTCACCCAGGTCTCGATCGCCACCCCGGCCGCGACCGACAGCGTCGTCGCGACCGAGTTCAAGCGTGACCTGAACGCCTACCTGGCGGAGGCCAAGCCGGGCACGACGCTGCAGAGCATCATCGACTACAACCTCGCCAACCCGGTCGAGGGCCTGAAGTACCAGCAGGGTCAGCTGCTGGCCGCCCAGGCGGTCGACCTGTCCGACCCCGCGACGAACGCCAAGTACACGGCCGACCTGGAGGCCGGCAAGGCCGCCAACAAGGCCGTCCTCGACAGCGTCCTGAGCGGTTACGACCTGATCCTGGTCCCGAGCGGCAGCAACGTGATCGGCTACGCCGACCGCGCCGGCTACCCCGCGCTCACCATCCCCGCCGGGTATGGCGCGCAGCAGAGCTCGGCGGGCCGCAACCCCATCGGGGTGACGCTGATCGGCGGCGCCTTCTCGGAGGCGCAGCTGCTGTCCGGCGGCTACGCGCTGGAGCAGGCGATCGACGACCGCCTCGCGCCCAGCTACACCAACCCCAGCATGTGGCGCTGCGTCCCGGAGAGCACGTTCTTCACGGGCGAGTTCTGCCTGCCGGGCGACCGCCTGGCCCCGCGTTACAAGGGCTGACAACCAGTGGAGAAGGGCCCGCGTTCCCCGCGCGGGCCCTTCTTTTTTCGCGTGTGTACGTCCTGAGCCACAAGAGTCGGTGTTGACTTATATAAGACGTGCCTGACATAGTCGGCCGGGTGAACGCCTTCGACGTGTTGGGCGATCCCGTGCGCCGCCGCATCATCGAGCTGCTCAGCGAGGGCGAGCTGACCTCGGGCGCGATCACCGCGACCGTGCGGGCCGAGTTCGGGATCTCGCATTCGGCCGTGGCGCAGCACCTGCGGGTGCTGCGCGAGAGCGGCTTCGCGACCGTGCGCGCCGAAGGCACCCGACGCCTCTACGTCGTGGACTCCGCCCCGTTCGGGGAAGTCGACGTGTGGCTCGACCGATTCCGCCGCTTCTGGTCGCAGCGCCTCGACGCCCTGGAGACCGAGCTGGCCCGCACGAGGAGAAGGAAATGATCGACATAGGCTGGACCTCCCGCGAGGTCACCCGCGACGACGAGACCGTCGCCGTCGTCCTGCGCCGCGACTTCGGCTCCCCCCTCGACGACGTCTGGGACGCCCTGACCGACCCCGAACGCCTGAAGCGCTGGTTCCTCCCGGTCAGCGGCGACCTGCGGCCCGGCGGCGCCTTCACCACCGAGGGCGGGGCCGGGGGCACGATCCTGACCTGCGAGAAACCGTCGCTGAAGGTCACCTACGGCGGCGAGACGAGCATCGTGACGGTCACCCTGACCGCTGAAGACGACGCGACCACGCTCGAACTGATCCACTCCGTCCCGCTCGCGATGGCCCAGAGCGGCGCGGGCGCGCTCTGGGTGGGCCCCGGCTGGGACGAGGCGTTCCTGGCCCTGGAGCTCTTCCTCACCGGCAAGGAGGCGCAGGGCCAGGTCACCCCCGAATACGGCCGGGCCACGGTCGCGGCCTGGGTCACGGCGATCGAGACGTCCGGCACCGCGACGCCCGACGAGATCGAGACGGCCCGGCAGATGGCCCTGCAGCAGTACGCGGGGTGAAGCCCTTCGAGAGCCTCCCGGCAGCGGCCGCCTGACGGAACGTCGAGGCCCGCGACGGCACGCGTTCGACACCTACCGCCGCCTCGACTACGACCCGTCGGGCCTGGTCATGACCTATCCCGGCATCGCTCCGCGACCTATCGCTCCTCGGGGTCACGCCCGAGCACCGACCGCCCGCCGTCGACGGGCACGACGGCCCCGCTGACGAACGAGGCGGCGTCGGAGAGCAGGTAGGCGACGGTGTCGGCGACCTCCTCCGGCCGCCCGACGCGCCCGATCGGGTGGAGGCGGCGCATCTCCTCCTCCACCCATTCGCGCTCCTGCTCGTACGCCCCGTAGCGCTCGGTCCAGATCGAGCCCAGCGCGACCGCGTTGACCCGCACCCCCTGAGGCCCGTAGTCGACGGCGAGCGCCTTCGTCAGACCTTCGGTGGCGGCCTTCGCCGTCGCGTAGGCCATCGCGCCCCTGACCGGCCGCTGCGCCTGGTGGGAGGAGACGTTGACGATCGCGCCCCGGCTCTTCGGCAGGAACCTCCTGATCGCCGCCGCGCAGCCCACCACGACGGGATCGAGGTTGAGCCCGATGACGTCGAGGACCTCCCGGGGCGGATGATCATGCAGGGACACGTCCCGGAACATCGCCGCGTTGTTGACCCAGCCGACCAGATCGCCGTGCTCCTCGGCCAAGTCCGCGGCCCTCTCGGCGACGGCCGGATCGGCCGCGTCGCCCGTCACGGGGATCCCGACCGGCCCCGGATCGAGGTCGACCACCACCACCCGGCCGTCACGTGACAGCCGCTCGGCGATGGCCCGGCCGATCCCCCGGCCTCCTCCGGTGACCACATAGGTACGTCGCATGTCTAGCATGATGCGCGTGACAAGGCTGGAGGAGCGAGAGTGGCGGGCCCGCCAGGAGGCCCACCACACCCGGGTGGACGCGTGGATCGAGCCCCACCTCGAACGCCGCAGGCGATCCCAGGCCCACCCGGTCGAGGACTTCCTGTTCAGCTACTACGGCTACCGCCCCAGCCGGTTGCGGCGCTGGCACCCCGGCGCGTTCACCGTGCTGGAGGGCGCCGCCGACTTCGGGACCGGATACGTCGCCGTCCCCGGCGGCCAGACCCTCGACGTCGCCGACCTGGTCGCCCGGCGGCTCGAATCGATCACCTGGATCGCCGACCTGCTGCGGCGCACCGCCTCCCGGGCCGGTCAGTTCGGCTGCTTCGGCATGCACGAATGGGCCATGGTCTACCGGACCGAGGAGATCAGGCACTCCGCCCAGCCCCTCCGCCTGTCGCCGCAGCGGGTGGCCGCGGCCGTCGAGGAACGGCCGCTGAAGTGCACCCACTTCGACGCCTACCGCTTCTTCACCGAACCGGCCCGGCCCCTGAACGCGCTGCCGCTCTCGCGCGAACTCCAGCCCGCGACCGAACAGCCCGGCTGCCTGCACGCGAACATGGACCTCTACAAGTGGGCGGTCAAACTCTCGCCCCTGGTGCCCGGCGAACTGGTGGCCGACTGCTTCGAACTGGCCTGGGACATCAGAGCGGTCGACATGCGCGCCAGCCCCTACGACCTGCGGCACCTGGGCTACGAGCCGATCCCGATCGAGACGGCCGAGGGCCGCACGGCCTACGCGGCGACGCAGCGGGAATTCGCCGGCCGGGCGGCCCCGCTGCGCGCCGAACTGATCGCCTGGTGCGACCGGCTCACGTCTGGACGATGACGACGGCGTGCCCCGCTTCGGCGGCCCCGGGCGAAGAAGGCCCGCAGCCGCTCGTAGTGGTCTCTGACGTAGTCGGCCTCGTGGTCGGGGAGGTCGCGGTCGAGCGACTCCCAGGGGGTGGCGGCCAGGTAGTCGGCCGGGACGCTGACATAGGCGTTGACGACTCCCACGGACCGCACCCTAGAAGATCCCGCGCAAGGTCGTCAGCCGCTCGACCACCGTCTCGGCCGGGCGGCCCAGCAGCGACTCCAGGTCGCCGGTCTGGCGTTCGAGGGCGCCCGCGCGGACCATCCCGTTCAGCCAGGCCATCGGCCCGGGTTCCGCGTCGGGGACCTCCTCGTAGGCGATGCCCAGCGCCTCGGCGACCTGCGGGTAGGTCCACAGCGGGCCCGTGAGGTCGTAGGCGCGGCCGAGGTGGCCCTCGCCGGTCAGGGCGTTGGCCGCCGCCTGGGCAAGGTCTTCGCGGAAGGCGGTGTTCAGGCCCCGGCCGCCGGTGCTGCTGCGGATGACGCCGTCGGCGACCTGGGGCAGGAAGGCGTCGCCGTAGAACGGGTTGCGCAGGATCGTGTACGCCAGGCCGCCGGCGAAGATCGCCTGCTCGGTGGCGTGGTGGGCCTCGGTCATGCCGGTCGCGACGGTGTCGGCGTCGAGGAAGCTCGTGTAGACGACGGCGGTCACGCCCGCCGCCACGGCGGCGTCGATCGCGTTGCGGTGCTGGGCGGTCCGGCGGGCGGCGTCGAGTTCCGGGGAGGAGATCAGCAGCAGCCGGTCGACGCCCGCGAACGCCGCGCGGAGGCTGTTCGGGTCGTCGTAGTCGCCGTGCCGCGCCTCGACACCCGACGGGACGCGGGAGACGTCCCGCGCGACGGCGACCACGTCACCCTTGAGCCGGTCGAGAACCAGGCGGCCGAGGTGGCCGGTGGCGGCGGTGACTGCGTACATGAAACTCCTCGGTGTGCGGAAACCCGCCGGACAGTGAACCGACCGGCTCCGGCGCGGCGCCACTGGTTTTCAGCGGGTGGGACTCAGCCGCACCCAGAGGTCGGGCGGGCCCAGGATCGGGCGCGCGTCGGTGAGGCGGAGCCCGGCGTAGCCGCAGCAGTAGGCCTCCGCGTGTTCTTGGTAGAGGAACCTCCGGAGCGTCTCTTCGGCCGGGTCGGCGTCGGTGGGCGGAGCGAGGCCCAGGATCGTGTCCCAGTCGGTGATCTCGCCGTCGACCGCGCCGGCGCCCTGGTCGCCGCTCTTGGGGTTGGCGTACAGGGCGTAGCCGCGGGTGCCCCGGGTGAGCTTTCTGAGCAGCGATTCCTCCGACGCGTGCCAGCCCCACGGCTGGGTGATCACACAGCCGCCGGTCACGTCGGTGACGCCGACGACCCACTCGAATCGATCGTCGACGTCGTCGACGACCGTGCCGCCCAGCCGACGCGTCGCCTCGGCGGCGGTGACGCCCGCGACGCAGGTGATGCTGTGGCCGTCGTCTTCGATGGCCTCCAGTGCGGTGATCAGGTCTTCCGACAGGGCCACGGCCGCCGCCTCCTCGGGCGAGAGGGCGAGGTCGCTCGGCGGGAAGAGGTCGGGGGTCGGGCCCGCGAGGGCGAGCCGGGCCGGGGACCACCCGTCCATCATCGGACGCCACGGATCGGCGCCAGCCTCGACCAGGGCGCGGGCGTTGTCGGGCCGGCGGTGGAAGACCGCCGACCACAGGGCGGTGTGGCCTTCGTCGAAGGCGTCGACGTCGTCGACCCGATCGGCCAGTTCGGCGACCACCTCGGGGCTGCCGTGGGCGGACGCCTGGAACAGGACCGGGCCCCAGTAGTCAGTCCCGTTCGGATCGGCGCCGGCTGCCAGCCGGGCACGGACCTCGCTTAGGTCAGACCACGCGTACCCACCCATGCCAGACCATTCCGCGCCCACCGCGAGCCCTCCCTTCGAATCCGTGCGACCGCCCGAACGCTAACGATCGCCACCGACAGAACCCTTGGGGCCGCCGGTGATTCGTGAGTCGTCGTCAACCCCATGGCGAACCCGGCCGTCTTCAATGTGCCTTGGCGGAATGAGGAGTGGCAGTGCGCATTCGACGAGCTTTATACGCGTCCATCGGCTTGGCGGGCCTCATGTCGCTGTGCCCGCCCGCCTACGCGGCGACCGACATCGTCGAATACGAGTGCACTCCCGACGGCGGAACCGCGCAGACCGTGAACATCCGCGTCGAGCTCACCATGCCCACCGGCGCCCAGCCGGGCGTCGCGCTGGCATTCCAGCACCGCGCGACCTATGCCGACTCGGGCAGGATCCGCGCCGGCGACGCGCTGCCCGCCGGGACGAAGATGTTCGCCTACGTCGGCATCAGCGAGTTCCCCGGCTTCACCTCGGGCACCGGCGAGGGAGCCGTCGTCGGTCCGGTCGCGGCCGGTGGTGAGATCACCCTCCCCACGGGCACCACCCAGGTGACGTCGACGCCGAACACCGCAGGAACCGGTGTCGTCCGTCCCGCCGCGATCAACTTCGGCCTCACGGCCTCGCAGCCGTTGATCGAATGCGAGGTGCTCAACCGCGACGATCTCACCACCTACCAGGTCGTCGTCGGCGACGGCGGGACCTCGGCCACTCCCAGTTCGTCCACGACCCCGACCCCGACCGCGACGGTCACCGAGACCGTCACCGAGGAAGCGGCCGGCGACGAGCCGATCGACGAAGAGACCGAGATGGAGACCCCCGAAGGCGGCGTCGCCACCGGTGGCGGCGGTTCGGCCGGTCCCGACGGCCGGGTGGTCGTGCTCTTCGGCGCCACGGTGGTCCTCGCCGCGATGACCGGCCTGGCCCTTCGCAGAAGCCGCCGTTCGATGCCGTAGGGAGCAGGGTGGGCGGGAGCAGTAACGAAGCCGGGCCGGTCGTGACGACCGGCCCGGCTCGTTTCTTCGGCTACGTCAGGTCAGAACACGCCAGTGCGTCCGGGTCGTCCGCCGCCTGCGGGACCCACCGCACGTTGGCGAACGAGGCCGAGAACGCCCCCTCCGTGTAGACCAGGAAGGGCGTGTTCACGTTCTCGAAGTCGAGGCCGTTCGCGAAGCACGACACCGGGATCTTCACCGTCGACTTGCCGTCGCCGGCCAGGCCGGTGAACAGGTTCGTCGCCACCACCTCGGCGAAGCACGGGTAGACGCAGTGGGCGCTGATCACCGTCCGGGCCGCAGGGGCGGAGTGGACGATGGTGTCGAAGACCAGGGCGGCGTTGGCGTTCAGGTATCCGCGCAGGTCGGTGCCGCCCGCGGGGTTCTGGTAGTAGATCTGTCCGGGGCCGGTTCCGGCCCAGGTCGTCTTCAGCGCGTCGCCCTGGACGTTCACGTCGGCGGGCGTCGTGTTGATGTTGGCGTGGGCGGCGGCGCCGTCGGGGCCGATCTCGGTGCCGCCCCAGTTCTCGGGGGAGCCGATGAAGCTCTTGTACGGCGGCACGTCGGTCCGGACGAAGACCTCCAGGTCCTCGGTGGCGGTGCCGCCGCCACCCGTGGAGGTGCACGAGGGGAACTCGTGGGAGGTCTCGTCGAGCGTGCCGACGCTACCGGTCTGCCCCTTCGCCAGGCCGTAGCCGGCCGGGAACAGCGGGTCGTAGCCGGGGTCGCCGGGGTTCAGCGGCGACTGGCAGGCGCTCTTGGGCCAGGAGTAGGACAGCTTGCCGGTGAAGTCGTGCCGCCCGACCAGCACGTCGGCGACGCCGCCTCCTTCGGTGCCGGGGAGCCAGGCCGCGACGAAGGCGTCGGAGCGGTTGAGCTCCTTGTTGACGTACAGGGGACGGCCGGTGACGTAGACGGTCACCACGGGGGCGCCCTTGCCGGCCACCTTGTCGAGGACGGCCAGGTCACCGGGGTAGAGCTTGGCCGCTTCGAGGGTCCGCCGCGCCAGGTCGCCGACGCCTTCGGCGTAGGGGGTCTCGCCGAGGACGGCGACGACGGCGTCGAACTGCGACGGGTCGACCCCGTCGGCGGTCTCGCTGAAGGTCACGTTGGCGGCGCCGAGGGCCTGGCGGAGGCCCGCGAGGATGGTCGTCCCGTTGGGGAAGTCGGCGTTGGTGTTGCCGGTGCCCTGCCAGGTCAGCGACCAGCCGCCGGTCTGGTTCTGCAGGTTGTCGGCGCTCTTGCCGACGACCAGGACCTTCGCGTTCTTCGCCAGCGGCAGCACGTTGCCGTTGTTCTTCAGCAGCACCTGCGACTTGCGCACGGCCTCGCGGGCCAGCTTGGCGTCCTGGAGGCGCGACTCGTCGCCGGCGAGCACGCGGTCGGAGGGACGGCGGCCGTCGAAGATGCCGGCGCGGTACTTGACGCGCAGGATGCGGGTGACGGCGTCGTCGATGCGGGACATGGCGATCTCGCCCGACTCGACCTGGGCGATCGTGTTGGCGATGAACGCCTTCCACTCGTTCGGCACCATCACGATGTCCATGCCGGCGTTGATGGCCTGGGCGCAGCTCGCGTTGGTGCAGCCGGCCACCTGGCCGATGCCGTTCCAGTCGGACACGACCAGGCCGTCGAAGCCCATCTTGCCCTTGAGGATGTCGGTGATGGCCTTCTTGCTGCCGTGCAGCTTGCCCTCGTTGATGCCGAGGTCCTCGTTGGTCCAGCTGTTGAACGACACCATGACCGACTGGGCGCCGGCCGCGAGCGCGCCGTAGTAGCCCTGGCCGTGGATGTTGATCATCTCGGCCTCGGAGGAGGGGTTGACGCCCTGGTCGACACCGTTGCGGGTGCCGCCGTCGCCGATGAAGTGCTTGGCGGTGGCGATGACGCCGCGGTTGCCCATGCGACGCCAGCTGGAGTCCTGGAGGCCCTGGACGGCCTCGTATCCGTAGGCGCGGGCGAGGTTGGGGTCTTCGGCGTAGCCCTCGTAGGTGCGGCCCCAGCGGTCGTCGCGGACGACGGCGAGGGTGGGCGCGAAGGCCCAGTCCTGGCCGGTCACGCGGAGCTGCTCGGCCGTGGCCTCGCTGATCTTGCGGATCAGGCACGGGTCGGCGGCGGCGCCCAGGCCGATGTTGTGGGGGAAGATCGTCGCGCCGTAGACGTTGTTGTTGCCGTGGACGGCGTCGATGCCCCAGATCACGGGGATCTTCGTGCGGGTCGTCACGGAGGCGTCGTAGTAGGCGTCGGCGAGGCCGAGCCAGCTGTCGACCGTGGCGTGCTTGTTCCCGCCGGGCCACGAGCCGCCGCCGTTGAGGACCGACCCGATGAAGTACTGCTTCACCTCGGCCGGGGTGATCGCGTTGATCTCGGGCTGGGTCATCTGGCCGACCTTCTCGGCCAGGGTCATGTCGGCGACGAGGCGCGCGACCTTCCGCTCGATGGCGGGGTCTTTCTCGATCTTGCTCTCGACCTTCGGCCAGTCGCTGTAGGTCGGCAGGGTGTCCTCGATCTTCGCGCACCCGTTCTCGAGGACGGGCGGACCGGCGACCGGGGGTTCGGCGGCCGTCGCGGGCCCCGGTGAGGCGACGACGGCGCTTAACAGCAGGGACAAACCACTGAGGACGGCGAAGCGTCTCTTTCGCATGGAGGGCTGCACACGCCGAATCCTGACCGTGTTACTGGACCGAGTCAATATGTTCACAAGAGCGCTCTCTCAGAGAGAAGTCGCAGCACACGGGCTTGATCAAGGAAATCCCATGATGTGAATTAAGTCAGCGGGAGAGCGTTCTCCAGCAGGTCGGGCTGACATCGGCATAAGTTTTCGCCGGTGGGGCGCGTGATGAACCTGTTATGTGCGGATGTCTTCAGAAACACGCGGGAAACACTCTATGGTTTCGAGATAACGTTATCTCGACCGGTCCAACCAGCCCGGTGGAGCCTGCCCAGGCAGGGGTAGAAAGGCACCCCCCATGAGAACTACCCGAGGCATCCTGGCGGCGGCGGTCGCCGCTTCTCTCCTGACGGCCCTTCCCGCGAACGCGGCGGTCCCGGCCGCCGACCAGCAGTGGGCCGAGATCCAGCAGCTCGTCGGCGCGGTCAAGGGCCGCTGGACGAACCAGAACTACTCCGGCGCGGTCAACCGCACCATGCCCGACACGGCCCTCCTCGGCAACGGCGACATCGGCGTGACCTCCGGCGGCAGCCAGGGCGGCAAGACCTTCTACATCTCCAAGGGCGACTTCTGGACGTCCGCCGGCAGCCCCTCCCTGGTGGCTCTCGGCAACGTGACCATCCAGGCCGACACCACGGTCACGGCCACGAACCTGGCCCTGGGGTCGACCGCGACGGCGTCCAGCAGCCACCCGTCCTTCCCGCCGTCGCGCGCGGTCTCGGGCGCCTGGGGCTCCGGTTTCGAGGGCTGGGTCTCCGATGTGGGCAAGCCGCAGTGGCTGCGCCTTGACCTGGGCTCGGCGAAGACCTTCCGCCGCTACATCCTCAAGCACGACCAGGCCGCCCGCCCCGGCGAGGCCGCCAACAACGCCAAGAACTGGACGCTCGAAGCCAGCACCGACGGCCAGAGCTGGAACACGATCGACACCGTCACCGGCAACACGGCCGCCGCGACCGACCGCACGTTCGCCCCGGTGACCGCCCGTTACCTGCGCCTGAACCTGACCGAGCCGACCCAGGGCACCACCGCCGACTCGATCAACAACCCCCGCGCCCGCGTCGGCGCCTTCGAGCTGTACGACGCCGAGGGCCCCACCCAGCCCACCGGGAACTTCCTGGAGGAGCAGAACCTCCTCAAGGGCGACGTCGACACGTCCATGCAGCTCGGCGGCGTCCCCGTGACGATGAAGACCTTCACCGGCGCCGACAGCAACGTGGTCGTCACCTCCATCACCTCGCAGGGCGACAAGCCGGTCCGGCTGCGCGCCTCGACCGTCGTCGGCACCCCCGACGCGCGCGGCGGCATGGTGCAGACCTCCGGCGTCCAGGGCGACACCCTGTGGGCCACCCGACAGACCCCGGCCAGCCCGCGCGGCGTCTCGCGGGCGTCGCTGGCGACAAGGGTGATCGGCGGCGACCCGACCGTCTCGAACGGCCGCGTCGACTTCGAGCTCGCCCCCGGCCAGACCGTCGACGTCGTCACCGCCGTCGCGGGCGGCGGCGTCAACCCGGCCGACCCCGGCCCGGCCGCGATCGCCCTGGCGGGGGCCCAGACCGCCGCGTCGGTCGACGACCTCTACGCCGCCCACCTCGACTGGTGGAAGAACTACTGGCTGCGCTCCTACGTCGACCTCGACGACGACGTGCTGGAGCGCTTCTACTACAGCTCGCTGTACTTCCTCGGCAGCTCGCTGCGCGAGGGCAAGACCGCCTCGGGCCTGTACGGCATCTGGGCCACCACCGACTTCCCGCAGTGGGGCGGCGACTTCCACCTCAACTACAACTGGCAGGCCAACTACTACGGCGTCTACAGCTCCAACCGTCCGGAGCTGGCGCTGCCCTACTTCGACGCGGTCGACGCCTTCGTGCCCGAAGCCCGCCGCCGGGCCGCCGAGGACCTGCGCCGGGTGAAGCCCGACTACGTCGACGCCCGCTTCCCGAGCGGCGGCGTCAAGAGCGGCGTGCTGTTCCCGGTCGGCATCAGCCCGTTCGGCACGACGAGCGACGACAACTACCACAACCAGGTGGCCAACGCCCTGTTCACGGTGACCCAGCACATCGAGTACTGGCAGTACACCCAGGACGAGCAGTGGCTCCGCGAGACCGGCTACCCCTTCATGAAGGAGGTCGCCGCGTTCTTCGAGAACTGGGTGGAGGAAGACCCGGCCACCGGCGCGCTGTCGTTCTGGGGCGGCCCCCACGAGATCACCTGGGCCAAGAACCCCAGCGCCGACCTGGGCATGCTGAAGCTCCTGCTGACCACGCTGGAGGACACCAGCACCAGGCTCGGCCTCGACGCCGACCACCGCTGGGTGTGGGGCAAGATGCTCCGCAACCTGCCCGCCATCCCCACGACGACCTACCAGGGCAAGACGGTGTACGCCCTCGGCGAGCCCGGCACCATCAGCGACGACCGCGCGATCCGCCCCGGCGACAACACGGTCAACCTGGAGTTCGTCCACCCGGGCGGCCAGATCGGCATCGGCTCCCCGGCGGCGGAGCGGCAGACGGCCATCGACACGATCAACGCGATGAACTCGTGGGGCCAGGACAACAGCTTCCCGAAGATCTTCACCCAGGCCGCCCGGGTCGGCTACCCGGGCCAGACGATCATCGACCGCCTGAAGCAGCAGATCAACCAGCACTCGATGGCCAACCTGCGGATCGCCGACGGCAACCACGGCCTGGAGAAGGCCGGCGCGATCGAGGCGCTGAACAACCTGCTGCTGCAGAGCTGGAACGGCCTCGTCCAGGTCTTCCCGGTGTGGCCGGCCGGCAAGAGCGGCGCCTTCCACAACCTCCGCGAGAAGGGCGGCCTGGTCGTGAGCGCGGCCCGGACCGGCGACGCGGTGGAGTACATCACCGTGAAGAGCGAGCAGGGCGGCGTCTTCGAGGTCAAGAACCCCTGGCAGGGCACGAAGGTCAACGTCTCGGCCGACGACGGAACGGCGAGCAACGTGGGCGCCGGGAAGTCGACGCTCCGGATCAACGCCGCTAAGGGCGCGACGTACACGTTCACACCCGCCCAGTAAGACGCGGTTGAGGGAGCCCGGCGCCGACGGCGCCGGGCTTTCCCTTTTCCGCACCGGTCCTTGCGCTGCCGGGATCTACAGTTGTGAGCTGAATCTCTGCACCGGAGGTCTTCCGTGTCCGTGCACGTGGTGGAGTCGCTGATGGCCGACCGAAGCCCCCGCAACATCCGGGCCTGCCTGCCCGGCGACGACCGCACCCGATTCGATACAGACTTCCAGCGGGCGATGGCGCAAGCGAGCGACGAACTCGACCTGACCCCGGTCAACGACGTGCTGGCCCATTGGTGGCACATCGCGCTCATGAAGACCACCGGGGAATACGAGGCCGTCCTGACCCGCGCCGCGGCGATCCAGGAGGCGGCCGACCGGGGCGAGACCGGATCCGGCCGCCCCTGGCGCGAGATTCTGGCCGAACGCGCCGCCGAACTCGGGCAGGAGCCTCCCCGCTAGATGTACGACATCGGCACGGGCAAGGACGTCGAAGAGCAGATCGCGGCACTGCCCGCGTCTCCTTCGTCAAAGAGCGCCCCGACACGCCGGTCCGCACACTCATTTTCGGTGACGGTGGCGCGGGGTTGATCACCTACTTGATCATCGAATATCGGCGTCGCGTGGAGCTCATTTCGATCGTCTGGTACGGCTCCCCCTAGATGAGAGGCCGCTCATCGGCGGCTCATCGGGTACTCACCCCTGTCCCCGAAGCTCTTTCTCAGGCGGGCGGAGCGCCCGTCGCCGATGGGGAGGGGTTGCTGTGAACGCGAAGGTTCTGCTGGGCGGGGTCGTGCTGGGTGCGGTGCTCGGCGGTGTCGGGCTGGTGGCGCCGGCGGTGGCCGAGGAGCGGTCGTGCCGGAAGACCATGCGGGCCGTGACCGTCGACAACCTGCGCGTGCCCTCGGGGGCCACGTGCACGCTGGTCGGCACGCGGGTCAAGGGCACGCTCAAGGTCGAGCGCGGGGCCACGCTGGTCGCCCGGGGCGTCAGGGTCGAGGGCAACGTCCAGGGTGAGAACGCCAAGGCCGTCAGCGTGCTCGCCGGCTCGCACGTCAAGGGCAGTGTGCAGGTCAAGCAGGGCGGGGCGGCCACGGTGACGTCGTCGCGGATCGACTCCGACATCCAGCTCGACGCCAACCGGCGCTACCTGAAGGTCGTCTCGAACCGGGTCGGCGGGTCGATCCAGGTCGTGGGCAACAAGGGCGGCGCGCAGATCAAGAACAACAAGCTCAAGGGCAACCTCCAGTGCAAGGAGAACTCGCCCCGGCCGACCGGCGGCGGCAACAAGGCCGGGGGCGACAAGGAAGACCAGTGCCGCCGGTTCTAACCGGGGTAGTCCTTGAGCCGGAACGAAGTGTGCAACCGCAGGCCCACGCTCGACGCCGTCACGAGCCGGACCGCCGGAGCGGGGAGGCGGTTGAGCAGGCGCGTTCCGTACAGGAGATTGCGCAGGGCCCGTTCGCTCCCGGGCACCAGCCGCTTGGCCGCGCCGATCGCGAAGGCCCTGCTCTTCTGTACGTAGCCCGCGAGCTCCCGCTCGTAGGAGGCGAAGGCGTGGGTGTGGTCGGGGAAGCGCGACAGTTCGCCGGCCAGGACGTAGGCCCCGACCATGGCCAGGCTGGTGCTGCCGCCCACGGCCGGGCCGGGGCAGTAGCCGGCGTCGCCGACCAGGGTGACCCGGCCCTTCGACCAGGTGTCCATGCGTAATTGGGTCACCGAGTCGAAGTAGAAGGCGGGGGTGGCGTCGAGGCGGTCGAGCAGCCAGGCCGCCTCGCCGCCGAGGTCGCCGAAGTGCTCCTTGACCAGGGTCTTCTGCTTCGGCACGTCGCGGTGGTGGTAGTCGAGCCGGGCCGGGGGGCGGAACATGAAGAAGCCGCGCGCGTTCGCGTGGTCGTGGTAGATCATCGCCATCCGGTTCACCGCGACGATCCCGTCGACCCGGCCGGGCGGGCCGGGGTGGTCGGTCAGGGTCAGCACGGCGAGGTAGGCGCCGATCCAGGTCGCGTAGTCGGACTCGGGGCCGAAGGTCAGGCGGCGGACGTTGGAGTGCAGCCCGTCGGCGCCGATCACCAGGTCGAACTCCCGGGGAGGGCCGTTCTCGAAGCTCACCACGCGGTCGTCGACGGCCGCGATCGAGTCGCCGAAGACGTAGTCGACGTGGTCGCGGCTCGCTTCGTAGAGGATCTCGCTGAGGTCGTCGCGCATGATCTCGACGTGGTCGCCCGCCGATCGCGCCATCAGCGCGCCGATGCGGATCTCGGCCGGGCGGGTGTCGGCGGGGCGGCGGAACGACAGGAGTTCGACGCGGGTGCGGCGGGCCCTGATCTGGTCGTACACGCCCATGCGGCGGGCGATCTCCAGTGCGGGACGGAACAGGTCGACCGCGTGTCCCCCGGCTTTGCGCAGTTGGGGGGCCTTTTCGACGACGGTGACGGCGTGGCCGTACCGGGCGAGCCAGTAGGCGGCGAGCGGGCCCGCGACGCTCGCGCCGGAGATCAGAATCCGCATCCGAGAAGCTCCTTACTTAACAGTCGGTAAGTTGCTTACTTAACGGATGGTAAGCCAGGGTGAGTTCCATGGCGAGGCCGACCGACACCCGCGACCGCATCCTGGCCACCGCCCGGGAGCTCTTCCTGGAGAAGGGGGTGCGCGACACCAGCCTCCAGCACATCGCCGACCGGCTCGGGATCACCAAACCGGCGCTCTACTACCACTTCTCCTCGCGCGACGACCTGCTGCGCACGATCGTCATGCCGCTGATCGAGGAGCTGGAGGCCTTCCTCGCCACACAGTCGGAGTCCGCGCAGGAGGAACTGCTGGGGGCCTACTTCGACCTGGCCTGGCAGCGGCGCGACGTGCTGGTGATGATCATCTCCGACCTGGCCGTGCTGCACGAACTCGACCTCATCCCCCGCATGCTGGCCTTTCGCGAAGAGCTCACCTCGCTCCTGACGGGAGGCGAACCCTCGCTCGGCGCGCGGGTGCGGGCCACGGTCGCCGTCGGCGGGCTGTCCGACACGGTGGTGCAGTTCGCGCGGGAGCCATACGAGCAGGTCAGGCAGGCCGCCGTCGCGGCGGCGGTGATGGCGCTGCGCGGGTGAACATCTCCGACTTATAGTTCGTTCCGGAAGATCCAGCGCCGGGAGTCGCCGTGACACTACGCATCAGGGCCCTCGGGCCGCTGGACGTGCCCGGCGCCGAGGCGCTGACCCGGTCGGGCAACCCCAGGCGGCTGCTGGCCGCGCTGCTGGTCCGCTCCCCCGGCGTGGTCGCCGCCGACACCCTCGCCGACATCGTCTGGCAGGGCTCCCCGCCGTCGCGGGCCGACGCGGCGCTCCAGACGGTCGTCTCGCGGCTGCGCACCCAGCTGCGCGCCGCCGGTCTGGACGACGTGCTGCACACCCGCCACCCCGGCTACGCCCTCGCCTTCGACCCCGCCTGGTTCGACGTCACCGCCTTCGAAGACCTGGCCGAACGCGGGCGCGGGCTCCTCACGACCCGGCCGCGCGAGGCGCTCGCGCTGCTCGACGAGGGGCTGGCGCTGTGGCGCGGCGGCGCGTACGCCGAGTACGCCCACGAGGAGTTCGCGATGGCCGAGGTCGCCCGGCTGACCGAGCTGCGGCTGTCGGCCTGGGAAGATCGCGCCGAGGCCGCGCTGCGGCTGAACCGGCCCGAAGATGCGCTCGCCACGCTCGACAGAGTGATCGCCGAGTCGCCGATGCGGGAACGGTCCCGGGGCCAGCTCATGCTCGCCCTCTACCGGCTCGGACGGCAGGTCGAAGCGCTGGGCGCATACCGGGCCTACCGGACGATGCTCGACGAGGAGCTCGGCCTGGAACCGCAGCAGGCGCTGCGCGACCTGGAGACCCGCATCCTTCGGCACGACCCCGCGCTGCACCCGCGTGAACCCGCCGAACCCGCCCCCACCTCCCTGGTCGGACGCGACCATCTGCTCGCCGACCTGCGGACTCGGCTGGGCCGGGCGCGGGTCGTGACGCTGACCGGGCCCGGCGGCGTCGGCAAGACCCGGCTCGCGACGGAGGTCTCCGAGGGCGGCCCGCTGGTCGACCTGTCGTCGCTGCCCGCCGGGGCCGAGGTCGCCGGGGCGATGCTGACCGCGCTCGGCGTCCATCTGGTCGACGGGTCGGCGCCGCTCGACCGGCTGGTCGACTACCTGCGCTCGCGCGAGACCCTGCTCGTGCTGGACAACTGCGAGCACGTCGTCGAGTCGGCCGCCACGGCCGCCCAGGCGATCACGGCGTCGTGCCCGGCCGTACGGATCCTCGCCACCTCGCGTCTTCCGCTCGGCCTGCCGGTCGAGCAGATCGTGCCCGTCCCGCCGCTCGGCGCGGAGGCGGTCGAGCTGTTCCGGCTGCGGGCGGCGGCGCTGGCGCCCGGGGTCGACGTCGCCGGCGACGCGGCCGAGGAGCTCTGCCGCCGGCTCGACGGGATCCCGCTGGCCATCGAGCTGGCGGCCGGGCGGCTGCGGGTGATGAGCCCGGCCGAGATCCTGTCGTCGGGCGGCCTGCTGCGCAGCTCCTACCGTCAGGCGGCCGACCGGCACCGGACGCTCGACGCGGTCATCGACTGGTCCTACCGCCTCCTCGACGACGACGACCGGCGGCTGTTCGCCCGGCTGTCGGTCTTCCCCGGCGTGTTCACCGCCCACGACGCGGCCCGGGTCTGCGGGCTCGACCCGGTGGCCGCGCTCGACCGGATCGGCGACCTGGTCGACCGGTCGATGGTCGTGGCGGTCGCGGGGGGCGACGTGACGGCGTACACGATGCTGGAGACTTTGCGCGCGTTCGCGCGCGACCGGCTCGCCGAGAGCGGCGAGGAGGCGGACGTCAGGCAGGCGCACGCGCGGGACCTATTGGAACTGGTGCAGCGCGGCGCCGAGCGGATCGACGGCGCGTGGGTGGCCGAGGTCGACCGGCGGTTCGGTGACATCCGCGCGGCCCACCTGTGGGCGCTCGACCACGACCTGACGCTCGACCTGTGGCTGATCGGCGAACTGGCCGACTGGGCCGAGATGCGCATGCCGGCCGAGCTCGAAGACTGGGCCAAGGCGGCGGCCCGCCGCTGGTCGGAGACCGGCCACCCCGACGACGAACCCCTCGCCGCCCTCGCCCTGGGCGTGGCCGCGGGCTGCGCCCGGTTCCGCAGCGACTACGAGGAGGCCCGGCGGCTGGCCGGCCTGTCGCTGCGCCTGCTCGGCCCCGACGACCCGTTCCGCCGGTTCGCCGTCTTCGTGCAGGCCGAACTGGCCCTGCTGAGCGGCGACCTCGACGAGGCACGGCGGCTCGGCACCGACGTGCTGCGCTGGGCCGAGGCGGCCGACGACGACCTGCGGGCCGGCTACGTCCGCGCCACGCTGGTGCTGGTCTCCGCCTACGGCGGCCGGCCCGAGAAGGCGGTCGCCGACGCCACCGCGATGCTCGACCTGTCCCGGTCTCCGGTGGTCAGGGGCTGGGCCCTGTACGTCCTGGGCGAGTCCCTCCTCGACACCGACCCCGGCCGGGCCGGGCACCTGCTCGCCGAGGCCAGGTCACAGGCCGTCGCCACGGGCGACCGCTACTGCGAGGGCGTCGCGCTGACCTCCCTGGCGTCGGTGACCGCCCGCCACGGCGACCCGGCCGAGGCCGCCGACCTCTACGTCGAGGTCATCACCCACTGGGAACGCCACGGCAACCGCCTCCAGCAGTGGGCCACGATCCGGGGCGCGGCGTTCCTCCTCGCCCAGTGCGGCGACCTCACGTCGGCGCTGGCCGTCCTCGACGCCGTCGCCGCCCAGAAGGGCGCCACCCCCCTGTACGGCGCCGACGCCGACCGCCTCCGCGAACTCCGGGCCCGCACGACGGGCGCGCCGCCCGGTGAGCCGATCGAGGACATCCACCGCTTCACCGTCGACCGGCTTCACAGCAGTGTGACCACGACGGCGTCGCCGTTCTTGGCGCAGGCGGACAGGAAGTCCCAGAGCCCGGCGTAGTGGCGGCGATAGTACTCCTCGTCGTCGACGCCCGGGTAGACGCCGGTCATCGCCGGGCCGTCGTAGCGCAGCACGCCGGGGAGCGACTCGGCCGCGATCATGACCTGCTCGGGAGACAGGTAGCGCGGCTGCCCGTAGGCGAACTCGTGGCCGGTCTCCAGCGGCGTGCCGCCGAAGACCACGTCGATCGGCAGGTCCTTGAGGAGGGCGGCCAGCCCGTCCCACGCCTTGTCGATGTTCAGGCCGCGCTCGACGTCCTCCATGAGCTCGTCGATCCGCTGGGGGTGCTTGAGGAGGGGTTCGATCTCCTCGGGCCGCACGTTGAGGTAGAGGCACGTGATTCCCATGCGGTTCATGCTCCCGGGCGTAGGGTCGGCGAATGGGACGTATCGAGAACGCCAAGACACTGTACGAGCAGGCCGTCTTCATCGGGACCGAAGGCGCCCTCGACATGGCCGACCTGGCCCTCGACAGCCTGGAGGCCGACCTCATGCTCGCCCGGGGCCGGGTCACCCACGCCCGCTACCTCTCCGGCGAGGGCGACGGCGACGTCACCGCGTTCGAGCGGGCCGTCGACCTCTACAACTCCCTGGGCGACACGCGGGGCGAGGCCGAGGCGCTGTTCTGGGTCGGCATCTACCACCAGGTCGTGGCGGGCGAGGACGACGTGGCCCGGCCCTTCTTCGAGCGCGCCCGCGACCTGGCGACCGACGCGGGCGACCGCGAGACGCTGGCGTACACGCTGCGGCACCTGGCCTTCGCCTCCAAGGGCACCCCGGAGGCCCGGGAGCTGCTGGAGGAGTCGACCCGGCTGCGGCGCGAACTCGGTTTCCTCCCCGGGGTGGCGGCGAACCTGGTCGGACTGGCCTACCTGGCCCGCGACGAAGGACGGACCGACGACGCGGCCGACCTGATCGCCGAGGCCAGAGAGACGGCGGAGCGGGCCGGCGCCCGCCGCGTGCTCCAGTGGGCCGACGAGTTCACCACTCCGCCGGAGTCGTGACCGCGCGCCCATCTAGCGCTCCGGCCACAATGCGTCTTTTTCCATGGAACGACACGCCGGAGAGGACCGATCATCTGGTGTGCTCCTCAGCAATCGTGCCGTCTTCGCCAGCTCCGACCTCGACGAAGTCCGCGGCGAGGTCGCCAAGGTGTTCTGCCCCCACCGGCTGGACCTTGCCGGGCATGCGAACCTGCTGTCGGCCCGGTTCAACTCCGTCCAGCTGGGGTCGGTCCGCGTCAGCTACCTCGACTACGGGGGCGACGTCCACATCGAGCCGGGCGAGCTCGGCACCTTCTTCCTCGTCATGATCCCGCTCGACGGGCAGAGCCTGATCCGGGCCGGGAGCGAGGAGATCGTCTCGACCACGTCGCTGGCCGCGCTGCCCTCGCCGACCCGCCACCTCGACATGCGCTGGGCCGCCGGCTGCCCCCAGCTGGTGATCAAGTTCGAGCGGGCCTCCGTCGAGCGGTCGCTGGAGCAGATGCTCGGCGAGCCGGTCGGCGAGCCCCTCGTCTTCGACCTCGGCATGGACCTGACGACCGGCTGGACCCGGTCGTGGCGGGACATGGCCGACCTGCTCGTCCGGGAGGGCGAGCGCGACGACGGCCTGGGCGGCCATCCGCTGGCCATCGCCCATCTGGAGAACGCCCTGGTCAGCCTGTTGCTGACCATGCAGCCGTCCAACTACCAGGAGCGGCTGACGGCGCCCAGGCAGGCCGCACTGCCGAAGGTGGTGCGCCGGGCGATGGAGTTCGTCGAAGGGCACGCGCACCTCCCGCTGACCACCGCCGACATCGCCGGGGCCGTCGCGGTCAGCGGACGCTCCCTCCAGGAGGGGTTCCGCGCGCACCTCGGGCTGACCCCGATGGCCTACCTCCGGCGGGTGCGGATGACGCGCGTGCACGAGGAGCTCAAGGCCGCCGATCCCGCGCGGGCGACGGTGACCACGGTGGCCGCCCGATGGGGCTTCCTGCACCAGGGACGGTTCGCCGCCCAGTACCGCGAACGGTACGGGCTGCCGCCGTCGGAGACGCTGCGGAGAGGGCCCGCGTCAGGTGGATGAGATCCGCGCTCAGCGGATGGCCCGAGTGGTTGGGCCGAACGTACCGTTCTTGTCAGGCGCCGATCGAAACTCCACTCCTGACACCGAAGGGACACACCACCATGCGGGACATCCTCATCGTCGGCGCCGGTCAGGCCGGCCTCCACCTGGCCGTCGGCCTGCTCCAGCAGGGCTACGACGTCACCGTGATCTCCAACCGCACCCCCGAGGACATCCGCGACGGCCGGGTCATGTCCGGCCAGTGCATGTTCGGCACCGCGCTGTCCCATGAGCGCGAACTCGGCCTCGACTGGTGGGCCGACGTGTGCCCGCCCATCGAGGGCATCGCGCTCACCGTCCCGAGCCCGGAGGGCGGCAAGTTACTCGACTGGGCCGGACGGCTCGACGTCCCGGCCCGCTCGGTCGACCAGCGGCTGAAGATGCCCGCCTGGCTGGGCGAGTTCGAGCGGCTCGGCGGGAAGCTCGTCCTGCACGACGCCTCCCCCGAAGACCTGGAGACCTACGCCGCCCGCTACGACCTGGTCCTCGTCGCCGCCGGGAAGGGACAGATCGCCTCGCTCTTCGAGCGCGACCCCGCCCGCTCGCCGTACACCACGCCGCAGCGCGCCCTCGCGGTCACCTACGTCAACGGCCTGACCCCCCGCCCCGACCACTCGGCGGTCTGCTTCAACCTGCTCCCGGGCGTCGGCGAGTACTTCGTCTTCCCCGCCCTCACGCACACCGGCCCCTGCGAGATCATGGTCTTCGAGGGCGTGCCCGGCGGTCCCATGGACTGCTGGGGCGACGTGCGCGGCCCCGCCGAGCACCTGGCGCGCGGCCGCCAGATCCTGGAGACCTTCTTCCCGTGGGAGGCCGAGCGCTGCGCCGCGATCGAGCTCACCGACGACAACGCGACCCTGACCGGCCGCTTCGCCCCCACGGTCCGCCGGCCCGTCGCCGTGCTGCCCTCCGGAGCGCCGATCCTCGGCGTCGCCGACGTCGTGGTGCTCAACGACCCGATCACCGGACAGGGCAGCAACAACGCCGCCAAGTGCGCCGCCGTCTACCTGCGGGCCATCGTGGAACGGGGGTCGCAGCCGTTCGACGCCGAGTGGATGCAGGAGACCTTCGACCGCTTCTGGACCCAGGCGCAGCACGTCACCGGCTGGACCAACGCCCTGCTTGCGCCGGCCGAACCCCACCACCTGGCGCTGCTGGGCGCGGCCGGGCAGCACCCCGAGGTCGCCCACCGGTTCGTCAACGGCTTCGACGACCCCTCCGACTACGCCGAGTGGTTCATGGACGCCGACCGGGCCGAGGCCTACCTGAGGAGGGTCGCCGCATGAGATCGCTCCGTGAGGCCCTGGGCCAGTTCGCGACCGGGGTGGCGGTGATCACGACGGCGACCGACGAGGGCGAGCGGGCCGGGGTGACCGTCAACTCCTTCACCTCGGTCTCGCTCGATCCGCCGCTGGTGCTCTGGTGCCTGTCGAACCGGGCCCCCAGCGCGCCGGTCTTCCTGCGGGCCGGGCGGTTCGCCGTCAACGTCCTGGCCGCCGGCCAGGACCACCTGTCGAGGCGGTTCGCCACCCCCTCGGCCGACAAGTTCGCCGGGGTGGACCTGCTCGGCGCTCCCCTGCCGATCCTCGCCGGGACGCTGGCCACCTTCGTCTGCCGGACCGAACACGTCCACGACGGCGGCGACCACCACATCTTCGTCGGGGCGGTGGAGGACTACCGGCGGACCGAAGGGGAGCCGCTCGTCTTCCACTCCGGCCGCTACCGGGAGTTCGGGCGGCCCGACGCCGGGATGGCGGCGACCAGGCCGCCGTCGATGATCAGGTCCTGCCCGGTGACGTACGACGCGGCGTCGGAGGCCAGGAAGGCGACCGCGTAGGCGACGTCGGCCGCGGTGCCGAGCCGGCCGGTGGCCACCGAGGCCAAGGCCACGGCCGCGGCTTCGGCGGAGATGTGCTCGTGGAACATCGGGGTCTCGATGTAGCCGGGGCTCACCGAGTTGACCCGGATGCCCCTCGGGCCCAGCTCGGCCGCGAGGGTGTGGGTCAGGTTGTGGACGGCGGCCTTCGAGGCGGCGTACAGGGCGGCGCCCGACAGGCCCCGGTGCAGCGCCCAGGAGGCGTTCACCACGATCGACCCGCCGTCGGCCAGCAGGGGGAGGGTCTTCTGGATCGTGAAGAAGACGCCTTTGACGTTGGTCGCCATGACGTGGTCGAAGCCGGCCTCGGTGACCTCGCCGAGCGGCTGGAACACGGCGGTGCCCGCGTTGGCGAAGACGACGTCGAGGCGGCCGAACCGGCTCGCGATCGCGGTCGTCAGCCGGTCGAGGTCGGGCAGGCTCGCGGCGTCGCCGGGCACGGGCAGGACGCGGTCGCCGCCGTCGAGGTGCTCGACCGCGGCGCCCAGCCGGGTCTTGTCGCGGCCGGTGACGACCACGTGGGCGCCGCCGGCCAGCAGCCTCTCGGCCGTCGCCAGGCCGATGCCGCTGGTGCCGCCGGTGATGAGCGCGATCTTGCCGTGGAACGTGTGGGTCATGAGATCCAGCGTGCCGACGGGCGCGGAAGATCAACAGTGCGTGGTGATCCGGGGTCTGGCACCACCACCCTCACCGGGGGTTGTAGAGCTCCAGGTACCAGGACGGGTGGTCGGCCACCACCAGGGTCGTCATGTCGAAGAACAGGTCGCCGGCCTCGGGATGCCGGATCGCCTTGATCGCCTGGACCGGCGGCCCCACGTCGTGGCGGCCCCAGAGCTCGGCGAACTCCCGGCTCACCGCGCTCAGGTCGGCGACCACGCGGGCGAACTCCGGGTCGCCGGGGAAGTGCCCGGCGTCGGCGCGGTAGGCGGCCACGACGGCCGGCGCGACCGACTCCCACTCCACGTGCATGGCCCGGTATCGGGCGTTGGTGAAGAACGCGATCAGGCAGTTGTGGTCGGTGTCGCCGTAGCGGAACATCCGCTGCGCGGCGTCGTTGGTGGCGACCAGGTTCCAGTAGCGGTCGCGCAGCATCGCGGGCGGCGTCCAGGTGTCGAGCAGGCGGCGCAGTTCGGGGGTGACCTCGGCGTCGCGGGCCGCCCCGGCCCGGGGCGGGTTGAGGCCGGCCAGCAGGTAGACGTGCGCGCGCTCGGGCTCGGTCAGGCGCAGCGCGCAGCCGATGGCGTCGAGCACCTCGGCCGAGACGTTGATGTCGCGGCCCTGCTCCAGCCAGGTGTACCAGGACACCCCGACCCCGGCCAGCACGGCGACCTCCTCGCGCCGCAGGCCCGGCGTCCGGCGCCGGCCCGCCACCGCCATGCCCACGTCACCGGGGGTGAGCCGGGCCCGGCGGGTGCGCAGGAAATCGCTGAGCTGCTCGCGGCGACGCCGCGTCGCAGCGGCGGGTTCGCTGGCCATACGCCATGGTAACGACCCAGATCAGGTGGCGATCCGGACGCTCCGGCTCCCGCCGTCGGAGAGGAAGGAGGCGAGCTCCTCCCCCTGTTCGGCCACCGCGTCCCGCTCGGCCCGGGAGAGGTCGCGCAGCGGGGCGACGGCCACGGCGTCGTCCTTGACCGTCCAGGTGGCGGAGACCCGGCCGTCGACCAAAACGACCCGGACGCCGGCGATCGACACGCCGCGATGGGCGTCGTCGACGATCCGGGTGCGGTCGTCGTAGCCGAGGAGCGCGTTGTCGAAGGCGGGCAGGAACCGTACCGGCGCGGGGGTGCCGGGGTCGGGGCGCGGCGCGTCGGGGAGGTCGAGCAGTTCCCGGCCCCGCTCGTCGCGGAAGGAGACCAGTTCCCCGCGCACGGCGGCGACGGCGGCCGGCAGACCGGCCAGCCCGCACCAGGCGCGCAGGTCGGCGGTGGCGGCGGGACCGTACGCGGCCAGGTAGCGCCGCACCAGCGTCTCGCCGACCGGGTCGGACCCGTTGGGCGCGGGCGGGTCGAGTTCGCGGCCCAGCCAGAGGGAGATCGGGACGTTGCGCACCCCCGCCTTGGCCCGCCACACCCCGCGCGGCGGCAGCTGCGCCATCGGGACGAGGGCGGAGACCAGCATCTCGCCCAGCGGCCGGGTTTCGCGCATCGGCCACCGCTCGGCCATCGTCCGCGCCAGCTCTGCCATCGACCTCGGCTCGCCGTCGGCCATCAGTGCCCGCCCGGCCGCCGCGAGCTCTTCGAGGTCGACGTCGGCGAGGTCGCGCCGGTAGACCCCGAGCACCCGCTGGCGCAGCATGGCGTCGTGCCGGGCCCGCCAGGCGACGACGTCGTCGGCCGTGACCAGGTGGACGGTGCGGCGCATGAGATGGGTCCGGACGACCTTCCGGCCCACCAGCAGATCGGAGAGCTCCGCCGGGTCGAAGCCGCGCAGCCGCGACCAGAGTCCGATGAACGGCTCCTGCGGCTCCTGGGCCTGCATCCCGCACAGGTGCGCGACGGCGTCGAGGGCCGGCAGGTCGGCGCGGTCGAGCAGCAGCTGCCGGGCGAGCGTGGCGCGGTTGAGCGCCCGGGTGTCCAGAACGGTCATCGGCATACGACCACGATCTCAGCCATTGCGGCCAGAAAGTGTCCTCTTCTGACCTCTGTTACATTACAGTCGTAATGGAGGTGGGACATGCGAGAACGATGGATTCCGGACGCACGCCGGAACGCGGTCGCCGACGCGGTGGGCCGGCTGCTGATGCGCGGCCACGGCACGTTCCCCGGTATGCGGGAGATCGCCGCCGAGGCCGGGGTGACGACCGGGACGCTGCAGCACCACTTCGGCACCAAAGACGACCTGCTCCTGTTCGCGCTGGAACACCACTGCCGCCGCTGCGCCGACCGCCTCAGGGCCCGGTCGGAAGAGGGCGCGCGGTCCCCGCGTCAGACGCTGTCGGCGATCGTGACGGAGCTGCTGCCGCTCGACGAGGAACGCGCCGCCGAGACCAGCGTGGCCAAGGCCTTCGTGTCGCGCGCCACGACCGATCCGGGCTTCGCCGCCCACTACCGCGCGCAGCGCAAGATCCTGCTCGACCTGCTCGGCGAACAGTTCGAGCGGGCGAACACCCCCGATCCCCTGGCCGCCGCCGCGATCCTGGCGCAGGCCGTCGAGGGGATGCGGACCGACTGCCTGCTCCTCGGCCCGGACGCCGTCGAGGTCGACGCCGTCCTCGACCGGCTGCTCGTCGCATGAAGACCGTCGAGTTCAGCACCACGACCACTCTGCCCGCGACCCCCGAGCGGGTCTTCCACCACCTGGCCGACCCCGCCAACCACGTCGGTCTGTCGCCTCTGGTCGTCGAGGTCCGCGACATCCGCCGCGAGCCCGGATCGGTGCGCTTCACGGCCGTCGAGCGATTCGCCTTCGGGCCGCTGCGCCACGACAACGTCATCGAGGTCACCCTGCGCCTGGGAGAGGGCACGATCACCGGAGACGTGGTCAGCCCCGGCGGCGTCCGGGTGGACTGGGGCTACCGCATCGACGCCGTGCCCGGCGGCACCCGGGTGGTCGACCACTACCGGCTGTCGGCGCCCTTCGGGCTGCTGCGGTTCTCGGTGGGCCAGGCGAAGAAGGTGCAGGCCGCGAGGGGGCGCGAACTGACGCGCCGATTCGCGGCCTGACACCGGTGATCAAAGAGATTCGTTGCGGGTGAAGCGGAACAGGGCGGTGTGCGACGCCGCCGCGCCCTCACCCGTGTCGACGTGGAGCGTCAGGCACGACGTTGCCCTCGTTGTCCTCGGCCCCGGCGCACGTGGCGGTGTAGACCCCCACCCCGGCCGCCGTTCCGCCGGTGAGCGTCAGCGTGGCCTGGGTGGCCACGCCGGAGCCCCGGTCGACGGTGACGCAGCCGGCCGTGGGCGCGCCGCGCAGCCGGTAGGTCGCGCCGTCGGCCACGCCGGTGACACTGACCTGCGGTCCGGCCGAGTCGGGGCCGGTCCACCGCACCGAGAGGGTCTTCTCGACGCCTTCGGCGACGGCCCGGCCGCCGTGGTCCTGGAGCAGCGGGTCGACCACGACCTTCACCTCGCCGGAGCGCTTCTCTCCGGTGAACCGGAACGCCATGGGGTCGAAGCGGTAGTCGATGTCGGCGTCGGGCTCGGGACGGTGCGGGTCGTGGTAGGAGGTGTCCCGGTCGGACCAGCGGCACTCCTCGTCGCTGTTCATCTCCCGGCGCAGCGCCTCGATGTCGTTGTTGAGCGGGATCTCCGGGGCTTTGCCGATGCCCCAGCTCACCGCCCAGACAGCGACGGCGCCCAGGCCGAAGGTCGACGGGGCCGAATTGGCGTCAGCTCAAAGCCCTTGCGCCGATGACTCGGAGGGTCTCCGCCAGTTCGGTCGGGCCGGTCAGGTGGCGGTCGCCCCTGAGCTGGAGGATGCCGCGCTCCTCGGCGTCGTACAGGCCCACGAGCTCCTCCGCGAGCTGCGGGGGGAGGCCGCCGTCCACCATCGCGGCGGCCCACCCCGGCCTCGGGACGGTGACGACTTGGAGCGGCCGGCCGAGGATTGCCGACAGTTCCTCGGCGACTTGGCGCTCGGTGGAGATCGGGCCGTCCAGGTCGACGACCTCGGAGGCGGAGGCGGGGGTGACGAGGAGGTCGGCGACCACGGCGCCGATGTCGCGGGTGGCGATCATCGGCGTGGGCACGTCGGCCGACTCGGCGAAGACCGGGTAGACGCCCGCGCCGAGCACCGCGCCCAGGATCAGCTCGACCTTCTCCTGGAAGTGACCGGATCGAAGCGCGGTGATCCGGGCGCCCGTCGCGCGCAGCGCGTTCTCCAGGTGGTGCAGCCAGCGGATGGGACCGGTGCCGTCGGCCAGGTCGGCGCCGACCGACGACAGCGCCACCACGTGGGGCACCCCGCTCTCGCGCACCGCGTCGGCGATGGCGTCGGCCGTCGCGCGGTGGGCGGCGTCCGGGTCGGCCGCGGCCAGGTCGGTCGGCAGCAGGACGAACGCCCCCGCGCAGCCGCGCAGCGCCTCCGCCAGCGACTCCCGGTCGCCGAGGTCGGCCACGGCCACCTTCGCCCCCGCCGCCGCCCACTCGGCGCCCTTGGCCGGGTCGCGGACCACCGCCCGCACCTGCTCGCCCCGGCGCAGCAGCTCGCGCGCCGCCGCACCGCCCACGTGGCCGGTCACTCCCAGGATCGCGTACATCGGAACCTCCGTCAGGTCGTCCTTGTGTCGGTACGACCAAGTACACGCGGCTCAGTCGAGACGATCCATGTTCCTCACGCTCGATTTCATGTCTGTACGTCTCAGCGTCAACAGAGGGTTGACGATACTCAGACCGTCAACCTACTGTTGACGGCATGAGCGAATCCTCCTCTCCAGTGGTCCGGCTGGACGATCTCATCGCGGGGATCAAGTCAGCCAACCCCAACGTCCTCGAGCAGCTCTCCGGCGCCGTGCTGATGGCCGAGCACATGGGCGACGTCGCCGACAGCCTCATCGGGCACTTCGTCGACCAGGCCCGCAAGTCGGGGGCGTCCTGGACGGACATCGGCCGCAGCATGGGCGTCACCAAGCAGGCGGCGCAGAAGCGGTTCGTGCCCAAGCCCGACGACCAGCAGTTCTCGCGGTTCACCCCGCGCGCCAAGCAGGCGATCGTCGAGGCGCAGCGGATCGCCAAAGAGTCGGGCCACGTCACGGCCGGTCAAAACCACCTGCTGGCCGCCATGCTCGCCGACTCCGACGGCCTGGCCGTCCGGGCGCTGGCGACGATCGGGGTCGACCTCGACGCGGCCCGCGAGATCGCCCGGAACGCGCTGCCGGAGACGGGCGAGGCGCTGGCCGGCGACAGCGAACTCGGCGAGGACAACAAGCGCCTCCTGGAGCTCACCTTCGCCGAGGCGCTGCGGCTCGGCCACAACTACATCGGCACCGAGCACATGGTGCTCGCCCTGCTGGGCGCGGGGAACCCGGTCCTCGTCAGGCTCGGGGTGACCAAGGAGCGGTTCGAGGAGGCGGTGGTCGGCATCCTGAAGGGCATCGCACCGAAGTAGTCCCCCGGAGAACCCAACTCCGGCGGGGGGTGATGGCGTCCAATGGGATTGTGGACATGGCGTTGCGGGCCGGCGATCCCCGGTCGATCGGGCCCTACACGGTGGTCTCCCGGCTCGGGGAGGGCGGCCAGGGCATCGTCTACCTGGGCGAATGGAACGGGGAACCGGTCGCGGTCAAGGTGCTGCGGCACGGCGCCGACGACGCGGCGATCCGTGAGGTGAACTCCACCCGGCAGGTCGCCGGGTTCTGCACCGCGCGCATCATCGACGTGGCGCTCGACCACGATCCCCCGTACATCGTCAGCGAGTACGTCGCCGGGACCCCGCTCGACCGGGTGCCGCCCCGCAAGGGCGCCGCGCTGCAGCGGATCGCCATCGGGACCGCCACGGCGCTGGTGGCGATCCACCGGGCGGGGGTGGTCCACCGCGACTTCAAGCCGGGGAACGTGCTGCTGGCCCCCGACGGGCCGCGCGTCATCGACTTCGGGATCTCGCGGCTCAGCCACAGCGAGACCACCGGGCGGGCCATCGGCAGCCCGCCCTACATGGCGCCCGAGCAGTACTCCGGCGAGCGGGTCACGGCCGCAGCCGACGTGTTCGCCTGGGGCGCGACCATGGTGTTCGCGGCGACCGGCCGGGTGCCGTTCGACGGCGACAGCATCGCCGCCGTCGCCTACCGGGTGCTGCACGCCGAGCCCGACCTGACCGGGGTGCCGCGCGCGCTGCTTCCACTCGTACGCCGATGCCTCGCCAAGTCGCCCACCGAGCGCCCCACCTCGAAGGAGGTGCTGCTCAGCCTGCTCGGGCACGACGATGAGGACGACCTCGACGCGCTGGAGTCGGGCCGGTTCGAGGCGACCCGGCCGGTCGCGGGCCGGGCGGTCCCGTGGCGGGCCGGGCTGGCGGCGCTGGCCGGGGTCGCGGTGATCGTGGCGGCCGTCGCGCTCTGGCCGCACGGCGACCGGCCGCCAGAGACGCAGGCCGAGCTCGCGGCGGCCCTGTCGGAGGTCTACCGCAAGACGCCGACCGCCACCTTCACGAGCGAGGGCGGCATGGGGCAGGGCGACAACCTCGCCAGATCGCGAGGCACCGTCACCATCGCCGGAGACCCGGGCCTGCCCCACGACGACTTCGTCGCCGACATCACGTACGGGAGCGAGGAGACCCGGCGCTACACGATCAGGGACCGGCGGGTGGTGGAGACCGGGGCGTCGCTCGGTGAGTTCGGCGACGGGAGCAACGAGCCGCCGATCCTGGTGACGGCGACGGCGGGGCTGACCGTGATCCGGTCGCTCGTCGTCCAGGGCAACGTGGCCTTCGAGCGCGACGGCCGGGTCTACCGGGGGATCGTCCCGGCCAACCTGACCGGCGACGCGCTGAAGCTGCTGCTCGTCGAGTACGCCGGGGAGGCCCTCGACCGGTCGCTGGTCACCTACACGCTGACGATCGACGAGGACGACCGGCCGGTCTCGTTCGTGCTCGACGTGGGCCGGCCGCTCGGTGACGCGGGGCTGTTCACGTCGACCTTCCGGTCGACGTACACCGACTTCAGGAGTCGGTGAGCGCGGCCGAGGTCGCCACGACCGCCTGGAGGTGGCGGCGCATCGCCAGGGCGGCCATCTCGGCGTCGCCGTCCTTGATGGCCTCGTAGATGGCCCGGTGCTCGGCGCGGGCCTGGGCGGCCCGGCCCGGCGAGGCCGACACGGCGAGCGCCTGGTCCTGCAGGACCGCGCGCAGGTCTTCGACCAGGCGGGAGAACAGCGGGTTGCCGGTGGCCTGGGCGATGGCGATGTGGAACCGGGCGTCGATCTTGTTGCGCTCGGCCGGGTCGTCGTTGTCGTCGAAGGCGGCGACCAGTTCGGCCAGGCCGTCGAGGTCCTCCTGGGTCCGCCGTTCGGCCGCCAGCCGGGCCGCCGGGACCTCCAGGTAGCGGCGCACCTCGTTGAGCTGCGACGGCAGGTACTGCCCGCTGAGCAGGTGCGACTGCACGCGGGTCGCGGCGACGAAGGTGCCCTTGCCGGCGTAGGACTTCGTCAGGCCCAGGGCGTTCAGGCTGTGCAGGGCCTCCCTGATGACCGAGCGGCTGACCCCGAACGACGCCGCGAGCTCGGCCTCGGAGGGCAGGCGGTCGTCGACCGCGAAGTGACGCGACTCGATCAGTTCGATGAGCTGCGTGCGCACGTGCTCCGCCGCGCTCTTCTGCTCGACAGGGACGACCTTCATTCCGGGTAGGTCCTTCTTCATCTCGGGGCCAGGGTTCTCGTCTCCCACCGTGCCACGCAGGGTCGCCCCGCGGCGAGATGCATCGTACGGCCGGACACGTCCATGATCACACCGGCGATCGTCGCGGTGCGCTCACGTTCGTGCACATTCTCGTTGGGGTGCTGGCAGACGCTCGACGGGCTGTCGTGATGGTCGGCGAGCACCTTCTTGAGGTCGTCGACCGACAGGCTGGGCCGCTCGCCCAGGCTCTCGGTGACGTTGCGCAGCCGCATGTACGTGTGGGGCTTGCGGCGCGCGTACAGATCCTCGCCTGTCAGGTCGGGAGATCGGAAGTGGTTGGCGTGCGTGATCTGGCCGTCTTCGGGGGTGAGAATCCGCACACCGCCGGAGCGGGGGGTCGTCTCGAGGTCGGCGGCGAAGCCGGTGTCGTCGGCGAGCAGGTAGTTGGCCGACAGGGCGCGTTCGGCGCCGGCGATCGTCCGGACCGCCTCCTCGCCTGACCCGCTGTCGAGGGCCGCGCGCAGCAGGACGTGGTAGGGCACCCCGATCCGGCCCTCGTCGCCGTCGCTGATCAGGGTGTTGGTGCAGAGCCCGACGCCCGCGTCGTTCATGCCGACCTTGGCGAGCAGACCGGCCTCGACCAGGGTGACGAACGAGGGGCCGTCGTCGCGGGTGACCTCCAGGAGCATCGCGGTGTCCATGGAATGGAGCAGCCAGTCCCAGTTCTGCGCGATGAGCGTGGTGCCGGTGGCCGAGCGGTCGGGCAGCAGCGTCAGCGAGGTGCACTCGTGGGGCATCTCCCGGTTGCCGGCGTGGAACATGATCTCGCTGCGGGTGTTGAGCGCGAGGATCTCCTCCACGTCGAGGCCGGCGCCCTCGGCGATGCCCCGCATCTCGGTCAGGGACGCCGGCGCGAAGTCGCCGATGACGTCGCGGTATTGGGCGGCGTGCGCGCGCACGGTGGCCCAGTCCCATCCGGCGTAGTGCTCGAAGACCCGCTGGTAGGCGGATATCGAACGGTGGATCCGGGTGCGGGCCAGCGCGCCGTACCGCCTGCCGCGCTCGGCGGGCGGTCCGGCCACGCGGACCACGGGGAACTCCCCAGGAAAGTGCATGGAACAGGCCGCTCCCTCACGTGAGGCTGGACAACTGTCCAGGGTGCCTGGCTGTCAGACATGTTGATTGTGGGGACCCGGGTCCAAAAGTGTCAACTCGCCGGTTTTTCGGGCATAACGCCTTGCCAGAACTCAAAACACAGGTTCATGATGTCAGGCAGCCCTACAGGTTGGAGTTGTGGTGACATCTGTGCTGATAGCCGGTGGCGCGAGCGGCATCGGGGCCGCCACCGCGGCCCGGCTGCGCGCGGCGGGCGCCGACGTGCACGTGGCCGACATCGACGCGGCCGGTGCCGCCGAGGTCGTCAAGGCCCTCGACGCCCACCCCGGTTCGGGGACGGCGAGCCACGTCGACCTGGCCACCGCCGACGGCCCCGCCCAGGCGGTCGCCGACGCGGTCGGAGCGCACGGCCGCCTGGATGCCATCGTCTTCTGCGCGGGGCTTCTCGTCGAGACCGAATTGACAAATTTCTCCGTGTCCGAATGGGATCGCACGATGGCGCTGAACCTCCGCGCCCCCTTCCTGCTGACCCAGGCCGCGGCCCCCCACCTGGCCGCCTCGCCGCACGGCCGGGTGGTGCTCACCGGCTCGACCGCCGCCTTCCGCGGCGGCGGCGGGAGCTTCGCCTACGCGGCCTCCAAGGGCGGCCTCGTCGCGCTGACCAGGTCACTCGCCGTCGCGATGGGCCCCGACGGGATCTGCGTCACCTGCGTGTGCCCCGGCTGGATCGACACCCCGTTCAACGACCCCTACTGGAAGCGGGTCGGCGGCAAGGACGGCGGGAACGTCGCGGCGCTGGAGTCGCGCATCCCCCTCGGCGGCCAGGGGGTTCCGGACGACGTCGCCGCCGTCGTCGAGTTCCTCGTCTCCCCCGGCTCCCGCTATCTGACCGGTCAGGCCGTCGTCGTCGACGGCGGCCTGCTCGCCTCATGAGGCCCGCAGAGATGACCGCCGCACCCGCCCGCCTTGCCCGCGCGAACACAGCGCGCCGAACCGGCTCGAAGCCCACTCTCCTCGTGAGGCCGATCAGATGATCCGCACCGAATCCGTCGTCACCCTCGAACTGGCCGAACGTCTCATCAGGGCCGCCCAGAGCTGCGCGGGCAAGCCGATGGCCATCGCCGTCACCGACCGGCACGGCGATCTCGTCGCCGCCGCGCGGATGGACGGGGCCTCGCACGTCGCGCTCACCCTCGCGATCGACAAGGCGTTCACCGCCGCCGCGTTCAACGCGCCCACCGACGCGTGGGGCGAGGTCACCAAGCCCGGCGCGGCCGACTGGGGCCTGACCTCGGCACTCGCCGGGCGCATCGTCATCCTGGCCGGCGGTTTCCCGCTGCGGTCGGACGGCGAGCTCATCGGCGCCATCGGGGTGAGCGGCGCCGCTCCCCAGGTCGACAACGCGACGGCGCTGACCGCCCTGCGGGCCTGCGCCGAGGTCGTCGACTCCTTCGCCTCATCCCATCCTGCCGATTAAGGAGTCCGAAGAATGTCGCTGGCCCAGCAGAAGGTCGTGGTCCTCGCGTACTCCGGCTACCAGGAGCTCGACTTCTGGTATCCGGTGCTGCGCGGCCGCGAGGAGGGCGCGACCGTCCACGTCGTGGCCGCCGCCGCGGGGGCGGAGAGCATCCTCGGCTACCCCGTCATCCCCGACACCGACGCCGCCGACCTCGACCCCGCCTCGGTCGACGTGATCATCGCCCCGGGCGTCGCGCCGTGGGACCTGCCCCAGCCGAGCGGCGCGCAGGTCGCCCTGGTCACGGCCGTGCACGCGGCCGGCGGGCGCGTCGCCTCCGTCGGCAACGGCGCGTCGGTGGTCGCCCAGGCCATCGGCGCGCAGGCCGAACGGGTCGTCTCCGCCGACGGCACTAACGACCTCGCCGAGTTCTTCGCCACCCTTCGCAGAGGAGTCTGAATCCGATGGAAGTCTTCAGGACCGTTCTGGGCGACGTCTCACCCGAGACGTCCGGCCGGTTTCTCACCCACGAGCACCTCCTCTACGGCTACCCGGGCGCGGAGCTCGACCACCGGACCGTGCTCGACTACGAGAACAACGTCGCGTTCATCGCCAAGCAGGTCGCCGACGGCATGAACGACTGGGGCTTCGGCACGCTGGTCGACATGACCCCGCCGGAGGTCGGCCGCCACCCCGAGCTGATGGCCGAGGTCGCCCGCCGGACCGGCATGAACGTCATCGCGATCACCGGCTTCTTCCCCGAGCGGATGGGCGTCCCCTACTACTGGCGGCGGCAGACGGTCGAGGAGCTGACCGACTTCTTCGTGAAGGACCTGACCGAGGGCATGGTCTTCGCCTGGCAGCAGACGCCGTACAAGGCGGGCGCCATCAAGATCGCGACCGGGCAGGAGAGCGTCACGCCGCAGCCGAGCCCGATCGGGCCCAACGGCCGCCGCATCCACGAGGTCGAGGACCGGGTGATCCGGGCCGCCGGGCGGGCCTCCCGCATCGTCGGCTGCGCGATCAACACCCACACCGACCCCATGGACTACCGCGTCACCAACCCGGGCATCGAGCAGCTCGACATCCTCGAAGAGGAGGGCGCCGACCCGGCCAAGGTCGTCATCGGGCACGCCTTCGTCGAGCCGAACGAGGGCCAGCTGCACGAGATCCTCGACCGGGGCGCCAACCTCCAGCTCGACCACATCGGCATCCCGTGGCGCGTCGACACCGTCGAGGAGCTCGACGAGCGCATGGCCGACGCGTTCGTCGGGCTGATCAACGAGGGCTACACCAGCCAGCTCGTGCTGTCGTACGACCGCTGGTTCTACAACCCGCGCTCCGACGTCACGGAGTCGGACCCGCAGCTCGCCAACGAGCGCGTCGACCTCGGTTACATGTGGACCTCGTTCATCCCGCGCCTGAAGAGCAAGGGCGTGACCGACGAGCAGATCGACGCGATCACCCGAGACAACGCCGCCCGCATCTTCTCCATCAAGGTCTGAGGAACAACGTGGAACTCTCCCAGGCACGGATCGTCGTGCTGGTCGAAAACCTCTACCAGGAGCTGGAGCTCTGGTATCCGGTCCTGCGCTTCCGCGAGGACGGCGCGCAGGTGCGGGTGGTGGGCCCGTCGACCGACGAGGTGTACGCCAGCAAGATCGGCTACCCCGCCCGCGCCGACCTCACCGTGGCCGACTTCGACCTCGACTCGGTCGACGCCGTGATCATCCCGGGCGGCTTCTCGCCCGAGTACCTGCGCCGCAACCCCGACATGGTGAAGCTCGTCAGGGACGCCGACGCCAAGGGCCTGGTCGTGGCGGCCATCTGCCACGCGGGCTGGATGCTGGCCACCGCCGGGATCGTGGCCGGGCGCGACGCGACGTGCGTGGCGACCATCAAGGACGACGTCATCAACGCCGGCGCGAACTTCAGGGACGAACCGGTCGTGGTCGACGGCAACCTGATCACCTCCCGGCTGCCCAACGACCTGCCGGAGTTCTGCGCGGCGATCAAGGACGCCCTCGAAGCGAGGGAACCCGCCAAGGGCGGGCCGCTGCCCGACCTGGCCTCGCCGCCCAACTCCTCCCCCGCCTACACGGCGACCGCGATCATGAAGAACCGCGCGGCGGGCCCCGGCTCGTCCAACTACCGGGCCTACGCGGTCCTCGACGCGTAGCCATGCGCGTCGACGTCCACCACCACGCGATCTTCCCGGCCTACGCCGAGGTCCTCGAAGGCCTGGGGATCGGGGCGCAGCCCGGCATCGGCCTGCCCCCGTGGTCGGCGGAGGCGTCGCTGTCGATGATGGACGACCTGGGCATCGACCTGGCGGTGCTGTCCGCCGGGTCGCCCGGGTTCTTCTTCGACGGCGACCAGGCGCTCGCCCGCGAGCTGTGCGAACGCACCAACGCCGACCTGGCCGAGACCGTACGGCGGCATCCGACACGGTTCCGGGCGTTCGTGGCACTGCCGCTGCCGTCGGTGGGCGACGCGCTGCACGCGATCGAGCGGTGGGCCGACCACGACGCCTTCGTCGGCGTCGGCCTGCTGACCAACTACGCGGGCCGGTACCTGGGCGACCCCGCCTTCGAGCCGGTATTGGCCGAGCTCGACCGGCGGGAGGTGGTGGTGCACGTCCACCCGCAGCTGCCGGTCCACTACCCGGCCGCCGAGATCGACCTGCGGCCGTCGCTGATCGAGTACGTCTTCGACACCACCCGGGCCATCGTCAACCTGACCCTGAACGGCGCCCACGACCGCTATCCCGGCATCACCTGGATCTTCTCCCACTGCGGCGGGACCGCCCCCTACCTGGCCGGACGCCTGGCCATCGCCGAACCGCTGCCGGAACTGCGGCAGGTCGGCGAGGGCGGGATCCACCGCGCGCTCCGGCGCTTCCACTACGACGTCGCCCTCGCCACCACGCCCTACGCGCTCGGTTCGGCGCTGCGGCTGGCCGGTCCGGAACGGTTCCTGATCGGCTCGGACTTCCCGTTCGTCGACGAGAAGACGGTCGCCGCCTGTCTCAAGGAGGCGGCCGAACTCCTGGGCGACGACATGACCACCGTCGCCGAGACGAATCCCGCCCGGCTCTTCCCGAACCTGAAGGGGTGAGACAGTGCCGCAGTTCGACCTCCCGCTCGCCCAGCTCCGCGAGTACCGCTACCAGGAACCGGAACCGGCCGACTTCGACGACTTCTGGGCCCGCACCCTCACGGACCAGCCCGAGGTCGACGTCGTCTTCGAGCCCTACGACGCCGGGCTGACCACGGTCGACACCTGGGACGTCACGTTCACCGGCTACGGCGGCGACCCCATCAAGGGGTGGCTGCTGCTGCCCGCGAACAGGTCGGGCCCCGTTCCGACGGCGGTCGAATATCTCGGGTACGGCTCCGGGCGCGGCATCCCGATCGAGTCCCTGGCCTATGTGTCGTCAGGTTTCGGCCACTTCGTCATGGACACCCGGGGTCAGGGCAGCTCGTGGCGGGCCGGCGACACGGGAGACCCGTCGGCGACCGGTCCGGCCGTCCCCGGCTACCTGACGCGGGGCATCCTCGACCCGGACGACTACTACTACCGCCGCCTCTACACCGACGCCGTGCGAGCGGTCGACGCGGTGAAGAGACACGACCACGTGGCCGAGGTGGCCGTCACCGGCCGGTCCCAGGGCGGCGCGCTGTCGCTGGTCGTGGCCGGTCTGCGCGACGACATAGCGGGGGCGGTCCCGCACGTCCCGTTCCTGTCGGCGTTCCGCCGGGGCACCGCCGTCACCGAACGCGAGCCCTACGCCGAGATCGTGCGCTGGTGCTCGATCCACCGCACGAAGTGGGAGCGGGCGTTCGCCACGCTCGCCTACTTCGACGCCACCGCCTTCGCGGCGCGCGCGACCTGCCGCGGGTCGTTCTCGGTCGCGCTGATGGACGGCGTCTGCCCGCCGTCGACCGTGTACGCCGCCTTCAACGCCTACCAGGGCCCGAAGGACATCACGGTGTGGCCGTACAACAACCACGAGGGCGGCGGCCCCGAGGACCAGCTCAGGACGATCCGCGTCCTCCGCGAACTCTTTCAATAACACCAAATCGTGACAAACGGAGCCTTGTTCGGCTCTGTAACACGAGGCAACATTTCAAACCTGCCAGACAAGCAGGCAGCCTGACCGGCTGCTGGGAAAGGGGTCGGCGTGAAATCAGCTCTGCTGTACGGCCACAACGACCTGCGTGTAGAGAACCGGCCCGACCCGAAGGCGGGCGAGGGCCAGGCCGTCATCAGGATTCACGCCTCGGGCGTCTGCCCCAGCGACATCCGCAGCTACACCGCCGCGACGGCCGCCAAGCGCGACCCGTGGACGCCCGGCCACGAGATCGCCGGTGTGGTGACCGAACTCGGGAGCGGCGACACCGGAGACCTCCAGGTCGGCGACCGCGTCGCGGTCGACTGGCGCGGCGTCTGCGGCCGGTGCCACCAGTGCCGGAAGGGCGCGGCGAACTTCTGCGAGCGCCTGATCAAATACCCGATCGCCGGGTTCGCCGAGGCGACGGTCATGCCGGTCGAGCAGCTCAGCAAGCTCCCCGACGGCGTCAGCTTCGAGTCGGCCTCGTTCGCCGAGCCGCTGGCCTGCGTCGTCAACGCCCACCGCGCACTGCCGCTCCCGCTGACCGAGAACGTGCTGGTCGTCGGCGCCGGCCCGATCGGCCTGCTGCACACCCAGGTCGCCAGGGCCAGGGGCGGCCGGGTCATCGTCACCGACATGAAAGCCGACCGGCTCAAGGTCGCGCGGAAACTCGGCGCCCATGACGTCGTCGACGCCGCCGCCCACCAGAGGGAAGCCGTCCTGGACCTGACCGACGGACGCGGCGCCGACGTCGTGATCGTCACCGTCGGCATCCCGGCGGTCATCGAGGCCGCGTTCGGCCTGGTGGCCAAGAACGGCGCGGTCAACCTGTTCGCCGGCACCCACCCGAAGGGCGCCATCGCCCTCAACCCGGACGTGCCCCACTACGACCAGGTCGCGATCAACGGCAGCCACGACTTTATCCCCGACGACTTCGCGACCGCCCTGCGTCTCCTCCGATTCGGCCAGGTCGACGTCGCCCCGCTGATCAGCCACCGGTTCCCGCTCGACGCGGTCGCCGAGGCGTTCGAAACCACCAAGCAGCAACTCGGCCTGAAGTCGCTGGTCGTGTCCGAAGGAGAGAAATGAGCACCCACTGGCCCCGCCGTCGCATGCACCACGTCTTCGCCCCCGACGGGCGAGCCGTGATCGCCGCCATGGACGCCGGGATCACCAAGGGCGTCGCCCCCGGCCTGGAGCGGGGCCGCGCGGCGGTCAAGCGGATCGTCGACGGCGGCGTCGACGCGATCCTGGCCACCATCGGCCTGGCCCGCGCGGCGGCCGACGAGCTCGGCGGCACCGGCCTCATCCTGGCCCTCGACAGTGAGATCCCGTCGGCCCGGTACGGCGTCGAGCAGGCCGTCCGCTGGGGGGCCGACGCCCTGGAGCTCAAGGTGTTCCCGGGCAACCCCGAGGTCACCAAGATGGGCGAGCTGCGCGAACTCTGCGCCGAGGGCGACAAGTGGGGCATGCCGGTGATGGCCGAGCCGATCCCCGTCGGCTTCAAGGCGCTGGAGGCCCACACGCTGGCCAACATCGCCCACGGCGCGCGAGTGTCGGCCGAGGCGGGCGCCGACTTCGTGAAGGCCCAGTACACCGGCACGCCCGAGGAGTACCGCGAGGTCGTCGAGGGCTGTCTGGTCCCGGTGCTCGCGCTCGGCGGCCCGATGAAGCCGACCCCGCTGCACGCGCTGCAGATGGCCTACGACGCCATCCAGGCCGGGGCCGGCGGCATCGTCTACGGCCGCAACATCGTCGAGGCCGAGCGGCCCGACCGGATGGTCGCCGCCCTGGTCGAGATCGTGCACGGCGGCGCGAGCGTCGACGTGGCCGCCAAGCACCTGAACATTCCGCTGTAATCCCGCTGTAAGGAGCCTGAGATGATGCGTGCCGCCGTCTTCCACGGCGGCCGGGACATCCGGATCGAGGAGATGGCGATCCCGCTGCCCGGCCCCGGCGAAGTGCTGGTGCGGGTCGGCGCGGCCGGCGTCTGCGGCAGCGACGTGCTGGCCTTCCGTGGTCAGGGCCCGTGGCAGCACAGCCCCGGCAAGCCCGGCCGCGACGGCCACGAGCTGGCCGGCGAGATCGCCGCGCTGGGCTCCGGGGTGACCGGCCTGGCCGTCGGTCAGCGGGTCGCCGTCGAGCCGAAGCACCTCATCGCCTGCGGCCAGTGCCCGCCCTGCCGCAACGGCCGGTCGCACCTGTGCCGCAGGCGCGGCTACGTCGGCGACGTCCACGTGACCAGCGAGGGCTTCGCCGAATACGACCTGGCCCCCGCCGAGCGCGTCCACGTGCTGCCGGACTCGGTCTCCCTCGCGGCGGGGGCCGTCCTCGACTGCTACGCGTGCGGCGTGCACACCTACAACCTGGTGCAGACGCCCGCCGGGAGCAGGGCGGTCGTCCTGGGCAGCGGCACGATGGGCCTGACCATGGGCCAGGTGCTGCGCGCCCACGGCGTGCGGGTGCTGCTCACCGGCACGGCGAAGGAGTTCCTCGACCTGGCGCTGGAGGCGGGCGCGGCCGACGAGGTCGCCTTCGCGCACGACGCCCGGGAGAAGATCGAGGACTTCACCGAGGGAAAGGGCGCCGACCTCGTCGTCGACGCCGTCGCCATCCCGAACGTGACGCTCCAGCAGGCGATCGAGTCGGTGGCCGAAGGCTCCCCGGTCTGCGTGCTGGGCGTCTACCCGACCCCGCCCCGTATCGAGCCGCACGTCGCGTACGTGCGGGAGGTCTCCATCCACTGGTCCAACAGCTACGGCCCCGGCGCGTACGCCGAGGCGCTGGACCTGGTCGCGACCAACAGGGTGCAGGCCGATCCGCTGATCACGCACCGGTTCCCGCTCGACCGGATCGTCGAGGCGTTCACCGCCGCCGACGAGAAGGAGCGGTCCCTGGCGATGAAGGTCCTGATCGAGCCCTAGAAGGGGGGTGACCGGCATGCACGTCCTGGCGATCGACCAGGGGTCGAGCGGCGCGAAGGCCGCCGTCGTCGACGGCGAGGGCCGCATCGTCGCCATGACCTCGCGGCGCACGCCGGTCGACCACCCCGAGACGACGGCCGTGCAGGCCGACCCGGAGACGTGGTGGCGGGCGCTGGTCTCCTGCGTCTCCCGGCTGCCCCTCGGCGACGTGCGGGCGGTGGCGATCTCCGGGTTCATGCACACGGTCGTGCCGGTCACCGACGAGGGCAAGGTCACCGGCCCCGCGCTGCTGTGGCCCGACCAGCGTCCGGCCGGGCCGAGCGCGGCCGACCGGGTCGCCTGGTGGGCCGGGCACGACCCGCTCGCCCTGCTGACCAGGTGGTACCTGCCGGTCAAGGACTTCCTGCGGATGCGGCTCACCGGTGAGTTCGCCACCGACCGCTACGAGGCGAGCGGCACCGGCTTCCTGCGCGACGGCGCCTGGTCGCCGGCGGTCGCCTACCACGCAGGCGTCTCGGTGGAGAAGCTCCCTCCGATCGGCGAACCGCTCGACCTCGCGGGGACGGTCACGAAGGAGGCCGCCGCCGCGACCGGGCTCGCCGAAGGCACCCCCGTCGTCATGGGCACCGGCGACTGGATGGCCACCCTCCTCGGAGCGGGGGCCGTGCTGCCGGAACGGGTCTGCGTCTATCTCGGCACGGCCGGCGCGGTCGGCGGGTTCGCCTCCGCCGCATCGGCCGCGGCGCTGACCGAGCCCCTGTGTTTCGCCGCCGCGACCTCGACGGGGTCGGCGCTCGACTGGATAGGCGGGCTGACCGGCAGAGGAGCCCCCGAAGCGGTCGCGGCGGCGGATTCGGTCCCGCCCGGAGCACGCGGGGTGGTGTTCCTGCCCCACCTGATGGGTGAGCGCGGCATGGGTCACGACCCCTCGGCGCGGGGGTCCGTCCATGGGCTGACCCTCGCCCATGGCGCCCCTGATCTGGCGAGAGCCGTAATAGAAGGAACCTCCTACTGGCTGAGGGCGATCGCCGGAGCGGCGCTGGACCGGCACGGCGAGGCGGAACTGGTCGCGGTCGGCGGCGGTGCCCGCAGCGACCTCTGGCTGCGCGTCCTCGCGGCCGTGCTGAAGCGGGACCTGACGGTCCCCGAAACGACCGAGGCCGGGCTGCTCGGCACGGCGATGATCGCCCACCGGGCGCTGTCCGGACAGGCCTCCCATGAGCGGTGGACACGGGTCGCCAGGACCGTGCCCGCCGATCCGAACCTGGCGAACGTGTACGAACCGCTCTTCGAGGAGTTCCTCCACCTGGAGGAACGCCACCGGTAGCCCTCGGGCTGCCCGACCCAGAACCGATGCGCACGGGGGGCGCTCATACACCGCTTTCGCGACGCCATTGCCAGGAGAAGAAATGCAACGACCGTGGAAAAGCGCACTGAAGGTCATCACCGCCACGTCGGCGGCGGCCGCACTCATGCTCGCCTCGGCCTGCGGCGGGGACGACGCCGCGGAGGGCAACGCGACCGGTGAGGTCACCGGCCCCATCGACGTGTGGATGGGCGACCCGATCGGCGCCGCCCAGCAGCCGACGATCGTCCAGCTCGCCAAGGACTACGAGACCGCCCACCCCGGCACCAAGGTGAACCTCAGGTTCCTCGGCGCCGACGCGCACAAGACCTACCTGACCAGCATCGCCGGCGGGACCGTGCCGTGCGTCGCTCTCATCGGCAACACGTGGAGCCCGGAGTTCGCCGGGCTCCAGGCCCTGGAGCCGATCGCGCAGGACCCGGCGTCGATGAAGGGCGTCTACACCCAGAGCATGATCGACTCGACCGTGCTCGACGGCGTCTCCTACGCGGTGCCCTACGACACCGGCGTACGGGCGCTCATCTACCGCAAGGACCTCTTCGACAAGGCCGGCCTGGCGGCCCCCAAGACCTGGGACGACGTGCTGAGCTCGGCGACCAAGGTGCAGCAGGACAACCCCGGCGTCAACGGCTTCGGCATCATCGGCGGCAACCAGTGGTACTGGCTGCCGATGATCTGGAACTGGGGCGGCGAGATCGCCACCCAGGAGGGCGGCGCGTGGAAGGCCAAGGTCGACTCGCCCGAGGCGGTCGCGGCCTTCACCTTCTACGCCGACCTGCTGACCAAGCACAAACTGGCCCCCGAAGGGGCGGCCACCTGGCAGGGCGCCGACGCGTCCAAGGCGTTCGCGCTCGGGCAGATCGGCATGATGGTCGGCGGTTCGTGGGACCTGAAGACGATCCTCGCGCAGAACCCCGGGATGGAGCAGCAGCTCGCCACCGCGCCGCTGCCCGCCGGCCCCGGCGGCAACAACGACACCTTCGCGGGCGGCAGCAACCTGGCCATCTTCAAGGGGTGTGACAACAAGGCGACCGCCAAGAGCTTCGTGGACTTCCTGATGAAGACCGAGAACCTCGTCCCGGTCACCACCAAGATCGGTCTCCTCCCGGCGACCGTCGACGCCCTGGAGAAGGAGCGCACCAGCGGTTCGTTCTCCACCCCGCTGCTGCGGGCCTACGCCGAGCAGGCGCCGAACACGCGGTCGATCCCGCCGGTGGCCACGTGGGGCAAGGTCGAGGGCACCGGGGCCATCGTCAACGCGATGCAGGCGATCATGAACGGGCAGAAGACGCCCGAAGCGGCCATGCAGGAACTGGCCTCGCAGATTGACGCCGCGATCGGACAGCAATGACCTCTACCACCAGCAGGCGGGCACAGCGCGGCGTTGTGCCCGCCCGCGCGGGAGGCCGGAGCCGGTCCCGATGGGACCGGTTCGGCCTGCCGAGCCTCCTGCTCGCCCCCCTCCTGGCGGTGATCCTGGGAGTGGTCGGCTACCCCATCGTGCGGACGGTCTGGCTCTCGTTCCACGAGGGCGAGTACCTCATGACCGGGGCCTTCAACGGCGCCGACAACTACACCGAGATCTTCGGCGACCCCTACTTCCTCGCCGCGCTGCTCCGCACGACGATCTTCGCGGTCGTCTGCGTGGTCACCACCCTGCTGATCAGCCTGGCCATCGCGCTCGTCCTGGACGCCGGGTCGTGGGCGGCCAGGATCGTCACGGTGGTCGTCCTGCTGCCCTGGGCGATGCCCCGGGTGGCCAGCGGCATCATCTGGAAGTGGATGTTCAACGACCAGTACGGCATCGCCAACTGGCTGCTGGTCTCCCTCGGGTTCGACTCGTTCAAGGGCTACGCCTGGTTCAACGACGGCTTCGCCTCGCTGGTCGCCATCACGATCGCCGTGGTCTGGCACTCGGTGCCGTTCATCGCGATCTCGATGCTGGCCGGGCTGCGCGCGACGCGCGGTGAGGTGCTGGAGGCCGCCCGGGTCGACGGCGCGAGCTTCTACCAGCAGCTCGTCAGGGTGCGGCTGCCGATGATGAAGCCGCTGCTGACGATCCTCGGCGTGATGTCGACGATCTTCGCGTACCAGTCGTTCGACCACTTCCTGGTGATGACCACCCCGCCCGGCGGGCCGAGCCACAGCACCGAGGTGCTGTCGCTGCTGACCTGGCTGCAGGCGTTCACCGTGCTCGATCAGGGGGTCGCGGCGGCGATGGCCGTCGTCACGTTCCTGCTGCTGGCCGGGATCACGGCCGTCTACGTGAAGCTGTCGAAGGAGGGGACATGACCCGGAGGCTGATCGTCTATCCGGCGATGGCTCTCATCTGCCTGGCGAGCCTGTTCCCGTTCTTCTGGATGATCGTCACCTCGCTCAAGCCGGACACCGAGATCTTCACGGTGAGCCCGCAGTTCATCCCGCACGAGCCGATCCTGTCGCGCTACACCGAGCTGTTCTCCGGGGCGATCCCGCGCCAGTTCCTCAACTCGCTGCTGGTCGCCGGGGCCACCACGGTCATCACCGGGCTGATCGCGCTGCTGGCGGGGTACGCGCTGGCGCGGTTCGACATCCCCATGAAGCGCTACCTGCTGATCGTGATCCTGTCGATCCAGATGCTGCCGCAGACGGTGCTGGTCATCCCGCTGTTCGTGGTGCTGCGCAACACCGATCTGCTCGGCACCTACCAGGGGCTCGTGCTGTCGCACCTCGCGCTGACGGTGGGGCTGGCGACGTACATGCTGCGGAGTTTCTTCATGGACATCCCGGTCTCACTTGAGGAGTCGGCGATGGTCGACGGCGCCTCGCGGATGAAGGCCGTGCGCCTGGTCGTGTTCCCGCTGGTCTGGCCGGGGCTGGCGGCCAGTTCGATCTACGGGTTCATCACGTCGTGGAACGAGCTGATGTTCTCGGCGACGTACATGCAGCAGTCGTCCAGGGAGACGCTCCCGGTCGCGCTGCAGCAGTTCTTCTCCAGCTACTACTCCGACTGGGGCGGCGTCATGGCGGCCAGCGTGATCTTCACGATCCCGGTCGTCGTGTTCTTCCTGCTGGTCCAGAAGCGCCTCATGCAGGGCATGGTCGCGGGCGCGGTCAAGGGTTGAGAAAGGGTTCAGTCTGATGTTGAAGCTCGGGGTCCTCGGGGTCGGGGCGATCGCCACGGTCGACTACGGGGTGCTGCCCAACCTGCACCACATCGCCGACAAGGTGGAACTGGTCGCACTGTGCGACCCGGTGGAGGAGCGCACCGCCGCCGCCGCGAAGAGGTTCGGCGCGCGGGAGACCTACGCCACGCTCGACGAGATGCTCGACGAGTCCGACCTCGACCTGGTGCTCAACCTGACCCCCATCCCGGCGCACGGCGCGACCTCGCTGAAGATCCTGGAGGCGGGCCGGCACCTGGCGACCGAGAAGCCGCTGGCCACCACGATGGAGGAGGCCGACGCGCTCATCGACCTGGCCGCCGCGAGCGGCCTCAAGATCGTCTGCTCGCCGCCCAACATGCTCTACCCGAGCCGCATCGAGGCGGCCCGGCTGATCCGCGAGGGGATCATCGGCAAGGTCGCGTTCGCCAAGGTCAGGGCCAGCCACGGCGGCCCCGCCTCGATGATGAACTGGCCGACCGACCCGACCTGGTTCTACCAGGAGGGTTCCGGCCCCCTGTTCGACGTCGGCGTCTACGGCATCCACGAGATGCTCGGCCTGCTCGGCCCGGCCAAGCGGGTGTCGGCGTTCTCGGGCATCACCGAGCCGACCCGGGTGGTGCGCTCCGGCCCGTACGCCGGCAAGGAGATCACCGTCACCACCGACGACAACACCCTGATCATGCTCGACTTCGGCGGCGGCACGTTCGCCGTGGTCGACGGCACCTTCAACGTGAACGCCGCCAAGGGCCCCCGCCTGGAGGTCTTCGGCCGCAAGGGCACCCTGAACCTGCCGAACAACCTGCCGGTGAACGGCGGCCGGGGCATCGACCTGTTCCTGCTGGAGGCCGCCGCCGGGCTGAGCGGCTGGGTCGACCTCGACCTCGCCCACCTGGAGCTGGCCCAGCAGCGCGTCGACAAGCTGCGCCGGGCGCTGCTGGTCGACCACCTCGCCGACGTGGTGAACGGCGCGGCCGAGGAGGTCATGGGCGGCGACGTCGCCCGCCACGCGCTGGAGATCATGCTGAAGGCGCACGAGTCGGCCCGGACCGGTCAGGCCCTGGAGCTCACGACCACCTTCAACTGGTCGTGACGACCAGCAGGGCGATGTCGTCTTCGTGGGCGCGGACGTCGACCAGCTCCTCGACGAGCCGGTCGGCGACCGCGTCGAGGTCGGCGAGGCCGCGGGTGCCCTGCCAGAGCGACTTCAGCACGCCCATCCCGGCGTCGATCGCCCGGTCGCGCCGCTCGATCAGGCCGTCGGTGTAGAGGAGCAGCCGGGTGCCGGGCGGGAAGTGCACCTTGTGCTCGACGTAGTTGTAGTCGACCACGCCCAGCGGCGGCCCTGCGCCGTCGTCGAGGAACCGGCAGGGGTTGCCGGGCACGTCGAGCAGCATCGGCAGCTGACCGGCGTTGGCCCAGGTCAGGGTCTCGGCCTGAGCGTCGTAGACGGCCAGGCAGCAGGTCACCAGGCGGGCCCGGTCGGCGGCCCGCAGCACCACGGCCGACTGGCGCAGGATCTCGCCCGGCGACATGTGGCTGACCGCCAGGGCGCGTACGGCCGTGCGCATCTGCCCCATCAGGGCGGCGGCCTGGATGCCCTTGCCCATGACGTCGCCGACCACGAGCGCGACCCGGCCCTCGTCGATCGGGATCAGGTCGACCCAGTCGCCGCCGACGTCGATGCCGCGCGCCGGGTAGTAGCGCCAGGCGTGCCGTAGGCCGTGGACGTGCGGCAGCGGGGACAGCAGGCTGCGCTGGAGCTCCACGGCGGCGTCGCGGTGGCGCTGGTAGAGGCGGGCGTTGTCCATGGCGACGGCGGCCTGGGCGGCCACGCCGGAGGCGAGCTGCTCGTGGCGGGCGGTGAACATGCCCGGCTCGGGGTGGCCGAAGAAGAACCCGCCGAGCACCTCACCCGACGGTGAGATCACCGGCACCGCGAGGTAGCTGCGCACGTCGAGGTGGCCCTGGGGCATGCCGTTGTAGGGCGGATTGTGGCCGTAGCGGGGGTCGGCGCGCACGTCGTCCATGCGGATGACGCCCTCGCCCTGGAACGTGGGGTCGAACACCTTGGTGTTGCGCGGCATCGGGAAGCCCTCGAAGGCGCTTCGGGGGACGCCGGAGAGCACGTACAGGAAGTAGCTCTCGCCGTTCATGTCGTAGACGTTGTAGAAGAACGAGCCGAAGGCCGCACCGGTCAGCGAGGTCGCGGCGTCGCAGGCCGTGCGCACGATCCGGGGGAGGTCGAGGTCGGCGGCCAGCGCGCGGCCCACCTCGTGGAGCGTCTCGACGAGCCGGGTCTCCTCCTGCAGCCGCCCGATCAGGTCGTCGAGTTCGTGGGTCATGAGCCGGCCCGGTGCTCGGAGAGGAGGTTCAACGCCTCCTCAGCGTTGTCGCGGACGGCCAGCACGGTGAGGCTTCCGGTCAGCCTGAGCAGCCGGTCGAGCGGGCCGGTCACCCCGGCCAGCACCATCAGCCCGCCCAGTTCCCGGGCCGCGACCGTGGAGACGAGGAGCACCCGCAGCCCGCTGGAGTCGCAGAACCCGACCCCGGACAGGTCGGCCGCGATGTAGGTGCGGCCGGAGGTGAGCAGGTCGTTGACCACCGCGTGCAACTGCGGCGAGGTGGTCGCGTCGAGGTCGCCGGAGACGGTCACGAGCGGACCGGCCGGTCGATGGGTCACGGCCACGCCGAGGCGCTGCTGCGCGCCGCCCCGGGGCTTGATCGAGTCGTCGTCGACGGTCATGCGCATCTCCACGCGGGAGCCGCCGTCACCCTGCTCGATCGTCAGCTGGTCGCAGACCTCGCTCATGAGCCACAGGCCGAAGCCGCGGCGGCCGTCGAGCGAGGGCCGGGCAGGGCTGAGATGGGCGGGGGTGAGCCGGCCGGCCAGATCGGTCACCTCCACGACGACCTGGCCGTCGTCCAGCCAGATCCGCACGGTGCCGTGCCCGTCGCCGTGCTCCAGCACGTTGACGACCGCCTCGTTGGCGGCGAACACCAGATCATGGAGACGGGCCCCGGCGAGCCCGGCACCCGAGGCGAACGCGTCGATGCGGTCACGCATCGACCCGACGTCTTCGGTGATCGGCCAGGCCCCGGACAGGTTCACGGGCACCTCAACGAGCTTCGCACCATTACACGACTGTATCGCGGGCTTCGTTACCGCACCCGGATCCCGTCGAGGACGATGGTGACCAGGTCCTCGGCGAACCCCTCGGGCACGGCCGCCGGAACGCGCAGGGTGACCTCGTGACAGGCTCCGATGATCATCGTTGCGGCGGCGTCGACCGGCGCGCCGGGGGCGATGTCCCCCGCGTCCCGCCGCCGCCGCAGATACGCGGCGAGCTGGTCGCGCAGCCCTTGCCCGCCGGCGGCGGGGTTGCCGAGCGCGGTGAAGCGTTCGAGCACCTCCGGCGCCAGGTTCGCGAACGCGGGAACGATGACCAGGTGCAGGTCAAGAGCCCTTTTGGTGTACGCAAGCAGCGCCCGCCCCACCTCTTCGCCGTCGGCGGGCAACGGCGGCAGGTCGCGTTCGGCGGCCCGCACATGGCCGTGCAGACCGAGGGCGAGCAGTTCCTCCTTGTCGGCGAAGTGGTTGTAGAGCACCCCGGTGGCCACCTCGGCCTCCCGGGCGATCTCGCGCACGGTCAGCCCGGCGGCGCCGCGCCGGGCGATGAGCCGTGCGGCGGCGCCGATGAGGTGGTCGCGCAGGTCCACCCCGGCGTCGACGGCCCGTGCCCGGCGCGGCGCCATCACGGCCGCACCGCCCCGACCAGCAGCGCCTCGCCCTTGAGCAGCACGCCGCCGGGGGTCTCGAAGGCGCGCAGCGCCGGGAGCAGCCTCTCGGCGGCGCCGTCTCCGGCCTGGTGCCTGATCGGCCCCCACGCCCCCAGGAACGCCGCCGCGTCGGCGGCGTCGGCGCCCCAGTTCTGCGGCGCGTCGACCGGGCGGGCGGTGACGTCGGCGAAGCCGGCCTCGGTGAGCACGCGGCCGACCGTCTCGGGGTCGCCCAGGGCGAGGGGGCCGGCGCCCGGTTCTGGGGCGGGCAGGCCGAGGGCCGAGACGACCGAGGCCAGGTCGCCGTAGCCGCGCATCGACAGGAACGCGAGCCGCCCGCCCGGCGCGAGGGCCCGGCCGATGTTGGCGAAGGCGGCGGCGGGATCGCCGAAGAACATGATCCCGAATCTACTGAGAGCCAGGTCGAACGACGAATCGGGGAACGGGTGGACCTGGGCGTCGCCCTGGACGAACGCGATCTCTCCCTCGCCCGCGAGCTCGCGGGCGGTGGCGAGCATCGGGCCCGACAGGTCGATCCCGGTGGCGGAGGCCGCCGTGCGCGCGGCCAGCCGGGTGGTCCGCCCGGTGCCGCACCCGATGTCGAGGACGCGGTCGCCGGGCCTGACGGCGTCGAGGAGGTAGGGGTTGAAGGCGTCGTTGACGGCGTTGTAGCGGTCGGGGTGGGCGGCCCAGTGGGCGCCCTCATAGCCGTTCCAGGCCTCGGCCTGGTGGGTGTTCACCACATATGAACGCATGTTCATGAACGTACGTTCATAGCATCCGAATGGTCAAGTGGTATGAATTAGCGCCATGACGATGGCCCTGACCGAAGCGCCGGCCTCGCCGCTGACCAGGCGGCGCGCCGAGGCGACAGCCGCCGTCGTCGCCCTCCTCGTCGGGCTGTGGAACGTCTGGGTGCCGTCGTTCTGGCGCGACGAGTCGGTCTCCGCGCTGGCCGCCTCGCGGCCGATCGGCGAACTGTGGGACCTGCTCGGCCACATGGACCGGGTGCACCAGTTCTACTACTACCTGCTGCGGCCGGTGGCGTGGATCTCCACGTCGGAGTTCGCCCTGCGCCTGCCCTCGGTCCTGGCCATGGCGGGGGCGGCCTACGGGATCGTCGCGCTGGGACGCCAGCTGGCCTCGACGCGGGCCGGGCTGCTGGCCGGGCTGGTGTTCGCGGTCCTGCCGATGGTCACCCGGTACGCGCAGGAGGTCAGGTCATACGCGATCGTGACCGCGCTGGCGGTGCTGGCGACCTGGTTGCTGGTGACCCCTCGGGAGAAGCAGTATCCCTACCGCCTCACGATCCTCGTGCTGGGCCTCTTCCACGTGTACGGGCTGCTGCTCGTGGTGGCGCACGCGTTCATCGCGCCCGACCGCAAACGGTTCCTCCAGGGCATGCTGCTCGTGGGCCTGGGGCTCTCCGGGTATGCCGTCACGGCGGCCTTCCAGCGGGACACCCAGCTCGGATGGTTGCGTTCACCCACGTGGGAGGCGCTGCCGGCGTTCGCCCAGGAGGTCATGGGCAGCAGATGGGGCATGGTCCCGCTGCTCGCGCTGGCGGTCTTCGGGGCGCGGGGCGCGCTGGGGCGGGTGGCCGTGCCGTGGGCGCTGATGATCCCGCTGTCGATGCTGATCTCGCTGGTCTACCCGATCTACAGCCCGCGTTACGTGCTGTTCGCGCTCCCGGCGCTGGCGCTGCTGGCCGGGGCGGGGCTCGACCGGCTGCGGCCGAAGCCGCTCGCGTGGGCGGGGCTGGCGCTGCTCACGGCGCTGACCGTGCCCAAGCACCTGTGGCTGCGGGCGCCCGACCATCGCCCCGACGACCTGCGGTCGATGGCGGCCGCGCTGTCCGAACGGCAGCGACCGGGCGACGCGGTTCTGTACGTCGACGAGTACTACACGTGGTTCGCCGGAGTGTACGCGGAGCCGTACCGGAAACTGATCGAACTCCGGCCCCGCGACATCGGAGAGTATGAGCGGGTCTGGGTGGTGTCCGGCGGGCGGAAGCACCAGAACAGCGCCTTCGTCGAGACCGACCAGAGCTATCTCGACCTGCAGAAGAAGTACAAGGCCCGCTACTTCAAGGACTTCGGCTACTCCTGGTTCGCCCTCTACCAGAGGCGATAGAGGGCGGACCCCGACGCGTCAGACCAGCTGACGGCGGCGGCGCAGCAGCAGCGTGCCGCCGGCGGCGGCGGTGAGGCCGAGGGCCAGGTAGAGGCCGGCGCCCGAGGCGAGCGGCACCGGGTTCGGCGGGTCCAGAGTGGCCGGGCCGCAGGTCGCCGAGCTCAGGATGATGTCGCCGACGCCCGACAGCGCCAGGATGCGCATGCCGTGGACGGTCAGGCCGCCGTCGTCGTTGGTGATCTGCTCGTTGAGGCGGACCTCGATGAGCGGCAGCGCGGGCGGGAACCGGATCAAGGTGTTCGCCGCCGGGTTGCCGGCCAGGGTGGCGCCGAGGACCTGCGCGTCGGCCAGCGTCGTCGAGCCCGTCGTCGGCAGGCCGGCGGTCGCGGTGCACTCCGCCCGGACGGAACCCGCGCTGACGCCGATGCCGAGCAGGGTCGCGCTCAGGCCGTCGACCGACGCCCGCGCCGCCTCGGTCCCGACCGTGGTGTTCTGCTCCACCTCCACCGCGACGACACCGGTCGACACGGTCCCGACGCCGATCGACGCCACCGACGCGCTCTGGTTGCCGAGGTCGGCCTCCGGCGCGGGGCCGAAGTCGAGGCCCAGCGGCAGGCTGATCGACGCGCCGTAGGCGTTGACCGTGTCGCTGCGCGCGTGGACCGTGCTCGTCATTCCCGTGAGCAGCGTCGTCACCGCCGCGACGGAAATGGCGAAAGTACGTCCGAGAAACATGTGCAGGCCCTCCGCGGGCTTCCCGTATAAGTCGATGATGCTCCAAGTTATGCGTGCGCCCAGCGGGAAACAGTAAGGTACCTGTCAGTTCACTCCAGAGAGTGAGTGTTGCGGCCCCTAAACGCCTCGATTCGCTCGTTACATTGAGCGTCGAAGAACAGGAGCCGAAATGGTGACACGCGGATCCGTCCGCCGGGAAACGTGCCAAATCGTCGTCGTCGACGAAGGGCCGCTCGCACATCTCGCATTGCGCGCATTTCTCCGGCAGGCCCCCGCATTCACGGTCGCCGCCTCCGCCACGACCGGCGCGGAAGGCCGCCGGATGATTTCTCGGCTTATACCGGAAATCGTGATCTGCGAAACGCGGATCGGCGACGACTGCGGCCTGGAACTGTGCCGCTGGATCGGCCTGGAGCATCCCGGCGTGATGCCGGTGGTGCTCACCTCGGTCGACGACGTCAACCTGGCGTCCGCGGCGCTCGACGCGGGCGCGCACGCGTACCTGCTGAAGTCCTCGCCGCTGGAGGACCTGCTGTTCCACCTGGAGCGGGTGGCCGAGGGCCAGGTCATCGTCGACGACCGGCTCGGCCGGTCGCCCGCCGGGCGCGGGGGCCGGCGCACCCGGTTCGACCTCAGCCCGCGCGAGCACGAGGTGCTGGAGGAGATCATCCTGGGCCTCGACAACCGGGCCATCGCCGGGCGGCTCTGCATCGCCCACGAGACCGTGAAGACCCACGTCAAGTCGATCCTGCGCAAGATCGGCGCGCGTGATCGGGCCCATGCCATCGCGGTCGTGCTCGGCGACGCGCGGACCGGGAGCGGCTGGTGAAGCGGGTCTGCGTGGTCGTGGGCACCCGGCCCGAGGCGATCAAGCTCGGGCCGGTCGTCCCGGCGCTGCGGGCCTTCGCCGAGGTCGACGTGGTCCACACCGGACAGCACGGCGCGGTGGTGGGCGAGGTGCTCGCGCTGTTCGGGGCCGAGGTCTCCCGGGGGCTCCGCCGCGAGGCGGCCACCCTGCCCGTGCTGACCGCCGAGGTCGTGCTCGGGCTCGACGCGGTGTTCGAGCAGCTCAGGCCCGATCTCGTCGTCGTCCAGGGGGATACGACGTCGGCGTTCGGCGGGGCGCTGGCGGCGTACCTGCGGCGGGTTCCGGTCGCGCACGTCGAGGCCGGGCTGCGCAGCCACCGGGCCACCCCGTTCCCCGAGGAGGTGAACCGGCGGCTGATCGCGCCGCTGGCCGACCTGCACCTCGCGCCGACCGCCTCGGCCCGCGCGAACCTGCTCGCCGAGCGGATCCCGGCCGACCGGGTGCTGGTCACCGGGAACACGGTGATAGACGCGCTGGCCGCCGTACTGGCCGACCGGCCCGCGCCCCGGGACCGGCCGCTGGTGGTGCTCACCGCGCACCGGCGCGAGTCGTGGGGCGAGCCCATGCGGCGCGTCGCCCGCGTCGCCGACCGGCTCGCCGCCGGTCATCCCGGCGTCGACTTCGTCGTCGCCACCCATCTCAACCCGGCGGTACGCCAGGTGTTCGACCAGGTGGTGCGGCCCCGGGCCAACATCCGGTGCGTGCCACCGCTGCCCTACCGGGAGTTCGCCCGGCTGCTGGCCGTCAGCGCGCTGGCGATCACCGACTCGGGCGGCGTCCAGGAGGAGGCCGCCGCGCTCGGCCTGCCGGTGCTGGTCATGCGCGACGCGACCGAACGGGTCGAGGCCCTCGACGACGGCCGGGCCCACCTGGTGGGCACCGACGAGGACCTGGTCGTCAAGACCGCCGGTCTGTTCCTCCAGTCGGCCGTGGCCGGCCGGGTCAGGCACGTCGCCCCCTGCCACTACGGCGACGGCCACGCCGCCGCCCGCGTGGCGAGGGCGTGCGCCGAACTCATCCATTCCGAGAACTGAGGTGTCATTGTGTACGGATCCTGGGGGCACGGTCCCCGCTGGCAGACCGGTGTCCCGTTGACCGTTCTGCCGTTCACCGGAATTCACCTGGCGGTGATCATCGCGCTGGCGGCCGTGCTCATCGTGGGCGGCGCGCTGCTGTTCAGAATGCATAAGGTGCGATAGCCGCCGAAATGGCCCGGGAATTCACCTCTCCCGGGCCACGGGCGCGCCCGCGACATGGGTCTCGGCGTTTCTCCGGGTTTTCGCCCAGCCGCTCCGGCCGCGAATGATCCGCCAGAAGGCCCGCCATGACGTGAGATAGAAATTGTAAATGTAGAAGGCGTACACGACCCCGTAGAGCAGGCTTCTGCCGAGTCCGACCCGGGGTTCGCAGCGCCACCAGTAAAGCGGCCCCCAGATGAGGAACGGCAGAATGCCGAAGGTGCCGTAGACGGCGAACAGGATCCAGCCGCCCTCGACCAGCCACCAGCTCATCCCGGCCGGGTCGGCGATCAGCCGTCCGGCCAGATAGATCATCGGGATCGGGTAGACGAGCGTCCCGAGGAGCTGCATCCACGGCTGCGACAGGTAGTAGAGCACTTCGAGCGCGCCGAGGCTGCTGAACCGGGCCGAACGCCAGATCTCCGGCAGGTACTTGGCGCACTGCATGGTGCCCTGACCCCAGCGGGTGCGCTGGGTGAGGAGCCGCCGGAACGACCAGAGGCCCTCCTGCTCGACCCACGTGTCGGGGGTGTACTCGTTGCGCTCCCCCGCCAGCAGCAGCCGCACGCCGAGCTCGAAGTCCTCCAGCAGCGAGCCGCCCCAGGGCCCCTCCCCGCCGCTCGCGACCTTGTCGAGCGCGCTCAGCCGGGTGAACTGGCCGTTGCCGCCCATCGCGACCGTGCCGCTGCGCCGCCGGCCGAGCTGGATCGCCGAGATCGGGCCGCGGAACTCCAGGTCCTGCATCCGCACCAGCAGCCGCCCGAACGCGTTCCTGAACCGGCCGCGCTCCGGGCACGGGGTGCGGTCGTCGCGGTTGATCATCCACACGTCGATCTGGACGGCCCCGATCGCCGGGTCGGCGAACAGCTTCTCGCCGGCGCACACGCTCAGCATGTTCGGGGCGGGCCGCCCGTCGGCGTCCAGTACGCAGACCACGTGCCGGGTCCGGTCGGCGTCCGGCGGGAGGAAGTCGTCGAGCGCGCGGTAGGCGGCGTTGAGGGCGTCGCCCTTGCCGGTCCGCGCCTCCGGGCGCTCGCGGGTGACCAGGTGGATCCGGGCGTCGTCGCGCGCGATCCCCTCGACGATGCGGGCCGTGTCGTCGTCGGAGGCGTCGTCGACCACCCACACGTTGACGTGGGAGAACCGCTCGCGCAGGTAGCGCAGCGTCGGCCCGATGACGGCGGCCTCGTCGCGGCACGGGATGAACAGGTGCCACTCGAACGCCGCCGGGTTCCCCGCCGGGTCGGGCCGCTGCCGCAGATAGGGCCGGACGATCGTCAGGACGTAGGTGAGGAAGGTGACGCTGAGGAACAGCGCGAACGCCTGGGTCAACCCGAGCAGATACCCCATCAGCGCCGCACCCCCCGCATCGTCAGCAGCGTGTACGCCACCAGCGCCGCCCCGATGCCGAACACGCTGATCACCGAGCCGACCATGGTGTGCCCCCAGTAGTAACCGGGCTCGAAGCCCAGCCCCTTGATCAGCACCACGACGGCCAGGATGCGCACCTGGTTGCTCGCGAACAGCACCGCCACGGCCACGGCCAGCGCGACCAGCGGCCAGACGCCCGCCCGCCGCGACAGCCACAGGATCAGGATCGTGACCCCGAGCAGCGGCACGATCAGGAACCCGGACGTGCACTCGGGCGAGATCTGCAGCCCGACCGCGCCACCGGTCTCCTCGTTGAACGACAGGATCGCCATCACCGAGTTGACCGCCGTCTCGGTCCGCGCCACCAGCGCGACCACGTGGGAGGCCAGCACCGCCTCCCAGCCCCGCACCCGGTCGTCGACCAGCAGCACCGCCAGGAGCAGCACCCCCAGCACCCCCGAAAGGGCCACCCGAACGGCCATGTTCCCCCCTCTTGAACGACCTGCAACCTAGCCCTCGCTCAGGTCCGGCCACCTCCGCCGCGCGTGACGGCTCACTCGGCAGGGTCAGTCACCGCGCGCCCGCGCGCCCCGGGACTGGTCTGCTTGTTACGGTGCCGCGAGTTTTCTCTGACGCCCCCGAGGAGGTCCCGTGGGCAAGACCTTGGCGCTTCTCCTGTTCGCGACGGCGTGCGCCGCCCCGGCGACCACGCACCCGAGCGCGGCCATGCCCGTCGGCAGCTGTCACGTGATGTCCCAGCCGGAGGAGCTGTACGCCCTGAGCGACGTCCGGCCACCCGTACCGTGCACCCAGCCCCACCAGACGGAGACCTACCTGGTCACCCAGCTGACCGGCCCCATGGCCGACACCCCGATCCGGCCCCCGCACGAGCTGCTGGTCCCGATGGTCACGGCGGGCTGCGACTACCGTCCGATCCGCCCCTACCTGGCCGCCGGCCCGCACGACGCCCAGTGGGGCGTCTCGGTCTGGGGCAAGGTCCCGACCCCCGACGAGTGGGCGGCCGGCGACCGCACCCTCCGCTGCGACCTGCTGGTCCCGACGACGCACCCGAACGGCGGCCCGGTCCTGACGGCCCCGCTGCGCGGCATCATGAACCGCCCCGAGTCGGCGGCCATCCGCCGCTGCAACCTGGAGGGCCGCGACGTCCAGTGCGCCCTCCCGCACGAGTGGGAGTGGGTCGAGCCGCAGGGCCTGACCAGGAACCGCTGCCGCGCCAACGCGGCGATGTTCGCCGGGCGGCTGCGGGGCCTGCGGATCCGGCTCGGCCCCGACCGGTCGTGCTGGGTGGGCCAGGAGAACCACCGCATCACCGTCGGGACCCTGCGCGAGGGGATGGCGGCGTGACCCTCGGCCAGAAGGACCCGGGCCCCATGGCGTGGGGCGACCGGTTCCCCGAAGAGCCGGGCTCGACGAAGCACCGTTGGTGGCCGTGGAAGGAGAGGTCTCATCGGCGACCGGCGTCCGTGGCCGCGCCCGATTCCGGCGCCACGACGCACGCCGGAGAACCTGCCGAGAAGCGGGCTCGGCGGGCGGGGATTCGGCGTCATCCGCTGGTGGCGGTGGTGGTCGGGGTCGTGTGGGCGGCCGTCATGCAGGTCCGGCTGTTCCTCGGGGGACCTGTCGGCCTCGCCGGGTTCGGGGAGAACCTGCCGTGCCGGCTCGGGCTGGCCAACTTCCGGAACCCCGCGCTGGTCGGGTGGGAGCACGTACAGCCGATCTGGACCTCGCACGCGTGGACGGGTGAGACCTGCCCGCCCGAGTTCTCGACCGCCCTGCTCACGCAGGCCGCCGGGAGGTGGCTGACGCCGCTGCTCGGCTACCCCGGCGCGCTCGACCTGCGGGCGCTCGGGGTGCTGTTCGCGCTGCTCGTCGGCGTGGTCTGCGGGCTGCTCGTGGCGGTCACGCCGGGGCGGCCGCTGTTCCGGGCCGGGTTCGCCTCGGCGGTCGGGCTCCTCTACGCCGACGCCGGGTTCGCCGGCTATCTCGTCTCCCCCTACGCCGAGCCGACCGCGCTCGTGGCGGCCGGGTTCCTGGTCGTGGCGCTGCTGCTGCTGTGGGAGCGGCCGACGGCGCCGAGGGTGCTGGCGACGGCGGTCCCGGCGCTGCTGCTGGTCGGGGCGCGGCCGGAGTATGTGACGTTCGTGCCCGTGATCGGGTTCGCGCTGCTCTGGGTGCGGGGCCGCCGCGTCGTGGCGCTGATGGTGGCCACCTGGATCGCCGGGCTCGGCGTCTTCCACACCGCCACCGAGGCCAGGTTCGACGACCGCGGCGCCGTGTTCGAGACCATCCTGTACGACGACCCGACCGCCGCCGCCGACCTCACCTCGCTGGGCCTCGACCCGGAGCTCGCCCCCGCCGCCGGACTGCCCCGCGAGCACCCCACGTGGGCGGCCCTCGCCGACAGGTACCACCGCACCGCCCACCCCTCCCCCCTCCGGGTCGCCGGGTTCTACGCGACGCATCCGTGGCACGCCGTCCGTACCGTCGGATGGGGGTTCCAGGGCGTCGCCGGGCTCCGCCCCCACTACCTGGGCTCCTACCCGGAGGGCGCCGGGAAGCCGGAAGGCGAGCAGGAGCACCGGGTCGCCGTCTACTCGACGATCTGGGAGGTCTTCCGCAAGGGCCCGCTGCTGGTGCTGGTGCTCTGGATCGCCACGGCCGGCGCCGGGTATCTGGTGGTACGCCGCCGCTCCCTGACCCCGTCGGAGAAGACGATGGGACGCCTGGCGGCGATCCTGCCGCTGGCCGCGCTGGCCCAGTTCGCCGTGGTCGTGCTCGTCCACGGCCGGGTCGAGACGGTCAGGCACATGGCCATGACGAGCTGGCTCACCGCGATGTGCGTCCCGGTCATGGCCGCGGCCGTGGCGCTGGTGCTGACCCGGCTGCGCCCCGTTCCGCGCTGGCAGCACCGCCACTAATCATGCGCATCGATTCTTTCGCAAATGCGCGAGATAAAACGTTGATACTCCGCCTCATCCCGTATGTGAGAAACTAACGGGGCCCGAAGGGCGTCTTCGCGTTTCGCTCTCGGAGGTCATGAGAAATGGCTCAGGTGTCACTGCGTCCGCAGAAGACGGCGATGCTGGTAGCCCAGCGCATCGTGGCCGACATCAACCGCCGGGGCAACACCATCGGCGACCGCCTGCCGCCCGAACGCGCCATGCTCGACACCTATGAAGTCGGCCGCGGCACCCTCCGCGAATCGCTGCGTTTCCTCGAACTCCAGGGCGTCCTTTCGCTCAAGCCCGGCCCCGGCGGCGGCCCAGTCGTCCAGCAACCCGACGCGACCGGCCTCGTCACCGCGCTGACCCTGCTCCTGCAGTTCGAGAACGCGCCCTTCCGCACGGTCGCCGAGGCCCGCGCGGCGCTGGAGCCGATGATGGCCCGGCTGGCGGCCGAGAGAATGGACGACGAACAACTCGCCGCGCTGAAGTCGAGCGTCGACGACATGCGCGCCGGCCTCGCCGACCAGAGCGTGTTCCTGGCCGAGAACAAACGATTCCACGACATCATCGCCCACGGCTCCGGCAACACCATGTTCGGCTACCTGATCGACGCGCTACTGGGAATCCTCGACGGTTCCGCGATCGGAATCGACTATCCCGAAGTGCGCCGTTCGGCCGTCCACCGCGCCCACGTGAAGATTTACGAGGCGATCCGCGACCGTTGCCCCGAGAAGTCGGCGGAGGCCATGGCCGTCCACATCGACGAGTACGTGAAATACGCCGAACGCAAATTCCCCGAGGTGCTGGCCGCCCCCATCGTGTGGGGCTCGGTCTAATGGACGCCGATCTCCAGCCGGGAGATCCGGCCTGACTCGTCGAGCCCGAACCGGTAGTCGAGGTCGACCGGGCTCCCCGGGAAGTTCCCCTCGACGCGGCAGGTGACCGTGGTGTCGTCGCCGCCGATCGGGGTCGAGGTGTATTCGAACTCGGCGGAGGTCCGCCCGAGCCACTCCCTGATCGCCGCCCGGCCGTGGTGGTCGCGCCCGTCGTCGGTCACGTGGGCGCCGGCGGCGAAGGCGATCGAGGCGGCGGTCGACGGCTACACCCGCTTCGACGACTTCCAGGCCAACATCGGCCTGTCGTCGAGCATGCTGACCAGCCGCCTGAAGACCCTGGTCGACCGGGGCATCCTGGCCCGGCGCCCCTACCAGGACCGCCCGGTGCGCCACGAATACGTCCTGACCGACCTGGGCCGCTCCCTGCGGCCGGTCCTGGTCGCAATGGCCGCCTGGCGCAACTCCCAGCTCGCCCCCGACGACCGCGCGATGATCCTCCTCGACCGCCGAACCGGCCTGGAGGCCGACCCGGTCGTGGTCGACGCCACCACGGGCGCCCGCGCCGACGGCGACGACCACGTCTTCGCGGCCGGCCCGGCCGCGGGCCCCATCATGCGCCGCCGCTACGCGAACGGCGGCGCGACGATACGGTGAGATGAGTTCCGACCTGGAGGTCGCCGATGTCCACTCCGCGTCACGATGGTGAGGCCCTCATTCCTCGTCCGCCGCTGACGACGGCGGCGTTGCGGGCCGCGGTGGCCCAGATCGCACCAGCTCATCTGGGTCAGTTCGTCGAGCACCTCGACCAGGCGACGGAGCAGGCCGCGCGGCAGAGCACCGTCGCACCCCTTCACGGGTTCCTCCGGCAATGGGGCGAGTTCGTGGCGATCCACCGCTACCCCGCGAAAGCCGCCCGCCTGCGCGATCTGGAGCAGCGGGTGGCCGCCGCCACCGACCGGCAGACGGTGGCGGCCCTCCTGGCCGAGATCCGCGAGATCACCGACGCCGCGAGTGGTGACGCCACGGGTGAGTGACGACTGGACCTGGGAGTACGACCCCGACCACGAAGGCGTCGCCGTCGGGCTGCCCACCACGGTCGTCGCCGAGGTCGAGCGACTGGCCGGTCAGCTCGCGATTCTTGGACGAGACGCGGCCACGGCGGGCAGGGGCCCGCTGCACGGCGGCGGGTTGCGAACCCTCGATCTGTTCGGCGGGCGGGGCTTCCTGCACTTCATCGTCGCCGACCATCTCCGGCTGGTGCTGATCGTCCGCGTGACCTGGCTGGACTGACGGCCCGGCGGCCCCCAAACGCCGAAAGGGCCGGCCCGCGTGGATCGCGGGTCGGCCCTTTCAGGATTCAGGTCAGACCAGGTCGAAGCGGTCGAGGTTCATGACCTTGACCCAGGCCTTCACGAAGTCGGCCACGAACTTCTCGCCCGCGTCGTCGCTCGCGTAGACCTCGGCCAGCGCGCGGAGCTCGGAGTTCGAGCCGAACACCAGGTCGGCGCGGCTGCCCGTCCACTTGACCTCGCCGGTCGCGGCGTCGCGGCCCTCGAAGGCCGTCTGGTCGTCCGACGTCGCCTTCCACGTCGTGCCCAGGTCGAGCAGGTTGACGAAGAAGTCGTTGGTCAGGGTGCCGGGGCGGGTCGTGAAGACGCCCTGCGCCGACTGGCCCGTGTTGGCGCCGAGCACGCGCAGGCCGCCGACCAGGACGGTCATCTCGGGCGCGCTCAGGGTCAGCAGGTTGGCGCGGTCGAGCAGCAGGTACTCGGCCGGGTAGCGGTTGCCCTTGCCGTAGTAGTTGCGGAAACCGTCGGCGCTGGGCTCCAGGGCGGCGAACGACTCGACGTCGGTCTGCTCGGCCGAGGCGTCGACGCGGCCCGGGGTGAACGGGACCTCGACGGTGTAACCGGCGTCGCGGGCGGCCTGCTCGACGGCGGCCGAACCGGCCAGCACGATCAGGTCGGCCAGGGAGACCGGCTTGCCGAACGAGGCCTGGACGCCCTCAAGGGTGGCCAGCACGCTGGCGAGCTGGTCGGGGTCGTTGACCTCCCAGCCGACCTGCGGCTGGAGGCGGATGCGGGCGCCGTTGGCGCCGCCGCGCTTGTCGCTGCCGCGGAACGACGAGGCCGAGGCCCACGCCGCCGAGACCAGCTGCGGGACCGACAGGCCCGAGTCGAGGATCTTCGCCTTCAGGGCCGCCACGTCGGCGGCGTCGAGGAGCTCGCCCTCACGCGCCGGGAGCGGGTCCTGCCAGAGGAGCACCTCGCTGGGGACCTCCGGGCCGAGGTAGCGCACGACCGGGCCCATGTCGCGGTGGGTCAGCTTGTACCAGGCGCGGGCGAAGGCGTCGGCGAACTCGGCCGGGTTCTCCAGGAAGCGGCGGGAGATCTGCTCGTAGATCGGGTCGACGCGCAGGGCCAGGTCGGTGGTCAGCATCGTCGGGGCGTGCTTCTTGGCCGGGTCGTGGGCGTCGGGGACGGTGCCCTGGCCCGCGCCGTTCTGCGGACGCCACTGGTTGGCGCCGGCGGGGCTCTTGAACAGCTCCCACTCGTAGCCGAAGAGGATCTCGAAGAAGTCGTTGGTCCACTGGGTGGGCTTGGTCGTCCAGATGCCCTCGAGACCCGAGGTGATCGTGTCGGCGCCCTTGCCGGTGCCGAACGTGTTGCGCCAGCCGAGGCCCTGCTCCTCGATCGAGGCGGCCTCGGGGTCGGCGCCGACGTGGTCGGCCGGGCCGGCGCCGTGGGTCTTGCCGAAGGTGTGGCCGCCGGCGATGAGGGCGACGGTCTCCTCGTCGTTCATGGCCATGCGGCGGAAGGTCTCGCGGATGTCGCGGGCGGCGGCCAGCGGGTCGGGGTTGCCGTTGGGGCCCTCGGGGTTGACGTAGATGAGGCCCATCTGGACGGCGCCGAGCGGGCTCTCCAGGTTGCGGTCACCGGTGTAGCGCTTGTCGTCGAGCCAGACCGACTCGGGGCCCCAGTAGACGTCCTCCTCGGCCTCCCACACGTCGGCGCGGCCGCCGGCGAAGCCGAAGGTCTGGAAGCCCATGGTCTCGAGCGCGACGTTGCCGGTGAGGATCAGCAGGTCGGCCCAGGAGATGCTCTGGCCGTACTTCTTCTTGACCGGCCACAGCAGACGGCGGGCCTTGTCGAGGTTGCCGTTGTCGGGCCAGGAGTTCAGCGGCGCGAAGCGCTGCTGGCCGGCGCCGGCGCCGCCGCGGCCGTCCTGGATGCGGTAGGTGCCCGCGCTGTGCCACGCCATGCGGATCATGAAGGGGCCGTAGTTGCCGAAGTCGGCGGGCCACCAGTCCTGGGAGGTGGTCAGCACCTCGGCGATGTCGCGCTTGACGGCCGCGAGGTCGAGGCCGTTGAAGGCGGCGGCGTAGTCGAAGTCGTCGCCGAGGGGGTTCGCGACGGCCGGGTTCTTCGCGAGGATCTTCAGATTGAGCCGCTCCGGCCACCACTGGCGGTTGCCGCCGCCCTGGGTCGGGTGGGCCGCGCGTACGTGCGCGACCGGGCAGGCGCCCTCGTCCTTCGCGTCGGTGACGATGGCGTCGTGGTTCTCGGACATCGAAATCCTTCCGGACTATCTCAGCTCGCAGTGGCGGAACAGCTGGGGCAGCGGCCCCAATAGATGACCTCGGCCTCGTCGATCGTGAAACCGTGGGTCTCGGACGCGGTCAGACACGGCACCTCACCCACCGCGCAGTCGACGTCGGCGACCACGCCGCACGACCGGCAGACGATGTGGTGATGGTTGTCTCCGACGCGTCCCTCGAACCGGGCCGGGCTACCGGCCGGTTCGATCCGGCGGACCAGCCCCGCAGCGGTCAACGCGTGCAGGGCCTCGTAAACGGCTTGGAGGGAGACGTGACCGACCCGGTCACGGACGCCCGAGGCGATGTCTTCGACGCCGAGGTGGTTGCCACCCCGCACGGTCTCCAGCAGCGCGACCCGGGCTGCCGTCACCCGCAGTCCCGCCCCGCGCAACTCCTCCGCGATGGTCTGGCTCTTGGGTGCCGTCATGACGTCCAACCTATCGTCCTAAACACGAACGATACAAGTTTATGAATCGTCCAACTGAAGGCCACAAGGGGCTCAGGCGGTTAAGATCCCGGCTCATGCCCCGACTCGCCGTCCTGTTCGTGCTCGCCCTGCTCACCGGGTGTGGCATCGCCCCCGACACCCCGCTCGCCGACCAGTGCGACACCGTGCCGGCCGGCGCCGAACGGGTCGTCCTGCGGGCAGAACTCGACGTGCGGCTGGGCGCGGCGGTGGTCGGGCCGCCCGGCGCCCCGGTCGGGGTGGCGGTCGCCCACGGCGCCAGTCACACGCTCTGCGACTGGCTGCCCGCGATGTCGGCGCTGGCCGAGAGGCTGAACGTACGGGTGATCGTCCCCGACCGCCGGGGCGTCGGCTCCAGCGACGGCGACGGAGAGGTCGGCGAGCTGGCCGGTGACCTGCAGCGCGCCCTGACCTGGCTGCACGAGCAGGGCGCCACGAGACTGGCCGTCCTGGGCAGCTCCTACGGCGGCCCGATCGCGGTGCTGGCCGCCCAGCGGGCCACCGCCCTGCCGATGTGCGTCGCGGTCGCGGTCTCCCCGCTGACCGGCATCGAGGGCGGCGTCGCGCCTCTGGCCGAGAACAAGCCGGTCGCGAGCCTGTGGGCGGTCGCCGAGACCGCCTTCGGCGCCAGCGCGACGGCCCTGTTCGAGAAGGTCCCCCAGGCGAGGCAGGGGCGGCTCAAGATCCTCCCGGTCGACGACCACAGCCTCGCCCTGCTCCGCGGCCACCCCGACGCGATGACCTTCGTCGAAGACGCCCTGCGTACCTGCTGAGCGCTCTAGGGCAGGTGCCCGGCGAAGAAGGCCGAGACGAGGGCGTCGACCCGGCGGGCCTGGTCGGTCTGGGGAGCCGGTTCGAGGCCCGGCTCGTCGGCCAGGGCGTGGCCCATGCCCGCGAGGACGACGAGCTCGGTCGGCGCCGTCCGCATCGCCACCAGCGCCTCGGCCGGGGTCCGGAAGGCCCCGGCCAGGTCGTCTCCGCCGACCACGATCAGCATCGGCGCGGAGCCCAGGTCGTCGGCCCTGGCCGGGAAGTCGAGCCGGCTGGCGACCTCGCTCGCGGGCGGGCTCCAGTCGTACGTCATGCCGTAGTGGACGCTCAGCTCGTCGATCACCGCCCGCAGGCGGGTCACCGGGCTGAGCAGGGCGATCGCCGGCACGTCGAAGCCGCCCTCGGCCAAGACCAACTGGGCCGCCGCCGCACCGACCGAGCCGCCCATCAGGGCGACGCGGTCGTGGCCGATGCCGAACCGCTCCCGCAGGTCGGCCCAGGCCGCCGGGAACTCGGCGGCCGCTCCGGAGACGATCGGCCAGTGCGCGTCGAGCACGACGTCGCCGCGCATCAGCGCCTCCAGCCCGCCCTCGGGGGCGCGGGCGCCCGACAGCGGCAGGCCGAGGTAGAACCGCCAGGCGTGGCCGAGGTCGCGCAGCGGGACGGCCGCCGCGAACGCGGTCTCGGTGCGCGGCGCGTCGAGCAGGTGCCAGGCCACCACGACCGGGCTGTCCGGCCGGGGCTCGGCGGGGCTCAGCGCGGCGAACGGCACTCCGGCGGCGACCCCGGTGACGATCACGTCGGCTCCTCTCGGCCGGAAAAAGGCGGGCCGCCCTGGAGCGACCCGCCTTCACGCACTTCCCGTCAGGCCACCCGCGAGCGCGGGGCGCTCCAGGTGTTGCACGCCCCCGGGCTCGCGGTGCTCCAGCCCCGCTTCAGCCAGTAGGCGTTGTTCGGGCCGTTGCCGTGGTCCGGCGGCGCGCCCGCCTTGTCGCCGCCGTTCTGGCGGTACCAGTCGAACTCGTAGTCCATGTTCTGGGCGATGCCCGGCACCGAGCCGCTGACGCTGCGCAGGAACGCCCCCGAGAAGCACTGCGCCTGGAGTTCGAGGCGGCGCGAGGTCTCGTTCCCCGGCACCTGCAGCGAGTAGGCCCTGATCCCGGCCAGCCCCTGGATGTGGTGGCCGTACTCGTGCGCCAGCAGTTCCGCGCCCCACAGCCCGTAGCCGTTCTTGACCGGCGTGCTCCACAGGTAGATGTAGAGCGTCTCGGAGTTGTAGCAGTAGTAGCCCACGAACCGGGCCGGGAACTTGCCGCAGGAGGTGTTGCCGCGCGTGTTGACCACCACCATCTTGGGCGCCCGGAACTTCTTGCCCGCCTGGGCGAACGACTTGCGCCAGGCGGTCGCCAGACAGGTGTTCACCTTGATCAGGTAGGCGCGATAGGAAGCGCGGCTGCCGGCCCGCGGCGATCCCGCACCGCAGTTGACCGTGCCGAACTTCGTCTTGTACAGCGGATTCGCCGTCGCCACGGACTTGGGCACGAGCGCCTTGGCCTCGGCCTGAGCCGGAGACGCCAGCACGGCCCCCGCCGTGATCAGCATGGCGGCGACAACGAAATAGCGAGTAATTCTCGTCACGAGTCCGAAATGGTAGGGCTTACGACATAGATCCAAGCTGCGAACACCTCAACCTGACACATCCAGGACAGCCCCGACGATGGCGTCCGCGTCGATCCCGTGGTACCGGTAAACCGACTCTAGATCGCCCGACTGCCCGAATCGTGTCACTCCGAGATGACGCGCCTTGACATTGTTGATTCCGGCCAGGAACGCCAGAGTGTGCGGGTGTCCGTCGAGGACGGTGACCATCGGCGCGGCGCGGTGCGCCGGGAAGGCGGCGTCGAGCACCCAGGTCGCGCCGTCCTCCCGGCCGGCCTTGGCCTGCGTGGCGGTGAACAGCAGCCCCGGGCTGGTGACGCAGACGACGTCCGCGCGGATCCCGAGCCGCTGCAGCCGCTCGGCGGCCGACAGCGCCTCCGGGACGGTCGCGCCCATCGCCACGATCGTGACCGCCGGGTTGTCGGGGGCCTTGCGCAGCAGGTAGGCGCCCGCGACCGCCTGGCGACGCCGCCGCTCTCGGACCGCCGGGTCGGCGGGCACGTCGGCGAGCGACTGGTCGACCGGGCGGGTCGACAGGCGCAGGTAGGCCGACCTGCCGTCGGGGCGGCCGAGCTTGGCGAGCGAGGCGAGCAGGGTCCACTCGACGTCGATGGCGAACGCGGGCTCGTACGTGACGCACCCCGGCTGTTCCAGGCCGAGCGACGGCGTGGTGATCGACTGGTGCGCGCCGCCCTCCGGGGCGAGCGTGACCCCCGACGGGGTGCCGACCAGGATCGACTGGCCGCCCGCGTAGATGCCGAACGACCACGGCTCGTGGGCGCGCTGCACGAACGGGTCGTAGAGCACCCCGATCGGCAGCAGCGGCTGCCCCCACCGCGACCAGGTCGCGCCGAGCTCGCCCAGCAGCCCGACGAGGTTGGTCTCGGCGATGCCGAGCTCGATGTGCTGGCCGGTGGGCCGCTCGCGCCAGTGCAGGATCGTCTCGGGGTCGTCGGCGAACCAGTCGACCTGCTCGGTCGCCGACCACACCCCGACCTTGTTGACCCAGCCGCCGAGGTTGGTCGACGAACTGACGTCTGGGCTGAGCGTCACGACCCTGCGGGCCGCTTCGGGGGCCGACCGCGTGAGGTCGAGCAGGGTCCGGCCCAGCGCCGCCTGGGTGGTCGCGGTGCCGGCCGGGATGCGGCCGAAGTCGGTCGGGACCTCCGGCGGCGCCATCGTGGCGACCGGCGGGCGCTTCAGCGCGGCGCTGACGTCGGCGCAGAACCGGGCCTCGGGCGAGCCGGCGGGGAAGGCCGCCCAGGGGTCGCCGGGGTCGGCGCCGACCCGCTCGGCGAGCTCGGCCAGCTGCTCGGCGGTCAGCAGCGAGCTGTGGTTCTGCGGGTGCCCCTCGACCGCCAGGCCGTGTCCCTTGATCGTGTACGCGAAGATGACCGTCGGCCGCGTGTCGTCGATGGCGGCGAAGGCCTGGTTGAGCGCCGGGAAGTCGTGCCCGCCGAGGTTCCTGACCGCCCGGGTGAGCGTGTCGTCGTCCAGCGTCTTCAGGAGCGCGTCGATCTCCGGGTCGCCGGCGGGCAGCCGCTCGCGGAGCTGGCCGGGAGTGCAGCGCAGCAGGCGCTGGTATTCGGGGTTGGGCATGGCGTCGATGCGGGTGCGCAGCGCCTCGCCGCCCTTCTCGCGGAACAGCGACTCCAGCAGGTCGCCGTACTTGACGGTGATGACCTGCCAGCCCGCCGCGGCGAACATGCCCTGGAGCCGAGGGGCGCCCAGCGCCGGGACCACCCGGTCGAGCGACTGGCGGTTGAGGTCGACGATCCAGACGATCTCTCCCAGGCCCGCCACCATGGGGTCGCCGATCGCCTCCCAGACCGCGCCCTCGTCGAGTTCGGCGTCGCCGACCAGGGAGTACTGGCGGCCCGCACCGCCGCCCGACGTCATCGAGTCGACGTAGCGGCGGGCCAGCGCGCCCCAGATCGGGGCGGTGGCGCCGATGCCGACCGAGCCGGTCGAGTAGTCGACCTGGTCGGGGTCCTTGGCGCGGCTGGGGTAGGACTGCAGCCCGCCGAACTCGCGCAGCGTCGTGAGGTAGCGCTTGTCGAGGTCGCCGAGCAGGTAGTTGACGGCGTGCAGGACCGGCGAGGCGTGGGGTTTGACCGACACGCGGTCTTCGGGCCTCAGGTGGCGGAACCAGAGCTCGGTCATGATGGAGACCATCGACGCCGACGACGCCTGGTGGCCGCCCACTTTCAGGCCCGTGCGGTTGGGACGCACCCGGTTGGCGTGGTGGACGATCGCCATGGAGAGCCAGAGAACCCGGCGTTCGACGGCTTTCAGGACATTAGTGTCGTTCGACCACAATTCTCGCTGCACGGGCGAAACTATGGCATCAACCAGCACTAACGTCTAATTACGACCGCTTCCCGCGGCCGCCCTTCGCCCGCGCGGCCGGCACCCGCTCCAGCGCCTCGCGCGACTCCTTCAGCGCGATCGCGCTCTCCACCAGAGAGATCGTCGAGGACACCATCACCTCGAACAGTTCCCCGGGCGACACCCCGCGCGCGCCGCGCGCGGCCTCCAGCCGGGAACTGGCCGGCGCGTCCTCCAGGACCCGGGCGCCCACCTCCTGCAGGGCGCTGGTCACCGCGAGCAGTTCGAGGCTCTCCGTCACCGGCGCGATGATCTCGATCGGCACACCCTCGCGCTGCAGCCGCGCCACGAGCGCCTCGGCCTCCGGAGTCGCGCCCAGCGACGCGCGGCGCAGCATCACCGGGATCAGCCCCGGATGCGCAACCAGGGCGGCGCGGGTGCGGTAGGCCGTCAGCGGCAACCAGATCCGCCAGCTCGGATGGTCGGTGATCGGGAACTCGACGCTCTCCAGCGCGAGCTGGGTGACCCCGTCGAGGATCTCGTCCTTGTTCCGGAAGTGGTGGTAGAGAGATGCCCCGTTGACGTTCAGGGCCTCGCCCAGCCGGCGGATGCTGAGAGCGTCGAGCCCTTCCTCGTCGACGATCGCCAGCGCCGTTTCCAGGACCTTTCTCCGGGAGATCAGCGGAACCTTGGGCCGGGCCATGGCACCTCTTCTACTCTGTGTACTTTTGCCTTAGAGGGTAACGCCCAACGCCGTTAGACAATGGCGCATCCGTTTGCCCCGGCCAAAGTGCCGCGCCCATTTGCAGAACATCGGTGAAATCGAATTCTCATCCGCTTCCACCTGGGAAAACAACGGGGATCGCCACGTTCGGTAAGCGACAGGGTTGGATTCAACGATATTCACGACCGGCCGCCCGCCCATCGACCAGAAGAGGGTGCCGAAGCGGGGTTAGGCAGCTGTTGATCACGGTACGTCACCAGGTAACGCCGTTCACCCCGGCGCGAACATACGAAAGAGGCGACATGAAACCCTACGGCGTTTGGGCAAGGGAGTTCCGGACCGACAACCCGGCCGAGGTCGGGCAGGCGGCGGCCGAGCTGGAGAAGCTCGGGTACGGCGCGCTCTGGGTCCCCGGCGGGACCGACAGCGGTCTCGACACCGCCGAGAAGATCCTGGCCGCCACGACCGACGTCACCGTCGCCACCGGCATCACCAACATCTGGTCCACGCCGGCCTGCGAGACCGCCGAACGCACCCGCGCCCTCGGCTCCGCCCACGGCGGCCGTTTCCTGCTCGGCCTCGGGGTCAGCCACGAGAGCATGGTCGACCGGTTCCGCCCCGGCGCCTACCGCAAGCCGCTCGCGGCGATGACCTCCTACCTCGACGAGCTCGACAAGGAGGGGGTGACCCCCGACCGCCGGGTGCTGGCCGCCCTCGGCCCCAAGATGGTGGAGGTGGCCAAGAACCGCGCGGCGGGCGCCCACCCCTACCTGGTGACGCCCGAGCAGACCGCCGCGATCCGGTCGGCGATCGGCCCCGGCCGCCTGGTCGCCTCCGAGCAGGGCGTCGTCCTGGAGACCGACCCGGCCCGCGCCCGGCAGCTCGCCCGCGAGGCCCTGCACCCCTATCTGGCCATGCCCAACTACGTGAACAACTGGCTGCGCGGCGGCTTCACCGACGACGACGTGAGCGGCCGGGGCAGCGACCGGCTGATCGACGCCCTGTTCGTGTGGGGCACGCCCGAGCAGTGCGCCGCCCGGCTCAACCAGCACCGCGACGCGGGCGCCGACCACGTGTGCCTCCAGGTGCTGGGCACCCCGGCGGGCGAACTGCCGATGACGCAGTGGCGCGAACTGGCGACGGTCCTCTTCTGAGCGACGCCGGGGGCCGCTCGGGCTATCCGGCGGCCTTCGACAGCAGGCGCAGATACATTACCGCCACCTGCGGATCGCGGATCTGCACCAGTTCCACCGGCGTCAGCCAGCGCGTCGTGGCCGAGCTCTCGTGCACCGAGCCGTCGCCGCGCGCCTCACCCGGCGTCAGCCCGGTGACGTCGACCGCATAGAGCGTGTAGACGGTGTCGGCCGACTTCGACGCGTAGGACTCCCCCAGGGGGATCAGGTCGGCCTCCTTGACGAGATATCCGGTCTCCTCTTCGAGTTCCCTGACCGCGTCGTCGGCGATGTCGCCGCCCTCGTATCCGCCGGTCACCGCCGAGAGGACGGGATCGCTCCCCCAGCAGGGCGTGATCTCCGACCGGACCAGGAACTCCCGCCCGGCGGGCGTCTCGCGGAAGGGCAGCATCGCCACGATGCGTCCCTGGCAACGGGTCTCGTGCGAGTACACGTAGCCGCCGACGTCCATCAGCGACAGCCAGGGGTTCTCGTAAAGGATCACAGGCGTCAACATATCCGGCACTCTGGATGACTGGGATCCCACCTTACTGGTCAGAGTGTCTCGCAAAGGTGACTAAGGGCTGAGACGGTGACTACCGAGCGAAGGGGGCGCGCATGCAGCTCGCGGTCGACATCACCGACATCGGCCAAGACACCGTGATCATGTCATTGGTGGGTGAACTCGACATGTTCACCCAGCCGGTCGTCGAGGCCACCCTGATCGGCCTGCACGCGCGGAACGTCACCCGCGTCGTCGTCGCCGCGGCCGGCCTGACCTTCAGCGATCTGGGCGGCCTGCTCACCCTCTGCCGCGCCGACGAGGAGTTACGCGGCCGCGGCGGCGGCCTCACCCTGGCCGCCCCGGCCCGGCAGGTCCTCCGCGTCAACGGGCTGCTCGCCGACGAAGGGCTGCGGGTCTGCCGCTCGGTCTCCGAGGCCCTGGGCGTACGCCACGCGCGCCGCTCCCATCGCACCCACCGGGCCTAGGAGAGCTCGACCACCACGTTGGTCGACTTGACCACCGCCACCGCGACCGCCCCCGGCTCCAGCCCGAGCTCGTCGGCGGCCTGACGGCTCATCAGCGACACCACCCTGAACGGCCCGGCGGCGATCTCGACCTGAGCCATCACGGTGTCGCGGACGACCTCGGTGACGATCCCCCGGAACCGGTTGCGGGCCGACGAGGTGGCCCCGCCGGTCTCCGCGGCGATCTGGGCGCGGGCGAGGGCGGCCAGGTCGGGCCCGTCGATCAGCCGCCGGCCGTGCTCGTCACGGCTGGCGGCGAGCCGCCCGGAGTCGACCCAGCGGCGTACGGTGTCGGCGCTCACGCCGAGGATCGCCGCGGCCTCACTGATCCTGAACGTGGCCACGCGCGACAGCCTATTCGGGGTGGGCGTGCAGCCGCCGCAGCGCGAACGCCAGCTGCAGCCGGAACCGTCCCTCGGGCCCGCGCACCTCCCACCCGAGCAGCTGCTCGGCCCGCGTGAGCCGGTCGACCAGCGTGGAGTGGTGCAGGGTGAGGTGGGTCGCGGCGGTCCGCAGGCTGGTCGAGGTGACGACCGCGTGCAGCGTCTCCAGCGCCCACGCGGGCAGCCCGCCGACCGTAACCACGTCGGGCGAGGGCGCCGCCCCCGGCCCGATCGCCGCCGCCACGGCGGCCAGGCCGCCCAGCTCGTCGAAGCGCACCACCCGGGGCCCGAGCACGTCGTCGGCGAACCTGAGGGCGACCTTCGCGTCGGCGTAGGACTTCGGCAGCCGCCCCACCGGCACGAACGGCCCCACCCCCGCGCGCACTGAGCCCAGCGGGTGCCGGGCCTCGCCGTGCGGCTCGACCAGCACGACCCCGTCGGGCAGCGCGATGGCGCGGGCCCGATCGCCGAGGCGCAGCCGCTTGGCCGCGTGCAGCCGGGCGGTCTCCCCGGCCGAGGCGTCGACGACCAGCTCCACCAGCGCGGGATCGGGCGCCCGGCCCCGCGTCCGGTCGAGCACGTCGCGGGCCAGCGCGACCCCGCGTTCGAGAACCATCAGATCGACCGGCGAGGGCGACCCGAGCTTCTCCAGAACGAGCACGACGTCACCCGACCGCTTACGCGGCCAGTCGTCGGAGTCGGCGTCGTCGGGATGGTCGTCGCGGTGGCCGTCGGCGAGGACTCTCAGGAAGACGCCGCGTTCCTCGTCGATCAGGCGGGCGGCGCACCCTGCCAGCACCGCGACCCCGCGCACCGTCGCCTCCAGGCCCGCCCGCCCTTCGGCGAGCCGGTCGAAGTAGGCGATGACCTGCACGGCGGCGCTGGCGTCAGGGTCGAGCGCGGCCAATCTTCCGACGAGCTCCCGCATCTCCTCAGTCTCCCTCAGCGGCCGACCGGGTTTCGCGAAGGATCAGTGGCCCAGCAGGCGGCGCAGCCAGTCGACCCTCGCCTGCTTGGCCCGCTGCGACAGCGCCGCCTGCGGGACCATCACGTCGAAGCCGTGGAAGCCGCCGGGCCACACGTGGAGTTCGGCCTGGCCGCCCGCCTGCCAGATCGCCGTCGCGTAGGCGACGTCCTCGTCGCGGAAGGTCTCGGCCGAGCCGACGTCCACGAAGGCGGGCGGCAGGCCCGACAGGTCGGTGGCCCGCGAGGGCGAGGCGTAGATCGACACGTCCGGGCCGCCGCGGCGGTCGCCGAGGAGGGCCGACCAGCCGGTGTCGTTGGAGGTGTGGTCCCAGATGCCGAGTCCGGCCATCTGGTGGCTGGAGACGGTGTCGTTGCGCTCGTCGAGCATCGGGTAGATGAGCAGCTGGCCGAGCAGGGCGGGGCCGCCCCGGTCGCGGGCCAGCAGGGCGGTGCCCGCCGCCAGGCCGCCGCCGGCGCTGCCGCCCGCGATGACGATCCTGGCCGGGTCGACGCCCAGCTCGGCGGCGTTGTCGGCGAGCCAGACCAGGCCCCGGTAGCAGTCTTCGACCGGCGCCGGGTCGGGGTGCTCGGGGGCGAGGCGGTAGTCGACGCTGACGACGACCATGCCGAGTTCGACCGCCCACGCCAGCGGATCGGCCAGCCCGACCCGGTGGTCGCCCATGATCATGCCGCCGCCGTGGATCCAGTACACGACGGGCGCGGGCGTCGGCGCGGCGACCGGGCGGCAGACGACCACCGACACCCCGTCGCCGAGGTCGACCTCGGTGAGGTCGACGATGCCGCCGAGGGTGAGGTCCTCGGCGGGCGCGAGAGTGGTCATCCCCTGGCGGAGCAGCGGGATCATTTCAGGGGTCAGGGACGACGGCATGTTCTGCGAGATGACCGTGAGCGCGGCGGCGAGCTCGGGGTCGAACGGTACGGCTGTCATACCTCACATCCTGGTCAGACGTGCCGTGAGCCCCAAGCGCCATGCGGTGGGCGATTCCCGACGAGTGGCGGGAACAGCTATTGAGTAGGCGTACTCATTCCCCCGAAGCCGAATATCCGGATATTGGCGACATGGGTGTCGAATTGCGCAAAACCGCGCGCTCGGAACTGATGAAGGTCCTGTCCGCCGGCGTCGTCGGCGCGGCCGTCACGCCGCTCACCGGCGTGATCGGCCGGTTCCTGTCCTCCAGCGGGATCGGAGCGGCCATCTGCTCGGGCGGCCTGGAGTGCATCCTCCCGCTGGTCCTCACCGCCTACGGCGCCGCGACGGCGGCCGCCTGGGTCGCCTTGGCGCTGCTCCGGGTCCGGCCGGCCTGGCGGGTGGCCCTGGCCGGGGCGGTGCTGTCGGCCATCGTCTACGTGGCGACCCTGCAGGCCGACCCCAGAGGCTACGTCTGGGCTCTGTCCGCGGCCACCGCCGTCTGTTTCGCCGTCGCGGCGTGGATCTCGCTGCGACTCAGGCGTCAGCCCCAGGAGTAGCGCAGGATCTGCCCGATGTTCCGGAACCCCGGCAGATGCGCCATGATCCACATCGCCACGCGGCCACCCAGCGGATAGTCCTCGACACCCGGCATGTCGACCACGCGCTGCGCCTCCCGCAGCGTCAGCCCGGGATGCCACGACTCCAGCACGCGCGGGTCGTCGATGGCCCAGTAAAGGGTCGCCCCGGCCTGCCGGACGGGCCGGTTGAGCTTCTGGAGCCGGATCCCGGTCGAGTTCTGGCAGTCGAAGATGAGCTCACCCTTCGCGAACCTGCCGGTCAGCCGCTCGATCAGCCGGCGGCCGTCGTCCTCGCGCAGATACATGGACAGGCCCTCGAACACGACCGCCGTCGGCCGGTCGTCGGGCACCGCGCCCAGCCACTTCTCACTCGTGACCGACGACGCGATGCTGTGGTAGTCGCCGTCGGGCCGGTCGATCACCCGGTCGCGCAGCTCCAGCACCTCGGGATAGTCGAGGTCGACCCAGCGCACCAGAGGGCCGGGGTCGATCCGCTGGGCCCGGGTGTCGAGGCCGCAGGCCAGGTGCAGCACGGTCGCGGTGGGGTGCCGCCGGAGGAAGTCCTTGGTCCACTCGTCGATGCGCAGAGCCCGCAGGGCGACCCCGGCCGCGGTCATGGGGGTGATGCCGGTCTTGGCGAAGTCGTAGTCGATCCGCTCGACGGCCTGCTGCGCGACCTCGTCCTTCAGGATCGAGCGGGGGGAGCGACTGTCGAGAGCTCGGCTCCACAGGGTGGCGAGCATCGTCTCCTGGGCGCCGGCGAGGGAGATTTTCTCGCGGTCCATTACTCCATTGTGTACGTTCGCAAGGTGGCAGATCGTCTGGATGTATGGACATATGAAATAGATGGCGAATTAGAGGCCGCCTACGACCATGCCGTCACTGACGATGAGCGCGCCGCCGCAGGCCGTGAGACCGTCGCCCAGCACCTGCGGTCGCTGGTCACCGCCAACAAGATCAGAGCGGCCGAGAACTGGTCGGAGAAGCTGCCGCCCGACGCCGAGATCAGGCGGGTCTGGACCCCGCGCGACCCCGCCGCGCTGCGCGCCCGGCTCGACGACGACGATCTCGCCGTCTGGTCGGAAGACGACGTGCTGCACATCGTCTGGCGCGGCTCGTGCGAGTACCCCCGGATCTCCGGCGGCGTCCAGTTCCTGATGTGGCCGGTCGACGGCGCCGACGACCTCTGGGAGGTGTCGCTGCGCATCCGCCGCCTCGACGAGTCGGTCATCAGCGTGTACGTCTGCCCCGACGCCCCCACGATCGTGGCGGAGCGCGAGTGGCGCGGGAAGCTGGCGCCCCCGGCGCTGCCCGAGGTCTCCGAACTGCAGGGCACCCTGGAGGAGCACCGGCTCACCTTCCTCGGCGAGCCCCGCACGGTCGCCCTCTACGTGCCGCCCGGCACCCACGGCCTCATCCCGGCGGTCTGCCTGGCCGACGGCCAGATGCTGGCCGCGTTCGCCCCGGTCGTCGAGGCGGCCATCCTGGCCGGCACCTGCCCGCCGGTGGCCGTGGTGGGCGTCTTCTGCGCCGAGTCGGGCAGCGGCGACCCGAGGTCGCACGAGTACCTCCCGGCCCACGACCCCGAGCGGTACGCCGCCCACCTGGCCTTCGTCACCGACGAGGTCATCCCGTGGGCCGACGAGCGCTTCCCCGCCTCGGGCGTCTGGCTGACCGCCGGGGCGTCGAGCGGCGCGGTCTGGGCCCTCAACGCGGCCCAACGGCGTCCCGACGTCTTCTCGGGCGCGCTCGGGCTCAGCCCCGGCATCCCCCCGGAGACCGAGCTGCACGCCCTGACCAGGAACTACGTCGGCGGCGGCACCCTGGAGTCGGGGTTCCGGTGGTCGGCCGACGACTGGGCCACGAAGCTGAGCGCCGCCGGCGCGAAGGTCCGCCACGTCGAGTGGGCCGGCGGCCACGACATCTACTGGTGGTCGCAGCACTTCCCGCCCGCTCTAACCTGGCTGACCGTACGCCCTGAGTGAAGTTCGCCTATCGCGTATTCGGTACCCATCACTCCAATTACCGCGTTCTATGGAGTAACAGGGCCCCGGACTCCATGGAGCGGCGAGAGATGTTCGAAAGGTTCACCGACCGAGCGCGGCGGGTGGTCGTCCTGGCCCAAGAAGAGGCCCGGATGCTCAACCACAACTACATCGGCACCGAGCACATCCTGCTTGGCCTCATCCACGAAGGCGAAGGCGTCGCCGCCAAGGCCCTCGAAAGCCTCGGCATCAGCCTCGAAGGCGTCCGTCAGCAGGTCGAGGAGATCATCGGCCAGGGCCAGTCCGCGCCCTCCGGCCACATCCCCTTCACCCCGCGTGCCAAGAAGGTTCTCGAGCTGTCACTGCGCGAGGCGCTGCAGCTCGGCCACAACTACATCGGCACCGAGCACATCCTGCTCGGGCTCATCCGCGAGGGCGAGGGCGTGGCCGCCCAGGTCCTCGTCAAGCTGGGCGCCGACCTGAACAGGGTCCGTCAGCAGGTCATCCAGCTGCTGCACGGCTACCAGGGCGGCAAGGAGGCCGCGGCCTCGGGCGGGCCCCAGGAGAGCGCCCCCTCGACCTCGCTGGTCCTCGACCAGTTCGGCCGCAACCTGACCCAGGCCGCCCGCGAGGGCAAGCTCGACCCGGTCATCGGGCGCGAGAAGGAGATCGAGCGGGTCATGCAGGTGCTGTCCCGCCGCACCAAGAACAACCCGGTGCTCGTCGGCGAGCCCGGCGTCGGCAAGACGGCCGTGGTCGAGGGCCTGTCCCAGAAGATCGTCAAGGGCGAGGTGCCCGAGACGCTGAAGGACAAGCACCTCTACACCCTCGACCTGGGCGCACTCGTCGCCGGCAGCCGCTACCGGGGCGACTTCGAAGAGCGCCTGAAGAAGGTGCTCAAGGAGATCCGCACCCGCGGCGACATCATCCTGTTCATCGACGAGCTCCACACCCTGGTGGGCGCGGGCGCGGCCGAGGGCGCGATAGACGCCGCGTCGATCCTCAAGCCCATGCTGGCCCGAGGCGAACTCCAGACCATCGGCGCGACCACTCTCGACGAGTACCGCAAGCACCTGGAGAAGGACGCCGCTCTGGAGCGTCGTTTCCAGCCCATCCAGGTCGCCGAGCCGTCGCTGTCGCACACGATCGAGATCCTCAAGGGGCTGCGCGACCGCTACGAGGCCCACCACCGCGTCTCGATCACCGACGGCGCGCTCGTCGCGGCGGCCACGCTGGCCGACCGGTACATCTCCGACCGGTTCCTGCCCGACAAGGCGATCGACCTGATCGACGAGGCCGGCTCGCGCATGCGCATCCGCCGCATGACCGCCCCGCCCGACCTGCGCGACTTCGACGAGAAGATCGCCAACGTGCGCCGGGACAAGGAATCGGCCATAGACGCTCAGGACTTCGAGAAGGCCGCCGCCCTCCGCGACAACGAGAAGCAGCTCATGCTCAAGCGCGAGCGGCGCGAGCGCGAGTGGAAGGCCGGCGACATGGACGTCGTCGCCGAGGTCACCGAGGAACTGATCGCCGAGGTGCTGGCCACCGCGACCGGCATCCCCGTCTTCAAGCTGACCGAGGAGGAGTCCCAGCGTCTCCTCCGGATGGAAGACGAGCTGCACAAGCGCATCATCGGCCAGGACGACGCCATCAAGGGCCTCAGCCGCTCGATCCGGCGTACCCGGGCGGGCCTGAAGGACCCCAGAAGGCCCGGTGGCTCGTTCATCTTCGCCGGTCCGTCCGGTGTCGGTAAGACCGAGCTGTCCAAGGCGCTGGCGGAGTTCCTGTTCGGGGACGAAGACGCGCTGATCATGCTGGACATGTCGGAGTTCATGGAGAAGCACACCGTCTCCCGGCTCTTCGGCTCGC